>NZ_LMFF01000001.1:0-1365000 GCF_001427205.1 Rhizobium sp. Root491
CGTTTCGCATCGACCCGGCGCGTCAGCAATTTGCACGCCCCGATCCATGGCAGGCATACGCGTGTAGCGCGGCAATCAGGATGAGACGCTGGCGACAATCTGGATGAGATTCTTAGGTCGCGGTCGAGATCAAGTTATCACGCTGATTGTCGCTGACAAGTTCTTCTTCGTTTTCTGATTGCCGCTCCGCGACAGCCTGCGCCGAGGTTTTGATTGTCGCGAAGGAAGCTGGTCGACCCCGTTGGCGTTTTTCCTCAAGGGCCGTTCTGCGCCTATAACTCTCGACATTCATCTCGAAGATCGTGGCGTGATGTACGAGCCGGTCGACTGCTGCGAGTGTCATGGCAGGATCTGGAAAGATCCGGTTCCACTCTCCAAACGGCTGGTTGGCAGTGATCAGGATTGATCTATGCTCGTATCGCGCTGAGATCAGCTCGAAGAGTACGCTTGTTTCCGCCTGGTCCTTGGTGACGTAGGCGAGATCATCGAGGATTAGCAGGTCGTACTTATTGAGTTTGTCGATTGCTGACTCAAGTTGCAGTTCGCGGCGGGCGACCTGGAGCTTCTGCACAAGATCGGTTGTCCGGGTAAACAGGACCCGCCATCCGTTCTCGATCAGCGCAAGGCCGATAGCGGCAGCAAGATGGCTCTTTCCTCCGCCGGGCGGACCGAACATGAGGATGTTCGCTCCCTTGGCGAGCCAACTGTCGCCGGCAGTTATTGCCATAACCTGCGCTTTTGAGATCATGGGTACAGCGTCGAAGGCGAAGCTGTCCAATGTCTTTCCGGGCGGAAGGTGTGCCTCGGCGAGATGCCGTTCAACCCTGCGATGGGCACGCTCTGCCAGCTCGTGCTCGGCAATCGCCGACAGGAAGCGAGCTGCTGGCCAACCCTCCCGATCTGCCTGTTCAGCAAATCGTGGCCACAGGGTTTTGATTGTCGGCAGCCGAAGTTCATTGAGCATGATGCTGAGCCGTGCTTCATCGATGACGTGGGCGTTCTTCATGCGGCTTCTCCCTTCCCGATCAATGCCTCATAACCGGTGAGCGATGCGAGCTGCACATGAACGGTAGGCAGCCCGGCTGGATCCGGGCCGAAGAGCGTTCGCATGGCGGCTGGATCGGGTAGGTCACCGGCATCGAGTGTCCTGGCCAATTCTTCGGCAAGTTCGCGTTCGCAGCCGCGGTCATGAGCCAGCGCCAGAAGCTCTACGGTGATTTTGCAAGCCTGCTTGTCAGGCAGTTGTTCGATGAGGGCCTCGAAAGCTCTGCGATATTCCTCCCGCGGAAAAAGCTTGTCGCGATAAACGAGGCCCCGGAGCGCCATCGGCTTTTTGCGCAGGGAATGGATGACGTGGTGGTAGTTGACGACCTGGTCGTGCCGCCCGTCAGCGTGGCCACGTCCCCGGCGCAACGTCATCAGGTGCGTACCTCCGACAAAGACATCCAGCCGATCGTCGAACAAGCGAACTCTTAGCCTGTGGCCGATTAACCGGGACGGCACCGTGTAGAACACCTTGCGCAAGGTGAAACCACCGGTGCGCGATACCGTCACTACGATCTCTTCGAAGTCCGTCGTGCGACGCTCAGGCAGCGCCTGCAGATGGGATCGTTCCGCATCAATGCGTTTGCCATGGGCAGCATTGCGACGGCTGACGATCTCGTCGACAAAGGCGCGGTAAGAAGTGAGATCATCGAAATCTGTGGTGCCCCGCATCAGCAGGGCATCATGAACGGCGTTTTTGAGATGACCGTGGGAGCTTTCGATCGAGCCGTTCTCATGGGCGACGCCTTTATTGTTGCGTGTCGGCGTCATTCGATAATGAGCGCAAAGTTGGTCGTATCGGTGTGTAAGATCGACCTTGGCATCGGCGTCAAGGTTGCGGAATGCAGCCGACAAGCTGTCGCTTCGATGATAAAGCGGCGTGCCGCCGACAGACCAAAGGGCATTCTGGAGCCCTTCAGCCAGAGCGACAAAGCTTTCTCCGCCGAGAATGACGTGGGCATGTTCGAAGCCGGACCAGGCAAGCCGAAAGTGATAAAACAGATGATCAAGCGGTTCGCCGGCGATCGTTACAYCAAGGCCGCTGGCGTGGGTAAAATCAGAAAGGCCCAGCCGGCCCGGCTCGTGCGTCTGGCGGAAGATTACCTCCTGCGCTTCGCCATGGACAGCACGCCACGACCGGATGCGTCGCTCGAGCGTGCGACGGATACCTTCAGAAAGGTCTGGATGCCGGCGCAGCATCTCGTTGTAGACAGCGACAGCGCGGATGCCAGGTGCTGCCTTGAGGAGCGGGACGACTTCTGTCTCGAATATCGGCTCCAAAGGATCAGGACGGCGGCGCTCGCGTGGCGCTTTGCTTTGAGATGGAAGTTGCGTCTCTTTGCCGAGACGATAGGCCGTGGCCCTGCTGATTGACGCTTTTGCAGCGGCAACCTCAACGGAATGCGTTTGTCGATACTTCATGAAGAGTCTCATCTGATGATCGGTTACATGGCGACCCGGCACAAACTGGTTCTCCAATACAGAAAACCGAAAATGTACCGGACCGACCGCGATCTTGAGACGCCAAAATCTGCGCCACGCCGAGGTATGACTACGATCGGGCTACGCCCTCCCTCCGTCACACCCCGGCGCGAGTCTCATCCTGAATGACGCTGATTCTCATCGAGATTGCCGCTAAACAGCCGACCAGCCCAGCTTTGCTNACTGGTTCTCCAATACAGAAAACCGAAAATGTACCGGACCGACCGCGATCTTGAGACGCCAAAATCTGCGCCACGACGAGGTATGACTACGATCGGGCTACGCCCTCCCTCCGTCACACCCCGGCGCGAGTCTCATCCTGAATGACGCTGATTCTCATCGAGATTGCCGCTAAACACAGGGCTGCTGAAGACAACAGGAGCCGCACCGCCTCCCCTCGAAAATAGCTAATAAAGTGTTCTCTGGTAGTCCTTTTCCAGATCGTCATCCAATTTCCGCATCTCATCCTTGTTGCTGGGCGCCCCCGTCGTTTCGTCAAGGATGATTTTGATGAGCGACGGCATCTCGGAGCGATCCTGAAAATGATCCGGGCTCCACAAATGAGACCGCCGAAACGCCTTGGCGCAATGCATGAAAACCTCACTCACCCTGACGACAATCGCGAGTTTGGGCGCTCGATCATTGATGCTCATGCATCTCAGAAGTTCCGGGTCGGTTGCGAGCTTTGCCTGCCCGTTCACACGCAACGTGTCGTCAAATCCCGGTATGACAAACAATAGCCCGACGCTTGGATTGGCAATGATATTGGTCAACGTATCCAGACGATTGTTACCCGGCCGATCCGGTATCGCGAGTGTGCGTTCATCAAGAATCTTGACGAACCCCGCAGGGTCGCCACGAGGGCTTACGTCAGCACTTCCCGCCAGATTCTGCGTTCCTATGCACAGGAACGGAGAGCGTCTGATAAATTCCCGCGCATGCTCGCCAATGGTGTCCTGACACTTCAATATCGCCAGCGCGTGGGTCGCCTCGAACAATCCTCGAAGCGATGGCTCATCTGTTATTGCAAATTCCGATCAAGTTCAAACGCCGTCATCATCCTCACCCTTGTGACGTTGCCCCGTTGTTCCCATCAGCTTCACCAGACGAAAACGCCTGGATATTGCTGACATATCGATTGTTCTTCTCTGTCCGCATTTGAGCTGCTTCTAAATTTGAGGTACGTACCTCAATATTAGCACTATCGCAGATTTCCATTTCAATCAAGCAGTAGAACCGGCTGCGATAGAGGCACAACAATCACCGAAGCGGCTGCGGGAGCCTTTGAGGGCGGGCAATCCTGTACAGACAGTGTAGTTGGTTCTTACCTAAGGCCCTCGCTATTCACCGACGTTCAACCGGTCGAGGCGGCCTTGAAGACGGCAAGCTGGTCGGCAAAGGCGCGTTGATAGGCCGGACGCGCCTCACCGCGAGCCACATATGCTGAAAGGTTTGGATATTCGTCGAGGATGCCTGAGCTTTTTATCCTTTGCAGCACCGATATCATCAACAGATCTCCAGCGCTGAACGCACCGTCGAGCCAGTCGTCGTCACCGAGGCAGCGGGAGAGTTCGCCGAGCCGCTTGCTGATATTTTTATCGATTATCGCTAAGCGCTCTTCGTACCAGCTCTTGTCGCCCTCCAGAAACCGGGCAATCGAGCGGTCAACGATTGGCGGCTCCACCGTGTTGAGCGCGGCGAACATCCAGGTTATCGCCCGTGCCCGCGCATTCACATCCCGCGGCAACAGGCCGGCATTGCGCTCCGCGATGTGGAAAATGATCGCGCCGGATTCGAACAGTACGAGGTCGCCCTCCTCATAGGTCGGGATTTGTCCGAATGGCTGAAGTGCCAGATGCGCAGGTTCCCTCATCGCCTTGAAGGAGAGAAGGCGAACATCGTAGGACAGCCCCGCTTCCTCCAGCGCCCAGCGGACGCGCATGTCGCGTGCCAGACCCTTGCCGCCATCGGGCGAGCGTTCAAAAGCGGTGATCGTGATCGTCATTGCTGTTCCCCATCGCGTCTGTTTGGAGACTATTGGCTCATTGTGGTCGAGCATCAGCTTTTTGCGCCGGCTGGAAAAGGCAGCGCGTCAGAATAGGCGTTTGCCAGAACGAAAACAATCCTTGTACGTTTCCATGACAGGTCATTAGCGTGCCGTTTGCCGTGGAAAGGGCTGGCCATTTTACGCAAAAACTCTAAGCTCCTGCGCCGGACGCGGATTGCCGAAACCTTCAGAATTTCAATTTAAATCATTAGGGAGAAACCATCAGATGAGCCTGCGTATAAACGACATCGCACCCGATTTCACCGCCGAGACCACACACGGTCCGGTGAGCTTTCACGAATGGATCGGCGACGGCTGGGCGGTCCTGTTTTCGCATCCGAAGAATTTCACGCCGGTCTGCACCACGGAACTCGGCGCGATGGGCGGCCTGCAGCCGGAATTCGAAAAGCGCGGCGTCAAGATCATCGGCATTTCGGTCGATCCGGTCGAAAGCCATGAGAAATGGAAAAACGACATCCGCACCGCGACCGGCTTTAATGTCGATTATCCGCTGATCGGCGACAAGGACCTGAAAGTCGCGAAGCTCTATGACATGCTGCCGGCGGGCGCTGGCGACAGTTCCGAAGGCCGCACGCCGGCCGACAACGCCACCGTGCGCTCCGTCTTCGTTGTCGGTCCCGACAAGAAGATCAAGCTGGTCCTCACCTACCCGATGACCACCGGGCGCAACTTCGACGAAATTCTTCGCGCGATCGATTCCATCCAGCTGACTTCTAAACATCAGGTGGCGACACCGGCAAACTGGAAACAGGGCGAAGACGTCATTATCACCGCCGCCGTCTCCAACGAGGATGCGATTGCCCGTTTCGGCTCTTATGACACTGTTCTTCCATACCTGCGCAAGACGAAGCAGCCCGGCTGATTTGAAATCGATAAAGGGGCGATGGATCTCCATCGTCCCTGTTTGATCTTACTCGCGGCGCGGCTACGGCTTTATCACGCCGCCGTGGTAGTCGAGCCGGTACACCTCAACGCTGTCCCGATATATGCGCTCCAGGCCGGTAAAAGACCGGAATTCGCCCTCATTGGTATCGACATAGATCATGTCTTCGACCTCGTGGGTGAAGCCGCCGAGGAAGCGCCCTTCCCTGTATAGCGTGGAAAGCGATCGCTGGATCACCCTGCCCGCCACCGTGCCGTCGATTAGCTCAGGGCGGATGACGCGGCCGTAATAATTCATGGCCCAAAGTGGAATTCCCTGATGCCAGACGACCTCCTGACCGATGAAGTCGGTTCCGCCGAAATAGCTATCGATGTAGTTCCAGTCGCCACTTCGAAAGCCGAGGTCGTGTGAGCCGATGCGGGTGGGTGTCGAGGATTTGTTGCCGCCGCCCACATAAGTGGCGGACTTGGCCTGCACGATGAATTCTTCCAGCATCGGGAATACCTCACACCAGGAACATAAAGTGAACATACTGGACTTGTATGAAGGTCGCAAGCGTATTCATTACCATGCCTGTCGCCATATTTTCACGGATGGCGGGCTTGGTAATCGCAGCGTTTGCCCTTAAAAGCGATGCATAAATGATCCTCGAAGAGTGCCCATGTCGCAGACCCCGCAAATCTATGTCGATGCCGACGCTTGCCCCGTGAAACCCGAGATTCTCAAGGTGGCGGAACGGCATGGGCTGGAGGTGACTTTCGTTGCCAATTCCGGTTTGCGCCCGTCGCGCGATCCGATGGTGAAAAACGTGATCGTATCGGCCGGTTTCGATGCGGCGGATGACTGGATTGCGGAGCGTGCGGGCGAAAACGATATCGTCATTACCGCCGATGTGCCGCTCGCCGGGCGTTGCGTTGCCAGGGGCGCGCTGGTGACGGGACCGACCGGCCGCGTTTTCGACCAAACCAACATCGGCATGGCAACTGCGATGCGCGACCTTGGCGCACACCTGCGCGAAACCGGTGAGAGCAAGGGATATAACGCGGCTTTCTCGCCGCGCGACCGGTCTGCTTTTCTGGAGACGCTTGACCGTTTCTGCCGCCGTGTCAAAAAATGACCGCGTAAACAGGAAGGCGCAGCCCATGACCCCGGCCAATCCGCAGAGCAACACCTACAGCCGCCATAAGCCTTTCTTCGTCGCTCTTTTTGTTGGCGCCTTCGGCCTTGGCTTGGCGCTGGCATTCGCACGGCCGCTCGCCATCGAAATTGCAGCCATTCTGTTTTTCCTGACCTATCTCGGGCTGGTGGCCTTTCGGCTTCCGAAATTAACGGCCCAGCACCTGAAAGCGCATGCCGATAGTGATGACCTGCCGGCAATGGCCATCATCGCCATTACGCTGATCGCTGCCACCGTCGCCGTCGTTTCACTTTTCCAGGCACTCAACCATTCCGGCGAAACCGTCTGGACGCTGCTGCTCGCCTTCGGCTCCGTGATTTTCGGGTGGCTGACAATCCACACCATGACTGCCTTGCACTACGCACATCTTTACTGGCGTCCGGAAACCGTTGATGGCAAGCGCAAGCATAGAGGCGGCATGGATTTCCCGGCAACGAAGGAACCCTGCGGTTACGACTTCCTCTATTTCGCTGTTGTCATCGGCATGACGGCGCAGACCTCGGATGTTGCTGTAACCACGACACCGATGCGCAAGGTCACGCTGTTGCACTCCATCGTCTCCTTCTTCTTCAACACGGTTCTGGTAGCAGCGGCGGTCAATGCTGCGGTCGCGCTTGCGGGCTGAACCGGAAAAAACTCTTCATAAAGGAATGGCTTCATGAATATCATCTCGCAAAATACGGCCTTTGGCGGCATGCAGGGCGTATTTTCGCACCCATCCGAAACCCTGAAATGCGAGATGACCTTTGCAGTCTATGTGCCGCCGAAGGCGATCAGCGAGCCGTGCCCGGTTCTGTGGTATCTTTCCGGCCTCACCTGCACCCACGCCAATGTCATGGAAAAAGGCGAATATCGCCGCATGGCATCCGAACTCGGGCTGATCATCGTTTGCCCGGATACCAGCCCGCGTGGCAACGATGTGCCTGATGAAGTGACCAACTGGCAGATGGGCAAGGGCGCCGGCTTTTATCTCGACGCCACGCAGGAACCTTGGTCGGAGCACTACCATATGTACAGCTACGTGACGGAAGAGCTGCCAGCCTTCATTGGCCAGCATTTCCGCGCGGATATGAGCCGTCAGGGCATTTTCGGCCATTCGATGGGCGGCCATGGTGCCATGACGATTGCGCTTAAGAACCCAGACCGCTTCAAGAGCTGCTCCGCCTTCGCCCCAATCGTCGCCCCCTCCTCTGCCGACTGGTCCGAACCGGCGCTGGAAAAATATCTCGGAACGGATCGTGCCGCATGGCGGCAATACGATGCCTGCTCGCTGGTCGAAGACGGCGCCCGTTTTCCGGAATTCCTGATCGACCAGGGCAAGGCCGACAGTTTCCTCGATAAAGGCCTGCGTCCCTGGCTGTTCGAAGAGGCGATCAAAGGAACCGATATCGGCCTGACGCTGCGCATGCACGAGCGTTACGACCACTCCTATTATTTCATCTCCAGCTTCATGGATGACCATCTGAAATGGCATGCCGAGCGACTGGGCTAAGGCTGCGAAAGGGGAAGCTTAACCTGCGCGGTTTGGATACGTCCGACATCTTGAACAGCGACGTGACGGCGTTTTTAGTACGCCGTCTTCGCTATGGCTTTCGGAGATTTATGCATCCAAAGGAATGCGGGCGATGACCTTGATCTCGAAATCGAAGCCCGCGAGCCAGTTCACGCCTATTGCAGTCCAGTTCGGGTAAGGCTTCGTGCTGAAAATCTGCTGCTTGACGGCCATGATGGTTCCGAACTGTTTTTCGGGGTCCGTATGGAATGTCGTCACGTCGACAATATCATCAAATGTACAGCCCGCTGCATGCAGCGTGGCTTTGAGATTTTCGAAAGCCAATTGTACCTGACGTTCAAAATCGGGTTCTGGCGTTCCATCGGAAAGGCTGCCCACCTGCCCGGAAACGAACAGAAGGTCCCCGGATCGGATAGCCGCCGAATAGCCGTGCTCCTCGTAAAGAGCATGTCTGTTTGCGGGAAAGATTGCTTCGCGCTTCGCCATTTTTAAATCTCTCTTCTTTGTAATCAAGTGCACTCTCTGGGCGGAACGTTACGCTTCGAGCGCTTCACACAACGCCTTATTTGATATACGGTGCGTATTTGAATTTGGTGGCATACGTTCCGTATGTCAACCCGTATACGTCACGTATGTAAAATTGAGGAGAGAATGGCAAAACGACGCGCGGAAACGATGGAGGAAAATCGCGTAAAACTGATCGCGGCTGCACGAAAGATTTTCGCCGAAAAGGGATACTCTTCCGCATCAATGGACGAGTTGACTGCTCAGGTTGGTCTGACGCGTGGGGCGCTTTATCACAATTTCGGAGATAAGCGTGGGCTGCTGGCGGCGGTGGTCGATCAGATCGATTCTGAAATGGCGTCTCGCGCTCAAGAGATCGGGGCACTGGCCGAGGACGATTGGCAAGGTTTGCTCGCCGAGGGCGCTGCCTATATCGAAATGGCGCTTGATCCGGAAGTACAACGCATCGTTCTGCTCGACGGGCCTGCGGTATTGGGTGATCCGTCGCAGTGGCCTAGCCAGAGCAGTTGTCTGCAGGCGACCAAGCGAACGGTTCAGAGCCTCATCGAACAGGGGGTCATCAAGTCAGTCGATGCGGAAGCTGCTGCCCGGCTTCTAAGCGGCGCTGCACTTAATGCTGCGCTATGGATCGCCGCCAGTGACGATCCTGTGAGGGTGCTGCCGAAGGCTGTCGAGGCTTTCCAGTCCATGGCCACCGGCCTTCTTGTGAAACCAGTTTAAACTCTATCTGGAAACCATACTTGTTCACGGAAACAACGCCGTCGCGAGCGTTGTCGGTCCGGGTCGGCTCAGCCGGAACTCGCGGATCACGCGCTCCGCGACGCCGTAAGCGAGATCCTGCTCGATCGACTGATTGTCGAAGCTGACGACGGTGGCTGTGAATTTGGCCTCGGCGATAACCTCGCCCGTCGCCACGGCGGCCGCACGAACGATGACACGGGCCGATGCCCGTTCTCCAAACAGGAAGGGGCCGCGGGTGACGGATGCGAGGCGAATGGTCAGCACAACGCGCGGTCTGATTTCGCCGCGTGCCGTCGTTTTGATGGCATTCTGTAGTTGCGCATGAATGGATTGCATCAATGCCGGCGCTACATCCGGCCGTGCCGCTACAAAGGCGCCGCGCACATCATAAAGCAGCCGGTCGGCATTTGTCGCCTCCGGTTCCAGCCTGAAAGACATGAGCGTGAAACACGCCAGCACAACAATGCCAAGGCGTTTCAATCGAGTGTTCATGATCTGCGGCTCCCCTAACGTGAGGTAACCGCATATTCGGTCATCAGGGTTAGAAAAGCGTTAAGGCGCGCTCTTCAACGCCTCCAGAACGTTGAGTGCTGCACGCATGTCGATGAGCCTGGTGGCGCGGCGCTCCAGCGCCTCCTCGTCCTCGCCCCAATGTTCGGCGGTCCAGTCCTCGTCAAGATGGGCCAGCGCCCAGGTTTCCTCCAGCGTCAGCTGCTCTTCCGCCAGTGCCAGCGCCAGAATGGCGGAGCCGGTCAGCGACGTCATGGTGTGCAGGGCGGCAAGCGCGATCGGCGTATCGTATTTTTTGAGCGTCACGGCAAAGGCTGCAACCGCTTCCCGAGGCTGATCGCGATGCATGACGCCTTCGACGAGAATGAAGCGTGCGCCGAGAACATTGGCCGCCCAGTCGATCACCGGATCCCAATGGTCCGCCTGTCGCGCCACAAGCGCTTCCGGTTGACCTGCGCGGTAGCACAGGAGATCGGAAGACGAAAAGCGCAATATGTCCTCGAAAACCGCCTGTGTGTCGCTGGCGATACCGTCGATGGCGGTGTTCACATGCCGCGAGACCGGCATGACGACCGGGTTCACCACTTCTTTCTGCGCATCCCATTCATCGCGAAGCAGATCCGCAAGCGCCTTCGATGGCAAGACAAGCGGCTTCTTGGCGGGCGTTCGCAAAGGTTTGCCATCGAGATGGATGGTGAAGCCGCCGTCTTCCACGTCAGCAACGGTAACGTCCTTATAGAAACGTTTCGGCAGGGGCCGCTGCATCTGGATTTGGGCGCGAAGGATCGGATCGGGGTGGCTGAGGCCTTCCGAAAGGTCGTTCAGGAGATCACGCATGGCACGTCCTCATCAGTCGAATAGAAAGGATCATTCAAGAATATCGGCGGGAACATGGGCCGGAATTTCGCTCGGATGGCTGACGACGGCGTCTGCGCCTGCCTCCCAGAGATCATCGACCGAGGCGTAGCCCCAGGCAACGCCGATGGCCTTTGCGCCGGCGGCCTTTGCCATCTGCATGTCATAGATAGCATCGCCGATGACGAAAGTGTCGGCCGGAACCATGCCGGTTTCATGGCAACATTCCATCACCATGGCCGGATGCGGCTTGGAAGGGCAATCATCCGCCGTGCGCGACACGATGAAATGCTCGGCAAAACCATGCGTTTCGAGAATATGGGTCAACCCGCGACGGCCCTTGCCGGTGACCGCGCCGATCAGCACCTCATCCCGTCTGGCGAGCGTGTCGATCAAAGGCGCGATACCGTCGAACAGCGGCTCGATCATGCCAGGTCGGGCGCGGATCGGGTGATAGATTTCCCGATAGCGCTCAGTCATCGCGCGCGCCTCGTCATCCACATGCGCCTTACCGAGCATGCGGGCGATGGCGATGTCGAGCGTCAGGCCGATAATTGCCTTGGTCTGCGCAATATCAGGCCGTGGCTTTCCGAAATCGGCGAAGGTATCGACCATGACGGCATGGATAAGGCCGGCGCTGTCGACCAGCGTGCCGTCACAATCGAAAAGAACGAGTTTCATCTGATATCAGCCTTCCCTGTCGCCATCGGCCACGTCGAGGCCGAGCAGGTTCCAAGTCTGTACCATATGCGGTGGCAAAGGCGCGCTGACGCGAAGCCGGCCGCCATTCGGGTGCGGAATGTCGATATGGCGTGCATGCAGGTGCAGACGCTTTTGTACACCGCCCGGAAAATCCCAGTTCGGATCATCGATGTAATATTTCGGATCGCCGATGATCGGGTGCCCCATATGCAGTGCGTGAACGCGCAGCTGGTGGGTACGGCCGGTATAGGGCTCCATTTCCAGCCAGGCGAGGTTCTGCGCAGCGGTATCGATAACACGGTAATAGGAAATGGCGTGATCTGCCCCCTCCTCGCCGTGCTTGGCAATGCGCATGCGGTCGCCGTCGGGGGTCTGCTCCTTGACCAGCCAGGTGGAAATCTTGTCCTGATGCTTGCGCGGTACGCCGCGAACCAGCGCCCAATAGGTCTTCTTGGTATCGCGCTCGCGGAAAGCGGCCGTCAGCTTCTGTGCAGCACCTCGGGTGCGGGCCACTACCAGCACGCCCGACGTGTCACGGTCCAGACGGTGCACCAGACGCGGCTTTTCGCCCTTCGGGCTGGTCCACGCTTCCAGAAGCCCGTCGATGTGACGGTTGACACCCGATCCGCCCTGAACGGCAATGCCGGCCGGCTTATTGAACACCAGAACCTTGTCGTCCTCATGCAGCAGCATGCGCGCCAGAAGTTCGCCGTCTGCCGAATGTTTGAGGTCCCTGGATCCGATCGGTCCGCTTTTGACCTTGAGGTCGGAATCAACAGGCGGCACACGCACCATCTGCCCCGGCTGCACCCGTGCGTCCGTCTTCACCCGGCCGCCGTCCACACGCACCTGTCCTGAGCGCAGCAGCTTTTGCAGCTGCCCGAACCCCAGACCCGGATAGTGAATCTTGAACCAGCGATCGAGGCGCATACCGGCCTCGTCGGCCTCGACCTTGATATGCTCGATACCTGCCATGAAATTTCCAGTCTCTCTGTCTTGATCGCGCGCCCTGTTATCCGGCGCACCGTTTGGAGCAAGCCTTTAGAACAAACTGCGGCCCAAGGCCAGCCCGGCGAAAACCGCCGCGATGGAAACCACCAGGCTTGCCGTGATGTAAACCGCTGAAAGGCCGAGCGCGCCACGTTCGAAAAGCGCTACCGCATCCAGCGAGAAGGACGAAAAGGTGGTGAAGCCACCGAGAACGCCGGTGACCAGAAACAGACGCATCTCCATGGACGCGTTCAGCCGCCTTGCAACAAGCTCAACCAGGAAACCGATGAGAAAGGATCCGACCACATTCACCGCCAGCGTTCCCCAGGGGAAAGTCATGCCGACAAGGCGCACACTCAACAGACCCACGAGATAGCGGAAAACCGAACCGATTGCGCCGCCTGCTGCGACAAGAGCGATATTCAGCATTTGGGGAATGTCTCCGGAGAAATACCCGACGGGTCTGTTGAAGACGTTTTCTAGAACATAGCCACGGGTGGTGAAACCCCCTCGTCCCGACCTTTTTTTCGATTAAAACTCGATTAAATTGCACGTCCGCGATTTAGGCTTCCAACAAGACGCAGCTGCTAATCTGCGGTTTTAAGGGTCGGCGAAGGATGGCCGGAGGTTGGATGACACAGGTTCTTTCCGTTTCTGCAAACACTGCGGCCTACGCACTGGAGGCCGTGAAGCCGTCGCAGCGTGTATCGCGCAGAAGCGAGGTTGAGGAAGCCATTCACGAATTGGCGCGCAAGGCCGAACAGGGAGACGATTTCCAGTTGAGAGCCTTGCTCACCGCCATCAAGCCGCCGGCCTTGACCCTCTATTTCCTGACAAGCGCCAGCCATCGGTATGCCCCCCAGACAACACTCGATCAGGCCGTGCAGGCCTACGAAGAAAATCAATCCAATAAAAACTTATAATATCAATTCTATATCCATATTTATTAAATCGATTTATGAGTTTTTTGGTGCGCATTTCGCCCGTTCAGGTTGTTGTCAGATTCAAATTTTAGTCCTTCGGTACCAACTGGAGGAAGATCATGATTTTTATTGCTCGTCACGTCACAGCCACCACGATCGCGCTCCTTGTTTCGGCGCCGGCTTTCGCGGCCACGACCATCAAGGTCACCGAAGGCGGTGAAGGTGGCGGACCAATGACACTCGTGATGGACCAGACGACGGTCAAAGCCGGTGAAGCCGTGTTTCATGTGCATAACGATGCCATGAGCGAGCAGCACGAAATGGTGCTCGTCAAGCTGAAGTCTGCAGACGAAAAAATACCGCTCAATACCGCGAAACACCGTGTCGATGAAAAACAGCTTAAAAGTCTTGGCGAAGTGGCCGACCTGAAGCCGGGCGGCGATGGTCAGCTCAAGGCAAAGCTTACGCCCGGCACATATCTCCTCTTATGCAACATAAAAGGTCACTACGAAGCGGGTATGCAGGCCAAGCTGACTGTTACAAAATAATATTGGTCGAACAAGCTGAGGCTGCCGGATGAGTATTGCGTTCCGGCAGCCTCTTTTTTGCGTCAGTTGTGCTGGTGAGCGTTCTTGTCGTCACCACCCTTGGCCGAGCCTGCGGAAAGCACAATCTCAACCTTGCCAGCCTTTTCAAAGATCAGCGTCACCGGCACCTTGTCGCCTTCGGCAAACGGCTTCTTCACGTTGAAGAACATAATGTGCAGGCCGCCGGGCTTCAGTTCCACTGTCTCACCGGCGGGAATGACGATGCCGTCATCCAGCTTGCGCATTTTCATGACGTCGTTGACCATGGCCATTTCGTGAATTTCCGCGCGGCCGGCGGCGGAGGATTCGACGCCGATCAGCTTGTCGTCGCTGGAACCGGTATTCTTGATCGTCACATAACCGCCGCCCACGGGCTGACCGGGCAGCATGGCCTTTGTCGCGCCAGCCGAGAGCTCGAGACTGCCAGCCTTCACCACGTCCATATCTATATCCATGGCCATAGCGGAATGATCATGCCCGCCGGCATGGGCTTTTGCGGTAACGCGGATGGTCGGCGCCGGGCTTTTCAGCGAATGCGGATCGACGCCTGCGGCCGCTACCTCGTCCCAGGAAACCTTGCCTTTGTCGCCGCAAAGCTGCGTTACCTTGAAGGGAAGGTGCTGCCCGGCCTCTATGCCGGAGATTTTTCCCTGAATGGCAAAGGTGTCATAGAATTCATCCGGCAGATTGCCGCCCTTCCAGCGGATTTCGACCGCGCCGCTTTTGATGTCCTTTCCGTGGTTCTTGTAGGCTTTCTGATAGTCGCCCTTGATGACCTCAAGGTCCCAACCGGCCTTGGGCTGCGGCTTGGCAGTGATGAAGCCTTCCGGCAGCTTGATCTGCACTTCCGTGGTGGCAAGTCCGCCATCGCAGCCATGCGGCACCTGAAGTGCGGCAACGATGGTGCTTTCCTGTTCGGCCGAACCGTCAACGAAGGTCGTATGGGCGAAGGCCTGCGCCGTCGAGACGGAGGCGACGAAAAGGGTGCAGGTGATGATCTTGGTGGTTTTCATTTGTTTGTCCTTGCGACTGCGGCGCCATTGGCCCGGGCAGCTGCTCCGTGCCGCCACCCGGCGGCGATGATCCTGTGAAACGAAGAGATCAGGCCGACAGGGTTGGTGGGCCGCGTGCGGACGGTTTGCGGATCGTCTGGACCGAGCGAAAGCCCCATTCCGCGGTCAGGCGATTGTCGAGCCAGGCGAATTCCGTCCTCAGCCAGCCGGCCGCATCGGGCACCGGCAAGAGAATGGACGAGGCCAGAAGGCAGGCCTCGCAAAACAGGATCGCATCGCTTGAATGGGCGGGGCCGTCATTGGGGTGCGAGGCATTTACCCCGCCGCTGTGGCCTAGGCAGATTTCGGCAAAGGTGCCGTCCGGCAGCCGGTAACTCTCATCCAGAAGAACGGCAGGTGCCCCGGCGAGCGCGGGCTTGTGGGCAAAACCAAGCGACAACATCAAAAGCGCACAGAAAATGCGAAGCATTTTCTCCACCCTTGTCAGCGGTCGTTTTCGATTTGCGTCCATCTTCTGGCGATACCCCTCTTTCTTTCCGATTTCAAAGGGGAAATTTGCCGCAGGCCCATCCGCTCAACGGAACAATCGATACAGGGCGGCATTTCCTCTCCAATACGGATCGTTTCGGAAGGAGTACCGACATGCCAGCCAAATCGAAAGCCCAGCAGAAAGCCGCGGGTGCGGCGCTGGCCACCAAACGCGGTGAAGTCAAGAAATCCAGTTTACAAGGTGCTTCAAAAAGCATGGAGAAGTCCATGACAGAAAAGGAACTTGATGAACTGGCGTCGACAAAGCGCGAGGGTCTGCCGGAGAAAAAATCAGACTGACGGCACGCCTCACGCATGGAACTCGCCGTGTATCTAGCCAGCGATGGCGCAGATGGAGCAAAAATCTGTTCAGATGCGTCATTTCGTCCTTGCCAATGACCGGGCTTCGAAGATAATGAGCCTCGCATCATCGTTGGGAGAAACCGCTTCATTGCGGTGCCGAAGGAGCAACCGCCCCGGAAACTCTCAGGCAAAAGGACCACCGGTGACGACGGAACTCTGGAGAGAAGCCACCTTTCATAAGGACGGCTCGCCGAAGGGATAACAATCTCAGGCGACAAGGACAGAGGGGGCTCTTGAACCCGGCGCGTTTTTCGCGTCATGACCTGAGCCCGCGCGATCTTTCGCGCAACCCTGGAGGCGTCCTTGGACGATACCGCCGAGCTTAAAATCACGCCGCTCCATTCCCTGCATGTTTCCCTTGGCGCCCGCATGGTGCCTTTCGCCGGTTACGACATGCCGGTACAATATCCGGCGGGCGTGCTGAAGGAACATCTTCAGACCCGTACCTCTGCTGGCCTCTTCGACGTGTCCCACATGGGCCAGGTTATCGTGAAGGCGAAGTCGGGCAACAATGCCGACGCTGCAATCGCGCTTGAAAAACTGGTGCCGGTTGACATTCTCGGCCTAAAGGAAGGCCGCCAGCGTTACGGTTTCTTCACCGATGAAAACGGCTGCATCCTCGATGATCTGATGATCACCAATCGCGGCGATCACCTTTTCGTCGTCGTCAACGCGGCGTGCAAGGACGCCGATGTCGCCCATATGAAGGCGCATCTTTCTGACACTTGCGACATTACCCTTCTCGATGATCGTGCGCTGATTGCGCTTCAGGGACCACGCGCGGAAGCGGTTCTGGCCGAGCTTTGGGCCGGTGTTTCCGAAATGAAGTTCATGGACGTGCTGGAAGTTCCGCTGCACGACGTTCCCTGCATCGTTTCCCGTTCCGGTTATTCCGGCGAGGATGGTTTTGAAATCTCCGTGCCTGCCGAAAAGGCGGAAGAGATCGCAAAGGCCCTGCTTGAGCACCCTGATTGCGAGCCGATCGGGCTTGGAGCACGCGACAGCCTGCGTCTTGAAGCTGGCCTTTGTCTCTACGGCAACGATATCGATACAACGACCTCCCCCATCGAAGCCTCGCTTGAATGGGCGATCCAGAAGGCGCGCCGCGCCGGCGGTGATCGCGAAGGCGGTTTCCCTGGGGCGGAGCGTATTCTCGGTGAACTCAAGGACGGCACATCGCGCCGTCGCGTCGGCCTGAAGCCAGAGGGCAAGGCACCGGTGCGCGGTCATTCCAAGCTTTTCGCGGATGCCGAAGGCAAGACGGAAATCGGCGAAGTGACTTCCGGCGGCTTCGGTCCGTCGGTCGAAGGTCCCGTTGCCATGGGTTACGTCCCTGCGGCCTATACTGCTCCCGGCACGGCGATCTTTGCGGAAGTGCGCGGCAAATATCTGCCCGTCACCGTCGCTGCCCTGCCCTTCATCAAGCCTACCTACAAACGATAATCTTCATCCCATCTCCGGAGAGAATACGATGCTGAAATTTACCGCAGAACACGAATGGCTGAAGTTCGAAGGCGATATCGCCACCGTTGGCATTACCAGCCACGCCGCTGAACAGCTTGGCGACCTCGTCTTCGTCGAATTGCCGGAAGTGGGCGCCACCTTCTCCAAGAATGGCGACGCGGCGACCGTTGAATCCGTCAAGGCGGCTTCCGATGTCTATTGTCCGCTGGATGGCGAAGTGGTGGAAATCAATCAGGCCATCGTCGACGATCCCTCGCTGGTCAATTCCGATCCGCAGGGTGCCGGCTGGTTCTTCAAGCTGAAGCTCTCCAACGCCGCGGATGCCGATACGCTGCTCGACGAGGCAGCCTACAAGGAGCTGATCGCGTAATGACGACGCCCACGGAATTCCATTTCACCGACTATCAGCCCTATGATTTCGCCAACCGGCGTCACATCGGGCCGTCGCCGTCGGAAATGGCGGAGATGCTGAAGGTCATCGGCTACAAGAGCCTCGATGCCCTGATCGACGCCACCGTTCCCTCCTCCATCCGCCAGAAGGTGCCGCTGACCTGGGGTGCAGCGCTGACCGAACGCGAGGCGCTCGACCGCCTGCGCGAGACGGCCAACAAGAACCAGGTGCTGACCTCGCTGATCGGCCAGGGCTATTACGGCACAATCACGCCGCCGGTGATACAGCGCAACATTCTGGAAAACCCGGCCTGGTACACCGCCTATACGCCTTACCAGCCAGAAATCAGCCAGGGCCGTCTTGAGGCGCTGCTGAACTACCAGACCATGGTCTGCGATCTGACCGGCCTCGATGTCGCCAATGCATCGCTGCTCGATGAAGCGACCGCCGCTGCCGAAGCCATGGCGATGTGCCAGCGCGTCGCGAAGTCCAAGGCAACCGCCTTCTTCGTCGATGCCAATTGCCATCCGCAGACCATCGCGCTGATCGAGACACGCGCGGCGCCACTCGGCTGGAAGGTGATCGTTGGTAATCCCTTTACCGATCTCGATCCTGTCGACGTGTTCGGCGCGATCTTCCAGTATCCGGGCACCCACGGTCATGTCAGCGATTTCTCGGGCCTGATTTCCCGCCTGCACCAGACGGGTGCCATCGCTGCCGTTGCCGCCGATCTTCTGGCGCTGACGCTGTTGAAGTCCCCCGGTGAAATGGGTGCGGATATCGCTATCGGCACCTCGCAGCGTTTCGGCGTTCCGGTCGGCTATGGTGGTCCGCATGCGGCTTACATGTCAGTCAAGGATGCACATAAGCGCTCCATGCCTGGCCGTCTGGTTGGCGTCTCAGTCGATGCGCGCGGCAATCGCGCCTATCGTCTGTCGCTGCAGACCCGCGAGCAGCATATCCGCCGCGAGAAGGCTACCTCCAACATCTGCACCGCGCAGGTGCTGCTTGCAGTCATGGCGTCGATGTATGGCGTTTTCCATGGCCCGCAGGGCATCAAGGCGATTGCCCAGCAGACCCACCAGAAAGCCGTTTTGATGGCCAAGGGCCTCGAGAAACTAGGCTACGTCATCGAGCCGGAAACCTTCTTCGACACCATCACCGTCGAAGTCGGCCATATGCAGGGCGTCATCCTGCGCTCGGCCGTTGCGGAAGGTGTGAACCTGCGCAAGGTCGGCGCGACCAAGATCGGCATGAGCCTTGACGAGCGCACGCGTCCCGCGACGCTTGAGGCGGTCTGGCGCGCATTCGGCGGCAATTTCTCGATCTCGGATTTCGAGTTGGAATATCGCCTGCCGAAGGAACTGCTGCGCACCAGCCAGTACATGACGCATCCGATCTTCCACATGAACCGTGCCGAAAGCGAGATGACCCGTTACATCCGCCGTCTTTCGGACCGTGATCTCGCGCTCGACCGCTCGATGATCCCGCTCGGTTCCTGCACCATGAAACTGAACGCAACTGCGGAAATGCTGCCCATCACGTGGCCGGAATTTTCCGACATCCATCCCTTCGTGCCAGCCAATCAGGCGCTCGGCTACAAGGAAATGATCGATGACCTCTCGGAAAAGCTGTGCTCAGTCACCGGTTACGACGCCTTCTCCATGCAGCCGAATTCCGGCGCGCAAGGGGAATATGCGGGGCTCCTGACCATCCGCAACTACCACATCGCCAATGGCGGCGCACATCGCGACGTTTGCCTCATTCCAACCTCGGCGCACGGCACCAATCCAGCCTCCGCGCAGATGGTCGGCATGAAAGTGGTGCCGGTGAAAGTGCGGGAAAATGGCGATATTGATATCGACGATTTCCGAGCAAAAGCAGAGCAGTATGCGGAAAACCTCTCGTGCTGCATGATCACCTATCCGTCCACCCATGGCGTGTTTGAGGAGACGGTTCGCGAGATTTGCGAGATCACCCATAAACACGGTGGTCAGGTCTATCTTGACGGCGCCAACATGAACGCCATGGTCGGTCTTGCCCGTCCCGGCGATATCGGTTCCGACGTCAGCCACCTCAACCTGCACAAGACCTTCTGCATCCCGCATGGCGGCGGCGGTCCGGGCATGGGGCCGATCGGCGTCAAGGCGCATCTTGCTCCCTATCTTCCCGGCCATCCGACGACGGACGGTCGTGAAGGTGCGGTGTCGGCTGCCCCCTTCGGCTCACCGTCGATCCTGCCGATTTCCTGGAGCTACTGCCTGATGATGGGCGGCGAAGGGCTGACGCAGGCGACCAAGGTTGCGATCCTCAACGCCAACTACATCGCCGAACGGCTGAAGGGTGCTTACGACGTGCTCTACAAGTCCGAAACGGGACGTGTGGCGCATGAGTGCATCATCGACACCCGCCCGCTGGCAGACAGCTGCGGCGTGACGGTGGACGACGTTGCAAAGCGTCTCGTCGACTGCGGTTTCCATGCGCCGACCATGAGCTGGCCGGTTGCCGGCACGCTGATGATCGAGCCAACGGAATCCGAGACCAAGGCGGAAATCGACCGTTTCTGCGATGCCATGCTGGCGATCCGCGAGGAAGCCCGCGACATCGAGGAAGGCCGTGCGGACAAGACCAACAATCCGCTGAAGAACGCACCGCACACGGTGGAAGATCTCGTCGGCGAGTGGGATCGTCCCTACAGCCGCGAACAGGGTTGCTTCCCGCCCGGAGCCTTCCGCATTGACAAATACTGGTCGCCGGTAAACCGCATTGACAATGTCTATGGCGACCGCAACCTCATCTGCACCTGCCCGCCGATGGAGGCTTATGCCGAGGCCGCCGAATAAAGGCATCGGTACGAACGAACTTATGAAGGCCCGGAGCGATCCGGGCCTTTTTCGTTCCGGACACAAGCCCCAAGACTGCGCTACCACGTCACATGCGATTGATCGTAACCCGTTCCATGCTAAACCGGATGCTGCAATTTAAGCGGTGATGGAGTTTGAATGCGTTTGATTTGCCTGAATGGTTGGGGCGGAAAGCTCCATGACGAGCTTATTCCCTATATCTCCGTGTCCGATCCCGACATTCTATGTTTGCAGGAAGTGGTGCACACACCGGCAGCCGAAGAGGACTGGCTGAGCTATCGCGATGACGGTAGGGACCTGCCACAAAGGGCGAACTTTCTTCGCGATGTCCAAGAAGCCTTACCCGATCATCTTGCAATCTTTTGCCCGGCGTCACAGGGTGACCTCTGGCACGGGGAGACACGATATCCCTCACAATGGGGGCTGGCGACTTTCGTGCGTAAGTCCATCGCGATTGTTGCGCAGGCTCAAGGTTTCGTGCACGGCTGCTTTTCTGCGAATGGGTACGGAGATCATCCGCGTTCGCGCACGGGCCACGCTGTCAGGGTTTTCGACTTCACGACCGGCCAGCCAGCCGTCATCGCCCATATGCATGGGCTGCGTGACCCCAACGGTAAACACGATATTCCCGCCCGTCTGATGCAGGCAAAACGCCTCGTGAAACTCGTCAAAGACATCGCGGAGGATGGTGACCGGATCATCGTCTGCGGCGATTTTAATGTTCTGGCTGAGAGCGACACCTTCACGGTATTGAAAGAACTGGATCTCATCGAACTCGTCACAACACGTGGTTTCACAGACACGCGCACCTCGCATTATGCCAAACAAAACCGTTTTGCAGATTACATGCTGGTCAACCCGGTTGTGCAGGTCGATCACTTCGATGTGGTGAGACAGCCCGAAGTCTCGGATCATTGCCCCTTGCTGCTCGAATTCAGCTAGAGGCTTAAGCCGCCTTATCGATCGTTGTCTTCATCTCACGGTTTGGTCAGCGCACGAGCCGGATATCGCTCGTCACCACCGTCTTGCCGGTCCTGCCGTCCTTGTCGGTGGTGCGAAGCCGCAGTCCGTTTTGCCCGACTTTTTCTATTGTCATGGCTGCGACGCGGTCGCCGTTGATGTCGCGGTTCCAGCGAACCGTCAGATTGATTGCATTTCCCTGTCGCGTACCGGAAAGGGCAGACGGTCGGCCGGAGGGTCCGGTGTAAGCGCCGCTGTAACGTCCACCTTTCTCCGACAGGTCGGCCGCAATTGCGCGCCTGACCACCAGAAGGCCACGGCATGTGCCGGACATATTGAGCGACGAGGTCCCCGCTTTGGAATTCAGCGTACAATTGACGTTGATTGGCGGCGTGCCAATGCGGGTGATCACGGTTCCCTTACCCGCCCATGTGCCTTTCAGCGACGAGAGGAATTCGCGTTCGTCCGCTAATGCCGGCTGCACACCGAGCAGCCCTGCAAAAAATAAACTCGTGATAGCCGTCGTTTTCATGGCGCGTATCCAATTTTTCACGAAGACTAACTCGCTTGCACCGTCAAACGTTCCTCCGGTTTATTTAGCAACTATCAAAAAATTCGAGAGGCTCATGTTTCTATCGTGCCGATGCAACCAAATGCAGGCATAGATGTTTCTCGCCAGCGTCGATCAATTTCTGATCACCTACCGCATATTTTTCGGAGCATATTTCATGACGACGATCGGCGTTTTGGCACCGCGCGGCAGCCTCCCCTCCGGCGGTCTGCCTCGCAGCGGTGGTATGTCAGACCGCACGCTTTTTGCCCTTGCGGCGCTGAATTTCTTTCTGGCCGATGCTCGCGACGGGCTAGGGCCGTTCCTGGACGCATTTTTGGCGACACAGGGCTGGTCATCGCTTTCGCTGGGGATGATCGCCACGGTCGGCGGCCTCGTCGGTCTGCTTGCCACACCGCTCTGCGGCGCCTTGGTGGACGGCACGACGTGGAAAAGAACGTTGATTGCCATCCCCGTCGTTCTCGTGACCGTCGGTGCGCTGATTACGCTGATTTTTCCCGATGCGTGGATCGTCTGGACCGGCCAGATCATGACTGCGGTTGTCGGCGCCGTCGTGGGACCGGCTCTGGCCGGACTGACGCTTGGTCTGGTCGGTGAACGCCTGTTCTCCCGTCAGATATCGCGAAACGAATTCTGGAACCATGGCGGCAATTTCGCATCGCTCTTCGCCACTTACGTTGCTGTTTCCTTCTTCGGCTTGCATGGCGTCATCGGGCTGATGCTTTTGACGGCTGCCGGCGCACTTGTTGCCGCCGCCGCCATCGACCCCGACAGGATCGACCACAAGGTGGCGCGAGGCCTTGGCGAAGACAAGGGCGAACCGGGACCCTCAGGCATCAATGTGCTGCTTCACGAACGCGGTCTGATATTCCTCGCGATCATTCTTCTTATCTTCCACTTCGGCAACGCGCCGATGGGGCGGCTTATCGCGCAGAATTTTGCCATCGAACTGCAGACACCATTCCGCACGACAGCGATCATTACTGGCGTCGCGCAATTTGCAATGATCTTCGTTGCGGCCCTGGCGCCGTGGCTGATCCGTCGCTTCGGTCTTGCGACGGTGTTCCTGATCGCGCTTGCCGCCCTTCCGATCCGCGGTCTGCTGGCTTCCGCCTTCACCGATTTCTGGGTAATCTTTCCGGTACAGCTACTTGACGGTATCGGTGCCGGCCTTCTGGGCATCGTGACGCCTGTGGCCGCCGAACGCATTCTCAAGGGAACCGGCCGGTTCAATGTCGGCCTTGCAAGCGTCATGATGGTGCAAGGCATTGGTGCGTCCCTCAGCAACGTCGTTGCCGGCTGGCTGGTCACCAAAGGCGGTTACGCCCTTTCGCACTTGGTCGGCGGCGGCATATCGGCCATCGCCATCGCTCTCTTCTTCATCTACCGAAACGAGATCGCCCCGAAGCAGGCCGACGAAGCACTGCCTCAGTAAACCGTACAAATAAAAAAGGAGGCCTCACGGCCTCCTTCATCCAACTTGCGCAAGTGTCGGTTATCCGACGAAAGCACGCTCGATGACGAACTCGGCAGGCTTGTTGTTCGCACCTTCGTTAAGGCCGGCCTTTTCAAGAAGCTCCTTCGTGTCCTTCAGCATGGCCGAAGAACCGCAGATCATGCCGCGATCGATAGCGGGATCGAGTGCGGGAACACCCAGATCCGCAAACAGCTTGCCGTTCTCTATCAGCGAGGTGATGCGGCCCTTGAAGGGATAATCCTCGCGGGTGACAGTCGCATAGTGCTTGAGCTTGTCGCCGACGATCTCGTTCAGGAATTCATGGTTCCTGATTTCCTCGACCAGATGGAAACCGTATTTCAGTTCGGCCACATCGCGGCAGGTATGGGTGAGGATGACCTCTTCAAACTTTTCATAGGTCTCGGGATCGCGGATCAAGCTTGCGAAGGGTGCGATGCCGGTGCCGGTCGAGAACATATAGAGCCGCCTGCCTGGTGTCAGCGCATCCAGAACCAGAGTGCCTGTCGGCTTCTTGCGCATAAGCACGGTATCGCCGGGCTTGATCGCCTGAAGATGCGAGGTCAACGGGCCATCCGGAACCTTGATCGAGAAGAATTCAAGTTCCTCGTCCCAGGCAGGGCTGGCGATGGAATAGGCGCGGTAGATCGGCTTTTCGCCGACCATCAGGCCGATCATGGCGAATTCGCCGGAACGGAAGCGGAAGCCGGCCGGACGCGTCATGCGGAAACGGAACAGGTGATCCGTATAGTGTTCCACCGACAAAACTGTCTCGGCGTAAACACCATCGGGTATCTTGATCGCGAAATCTTCCGTCTTGGCTGGCGCGTTCATTTCAGGTTCCGTCCATTCATTCGATAAGCGACATTCTTCGACCGGGCAATTATACCATTTTTGCCGCGGTTTGAAGGCATGAGAATATCAATACTGCCATGCGCGCAGAAAATATGCATCTAAAACTCATATTTCCGCGCAACGCGTCATTGGGCCGCACGGCGGCGCCAGCTATAGGCCTCTCCACCGTTGGCCGAAAGGGCCGTCGGCTGGTAATAGACCGGGATTTCCGGCAGGCGATTTTCGGACAGGCGGCGGATCGCCGTCTCGTTCGTCACCGCAAAGCTGGTAAAGCCGGTGCGCAGCATCAGCGGCACCTGGTCGATCAAAACATCGCCAACCGCCCTCACCTCGCCGGCAAAATCAAGACGGCTGCGCAGCAACGAGGCATGGCTGAAACCCCGCCCGTCATTGAAGGCCGGGAAGCTGACGGCGACAAGGTCGATACGGTCGAGATAGGGCTCGAGCCGGGTGACATCGTCGGCAGGCGCAATCAGAACGCCGAGGCCGACATCATTGCTTTCGGCCGCACGGACAAGGAAATCAGCGAGCGGCAGCACCGATTTCTGCTCGGCAGTTGCCTTCACTTCTTCCGTTTCGATCACCCAGGGATCGTTTTCCACGAAGCCGTCGCGGTTCCATATTTTCGTCATGGCAATCTCCTCAGGCGGCTTCAGCGGCGGAACCGTAGAGCGCATCCTTGAACGGCTGCGGTCCGACGCGGCGATAGGCTTCGAGGAAGGTTTCTTCCTTCGAAAGACGCAAGCCCAGATAGGTGTCGACGATGGTTTCCACCGCGTCGGTCACTTTTTCCGGCTCGAAACCACGGCCAATGATCTCACCAATCGAGGTGTTTTCATCACCCGATCCGCCAAGCGTGATCTGGTAGAGTTCCGCACCCTTCTTCTCAACACCCAGAAGGCCGATATGGCCGACATGGTGGTGGCCGCAGGCATTGATGCAGCCGGAAATCTTGATCTTAAGCTCGCCGATTTCCGCCTGACGTTCCGGCGCGCCAAAACGGGTAGAGATTTCCTGCGCCACCGGAATGGAGCGCGCATTGGCAAGCGCGCAATAGTCCAGCCCAGGACAGGCAATGATATCGGTGATCAGCCCGGCATTGGCAGTCGCCAGTCCGGCTCCTACAAGTGCGCGATAGACCGGCTCGAGATCGGCCAGTGCCACATGCGGCAGGATGATGTTCTGCTCGTGGCTGATGCGGATTTCGTCAAAAGCGTATTCGGCGGCGATATCGGCGACGAGTTCCATCTGCTCGTCGGTCGCATCGCCGGGAATGCCGCCAATCGGCTTCAGGGAAATCGTCACCATGCCGTAGTCCGGATGCTTATGCGGCTGGACGTTCTGCTCGACAAAACGGGCAAAACCTTCATCCGCCCGCTTCCAGCGCGCCAGGCTCTCCCAGCCTTCAGGGCGGTCCTTCAGTGCTGGCGGTGCGAAATACGCGGTAATGGCCGCAATATCGGCATCCGGCAGCTTCAATTCCGTGTTTTTCAGCTCCGCGAATTCGACCTCGACCTGGCGGGCCAGTTCTTCTGCGCCGGTTTCATGCACGAGGATCTTGATACGCGCCTTGTACTTGTTGTCGCGGCGGCCGTGCAGGTTGTAAACGCGCATAACGGCCGTGGTATAGGACAGCAGGTCTTCTTCCGGCAGGAAGTCGCGGATCTTCTTGGCGATCATCGGCGTACGGCCCT
This sequence comes from Rhizobium sp. Root491, assembly GCF_001427205.1. NCBI lineage: Bacteria > Pseudomonadati > Pseudomonadota > Alphaproteobacteria > Hyphomicrobiales > Rhizobiaceae > Rhizobium > Rhizobium sp. Root491. The sequence continues at coordinate 26,178 of NZ_LMFF01000001.1, forward strand.
GCCCGCCGCCGACATAGACGGCAAAACCGATCTCGCCCTTGTCGTTCTTTTTCAGATGCAGGCCGATATCGTGAACCTGAATCGCGGCGCGGTCGCGCTCGGCGCCCGTTACAGCGATCTTGAACTTGCGCGGCAGGAACGAGAACTCCGGATGCACGGAAGACCATTGACGCAGGATTTCCGCATAAGGACGCGGATCGGCGACCTCGTCTGCGGCGGCGCCCGCGAAATGGTCTGCGGTCACGTTGCGAATGCAGTTACCCGAGGTCTGCAGCGCATGCATTTCCACGCTTGCCAGTTCGGAGAGGATATCGGGCGTGTCGGACAGGCGCGGCCAGTTGTACTGAATGTTCTGGCGGGTGGTGAAGTGGCCGTAACCCCGGTCATATTTGCGGGCGATATGGGCCAGCATCCGCATCTGCTGCGAATTCAGCGTGCCGTAGGGAATGGCGACGCGCAGCATATAGGCATGGAGCTGGAGATAGACACCGTTCATAAGGCGCAGCGGCTTGAACGCGTCCTCGGCAAGCTCGCCGGACAACCGGCGCTCGACCTGATCGCGAAACTGTGCCACGCGGCCTTCAACAAATGCATGATCGAACTCGTCGTAACGGTACATATTCTTCCTCAGACTGCGATGAATGCTGCATCGGCCGGCTTGAAGCCGTTGGCATAGTGCATGGTCGGGCCAGCGGCGCGAATGCGCTCACGAAGCCGCGTCGGCCAAAGCTTGCCATTCTCCTCCACCACGTCGATGACATTCACGTCAACGACCTTGTTGGCGGAAAAATCCCGCTTGCCGATTTCCTCGAACGAAGCGACGGCCTCTGCGTGGCGGGCGACGATTGCGTCCTGCAGGTTCTCCGTCCATTCGCCATTGGCATCGAGCCATACAGCGATCCCATCGCCCAGGCGGTTGGCGGTCAAAACCTTGTCAGCCATTTGCATACTCCCTTTTAAGGTTCGCTGGCCGCGCAACAAGCGCGAGCGCCTCGGACCTGTCAAAATTGGCGCCCGCCACCGCATCGCCGATAATGACCATGACCGGACCGGTCAGTTCGTCGCGATGTTCGAGGTCGGGCAGATCGTTCAAAGTGCCATGCAGCAGGCGGCGATCCGCGCGGCTGGCATTTTCGATGACGGCTACGGTCGTTTCCACGCCCAGACCTGCCTGTATCAGCCTCGTCGCGACCGACGCGGCAACGCTGCGGCCCATATAGACAGCAATGGTAGCGCCGGAGACGGCAAGCCGCGCCCAGTCCGGCAGGACATCGCCAGTCAGATCGTGGCCGGTGGTGAAAATCAGCGACGAAGCGACACCGCGCAGCGTCAAGGGCAATTCGAAATCCGCAGCAGCGGCGAAGGCGGAGGTAATGCCCGGAACGATCTCGTAACCGATACCGGCATCGCGCAGCGCCGCCATTTCCTCTCCCGCCCGGCCATAGACCAGCGGATCACCGGATTTGAGGCGCACGACGCGCTTGCCGTCTTTACCAAGACGCACCAGCAGGCGGTTGATCTCATCCTGCGACTTGCTGTGGCACCCCTTGCGTTTGCCGACGGACAGCCGCTCGGCGTCGCGGCGCCCCATGTCAACGATTGCCTGCGGCACTAGCGCATCGTAGACGATCACATCCGCTTCCATCAGCACGCGCTGCGCGCGCAGCGTCAGCAAATCTTCAGCACCGGGACCAGCGCCCACAAGCCAGACGCGGCCTTCGCTGCGCTCGGGCGATTGCAGCAAACGGTCAGCGGCATGGCGGGCGGATGATGTATCGCCGAGAGCGACGGCATCTGCGACAGCACCTGAAAAGAACCGGCGCCAGAAATTGCGCCGCAACGCGCCCTTGGGAACATTCTGCTCGGCGGCGTCACGATATTGCACGGCGAGGCGCGCAAGCTTGCCGAGCGACGGAGACAGCATCTGGTCGATGCGTGCACGGATCATCTGGGCAAGAACCGGGCCGGCGCCTTCGGTGCCAATGGCGATGGCGACGGGTGCGCGGGCAACGAGTGCCGGCGTGAAGAAATCGCAGAACTCCGGCTGATCCACTGCATTGGCGGGGATTTTCTTGGCGCGCGCAGCCAAAACGATCTCGCGGTCCAGTGCCTCGTCTCCAGTGGCGGCAAAAACCAGCGTCGCACCTTCAATCAGCGGGCTTGCGAAACTCAAGGCCCGATGATCGATGCCGTTTTCGCTGATATAGCGCGCAAAATCCGCTTCCGGCTCGTCGGCATAAGCAATGATATGTGCATTGGTATTGGCAAGCAGCCTTACCTTCGCAAAGGCCTCGTCGCCATTGCCGAAAACAGCGACGTGCCGTCCCTCAACCCGGAAGAACGCGGGGAAGGTCGAAAGGCGATCGCCAGAAGCGGAAAAATCATGTTCGTTGTGCATCGGGCATTTATCCCGCATTGCGGCGCAAGATTGAAGAAACAGAAATTCAAGCCTTTCCGACACCTGGATTTTTATTTCTCGAACACCCCTGTTTTTGAGGAAAACTAACCGGCGCACCTTTATCAACCCTGTCGAACGCCTCGAAATCCCATGAGAATCCCTTGACAAACCAGGCCCTCGCGCCGAACAAGAAGGGACTATTTTCGTCGATTTCTCCATGCAAAAACCGCTTCACTCTGAGGCGGTACGAAGGATTAGACCCTTGACCAGCTCGACCATCGCCACCCGTCTTCTCGATGTTATCGAACACGATATCCTGCCCCTGACGACGCGCGGCGTCAGCCTCGGCAACAAGGTTTTCGGTGCGGCGATCCTGCGTAAATCCGACCTGTCGCTGGTGATCGCGGAGACGAATAACGAGTTGGAAAACCCGCTCTGGCATGGCGAAGTGCACGCGCTGAAGCGGTTTTACGAGCTGGGTGAGAAGCCGAACACCAAGGAATTGATTTTCCTTTCCACCCATGAACCCTGCACCATGTGCATGTCAGCCATCACCTGGGCCGGCTTCGATAATTTCTACTCCTTTTTCAGCCACGAGGATTCGCGCGACGCTTTCGCCATTCCGCACGACCTGAAAATCCTCAAGGAAGTTTTCGGGCTGGAGCCGGGCGGGTATCGCCGCAGCAACGCCTTCTGGAACTCTTTCTTCATTGCCGATCTGGTGGAGACCGAAGACGATCCTCTGAAGACCGAGCTGAAGGCGCAGACGGCCCGCATCAAGGCTGCCTATGACGAGCTTTCCACCAGCTATCAGTCATCGAAGAGCGGCAACGATATTCCGCTGAACTAGAGCATTTCTAGACGGTTTTCCGCCTGGATATGTGTGAAAATAAAGAACGAAGGTTTGAAAGACTATGGAAGCCTCGAAGGATATTTCCCGCCTGATCGAGATCATGGAAGCCCTGCGCCAGCCGGAAACCGGCTGCCCCTGGGATGTCGTCCAGACCTTCGAGACAATCAAGCCTTACACCATCGAAGAGGCTTATGAGGTTGCCGACGCCATCGAGCGCAAGGATATGGATGATCTTTGCGAAGAACTTGGCGACCTGTTGCTGCAGGTGGTTTTCCATGCCCGCATCGCCGAGGAACGGGGCGAATTCGCCTTTGGCGACGTGGTTGAGGCCGTGACGTCCAAAATGATCCGCCGCCATCCGCACGTCTTTGCCGTTTCCGCTGCCAATACGCCTGACAGCGTCAAGCTGCAATGGGACCAGATCAAGGCCGAGGAAAAGCGCGAGCGTGCGGAACGCCGCGCCCGCCGCGGTATCACCGAGGATTTCAAGGCCGGCTTTTTAGGCGGTGTGCAGCGTAGCCAGCCGGCTCTGACCGAGGCTCTCAAGTTGCAGGAACAGGCTGCGCGCGTCGGTTTCGATTGGTCGGATCCAGCCCCCATTCTCGACAAGATCGAGGAGGAAATCGCCGAACTGCGTGAAGCGCTGGCGGAGGGAAAGCCGGAGAAGGTCTCTGATGAACTTGGCGATCTCATCTTCGCGCTGGTCAATATCGGCCGCCATGTCAAAGCCGATCCGGAAGACGCGCTGCGCGGCACCAATACGAAATTCCGCAGGCGTTTCAATCACATCGAGACGTCGCTCACCGAAAATGGCGAAACGCTTCAGGAAGCGAGCCTTGAGAGAATGGAAGACCTGTGGCAGGCGGCAAAACGCATCGAACGCTCGCTGGATATGATTTCGTCCTGATCACCCGGATATGCTGAAAAACTCAGAGCGCCCGGTGCTTTCGACAGTGGTGACGAAAACCTAAAACCTCTCCTGCGTCATGCTCGGGCCTGTCCCGAGCATCTGCGACATCCTGATTGTATCTCTGTGTCTAGATCCTTGGGACAAGCCCAAGGATGACGTTGAGTATAAGGAAATATACCGCAATCGTTCTCGGAGCGTTTACTGCTCCCAGTCTTCCCGCTCGCGGATGGTTGCCTTTCCAAGCTTCCGTTCCAGCTCGGTGGCCTGCGCTTCCGACAGGCGCACATCAAGGGAAACCGAACCGTCCTCATTGTCTTCGCGGCTATCCACGATGGAGTTGCTGTAGACCCATGAGATCAGCGGCAATTGCTCGACGGAGAGGACGACAGTCGTTTCCGTCAGGACACCTGACAGACGGCCGGAAATCTCGTCCATGAGGGCATCGACGCCCTCGCCCGTGACCGCCGAAACGGCACGAATATCGGAGCGGCCCTCGGCACGTTCAATGATGGCGTCATGCGCTTCGGGTTCGAGACGATCGACCTTGTTCCAGACCTCGATGATGCGCTTTTCGGCTTCCTTCTCGTCAATACCGAGATCGCCAAGAATGCGCAGCACATCGGCCGACTGGGCGGCATTATCCGGATCGGACATGTCGCGCACGTGCAAAATAAGATCGGCTTCCAGCACCTCTTCCAGCGTTGCGCGGAAAGCGGCGACGAGATGCGTCGGCAGATCGGAGATGAAACCGACGGTATCGGACAGGATAACCGTGCGGCCATGCGGCAGCTTCATACGGCGCAAGGTCGGATCGAGCGTTGCGAACAGCATGTCTTCCGCCAGAACGCCAGCACCCGTAATGCGATTGAACAGGGTGGACTTGCCGGCATTGGTATAACCGACCAGCGCCACGATCGGGTGCGGCACCTTGCGGCGCTTGGCGCGGTGAAGCTGGCGGGTGCGCACCACCTGCTCCAGCTCGCGCTCGAGCTTGACGATGCGATCCTGCAGCAGCCGACGGTCGGCCTCGATCTGCGTTTCACCCGGACCGCCCATGAAGCCCGCGCCACCGCGCTGGCGTTCAAGGTGTGTCCAGCTTCTGACGAGGCGGCCCTTCTGATAGTTCAAATGCGCAAGATCGACCTGCAACGTGCCTTCCTTGGTGGAGGCACGGCGGCCGAAGATTTCGAGGATCAGGCCCGTCCTGTCGATGACCTTGGCATTCCACTGCTTTTCAAGATTGCGCTGCTGCACCGGGGTCAAAGGATGATCGACGATCACCAGACCGGAATTGGTTTCATCCAGAAGATGGCCGATTTCCTCGATCTTGCCGGTTCCAAACAAAGTTGCAGGACGCGGCTGGTTGACCGGCACGACAAGACCTTGCGTTACCTCAAGACCAATGGCGAGCGCCAGCCCCTTTGCTTCCTCAAGCTTGGCCTCAACAGACCGTACAGGAGAAACCGGACCCGCCACCGCATCACGGCTTTCGCGCTGCTGCTTGAGGACAGGCACGATGACCACCGCACGCATGTCGTCGCGGTGCTTTTCCTGTTCGGGGATGATCGATTCGTTCGAGGTGTCGCGCGTCGTAATGGGTTCAGCCTTATCAAGAAATGAATTTGAAGCCGACCGCATCCGTGCGGACGACTATCTGGATTAACCTGATTGAACCGGAAATGTTCCCGGTTCAGGTCAGCTTATATCGAAGATACCGTTGAGGGAGCCTGATCAGGCTGCGCCTTCTTCGCTCTCGAACATCTGCATCGGCTGGCCGGGCATGATGGTGGAGATCGCATGCTTGTAAACAAGCTGCGAGTGACCGTCACGGCGCAGAAGCACGCAGAAATTATCGAAGGAAGTGACAACGCCCGTCAGCTTGACGCCGTTGATCAGGAAAATCGTGAGCGAAATCTTTTGCTTACGAACGGTATTGAGGAAAAGATCCTGAAGGTTTTGAGAACGTTCCGCCATGGCGCCGCTTCTTTCTTTTTTGCCGGCAGGGATACCGGAAAATAATCAATCAATAATAAGCCGGCCGAGTCTAGTCCCCCGCTTGGCCGACCTGCAACTCTGGTATCAAATCGTGTCCTGTTCCGCAACGGCGAAAACAGCCGAATGAGTACGAGTATTGACCTGCTTTTTCGATTCGAAACAGTCAGAAATATTGTATCGAAACCCGGAAAAGCTGTTCCACGTCGCGCACCGCATCGGCAGATGCAAACAGCACGACGCGGTCCTTCGCCTTGATCTTCGTGCTGCCGTCCGGGCGGATCACCACACCGTCGCGATAGATCGCGCCGATGCGCACGCCATCAGGCATATCGATGTCACGGAAGGACTGGCCGACCAGCGGCGAAGTCTCCAGCGCCTCTGCCTCGATTACCTCCGCCGAGCCGCGCTGAACGGCATAAACCGACCGGATACGGCCCTTGCGCACATGCTGGAGAACGCGCGAAATGGTAACGGCCCGGGGATTGATATAGGCGTCGAGACCGAGTGAATCCGCAACCTCGTGAAAGGACGAGCTGTTCAACAATGCAAGGTTGGATTTGCAGCCAAGCTGCTTGGCCATCACCGCCGCCAGTATATTGGTCTGATCGCTGTTGGTGAGCGTCACGATCAGATCCGCATCCTGAATATCGGCCTGCAGCAAAATCTTCTGGTCCAGCGCCGAACCATGCATGACAATGGTGTTGCTGAGCTGTTCCGATGCGGCAATAGCCCTGTCGCGATCCGCCTCGATGATTTTTACCCGCGTCTTAGGCTGCAACTCCTCGATCTTCTGCGCGACGAAGTGGCCAATATTGCCGGCGCCCGCAATCACGATGCGCTGCGCCTCTTGCTCCTCATGGCCGAAGAGGCCAAGGGTGCGGCGTGCGTGCTGGCGTTGACAGATGACATAAGCGAGGTCGCCGACGCGCAGCTGCTCGGAGGAGTGCGCGACCTTGAGGATGCCGTTCCGGTAGACACCCACCACGGTTGCGATAAGGTCCGGAAAGAGGTTGGAAAGTTGCTGCAGCGGCGTGTTGATGACCGGGCAGTCCTCCATGCACTCGATTGCCAGCATGAAGACCGTGTCGTCGGCGAAACGCACGACATCGGTGGCACCCGGAAAGGCGATGCGCCTGAGTACCATCTTGCCGACTTCGACTTCAGGCGAAATCGTCACGTCGATCGACATGTTTTCGCGGCTGAACAGATCGGCATATTCCGGCTTCAGATAGCTTTGGTCGCGGATGCGGGCGATCTTGGTCGGAACGCTGAACAGCGCATGCGCAACCTCGCAGGCGACGATATTGATCTCGTCATGCAGGGTCACGGCGATGATCATGTCGGCCTGGTCCGCACCCGCCTTTGCCAGCATGTCGGGATGGGCGCCATGGCCGACATAACCGCGCACATCCAGCGTCTCGGTAATGGCGGTAATGAGGGTCGCGGAGGTATCGATGACCGATACCTCATTGTCCTCGCGCGACAGTTGTTCGGCGATGCCGTAACCCACCTGCCCTGCGCCGCAAATGATGACTTTCATGCTGTCTCTCTGACGGAATAATCGATTACGACGACTTGGGCCTTCGTGTCTTATACGCCGAGAGATTTCAGTTTGCGATGCAGTGCCGATCTTTCCATGCCGACAAATTCCGCCGTTCGTGAAATATTGCCGCCGAAGCGGTTGATCTGGGCGACCAGATAGTCCCGCTCGAACATTTCACGTGCTTCGCGCAGCGGCAGGGTCATGATGTGCTGATCGCCTTGCGCCGAAATCTTCGGCAGCATGTCGCCAATATCCGCCGGCAACATGTCTGCCGAGATTGGTGCCTCACCGCCTTCGGGGCGTGCCAGAATCATCAGCCGCTCGATATTGTTGCGGAGCTGGCGAATGTTACCCGGCCAGTCATGCGTCTGGAGAACGGCCATGGCGTCATCGCCGATCTTGCGCGGGCGGATGCCGGCCTGTTCGGAAATCTGCCGCATGAACATGTCGACGAGGAAAGGAATATCCTCACGCCGCTCGGACAGCGCCGGCACCTTCACCGGCACCACGGCGAGGCGATGGTAGAGATCTTCGCGGAACTGGCCTTCGGCGATCAGGCTTTCGAGGTGATGGGCGGTTGAGGAGATGATGCGCACATCCACCTTTACCCGCTTGCCGCCACCGACACGCTCGAACTGCTGATCGACCAGCACGCGCAGGATCTTGTTCTGGGTTTCGCGCGGCATCTCGCCGACTTCATCGAGATAGAGAACACCGCGATGGGCCTCTTCCAGAGCGCCCACCTTGCGCGGCTGCCCGGGCAGGCCTTCCGTGCCGAACAAGGCGATTTCCATGCGGTCCGGCGTGATGGTCGCAGCGTTCAGCGCAACGAAAGGTCCTGTGGCACGCGAGGATTTCTTGTGCACCATGCGAGCCACCAGCTCCTTGCCGGAACCGGAGGGGCCGAGGATCATGATGCGGCTGTTGGTGGGCGCCACGCGGTCAATGGTCTGGCGAAGTTGGGAAACCGCAAGCGACGCGCCGACGAGTTCAACCGCGTCGCCAGTGCGCTTCTTGAGTTCCTGCACCTCACGCTTCAGCTTGGAGTTCTCCAGCGCGCGTTCAGCAATCAGGATCAGGCGGTCCGCCTTGAACGGTTTCTCAATAAAATCGAACGCGCCGCGCTTGATGGCGTTGACGGCGGTTTCGATGTTACCATGACCGGAAATCATCACAACAGGGATATCGGGATGGCGGCTCTTGATCTCGTCCAGCAGGGCCAGACCGTCGAGCTTCGACCCCTGCATCCAGATGTCGAGAAAGATGAGACGCGGAACGCGTTCGGAAATGGCGGCCAGCGCGCTGTCGCTGTCGAACGCCATGCGCGTCTCGTGGCCTTCATCGGAAAGAATACCCGCTACGATTTCGCGAATGTCCGCCTCGTCATCCACGACCAGAATATCAGACGCCATATGCTGCTTCCTTGTTATTTTTGCCGCCGACCGCCTCGATATAGGGCAGCAGCACTCTGATCATGGCACCGTGGCCATGGTCGAACTCCGGCGGGGCATCGTGGAGTTCCAGATACCCGCCATGCTCTTCAATGATTTTCTTGACGATGGCGAGGCCGAGGCCCGTGCCCTTGTCCCGCATCGTCATATAGGGTTCGAGAATGCGATGACGGTTCTCGACGGGCAAGCCTCTGCCATTGTCGATGATGTCAGCCACGAACCGCGAATTGGCCTCGTCGAAGGATGCGCGCACCAGGATTTTGCCTGGCCGCTTTTCGCCTTCGACCGCCTCGATCGCTTCCGTTGCATTCTTGATGAGATTGCCGAACGCCTGTCCCAGCATGCGGGCATCGAACATGCCCTCCAGCGGGACATCGCCAAATTCCGTGGAGAATTTCGTGTCTGCGGCGCTTATTTCGCGCAGGAATGCCGCGTCCTTCAAGATCGAACGCAGGTCCGACTTTTCCTTCGTGGGCTTCGGCATGCGGGCAAAGGCCGAGAATTCATCCACCATACGGCCGATGTCACCAACCTGCCGGACGATGGTGTCCGTACACTGGTCAAAGATGGCGCGATCGTTCTCGTCGATCTGCTTGCCGAAGCGGCGTTTGATGCGCTCGGCGGAAAGCTGGATAGGTGTCAGAGGATTCTTGATCTCATGCGCAATACGCCGCGCGACGTCGGACCAGGCGGTCGAGCGCTGGGCAATGACGAGATCGGTGATATCGTCGAGCGTGATGACGTAGCTGTCGCGGCTGTCGCGTGCATCCTCACGGGTCACCTGCACATTGAGCGTCCGTTCGGTGCCGCGCCGCATGATGTTGATCTGCTTGCGGAAATTGCCGCGCGACCAGGTGTTGGCCTCGGTCACGACCTCTTCGATTTCAGGCGCGATATCAGATAGTTGCGCACCGATAAGCTGGTCGGAGGAAAGCGCCACGAATTCTTCAGCCGAAGGATTGACGATGGTGATCCTGCGGTTTTCATCAATGCCGATAACGGCGGCGGTAACGCCAGACAATACGGCCTCGATGAAGCGGCGGCGATCATCGATGTCGTCTTTCGCTTCAATGATCTGTTCCTGTTGGCTGCGCAGTTCCGAGACCATCTTGTTGAAGGTGCGCGACAGGCGGCCAACGTCGCCATCGATGGCGCGAACGGGAACCAGCACATGCATGTTCCCGGTGGCGACACTGTCTGCGGCGCTGATGAGGAGACGGATAGGACGCACGATACGGTCGGCTACCGCAATCGCGGTCCAGATCGCCGCCAGAAGCACGATCAGCGCGAAACCGAGATAAAGGATTGCAAACGCAATCTGCAACGGCGCACGGCCGGCCTCCATCGCCTTGTATTCGGCGCGGTTCTCTTCCATCAGCCGCATCGCGCCCATTACCTTGGGATCGACGGCACGCACGGTGTAAAGAAACGTACCGCTGATGCCCTCGAGCTTGATGATGGCGCCGACGAGATTGGTGATGCCAGGCGGAATAAGGGTTGGCTGACCAGCGGCGGCCTTTTCAAGCGCATCGTGCGGAATGGCCGGAAGCGGCTTTTCCGTCTTGATATCGGCCTGCGCGACGGCGTCGCCGTCTTCCTGCACCAGGAATGCGCCGAGAAGACCACGGCCCTTGGCCTGACGGGTCATGAGATCGACGAAGCCGGTGCGGTCGAGATAAAAGAGCGCGCGGTTGCGGTCGAGGTCGGTGGCCATCGACAGGGTCTGTCCCTGAAGATAACCGGCATTCTCCATCATATAGGCCTGCGCGATATTGCTGGAGGAATCGACGATCGACTGGGTACGTAGCGCAAACCAGCGGTCGAGACCGACATTCAGCGTCAGACTGGCGAAGATGGCGACGAGAACGGCCGGTGTAATCGCAACGATGGAAAACAGCACGACGATGCGCACATGCAATCGTGCCGCCGCCCTGCCCTTTTTCCGCGCTTTCAGCAGGCGGTTGATTTCCCGACCGATGAGAAAGATCAGTCCGATCACAAAGACCGAATTGATGACGACCGAGGCGATGACGACATTCGATGTCGGCGCAATCGGTGTTACGCCCAGAAGCACGAAAAGTGTCAGTATGGCGCAAACAAGGGCGACACCGGCAAGCACCAGCCCCGGCAGAGCGAAAGACATCCTGCGATCGGCTACCACCATTCCCGCTGCGTCTTCGGCAACGGCTTTTTCGGCGGCGGGTTTCCGCATGCATTTCTCCCAATCGCTGGCTAGCCAGCACCACATTCATGAAAATGGGCGAATCCGCCTCGTGCCGGCGAATCTCTCTCCATCCTAGTGTTTTCCAAGCAACACAATGTGGCGAAAATGCAACGACAACCGCGGCCTTGTCAACATTCTCAGCTGGGGCGGGAGCTGCGATACACGGAAACGCCAAGCTCGCGAATCTTCTTGCGCAGCGTATTGCGGTTGAGGCCGAGAAGATCGGCAGCCTTGATCTGGTTACCGCGCGTCGCCGTCAGGGCGGCGAGAATGAGCGGATATTCCAGTTCACGCAGAACACGGTCGTAGAGACCTGGCGGCGGCAGGCCTTCGCCGAAACTTGCGAAATAATCCCGCATGTTTTCCTCGACCGCCTGCGAAATGGTCAACGAGCCGGTGCGAACCGCCATCTTGTCGAGCGGGCTGTCTGGAACATCCGACTGCAATTCCTGCTCGATGATCTCGCGGGTGATGACTTCCTGCGGATAAAGCGCCATCAGGCGACGGATCAGGTTTTCGAGTTCGCGCACGTTGCCGGGCCAGGCATAGGCCTTCATGACTTCCAGCGCCTCGGTCTCGAAACGCTTTCCTTCCAGCCCCTCCTTCTCACCCGTCTGGATGAAATGGCGAACCAGATCGGGAATATCCTCAGCACGGTCGCGCAGCGGCGGCAGCCGCAGCGGCACGACGTTCAGGCGGTAATAGAGGTCTTCGCGGAAAAGGCCCTGGTTGATCGACTGCTTCAGGTCCTTGTTGGTGGCGGCGACGATACGAACATCGGTCCTGATGGGCGTGCGTCCGCCCACCGTCGTATATTCGCCCTGCTGCAATACGCGCAGCAGCCGCGTCTGGGCGTCCATTGGCATATCGCCGATTTCGTCGAGAAACAGCGTGCCGCCCTCGGCCTGTTCGAAACGGCCGGTCGAGCGGTTCTGCGCACCGGTGAAGGCGCCCTTCTCATGGCCGAACAGTTCGGATTCGATCAGATCACGCGGGATTGCCGCCATGTTGATGGCGACGAAGGGGCCGTTGCGGCGCTTGCCGTAATCATGCAGCGCGCGCGCCACCAGTTCCTTGCCGGTGCCGGATTCGCCGGTAATCATCAGCGTCAGGTCGGTCTGCATCAGGCGGGCGAGAACCCGGTAGATTTCCTGCATGGCGGCCGAGCGGCCGACGAGCGGCATGCCGTCCTGCATATCGTCGTCCAGTTTGGCGGGCTTGCGCTTCGGCTCCGACAGGGCGCGGCCGATGATGGCAATCAGCTCCGTCAGGTCGAAGGGCTTGGGCAGGTAATCGTAAGCCCCCTTCTCCGAGGCCTTGATCGCGGTCATGAAAGTGTTTTGGGCACTCATCACCAGAACCGGCAGGTCCGGGCGGGCCTTCTTGATGCGCGGAAGCAGATCGAAGGCGTTTTCATCGGGCATCACGACATCGGTAACGACCAGATCGCCCTCGCCGGCAGAAACCCAGCGCCAGAGCGTTGCGGCATTGGACGTGATGCGCACATCGTAACCGGCACGGCTGAGCGCCTGATTAAGCACGGTGCGGATCGCGGCATCATCATCGGCGACGAGGATAGTAGCTGTCATCTGTCATTTCCTGTCGAGTTCGGCAAGATGCGGTCGTCCAGCGCCACTTCAGGCGAGACGGGCATCAATACGCGGAAAGTCGTGCGATGGTTCTGGCTGTCGCATTCGACAATGCCGCCATGGGCGCCAATCAGTTTGGCGACAAGCGCCAGACCCAGGCCCGAACCATTCGTCTTGGTGGTAATGAAGGGGTCGAAGAGATGCGGCAGGAGATCGGCCGGCACTCCCGGCCCATTGTCATGGACGCAAAACTCAAGCGGCAGCGAGATGCGTTCGCGGCTGCCTGCCACGGACATGCGCATGCCGGGACGATATGCCGTCGTCAGCACGATCTCGCCCTCTGACTGATTTCCGACGGCTTCCGCCGCGTTTTTCACAAGATTGAGAAAGACCTGCACCAGCTGGTCGCGGTTGGCATAGACCGCCGGCAGCGATGGATCATAATTCTCGGAAATCTTGATGTTACGAGCAAAGCCGGCCTTGGCTATGGCCTTCACATGGTCGAGCACCGAATGGATGTTGACCGGCACGCGGTCCACCGGACGCTCGTCGGAAAATACTTCCATGCGGTCGACCAGCGAGACGATACGATCGGTCTCGTCGCAGATCAACCGCGTCAGCGCACGGTCCTCATCGGCAACCGATGTCTCGAGAAGCTGCGCGGCACCACGAATGCCCGAAAGCGGGTTCTTGATCTCATGCGCCAGCATCGAGGCAAGGCCGGTGACAGAGCGTGCAGCAGCCCGATGGGTCAATTGCCGGTCGATCTTGTCAGCCATCGACCGTTCCTGGAAGACGACGACAACAGACCCCGGCTCGCTGACAACAGGCGCGACATAGAGATCGACGAGCTTGTCCTGTCCAAGCCGGGGGGAGCTCAGATCGACCCGATATTCATTTACCGGCGCGCGGCGTTCCCGCACCTGATCGATCAGCGCAAGCAGCGGACTGCCGAAGGGAATGAAGGTGGAGACGCGGTAGCGGGCGAGATGGGAGGCGCTGGCCCCGAAAAAAGCTTCTGCTTCCCAATTGGCAAAAGCGATGAAACCTTCGGCATCCACCAGAATAACGGGATTCTGCACCGCGTTCAGAACCGCCATGGCGAGCGGGTTCGCATCTGCCGGGCTGTGTTTATCAGCGCTCATGCGGCCTTCCTTGCGGCTTCTTCGCCCGCATTGTCGCAAAGGGCGGAGCGCAGCAGATCAGCCACTTCCCCCGTATCACGCGATGTCATGATTTTAGCCTTGTCGGTGGTGGCGATCTCCGTCGCGAAACGGTCGAGATACCAGCCCAGATGTTTGCGGGCATGCCGAAGACCGGCTTCCCTTCCATAAAATTCGAGCATCATGTCGTAATGTTCGACGGCGATATCGGCAATATCGGCGCGTTGCGGCGCTGCATGTCCGGCCAGTACAGCCGGCAGCCAGGGTTGACCCTGTGCACCGCGACCGACCATAACGGCATCCGCGCCGGAACGGCTGAGGATTTCACGCGCATCTTCGGCGGTCTCGACATCGCCATTGGCGATCAGCGGCACGGAAATCACCTCGCGCACGGCGCGAATGGCATCCCAGTTCGCCCGTCCTTCGTAAAACTGCATGCGGGTGCGGCCGTGAATGGTGATCAGCTGGACACCGGCGGCTTGAGCGCGGCGAGCAATTTCGGGTGCATTGATGGTGTTTTCATCCCAGCCTAGCCGCATCTTCAGCGTCACGGGCACATCGACCGCGCCGACGGTCGCCTCGATCAACGACAGCGCATGATCAGGATCCCGCATCAAGGCCGAACCGGAGTAACCGCCCGTCACCTTCTTGGCCGGACAACCCATATTGATGTCGATGATGCCAGCGCCATTGTCAGCCGCAATTTTTGCCGCTTCCGCCATAAAATGCGCTTCGCGTCCGGCGAGCTGCACCATATGCGGAACCATCCCGGCATTTTTCAGCCGCGCCCAGGATTCCCCACGATTGGCGACAAGTTCCCGGCTTGCGACCATTTCAGTCACCACAAGGCCCGCGCCGTAACGCCAGGCGAGCTGACGGAAAGGCAAATCTGTCACGCCCGACATAGGCGCCAGCACTGCGCGATTACGGATCGCGACTGAGCCGATGCTGAACGGGACTGACAACTCCGGAAGGGGCAAGTGATGATCTTTCGTGCAGAAGAGTTATATGCATTATTTTTAGACAGTGTTTGCGCAGTTGCCAAGCACTTTTACAGGGTTGCACCTTTTATTTGCGCGTGGCCTGCCTGCCTGTTTTGCTGGCGGCGGCAATTTGTGCAGGTTTGAACAAACGGGATGACCGATCCTGCGACATGTGGGTGCGGGTGGGCGGCTTATCGGGCTGGCCATTCGGGTTTTGAAACGCTAGAGCAGGACTGTCAACCATTAAGGGTTGCGCACAAAGCATAAGACCAATGCAGGAAAGCACTATGAAACTCGGCATCGTCGTTGTCGCCGCAGGACGCGGAGAAAGAGCCGGCTCCCCTGAGGAAGGGCCGAAACAATATCGCCCGATCGGTGGCAAGGCCGTGATCGAGCATACGTTGTCGACCTTTCTTGCCTGGGTAGACACATCTCCTATCGTGGTCGTTATCCATGCTGACGATGCGGCACTCCTGTCACCAATCCTTGAACGGCTGAATGCCGGGAAGCGGATCGTCACCGTCACGGGCGGCGCAACCCGGCAGCAATCGGTGCTCGCTGGTCTGGAAGCGCTGGCCGCGCAAGACCTCACACATGTGATGATCCACGATGCCGTGCGGCCTTTCATCGCCGTGGACATGCTGGAACGCATCGTGGCGCTGCACAAGGCGGGCGCTGTCGGCGTTCTGCCTGCCCTACCTGTCACTGATACGCTGAAGCGTGGCGAAGGCGATTCTGTCGCGGAGACAGTTTCAAGGCAGGGTCTTTATGCGGCGCAGACACCGCAAAGCTTCGGCTATGGCGAAATCCTCGCCGCGCATCGCGCTGCTGCCACATCTGGAAAAACCGACTTTACCGATGACGCCTCGATCGCTGAATGGGCAAGTCTGCCTGTGACGCTGACCGAAGGCTCGGTCGACAATGTGAAACTCACTCTCAAGCGGGATATTGCCATGGCCGATGAAAAGCTCTCCTACGGACTGCCTGACGTGCGCACCGGCAATGGTTACGACGTGCACCAGCTAGAAGCCGGAGACGGTGTGACGCTGTGCGGCGTCTTCATCGAACACGACCAGAAACTCAAAGGCCATTCGGATGCCGATGTGGCGCTGCATGCGCTGACGGATGCCCTGCTCGCCACCTGCGGCGCTGGCGACATAGGCGATCACTTCCCGCCTTCCGATCCGCAATGGAAGGGTGCCGCTTCGCGCATCTTCCTCGAACACGCGGCCAAGGTAGTCCGCGGCAATGGCGGCACGATCATGAATGCCGATGTCTCGCTGATTGCCGAAGCGCCGCGCATCGGACCGCATCGGCAGGCCATGCGTGAGGCGCTTTCCGACATGCTCGGCATCGCGCTGGAGCGCTGCTCGGTCAAGGCGACCACCAACGAGACGATCGGCTTCGTCGGCCGCCGGGAAGGTATTGCTGCGATTGCCACTGCCACTGTGGTCTACAAGGGAAGACCGCTATGAGCCTTTTTCCCGCGGATATAGAAGAACTGGCGCGGCGGATTATTTCTGACTTTACCGCCGGCGGCTTCATGGTCTCGACGGCGGAAAGCTGTACGGGCGGCCTGATTGCTGGTTCGCTGACGGAAATCGCCGGCTCTTCTGCCGTCGTCGATCGCGGCTTCGTCACCTACACGAACCAGGCCAAGATGGACATGCTTGGGGTTGGAACTGAGACGCTGGCGAATTTCGGCGCCGTATCCCGACAGACCGCGCTGCAAATGGCGCATGGCGCGCTATTTCGTTCCCGGGCGGATTTTGCCGTAGCCGTGACCGGCATTGCCGGTCCGGGCGGAGGTTCGGTTGAAAAACCGGTGGGGCTGGTGCATCTGGCCGCCAGGGCGCGCAGCGGTAAAATCCTGCACCATGAAATGCACTACGGAGAGATCGGGCGAACGGAAATCCGTCTTGCGACCGTCAGGACGGCGCTCGAGATG
Source organism: Rhizobium sp. Root491 (assembly GCF_001427205.1). Lineage (NCBI taxonomy): Bacteria > Pseudomonadati > Pseudomonadota > Alphaproteobacteria > Hyphomicrobiales > Rhizobiaceae > Rhizobium > Rhizobium sp. Root491. Next base: position 43,235 of record NZ_LMFF01000001.1, read on the forward strand.
CTGATTACCCTCAATCAGGCCGGGTCCGCGTAGATTTTATCGGCGCGGGTCTCGAAGGCTTCGGCGAACATGCGGAAGGCCCTGTCGAACATCGATCCCATGACCGCACCGAGCAGCCGGTTCTTGAATTCATACTCGATGAAAAAATGAATGGCCGAGCCGCCCTCTGCGGAGGCTTCAAAACGCCAGCGATTGTCGAGATATTTGAACGGGCCGTCGATATACTTCACGTCGATGGCGCGCTCTGCCGGGTTCAGCAGCACCTGCGTGGTGAAGGTCTCGCGAATGGCCTTGTAGCCCACCGTCATATCTGCCACCAGCAGGGTCTTGCCGTCCCGCTCCTTGCGCGAGCGGATGACCAGCGCTTCGCAAAGCGGCAGAAACTGCGGATACTTCTCCACATCGGCGACGAGGTCGTACATGCGGTCGGGCGAGTGTTTTACAAGGCGATGCGTTTCGAACTGTGGCATGAGCGGGAGTTAATCCTCGATAACAAGAAGATCAAGAAGGCGGCGAAGCTGTTTTCGGCTTTTAAGCTGGAATACCGGCACGTTGGGACCATAAAGCGCGAAATTCTGCTCGAAGATCGGGGCGTGCCGGCGTTCGAAATTCCAGATATAGCGCAGGAAATCGAGATCCAGTCTTTCGGGGCACCCTTCAGCCATTTCAGGACGCGCCTTGCCATACCCCTTGGCAATCCGGGTGATGGCGCCCCAAAGGCAAAGCCAGCGCGGCATGCGCACCCAAAGGACGATGTCGGATCTCGGCAGACGCATGTCGAAAGACGATGGATTGCTGCCGTCCATCAGCCACCGGTCTTTGGTGACGACGGCGGCAATCCTTTGCCGCTGTTCTTGGCGCGGGCGTGCCTGCCAGCCGGGCAACCAGAAAATATCGCGATCCATGGAAATGTATTCAAATCCAAAGCGTCTTACGAGCTTCCGGGAAAGCGTCGATTTTCCGCCTCCGGAGCAACCGACGACCGAAATACGCTGTGCAGATGCGATAATCGCAGCCGCGTCCTCCACCTTTTCAAGATAGTTCGGCATCGAATAAACCTCGTCTTCGCCACCATGCCATTTTTAAATAGCGCGGCTATTATTCTGCCGCGTTATGGCCGCGGCGTCCGATGTTACGGAAATTTAACTATTGCAACCCCCTCGCAGGGATTGCTATTTATTTGCGACTAATATTACACCCATGGGATGCAACGGCGCTGGAACCTCCCATTTTCACCGCGCTTATTCATCCCTGGGTTCACACCCACATAACCCGCTTTGAGCCACTGAGTGAGCCGATGGACGATTTTTCCAACATCATCAACCTTCTCGAATCCGCCAAGCAACTTGCATCGATGAACGAAATGCCGATGCTTGCCTATCTCATCGACGTTGCGAAATGCGAGGCGAGAGAGAACAAGCCGGTTTTGCGCAAGCGCAAACGCGGCGAATCGACCGCCAAGGAAGAATGTTAGACGCCGGCTCGATAAAGCCGGCTGGCCCAATCTTCAAGACGATGTCATAATCAGGACTGAAACCGGCCGCTTTTCGAGGCGGCCGTTTCTTTGCACGATGGAAATGACAATCTCATGATCGCCGCATCCGCCGATATCAGAACCTATACGCAGGAAAGACCGAAGGAACGGCACGGCTTCGTGCAGATCGTTCTTCCGGTCTCGGGATGTCTGCGGATCGATGTAGCAGGGCTACAGGACGAATTGTCCACCGGGCGCGCGGTCTTCATTCATCCCAACACATCGCACACACAGGAAGCGACGACGATCAACCGGTCGCTGGTGGTCGATATCGACGAAACTGCTGTTCCCGAACAGGTGCTGGAGAGATTTGTGCACAAGCCGTTTCTCGATATCGCACGGGATACACGGCAGCTGATCGCTTACATGCGCGGCGTCATCGGATCGGATGGGCCGCGTGAGGATATTGCCAACCTCTGGGCACCGCTCCTGATCGACAGCCTTGCGACTGAAAAGACCGATATCCGCCACCGCCTGCATGCGCTGGGCGAGATCGTCAGAGCGGAGCCATTTTTCCCCTGGACCATCGAGACGCTCGCATCCTGCGCCGCGATCAGCGATAGCCGCCTGCATGCGCTGTTTCTGGAAGAGTTTAGCCTCCCTCCTCACCGCTGGCTTGCAGAGCTGCGCATGGACAAGGTCTGCGCATTGCTGCGCCACTCCACATTGCCGATTGCGGAAATTGCCTTGCGGGCCGGCTTTTCCGACCAGACGGCACTGACGCGCGCCATGCGCAACGCGATGGGCAAAACGCCTGCCGCTTATCGCCGGGCCTTCGGAATTCACTGAAAGCACAGCACCTCTTCTCTCAGGAGTTTTTGTCAAGACAGCCGTACGTGGCTGTGGCACATCGCGGGCAATCGTGAATGCGGATGTGACATGACATGAACAAGACAAGCCTCGGTGTTATCTACGGCATGATGGCGGGCGCTCTCTGGGGTGCGATCTTTCTCGCCCCGAAACTCGTACCGGATTTTTCCGCCCTGCAACTGTCGACGGCCCGTTACCTGACCTACGGGCTGATTTCGCTCATCATCATCGGACCGCGCCTGAAACGGGTATCGGCCCATTTCGGTGCGCGCGAATGGATCGCGCTCGGCTGGCTGAGCATGATCGGCAACATCGCCTATTATGTCTTCATATCAACGGCGGTGAAACTGAGCGGCGTTGCCTTCACGTCCATCATCATCGGCTTCCTGCCGGTTGCCGTCACCATCATCGGCACGCGCGATCATGGCGCGGTATCGCTCAAGCGTCTGTGGCCGTCGCTCGCCTTTGGCGCAATCGGCATTATCGGCATATCCTGGCAGTCGCTGACGGAAAGCGATGCGGGGCTGGATGTATCCCGCCTGATCGGGCTGGCCTGTGCGCTTGGCGCGCTCGCCTCATGGACGGCCTTTGCGGTTGGCAATGCCCGCTGGCTGTCACGCCTTCACGATGTCAGCGCCGACGACTGGAACATGATGACGGGTGTGGTGACCGGCGGGCTGGCGCTGGCGCTCGCCATACCGGCCTTTGCTTTCGGCGGGGAAAGCCATAGCTCCAAGGACTGGCTGCATTTTGCGGCCATCGCCGCCGGTCTCGGGTTCACCGCATCCATTCTCGGAAATGCTCTCTGGAACCGCATGAGCCGCCTGCTGCCGCTCACCATGGTTGGACAGATGATCCTGTTCGAGACGCTCTTTGCGTTGCTCTATGGCTTCCTCTGGGAAGGTCGTGGGCCAACAATCGTCGAAGTCCTGGCGATTTGCTCAGTCGTGCTGAGCGTCATCCTGTGCATGCGCGCGCATCGGCCGGAGAAGGTTGTGGCCTGACTTCAGGTGAAAGCAGCAACGTCATCCTCGGGACAAGCTCAAGGATGACGCGTTAGAGAAATTGCCCGCCCCGCCCACTTACTCCGCAGCGGCCAGAAGCTTCTTCTCGCGGGCCGCGCGCAGGCGTGCAAAATCGTCGCCCGCATGGTGGGAGGAACGCGTCAGCGGGCTGGAGGAGACCATCAGGAAGCCCTTGGTATAGGCGACCGTCTCATAGGACTTGAATTCCTCCGGCGTGACGTAAGCCTCGACCTTGTGGTGCTTGCGGGTCGGCTGCAGATACTGGCCGATAGTCAGGAAGTCCACGTCAGCACTGCGCAGATCGTCCATCAGCTGCAGCACTTCGTTGCGCTCTTCGCCAAGGCCGACCATGATGCCTGATTTGGTGAACATGGTGGGGTCCAGTTCCTTGACGCGCTGCAACAGGCGCACGGAATGAAAATAACGCGCACCGGGGCGAACCGTGAGGTAATTGCCGGGAACGGTTTCCATATTGTGGTTGAAGACATCGGGCTTCGCCGCGACGACACGCTCCAGCGCGCCGGGCTTTTTCAGGAAGTCCGGGGTCAGAATTTCGATGGTGGTGTTGGGAGACGCAGCGCGGATCGCCCAGATCACCTTTTCGAAGTGCTCCGCGCCGCCATCGGCAAGATCGTCGCGGTCGACCGAGGTAATGACGACGTGGCTGAGTCCCATCTGCTTGACGGCCTTGGCGACGTTTTCCGGCTCGTCCATGTCAAGCGCATTGGGCTTGCCGGTCGCGACGTTGCAGAAGGCGCAGGCGCGGGTGCAGATCTCACCCATGATCATGAAGGTCGCGTGTTTCTTGTCCCAGCATTCGCCGATATTTGGACAGCCGGCTTCCTCGCACACCGTCACCAGCTTGTGACTGCGCACCAGTTCGCGCGTCTCGTGGTAGCCCTTGGATGTCGGCGCCTTGACGCGGATCCATTCCGGCTTGCGCATGACTTCGGTATCGGGCCGATGGGCCTTCTCCGGGTGGCGGATACGCTTTTCTTCGGACGAAGTCCTGTCGAGAATAGTGACCATAAGAAACCTGTTTCTATCGCTTGCCGCGATCATCACATTTATTGACGCGATGCTTTAGAACAATTCCAGAAAAAGCGTAAGCCCCTTCCGGGCACGAAGCCTAGTCAGCGCCGTACCAGCTTAGCCATGAACAACAACAGGCTGGCGCCGATGAAGGACGTTACGAAATAACCGAGCCTGCTGTCCTGCACGAAAACGTCGAAGGTTCTCAGCACCGCAACGGCAACCACCGAACCGACGATGCCGAGAACGATATTCATGAAGATGCCGAAACGCATATCCATGAGTTTGCCGGCGAGCCAGCCGGCAAGACCGCCGATGATGATTGCCGCAATCCAGCCGATATTTTCCATTCCCGCGCTCCCTTATAGAACCAGCGTTGAGACATATGGGACACCCGGCACGGTTAGACAATGCCGGGCATCACGGGGCACTCATGCGTTCAGCACACGTCCGTAGGCGTCGAGCACGCTTTCCTTCATCGACTCGGAAATGGTCGGATGCGGGAAGATCGTGTGCATCAGTTCTTCTTCGGTGGTTTCGAGGTTCATGGCGACCACAAAGCCCTGAATGAGTTCGGTGACTTCCGCACCAACCATGTGCGCGCCGATCAACTCGCCTGTCTTCTTGTCGAAGATGGTCTTGACCATGCCCTGATCTTCACCGAGCGCCACGGCCTTGCCGTTGGCCGCAAAGGAGAAGCGGCCGACGCGAATATCGCGGCCCAGTTCCTTCGCCTTGGCTTCGGTGAGACCAACAGAGGCGACCTGTGGGTTGCAATAGGTGCAGCCGGGGATCTTGAGCTTGTCCATCGGGTGAACATTCGGCAGACCGGCGATCTTTTCAACGCAGATCACGGCCTCATGCTCGGCCTTGTGGGCGAGCAGCGGCGGGCCGGCGACATCGCCGATGGCGTAGACGCCAGGCACGTTGGTCTTGCCGTAACCGTCGATGACGATGAAGCCGCGATCGGTCTTCACGCCGACGGCCTCAAGGCCGATACCTTCGATGTTGGCGACGACGCCGACAGCCGAAATCATCCGGTCAGCGGTGATCTTCTCGGACGAACCGTCCTTCTTCTCGAGCGTCGCAGTAACCGAATTCGCAGCCTTCTCGACCTTGGCAACCTTGGTTTCCAGATGGAACTTGATGCCCTGCTTCTCCAGCTGCTTCTTGGCGAAGGCAGAGATCTCCGCATCTTCGACCGGCATCACCTGGCTCATGATTTCAACAACGGTAACGTCGACACCCATGGTGCGGTAGAAGCTGGCGAATTCGATGCCGATGGCGCCGGAACCCATGACGAGCAGCGACTTCGGCAGTTCTTCCGGCTTCATTGCCTCGAAATAGGTCCAGATCAGCTTGCCATCCGGTTCGATGCCTGGAAGCGCGCGCGGGCGGGCGCCTGTGGCGACGATGATGTGCTTGGCGGTATAGGTGCCCTCGCCCAGCGTGTTCTTCGGAACCGGGCCCATCGGTTCGACGGGCTTCTTCTGGGTCTTGGAAACTACGATTTCACCGGGTTTGGTGATCTTGGCCTCGCCCCAGATGATATCGACCTTGTTCTTCTTGAACAGGAAACCGACGCCGTTGTTCATGCGGTGCGCGATGCCGCGCGAACGATCGACGATCGCCTTGACATCAGGCTTGATCGAGCCTTCGAGCGTCAGGCCGTAATCCTTGGCGTGCTGAGCCGTATGCAAGACATCGGCAGTACGCAGCAGCGCCTTGGTAGGAATGCAGCCCCAGTTGGAGCAGATGCCTGCAAGGTGCTCGCGCTCGACCACGGCAACCTTCATGCCGAGCTGGGCTGCGCGAATCGCGGCAATATAACCGCCCGGTCCCGAACCGATGATGATGACGTCATAAGATTGAGCCATAGGTATCCTGCCTTGTCCTATCGGGTCACGGCATGCCGTTCCGAAACGAGAATTGTTGTCAAAGTCCGAGCATCATGCGAACGACGGGCTCCAGCCCGCGCCCGATGGCCCGCGTGTTTTCAGCATCGAGATGAACGCCGTCTACGGGCGTCGTGCGGGCAACTGACCCCGCATCGAAAAATCCGCAATCGAGATCGTCGGCCAAATCCCGGTAGACCGGCGCGAGCATCGCCGATTCATCGATCGCATCGCGAAAGATAGCGCCCATCACCGGGTTGGCCGTTTCGCACAGTTGCGGCGGCGCGACGATCAGAACATCCGGCGCTTCCCAGTCCGGCACCTGCCAGACATGGTTGCGCACCAGTTTGACCAGCCGCTCCACACCCTTCATCGCGACGATGGCCGAGCCATGAATCGACGGTTTCAAGTCGTTGGTGCCGAGCATGATGATGACCAGGTCAAGCGGCGCGTGGCTGTGCAGCAGCGTCGGCAAGAGCCTTGCACCGTTGCGATCGCAATCAGCGGTATGATCATCATAGGCGGTGGTTCGTCCGCCCAGCCCTTCGTGGATCACCTTCACATCAGGCCCGAGCGCCTTTTGCAAGACGCTCGGCCAAAGATCGTCATGGCTGTGCCGGCCACCCGTTTCCGCATCTGATCCCCAGGTGAGGGAATCGCCAAAGCAGAGGACCGACTTCACCATCTCACTCTCCGATCAAACCAGCATGCCCATCGGGTTTTCGATATAGCGCTTGAAGGCGCCGATCAGCTCGGCTCCGAGCGCGCCATCGACGCAACGGTGGTCGGTAGAGAGCGTAACCGTCATGACATTGGCGATCTTGATCTCGCCGTTCTTCACGACAGCACGCTGTTCGCCCGCGCCGACTGCCAGAATGGTGGCATGCGGCGGGTTGATGACGGCGGAGAAGCTCTTGACGCCCATCATGCCCATGTTGGACACGGCCGTCGTGCCGCCCTGATACTCCTCGGGCTTCAGCTTGCGCTCCTTGGCGCGCTTGCCGTAGTCCTTCATCTCGTTGGAGATGGTGGAGAGCGACTTCTCTTCCGCCTTGCGGATGATTGGCGTGATCAAGCCACCCGGAATGGAAACGGCAACGCCGACATCCGAATGCTTGTGCTTGACCATGTTGCTTTCCGTCCAGGAGACGTTGGCATCAGGCACATCGCGCAGCGCGAGAGCCAGCGCCTTGATGACCATGTCGTTGACCGAAAGCTTGTAGGCGGGCTTGCCGTCCTTTTCGGGAGCGGCGGCGTTGAGCTGGGCGCGCAGCGCCAGAAGCGTATCCAGTTCGCAATCCACGGAAACGTAGAAATGCGGAACGGTCTGCTTGGATTCGACCAGACGCTTGGCGATGACCTTGCGCATGCCGTCATGCGGCACCAGTTCGTAAGAACCGGGTTCGAACAGCTTGAGAACAGCTTCTTCGGACGGGCCCTTGGCAAGTGCGGCAGCCGGTGCGCCTGCGGATGCTGCGGCGGCAGGAGCTGCCTTCGCACCACCGGAAGCGGCGGCCTTTTCTACGTCTGTCTTGACGATACGGCCATGCGGGCCGGAACCGGACACGGCCGTGAGGTCGAGACCGGCTTCCTTGGCGAGACGACGGGCAAGCGGCGAAGCGAAGATGCGCTCGCCGGATTTTGCAACCGGGGCCGGGGTGGAAGGTGTGGAGGCCTGGTCGGCAGCTGGCTTTTCAGCCTTGGCCGGGACAGCTTCTTCCTTTGGCGCTTCGGCCTTTGCAGCTTCCTGCTTAGGAGCCTCGGCTTTGGCCTGGGACGCGGCAGGAGCAGCATTGCCGCCCTTTGCTGCCTCAGCCACATCCTCGCCATCGGCGGCGAGGATAGCGATCAGGGCGTTGACCTTGACCGCTTCCGTGCCTGCGGGAACCACGAGCTTGGCGACCGTGCCCTCATCGACGGCTTCCACTTCCATGGTTGCCTTGTCGGTCTCGATCTCGGCGATCACGTCACCGGGTGCGACCTTGTCGCCTTCCTTGACCAGCCACTTGGCCAGATTGCCCTCTTCCATGGTGGGAGAAAGGGCAGGCATGGTGATGTTTATCGGCATCGAAACGCCTCCCCTTACTTGTAGCAGACGGTTTTGACAGCCTGAACGACTTCATCGACGTTCGGCAAAGCCAGCTTTTCGAGGTTTGCCGCGTAAGGCATCGGAACGTCTTTGCCGGCAATCGTCAGGATCGGCGCATCGAGATAGTCGAAAGCGGCACGCATGACCTGATTGGCGATGAAGTCACCAACCGATGACTGCGGGAAGCCTTCCTCGACGGTGACCAGACGACCGGTCTTCTTGACCGATTCGATGACGGTGGGCAGATCCATCGGACGGATGGTGCGAAGGTCGATCAGTTCGACGTCGATGCCGAGCTTTTCGAGTTCCGCAACCGCCTTGATTGCGTAGGTCATGCCGATGCCGAAGGAAACGATCGTCGCATCCTTGCCCTTGCGGTGAATGCGCGCCTTGCCGATCGGCAGCACGAAATCGTCGAGCTTCGGCACTTCGAAGCTCTGGCCGTAGAGAATTTCGTTCTCAAGGAAGATGACCGGATTCGGATCGCGGATGGCTGCCTTCAGGAGACCCTTGGCGTCCGCTGCCGTGTAGGGCATGACGACCTTGAGGCCCGGAATATGGCTGTACCATGCGGCGTAACATTGCGAATGCTGAGCGCCAACGCGGGCAGCAGCACCCGAGGGGCCACGGAACACCATCGGCGCACCCATCTGGCCGCCCGACATGTAAAGCGTCTTCGCAGCCGAGTTGACGATCTGGTCGATCGCCTGCATGGCGAAGTTGAAGGTCATGAATTCGACGATGGGCCGCAGGCCCGTCATTGCCGCACCGACGCCGATACCGGCAAAACCGTGCTCGGTGATCGGGGTGTCGATAACGCGGCGTTCGCCGAATTCCTGCAACAGGCCTTGGGTAATCTTGTAGGCGCCCTGATATTCGGCGACTTCCTCACCCATGACGAAGACTTTTTCATCCGCGCGCATTTCTTCGGCCATGGCGTCGCGCAGCGCTTCACGCACCGTCGTCATCACCATTTCCGTGCCTTCAGGAATATCCGGATCGGCAGCGACTTCGATCTTAGGTGCTGCCGGAACCTTTGCGGCTTCCTTGGCAGCGCTCGGCTCCTCGGATGCTTCGCGGGTCTTGCCGCCTGCGGCATCCGAATCGGAATTTGCAGCTTCGGCCTTCGGCTCTTCCTTCTTGGCGGAAGAAGAGATGTCGGCAGCGCTTTCGCCTTCCTGGATGAGAACGGCGATCGGCGTGTTGACCTTGACGCCTTCGGTGCCGGCGTCGATCAGCAGCTTGCCGATAACACCTTCATCCACAGCTTCCACTTCCATGGTCGCCTTGTCGGTCTCGATCTCGGCAATCACGTCGCCGGATGTGACCTTGTCGCCTTCCTTTTTAAGCCATTTGGAAAGCGTGCCTTCCTCCATGGTCGGGGAAAGGGCGGGCATAAGAATTTCTACTGGCATGGGTTTCCCTTTCCCGATCAGAGCAGAATGTCGGTGTAGAGCTCGGATACATCCGGCTCTGGGTCGTTCTGGGCGAAGTCTGCGCTATCGGCGACGATATCACGGACATCCTTGTCGATGGCCTTCAACTCGTCTTCACTTGCCCAGCCCTGCTCCAGAAGCCGTGCCTTGACCTGCTCGATCGGGTCATGTTCGGAGCGCATCTTCTGCACTTCGTCTTTCGAACGGTATTTCGCCGGGTCGGACATGGAGTGACCACGGTAACGGTAGGTCAGCATTTCCAGAATGATCGGACCCTTGCCGGAGCGGCAATGTTCCAGCGCCTGATCGGCGGCGGCCTTTACGGCGCGCACATCCATGCCATCCACCTGGATGCCGGGAATGCCGAAGGACTGGCCGCGCAGCGAATAGTTCGACTGTGCGGTGGCGCGGGCGGTCGAGGTGCCCATGGCGTAACGGTTGTTTTCAACGATATAGATGATCGGCAGTTTCCAGAGAGCGGCCATGTTGAAGCTCTCGTAGACCTGACCCTGGTTGGCGGCGCCGTCACCGAAATATGTCACGGAGACATTGTCGTTGCCGCGATATTTATTGGCGAAGGCAAGACCGGTTCCGAGCGAAACCTGCGCACCGACGATGCCGTGGCCGCCGTAGAAATGCTTCTCCTTGGAGAACATGTGCATCGAGCCGCCCTTGCCTTTCGACAGGCCGCCCTTGCGGCCGGTCAACTCAGCCATGACGCCACGCGCGCTCATGCCCAGAGCCAACATATGGCCGTGGTCACGGTAAGCGGTGATCACCTGATCGCCTTCCTTCTGAGACATCTGCATGCCGACAACAACGGCTTCCTGACCGATGTAGAGGTGACAGAAACCACCGATGAAGCCCATGCCGTAAAGCTGGCCGGCCTTTTCCTCGAAGCGACGGATGAGAAGCATCTCACGATAGGCGTGAAGCTCTTCTTCCTTAGAAAAGTCCGGGCTGTTCTTACCGGTGAATTCGCCTGCAGCCTTTGCCGTTGTCTTTCGGCCGGATACGGACGCGGTTTTTCGCGGCGCCATTCATCCCTCCCTGAGTTGCCGTTTGAATGGATAGATTGGCGCGTACCATATTCAAGAAAATGCCATGCAGCAATGCTTTAAACGCATGGCACATATTCACGCTAAAGTGCTGTGAATAAATCACAAATCATTAATTAACTTGATTTCGGTTAATTAGAAGTAGGTATTCATGATGACAATTTCGTCCGTACGGGACATATTCAACTGATAACGGGAAATCTCGTCAATCATGTCACGTTCGAGAGAACCGTCGCTCAATAATTCGACCTGCCGCTCCAGCGCAACGCGCGCCTGCGTGAGCTTGGCAAGCTCTGCCGTTCTGGCAATACGCTGCCGCTCCAGCCGCTCCGTCGCCTGAAGGCCGAAGTCGCCGTGGATGGAATGATAACCGAAATAGGAAAGAAAAGCGATCGTAATGGCCGGAACGATCAAACGGCCGAATCGTCTCTTTTTATGATGTCTGGTCCACATGCCGGAGAGAAGCCTTAAAACGCATAATGTGAGTCTCGAGACTAATGCGGATTGTTTAACTATCCGTTGACCTTAAATTCCGCGCGGCTGATAGACGCAAAAAAGCCCGCCAGAGGCGGGCTAATAATGACGAAGATATCAGAGAGAGTTCGTTAGCCGAGCGTGATCCGGCATCAAGCCACAGCGCGTCTTCGCCGTGAAAAGAGTCCTTTCAACCCAGGGACCTGGGCTGACTGAACCCCGGATCAACTCGGGAGTAAGCAGTGCGGATAAACCGCCCATCCCTGAGACTGGCCCGCCAGGCGGCGGGCCATATCGCGAAACCCGAACGCGGATTATCCGCGCAGGATCGAACGGCCGGCGTAAGCAGCCTGCGGGCCCAGCATTTCTTCAATGCGGATAAGCTGGTTGTACTTTGCGAGCCGGTCGGAACGGGCAAGCGAGCCGGTCTTGATCTGACCGCAGTTGGTTGCGACCGCGAGATCGGCGATGGTGGAATCTTCCGTTTCGCCCGAACGGTGCGACATGACGGCGGTGTAACCTGCCTTGTGCGCCGTTTCGACTGCGTCCAGCGTCTCGGAAAGCGAACCGATCTGGTTGACCTTGACGAGGATGGAGTTGGCGACACCCATCTTGATACCGTCGCGAAGGCGGGCGGAGTTGGTGACGAAAAGATCGTCGCCCACCAGCTGGCACTTGTTGCCAATGAGATCGGTCAGCGCCTTCCAGCCATCCCAGTCGTCTTCAGCCATGCCATCTTCGACGGAGATGATCGGATATTTCGCCACGAGCTCGGCCAGGTATTCGGCCTGCTCGATCGGCGAACGGGTCTTGCCTTCGCCTTCATAAACGTAATTGCCGTTCTTGAAGAATTCGGTCGCCGCACAGTCGAGACCGATGAACATGTCGTCGCCTGGACGGTAGCCAGCCTTTTCGATCGACTTCATGATGAAATCGAGTGCTGCCGGCGCGCTTTCGAGACCCGGTGCAAAACCGCCCTCATCGCCGACATTGGTGTTGTGGCCCTGTGCGGACAGTTCTTTTTTCAGCGTATGGAAGACTTCGGAGCCCATGCGCACGGCTTCGCGAATGTTTTCTGCGCCGACCGGCAGGATCATGAATTCTTGGAAGTCGATGGGGTTATCGGCATGCGCGCCGCCGTTGATGATGTTCATCATCGGAACCGGCAGCAGATGCGCGTTCGGGCCGCCGACATAACGGTAAAGCGGCAGGCCGGAGGCTTCAGCGGCAGCCTTCGCAACGGCGAGCGACACGCCGAGGATGGCGTTGGCGCCGATGCGCGACTTGTTCGGCGTGCCGTCGAGCGCGATCATCATCTGGTCGATCTGGATCTGGTTTTCAGCGTCGAAACCGCCAATCGCGTCGAAGATTTCCGTATTGACGGCTTCGACCGCCTTTTCCACGCCCTTGCCGAGATAACGCTTGCCGCCATCGCGCAGTTCAACCGCCTCATGCGCGCCGGTGGAGGCGCCGGAGGGAACGGCGGCACGGCCCATGGAGCCGTCTTCGAGATAAACGTCGACTTCAACGGTCGGATTGCCGCGGCTGTCGAGAATTTCGCGCGCGATGATATCGGTAATGGCAGTCATGGTCTCTCCCTTGGGAATGGAACAGATATTTTCCGTCGCCTGTCTTAGACGATGGCGAAGAAATTACAATGACGGTGGGCAGCGGAAACGGCCCGCCCGCCATTAAAATCGATTGGCACAAAAGTGCCCGCCGTCACGGTCAGCCGCTCAGGCTTTCGTAATCGTGTCGAAAGCCAGAAGCTTTTCGAGCAGTTTCGGCATGTCCTTCAGGTGGACCATGTTAGGGCCGTCTGACGGCGCATTGTCCGGATCCTCATGGGTCTCGATGAAGAGACCAGCCACGCCAACCGCAACGGCCGCACGCGCCAACGTCTCGACGAATTCGCGCTGGCCACCTGTGGAGCCGCCCTGCCCGCCCGGCTGCTGCACCGAATGGGTGGCATCGAACACGACAGGTGCGCCGAGCGCTGCCATGATCGGCAAAGAGCGCATGTCGGAAACCAGCGTGTTGTAACCGAAGGACGCGCCGCGCTCGCACAACATCACATTCGGATTGCCGCTCTCATTGAGCTTGGCGAGCACGTTCTTCATGTCCCAGGGCGCCAGAAACTGGCCTTTCTTGACGTTGATGACGCGGCCGGTCTTGGCGGCGGCAACGAGAAGATCGGTCTGGCGGCTGAGGAACGCCGGAATCTGCAGCACGTCCACTACCTCGGAAACGATGGCGCATTGCTCTTCCGTGTGGATGTCGGTCAGAACAGGAAAACCGAATTCCTTTTTGAGATCGGTAAAAACCTGCATCGCGTTATCCAGGCCGATGCCGCGTTTTCCGGAAAGCGAAGTGCGGTTCGCCTTGTCGAAAGAGGACTTGTAGACAAGCCCTATTCCCAGCTTGTCGCAAAGCTCCTTCAGGACGCCAGCGATCATGAAGGCATGTTCGCGGCTTTCCATCTGGCACGGACCGGCAATCAGCGAAAACCGCTCGGTATTCGAGAAGGAAACCTTGCTGGCGCCGTCGCCGGCAGTGACTTTAAGATTGTTCGTAACGCTCATCATTTTTCCTCGAAGGCGAAGGCAACGCCCTGACCGGGTGCCGCGGGCACTACCAGACGGCCGTCCGCTTTTGCGCAGGACACGCCATTAGCAGCAAGCACCGCCTCTGTCACGGCAAGATCGTGTGACGAAAAGACGATGCCCGCGCCGCGCAATCCGCCTTCGTTGCCATCCTGAGCACTCAGGGCCTGCCCGCCGAAAGGCGGTTTTCCGGTCAATCTGATGCTGGCATTGCCGGTCGCAAAAACAATATCACCGCCCGGAGACCTTTTGCCTTCACAGCCAAACACTGTCTCGATCAGGCCCGCCACCTTCATATTGCCGCCGGAAAACAGGACGATTTCACTCAGGCCGGTGACACCATTGGCGTGGCGCTCCAGCATGGTGCGATCGCCCGGAAGGGCTTGAACCCGTTGACAACTGAACAAAAAGAAATCCGCGGCCGCCCCGCTTGCAGCAAAAGCAAGCCGGAACGCCGCCTCGCCTTGCGAGCCATCCGGCATCCGAACAGGCCGCGAAAACTCGAAAACATCGCCCGCCGAAAGGCCGGCTGCCCGAAACCGCTCATGGTCAACCAAGGCGTCTTCAGTCCTGGCGACAAGAGCCGAAAAACCCTCCTGCCCGTCCCGTTGCCGGAAGGCCACATCCCTGCCAGTGAACACATCACCCCTCTCTATTGACGCATTATATTTAGCCGGATCAGCAATTGCGAGCGGCTCCAGATAGGTGCCATCGGCGAAAAATACGCAGGCATTTTGGGTGCCGAAAGGATGCAGAGCCTCCGGCGCAACCGTAAAGCCAAGACTGACGAGGCGCTTCACGGCGACGCCTATGACTTCCACGGGCAAAACGAGATGGTCAACGCTATAGGGTTTCGTCATGAAAATGTATCCTGCTGGCCTTCCGCCCGGAGCATGCCGGGACGGTTTCGACCGCACAAAAGCACAATTGCGTGCTATGAGGCAAATCATCACAGCAACAGATGGCACCTTCACGAAATTTTAGGGGATTGCAGAACACATATGGAACATATAGTGTTCGTTCTGTATTTGTTTCGCGACTTCCACTACGATTCTAAAGGGTGTTTTCCTCATGCTCACGCGCAAACAGCAGGAATTGCTTCTCTTCATTCATGAACGAATGAAAGAGTCCGGCGTGCCGCCCTCCTTCGATGAAATGAAGGACGCACTCGATCTTGCTTCGAAATCCGGCATCCACCGCCTGATAACCGCTCTCGAAGAGCGCGGGTTCATTCGTCGGCTACCGAATAGAGCCCGGGCGCTGGAAGTCATCAAGCTGCCCGAGGCTTATACGCCGGGTGCAAGGCCGCAGCGCGGCTTTTCGCCGAGCGTTATCGAAGGCAGCCTTGGCAAGCCCAAGACGCCGGAACCGGCCCCTGCCCCCAAGACGCCGGCCAATGATCTGGGCGGGGCTGTCACCGTGCCGGTCATGGGCCGCATCGCTGCGGGCGTGCCGATTTCCGCCATCCAGAACAACACCCATGATGTGGCCGTGCCAGTAGACATGCTTGGCACGGGCGAACATTACGCTCTTGAGGTCAAGGGTGATTCGATGATCGAGGCCGGCATTTTCGACGGCGACACAGTCATCATCCGCAACGGCAACACCGCCAATCCCGGGGATATCGTTGTGGCTCTGGTGGATGACGAGGAAGCCACGCTGAAGCGCTTCCGCCGCAAGGGAGCCTCCATTGCGCTCGAGGCGGCAAACCCAGCCTATGAGACCCGTATCTTCGGGCCCGACCGGGTGAAAATTCAGGGCAAACTGGTGGGGCTGATCCGCCGCTACCATTGATCTTATCAAACCGAACGTATTCACTTTACAATAGGCGTCATCGTGAAGATGGCGCCTATATATGGTTTGGCTGTTTCCAAACGTGGCGTGCTTTAGCGGGTGCACGAACATATGCGCCATTCAGCCTGTGCGCGTTGCCCTTTCCAAACTAAGTTCCTGCTCCATAAAGATGCTTCGGTTTCGCTACAGGCGTGGTGGCGAATGGGCTGCTCGCTGTAATTGTCGAAGCGATCCCATCCGCTGTTTTTTAGCGACGTTGTTCTGTCGTGTTGCGCAGTCAGTTTTAGTCGTCACCAAAGGGTGACTTATCGCAAGGCGCGCTCTCAGCGGCCCCACATCACCATTCATCAACGGCGTTTATGGGAGCCATGGATAATTTTCGATATTCCGTGAACGCTTGGCAGGTGTAGAAATACGCGTCATATCCGGGAGATACGCCATGTACGATCTTTATATAGCCAACAAGAACTATTCTTCATGGTCGCTGCGGCCGTGGGTATTGATGCGCACGCTCGGTATCGCCTTTGATGAAAAGCTCATTCCGTTCGGCGAAGGCGTCTCCTTCTCCTCCTTTTCGCCGACAGGCAAGGTGCCCTGCCTAGTCGACGAGGGCATGACGGTTTGGGAAACGCTTTCGATCGTCGAATATCTTGCCGAAAGACACCAGGGTGTCTGGGCAAGCGACAAGCATGCGAGGGCCTGGTCGCGTTCGGCCGCAAGTGAGATGCATGCCGGCTTTTCCTCGCTGCGCAATCTCTATCCCATGTCGGTGGGCATTCGGGTCAAACCCAGGGGCGGCGATGCCGGGCTTAAAGCCGATATAAAGCGGATCGATGCGTTGTGGAGCGAGGGTCTCACAAAATTCGGCGGGCCATATCTTGCCGGTCAAAAGTTCACGGCGGTCGATGCTTTCTTCTGCCCGGTTGCATTCCGTTTCCAGACCTATGGCAGCGCGGATCTTTCGCCAGCAGCGAAAGCCTATTGCGACCGGCTGCTCGCCCTGCCTGCCATGCAAGAATGGTACGAGGCCGGTTTGAAGGAGAGCTGGCGCGACGCTGGTCATGAAGAGGAAGTTGGCGGGATCGGCGAATTGACTGAAGATTTGCGCGCCAAGGCCCGATGATCCAAGCTGGCGGCGGTCATTGCGACGCCGCCAGCAGCCGGATGATGGGCTGCGGCAGATCACGGTCGAAACTTCCGCTTTTCCAATCGTAATAACGGTGCTGGCTCCAGGGCCTGTCCGTTCCGGCGATTGCGGCGCGCAGCCCGCTCGCCACACCCTCCTCCCTCTTGTCAGCAAAATCTATTTCCACAGAACCGAGACGCCGCAAGATGTCACGGCTGAGCAGGAGTGCACCCGAGCGGCACTGCGAAAAAGAGGTTCTGCGGGAAACAACGACGATATCGGCAATATCGCAGGCTTTTCCGGCGAAGCGGCCATCGTCCAGAACGACGATCCACTCTCCGCTCGCGGCGCTCGCTACGCACCATATGTCTTTCCTGCAGGTGAAGACGCCAGCTTTGGCGTCTTTGAGCGCCGCCGTCATCTCGCGTACCACCACAGCCATGTCTTCCGGCGACAGTTTCGATCTCGAGTCAGAACCAGCAGTTGCCGTGCTCTCGCCATTTATAAAACCCGGCGGCACGGTTTTTTCCGGCAGCAGCAGTGCCCTTTGCCACTGTCCGTAAACGAAGCTCTGCGGACGGGCTTTTGTGGTTGAGACCTTGCCATCCTCCAGGAGTGCCACCAATTCGCCGTCCTCGTGAATCAATAGATCCGGCAGATCACGATAGGCCGTAACTGCCGACACGCCGAAGGCGAAGAGCAGAAACGGGATGCCAAGAAGCGCAAGCCGGCTGCGCAGCAATGTCAGCGGCAGGAAACCCACCGAAGCCAAACCGATAAACCAGCCATGCGGACGCCCCGTCGCTGCGCTGCCGCCCCAGGAGGCCACCTCGTTTGCAACCTCGATGACGAGTGCCATGCCATAACCCATGATCTTCAGGAACGGCGCATCGAGCCCGAAGGGCATCAGCAGCATGGCGATAAGAGCGAATGGCATGACGATCAGCGACATGAGCGGCATTGCAGCCAGATTGGCGAACAGTCCATAGGTGGTGACACGGTGAAAATGTTCGGCTGAATAGATCGCCGTCGAAAGGCCCCCGATCAGCGACGTCGTGATAACGCCGCCAATGACCGCGCCCATCATTTCCGCCACCTTCA
Source organism: Rhizobium sp. Root491 (assembly GCF_001427205.1). NCBI lineage: Bacteria > Pseudomonadati > Pseudomonadota > Alphaproteobacteria > Hyphomicrobiales > Rhizobiaceae > Rhizobium > Rhizobium sp. Root491. Next base: position 61,212 of record NZ_LMFF01000001.1, read on the forward strand.
GCCATGCGGGCTTGCGCCCGATGAACAGCCGCTCGCGATCCGTACGCCAACGGCTCCAGAAGGCATAGGCCGAAACAAGCGCTATGGTGGCCGCAAATGACATCTGAAAACTCGGACCCATGATTTCCGAGGGCGAGAAAGCCAGAATGATCAGGGCGGAAATGGCAACGTTTCTGAGGCTGAGTGATGGTTGATCGAAAAGGACCGCGATCAGCATCACAGACATCATCAGCCAGGCGCGCTCGGCGGAAACGGCAAAACCGGAAATCAGATAATAGGCAAGCGTCATCAGCAGTGCCGCGAAAGCCGCGATCTTCTTGACCGGCCAGCGCTGCGCAAAGGCGGGAGACAGGCTGAAAGCCAGTCTCAGGCCAACAAAGAATATGCCGGAGGCCAATGCCATGTTGAGCCCGGATATGGCGACGATATGGGCAAGGCCGGAGAGCCGCAACGCCTCCATCGTCTCCGCCGATATAGCCTGTCTCTCATCGGTGATGATGGAGGCGGCGAAGGCTCCGGCATCACCGCCGATGGTGGTGCGGATGCGTTCGGCAATTGCGCTGCGAAGGCCATAAAGCCGCATATCGGCCCATTCCAACCAACCCTTGTCAGGCCTTGCGTCACCAACGGGTGATACAAGCGCATCCGGTGATTTATAAAAGAAACCGGTCGCGCCTATGCCTTTGAAATAGGACGTGAAGGCGAAGTCGTTCAGTCCCGGCAAGGCCGGGCCGGATGGCGGCGAGAGGCGGACCTTGCCGCGAAGGGTTGCGCCGAGTGCGATCGGCTCGCCTCCGCCACGCGAAAGCACCGATATCCTCTGCGGCGGACGCGACAATGTCGGGTCCGCTGTTGCGGTCAGATCGACGACATATCGCCAGTAGCCGCGTGCATCGACCTCCCGGCGCGCCACAGTGCCGGTGATGGTGGTGGTGACGGGGGTATCCAGCACCACGGTCCCTGCCCTTCGGGTTTCGAAATCTGCCAGAAGCATGCCGAGCAATAAAAAAGCGAAGGGGCCGCAAACCGCCGCCGCAATGCCAGCTTTATATCTCACAAAGAGCGCCAGAACGGCGACAAAAAGAAATGTGGCAATCAAAACGACCGGGGAAGGCGTGGTATCTAGAGAAAACCAGAGTACCGCGCCGCAGCCGATGGAAACGGGAATGAAAAGAAAATCGTGGCCGAATGCGCGCTCCTCGGCCAGGTACGTGGCGATTTTTTCGACCACGGTAGTGTTGCGGTTAATCTCGGGAATAATGGCGGAAGTGTCATATGTTGCCGCATCACTGCTTCGGCGGAGAGGAAACAGAATTTCCCGCGTGCCGGGCAAGTCTCCCTGCATCGTTTTAGCATATTCGAAATGCTGTTTTTCCCCTTGACCGAGCAATCCCCACCGCCCCTTGCCGCACCAAAAACAGGTTTGCAGACCAGCGCTGGGGATTGCAATCCTTTACTTTAACGATGCGTTGACCGAGATTGAATTGCTGCTGCCGGGAAAGCCTGAAGCAACGCGATTGCGTTTGCCGCAATGCACAATTTGACCTTTGGATAGCTTGGCATCCGCGCAAGGATCATATAGCTAATCGGTAGACGCTTAACCGCGGGGCGTATCTCAACGCCCCCACCCGCATGTTTTCGGAGGATCAGTATGACGGAAAAAAGCGCTACAGTGACACTTGGCGAAAAACAGGTCGAACTCCCGGTCAGGGAAGGCACGATTGGACCAAGCGTCGTCGATATCGCCACGCTGTACAAGCACACGGGCTCCTTCACCTACGACCCCGGCTTCACCTCGACAGCCTCCTGCGAATCCAAGATCACCTATATCGATGGTGACGAAGGCGTTCTTCTGCACCGCGGCTTCCCCATCGAGCAGCTTGCCGAACAGGGCGACTTCCTGGAAACCTGCTATCTGCTGCTTTACGGCGAATTGCCGACGGCTGCGCAGAAGAAGGACTTCGACACCCGCGTAACGCGCCACACCATGGTGCACGAGCAGATGAGCCGCTTTTTCACCGGCTACCGTCGCGACGCACATCCGATGGCTGTCATGTGCGGCACGGTCGGCGCTCTCTCGGCCTTCTATCACGACTCGACGGACATTACGGATCCGCATCAGCGCATGGTCGCTTCGCTGCGGATGATCGCGAAAATGCCGACGATCGCCGCCATGGCCTACAAGTACCATATCGGCCAGCCCTTCGTTTACCCGAAGAACGACCTCGATTACGCTTCCAACTTCCTGCACATGTGCTTTGCCGTGCCTTGCGAAGAGTACAAGGTCGATCCGGTTCTGGCCCGCGCCATGGACCGCATCTTCATCCTGCATGCGGATCACGAACAGAACGCTTCCACCTCCACGGTGCGTCTTGCCGGTTCGTCGGGTGCAAACCCGTTCGCATGTATTGCAGCGGGCATCGCCTGCCTCTGGGGTCCGGCACATGGCGGCGCCAACGAAGCGGCGCTCAACATGCTCAACGAAATCGGCACGGTTGACCGCATTCCGGAATACATTGCCCGCGCCAAGGACAAGAACGATCCGTTCCGCCTGATGGGCTTTGGCCACCGCGTGTACAAGAACTACGACCCGCGCGCCAAGATCATGCAGAAGACGATGTACGAAGTGCTGGAAGCCACCGGCAACTCCGACGATCCGATCATGCAGGTCGCGCTCGAACTCGAAAAGATCGCTCTTTCCGATCCTTACTTCGTCGAGAAGAAGCTATACCCGAACGTCGACTTCTATTCGGGTATCACGCTGAAGGCGCTTGGCTTCCCCACGACCATGTTTACCGTGCTGTTCGCACTGGCCCGCACCGTCGGCTGGATCGCGCAGTGGAACGAAATGATCGAGGATCCGCAGCAGCGCATCGGCCGTCCGCGTCAGCTCTACACGGGCGCCGGCAAGCGTGACTACGTTCCGGTTTCCAAGCGTTAAGCCGGGAAACCAACCAACATAAAAAAGCCGGCGGGTTTTATCCGCCGGCTTTTTTGTTGGATATGATCATCGATAAGAATAGCGAAACCTGCCCTGCCAACCCCAGGAAGCAGACAGGATCGCTGCCGGTTCAGCCTTGCTGCTTGCGGCTGTTCAGCACATCGAGAAGGATAAGGGCGCCGGTTTCGCCAGGAGGCACTTCGGTGTGCAAACGCTCCTGCACAAGAGCATAGCCTTCCAGCATCGCCCGCCGTTCGGTGGTGTCGGATGAGAGCCGTTCGGCCCAGCGCAACATCGACCCTGCCCGTACCACCTCGTTGAAATATTCCGGCACCACGACATAGTCGGCAATCAGGTTCGGAAGCGCACCTGTCCAGGTTTTCACCCGCTTGCTCAGCATCGTGAAAATCCAGTCGGTCTTGTAGACCGATATGGTTGGTACGCCGACGAGCGCGAGTTCGAGAATAACGGTGCCGGACGCGGCAATCGCCGCATCGGCGCGCGCAAATGCATTCCACTTGAAGGCGGGATCGATGCCGATTTCAGGCCTGATATCCTGCGGCCATGTTGCTGCCAGTTCGCGGATGCGGTTTTCCTGGCGCGGCACTGTCGGCAGCAGAAACTTCGTCGGGCCGTTGCGCTCGACATATGCTTTTGCCGCTTCCTGAAACGGCTCCATCAACCGGGTCGTTTCGGTGGAACGTGACCCCGGCAGGAGCAGAATGGTTTTCGGTTCGCCGTTGGCAGGCAGGGGCCGCTCAGCCCGCCTCTGCCGCACGGAGAGCACGTCTTGATCGACGCTGAGGCGATGGCCGACAAAGGTTGTCGGCGGGCCGCCGAGACGCCGCATCGCCTCCGGCTCGAATGGAAGCAAGGCCAGAACGTGATCGACATAGGACAACATCGCGGTGGCGCGATATTCCTTCCACGCCCAGACGCTGGGGCAGACATAATTGACGACCGGCAGATGCGGCAATTGTTTGCGTACTTTTTTCGCAACACGATGGGTGAAATCCGGGCTGTCGATGATCAGCAGAATATCCGGCTTGGCGACAATGATTGCCTGCGCAGTCTGGTTGATCCGCGAAATCAGCTTGGGCAGCTTCTTCAGAACCTGCGTGAAGCCCATGATGGAGAGTTCGGAATAATCGAACAGCGAAACCAGCCCCTGCGCCTCCAGAGCCTCACCGCCGACGCCCATCAACTCGACAGAACCCGAGTAATGGCCTTTCAGGGACCGGATGAGATCGGCACCCAGAAGATCGCCCGATACCTCGCCGGCTATAACCGCCACCTTCAACGTTGCCGTCATCCCACCATGTCTCCGCCCATCATGTCTTCACCGAGTGACGTATCGATACCGCAGACGAATATGCCGGCCTGATCTGCCGCCTTCAACATCTCATCGCGATCAAGTACCAGCGCGCGTCCGGCTTCAACGGCGATCCCCGCTAGCCCGGCCTTATGCGCGTTCTCCACCGTTTCCACGCCGATGGTCGGCAAGTCAGCGCGGATATCCTGCTGCGGCTTGCAGAGCTTCACCAGAACACCCTTGCGACGGGTCGAGATGCGGCCCTCAGCGCGTAATGCCGCGACACGCGCCAGCATCGCGTCTGTGCCCTCGACGCCCTCCAGTGCAACGATACGGCCGCCAACGGCGACTGCACCCTGCCCGACATCAAGCGTGCCGAGTGCCAGTGCGGCCTGCGCGGCCTTGCGTATGTCGCGCAGATCGTCTTCAGCAGGTTTATGCGCACCGAAAGGGCCGGTCGTCGCAAGCAGACCGGGTGCGATCTCGTGGGCGCCAATGACTTTTGCCCCAAGCGTGCCGATGACCTTGATGACCATCTGCAAAACGGCGTCATCGCCGCTCGACAGCAAGGTGCGGACGATGGATGGCAGTTTCAGCAATATGCCGATCGTGGGGCGGATTTCCCGCCATTCAGGGCGTCGCGCCACGGCGCCGGAAAGCACGACGCGGTCCACCTGGTTTTCGCGTAGCAGCCGACCAAGCCCGGCGACATCGCCGACGCTAATCACCGCATTGTCGAAACCGCTCCAGTCAAACTGGGAATCATCACGCAGCTGTACAATGAAGGGGTTCTCCCCCATCTCGCGCGCAGCCGCCGCGACATGCAGCGGCAGCTGGCCGCTGCCGGCCACGATGGCGAGACGCCCGCCGCCTGTCACGGCTCACTTGCCCCGGTTTGGCGAAGAAAGCGCGCGGTCGCTGTCCGCACCGATGAAATCGAGGATTTCGATGACCTGGGGGCAATCGAGATATTCTGCGCGGTCAATCGCAGCCGCATTGCTGCGGATAGCGCCTTCGCCTTCGAAGATCTGCTTGAAGACGCGCCTGACCTTGTGAATATCCGCGCGGTCGATACCGGAACGCGTCATGCCAACGACATTCAGCCCGCCGAGAATGCCTGGATTACCGTTCAGCATGCCATAGGGAATGACGTCATAATTGACCGCCGACAACCCGCCGATAAAGGCCTGACGACCGATTCGGGTGAACTGGTGCACGGCACAGCCGCCGCCCAGGATGGCGCGGTCCTCAATGGTGACATGTCCAGCCAGCATCACATTGTTCGACAGGATGATATGGCTGCCGAGGCGACAATCATGCGCCACATGCGAATTGGCGAGGAACAGGTTGTCATCGCCGACAATCGTCTTGCCGCTGCCATCGGAGCTGCCCGCATTCATCGTAACGCCTTCGCGCATGATGCAGCGCGCACCGATCTCGAGCGTCGTTTCCGAGCCATCGTGGCGAATTGCCTGCGGTGTACCGCCAATAACGGCCATTGGATGGATGACCGAACCACGGCCAATGACGGTGAGACCGGAGACGACGGCATGATTGTGCAGTGTGACCTCGTCTTGCAGCGTGACTTTCGCGCCGACATAGCTCAGGGCACCGATGACGACATTTTCACCGATAACCGCGCCGTCTTCGACAACGGCGGTCGGGTGAATTTTTGCCGAAGCCGCGATAGTGCTCATTGCTGGTCCTCGGGGATCATCATCGCACCGACGTCAGCTTCCGCCACCAGCGCGCCTTCGACCTTGGCCTCGCAATGAAATTTGAAGACATTGCCCCGCTGGCGCTGCTTGACCACGTGAATTTCCAGACGATCGCCGGGAACGACGGGTCTGCGGAAGCGCGCATTGTCGATTGTCATGAAATAGACGAGATAACCGCCCTCACCCTGGCTGCGGGCGCAGATCGCACCTGCCGTCTGGGCCATGGCCTCAACGATCAAAACGCCCGGCATGATCGGGCGATCCGGGAAATGACCGGTGAAATGCGGTTCGTTGACCGTCACGTTCTTGATGCCAATCGCCGAATTATTACCATCGATCTCGATGATCTTGTCGATGAGCAAGAACGGGTAACGATGCGGCAAAAGCTTCATGACTTCCAGAATGTCAGCCGCGCCGAGCGTCGTCTTGGTTTCTTCAGCCATCGTTTTTTTCTCCTGTTTTTTTATCACGCCCTTCAGCGCGCGCCAGAATATCGGCCATGTCGCGCAGGAAATACTTCATCGGACGCGCTGGCGTCCCACCATAACGGGCGCCGGCCGGAACGTCGGCGACAACACCGCTCATCGCCGCAATCTGCACACCGTCACCAATAGTGATATGGCCGTTGATACCCGCCGCGCCGCCGATCATCACACCATCGCCGATGCGGGTGCTGCCCGCAATGCCGACCTTGCTGACGATGCCGCAATGTCGGCCGATGCGGACGTTGTGGCCGATCTGAACCTGATTGTCGATCTTGGTACCTTCGCCGATGACCGTGTCGTCCATCGTGCCACGGTCGATCGTCGTATTAGCGCCGATCTCAACATTATCCTGAATGATAACCCGGCCGATCTGCACGATCTTCAGCATGCCGCGCGGACCGGGCGCATAACCGAACCCGTCCTGACCTATGCGCGCTCCGTTGTGAATAATCACATTGTTGCCGATGAGAGCGGCAAGAATGCTCGCGCCGCCGGCAATCGTGCAATCACGCCCCACCTGAACATCCGCGCCGATGATGACACCAGGCCCGATCCGGGTACCGGCGCCGATATGGGCACCAGCGCCAATCACGGCAAGCGGCTCAACAATCACGCCAGCTTCCAGCTTTGCAGACGGATCGACATGCGCGGTATGGGAAACTTCAGCTTCCATCACCACAGTCGTACCGGGACGCATCGCGGCGGGATGCAACAAGGCACCTACCTGCGCAAAAAGCGTGTGCGGGTTTTTCGATATCAGCGCCGGAATGTGAGACGGCAGCATATCCGCAAGTGCGGCGTCACAAATGACGGCGCCAGCCTCACAGGTCGGCAACTCATCGCGGTTCTTGCGAGAAAGAATATAGCAGAGCTGGTCGGGTTTTGCCCGGTAGACCGGCGAAACGGACCTGATGATCCTTTCTCCCGCCGCCTCATCAGACAGTTCCGCCCCAAAACGGTCTGCGATGTCTTTCAATCGCAGTCCCTCGTGGGGCGGAAAAAACGCGTTGTATTCCATTAGCCGGACACTCCAGAACGTTCAAAGTTGCAGTTCTGGACTGCCGATATCAGAAAGTGTTGGACATGCCAAACCGGAAACGCTGTTCCTCGTCGTAGTCTTCCTTGGCGATCGGAACCGCATAGTCGACGCGGATCGGGCCGAAGGGCGATGCCCACATCACGCCGATACCGGCGGATGCTCGGATGGAGTTGTCATCCTTCACGCCTGCGCTGTTGGCAACCTTGTTGCCGTACAGCGTACCGGCATCGACGAAACCGGCGAGACGGAGGCCGAAATCTTCCGGAACACCTGGCATCGGAGCCGTGACTTCAGCAGAAGCCGCGAAGTAGGTCGTACCGCCGATGGAGTCGGAACCGATACGCGGGCCAATACCATCATTCTTGAAGCCGCGAACCTGACGACCACCGAACTTGAACTGATCGAACACCAGCAGATTGTCGCCCGTCGGAACGACGTGACCCGCCTGACCGGTGAGCGAGCCGATAACGTCGTACTCATCCGAAAGCGTGTAGTAGAAGCGCGCCTTGGCGTAGATCTTGTAATATTCGGAATCGCCGCCGAGGCCTGCAAATTCGTTCGTCAAGGCAGCCTGCCAGCCTTCGCGCGGCATGTTGCGGTCGTCGAGCGTATTGTAGTTCAGCGTGTTGGAGATGATGGACTGTGTCCAGTCACCGCCACGGATCAGAGCCTTATAGGGCTCGGCAAGATTGCTGCCGGTTTCCCAATCGCCCTCACCGTCGTAGTTGAGCTGCTTGTAGGTGTACTTGAACGTCGTCGAGAGGTTCTCGGTGATCGGCGCCGTCACGCGCAGTGCGAAGCCCTGCTCGTCGTAATCGTAATAATCTTCGCTGCGGCTCTGGCTCTTGAACAGGTCGAAACCTGCGGCCAGACGGTAACCAAGGAAATACGGCTCGGTGAAGGACAGCGTGTAGCTGCGTGCATCGTCTTCACCCGCACCGGCGGCGAGACGAATGTACTGGCCACGACCGAGGAAGTTCTTCTCTTCGATCGATGCTTCAAGCAGCACACCGTCGTTCTGCGAGTAACCCGCACCGATACCGAACGAACCTGTCGACTGATCTTCCACGTCGACAACGATGACGACGCGATCAGGCGCGCTGCCGCCGGCAGTCGAGACATTGACCTTCGAGAAATAACCGAGCGCTTCAAGACGGCGCTTGGCAGCCGTGATGACAGTCTGGTTGAAAGCATCGCCTTCGGAAATATCGAACTCGCGACGAATGACGTAGTCACGCGTACGCGTGTTGCCACGGATTTCGATACGCTCGACATAGGCGCGCTCGCCCTGATCGACGATATAGGTCACACCGATGGTGTTACCAGACATATCGCGGTCGCCGCGCGGCGTTACACGGGCGAAAGGATACCCCTCACCGGCAACGCGCTTGGAAATCGCTTCCATGCTCTGCTGGACTTCCTTGGCGCTGTAGCTAGCGCCCTGGCGGGTTTCCACGAGACCCTGAAGCTCGGAGCCGTCAATACCCGGAACAGTCGATTCGACTGCGACGTTGCCGAAGTCGTACTTCTTGCCTTCGTCGACCGTGATGGAGATGGTGTATTCGTTCTTGGATTCATCAAGCACCGCGTCGGACGACACGACCCGGAAGTCGGCATAACCACGGTTGTAGTAGAACTGGCGCAGCGCCTCTTCGTCGGCGCGCAGCTTGTCCTCGTTATAGACGTCCTTGCGTGTCAGGAACGACAGCATGTTGGACTTCTTGGTATTGATGACGGCGGCCAGACGACCGTCGCTATAGGAATTGTTGCCGACAAAATCGATGCGGCCGATCTTCGTGCGCTCGCCTTCGTTAATGACGAAAGCGATGTTCACACGGCCCTGACCAACGGAAACGGTCTGGGTGGTGATTTCGACGTCGCTGCGGCCGATCGCGGAATAGGCTTCCTTGATGCGCGCGATATCGGCAGTAACGATTGCCTGATTAAACGGGCCGAGCGGCTGGGTCTGCACGACGCCAGCGAGCTTATCGTCCTTGATCTTGCGGTTGCCGTTGAAAACCACCTGATTGACGAGCTGGTTTTCGTTGACCGTTACAACCAGCGTGCTGCCGGAAACGCGCATGGAGACATTCGAGAAGTAACCGGTGGCGTAAAGACGCTTCACCGATTCATCGATGTCCGAATTGGAAAAGTTCTTACCCGGCGCAATGGTAATGTTGGAGCGTACGGAGTCCGCACCGGATCTCTCAGCGCCACGAACATCAATCTTGCTGATGACGGCTGCATTCGCAACACCAGCAGAGGCAAGCACGCCGAGGCCCGCAACCGAAGAAACACCAGCAGACAGCGCAACCGCCGACACCGCGTTCAAAAATCTTGAACCAGCCTTCATTTCAATTCTTACCTTTTTACGTTGTCCCTCAGCGGGCGGAACCCGACTCCGGCCATGTGCGTCGTTTTACCTGCTTTTCCCCTACAAGCAAGTCAGAACGTTAAATTCTGTTTACTTCGTGATCCAGAGTGGCGCATTCGCCACTTCGGGATAAAAACAGGGTAAACAATCGACTAACAAAACCGTTAAAACACTATCCTCAGCCAATCAAGCTGCTGATATCATTCCATGTTGCAAAAACCATAAGCCCCAAAATCATTGCCATGCCGATACGGAACGCAACCTCCTGCGCACCGGCACCAAGCGGTCTGCCGCGGATGGCCTCGATTGCATAAAACACCAGATGTCCGCCGTCCAGAACCGGCACAGGCATCAGGTTCAAAAGACCGATCGATACGGAAAGGACCGCTGCAAGCTGGATGACGGCCGAAATGCCGAGCGTCGCCATCTGACCGGAAGCCTGTGCTACGCGGACTGGACCGCCCAGTTGATCGGCGTTCATGCGCCCGGTCACGAGGTTACCGATGTAGTTGAAAGTACCGGTGATGACGTGGCCCGTTTCACGCACGCCCTCAAGCAGCGCCTCAGACGGCGAATACTCGATGTGGCGGAAATTGCCGCTGTTCTGATCGGTGACAATGCCGATGATGCCCATTTCCAGCTTGTTGCCGAACTGGTCCGTGGTTTCGGTGCGGGTCGGAACCATCGGCAGCTTCAGCTCCTCGCCTGCCCTTTCGACGGTCACAGTGATCGGCGTGCCCGGACGGATGCCGACATAACGGCGTACGTCCTCGAACGTCTTGACCTTTTCACCGTCGATCGCAACGAGGCGGTCACCGGGGTGCACGCCGGCGGCCGCAGCCGCGCTGTTTTCCCGCACTTCCGCCACGACCGGATCGGCGATCATACGGCCATAGACACCGAACAGGACCGCGAAGATGAGAATGGCGAGAATGAAATTGGCAATAGGTCCGGCGGCAACCGTCGCCGCCCTTTTCCACAGCTTAGCGCCGGAAAGCGTCTGCGCCCTCTCCTCAAGCGACATGTGCGACAGGCCGGAACTATCCGGCTTGCTGGACGCATCCTCGTCGCCGAAGAATTTTACATAGCCGCCGAGCGGTATCGCGGAAATCTTCCACCGCGTGCCGTGCCTGTCGGTAAAGCCGATCAGCTCCGGGCCAAAACCGATGGAAAAGGCGGTGGAGCGAATGCCGCTCCAGCGGCCGACAAGGTAGTGGCCCATTTCATGGACGAAAACGAGCAGGGAAAGTACGAGGACGAAGGGCACGATATAGCCGGTCAGAAAACCGGTCGCCGCCATTATTGTGTTCATGACAATCTGCCCTTTATTTCATGACCTTGCGCGCCGATTAAAAGCCCGGCAACAGGCCGCCGCCCGATCCGGGCACGTCGCCGGTTGCCGCCGCATGCACGAAAGCAATGAGGAATACCGTAAAGCAGGCGAAAACAAGACCGTCAACCCGGTCCATAAAGCCGCCATGGCCGGGAATGAGATGGCTCGAATCCTTGACCTGAAAACGCCGTTTCACGAAGGATTCGAAGAGATCGCCTATCTGGCTGAACACCGAAAGAATGAGAGCGAGCCCAAGCAGCAGCAGGCTGATTCTGCCGTGATAGGCAAGAGACACCGCGCCGCCGCCGATCAATGCGGCCACCGCTCCGCCGATAGCGCCTGACCAAGTCTTGCCCGGTGAAATCGACGGCGCAAGCTTTGGCCCGCCGATGGCGCGCCCGACGAAATAAGCGAGAATATCCGTTGACCAGACGACCGCGAAAATGAACAGGATGGCGACGAAACCGGTCAGCTCATCGCCGCGAATGGCGGCCAGCGATATGCCGCTCAGACCCGCATAAACGATGCCGCCCACCAGCCACCAGTTTCTGCCACGCAACACGGGAAAAAGTGCCGCCGTCAGCGTGAAGCCAGAGAGCAGAGGCAGGTCGAGCGAAGGTTCGCCGAAAATCGTGTTGCCGGCGATGACGGCGACCGCAAACCAGCCCCAGGCATTGCCGGTGGAATTGGTTTCCGACATGCGGGTGATTGTCGCCCATTCATAATAGATGAGGATCGCCAGCAGACCGGCCACGATGCGGAACAGAATGCCGCCATACCAGGTCGCAGCCAAAATGACCGCCGCCATGACGATTGCGGATATGATCCGCAGTCTGAGTTCACGGCTCATCAGGCGCCTGCCACGGCAACCTGCTCGGACAGAGCGCCAAAACGGCGATCACGCGTTGCATATTGCTCGATTGCGGAAAAAAACCGCTGACGGTCGAAGTCGGGCCAATATTCGGGAACGAACAGGAACTCGGAATAGGCAGCCTGCCAGAGCAGGAAGTTCGACAGCCGTTCCTCGCCGCTGGTGCGGATGATCAGATCAGGATCCGGTATGCCTGATGTATCGAGTCTGGCCGAAATAATCTCCGGCGTGATCGATTCTGCATCCAGCCGGCCTTCGGCGACATCGCGGGCAATAGCCATTGTCGCGCGGGCAATCTCGTCGCGGCTGCCGTAATTGAAGGCAATCACCAGCGTCAGCCTGGTGTTGTCAGCCGTCATATGTTCCGCTTCTTCGAGAAGACTGCGGATATCGTTTTTCAGCCCCTGCCTATCGCCGATGATGCGCACACACACGTTTTCGCGGTGCAGTTCCGCTAGGTCGCGCCTAATGAAAGCCTTTAAGAGCCCCATCAGGTCGCTGACCTCGGATTCGGGCCTGCGCCAGTTTTCCGACGAGAACGCGAAAAGTGTGAGATAGCGGACACCGCAGTCGCCGGCCGCACGCACCGTTTCGCGCACAGCCTCGACGCCGCGGCGATGCCCCATCACGCGCGGAAGACCGCGCTGTTTTGCCCATCGCCCATTTCCATCCATGATGATGGCGACGTGCTCGGGTATTGAGGAACGTGTCGTCGTCGGCATATCGATCCAGTAACAGGCAGCGTGGAATTAAAACGAATAAAATACAGGTCTATCGCAAGCGATACTAGACCTGCATGATTTCCTTTTCCTTCTCGCCAAGCAAGCGCTCAATTTCCGAAATCGTGTCGTCGGTGATTTTCTGCACTTTTTCCGACTGTCCACGGCTTTCGTCCTGACCGATATCACCGTCTTTTTCGGCTTTTTTCAGACCATCCATGCCATCGCGACGCACGTGGCGAATCGCCACCTTGGACTTCTCGGCGTAGTCATGAGCTACCTTGACGAGCGATTTGCGGCGCTCCTCGTTGAGTTCTGGCAGCGGGATACGCAGGTTCTGACCATCAACGATCGGGTTGAGGCCGAGATTGGATTCGCGGATGGCACGGTCGACGGCGTTCACCATCGACTTGTCCCAGATGTTGACGCCGAGCATGCGCGGCTCCGGAACCGTGATGTTTGCGACCTGGTTTAGCGGAACGCGCGAGCCATAGGCCTCGATGGTCACCGGATCGAGAATGTTGGCCGAAGCGCGGCCGGTGCGCAGCGATGCGATATCGCTTTTGAATGCATTGATGGCACCATCCATGCGGCGCTTGATATCGTTGAGGTCAATACCACTCATCTTGATACTCCATCTCTATCGGCCGTGGCGGCCGGAATACGCCACAGGGGCGACATCGTTTTTTGATTATTTGTCGTGCACGATGGTCTTGCGGCCGCCGCCGGTCAATATCTGCGCGAAACCGCCCTTCTCGTGGATCGAGAAAACAATGATCGGGATGTGATTCTCGCGGGCAAGCGCGACAGCTGCAATATCCATGACCGCGAGTCCCTTGCCCAGCACTTCGCTGTGGGTCAGCTCGTCGAAACGGGTGGCTGTCGGGTCCTTTTTCGGATCGGCGGAATAGATGCCGTCCACCTGGGTGCCCTTGAAGATCGCTTCCGCGCCCATTTCCGCGGCGCGCAGCGCTGCAGCGGAATCGGTGGTGAAGAAGGGGTTGCCCGTGCCGCCGGCAAAAATCACCACGCGGCCCTGCGCCAGATGGTGGAGCGCTGCACGCTGCGAGAAGCTCTCACAGATTTCCGGCATCGCAATTGCGGACAGAACGACGGTGTCAATGCTGAGCTTGCGCAGGGAGGTTGCGAGCGCCAGCGCGTTGATGACGGTGGCCAGCATGCCCATATGGTCGCCGGTAACGCGATCACCGCCCTTGGACGCCACGGCAACGCCGCGGAAAATATTGCCACCGCCGACGACAACGCCGACTTCAACGCCCATCGCCCTCGCCTCGGCAATATCGGAGGCGATACGGTCTGCAACCGCCACATCGATACCGAAACCCTGATCGCCCATAAGGGCTTCACCGGAAGCCTTGAGAAGAACACGTTTGTAGATCGGCTTGGAAGACATCATGACTCCTCGGAAATGTAACCGAAACGCGGATACACGAAGGGCACCGCGTTGTCACGCGATGCCCTCCCGTTTTCCCAAGATTGGGTAAATATAATCAGCCCTTGGCGACTGCAGCGACTTCTGCTGCGAAATCGCTTTCTTCCTTTTCGACGCCTTCGCCGAGCAGCAGGCGAACCATGCCCGTCACTTCGATGGCAGCACCGGCTTCCTTTTCAGCTTCCTTGACGGCAGCGCCGACAGTGATGTCGGGGTTGATGACGAAAGCCTGCGACAGAAGAGCGACTTCTTCGAAGAACTTGCGCATACGGCCATCAACCATCTTTTCGATGATGGCTTCCGGCTTGCCGGATTCACGGGCCTGCTCGATGAAGACGTTACGTTCGCGCTCGGCCACGGCTGCGTCAACTTCCTCGGCGCGGATGGCGAGCGGGTTGGTTGCAGCGATGTGCATGGCGACCTGGCGGCCGATGGAGCTCAGAACGGCCTTGTCGCCGACCGACTTCAGGGCAACGAGAACGCCAAGCTTGCCGATGCCTTCGCCGGCAGCATTGTGGATGTAGGTCGCGACAACGCCGTGCTCGACTTCGAGTGCTGCCGAACGGCGCAGCGTCATGTTCTCGCCGATGGTGGCGATCGCGTCCTTGATGCTGTCGGAAACGGACTTGCCGGTTGCCGGATAGGTGGCGGCGCTGACGGCTTCAACGGTGCCGTCGGTGGAGAGCGCTACCTGGGCAATGCCGCGAATGAGATCCTGGAACGCGTCGTTGCGGGCAACGAAGTCGGTTTCGGAGTTGAGTTCGACAACAACAGCCTTGTGACCCATGGTGGCGACGCCGATCAGACCTTCGGCAGCCGTACGGCCAGACTTCTTGTCGGCCTTTGCGATGCCCTTGGCGCGCAGCCAGTCGATCGCCGCTTCCATGTCGCCATTGGTTTCAGCAAGAGCCTTCTTGCAGTCCATCATGCCTGCGCCGGATTTCTCGCGCAGTTCCTTCACCATTGCGGCTGTGATTTCGGTCATAGTTTGCCTCTTATCGGTTCGATCGGTCAGCCGGCTGAATTCGCCGTGCCGAAGTTCTGGGTGATGAGTGTACCCGGCCGCACACCCTTTGAAACCGGGACGATTTCAGGAAAGGGTCATGCGCATTCCCAAGTGCTGCGGCGTCTCCATACATCGAAACGATGGGTGCCGCTCAAGTGTGACAGCGTTATGAAGGCTGCCACCGGATTTCATCCGCATCAAAACGCCAGAGACTTCACCGAAGCCCCGACGGAGCGGTTTGAAACGAACAAGGCCGTCAACCCATTTAAGGTCTTTGACGGCCTTGTCATATCCTGGTCGAGGAGACGGCGACACGAAATCGCCGCCAGACAGGGCCTATATCAGGCGCCAGCCTCGTCTTCGAGCGCGGGCTCGATCGGAGCTTCTTCCGAAGCGCCGATGTCGCGGCCGGACGACCCCTGCTGACGCAGGATGCCGTCGATGGCGGCGCGGGCGATCAGGTCGCAATAGAGCGAGATGGCGCGCGATGCGTCGTCGTTACCCGGGATCGGGTAGTCGATGTGATCCGGGTCGCAGTTGGAGTCGATGATCGCAACGACCGGAATGCCAAGACGCTTGGCTTCTTCGATCGCGATCTTTTCCTTGTTGGTGTCGATGATGAACATCAGGTCCGGAACGCCGCCCATATCGCGGATACCGCCGAGAGCCTTTTCAAGCTTTTCGCGTTCGCGCTCGAGGGTCAGACGCTCTTTCTTGGAATAGCCGGTGCCTTCCGAGTTCAGGATCTCGTCAACCTTGCGCAGACGCTGGATCGAGTTGGAGATCGTCTTCCAGTTGGTCATCATGCCGCCGAGCCAGCGGGAGTTGACGTAATACTGGGCCGAACGCTTTGCGCTGTCGGCGATGATTTCAGACGCCTGACGCTTGGTGCCGACGAACAGAACGCGGCCGCCACGAGCAACGGTGTCGGACACGACCTGAAGGGCGCGCGACAGCATCGGAACGGTCTGAGCCAGGTCGATGATGTGGATGTTGTTACGGTCGCCGAAGATGTACGGCTTCATCTTCGGGTTCCAGCGATGCGTCTGGTGACCAAAGTGAACACCAGCTTCCAGAAGCTGACGCATAGAAAAATCGGGCAATGCCATGCCTATTTACTCCTTTTCCGGTTTAACCCCCGCGAAGCGAACAGCGCCGATTTTCATCGACACCACCGGGCGGAACGGACCGGATTTCTCCCGGAACATCCCAAGCTTCGCGTGTGGAATGGTGAGGCGCATACAGTCGCCTCAGATAAAAAGCAAGCATTTCTGCGAAAAAACCACGCAAACGGTCCGTCTTTTAGCGAACCGGCTTGTTTTCGCAGGTTTCCGGCTTGAGGATATCAAGCTTCGCGAGCTTGCCGGTCAGAACGAAATCGCCGTAATCCATCGTCAGATCGCGGGTGATTCCGTTATCGTAAAGCTTGAACGACATGCGGTAGATCGGCAGGGCGTCGGTGCCGGTCTTGTCGTTGTAATAAGCGATCGTCACCGGCCAGAACGCGGCTTTGCCGAATTCGCCCGCCTTGCCGGCCTCGGCATCGCCGTCCTTCGGCATCTGCGCCTTGCCGACCAGCGTCGAAGTGATCAGGCTTTCATCGCCGTCATCCGAGCCGTCGAAAATACGGGATTCGAAGATGCGCTTTCCCTGCTTGGCGTTTTCAATGACCTGAAACATGTGCTCGGTCGGAAATTCGCTGGCGACGAGATCGATCTGACGGGGGTCCGGGCGGGTCAGATCAACCTTCACACCCTCTTTGTTGTCGATTGCAGCGCCCTGCACTTCCTTGTCCAGCTTGTCGTCGGTGTAGGACTTGGTCTCGAAGGTGAACTTTCTGGCCGCCAGGTCCTCGAAGGTCGTCGTCTGCTGGTCGGTCATGCGGACCGCGTCGCCGGTGTTGATCTGTGTCACGAAACGGAAATCCGTCTTGTAACCCTGACAGGCAGAGCCGGTGAATTCATAGACCATGCGGCCCGTCATGCCCTCGATACCGGAACGATCCGTCGCGTCCTTGAGTTCGAGATCGTAGACGGCGCGATGGGCGATGAGGTCCGGAACCGTGACGGGCAAGGCATTGGCACCGTTCGACAGGCCGGTCATGAGCCCTGTGGCGGCAACGAAACCAAGCGTCCTGACAAACATTCAATATCTCCTGTTGGACTCGCTGCTCATATTGTACAAGCAACCGCCCGGCTTTTGGATCAACATCTTCTGAATGCCGGATTCTTGAAGGATTTACAACAAAACCGGAGACGAAAATGTCTGATGTCATCGAAGGCCGCCTCAAGGAACTGGGCTTTACTCTTCCCGTAGCGGCAGCACCTGCCGCAAACTACGTTCCGTTCACCATCAGCGGCAATCTTCTTTATGTATCGGGTCAACTGCCGATGGAATCAGGCAAGATTGCGGTGACGGGCCTCGTTGGCCGCGATGTTGATGTTGCAACCGCCCAGCGCGCCGCCGAATTGTGCGCCGTCAACATTCTCGCACAGGTCAAGGCTGCCTTGAACGGCGACCTCTCGAAAATCCGTCGTATCCTCAAGCTGAACGGCTTCGTTGCCTCGGTTCCGGAGTTCGTTGAACAGCACCTCGTCATTAACGGCGCCTCCAATCTGCTCGCCAACGTTCTGGGTGATGCCGGCAAGCATGCCCGCGCCGCCGTCGGCATGGCCTGCCTGCCCTTCAATGCCGCCGTCGAGATCGACGCGATCGTGGAAATCGACGTATGACACTTAAACTTTCCTGGCTTATCGCCCAGCCCGTCGCCCATCGCGGTTATCATGACCTGAACAAGGTGGTCTGGGAAAACACGCTATCCGCATTTTCGCGCGCCATCGACGCTGGTTTTGCCATCGAATGCGACGTGCAGCTGGCCGCCGATAGCGTGCCGGTGATTTTTCACGACGACGACATGGCCCGGCTGACGGGTATCAAGGGCGACGTGCGCGAACATACCGCCAGTGAATTGTCTCTGCTTTCGGTCGGTAAGACCAAGGACCGCATACCGACGCTGAAACAGCTTCTGACGCTATGCGCCGGCAAGGTGCCGCTGGTGATCGAACTGAAAGGACGTCAGGGCGAAGGCGTCGATGACGGGTTTGCCGAAGCGGTGCTGGAAGATCTCGAGGGCTACAAGGGCCAGGTGGCTCTGATGAGCTTCGACCATCACCTCCTCAGAGACCTGAAGGCTGCAGGCTCGCCCTGGCCGCTCGGCCTTACCGCCGAAGGCGCCAAGCCGGAAGACTTCTTCAAACACTACGAGGCGATGCAGATCGGTGTTGATTTCATCTCCTATCATTGGGGTCATTTGCCCAATAGTTTCATCGAGGCGCAAAGAAAACTTGGGCTTCCCGTGATTACCTGGACTGTCAGGGATGAAAATGCGCGCGAGACTACCTATAAATATGCGGACCAGATGACATTCGAAGGTTTCGACCCGAGAGAGAACCCCTCCGCCACGGCATGACAGAAGACTATACCATACGCGTTGCGCAATCCCTGAGGGATATCGATCCGGACAGCTGGAAACGGCTTTCCGGAACATCACGCAATGTGTCAGGAAAACCGTACAATCCTTTCATTTCCCACGCATTTCTATCCTCGATGGAAGATTCCGGATCGGCCACTGCCAAGACCGGTTGGCTTGGGCACCATCTGCTTCTCGAAAACGCGTCGGGCGAACTCGTCGGAGCCGTTCCGGCCTATCTGAAGAACCACAGCAAGGGCGAATATGTCTTCGACCATGGCTGGGCGGATGCCTTTGAGCGAGCCGGCGGCCATTATTATCCGAAGCTGCAATGTTCGGTGCCGTTTACGCCGGCGAGCGGGCCGCGGCTGCTGGTATCCGAAACCGAAGACGAGACGCGCTTCAAACCGCTTCTGGCATCCGGCCTTGTCCAGGTGACGGAAAAGATCGGCGTTTCTTCCGCGCATGTCACGTTTCTGGAAGACGCCGACCTATCCGCGCTTCTGCCCCGGGACTTCCTGCACAGGACCGATCAGCAGTTCCACTTCATCAATGACGGCTATCGCGATCACAACGATTTTCTCGATGCCCTTTCATCGCGCAAGCGCAAGGGGCTGAAAAAGGAACGTCGGGCAGCGCTGGAAAACGGCATCGAGATCGACTGGTTGACCGGAAGCGACCTGACAGAGGAGATCTGGGACCAGTTCTTCGCCTTCTACATGGATACCGGCAGCCGCAAATGGGGACGGCCCTATCTGACGAGGGAATTCTATTCGCTGATCGGCGAGCGCATGCCTGACGACGTTCTGCTGGTCATGGCCAGACGCGAGGGACGCTATATCGCTGGTGCAATCAATTTCATTGGCTCGGATGCGCTTTACGGCCGGCACTGGGGCTGTATCGAGGATCATCCCTTCCTGCATTTCGAGGTCTGTTACCATCAGGCGATCGATTTCGCGCTGTCGAAGGGTCTGAAGCGGGTGGAGGCGGGTGCGCAGGGTGAGCACAAGCTGGCGCGCGGTTACGTGCCGGTCACCACCCATTCAGCCCATTTCATCGTTCATCCGGGTCTGCGCCGCGCGATTGCCGATTATCTTCAGCGCGAGCGTGAAGAGGTCGAACATATTGGCGACTATCTGGAAGACCACACGCCCTTCCGCAAGGGTGAGCGACAGGAACACGAGCCGGATACATAAAGCGGTCGCGATCTTTCAGATTCGCTGCCTACGCTTTATGCCTTTGTTTTGTCGCATGTCGTTATCGCAAAACCGCTACACGCTTTTAGGCGACATGCTTTAGTCCGTTACGAGGAGAGACCACCGATGACCGCCAGCGCCTATGATGACAACAATATCTTCGCGAAAATCCTGCGCGGCGAAATTCCGAGCCACAAGCTCTATGAAGACGAGCATACGCTGGCTTTCATGGATGTGATGCCGCAGGCACCCGGCCATCTTCTGGTCGTTCCGAAAACCGGCTCGCGCAATCTGCTCGATGCCGACCCGCAAGTGCTGGCAAAGACCATTGCCGTGGTGCAGAAACTGGCAGTCGCGGCAAAGGAAGCCTTCGACGCTGATGGCGTCTTTATCGCCCAGTTCAACGAACCGGCAGCCGGCCAGACCGTGTTCCACCTGCATTTCCACGTCATTCCGCGCAAGGAAGGCGAACCGCTGAAGCCGCATTCCGGCGCTATGGCCGATGGCGAAGTGCTGAAGGCGCATGCGGAAAAGATAAAGGCAGCGCTTGCCTCGTGATGTTTGCCAAGACGCCCACGCGTTTGGCAGAATGTCGGCATCCGCACACCGTCACCCCGGAGCTTATCCGGGGTGCGGCGCGATAAAGTCATTGATCGCGCAATATTCCTCTCGGCGCAGACGCGCCGTGGCTGATTGCCGGATTAGTCCGGCACGACGACCGTGGTGCTTATCATCATTCCACAGGACGATAGGCATTCCTTTCCGGCCAGGGCCAGCCTTCAAGCACCGCCATATCCGGCCGGAATATCTCCACCTTCAGGGGATAGCACGGGACCGCGTCGCTCGAATGGCTGGCACCACAATCGCCGCCGGGGCAAGCGGAGAGCGCGCCGATGAGATCAATTTCCGCGAAGAGTTCCAGATAGTCGCCCGGCCGCACCGGGCTTGCCTTCATGAAATACTGATGCGTATCGCGGGTGAAACCCGTGCACATAAAGACGTTCAGAACATCGTGTACATGCGGTTCCGCCTCGCCGAATGACAGGCCTTTGGCCGCGGCGAGGGCATTGGTGAGGTTCGAATGGCAGCAATGGTGATAGTCGCCGCCGCTCAAAAGCTTGTTGGTGTAGGGATCGCACCGGGTGCCGATCACGTCATGCACGCCACCGCCATCTTCATCCCAGCCATACCATGACAAAGTATCATGGGTGATGGTCGCCATCGGTCGCAGGGACGGCAGATTGCTCCACAGCCGGTTGCCTACGGAAACATGGGTCGCATGCAGGGCGCGGGTTTTGCCGCTGAAAAAGCGCTCCGTCAGATCATGGGCATTCCAGAGATTCAAATCCCCCACCTGCGGGCCTTCGGTGCTAACGATGCGGAAAAAGTGTCCCTTCGGAACATTGAAAGTGCCGCCCTCGCGCGGTGGCACGATGACTTCGTCTATCTTCACCATGGCTTTTTTAGCCTGTTCAAGACGCGCCAGGTCCGGTGTCTGAAGTGTGCCGTTCGGATAAACGACGACGGGACGGACGGCGCGGCGCGCGGCGGCATCAATGGGTTCGGCGGCGGACACGGGGGTCATGAAATCCTCGGATGGATGAAAATGTGACGCGAAATTGCGGCATGAATGGAGTGATGACAAGACGGGTTTTTCTTGCGCTCAGACCAAGTCTGACTTAGCCTCGCAGCATCATGAAACTGCCACCGCTCGCCACTCTCCGCGCGTTTGAAGCTGCGGCCAGAAGGACAAGTTTTTCCTTGGCCGCGCAGGAACTCGGCATGACGGCGACGGCCGTAAGCCAGCATGTGCGCAATCTGGAAACATGGCTCGGCGCGCCGCTTTTCGAGCGCCATGCAAGAGGCGTGAGACTGACGCCGGCGGGTCAGGAATTCGGCATGACGGTTTCGGCCGGCTTGGGGCAGATCGCTTCCGGTGCGGAACGGATCAGCCGGGGCCGAAACCGCATCACCGTTAGTCTGGCCAGCCTGCCTTCAGTAGTTGCGCATTTTCTGACACCCCGCCTGCCCCGTTTCCGCGCGCTCTATCCAGACATACAGGTTTCAATCAGCTATTCCGGCAGGAATGAGACCACGCAGCCCGATCTCAGCATCACCCACGGCCCACGCCCTGCGCAAAAAGCCGTGGCGCTTTTCAGTGCCGAGACGCGCCCGACATGCGCACCCGCTTACGCCACGAAGTCCGGTCCCTTCGACGATGTATCAAGCCTGCTGCGGACCGAATTGCTGCATGACGCCACCGAGACGGCATGGCGGGACTGGCTGGCGACTGCTGGCCTATCCCTGTTCCAGGGCACTGGCCCAATCTTTGCCGACTTCAATCTGCTCGTGACCGCTCTCAAGGCGGGACACGGCATCGGCCTTTGCCCGACAGCGCTTCTTCGCGACGAAATCGCCGACGGTCAATTGACCGTGCTTTTCGATCGGGCGGCCGATGCGGACAAATATTACTGGTTGATTGAAGCAGAAGAGATGACCGCATCGGCCCGACTCCTGTCGGACTGGCTTGTCGATGAGGCGCGCGAGAGCGGAAACCGGGGCGATTACTCCGCCGCGATGACTTGAGTCGAAGCGCGAGCCTTCTCTCCGTTTCTTTCCCTTACCGAAAGCCACTTGAGCAGCCAAGCTGAGGCTGGGCAGACGATTGCAAACGCGACGAGACCACCGAAAACATCAGACAGATGATGACCGCCTTGAACGAGAACGGCGGGCAACATCAAGATATTGATCGGCAAGATCACCGCCATCACCAACCAGTGACGTGGAACGAACCATACGGACATCGCCGCCATTAAGATATGAAACGAAGGGAAACCGATTAGCCCCAGCACGTTTTTGGGCGAAAGGTGAACAACCCCTTCCTTTATCAGGCGGTTCAACTCCTGCCCGTACGCATTATCAACCGCCAAGGGGATGGTCTGAGAAACCCATTGCGGCAATTGCACATAGGCGGATGGCCCAAATGACGGGAAAAATATCCAGAAGATTATACTTGCAAAAGCGCCCAGCACTCCGGTCACAAGGAAGTGGTGCAACATCCGCTCCTTGCCTGTAAAACCAAGCGTAATAACGATCACCAGAAGCTGCGGCAGCGACGTCGCATAAACGAAAAACAGGATCGTTCCGATCCACGGATGTGTCGCCGCCCAAGTGACGATGCCCATCCAACTATAACCGAAGGCTGCATCCACACGGAAAAGCACATGATCGATTGCCGGGAACGCGACAGGCAGGAACATGTAGTTAAAGACGGACGCGACAAGCGTAAAAAGAATGAACAGTCCGCCTGCGATTAGCGCGGCAGCTATGCGAAGATCACGCCCGCTTTTGCGATAGAACTGACCGAGAATAAAAACGCCGGCGCCCATCGATCCGCATAATAAATATCCGGCGTAGTCAACCCCGATGCCTTTGACAGCGATCAGTACCGTATCGATAACGAATAAGATGGTGATAAAGCCAAGTACAAAACGCTCTGCCGCAAAGAGTCGCATGGAATAGCCCGCCCCGGTTCCAATCGACGGGACAGTAGGGTATTTAGCTTAATATTCATATAAGGAAAGTATTATAAACAACCCACCGGCCGAGAGCCAGATCGGCGCGGCCACGCCGGCGATAAAGCGATTGCCGGTCGCCAGGAATGCGATGAAACCGAATGTCGCCGCTCCGATGTGCAGCCACAGTAGCGATGCCTCCACGAGATGACCACATCGCCCCGGCTTCTGTCGGAACGGCTTGTTGCGGAGGCGCGCGAGTACGAAAACCGGGGCGATTATTCCGCCGCGAAGACTTGGGCAGGAACTGCTGCCGCCTTGCCGGCCCGTTCCTTTGCCGACAGCCAGTTGAGCAGACGGCTCGAGGCTGCGCAAACGATAACAAAAGCGAAGAGGCCGCCAAAAATATCCGAGAGATGATGTCCGCCCTGAACGAGAACGGCAGGCAGCATCAAAAGATTTAGCGGCAAAATCACCGCCATCACCAGCCAGTGACGCGGAACGAACCAGACGGACATCGCCGCCATGAAGATGTGAAACGACGGGAAACCGATCAATCCCAACACGTTTTTAGGGGTGAGATAGCTTACGCCTTCCTGCCCCAATCGCATCAGTTCCTGTCCATAGGCAGGATCGACCGCCATTGGAATTGTCTCGGTGACCCATTGCGGCAGATCCAGATAGGCTTTAGCGCCGTAAGTTGGAAAAAATATCCAAAAAACGATGCTGGCGAGAGCGCCAAGCACACCCGTTACCAGAAAATGGTGCAGCATCCGATCCTTGCCGGTAAAACCCAGCATGATGACGATCAACAGCAGTTGCGGCAGCGACGTCGCATAGACAAAAAACAAGGTTTTGCCGATCCACGGTTGGGTAGCAGCCCAGATGACAACATCCCGCCAGTTATAGCCGAGCGCGGCATCCACGCTCAACAACAGGGGATCGATCGCCGGAAACTGAACCGGCAGGAACATGTAGTTAAACACAGAGCCCGCCAGCGAAAAAAGGATGAACAGCCCAGCGGAAACAAGTGCAGCCGCTATGCGAAGATCACGCTCGCTTATCCGGTAGAACTGGCCAAGAAGAAAAACCCCGGTACCCGCCACCAGGCACAGAGAATATCCGGTATAGTCAACCTCAATGCCCTTCGTCATAATCAATGCAACATCGACAATAAATAATATAAAAATTACATTCAGTACAAAACGTTCTGCTATAAATAACTTCATAGAATTTACCCCAGACGCCTTCAGCGGAAATCTAGGTCATTGGCCTTAATATTCGGATAAGAAGAGTACTAAAAACCGAGCACAAACAACCCGGCTGCCAAAAGTGCGATGGGCACAGCCACGCCGACAATGACACGCTGGCCGGCGGCCAGGAACGCTGTGAAACCGAGTGCTGCCGCGCCGATGCGTAGCCATAGCGGTGAAGCTTCAAGCGTTCCGGTTGGAAAGACGATCAGCTTGGCGGTGACGGCCATCACGAGCGCGGTGGCGACTGCCCTCACCCAGTATAGCGCCTCGGAATCCTCCTTCAGCCGGTTGCCGGCGAGCACGCCGAGCCAGCGCCAGAGATCGGTCGCCAGCCAGCCAGCAATGGCGATGAAGAGATAGGGCGCCCACCACTGTTCGGTCATCATGGTTCGCTCTCCGGTGAGACGGGAACGATCTTTCGACGAAAGACGAAACGGTCGATCAGATAAGCCACCGTGCCGCCACCGATCCCGGCATAGAGAATGTCGAATTCCGGCGCGATTAACGCAAAGACCGGCCCCGCGATCACACCGATGATGAAGGCGACCTTGACGACGGAATGGCGGGCGGTCGCCCAGATCGACGCTATGAAATAGACAGGCGTCAGAAAAAACAGCACGCCTGCGACAAGCGGTGGAAAAGCCGCGACGACGCCGTAACAAAGGCCGACAATGATAGCGTTGACGACGGTAAGGGTAATGCCGAAACCGGCAAACCACGCAGCCCGTGCTTCGCGCGGTATCTTGGAAAGATTTTGCGTGGCGAAGACCCAGGCGGTGATCGCCACGAAGTGGGAGAGGAACAACAAAATCCATGTCGGCGTTTTTGCGCCACGCATCTCCGGAACGATGGAGGCAACCATGGGCATCATTCGCACCGATGACAGCGTCACCGCCAGAAAACACGCGGCAAGATTGGCGCCGCCGACCATCGAGCCGATCAGGATCATCTTGGCCGGCAAAGCCCAGATAACCAGCGTCATAAACACCGCTTCCCCACGTTGAACGCCCGATTCCAGCGCGAAGGCGCTGAAACCGACGAAGGATGTCATGAGAATAAGCGAGGGCAGCGAGAATATGCCCCGCATTCCCCTGAAAAACCAGCCGCGCAGGGGGATGGTATCGCTGTCTGCTGATTGCATTGCTGGTCCACTAATGCATGTCGTCCGAAAGTGCGCAGCGGTTTCGGAATGATGAGAAAAATAAAGCGCGCTTCACGAATCCGGTAAAATGCGACGCGCTTCAGGCATGAAAATGCCGGGCTTTCGCCCGGCACCGTTTGTCGGTCGGAAGACCGTTATCATTTCTTCTTCGGCACCTTCGGCACCGTATTCGCCTTGCGGCGCGGCTTGCTATCCTCGTCGGGCTTGCTCGCCTCGGCAACCAGAACATCCGCTTCCTCATTGGCAATCGCTGCCTTCGAGGCGGGCTTCGCCTTGGCCTTAGACGCCTTGCCCGGAGACTTGGCAGCATTGAGCTCTGCTTCCGGCTTCGGCTTTACCGGCGCTGTTTCCGGCAGAACCTCGAGCTTGAGGCCGTCGGAACCATCGTCCTTCTTGCCGACGGTGACGCTGACGACACCGCCCTTCTTGAGCTTGCCAAAGAGGATTTCGTTGGCGAGCGGCTTCTTGATGTGTTCCTGGATCACGCGCGACAGCGGGCGAGCGCCCATCTTTTCGTCGTAACCCTTTTCCGCCAGCCAGGAGATCGCGTCTTCGTGCAGATCGAAGGTGACATTCCGCTCGGAGAGCTGCGTCTCGAGCTGCATGACGAACTTCTGTACCACCTTGTGGATAACGGCAGTCGGCAGCGGCGAGAACGGAATGATCGCATCCAGACGGTTGCGGAATTCCGGTGTGAACAGGCGATTGATCGCCTCTTCATCCTCACCCGTGCGTCGCGAAGAACCGAAACCGATGGCCGATTTCGCCATTTCGGAAGCGCCCGCATTGGTCGTCATGATGAGGATGACGTTGCGGAAGTCGATCTTCTTGCCGTTATGGTCGGTCAGCGAGCCATGGTCCATCACCTGCAACAGGATGTTGTAGATGTCCGGATGGGCCTTCTCGATCTCGTCCAGCAACACCACGGAATGCGGATGCTGATCGACGCCATCGGTCAAGAGACCGCCCTGATCGAAGCCGACATAACCGGGAGGTGCACCGAGCAGACGCGAAACGGTATGGCGCTCCATATATTCCGACATGTCGAACCGCAGCATCTCGACACCGAGCGAGGCGGCGAGCTGCTTGGCCACTTCGGTCTTGCCCACGCCGGTCGGGCCGGAGAAGACATATGAGCCGATCGGCTTGTTCGGTTCGCGCAGACCGGCACGTGCCAGCTTGATGGCGGTGGCCAGCGCCTCGATGGCGATGTCCTGACCATAAACGACCGAGCGCAGTTCCTTTTCGAGGTTGGCGAGAACCATCTCGTCATCCTTGGAAACGGTCTTCGGCGGAATGCGGGCCATCGTCGCGATGGTTGCTTCGATTTCCCGTTCCGTGATCAGCTTGCGGCGCTTGGACGCCGGAAGCAACATCTGCGCCGCACCGGTCTCGTCGATTACGTCGATCGCCTTGTCCGGCAGCTTGCGGTCGGAAATGTAGCGG
The DNA here is from genome assembly GCF_001427205.1 of Rhizobium sp. Root491. Taxonomy (NCBI): domain Bacteria; kingdom Pseudomonadati; phylum Pseudomonadota; class Alphaproteobacteria; order Hyphomicrobiales; family Rhizobiaceae; genus Rhizobium; species Rhizobium sp. Root491. The sequence continues at coordinate 88,507 of NZ_LMFF01000001.1, forward strand.
GCCGACAATTCGACAGCAGCCTTGATCGCTTCGTTGGAATATCTGAGGTGATGATAATCCTCGAAGTAGGGCTTCAGGCCCTTCATGATCGCGATAGCATCATCGATCGACGGCTCGTTGACGTCGATCTTCTGGAAGCGACGCACCAGCGCGCGGTCCTTTTCGAAGAACTGGCGATATTCCTTGTAGGTGGTCGAACCGATGCAGCGGATCGCGCCTGACGACAGCGCCGGCTTCAACAGGTTCGATGCATCCATTGCGCCGCCAGACGTCGCACCCGCACCGATGACGGTGTGGATTTCGTCGATAAACAGGACTGCGCCGGGATATTCCTCGAGCTCCTTGACGACCTGCTTCAGGCGTTCCTCAAAATCACCACGATAGCGGGTTCCGGCCAGAAGCGTGCCCATGTCGAGCGAGAAGATCGTATCATTGGCCAGCGCTTCAGGCACCTTGCCTTCAACGATACGCTTGGCCAAACCTTCGGCGATCGCCGTCTTGCCCACGCCCGGATCGCCCACATACAGCGGGTTGTTCTTGGAGCGGCGGCAGAGGATCTGGATGGTGCGGTTGACTTCCTCATGACGGCCGATCAACGGGTCGATCTTGCCGTTTTTCGCCTTTTCATTGAGGTTGACGCAATAGGCCTTCAGCGCATCCTGCTGTTTCTTGGCGGATGAGCCTTCTTCCTCGGGATTGCTGCGTGCAGCCTTGGGGTCGGCCTCCGGCTCGTCTGCGCCACGCGGAGCGCGGGTCTGCGATGTGCCCGGACGCTTGCCGATGCCGTGGGAGATATAATTGACCGCATCGTAACGGGTCATTTCCTGCTCCTGCAGGAAATAGGCAGCGTGGCTTTCGCGCTCGGCGAAAATGGCCACAAGCACGTTTGCTCCTGTCACTTCCTCGCGGCCGGACGACTGAACATGAATGACAGCCCGCTGGATAACCCGCTGGAAGCCAGATGTGGGCTTGGAATCCTCGTCATAACCGGTCACTAGGTTGGTCAGTTCGTTGTCGACATAATCGCTGACAGTCTTGCGCAGCGCATCGAGATCGACATTACAGGCGCCCATCACGGCAGCGGCATCCGCGTCGTCGATCAGCGCCAGAAGGAGATGTTCCAGCGTCGCATATTCATGGTGACGCTCATTTGCAAAGGTCAGTGCCTGGTGCAGCGCCTTCTCGAGACTTGGGGAAAAAGTTGGCACGTTGCGATCCTCATTTCTTTTCCATGACGCATTGCAGCGGATGCTGGTGCTGTCGGGCGAAATCCATGACCTGGCTTACTTTCGTCTCTGCGACCTCATATGTAAACACCCCACATTCTCCTACGCCGTGCTGGTGCACGTGCAGCATGATGCGGGTAGCCGCTTCGCGATCCTTCTGGAAAAAACGCTCCAGAATATGAATGACGAACTCCATTGGAGTGTAATCGTCATTCAGTAAAAGAACACGGTACAAATTCGGTCTTTTCGTCTTTGGCTTGACGCGGGTTATAACGGACGTTCCGCGGTTCGTACCGCCGTCTTCCCCGTCGCCCTCGCCCTGCATGTAGATCGGCTCAGCGATCATCTTTCATCATTCTCCAAACCGTTCTCAAACCGGCAGTCATCACCAGGAGGGAGAACTTCGCCTCTACATATCTAGGTCGTTAAGATCGGATTTTAAGCCCCCTGTGAAACGGTGCAATCACTATTGCGTTTGCGAAGAGGCAAACCTTGGGAAAAACAGGGGGCTTGCCATAGCACTGCTGGAAAGCGCGGTGCTATCCGCCTTTCCTGACGTGGTTTCAGCCTTGACGCCAAGCGCCTGCAAGGGAATCGCGAGCAACAGCGGACCTAATCTCACGCCCGCGCCATCCGCCGTCATTCCTTGTTGTCGAGCATTTCGCGAACGGCGATCGCCAGCTGTTTCAGCGAGAAGGGTTTTGGCAGGAAGCCGAACTTGGCATCCGCCGGAAGGTTTTTAGCAAACGCGTCCTCGGCATAACCAGAAACGAAGATGAATTTCAGGTCGGGATAGGATTTGCGCAATTCCCTCAGGAGTGAAGGACCGTCCATCTCCGGCATGACGACGTCGGACACGACGATATCGACCTTGCCTTCCAGCTCTTCCATCACCTCCAGCGCCTCGACACCCGAACCCGCCTCATGAACGGTGTAACCACGGGTTTCCAGCATGCGCTTGCCGCCGCGCCGTACTGCCTCCTCGTCCTCCACCAGAAGCACGACGGCGGAGTTACCGGTCAGATCCAGCGGCTCTTCCTTCACCGGTTCGGGCAGAGCCACAGGGGCAAGTGCAGCTTCACCGGGCTGCTGGCCCGGAACGTGCACCACTTCCACCACGTGGCGCGGCAAATAGATGCGGAACGCAGTGCCTTTGCCCACTTCCGATTCGGGATAGATGTAACCGCCGGACTGCTTCACGATGCCATAGACCATCGACAGGCCGAGACCGGTGCCCTTGCCGACATCCTTGGTGGTGAAGAACGGCTCGAAGATTTTGTCCATGATCTCCGGCGGAATGCCGGTTCCGTTATCGGCGACCTCCACCATGACCATGTCTTCCGCCGGGACTTCCGGCCGACCGAGCGCTGCGGCTTCATCCGCATCCACATTGCGCGTGCGGATGGTGATCTTGCCGCCATCGGGCATGGCATCGCGCGCGTTGACGCAAAGATTGATCAGCACCTGCTCAAATTGCGACAGGTCGGTCTTCACCGGCCAGAGATCGCGGCCGTAATCCACTTCCAACTTGACATTGGTGCCGGAAATCAACCGGTCCACCAGCATGCGCAGGTCGCCGATAACGTCGGTCAGGTTGAGGATCGCCGGGCGCATCGTCTGTTTGCGCGAGAAAGCGAGAAGCTGTCGCACAAGCACCGCCGCGCGGTTGGCGTTGCGCTTGATCTCCATCAGGTCGGCGAAGCTCGGGTCTGCGGGCCGGGCCTGCAACAGCAGATGGTCTGATGACAACAGGATCGCAGTCAGCACATTGTTGAAATCGTGGGCGATGCCGCCTGCCAGCGTGCCGACGGCGTTCATCTTCTGTGTCTGCGCCATCTGGGTTTCGAGCGCCTTCTGCTCCGTCACCTCGATCGCATAAACGATTGCCACCTCTTCGGGCGCCTCGTCGTCCTGATCGATGACGGCATTGACGTAGAAACGGAAATGGCGGCCCTCGTCGCTCGGATGGCGGGAATCGAACGGGGCGATATCGCCCTGCCGGTCCTTCGCCTCGGCCAGCGCCTGCTCAAGCCTGGGTTTCTCATTGTCGTGGATGATGGCCTCGAGGGCAACGCCGCGATCGATATCGTCACGCCCGACGACGCCGGAGAACAGCTTGAGGAATGGCGCGTTGATACGAAGAATGCGGCCTTCGCCGTCGAGCGAGGCAATCGCCATCGGCGTATTGTTGAAGAAACGCGTGAAGCGCATGGCGGACGAGGATTCCGTATCCTCCTGCCCTTTCGGACGCATCAGAACAATTGTCCGGCTTTCGCCGGGCGCGCCGTCCTTCGAGGTAACCTGATGCACGAGGCGGGCCGGCATGCTCTGGCCGTTGACCCGGCGCATGTCGAGATCGAGAATCTCGGTGCGCTTGGCTGAACCCTGCGGATGGACGGATTCGATCAGCGCCATACCCTCGCCGGCGACGATGTCCGACACAGTCATCGAACCGGGCGAAAATTGCGCGAGATCGATGCCGAGCCATTCGGACAGGGTGGCGTTCAGATAAACGATCTCACCCTTGCGACCTGCGGAAAAGAAACCGGCCGGCGCGTGGTCGAGATAATCGATGGCGTTCTGCAATTCGCGGAAGAAGCGTTCCTGATCTTCCCGCTCAGGCGTGATGTCGGCGATCTGGAAGACGTGCAGCGCCTCGCCGCCCGCATCCTTCAGCACCCGACCTTTCAGCCGGTACCAGTGCGGCCCGCCGGAAGTGGCCTCCCCGAGCGGCTTGAGCAGACGGAACTCCTCGTAACCGTCACGCCCCTCCCGCAAAACATTGATGAGGCGATAGAGCGCCTCGGTCGATTCCCGGCTGCGCGAGAGCAGCGTCTCCAGGCTCTGGATATCGCTCGCCTTCGTGGTGCCGCTCATCCTGCAATAGGTGGCGTTGGCGTAGACCATATGCCCCTTGGCATCGGTGATCAGCGTGCCGTCCGGGTGCGCCGACAGGAAACGGCGGGCCAGCCCGTCCGATTGCGACTGCGGCATGACCTCGATGAAACCGATGATCGACGACACCAGAAAAAAGATACCCATCATCGCCAGCACGCCGAGAATGCCGAGCACGATTTCGTTTTCCAGCGAATCCTTGAAATAGACGAAAGCAGCGGCGGCGGCGATGAGCACCAGCGCCAGCAGCAGAATCCGCAGAACCGTGCCGGAACGGGCACGCCTGTCCACCAGCGGAAGGTCGTTGTCGCTTGTCTCGCGCACCCGTGTCATCTTGGCCTCGCAGTCCTGCAGGTCGTCATTCGGTCAGCCCTATTTCCTCAACGGAATCGGGCAGTAGAATTTCTTGTAGCAACTCGCTTGACCGTCAAAAAGCTCCGCTGCACCACAAAGGCTTAAAATCGCACAGAGAAACGGCCCTAAAGAGGCGCAAATGCCTCAGAAGCCTATTTTGCGGCTGCAGGTCAGCGCTTTAACCTGGCATTGAATGCGCGGCGCGGAGCAGACGATATTGCCATCCGCAACCGTGCAAACCGAGCATCCATCGGTGAAATCGATACAGGATGGATTGTCTCTTACGAACTCGATCATGTTCGCAGGATTTTCGGACGCCTTGTCATCCGCCGTCGCGGCCTGAGCGGGAAAAACAGATCCCGGCAATCCAAATAAAACAACAAAAATGAAAACTCTTACCTGAAACCCGTCAACGAGCAATTTCGCAAGCATTTACAATTGCTCCTTCGAAGAGAGAATTGCAACCTTCATTGCTCCCCGGCATTGAAGGGGAAGATATGACGCTTCGGTGGCGTCCGGCCGGCTGATGAGACGATCCTATGAAGCGATCCTGGGGACGAAATGAATAAACCTTGTATCACGCTAAAAAAAATCGTCTTTTCCTGCTTAACGTTCACATTATAAGAACCACGGCAATATTAATTGCACGAAAAAATCTGAAGGGATGATCTCCATGATGGAAGATTTTATCGGCACCTATGGAAACAATCTCATCGTCGCCGTCGTCGGTGTCGGTCTCGCCCTGCTTGTTCTGGCAATTGTTCTCTGGATACTGCGCAGGCGCGGCGGGGCGGCCCCGTTTATCCGTGGCGGTCGCAACCGGCAGCCGCGCTTGCAGGTTCTCGATGCGACGGCGGTGGACGCCCGGCGCCGTCTGGTGCTGGTGCGCCGCGACAATGTCGAGCATCTTGTCATGATCGGCGGTCCAACCGATATCGTCATCGAGAGTGGTATCGGCGCGATCCCAATCGTCAGGGAAGTGCGCGAACCGCAGGAAGCGGAACTCAAGGCGCTGCCGCGTCAGGACAGCGAACCTAAAAGGGCTGAACCGCCGACCCCTCGCGAAAGCCGCCCAGCTTTGCCACAGCAGCCAATCGCAGCGGCATCTCCAGCCTCCTTGCCGGAAGAACCCGTAAAGCAGCCGCAGCGGCCGGAACCGCCCGCCCCGGCTGCTCGTCCAGCACCCACCCCTGCACCGGCCGCATCTCTGCCACCACGTCCGTCTACGCCGCCGCAACCCGTATCCACGCCCACGACGGCACGCGAGCCCGTTGCACCGATAAGACCTGCCGCCCCGGAAAGGGATGCTACCCGTCCTGCGCCACCACCGGCATCGGTCATTGCGGCACCGGCCGCCGCTGTTCTGCCTCTCGCCGCCGCATCGCTCGACATGCCCGCCGAGCGACCGGAACAGCGCCGCCCTGATCCCTTCGCGCCGGCCCCTCTACCCTCGGCGCCGCCCGCACCGCCTGTCCAGGCAACGGTTCCTGAAGAACGGCCGACGGTCGTTGCCCCGCCGGTTTTTGCCGCGCGCGAACCGATCATCGACCAAACGAATGCCGCAGATTTTCTGGATGCCGCGCGCGAGCGCGTTCTACCCGGCCTGAAACCGGGGCAAGATGCGCCTGCGCCCTTTGCGCCAAAGCCCGAAAATCCGCCCGTCGTCTCCGCTAACGCCGAGCCGAAATTTTCCGATGACCTTGCCAGCGATTTCGAAAGCTTTCTTGAGGCGGAGATCGCCAAGAGCAAGGATGCGGATAGCGAACAGGCAGTCGCCGCTGCTGCGGAAAAGCCAAAAACCGAACCCGTCTCGCCGCCTGTTACCGGTGCAACGCCGGATGGCGACATGCAGAAGGAAATGGCGCGTATTTTCGGCGAACTTTCCGTTACCCGCGACCGCTGACAGGTTCACATCTGTCGGCAGACAGACATTCAAAACAAAAAAAGGGCGCGGAAACGAATCCGTGCCCTTTGTCATTTTTGGTTCTGTTCGCTGGCCGACTCGCCGAAGCGCCCGGAACAACGCTGGCTTTATTCGTCGCGGTAGACTTTTTCACGACGCTCGTGACGTTCCTGCGCCTCGATGGACAGGGTCGCTATCGGTCGTGCGTCGAGGCGCTTGAGGCCAATAGGCTCACCCGTTTCTTCACAGTAACCGTAAGTGCCGTCATCAATCCGCTGAAGGGCAGAGTCGATCTTGGAGATCAACTTGCGCTGGCGGTCACGGGCGCGAAGTTCGATCGCCCGGTCAGTTTCCGAAGATGCCCGATCGGCTAGGTCGGGATGGTTGGCGCTTTCTTCGGCGAGATGTCCGAGGGTCTCGCGCGCTTCTCTCAGGATGTCGTTTCTCCAGGCGACCAGCTTCGCGCGGAAGTAGGCACGCTGGTTTGCATTCATGAACTCGTCGTCTTCCGAGAGCACATATTTGCTAAGATCGATCTTCTCACTCAACGCGATTCTCCTCGAAGAACATCTCAATGCGGCGGTGTATACTCCAATGATATAGGCTGATTCAAGTCTACAGATCAGTTTTCAGGCATTTTTAAAACTGACACAAAAATCATCTAAATGACTAATTTTTATCCTTTATTCGTATTCAAGCGATCTCTTCTTAAATCACTTAAACGCGACTTACCAACAGGAAAGAGGACTTGCGGTCATGCAACCCTATCCTGTAGCATTCCTCCATTGCCTCCCATTCGAACGTCGGTCCCCGCCCTTGACAGCATCTTCTCCGAGCCGAGTGTATCTTTTGCGCCACGCCAAGGCCGCCTGGGCGGCACCGGGAGAACGCGATTTCGACCGGGGATTGAACGAGGCCGGTTTTGCCGAGGCGGAGATCATCGCCGACCTCGCCGCCGACCGGCGCTACCGCCCGGACGTGCTCTTGTCCTCCACGGCCACGCGCTGCCGGCAGACCACGCAGGCCTGGCAGCGGGCCTTCAACGAGGGCATCGACATCGTCTATATCGACGAAATGTACAATGCGCGCAGCGAAACCTATCTTTCTCTCATCGCCGCGCAAACGGACGCACAGTCCGTGATGCTGGTCGGGCACAACCCCACAATGGAGGCGACGCTGGAGGCGATGATTGGCGAGGACCTGCTGCATGCCGCCCTGCCCTCCGGTTTTCCGACATCCGGTCTTGCGGTTCTCGATCACGACGACAGTGCCGGGAATGGTAAAAATCGCTGGCGGCTGGTCGATTTTCTGTCGCCCGGAAAATAGCAGCAGCAGCGTGCGACCAATGCGTTGCCGAAGCCGGACCCGTTGAAAATCCATTGGCGCGCTTCTTTTTTGGGCAACCGCCCCTTCCTATATTGCAGCTGTGACCGTGAAAAATAGCTGGGAAACTGCCATTGCCGCCTTCTCTTACGTCCCTGACAGACAGTGCGCTCATCGCATTCGACAATCTGGCCGACCGTGCGAGCACCCTTACACATCCGACATTGCGGCTTGGCGTCACCGGTCTTTCGCGGGCGGGCAAGACAGTTTTCATCTCCTCGCTCGTCCACAATCTTCTGAATGGCGGTCGTCTGCCGCTGTTTGAGGCCATGCGTTCTGGGCGCGTCTCGAATGTGCGTCTGGAGCCGCAACCGGACGACGCCATTCCCCGGTTTCAGTATGAGGACCATATTCAGGCTCTGGTACGCGACAGGCTCTGGCCGGATTCGACACGGGCAATCTCTGAACTGCGGATCACGCTCGACTACCAGAGCGCCAGCGGTTGGGGCCGTTGGTTTTCCGCAGGCAAGCTCTCCATCGATATCGTCGATTATCCCGGCGAATGGCTGCTCGACCTGCCGCTGCTTTCGCAGGACTACAAGAGCTTCAGCGACAGCACCGTCGCGCTGGCGCAAAATGGCATCCGGGCCGAACTCGCGCAGGAATGGTTGGCAATAGCCTCCTGGCTCGACATCAATGCGCCCGCCGACGAGATGACGGCGCGACGCCTCGCGGAAAGCTTCGCCGCCTATCTGAAGGCCTGCAAATCCGACGAGCGGTCGCTCTCCACCTTGCCGCCGGGCCGTCTGCTGATGCCGGGGGATCTGGAAGGATCACCGGCGCTGACCTTTGCGCCCCTGCCGGGGCTGACAGACGACAAGGCACCAAAGGGGTCGCTGCGCGCCATGATGGAGCGGCGCTACGACGCCTACAAGGCAATCGTGGTGAAACCCTTCTTCCGCGAACATTTCGCCCGCCTCGACCGGCAGATCGTGCTGATCGATACACTGCAGGCGGTCAATCGCGGCCCCGAGGCGGTGCAGGATCTGGAACGGGCGCTGGGCGATGTTCTCGCCTGTTTCCGCCCTGGCACCAACAGTCTTTTGTCATCGCTGCTGGGCCGGCGCATCGACAAGGTTTTGATTGCCGCTACCAAGGCCGACCACCTGCATCATGAAAGCCACGACCGGCTGGAACGGCTAACCCGCCGTCTGGTGGACCGCGCCATCACCACCATCGGCATGAATGGTGCCGGCATCGAGGTCATGGCGCTGGCTTCCGTGCGCGCTACGCGGGAAGCAAGCGTGAGACAGGACGGTCACGAGCTTCCGGTCATCGTCGGCACGCCGATGGCGGGTGAAACCATCAACGGCGAGATATTTGACGGCAACCGTAAGACGGCGATCTTTCCCGGCGACCTGCCCGAAGATCCGGAGCCGCTTTTCCGCAGCATCGACAGGGATGGCGACAAGGCGACGTTGCCGGACGTCAATGTCGTGCGTTTCCGCCCCCCCAATATCGATGAACCGGGCAGCGGCGGCATCCGGCTTTCCGTTCCCCACATAAGGCTCGACCGCGCCATGCAGTTCCTGTTTGGAGACAAGCTCGCATGAAGGCTCCCACACCAAACGATCCGCAGGCACGCCGCCCGGCGGCTTTCACGCTCGAAACCGAAGAAACGGCACGGCCAACCGTCGCGCAAAAACGCGCACCGCGCAGCTTCGACACCGAGATTTCCCTGACGCCCGATGAGGATGATCCATTTTTAGCACCTGAAGAGACGGATGCCGCCGCATTGCCGGTGGCCGTGCCGAAGAAAAGCCGCTTCTCCTTCGGCAAGCTCGCGCTTGGTGCACTCGGCGTGCTGTTCTCGCTGGCCTTCGGGCTCTGGGCGGATCAGCTTATCCGCAATCTCTTTTCCCGCTCCGACTGGCTGGGTTACACGGCGAGCATTGCGCTCCTTGTTGCGCTTTTTGCCGTCCTCGTTCTGGTCGGACGAGAAGTATTCGGCATCATGCGGCTGAACGCCGTCCAATCGCTGAAAGCCGATGCGGAGACGGCCAGCCTCGACAAGAGCCCGAAACCCGCCCGCGCCATCGTTACCCGCCTCAATGCAGTTCTCTCCCACCGCGCCGAAACGGCCAAGGGGCGCGCCGCACTCAAGGACACCGAAAACGACGTGATCGACGGGCCGCATCTGATTGAGCTTGCCGAACGCGAATTGCTGGTGCCGCTCGACCGGCAGGCCCGCGCGCTGATCCTCAACTCCTCCAAACGCGTCTCCGTCGTTACCGCCGTCAGCCCACGCGCCGTGGTCGATCTCGCCTATGTGCTGTTCGAGGTCACAAGGCTGGTGCGCGCCATGGCGGAACTTTACGGCGGCCGGCCGGGCACGCTCGGCATGCTCAGGCTTTTGCGTGACGTCGTCGCCCATCTCGCGGTCACAGGTTCGATCGCCGTCGGTGATGGGCTTGCCCAGCAGGTTCTCGGTCACGGGCTTGCCTCAAAACTCTCCGCACGCCTGGGTGAAGGTGTCATAAACGGTCTGATGACGGCACGAATCGGCATTGCGGCGATGGATCTCTGCCGCCCGCTACCCTTCAAGGCGGTAAAGCGACCCGGCATAGGTGATTTCATGTCTGACCTCACGCCCGATCTTGGTGGCGGAAAAACCGGTCAAAAAGCCTGATCAGCCGGACTTGTACGGCTCAAAAGGTTACGGACGAAGCTGTAAATAAAGCCGAAATAAACCAAACATTAACCATTCCGCCGGTAGATTGCCGCTTATCGAACAGGCTTCTTCGCCGGGGAAAGTATCATGTATTCGCGCTTCTTTTCGCTTGTGGGCGGACTTGCCGCCATATTGTCCGTCAGCGGCAGCTTCGGCCTGTCTGACGTCCATGCCGCATCGCGCGATCGCGACGACGTGTTTTTCCGTTCCGTTGCCGGAAGCTGGAAAGGTCCGGGCGAAATCGTCGCCGGCAAGTACAAGGGCACCAAGTTTACCTGCGACCTGACGGGCGAGCCGCTCGACGACAAGCAGACGGGCATCAAGCTCGCCGGCACCTGCCGCGTCGGCGTCTTCAGCCAGCCCATGTCCGCGGTCATCAGCCAAAAGGGCGGCTCTTACGAGGGCAAGTTCCTCGACGGCGCCGAAGGCAAGGGACTGGACATCATTTCCGGGCAGGTCAGCGGTGACAAGGTCGTTGTGGGCATCAATCGCGCCAAGCTCAACGGTGCCATGGTCGCCCGCGTCTCGAACGACAATTCGATGAACATCACCATTTCCGTCAAGGTCGCCGACCAGATGATCCCGGTTATCGGCGTCACACTCGCGCGCGACATCGACCAGATCGCCGTCGGTTCGATCAAGCCGTAAAACCCGCGACCTTTTCAGCCATCGCCAAGCGGGAGTGTCCACCACTCCCGTTTTTCGTTTGCGCTGATGATGCCGGTGGTATCCGCCTGCCGCAGCCATTCCCGCACGGGCTTGCCCCGGACTTCGAGATCGGGTGCGATATCGGCTAGCGGCATCAGCACGAAGGCACGCTCCGTCATGCGCGGATGCGGCACTTCAATGCTTTCCGTAACGACAACATCATTACCATAGGTCAGCACGTCGATATCGATGGTGCGTGGCCCCCAGCGCTCCGTTCTGACCCGTTTCATGCCCTTTTCGATATCGAGGCACAATTGCAGCAGCGCGGGTGCTGAAAGCGAGGTTTCCACCAGCGCACAGCAATTGAAAAAATCCGCCTGGTCCGTCTTACCCCAGGGCGGCGTGCGATAAAGCCCGGAGACAGACAGCACCCGGCAATCGTCGTGCGCATCCAGTTCGCGCAAGGCTCTGGCCATTGCAGCCGCAGGGTCACCGATATTCCCGCCAAGGCCTAGTGCGGCAACTGTTATCCTGTCAGGCACGGTGTTCAACACTCACCTGCGCATAGTCGAGAATGCCGGGAACCGGCGCAGAGGGCTTGCGAACCGTGATACGCAGCCAGACAATCTGCGGATAACGCGCGCGCAGGGCCTTGGCGATATCGTTCGCGAGGGCCTCGATCAGGTAACGGCGCTGGCCGACGACGATCTTTTCGATAACGGCGAAGGCGACGCCATAATCGACGGTATTTTCGATATCGTCGGTCTCGAGCGCGTTACCCGCTTCAACCTCCATCTCGGCATCGACGAAAAAGCGCTGGCCCAGCACCTCCTCCTGCTCGAGAAGGCCATGACGGGCGAAAAAGGAACAGTTTTTCAGAATAATGGTGTAGCGGCTCATCGCATCGCCTCCATGGCGGGGTTATACCGGAATAGCCGGCCTCTTTTAAGGCATGCGGCACTCCGGCATCTATTGATCTATGCATCGGGCCTTGCCGACGCTTTGGCAAGAACCGCGTCGGCAATTGCCAGCGCGTCGCGTGTTACGGCGACATTGTGCACGCGAAAAATCGCGGCACCCGCCAGCCTGAGGATCACTGTCGTCGCTGCTGTTCCGATATCGCGTTCGTGGGCCGCATCCCTGCCCGTCAGCGACCCGATGAACCGCTTGCGCGACGTCCCGGCCAGAACAGGCAGGTCAAACGCGGCAAGTTCGCCAAAGCGCGCCATCAACTCGACATTTTCACGCTCGTCCTTGGCAAAACCGAAACCGGGATCGAGCACGATGGCGTCGCGGGCGATTCCCGCAGCTTCCGCCATCTCAAGCGAACGATTGAGGAATTCGAACTGATCCTCGATAACATCGGCGCGCTTCTGCCTGTCGCGCCCGGTATGCATGATGCAGACGCCCGCGCGCGCGGCGGCAACCACACCCGCCATGTTCCCGTCCTTCTGCAGGCCGAAAACATCGTTGACGATATGGGCGCCCGCCTCGATCGCCAGCCTTGCCGTGGACGCGCGGTAGGTGTCGACGGAAATCAGGACATCCGTCTCGCGACGGAGCCGTTCGATAACCGGCAGCACGCGATCCTGTTCCTCACCCTCGGTCACCTCGGCCGCGCCCGGGCGGGTGGATTCGCCGCCGACATCGATGATATCCGCCCCCTCCTCGACACAGGTCAGGGCATGGGAAAAAGCCGCATCAACGGCAAGATAACGGCCGCCATCCGAAAAGGAATCGGGCGTCGCATTGACGATGGCCATAATACGGCCACGTCCATCAAGTTTCAGGGAGCGACCATGGGCCGCTTGCCACACATTGCTGCCGGCTGTTATCACGTAACACGCGCCTTTCGGGAATAACGGAGTGTTATGCCAATTCTTATAAGTTCCGCTCCGCCTATGCAGCAAACGTTTTTCAAGTTCAACCGGAAGGCCGGGTTATGACCATATCTTCACGTGCTCTTTGCGCCGTTTTCGCTGGCGCATTAGCCCTTTCCATGCCCGGATCGGCTTTTTCCGAAACCATCGTCAGCAAGACCTATTCCTATTTTTCGATCAGCGGTAAAACCGCCGCTGACCTCGACAAGCAGCTTTCCAAGCATGGCCCGCTGACGCGCAACACCGGCGCACGCCATCCCGGTGCCACCGAGATCAAATTCGGCGGCGAACTCACCTATGTCGAGAAAAACGGCATGTGCAGCGTTGGAAGCACCAAGGTGTTGCTGAACACCCGTATTCTCCTGCCGCAATGGAAAAACCGCCGCCGCACCACGGCGGAACTGGCCTTCATCTGGGATACGTTGCTTGCAGATATCAAGCGCCACGAGGAACGGCACGCGGAAATCGCCCGCACCCATGCCCGCTCGCTCGAAAGGCAACTGACGGCGCTTCGTCCGCAAAAAGACTGTGAAACGCTGCAGGCAATGGTCGGCAAGATAACCCAGACCGTCATGGACGAGCACGACAAGGATCAGTTGAGGTTCGATATCGTGGAATCCAAAAACTTCGACGCGCGCATGACCCGGCTTTTGAAGAACCGGATCGAACAGGGCCAGAACCGGCGCTGAGCCGCCTTTCCGCCCATACTCCCCTGGACGCGAAACGCAACGCTAACATGACGTTACGTCATGTTCGATATCACCCGTGACTTCTCGTCATGGTGCGGTCAACGAGACTCATTGTAGCTTGTTCACATGGTTTTTAACGGTGGTGATCCGCAGGGGTCCGGCGTTCGAAACCACCTCCGGTTCTCCCGGTGCGCACTTGAGGCTCGCAGGTGTTTCCTCCCTCGCTTGCATGCTGCGTACCCGCCTCGCCCCGCTCCCCGCTAACAGGTGAGCGGGGCTTTTTCTGTGGCATATAATTCGGCTTGTCGTCAGCCCTGACGTTCGGGAACGTGAACGACTAGGCCGTCAAGCTCGTCCTTCATCTTGATCTGACAGGAAAGACGCGAGGTCGGGCGTACTTCGAAGGCGAAGTCCAGCATGTCCTCTTCCATCGGCTCGGGTCCGCCGACGCGCTCCGCCCATGCGTCATCCACATAGACATGACAGGTCGCACAGGCACAGGCGCCGCCGCATTCCGCATCGATGCCGGGTATGGAGTTGCGCACGGCATTCTCCATGACGGTTGAACCGTTGCTTACGTCGAGTTCATGGGGCGTGCCGTCAAAGGCAACAATGGTCAGTTTTGTCATGCCGGAGATCCAAAATGGTGTCTAAGAACTGTTCTAAACAAACACATAGAAAGGCCGGTTCGCCTTGGCAACCCGCTTCTCGCAGGCGCCAAGTGCAACCGGCCCTGTAAAACAGACTGGATTCGCCTTAACGGCAGAGCTTGAGGATGAAGTTTTCCGCTTCGACAATCGCTGCCGCAAGTCTGGCTACAGCCGCGCTATCGTTGCCCTTGTCCTCCACTGCCGCCGCCGCCGTGGAAACGGTGGAGGCACCTATCGCCTGCGCGGCCCCCTTCAGGCGATGGGCAGTTGCCTTGACGGTCTTGTCGTCAGCGCCGGCCATTTCATGCAGAGCAGCACGGGCGTTACGGCTGAAGAGTTGCAGCACCTCGATTTCAAGTTCCTTGTCGCCCATCGTCTGGCGGGCGAGATGTTCGAAATCGATTGGTCTTGTCGCGGCGGCCGGCGCACCACCAAAATTATCCGGAGCTTCGAAAGCAATACTGACGGCTGCCATATCTGAAATTCCTTTGTCTCGCCGTTTCCTGTTTCGTGTCACATCTGTGTCGTATTTACGCATTGAAGCCGGTGCTATCAGCTTAAATTACGGCGTGACGCGGGCGAAAATCTTCTGCTATGGTTAATTTATGTTAAACTTATGCGAAACAAGGCGTTCAGCGTGAAACTCAGGTTTAAAAACTGTTAAAAAGCCGACACTTCGCTGCTGCGGCAAACCCGCATTAATTGTTTCGAACACCTAAATGTGTCACTACGGTACTGCCGTTCCGACGAGGCTTATGCTCAAGCTTTGTTATTCCGGCACAGTGATGTAATTTCGCCCGAAAGCTGGACCACCAGCAATTCGGGATTGGTAATGGCGGAATTGTTCTCTTTAACGGGATAATGTTCCGCTGGCATGATGGCGGCAGTCCATTTGCGGGTCGCAGATGGTCAAACGGCATGAAGCCGGGCGTATGTGTAACGAGGCGTAACCGCATGGCGAATAACAAGATCAGCGACTCTGTCGACGAGACTGCATTTCAGGCGTTGGAAGACGCCCTGCAGCTTGGTGCTTTCGAAGACAAGCCGGAATCGCGGAAGACGACAGCGCCAAAGCAGCCGGAGGCCAGATTGAAGGAAGCAAGCAGACAGACCCCTGCTCCCGAGGCCGCGCGCGCGCCTGCCGAACAGGCACCCAGATCCCCCAATCTGGAAGCTGCCAACGACGGCTCCAAGCGCAGCCCGGCCATGATCCTGAAATCGCTCGAAGGCGGCTCTATCGGCGGCGCGCTCAGAAACGCGACGATCATGTCGGTGATCTGGGCGCTCGGCGGCCTCGGCATCGCGCATCTTATCTACGGCAGTGCACTCTGGAACATCGGCTCGGTTGCCGATCTCGCCGCAATACCTGGGCTGATGGCGATCGTCGTCGGCATCGTCGTTCCGATCATGCTGTTCTTCGCCTTCGCGATCATGATGGCGCGTGCCCGCGATCTGCGCAACGCTGCCCGGTCGATGGCAGAAGTCGCCCTTCGTCTTGCCGAACCCGAAACTGTCGCCTCCGACCGGATCATGTCCGTCGGCCAGGCGGTTCGCCGAGAAGTCTCGGCCATGAACGACGGCATCGAGCGCACCATTGCCCGCGCGACGGAACTCGAAACGCTCGTCCATTCTGAAGTCAACGCGCTTGAGCGCAGCTATGCAGACAATGAACTGCGCGTGCGCAGCCTCGTGCAGGAACTGAGCGCCGAGCGTGACGCCATCGTCAACCATGCGGAGCGCATCCGCTCCTCCATCGTCGGCGCGCAGGAACAGATCAAGGAAGAGCTTTCCATCGTCGGCGAAGAGCTTTCGATGCGGCTTTCCACCACCGGCGAGGCCTTCGCCTCGATGATCGACACACGCTCGGCCGCGCTGCTCGAAAAATCGCGCGCCTCGACCGAGGCGATGGGCAGCCTGATTGCCGCCAAGACCGAAAACCTGCTTCAGGCACTGAATTCCTCGGGCGCAACGCTATCGAGCGAATTCGACATGCGTCTGCACAACCTCACCTCGACGCTGGACGAGCGCGGCGAAGTGCTGCTGGAACGCTTCGCGATCCACGCATCGACGCTGGACAGCGGCGCGGAAAGCCTCAACAGCGCACTCGAGGAACGCACCCGCCAGCTTAACGAGACCCTTTCCACCCGCACGCTCGAACTCAACCGCAATATCGATCGCGGCCAGCAGATCATCGGCGGTTCGCTGGATAACGTGCTCGACAAGCTGTCCACGACGCTTGAAGAAAAAGGCCTGTCCTTCCGCCAGAGCCTGCAAAGCACGGCTGATGACGCGATCATGGATCTCGATCTACGCTCCGGCCTCTATGAAGAACGCCTGCAGGCGACGGTCGGCCAGGTCAACTCCGCCTTCGACGAACATGTGGCGGATTTCGCCAGTGCCTTCGACCAGCGCGCCGGCAGCCTCGACAGCAAGCTGATGGAGAGCCTCGCCCGGATCAACGAAACCGTTGCTGGCGGCTCCGAAGCCCTCGACACCATGCTGACCAGCGGACTTGAGCGCATCGGCAACACCATGACCGACCAGTCGCTTGCTCTTGCAACCGCACTGGGCACCGGCCAGGAAATGCTCGAAAGCGCGCTTGAGACCCGTACCCGCGCGTTCAGCGACGCAATCGGCCAGCGCACCGCTGAAATCACCGATGCCTTCGCCAATTCGCACGAGAAGATCGACGGCGTGCTGGCGGAGCGCAGCAATGCCCTGTTTGGCGCGCTTTCGGCAAGCCAGGACCGTTTCGACGAGGCGCTTGCCAGCCGTTCGCTGGCCATTACCGGCTCGGTCTCCGGCACGGCGGAACGTCTAGCCGCGATGCTTGAGGAGCGTGCAGCCGCAATCAACAGCGTCGTTGCCGATGTCGAGCGCCGTCTTTCGGAAACGCTAGAAACCCGCGCCGCCGCCATCACCGGCGCCGTTTCCGGCATCGAGGACCGCATTTCCGATACGCTGGAAAGCCGCACGGCTGCCCTGCACGACGTCGTATCCGGTGCGGAAAACCGTATTGCCGAGACGCTGGATGGCCGCACGGCCGCTCTTTCCAGCGCCATTTCCGGCGTCGAGGAACGCATCGCCGACACGATGGACAGCCGCACGCTGTCGCTCGACATGACCTTCGCCAATGTCGAGGAGAGGCTGTCGGAAACGCTCGACAACCGCACCTCGGCGCTGACCGGCATTGTGGCAAGTGCCGAAGAGAGGATTGCGGGCGCACTCGACAGCCGCACGTCCACCTTCGGCGACGTGGTTGCCGGTGCCGAGAGCCGTATCGCGGAAACGCTTGATGGTCGCACGGCAGCACTCAACGCCGTCGTTTCGGGGGCTGAAGAACGCATTGCGGATGCACTCGACAGCCGCACCATGGCACTCGACATGGCGTTTTCCGGCGCCGAGGAAAAAATTACCGAAGCACTCGACACCCGCACCGCCGTCCTTGGCGAATTGGTGGCCGGTGCCGAGACCCGTATCGCGGAAACGCTCGATGGCCGCACGGCAGCGCTTAACGCCGTCGTCTCCGGCGTTGAAGAACGCATTGCGGATGCACTCGACAGCCGCACCATGGCATTTGACATGGCGTTTTCCGGCGCCGAGGAAAAAATTACCGAAGCGCTCGATACCCGCACCGCCGTTCTTGGCGAATTGGTGGCCGGTGCCGAGACCCGCATTGCCAGCGCACTCGACAGCCGCACGGCTTCGCTCAAAAATGTCGTATCCGGCGCGGAAGAGCGGATCACGGACGTGCTCGACAGCCGCACCATGGCGCTCGACCTGAGCTTCTCCGGTGTCGAGGAAAAGATCGCCGACATCCTCGACGGACGCACTGCTGCGCTTCACTCGGCGGTTTCCGGGGTCGAAGATCGTATTGCCGATGCCCTGGACAGCCGCACTGCCGCCCTTTCCGGCATTGTCTCCAGTGCGGAAGAACGCATCGCGGACGCGCTCGACAGCCGCACCATGGCGCTCGACATGACGATTTCCGGCGTTGAGGAGCGTATCTCCGAGGCGATGGATGCCAGAACCGCATCACTGTCGCTCGCGGCCGCAGGCGTCGGCCAGCGACTGGAATCGACGGCTTTCACGCTTGAAAACGCACTTGCCAGCGGCCACGAGCGGCTGGAGACCATGCTCGGTTCGCAGGCCGAACGCATTGCCGGCTCGCTTGAGCGCAATAGCGGCCTGATCGAGCAGAGCGTCTCCGGCGCGGCCAACCGCATCGAAAGCGTCGTGGAAGACGGCAGCAGCCGTTTTGCGCAGACGGTGGAAGAAGGCGTCTCCCGCCTCGAAAACAACCTCTCGCAATCGCATGAGGACATCCGTACCGCGCTTGAGCAGCGCCAGGCGGATATCGCCGCGACGTTGAGCTCAGCCACGACCCAGATGGGCGACATGCTCTCCGAACAGGCGATAATGATCGGCACCACCGTTGCATCCAGCGCCAGCATGCTCGAACTCTCGCTCGAAACCCAGCAGGAGACCTTGCAGAAGGCCATAGACGGCAGTGCAGCCACGCTGGAACAGCGTCTTCGCAACAGCGCCGGCGATATTGCCGTCAAGATCGGTGAGGCCGCCCGCGAAATCGGCGGTGCGACCGATGCTCTCTCCTCGCGGATCGAAACCTCGATCGGAAGCGTCACGGGCAGGCTCGACGAGACCGGCACCCGCATCGAGACTTCGCTCGGTGCGCTGCAGGAGCGTGTGTCGAGCGATCTCGGCAACGTCAACACCTCTATCGAGGATGCCGGACGTCGCTTTGCCGACGCGCTGGAAGACAAGACAGCCGCCTTCGCCCGCACCAGCGACGATGCGGCTCAACGTATCACCGGCATTCTGGACGAGCAGACGATACGGGTTGCCGACACCTTCGAAAGCCGCACCAGCCGTCTGGCGGAAACCTTCGATGCCGGTTCGGCCCGCATCGATGAACGCCTCGGCACCATGGACCGCGCGCTGACGATCGGCCTCGAAAACGTCAACCGCACCATCGAAGGCAAGGCGAGCGAACTCGCGGTCGGCCTGCGTGGGGCGGTCATTTCCGCCACCCAGAGCATCGACGAGGAAGCCGTTCGTTCCACTGCCCTGCTTGCGAAAACCGGCTCGGAATTCGCCGAACAGGTACAGGCCCAGAACGACGCCTTCACCAAGGCGATCGAAGAACGTTCTGGCGAGATCGTCAACCGCATCTCGGATGCACAGACGCGCCTGTCCGGCCAGGCGGCAGCCGTCGCCCAGACCTTCTCCGAGGCGGGCAACATCATCGTCAACAAGGTTGCCGAGGCCGAAGCGGTCGTTCGCTCGCAGGTGGGCGTCATTTCCGAGACCCTGACCGGTGTCGAATCCGCTCTCGATGCACGCGGCGAATCCATCCGCTCGGCGCTGGACAACCGCACTCGCGAACTCAACTCGATGCTGGCCAGCCGTTCTGCTGAACTGTCGCGCCTGATCGAAGAGAAGGCAAAGCCTGTCGTCGACGAATACGCCACCATCGGTCGCGAAGCCGCCGAAAAGATCGTCTCCGCCGCCCAGCAGAGCGCCGAACTTCTGTCGCAGAGCAACAGCGGCATGGTCGGCATGGTGGAACAGGCGATCAGCGATTATGCCAATGCCGGAAGCGAGGCAGCAAGCAAGCTTGTCGCGGCAACCCGCCAGAGCACGGACATGCTATCGCAGACGCATACGGCCATGGCCGACGCCGTCGAAGAAGGTATCGACAAATACACCCGCACGGGAAGCGATGTGGCAAACAAGCTTGTCGCCGCCACGCGCCAGAGCACGGATATGCTGTCGCAGACCCATAACAGCATGGCCGAAATCGTCGAAAAGTCGGCAAACAACTTCAACTCTGCGGTTGAGCGCGCCGCGCAGGAATTCGGCACGGCCGACGAAGCGTTGAACGCATCGGCCACCCGCTTCTCCGAATCCGCCTCGCAGGCCGCCGACATGGTGTCCAGCTCCAGCCGTCTGCTCGAAGGAAAGATCGATCGTCTGTCGAATATTTCCGGCCAGACACTGGCGCAGGTTGCCGGCATCGTCGGACGTTTCGAGGAACATTCGAAGGTTCTCAGCCAGGCGTCCGAACTGCTCAATGCCGCGCAGTCGAGCCTTGTCGGTACACTGGAAGAGCGTCAGGATGCACTTCGCAGCCTGTCTGTAGGACTAGTCAAGCGTTCCGAGGAAATCGAAACCGCCATGCGCGGCGTCGTCAGCGTGGTGGAAACCACGCTCAACGAGGCCGAAGAGCGTTCGCAGAACGTCGCCGGCAACCTGCGTGACAATCTGCAGGCATCCTTCTCCGATATCGGCCGTTCGCTCGACGAGACGGAACAGCGCGCCCGCTCGGCAGCACAGACCATGCGGGGCGCCCTGCTCGCCGCTGGTCAGGATGCCAGCCGTTCGATCGAGAGCACGCTCTCCGACGCGCAGAAATATTCCGACGAGCTGGTCAACCGCCTGCGTGGCGGTGTCGAATCCTCGCTTTCGGAAGTCGACAACCTGCTCGGCAGTGCCTCGGAAAAATCCAATGCCGCCGCCGCCAACCTCAAGGAAACGCTGCGTCAGGCAGTTGAGGAAGCTGTCAGCCGTTTTGCCGGCGCGACGGACGAAATCCGCCGCTCCAGCCACGATATCCGCCGCGAGCTGGATGCGACCCGTGCCGAACTGAAGCGCGGCGCGTTCGACCTGCCGGAAGAGGCCAAGGAAAGCGCCGCAGCGATGCGCCGCGCCGTTTCCGAGCAGATCAAGGCCCTGCAGGATATTTCCCAGCTTGTCGGTCGCTCGACCCAACAGATGGAAGTTTCCGAACCCGTCGCCCGCGCCATTGCAGCGACCCAACCTGCCGCTGAACGCCGTGTCGAAGCGCGTCCGCAGCCGGCAGCAGCCACGCCGGCACAGCCACCACGCCCGGCTCAGCCGCAGCCGGCAGCCGCACCCGCCTTGCGTGGCACCCTGCCGCTTGAGAACCGCCAGGTCGAAAACCGTCAGGCGCCTGCCCCGTCCCAGGCGGCTGCGGCGCCTGCCGCACGCCGCGAAGAAGGCGGTGGCTGGATCAGCGATCTTCTGCGCGGTGCCTCGCAGGAATCGGCCGCCGCTTCCGCACCCCGCGCAAGCGGCGATCAGCAGCCGACCCGTGCTGCCGATACCCGCAATCCGCGTCACATGGTGGAATCGCTGAACTCGCTGTCCGTCGACATCGCCCGCGCGATCGACCACGATGCGTCGGTGGAACTGTGGCGCCGGTACCAGCGCGGCGAACGTGACGTCTTCACCCGTCGCCTCTATACGCTGAAGGGCCAGACGACGTTTGACGAGATCAAGCGCAAATACGAGCGGGAGGCCGAATTCCGCACCGCCGTGGACCGCTACATCACCGATTTCGAAAAGCTGCTCGCTGATGTCGCCCGCACGGACCGTGACCGGACAGTCACCCAGTCCTACCTCACCTCCGATACCGGCAAGGTCTACACGATGCTTGCCCATGCGGCGGGTCGGTTCAACTGATCTCTGGTTAAGACCAGAAACAATAAAACCCCGGTCATGGCCGGGGTTTTTCGTTTTGGTCGGCAGGTAGCTTTTCGACTGTAGTTCAGTCGCTCACGTTAAAATCAGATCTCGAACGTGCCCGATGCTACACGGACCGCGTGGCCACCGATACGGGCGCGGGCGATTTCGTTGTCCTTGATGTCCATGCGCAGATGGATGTGGGAAGGACGTTCCATCTCCACGCCCTGCTCTATCAAGAGCGGATAGTGACCGTCTGTCAGGCCGTCGAAATGATGGATTGCACCGGAAAGGGCGGCGGCGGCGGAACCGGTGGCGGGGTCTTCCGAAATCCCCATTTCCGGGGAAAACATGCGGGCATGGAACTTTGCCGCGTGATTGACGCCGCCGCGACAGTAGATATAGGCCGCCGTCAGGCGCCCCTCCACCAGCGGTGCGGTGCGCAGCCAGAGATTGGCGTCGAAATCCATTTCGCTGATAGCGGCAATATTGTGCAGCGGCACGAGCAGGAACGGCACACCGGCCGTCCAGATCGACGGTACGTGGTTCTCAAAGCCGAGATGGCCTTCGCTCACGCCCAGCGCATCGGCAAGTGCGGCATGATCGAGCGGCAGGGTGACGCGGGACGATTTGCGCGGCAGGTCGAATTCGGCGAAGCTGACCGCACCGGCGCGCATTTTCACCGCACAGCGGACCGGACCCACCTTTTCCTCCAGCACACAGACCATATCGATATCGTCGTCACCTTCGTTTCGATTGCGCTCGGCTATCGCGATCGCTGCGCCAACAGTCGGGTGGCCCGCGAAAGGCAACTCGCCCGAAGGCGTGAAGATACGCAGCGAAGCCGCGTGGGCCGGGTTGCCCGAGCGGTTGACGAAAACGGTCTCGGAGAGGTTCATTTCTCTGGCTATCGCCTGCATCGTCACTTGGTCGAGGCCATCCGCGTCATACATGACCGCCAGCGGATTTCCCGCCATTTTGGTCTCGGTAAAGACATCGTAGATATTGTAATTCAGCACCACGCCCGTCTCCTGCCACTCGCCGTTCCGCTTGTTTCGCGCAAGTTGCCTCACGTCGCGCCGCATCGCAACCCTTGTCGAAGGCCGGAAACCAAGAAGCTGTGGACCGCACGCGGGCAAACCCGCTTGCTGCGAACGCCTGTCCGCCGGAAAGGCCTTGTCGCCTGCTGCCGTCTTCATGTACCAAGGATGCGTCTTGTGGCTTGCGATCGACCGTTTTATCGACGTTTGGAGATTGTGAGCTGCTTCAACAGGTTACAGCATCGTCCGCATATCGATTCCGGTATGCGTTGTTGCCGAGGGAAGCGAATGTCGCATTCTAACTGTTCACTATCCTTCGTGGCCTCCGCAACCGAGGAGGCGCAGAGGGCGCTGGAGGAGCTGAAAGGCGCTTACGGCAACACGCCCTTCGACGAGGCGGAAGTGATCGTGGCGCTCGGCGGCGATGGCTTCATGCTGCAAATTCTCAACGAAACGATGAATTCCGGCAAGCGGGTCTATGGCATGAACCGGGGATCGGTCGGCTTTCTGATGAACGACTACCGGGTAGACGGCCTGGTCGAGCGTATTGCGGTGGCGACCGGCAATGATTTTCATCCGCTGCGCATGACGACGACGGATTCCGACGGAGATGAATTTACGGCGCTTGCCATGAACGAGGTCAGCCTGTTCCGGCAATCGCATCAGGCCGCCAAGCTACGTGTCGAGGTGGACGGCAAGACGCGGCTTGAAGAGTTGATTTGCGACGGCATGATGGTTGCGACACCGGCAGGATCGACAGCTTATAACTTCTCAGCCCATGGACCGATCCTGCCGCTGGAATCACCGCTTCTGGCGCTCACACCCGTCAGCGCCTTCCGGCCAAGGCGTTGGCGCGGCGCACTTTTGCCCAACAAGGTGACGGTCGATATTCACGTTCTGGAGCGCGACAAACGTCCGGTGAACGCGGTCGCCGACCATACGGAGGTGAAATCCGTACGGCATGTGCGGATTGCGCAATCGCAGGACAGGACGGCCAGAATTCTCTCGGACCCGGACCGTTCATGGTCAGACCGCGTTCTCGCCGAACAATTCAACAATTGACGCCAACCACTGATGATGGCCATGCCCCTGAAAAAACCTCTTCTCGCCGCCCTGATTTTCGCCGCCACAGCGCTTCCCGTGCGGGCGCAAACGGAGGCCATCGACAAACTGCCGGTATCGGCGATCTTCGTTGTCAGCAGCGGCATGTGGGAAGAGCATAATCTTGAGCCGGTGAAAGGTCCTGACGGCCAGTTGCGGCCGCCGCCAGCGACACCCTCGCGCGGTTATTACAAGGTGGTTGCAATCCGCCAGGGCGATGGCACCGCTAAAGTCTATCTGCAGCGCATCGCCACTACCGCAAACGGACCGAACCTTCTCGAAAATATCGAGCTGGAAGAGTTCAGCCAGATGAAGTCCTACGTCACGGATATTCGCCCCGAAAGCTCAAACGGTGCGTCGGCCTCGCCCGGCCTGTTCGTGACCGTCTATCTGAAAACCGATCCGCAGATCAGGGAAGCGGAAAGCTGGACGATCCTGATCGACGAACTCGGCGAGATGAAGATCGAAAAGGCCTCGAACTGAGGGCGAGAGAACGTCGGTTTGAACGGAATCGTTGGAGGTTCTCTACCCCTTTGATTACACGCAGTTCTACTGGAAACTCTCTACGCGTTAAGCTCATGCGGCCCGGCCAGAACCGCACCGAAATGATGTTTCCATAGTCTGGCGCCGAGTTCGCCGCTGCGATCGAGGCTGGAGCCCACCGTCAGCCATGGCAGAAGCGTGGGATGAAGCCCCGCATCAAACAGGGCAAAACCCGCAGCCAGCACGCAGGTATCGGCCTGAATGCCGCAGACCAGCACCCTGTCGAGCTTTAGAGACAGGAGGTGGTCGATAGCCGCCCTTGGCGGCGCGTAGCCGTGCTTTATGAAAATCCAGTCCGCCGCAACTAGCGAGCAGTCGTCCCTGCCCGGCTTCCAGCCGAGTTGCCGCTCGAAAGGCGTGACGCTTTCATTATGGCGCTCGACGCTGGCAACGCTTGGCATGGTGGCGGCCAGCGCGGATATGTCCGCCACAAGCGCAGCCGGCGGATTGAAGCTCGGCTGAACGTCGACGATGTAAAGCGCCTGTTTCATCCATCTCCTCCAACGAAAAACCCCTCGCAATGGGTTTGCGAGGGGTGATTTTTTCACGCGACGCTGTGGCGCGTCAGTCGATATCAGCCACTTCCACGTCTGCGCCACCGCTGATGCGGTGCGCGAGGGCCGCTTCCATGAACTGGTTCAGATCGCCATCCAGCACGTTGCCGGGTGCGGTGCTTTCCACGCCGGTGCGCAGGTCCTTGATCAACTGGTAGGGCTGCAGAACGTAGGAACGGATCTGGTGGCCCCAGCCGATATCGGTCTTGGATGCGGCCTGAGCGTTTGCCGCATCTTCCCGCTTTTGCAGCTCCACCTCGTAAAGGCGGGCGCGCAGCATGTCCCACGCCTTGGCGCGGTTCTTGTGCTGGGAACGCTCCTGCTGGCAGGCCACGGCAATACCGGTCGGTATGTGGGTAATACGCACGGCCGAATCGGTGGTATTAACGTGCTGGCCGCCTGCACCGGACGAACGATAGGTATCGATGCGGCAATCGCTCTCGTTGATGTCGATCTGGATCGAATCATCGACCACTGGGTAAACCCAGACGGAGGAGAACGATGTGTGGCGACGCGCATTGCTGTCATAGGGCGAGATGCGGACGAGGCGGTGTACGCCCGATTCCGTCTTCAGCCAGCCGAAGGCATTGTGGCCCTTGACGAGGATCGTCGCGGACTTGATGCCGGCCTCTTCGCCGTCATGAACTTCCAGCACTTCAACCTTGAAGCCTTCGCGGTCAGCCCAGCGGGTATACATGCGCAGCAGCATGTTGGCCCAGTCCTGGCTTTCCGTACCGCCGGCGCCGGAATGAACTTCGAGATAGGTATCGTTGCTATCAGCTTCACCGGAAAGCATGGCTTCCACCTGACGGCGGTTCGCCTCGCTCCTCAGCGCCTTCAGCGCATCTTCGGCGTCCTTGACGATCTCGTCGTCGCCTTCCATCTCGCCGAGTTCGATCAGCTCGACGTTGTCCTTGAGCTGCTGCTCAAGCGCCTTCACGCCATTGATGCTGTCATCCAGCTGCTGGCGCTCGCGCATCAGTTTCTGCGCTTCGGTGGCATCGTTCCAGAGGGTCGGGTCCTCTGCCTTGTTATTCAACCAGTCCAGTCGTCTTATCGCCTGGTCCCAGTCAAAGATGCCTCCTCAGCAGGCTTATGGCCTGCTTGATTTCGTCGACTACGTTCACAATTTCATTGCGCATTTCGCTGGTTCTTCGCCTTCATTTAAACTGGTAGCTCAAATAAATGCGGGGGGCGCGGATGTAAAGACCCGCGCCCCCCGCCAAACATAAGACTGGTATCAATAAAGACCGCCGCCACCGCCGGTGATGGCCTGCTGGGCCTGTGGCGAGGTCTTCAGAATATCCTCCTGCGACATGCCTTCCGCGCCGATCACCGAGAAGGTATCGGCCGGGCCGGTGCCCGGCTTGAAGGCTTCCATGATCGTATCAGGTTCGCCTTCCGAAGCGGCCATGCCGGTCTTGCGGTTGACGGCGATGAACTTCATGCCTTCAGGCACGATGAACTTGCTCGGTTCCAGGTGCTTGGCCGCATCGGCGATGAACTCGCCGAAGATCGGAGCCGAAAGCGAACCACCGGTGCCGCCGCGCCCAAGCGGTGCGGGCGAATCGAAGCCGATATAAAGACCGGCAACCATGTCCGGCGTGTAACCGACGAACCAGGCGTCCTTTTCATCGTTGGTGGTGCCCGTCTTGCCAGCAACCGGCAGATCGACCTTGATCTTGCCCGCCGCCGTGCCGCGCTGCACGACACCTTCAAGCATGGAGGTCGTCTGGTAAGCGGTCATCGGGTCGAGAACCTGCTCGCGGTTATCAACGATGACCGGCTCGTCCTGATTTTGCCAGCTGGTGGCGTTGCAGCCCTCGCAGGCACGCTCCTCATGCCGGAAGATCGTCTTGCCGTAACGGTCCTGGATGCGGTCGATCAGAGTCGGCTTGATCTGCTTGCCGCCATTGGCGATCACAGAATAGGCCGAGACCATGCGCATGATGGTTGTTTCGCCCGAACCGAGCGACATTGCCAGAAGCGGCGGCATCTTGTCGTAGATGCCGAAGCGTTCGGCATATTCAGCGACCAGATTCATGCCCATGTCCTGCGCCAGTCGCACTGTCATGAGGTTACGGGATTTTTCGATGCCGAGACGCAGGGTCGAAGGACCGGCGGAACCCCCGCCGTAATTCTGCGGCTTCCAGACCTGACCGCCCGAAACAACCTCGATCGGCGCATCGAGAATGACCGAGGCCGGGGTATAGCCGTTGTCGA
Organism: Rhizobium sp. Root491; assembly: GCF_001427205.1. Lineage (NCBI taxonomy): Bacteria > Pseudomonadati > Pseudomonadota > Alphaproteobacteria > Hyphomicrobiales > Rhizobiaceae > Rhizobium > Rhizobium sp. Root491. Next base: position 115,773 of record NZ_LMFF01000001.1, read on the forward strand.
GTGCAGCCGCATAGATGAACGGCTTGAAGGAGGAGCCGGGCTGGCGCATCGCCTGCGTGGCGCGGTTGAATTCCGACTGCGCATAGGAGAAGCCGCCGACCATGGCCAGAACGCGGCCAGTGTGCGGGTCCATCACCATCATGCCGCCCTGCACCTTCGGGGGCTGGCGCAGGCGATATTCGTTGCCGGAACCGGACAGCGGCTGTGCGTAAACGACGTCACCAACAGCCAGAACGCCAACCGGAGACTTAGCCGTCGGCTTTTTGCCGGTGGCATCGCGATAGGCCCAACGCATGTTTTCAGCGGAGATATGGCCGCGTGTGCGCTTGTCGCCATCCTCGGCATCAGGATCGACCTGCACGCCAATATCGATACCATCGGCAGCAACGGCTAGGACAACTGCGATCTTCCATTCGGGAACGTCGCGAAGGCCCTTTACCTTGGCGAGCGCCGCGGTCCAGTCACCGGTTGTCTCGATCTTTTCGACGGGTCCGCGAAAACCGCGACGCTCGTCATATTGCACCAGACCGTCCTGAAGCGCCTTGCGCGCCTCCATCTGGATCTGCGGATCGAAAGAGGTGCGAACCGAAAGGCCGCCTTCAAGAAGCGCCTGCTCGCCGTATTTCTCGACGATCTGGCGGCGGACTTCCTCGGCGAAATAGTCAGACGCGAAGATATGCGCGCCGCCACGGCGCAGATTGACGCCAAGCGGCTGCTTCTTTGCATCCTCGGCATCGCCGACCGTGATGTAGCCGTTCTCGGCCATGCGGTCGATCACCCAGTTGCGGCGTTCCAGCGCCGCCTTCTCGCGGCGGATCGGATGGTAGTTGGCCGGGCCCTTCGGCAGCGATGCGAGATAGGCGGTTTCCGCGATCGTCAGTTCGGTGACCGATTTGTTGAAATAGGTGAGTGCCGCACCGGCGATACCGTAGGAATTCAGGCCGAAAAAGATCTCGTTGAGATAAAGCTCGAGGATCTTGTCCTTGGAATAGGTCTGCTCGATGCGGAAGGACAGAAGCGCTTCCTTGAGCTTGCGGTCGAAGGTCTGGTCATTGGTGAGCAGGAAGTTCTTTGCCACCTGCTGGGTGATTGTGGACGCACCGACCGGACGACGGCCGGAGCCGATATTCTGGAGGTTGACGAGAACGGCACGGCCGAGACCCCAGATGTCCACACCCGGATGGTTGTAGAAATTCTTGTCTTCCGCCGAAAGGAAAGCTGCCTTCACACGGTCCGGAATAGCCTGGATCGGCAGGAACAGGCGCTTTTCATGGGCGTATTCCGCCATGAGCGCGCCGTTGCCGGCGTGCACGCGGGTCGTCACCGGCGGCTCATAAGTGCTCAGAACTGCGTAATCCGGCAGGTCCTTCGTCACGCCGTGCAAATAAATTGCACCGGCGGCGGCGGCGCACAGGAAGAGCACGCTGGCCAAGCCGAAAAAATATCCAATCAGTCTGATCATACCAAGCTACCGATAATTCGAATCGTAACCATCAACGCCCGATGATACGGGCGCATCCTTGCATATCGCGTGCCGTTTTGCACACCATACCTTCGATGACAAGCCGGAACGACAGCATTCGCTGATATGTTACCGGGCCGACTGCCGCAATTGCGGTTCCAGCCGCAATGGCGGATCACCACAGAATCCGCTTCCGCAATAACGCGGCGAATGTGAGTAAAATAGGGCTTCGCCAACGTAATCGTCCGCAAGGCCCAAGAATTGAACAGCTCTTCGGCAGCAAGGGGCACGGCGACAACGGGGGCGCCGCTCACCTGCCCGGCCCTTCAGCCGCCGTTCGCCATGGCCTTGGTGCGGTATCGTCCGACCGCAGTTGCAAGCGTATCGGCGACCTTCTTGCGCCATTCCGCATCAAGAAGCAGTTTTTCATCTTCCGGATTGGAGAGAAAGCCGAGTTCCAACAACACCGATGGCACGTCATGGGCGCGCAGCACCATGAAACCGGCATAACGATGCGGATTGTTGATGAGGCCGACCTGTCCCTCGAAGGACGATACGATATTTTCTGCCAGCGTCACCGAAAAGGCCTGTGTTTCGCGCCGGGTGAAATCGAGAAGGATATCGGCCACCTCAGGCGGCTCGCTGGAGGCTGCCACACCGGCAATCTGGTCGGACTTGTTTTCGCGCTCGGCCAGCTCCTGCGCCCTGCGGTCTGAGGCGCGGTCTGACAATGTATAGACGGTCGCGCCCCGGATGCCCTTCTGCTTCAGTGTATCGGCGTGCAATGAAATAAACAGGTTGGCATTGTTCTGCCGGGCGATCGTCACCCGTTCGGACAGAGCGAGAAACGTGTCGGAATCACGCGTCAGGAACGCCTTGATGCCGGGCTCCCGGTTCATCCGCTCCACAAGTTCCTTGGCAAATGTCAGCGTGATGACCTTTTCCTCCGTGCCGGTTACGCCGCCGGAAGCGCCGGCATCGATGCCGCCATGGCCGGCATCAACAGCGATGACGAAATCCGTTTGCCGCGATGTCTTGTCGTCAGGCGTGATCGCCGCTGTCGAGACCGGCGCCGGCGCGCGCCATTGCTGCTCTTTCACCAGTTCGGCGAATTTGGCCTTGGTGGTGATCTCCGCATCCAGGACGAAACGGAACGATGTGCCGTCCTCGCCCTTCTTGGTTTCGGCAACCGCCACCTGAACCGGTTTTTTTGCCGTCAGCACGATGCGGGCGCTGTCTTGCCCCATGCTACCGAAGCGAATGTCCGAGAAAAGGCCGGTTGGCGCCAGAGCCGATGCGGGGAACGCAAAATTCACCGCAGGAAAGTCCACGACGATGCGGGCGGGCGAATCGAGATAGTGAATGTCGAATTCCGGCTCCTCGGCAAAATCGAGAACGATGCGCGTGCGCGCCTCGTCGCCGATGATGCGTGCCTGATTGGCGATGAGCGGCTCCACGGCGAAGGCCTGTGGAACGCAGGAGACGAATGCGGCGACCGAAAAGACAACCGGCAAGACAAGGGCACCCGCAAGCCGCGCGATTCGCGCGCCAAGCGGCCCTGCCCCATCGAATATCGCTGCGCTGCGCGTGAAATTCATGGTCTTCAAGAAATTCCGTATTTCAGTCATTTTTCATAAATGGTGCGGCAAAGTGCCGGGAACGTTGTAATTTCGGCCACGCCGGACACGTGTTTGTGCGTTTGCGCCCCACAATCGCAGGCGTTGGTGAACCAATTGTTAACCCGGAAATTCCACCAACAATATGGCATATTTAGCCAGCCTATTGCTATTATGACAGAGAAAACATACAACAAGGATGAGGGTTAAAAGTGTTGACGGGATAGATGCCCGCCGGCTGCCAATCGAAAAAGACGCTGGCGCTGCAAAACGGGCAATCATCTGCCGTCGTTACATTTATCCTGAAACTGGATCAATTCCGGCCGTGGCCGGAGACCTACCCGGTGGCAATGCCACCGCTGCTCTGAGGAGAGCAAATTCATCGGACCCCAAGGGGTCTATATATTATTGTCGTTCCGCCTGGCCAATGATGTCGCAGCAGTTTTCATATGAACCGGATACCAGGAGCAGGCCAAGCGCCTCGCCGTCGGTCCGGATGCTGCCAGTTTACAGAGGCCCGGCTGGAGACTTCATTTCCGGCACATCCTTGCACTCATATGAAAGGCTCGTCCGTGTGGCGGGCCTGTTCTCGTATAAAACAAGGCTGCGCCGAGGAGCACAGCTTACATGGCAGACAAAATGCTTATCGACGCCTCCCACGAAGAGGAGACACGCGTAGTCGTTGTCCGTGGGAACCGGATCGAGGAATTCGACTTCGAATCGGAGCACAAGAAACAGATCCGCGGCAATATCTACCTTGCCAAGGTCACGAGGGTTGAGCCCTCCCTTCAGGCGGCCTTCGTCGATTATGGTGGAAATCGCCACGGGTTTCTCGCTTTTGCGGAAATCCACCCTGACTATTACCAGATCCCGCTCGCCGACCGTCAGGCGCTCCTCAAGGCGGAAGCCGAGGATCATCGCCGCAGCGACGACTTTGAATCGGCTGACGCCCCCGAGCCCGGCGCACCGGCTGTCGATCTGTCGCAGGCGGACCAGCCGGATGTCGGCATCGTTGCCGTCAGCGAAACGACGGACGCCGTGGTCGTGGACGAAACCGTTGCCGCTGCCGCTGCCGAAGAGGTATCCGAAGATGTGACTGCTGTGGCCGTCGAGGCCGTTGCGGAAGAAGCACCGAAGAAGCGTACCCGCCGCCCCCGCGCCAAGAAGAAGGTAGCGGAAGAAGAAGCCGTTTCCGACACTACTGCTGAGGCCTCTTCCGAAGAAGACGGCAGCACGGGCGGCGAAATGGCTGCCATGGTCGATACAGATACGATTTCCGAGGAAGTCGAGGGTCTTCGCCGTGGCAATGACGATGATGACGACGACGATGATGACGATCATCACGAAAAGGAAGTGATCGAATCCGTCGGCGCCGAAGACGCCATGGAAGAGGTTCCCGATCGCGTTGCCCGCAAGCCGCGCAAGCAGTACCGCATTCAGGAAGTCATCAAGCGCCGCCAGATCCTTCTCGTGCAGGTTGCCAAGGAAGAACGCGGCAACAAGGGTGCCGCACTCACCACCTATCTGTCGCTTGCCGGCCGTTATTCCGTGCTGATGCCGAATACCGCACGCGGCGGTGGCATTTCCCGCAAGATCACCCAGCCGACCGACCGCAAGCGCCTGAAGGAAATCGCGCGCGATCTGGAAGTTCCGCAGGGCATGGGCGTCATTCTGCGTACCGCAGGCGCCAACCGCACCCGCGTCGAGATCAAGCGCGACTTCGAATATCTGATGCGCCTGTGGGAAAACGTCCGCACGCTGACATTGAACTCCACGGCCCCCTGCCTCGTTTACGAGGAAGGCTCGCTCATCAAGCGTTCGATCCGCGATCTCTACAACAAGGATATCAGCGAGATCATCGTTTCGGGCGAAGAAGGCTACCGTGAAGCAAAAGACTTCATGAAGATGCTGATGCCGAGCCACGCCAAGGTGGTTCAGCCTTACCGCGACATCCACCCGATCTTCTCGCGCTCGGGCATTGAAGCCCAGCTCGACCGCATGCTGCAGCCGCAGGTTACGCTGAAATCGGGCGGTTACCTCATCATCAACCAGACGGAAGCTCTGGTTGCCATCGACGTGAACTCCGGTCGTTCGACCCGCGAGCATTCCATCGAAGAAACGGCGCTGACGACCAATCTGGAAGCGGCGGAAGAAGTGGCTCGCCAGCTGCGTCTTCGCGACCTTGCCGGTCTTGTTGTCATCGACTTCATCGACATGGAGGAAAAGCGTAACAACCGCTCCGTCGAGAAGAAGCTCAAGGACTGCCTGAAAAACGACCGGGCGCGCATCCAGGTCGGCCGTATCTCGCATTTCGGCCTTCTGGAAATGTCGCGCCAGCGCATCCGCGCTTCGGTGCTGGAATCGACCACGCAGGTCTGCCAGCATTGCGGCGGCACGGGTCACGTTCGCTCGGAATCCTCCATCGCGCTGCACGTGCTGCGCGGCGTTGAGGAATATCTGCTGCGCAACACGACCCACAACATCACCGTGCGCTGCACGCCGGAAACGGCTCTCTATCTGCTCAACCACAAGCGCGGCACGATTGTCGATTATGAAGGCCGCTTCGGTGTGGCGATCATCATTGCGGCCGATGCCGGCGTCGGCGCGCAGCATTTTGCCATCGATCGCGGTGAGGCCGTTGAAAATCCGGTGAAGATCGAAAGCCTTATCCAGATGCTCCCGAGCTTCGTGGAAGAGGAAGACGATTTCGTTGTTGAGGTGGAAGAGGACGAAGAAGAGGAAGAAATCGTCAAGGCGCAGGCCAGCGAGCCGCGCCAGCAACAGCAGCAGGGCGACAATGGTGAAGACGGCAAGCGCAAGCGCAAGCGTCGTCGTCGCCGTCGTGGCAAGGGCGGACAGAACGACCAGAACGGTGCAGTTGATGCGCAGGCTGGCGATGACACCGGCGCTGATGATGCGGACGACGAAGATGGCGTCGAAACCGATGAAGCCGCAGACGACGCTGATGAAAACGGTGTGAACGAAGCTGCAAGCTCTGATGAAGAAGGCAAGCGCAAGCGTCGCCGTCGTGGCAAGCGTGGCGGCCGTCGCAACCGTGCTGAAGACGAGGCTCTCGATGCCGCAGGCACTGAGTCCGGCGAAGAAGGCGAAACGGAAGGCGAAAGCGAAGAGATTTCCGCCGCAGCATCCGTAACCGAAGAGCCTACCGCTGCCGAAGTGGTGGAAGGTGTGGTTGCCGACGTCGTGGAAGCGGAAGCCCCGAAGAAACCGCGCCGCACCCGCAAGGCGAAGGCCAAGACCGAAGACGTACCGCCGGCTGAAGCGGCACCGCAGGCTGAAGTCGCAGCCAAAACCGTTGAAACGGTCGAGCCGGTGATCGTCGAGTCCGCAGTCGTTGTGGAAACCGTCGTCGATGTCGCCCTCGACGAAGTGGGTGAAGCCTCGGCCGATCTGGGTTCGGAAGCCGTAGCACCCGCGGCGGAAGAAAAGGTTCGCGCGAACCGGGGCAGCAATGTCTCGAATTCGGAGCCGGTCGTGACCTCGTCGGGCACGCCCGCCAACCCTGACGGCGACGAGCCGAAGCCGCGCAAGGGCGGCTGGTGGCAGCGCAAAGGCTTCTTTTGATAGAAGACACTGAAACGAAAAACGCCCGCAACTATGTTGCGGGCGTTTTGCTTTCATGGCGGATGTTAGGTTTATCTCATGCCGTAATCGATCCCGCATCCAGCCACGGCGCGTCTGCGCCGTGAAAGAAATCTCTCGCGATCAAGGACTTGACCGCGTTGGCAAAGGACCAAGTCCGGGGTGACGGAAGCCCGATATGCCAATCGTCAAACAGACCGTGTCAGACCACCATCGACGCGGATGTTCTGGCCGGTGATGTAACCCGCACCTTCCGAGGCGAGGAAGGCAACGGTTGCGGCTATCTCCTCGCTCGTTCCGTAACGCTGCATCGGCACACCCTGGCGGCGCTCTTCCGTGGCTGGCAGGCTATCGATCCAACCGGGCAGAACATTGTTCATGCGCACATTGTCGGCCGCATAGGTATCGGAAAAAATCTTGGTGTAGGAAGCAAGGCCGGCGCGGAACACTGCAGAAGTCGGAAACATGCTGCTCGGCTCGAAAGCCCAGGCAGTCGAGATGTTGACGATCGACCCGGCTTTCTGTTTCACCATGAATGGAGCCACGATCCGTGTCGGGCGGATGACGTTCATCAGGTAGACATCAAGTCCCGTGTGCCATTGCTCATCGGTGATATCGAGGATGGAAGCGCGCGGGCCATGGCCTGCACTGTTCACGAGAACGTCGATACGGCCGAATTTTTCGAGCGTCAGCTCCACCAGTCGATTGAGATCGTCGTTGGACTGGTTGGAGCCGGTGACGCCGATGCCGCCCAGTTCCTTCGCCAGCGCCTCTCCCTTGCCGGAGGACGACAGGATCGCGAGCTTGTAACCATCAGCGCTTAGACGTTTCGCCACGGCCGCCCCCATGCCGCTGCCGCCTGCCGTCACAATCGCCACTTTTTCTGCCGACATCGTTCTTCTCTCCATGTCCAATCGGGCGGACCGCCGCGTGGCAGCCCTTCTCCATCCATAACCCGCTCCTTCTATAGCGGGTTTTGGCAGCGAGTTCGAACCAGAAAGCCTTGGACCGGCTTGAAGAAAAACTGATCTGAAGGCCCGTCAACGCCGCACTTGATTATCCGCCGCATGGGCCTGTCTGCTGTCGGTCGGGGCCTCCTCCCTCTCCTTCAAACCATAGTCCCGCATCACGGTGGCGATACGCAGGCGGTAATTACAAAAGACGCCGGACCGTCCCAGCGACTGTGCTGCGCGATGCGACGTGGTGTTGCGCCATGCCTTCACCGCCTCCTCATCCCTGAAGAATGACAGCGAAAGCATATTGTCGGGATTGCTGATGTTCTGAAAGCGTTCGACGGACAGGAAGCCGTCGATGGTTTCGAGCTCGGCGCGCAGGCTGGCGGCAATATCGAGATAATGCTGTTTTTCACCCTCAGCCGGCCAGACCTCGAATATGACGGCGATCATCGTTCGCCTCCGCCGTGCGGCGCAGATGCCAGCCTCAGGAACAGCCGGTCCTCACGGCGGATGAATTGCTCGCGCCGGGCAAATTCATAATTTTCCCGCCCTGCCGGGTCGGCGGCAAGTCGCGCCCGGTAGGCTTCGTACGCGGCAAGGTTTTCGATGTTATAGACGCCGTAGGCAATAGTGCTCGATCCCTCTTTCGGCGCGTAATAGCCGATCAGATCGGCGCCGCAGCGCGGTATCGCCTCACCCCAGTTGCGGGCATATTGATCGAAGGAATCGACCTTAAAGGGGTCGATCTCGTAACGGATGAAACAGGTCAGCATCGTCGGTCTCCTCGTGTTCTGCCTTCCCTGTCTACGCCATTGCCTCACATCAATGCTTCGGCTATCATCGAACTATGAAAGACGGACCCTTGATCGCAAATGTCGCCGCCCTGATCGGCGACCCCGCCCGCGCCAACATATTGACGGCGCTGATGGACGGACGCGCGCTGACGGCAAGCGAGCTTGCCGAAGCCGCCGGCGTGACACTGCAGACTGCTAGCGGGCATCTGTCAAAACTCTCCGACGCCCAATTGCTCAAAGCGGAAAAACAGGGGCGGCATCGCTATTTCCGGCTTTCCGACGCGGATGTAGCGCAGGTTCTTGAAGCGCTGATGGGACTTGCGCAGCGCACCGGGGCCGTGCGCGTGCGTACCGGACCAAAGGACACCGCGCTTCGCGAGGCGCGCATCTGTTACGATCATCTGGCCGGAGAAAGCGGCGTGGCACTGCTTTCGACTATCACCGCAAAAGGTCTCGTGACATCAGGCGACGATCCCGCACTTACGGATAGCGGGCGGGGTTTCTTCTCGAGCTTCGGCATTGATCTTTCGCCGCTGGAAAAGGCAAGGCGCCCGGTTTGCCTGCATTGCCTGGACTGGAGCGAACGTCGTCACCACCTCGGCGGCGGGCTCGGCGCATCGCTTCTGAAAGCCATGCAGCAGCGCGACTGGCTGCGGCAAGGAAACGGGCGCGTGCTGACCTTCACCACAAAGGGTGAAAAGGCCTTTGCCAGCACCTTCGGTTGCTCGCCCGCGTGATTCCCGCCAAAGGGGAGAAGAACCCAAGGGCTTATTTCAGCCAGCCAGCAATGCGCCCAACCGCCTCTGCAATATCCGACACCGAACCCGCATAGGAAATGCGCAGCGCCCTGTGGCCCTCCTCTGGATCGAAATCCATGCCGGGCGTCGCCGCCACGTCGATTTCCGCCAGCATGCGTTTGGCGAAATCCATGCTGTCATTGGAAAAGCGGCTGGTATCGACATAGGCGTAAAATGCGCCATCCATGGGAGACGCCAGCGGCAGGCCGATTTCCGGAAGGCGCGTCATCAGGAAATCGCGGTTGGTGCGGTAGCTTTCCCGGTAGACGTCCAGTTCCTCCGCCGCCGAAAAGGCTGCGGTTGCCGCCAGCTGGGATAGTTCCGGCGGTGAAATATACAGGCTCTGAGCAAGACATTCGACCGGACGGACGAGATTTTCCGGCAGGACCATCCAGCCGATGCGCCAGCCGGTCATGCAATAATATTTAGAGAAGGAATTGATGACGACGGCATTGTCGGTGAGTTCGAGCGCGCTCGTTTCCTCGCCGACGAAAGTCAGGCCGTGGTAGATCTCGTCGGAAATGAAGGCGATATCCCGGCTTTCACAATAGTTTGCCAGCCGTTTCAGCGCTTCGCGGCCGGTGACCGTGCCGGTTGGGTTGGCCGGGCTTGCCAGGAGCACGCCCTTTAACTTGCAGCCCGCCCTCGTCTCCGCCCGCTCGAGGCTGGCAGGCGTCAGCGTATAGCCGGTTTCCGCCGTTACCGGCACTTCCACGACATTGAGGCCAAGCGCTTTCAAGATATTGCGATAGGCGGGATAACCGGGCCTTGCGATCGCGACATGGTCACCGGCATCGAAAAGGCTGAGGAAGGCGAGGTTGAAAGCGGCAGAAGACCCGGTGGTAACGGCAATGCGCGCCGGATCGACGATAACCTGGTGGCGCAGCCGGTAGTGGCCAGCAATCGCTTCGCGCAATTCACGCAGGCCCAGCGCATCGGTATAGCCGATCCGCCCATGCTTCAGCGCCTCCTGCGCGGCCGCCAGAGAGGCTTTCGGTGCGGGATGGGAAGGCTGGCCAACCGCCATGGAAATGACGGGGCGTCCCGCCTGCCGTCGCCGGTTCGCCTCCGCCAGAATATCCATGGCGTGAAAGGGTTCGACTGCGCTCCGCTTCGACATCGTTATCAAGGGCATGCTCTTTCCTGAACCGTATTTCAGAGACTTGCCCCAGAATCACACGCTTCACAATCGTGCGACCATAATGCGGACAACTATTTTTGGCGTATGGCATTTGGCTTAAAGTAAGGTAATTGCATCATAACATTCATGAGGCATTGGCCGCACAGTATGAGGACCGATATGGCGCATCTTCTCCGTTCAACCCTTCTCGCCAGCGTAACGGCCCTTTCCATGGCTTTCGCTTCTCTGCCCGCCCATGCCCTCGATGACAAGCAGAAGAAGGAAATGGGCGAGTTCATCAAGCAATATCTGATCGAGAACCCCGAGATCATGCTTGAAGTTCAGGACGCGCTTGAACGCAAGCAATATGCGACCCGCAACGCCAAGGCGGCGGAAGCCGTGGCCGACAACCAGAAGACCATCTTCGAATCGAAATACGATCTGGCGCTCGGCAATCCGGACGGCGACGTCACACTGGTCGAGTTCTTCGATTACAATTGTGGTTATTGCAAACGCGCCATGGGCGACATGGACAATATTCTGAAGACGGACAAGAAAGTGCGCGTCGTGCTCAAGGAATTCCCGATCCTCGGGCCGGAATCGGTCGCCGCGCATCGGGTCTCCAACGCCGTCAAGCTGCTTGCGCCTGCCAAATATCCCGAATTCCAGCGCACCTTGCTGGGCGGCCGCGGACGGGCGAATGAAGACAGCGCCATGGAAGTCGCGACGTCGCTCGGTCTCAAGGAGGCCGACATCCGCAAATCGATGGCAGAAAACCCCAACGACGCGCAGGTGCAGGAAACCTACAAGCTCGCCAACAGCCTCGGCATAACAGGAACACCGTCCTATATCGTCGGCAACGAGGCTGTTTTCGGCGCTGTTGGTGCGGACCCGTTGAAGGAAAAAATCGCCAATATGCGCAGCTGCGGAAAAGCCACCTGCTCCTGATTCCGCAAAAAGCCGCTGCATTCCCTGTGGATGCCGGGCCTGCCGGCTCTTTACGGCTTTCGGGGGCTTTTCCTTGAAGGCTGCGCAGTCTATAGGTGTCGCTGATTTTCTTATGGAAACACGAATGAGCAACATCATCATCGTCATCAACGGCCCCAATCTCAACATGCTGGGAAAAAGGGAACCGGGTATCTATGGTGGCAAGACGCTGAAAGACATCGAGAATGATTGTCTTGCTGCTGGTGCAAATCTCGGGTTCGCTGTGGAATTCCGCCAGTCCAACCACGAAGGCGTGCTCGTGGACTGGTTGCATGAGGCGGGAGAGAGAGCGGCAGGTGTCGTCATCAATCCCGGCGCCTACAGCCACACCTCGATTGCGCTGCATGACGCCATTCGTGCGATTTCCACGCCTGTCGTGGAAGTGCATATTTCCAACATCCACGCGCGGGAAGAGTTCCGTCACAAATCGATGGTATCGCCCGCCGCGAAGGGCATGGTCTGCGGTTTCGGACCATATGGCTACATCATGGCGCTTCACGCGCTGAAGAACATCACGGCATAAAAAGAAACAAAGAATAGGGTTTGTCATGTCTGAAAAGAAACAGGGTATCGACAAGGAACTGATCCGCGAGCTCGCGAATATCCTCAACGATACCGACCTTTCGGAAATCGAAGTGGAGCAGGAAGACCTGCGCATCCGCGTTTCCCGCGCCGCTCCGCCCACCACGGTATATGCCGCAGCGCCCACCGGTTACGCAGCGCCGGCACCAGCCCCTGCAGCGGCGGCAGTTGCCGCTCCGGCAGCACCTGCGGTCGCCGCAGCACCTGCCCGCAACCCGGCCAATACCGTTACCTCGCCAATGGTCGGCACGGTTTACCTGTCGCCTGCTCCGGGCGCACGTCCGTTCGTCGAAGTGGGCGCGACCGTCAAGGAAGGCCAGACCATCCTCATCGTCGAAGCCATGAAGACCATGAACCAGATCCCGGCTCCGAAGTCCGGCAAGGTCGTGGAAATCGTCGTCAACGACTCACAGCCCGTGGAGTATGGTGAAGCTCTCGTGGTCATCGAATAAAGGCGGTTCAGCATGGTTTCGAAGATCCTCATAGCCAACCGCGGCGAGATTGCGCTGCGCGTCCTGCGCGCTGCCAAGGAGCTTGGCATTCCGACAGTCGCCGTGCATTCCACCGCAGACGCGGACGCCATGCATGTGCGCCTTGCCGACGAAAGTGTGTGCATCGGCCCGCCGCCTTCGCGTGACAGCTACCTCAACATCCACCAGATCGTTGCGGCCTGCGAAATCACCGGTGCGGACGCCGTTCATCCCGGCTACGGCTTCCTGTCGGAAAACGCCAAGTTCGCCGATATCCTCGACGCGCACGGCATTACCTTCATCGGACCGACCGCAGAGCATATCCGCCTTATGGGCGACAAGATCACCGCCAAGCAGACGGCGCAAGAACTCGGTATTCCCGTGGTTCCCGGCTCCGACGGCGAAGTGAAGCCCGAGAATGCGCTCGAAATCGCCCGGACGATCGGCTTCCCGGTCCTGATCAAGGCGACGGCAGGCGGCGGCGGTCGCGGCATGAAGGTGGCGAAGACGGAAGCGGATCTCGACGAGGCGGTCTCGACGGCCCGCTCCGAAGCGGCAGCTGCCTTCGGCAACGACGCCGTTTATATGGAAAAATACCTCGGCAAGCCGCGTCATATCGAAGTGCAGGTTTTCGGCGACGGTGAAGGCAACGCCATTCACCTTGGCGAACGCGACTGCTCGCTGCAGCGCCGTCACCAGAAGGTGCTGGAAGAGGCGAACTCCCCGGCCCTCACCGTTGAACAGCGCATGAAGATCGGCGAAATTTGTGCAAGCGCCATGCGCAAGCTGAAATATCGCGGTGCCGGCACCATCGAGTTCCTTTACGAAAACGGCGAGTTCTATTTTATTGAAATGAACACGCGTCTTCAGGTGGAACATCCGGTGACGGAAGCGATCACCGGCATGGACCTCGTGCAGGAACAGATCAGGGTTGCTTCGGGACAGGGCCTGTCGGTCACGCAGGCGGATATCGAATTCCATGGCCATGCCATCGAATGCCGTATCAATGCCGAGGACCCGCGCACATTCGTTCCCTCCCCCGGCACGTTGACCTATTTCCATACGCCGGGCGGCCTTGGCGTGCGCGTCGATTCGGGTGCCTATCAGGGCTACAAGATCCCGCCTTATTACGACAGCATGATCGGCAAGCTTATCGTTCACGGTCGCGACCGTGACGAATGCATCCGCCGTCTGCGCCGGGCACTGGACGAGTTCGTCGTCGACGGCATCAAGACCACGCTCCCGCTTTTCCAGGATCTTCTTCAGAACGAAGATATCCTCAGCGGCAATTACGACATTCACTGGCTGGAAAAATACCTGGCCGGTGATGCGTCTCACTAAGAGATATGGTTGGGAGGCGCAGCAAAAATAACGGCATAACCGTCGATATATTGCTGCGCGCCTATTCCGCCGGCCTGTTTCCGATGGCCGATTCGGCTGATGATCCCGAGCTTTTCTGGGTCGAGCCGGAAATACGCGGAATCATTCCGCTCAACGATTTCCACATTTCCAAAAGCCTCGCCAAGGCGATGCGCAAGAAGCCGTTCGAGATACGCTTCAATACCGCTTTCGAAGCGGTGATGGCAGGATGTGCGGCTGAAGCGCCGGACAGGCCGAGCACCTGGATCAACGCCACAATTCGCAAACTCTACACCGAACTGCACCAGATCGGCCATGCCCATAGTGTCGAGGCGTGGGATGGCAAGGAACTTGTCGGCGGACTTTACGGCGTATCGCTTGGGGCCGCATTCTTCGGCGAGAGCATGTTTTCCCGCCGCACCAACGCCTCGAAAATTTGCCTCGTGCATCTGGTGGAGCGGCTGAGAGCAAGCGGTTTCGTGTTGCTCGACACTCAATTCACCACCGAGCATCTGAAGACATTCGGCGCGATCGACGTGCCGAAGCAGCAATACGCGAAAATGCTCGATCAGGCCGTCAACCAGCCAGACCTGCAATTCTAAAAATCATAACGTAACGTTATTTGCTTGCCGTTGAGGGAGCGGGAACTTCGGAGTCCTGCTTGCAGCCCGTCAGCCATACGTCATAGATCGGGTGTTCGACAGCATTGAGGCCGGGGCTGTCGGCGAACATCCAGCCGGTGAAAATCCGCTTGATCTTGCGGTCGAGAGTGATTTCATCCACCTCGATGAAAGCATCGATCTTCTGGGCTTCCGTCTGGTCGCGCGAGTAACAGACCTTAGGCGTCACCTGGAGCGCGCCGAACTGAACCGTTTCGTCGATATAGACATCGAAAGACGTAATGCGGCCGGTGATCTTGTCGATGCCAGAAAACACTGCCACGCGGTTTTCAAGACGGGCGGCGGAGACGGGCGATACGAGGATGACAGCAGAGACCGCTGCAAACAGCGAGACTGTCAGCGCACGCAAAGAACGATCCCGCGTGAATATCCTCATACGATATGTCTCCAAAAAATTGCCTGTGTCGAGACGACGACCGGATCAACGCGTAAGGGCGGAATGTGGCAAAAACCGGTGAGGTCGTGTGCCAAGCGCGGCGTTTTGCACAACACCGCGCATCGCAATGCTCATTTTACCCTGCTCAGTTGCCGGGGGTCCAGGCGTCGTAGTCGCCGGTTACGCGTGGACGCTCGCCTGCGACCGCCAGCGATCCCTGTGGGCGATAGGCCTTGGATGTGCCGGTGAGGTTGGCCTGATGCGCCTTCTGCCATTCCCGCGGAACGTATGTTTCCTGGCTCGGCGGCACGTCGGTGCGGTAGTGCATCCAGCCATGCCAGCCGGGCGGAATGGCCGAAGCTTCGGCATAACCGTTATAGATCACCCAACGGCGCGGCATGCCCCAGGAGGTGGTGCCGCCTTCGTAATAGGTGTTGCCCAACTCGTCCTGTCCGACCTTCTTGCCGAAACGCCAGGTGTGAAACCGCGTTCCGATCGTCTGGCCGTTCCACCAGGTGAAGATTTGCGTCAGGAGAGTCTTCATTATGCGTTCCTCGGGCTTGAATGCGCCGCAGCGATTTTCCGTGCACGGCACAAGACAAGCTTATGCCGCCCCTCACGGCGATTGTCCAGTATTTCCCGATATATCCGCGCTATTTCAGCTTCATCCTGAAACCGAGATGCCGCTTCTCGAAACCCAGCCGCTCGTAAAAGCGATGGGCATCGAGCCTCGCCACGTTGGAGGTGAGCTGCACGGCTTTCATGCCCCTGGCGCGCGCTTCATCAAGGCAATAGTTGATCATGACCGCACCGATGCCACGGCCGCGCATGTCGGGCCGCGTCTGCACCGCTTCAATCACCATGGATTTGGCGCCGCGCCCGATAAGCTTGGTCAGGATGGCCGTCTGGAAAGTGCCGACGATCTCGCCGTCCAGTTCCGCCACGTAAAGCGTCTCGGTGGGGGACGCCTCGATATCGCGGAAGGCCGCGAGATAGTCCGGCAGCGCCGATTCGTCGGCCGTATCGCCGTGGCCTCCGATTTCGTCAGCGGCATAGATGGCCGCGAGTGCGGAAACATCCTCTTGCCGTGCCGCGCGGATTATCAGCGTATCTAATGTCGCATTCATCGTTTCAGGCTCTTTTCCATGACGATACCGGGAAAACCATCGATACCCGCCATGCGCTCGATTCGGTCAACCTCGCTAAATCCGACGCCTTCATAAAAGGCTATTGCGACAGTATTTTTGGGCTCCACTTCCAGACGCATGATTTCCGCATCCGGAAAGCAGGTTTCAAGCTCGGCGAAGAGATCGCGGCCGACCCCCTGACGCTGGAATTCGGGCCCGACATAAAGCTGGTGCAACAGGGCCGTCTTGCTCATCTTCGCAGACATGGAAGCATATGCCATACCGCCGATCTGCCGGCCATTATCGGCCACCAGAAATTCGCCGCCCTTTTTCTCGATGCGGTCCTTCATGGCCTGTGGCGAATGCCATGCGGCAATCAGCTCCTTCACCTTGTCTGCGCCGTAGATCGCGTCATAGGTCGCATGCCAGGTGGTAGCCAGAAGCGCCCGGACCGGCTCGATATCGCGCTGGCTTGCCGTGCGTATAAAAAACATGATGTTTGCTCCGTCTCGAAACAGAAATGCCGGGCGTGATCCCGGCATAAATCAATGTCAGTCCCAGTGCTCGACGTCATCCTCGGGCTTATGCCGAGAATGACGGATGAGAACTTGCTACTTCAATGCCTTTGTACAGGCACGGGAAGCAGCGTCCGCTTACTCGTCCTCGATGCCGAGCTTGGCCTTCACCAGCGCCTGCACGGCCTGCGGGTTGGCCTTGCCGCCCGTCGCCTTCATGACCTGGCCGACGAACCAGCCGGCAAGCGCCGGCTTCGCCTTCACCTTCTCGACCTGATCTGGGTTGGCGGCGATGATCTCGTCCACGGCCTTTTCGATGGCGCCGGTATCCGTCACCTGCTTCATGCCGCGCGTCTCGACGATTTCGGCCGGGTTGCCGCCCTCGTTCCAGACGATTTCGAACACATCCTTGGCGATCTTGCCGGAAATGGTCTCTGCCTTGATGAGATCGATAATGCCGCCCAGCTGTTCGGGAGAAACCGGCGTCGTCTCGATGTCCTTGCCTGATTTGTTCAGCGCACCGAGAAGATCATTGATGACCCAGTTGGCGGCGGCCTTCGGGTCGCGGCCGGCAGCAACCGACTCGTAATAATCGGCGATCGCCTTTTCCGAAACGAGGATCGAGGCGTCGTAGACCGACAGGCCAAGATCGGCGACGAAACGGGCTTTCTTGTCATCAGGCAGTTCCGGCAGATCGACCTTCAGCGCCTCGACGAAAGCATCGTCGAATTCGAGCGGCAGCAGGTCCGGATCAGGGAAATAGCGATAGTCATGCGCGTCTTCCTTGGAGCGCATGGAACGCGTCTCGCCCTTGCCGGGATCGAACAGGCGAGTTTCCTGATCGATGACACCGCCGTCTTCGAGAATGGCGATCTGGCGGCGCGCCTCATATTCGATGGCCTGGCCGACGAAGCGGATGGAGTTGACGTTCTTGATCTCGCAGCGCGTGCCGAAACCTTCGCCGGGACGGCGCACGGAGACGTTGACGTCGGCGCGCATCGAGCCTTCGTCCATGTTGCCGTCGCAGGTGCCGAGATAACGCACGATGGACCGCAGCTTGGTGAGATAGGCCTTTGCCTCATCTGACGAGCGCATGTCGGGCTTGGAGACGATTTCCATCAGCGCCACGCCCGAACGGTTCAGGTCCACGAAGGACATGGTCGGGTGCTGGTCGTGCATGGACTTGCCAGCGTCCTGCTCCAGATGCAGGCGCTCGATGCCGATCTCGATATCCTCGAAATTGCCCTGACGATCCGGACCCAGCGAAATCGTGATGATGCCCTCACCGACGATCGGGTCCTTGAACTGCGAAATCTGGTAGCCCTGCGGCAAATCCGGATAGAAATAGTTCTTGCGGTCGAAGATCGAACGGTTGTTGATCTTGGCCTTCAGGCCGAGACCGGTGCGCACCGCCTGCTTGACGCATTCCTCGTTGATGACGGGAAGCATGCCGGGCATGGCGGCGTCCACCAGCGACACGTTGGAGTTCGGCGCATTGCCGAAAGTGGTCGAAGCGCCGGAAAACAGCTTGGAATTGGAGAGAACCTGCGCATGCACCTCCAGGCCGATCACGATTTCCCAATCGCCGGTGGCGCCGGGAATGAAGCGTTTCGGGTCGGGGGTGCGCACGTCTACAAGGGTCATATGAAGCTCACGATATACGGGTTCTTTGGCCTTGGTGGGTAGAACAAATGGAGCGCGGGCGCAAGACATCTTGCACCCTGTCGCGCCAGGCACCGGATTTTCGCCGAAACCGGATACGCGTTTTTTACGGTTCTCAGTTTCTATTCACGTCATGACCATGATCGCTCTCTGCTTCATGACCTATATGGCCTTCAATCTTTTCGTCTTTCTTGTCTATTGGTGGGACAAGGAGGCCGCAAGAAAGGGTGGCTGGCGCATTCGGGAAAGTACTCTGTTATTGCTTGCTTTCATTGGCGGCAGCTTGGGCGCAGTCTCGGCTCAACAACTGCTGCGCCACAAAACCCGCAAGGAACCCTTCCGCAGCATCCTGATATCCATCGTAATTTTACAGGTGGGCCTTGTCGCGTCCCTTGCCATCATGCCGGACTGGCCGATACGGCTTGTAACCGGCCTGCAGACGCTCTCTCAGAACCCCGGCCCATAAAGGCCGCTCTCGACCTCGACCAGCTGCTTTTGCAGGCCGACGGATTGCACGTCGCGATCAAGCTTTGGCGCATAGGAGACGGAGAGCCAGTGGACGCTGTAACCGTGATGACGGAAAAAGGCGACCGCCGGTTCGTTCTGCGCATGGGTTTCAAGCCGGATGGTTTCGAAATCACGTTGCAATATCTGCCGTTCGATATCCGCAAGCAGGAGGCTGCCTATACCCCTGCGCTGAAAATCCGGATCGATCCAGAAATCGGAAATCGCCTCGTTGAAATGTTCCCGCGCCGCCCATCCGGCAACCGCGCCGCCGAACTCGGCCACGCGGATGGCAAGCCAGGACGAGCGGGTGAAATTGGAAAAGGCACTGGCTGCGTTATCGTAAAGCGTCGCGGTAATGCCGAGCGCCGTTGTGGCCTGCCGCCATGCCCTGAGGCCGATGGCTGCCAGAACCTCCGCTTCCTGCTCCTGCGCATTGCGAATGACGATCAAGCCGCGCCCTCCATGGCCCAACGAAGTAAAGCACCGGCGGTGCGATTCGGCCAGTGCGGTTTCCACACCGCCCTGCCCGCCCGGTCGGGTGATGCCCGTGGGACTTGACCGCGCAGGTCTCGCCCGCTAACCAAAAAGAGCAAACAAGGAGCTTTTATGTTCGCTCAATCGGAGTCCCGGTAACGGCCCTGCCCGCAAGTTTCTTGCGCGCCGGGCCATGATGAAACCGACCTGGATGCCTTAACGGCACCCGGACTTGTTTTCATGCGTCTAGAAGACGCCGACCGGATTTCCGACAATGGACATTTCCCGCGCCGAACAGCGCATTCTTCACCTGCTCGCCCAGGGCGGCAGCATCGAACTCGTTCGAGACGACCATCACAAAATCGAAAAACTCGCGCTCTATACGCGCGACGGCTGGATTTTCAGCGGCCTCGATCTCCTCACCTTCCGCAAACTGAAACGGAAGAGAGCCATCGCCTCCTCGGGCGGCAAGCCTTACCGCATCACGACGCGTGGCTTGGAACTCGTACGGGGTGAGCTGGACAATCGATAAAAACAAACGGGCGGCACTTGATGCCGCCCGTGACAATTATAGAGCTTTTTTTCAGCCGCTTACCACCACTTTGCAGGCGTGAACTTGCCGGCAGCCTGCTCGATGGCATGCGCCGTCTTGAAGAGCGTCTCTTCTTCGAAAGGCTTGCCGATGAGCTGCAAGCCGAGCGGCAGGCCCTTGCCGTCCAGGCCGGCAGGCACCGAGAGGCCGGGAAGACCGGCCATGTTGACCGTGATGGTGAAGACGTCCTGCAGGTACATCTTCACGGGATCGGAAGCGAGTTCCTCATCACCGACAGCGAAGGCGGAAGACGGGGTAATCGGCGCCAGAATGGCGTCGACGCCCTCATGGAAGACGTTTTCGAAATCGCGCTTGATCAGCGTGCGGACCTTTTGCGCCTTCAGGTAATAGGCGTCGTAATAACCGGCTGAAAGCACGTAGGTGCCGACCATGATACGGCGCTGCACTTCCTTGCCGAAACCGGCTGCACGGCTCTTCTCGTACATGTCGGCAATGTCCTTGCCGTCGACGCGCAGGCCGTAACGTACGCCGTCATAACGAGCGAGGTTGGACGAAGCTTCCGCGGGCGCGACGATGTAATAGGCCGGAAGCGCGTATTTGGTGTGCGGCAGCGAGATATCCACCACTTCGGCACCGGCATCGCGCAGCCATTCGACGCCCTTTGCCCAGAGCTTTTCGATTTCTTCCGGCATGCCATCGACGCGATATTCCCTGGGGATACCGATCTTCAGGCCCTTGAGCGACTGGCCGATGGCCTTTTCGTAATCCGGCACCGGCAGGTCGACGGAGGTCGTATCCTTTGCGTCAACGCTCGCCATCGTCTTCAACAGGATAGCGGCGTCGCGCACGTCACGGGCGATCGGGCCGGCCTGATCGAGCGAGGAAGCATAAGCAACAATGCCGTAACGCGAGCAACGGCCATAAGTGGGCTTGATGCCGACGGTGCCGGTAAAGGCCGCAGGCTGGCGGATGGAGCCGCCGGTGTCGGTTGCCGTGGCGCCGGCGCACAGATGCGCGGCAACGGCTGCGGCCGAACCGCCGGAGGAACCACCGGGCACCAGCTTCTGCTCGGAGCCATTGGCGCGCCAGGGATTGATGGCCGGACCGTACCAGGAGCTTTCGTTGGACGAGCCCATGGCGAACTCGTCCATGTTGAGCTTGCCGAGCATGACGGCGCCCTGGTCCCAAAGGTTCTGGGTGACGGTCGATTCGTATTTCGGCTTGAAGCCATCGAGAACATGCGAACACGCCTGCGTGTGCACGTCACGGGTGGCGAAAAGGTCTTTCACGCCAAGCGGAACGCCTTCCAGCTCGCCCGCCGCGCCTGCGGCGATGCGGCCATCGGAGGCTTTCGCCATGTCGCGCGCCTTTTCAGGCGTCAAGGCAACATAGGCGTTCAGCGCGCCGTTGGCGGCGTCGATGGCGGCAATATAGGCGTCGGTCAGCTCAAGGGCGGAAAACTCTTTCGTCTTCAGCTTTTCGCGGGCTTCGGCAATGGTCAGGCTCGTCAGGTCGGTCATGGTCGGCAACGGCTTTCGAAATCTTGGAAAAATCGGGCGGCAAACGGCGGTCGGATTACTCGACCACTTTCGGAACCATGAAGAAGTCCCGGTCGGTCGCAGGCGCATTGGCGACGATGTCTTCCGCCTTGTTGCCGTCGCTCACGACGTCGGCACGCTTTTTCATATCCACGGGGGTAACGGAGGTCATCGGCTCGACGCCGTCAACATTCACTTCCGAAAGCTGCTCCACGAAACCGAGTATGCCGTTCAACTGGCCAAGCATATTTTGTGCTTCGTCTTCAGTAACAGCGATACGGGCAAGGCGCGCAACGCGCTTTACGGTGGCGAGATCGACGGACATGGTTCTACTCCGGTCAGAATTTTCCTAACCGCTATAATCACCATGTCCGCCATTCGCAACGGTAGAAAGCATGTCGCGTAAAACTGTGTAGCGGTTTTGCTGTAGCGACATGCGTCAGCAAAATGTCAGAAGGACAGTATTTCGCCCGGCTTCGGCGTGTGGACGCGCGCATCCGATCCTTCCATGCCGGCCACGAACTTCTCCGGCGTCTGGTCAACGATCGGGAAGGAACCGTAGTGGCAGGGAATGACGTTGGCGAATTTGAAAAAGCGCTGGCAGGCGAGTGCAGCCACCGCACCACCCATGGTGAAGCGGTCGCCGATTGGCACGAGACCGATATCCGGCTGGTGCAATTCGTTGATGAGCTTCATGTCGGAGAAAATATCCGTATCGCCCATATGATAGACGGTCGGACCGTCTTCGAAATGCAGCATCAGTCCATTGGCGTTGCCGAGTGAATGGGAAACGCCATCCTCGGTGATCTGGGCGGATGAATGCAGTGCATTGGTGAAGGTTACGGAAAAACCGTCGAAATGTACCGTGCCGCCGGTATTACCCATATCGACCTTCGCCACGCCCTTGGTGGAAAGCCAGGCGGCGAGATCGGCATTGGCAAGCACAGTCGCGCCCGTTTCGCGAGCAAGCTGGACGGTATCCCCCACATGATCGCCGTGGCCGTGGGTCAGGAGAATATGGGTGATGCCTTCAGCCGCACTTTTCGCATCCTGTCCGGCAAAACCGGGATTGCCGGTGAAAAACGGATCGATAAGGATCTTCGCGCTGCCGTTTTCAAGGCGGAAGGCGGAATGGCCGAGCCAGGTGATTTTCATGGGAAGTTCTCCTTTGTATTGCCCGTATATTATGACATAGGACGGCTTGAACAACCGCACTACCGATATTTCAGAGAGGCGACAATGGCCGCAGATAATGACGATTACGTGTATGACGAGGCGACCGGCGAATGGCGGCCTGCGTCCGAGCTGGCCGCAGAAGCTTCGCGCGCGAACGAAGTGCGCGATGCGGCAGGCAACGTGCTTGCGGATGGTGACCAGGTAACGCTGATCAAGGATCTGAAGGTCAAAGGCACCAATACGGTCATCAAGCAGGGCACTGTCATCAAATCGATCCGCCTGACCGGAAATCCGGAAGAAATCGATTGCAGGCACGAGACGGTTAAGGGTCTGGTGCTGCGCACCGAATTCGTCCGCAAAAGATAAAGGACAGCGTACGACATGGCGATACTTACCATCGAGGAGCTCGCGGAAACGCTTCAGCCGGCACAGGCGATTGCGGGCCTCGACCTTGGGACGAAAACCATCGGCCTTGCCATGTCGGACCTGTCGCGGCGCTTCGCCACGCCGCGCCCCGTCATCAAACGGGTCAAATTCACTAGGGATGCCGAGGTGCTGCTGGCCTTTGCCGAAAAGGAAAAGGTATCCGCTTTCATCATCGGCCTGCCCATAAACATGGATGGATCGGCCGGACCACGCGCGCAGGCAACTCGCGCCTTCGTTCGTACCATGGGGGAAAAAACCGCCCTGCCCTTCATTTTCTGGGATGAACGGCTTTCAACGGTCGCCGCCGAACGTGTGCTTCTGGAAATGGATGTCTCACGCGCCAAACGGGCCGAACGCATCGATTCGGCAGCCGCAAGCTTCATTCTTCAGGGCGCGCTGGACAGGCTTTCGGCACTCGCCCGCGCAACGGGCTGACGTCCCTGCCACCAATTGGCAATCTGTTTTCGCTTGCGGAAAGCAAGGATCGCAAAAACGATCAGGCTGTCGACCGCTATGGCGCGCGCGACCAGCGGCGGCAGGCTTTCCGGCGGCAGGCCGAGGATATTGCCGTAAATCTGGAATACCAGATCATGCGTCTGGCGCGTCAGCATGAAGAAGCCGAAGCTCAAGTCGTAATAGGATAGCCAGTACCAGCTGCCGAGCAATGCAACGGGACCGGCCCAGAGGATCAAAAACCACTTCATGCAGTCTGCTCCCGCGTGAAAATCGTATCGGGAATGCCAGCAAGCACCGCCCAGCGCACCAGAGCCATCAGGCAAAGGTTAAACGCTGGCGCGTCAATATCCAACGGCAGCATAGCAAAAAACGTCATCATGACGCCCAAAGCTGTCCAGCGGCTCACTTGCGGCTCCCTTATACGCAGTCATTGCGCATGGTTAACATTTTGTTAATTCACACTGGACCGGTAGCCATGGCTAAGCAAATGAAAGCTGTCGGTATGGTTAACGGTGGCCGGTCCGGCTGTGGAAAACACCCCTCACGAAGCCAACGGCATGCGATGCCGCAAGGTTGCCGGACCACTGAAAACATGGTTGATTTTTCGTCAAATAACGGCCGATTTTGTTAAGGCGACCGTCTCGCCCGGCTCGTTACGCCGCGCTCAGCCGTAAACGCCGCGCACCAGTCTTTTGACGGCGGTTGCAATCTTGTCCCAGTCCTTGTCCGACTTCAACGGCACGCCGGCGAACTGGCCGCTGGTGGCGGCGGAAATCACGAGATGCTGGATGGCGGCGAACAACACGGCATTGACGGCTGCGGTATCTACGCCCTTGGGTGCTGCCAGCGATCCGCGCATGCGCTCCAGCCATTTGCCAAGCGATTTGGCACGGGCTTCGGCAAGCTGCCTGACCTGCGGCGAGCCATCCGACACTTCCCAGGCAATGATCTTGCAGACGAGAGGATCGCTGCGCAGCGCATCCATGAAATAAAGCGCCAGCTTTTCCATGAGATCGCCATAGGTCAACAGGAACATGCCGCCGGTATCTTCAGGAATACGGTCCTTCACCCAGGATCCGAGATCCTCGCCGATCGCCTCGATCAACCCTTCCAGACCACCGAAATAACGGTAGATCAGCTGCTTGTCGCATCCGGCGCGGCGGGCAACGGCATTGATGCCAAAACCCTGAAAGCCCTCTTCGGCCAGAAGCGACCGGGCCGCCTCAAAAATCGCCTTTTCGGTCGCAGCGCGATCCTTGATGCGCTTTTCCGGCTTGTCGGCTGAAATCACCTCTGCGGTCGCCAGCATGCTTCCCTACCCGTCTTTTTAAAGGCCTGACCCAACGGGTTAACAAAGCATGAAGACGAGGACAATGCAGCGCAGCGGCTGGGGAGAAGGTTCCTGTGGATGAATGAAGATCGAGGACCCGTACCCCGCAAATAATCACTCCAGCGCCATTCCAAACCACACGGTGCCTGGTGTGTCGTGGGTTTCGAGACGTTTGAAGCCGCGGGTTTCCCAAAAGCGGATACCCGCCTCGTTGCGCTCGCTGGCGCCGAGGTGGATGCCGTAGACGTTGTTTTGTCTCGCCATATCCAGCCAGCGCGACAAAAGCCGCGTGCCGCCGCCCTTGCCCTGCGTGCGTGGCAGAAGGTTCAGGTGGATATGGGCCGGAAACGGATCGGTCAGCCAGGTTGGCGTGTGGCGCGGGTGGTGGATGAAATGTGCACGGCGCTGATCGGCGTCCCATGTTTGCTGGTCGCCAACGGGGTCGGGATAAAGGACGCGCAGATGCGGCCACCACTCACGCTCCAGCCGCTCATCATGCAAGGCGGTATCGAGCGCGCCGGCGATGTAGCCGCAGACACCCTCTTCGTCTTCCGCCACAAAAACGGCATCGGGCCACAGATGCAGATAAGGCACGGAATAAATATGCCCCACCATGCGGCCATCGCGATAAAGCGGGGTGGCATCCTGCCCGGCATCGCCGGTGGCAAGACTGATGGCGTAGAGCGCCTCTTCATCTTCAGGACGGGCGGAGCGGAAGGTCAGCATCTGCTATCGACCTCCATCTCCATGCGCGCGCACGCGCCCGACGACTGAAAGACAGAAATACGCCCCACGCCAACGCCTTTTCTCAAATCCGATACCCCTCCCACAGGGACTGCAACAACAGCTTTCCACCCTTTATCCGTCAGGACGCGGGCGGATACAATAAATCGATTATATAATTCGGATCAAAGCGAGAATCGAGCATGCCGTAAGTATGTCGCCAACCACCCGCCAGACGGGTTTCGAGGAAGGCGTCTGCGATCTTGCCGGCACCGAGCCGGCAAAGCTCGGCGGCAGCGGCAGCAAGTGCGAATTGCTCCACCAGCAGGCGGGCGGCACCCTCATCGCGTTCGGCAAGCGCGATTGCGGCGCGCAGCACATCCGTGGTCTTTTTTCCGGCGGGTCCGAGGTCGCGCTCCAGCGTCTGGAAAACGAGATCGAACAGATCCTTGCCGCGCTGAAGAACACGCAGCACATCCAGCGCCATGACGTTGCCGGAGCCTTCCCAGATGGCATTGACCGGCGCTTCGCGGTAGTGGCGGGCAATCGGCCGTTCTTCCACATATCCGTTGCCGCCAAGGCACTCCATCGCCTCGTAGATCAACGCCGGCGCGATCTTGCAGCACCAGTATTTCACAATCGGCGTCATCACCCGCGCATAGGCCGCCTCGGCGGCATTGTTGCGGGCGGCATCGAATGCCGATGCCAGCCGGAAGGAAAGTGCCGTCGCGGCTGCGACATCCAACGCCATATCGGCGAGAACGCGCGTCATGATCGGCTGGCTGACCAGCGTCTTGCCGAAGACGGAACGGCCGCGTGCGAAATGCACGGCTTCTGCGAGCGAAGCGCGCATCATGCCTGATGATGCCAGCGCGCAGTCGAGCCGCGTCAGCGTCACCATGTCGAGAATGGTGCGCACACCGCTGCCCGGCTCACCCAGAAGATAACCGAAAGCATCGGTAAACTCGACTTCGGCGGAGGCGTTGGAGCGGTTGCCGAGCTTGTCCTTCAGGCGCTGGAAATGCAGGCCGTTGGCAGAACCGTCTTCCAGATAACGCGGCACCAGGAAACAGCCCATGCCGTCGCCCATCTGCGCCAGCATGACGAAACCGTCGCTCATCGGCGCGGAGAGGAACCATTTGTGGCCGGACAGGCGATAGATGCCCTCGCCCACCCGCTCCGCCGTGCTGCGGTTGGCGCGCACATCCGTGCCGCCCTGTTTTTCCGTCATGCCCATGCCGACGGTGACGGCGGTTTTCTGCAAGGCCGGCTTCTGCGAGGAATCATATTTCCGCGACAGTATCTTCGGCACCCATTCCTTCTGCACACGCGACGAGGTCATGATGGCGGCAACGGAGGCGCTGGTCATGGTCAACGGGCACAGATGCCCGGCCTCGAGCTGCGAGGTCAGATAAAATTTGGTGGCGCGCGCCTTGTGTTCATTGCCGCGCGTCTCAGCCGCATTTTCCCAGACGCTGGAATGAAGACCCGATGACATGGAACGGCGCATCAGTGCGTGCCATGCGGGATGGAACTCAACCTGATCGAGACGTTCGCCGCGCGGGCCATGCGTGTGCAGCTGCGGCACGCCCTGATTGGCCATGCGCGCCAGTTCCTGCGCTTCGTGCGAGGTGACGTAACGGCCGAGCTGGTCGAACTCGTCTCTCAGATTGCGTGACAGGCCGGATGTGAGGTCGACGATCAGCGGATCGGAACGATAGGCATTGATACCGGACCATAGGCTAGGCTGGTTTAGTTCGGCGAGCGATTCTTCTGTCCGGTTCATGCCTGTCATTCGCATCCTTCTATCGGGATTCGTGCTTTATTGCGTGTATATGCCAAAACCCGGCTTATCGCATGCTTGCCCGCAAAGCCACCTGTCTTTATAGACCCGTTGACTATTGCGACCCGGAGGACAATTTCCATGGTCTATTTTCCCCACCGCCATCTCCTCGGCATAAAGGGGCTTTCCCATCAGGATATAACCCTGCTTCTCGACAAGGCCGACGAAGCGGTGAAAATCAGCCGTCAGCGCGAGAAAAAAACCTCGACGCTTCGGGGCCTCACGCAGATCAACCTGTTCTTCGAAGCTTCGACCCGGACACAATCCTCCTTCGAACTTGCCGGAAAACGGCTTGGCGCCGATGTGATGAACATGTCGGTCAGCAATTCCTCGGTGAAGAAGGGCGAAACTCTGATCGACACGGCGATGACGCTGAACGCCATGCGCCCCGATGTGCTGATCGTGCGTCACTCCTCGGCCGGTGCCGCAGCCCTTCTCGCGCAGAAGGTTGCCTGCTCTGTGGTCAATGCCGGCGACGGCCAGCATGAACACCCGACGCAGGCCCTTCTCGACGCGCTGACCATTCGCCGCGCCAAGGGTGATCTTTCGGGAATAACGGTGGCGATCTGCGGCGACGTACTGCATTCGCGCGTTGCCCGCTCCAACATCATCCTGCTCAACCAGATGGGCGCGCGCGTGCGCGTCGTGGCTCCCGCGACGCTTCTTCCCTCCGGTATCCGCGACATGAGCGTCGAGGTCTTCCATGACATGAAGGAAGGCCTGAAGAACGCCGATGTGGTGATGATGCTGCGCCTGCAGCGCGAGCGCATGTCCGGCTCCTTCGTGCCTTCGGTGCGCGAATATTTCCACTATTACGGTCTCGATGCCGAAAAGTTGAAGGCAGCGAAAGAAGATGCGCTGGTCATGCATCCCGGCCCGATGAACCGTGGCGTGGAAATCTCATCCGAAGTGGCTGATGGTCCGCAGAGCGTCATCGAAAGCCAGGTGGAAATGGGGGTTGCCGTGCGCATGGCTGTCATGGAAACCCTGCTTGTCTCGCAAAATCAGGGTGAGCGCGTATGAGTGCCGTGACCGTTCTCAAAAACCTTCGCATCGTTGATCCCTCCCGCAATCTGGACGAGGTGGGCAGCATCGTCATCGGTGCCGATGGCACGATCCTCGCCTCCGGCGGGCAGGCACACAACCAGGGTGTGCCCGAGGGTGCGACGGTTCGCGACTGCAAGGGGCTGCTGGCCGTTCCCGGTCTGGTGGATGCCCGCGTCTTTGTCGGTGAGCCGGGTGGCGAACACCGTGAAACGATCGAATCCGCTTCGCGCGCGGCAGCGGCCGGCGGCGTCACCAGCATCATCGTCATGCCGGACACCGACCCCGTTATCGACGACATTGCGCTGGTCGAATATGTAAAAAAGGCGGCACGCGACAAGGCGCTCGTCAATGTGCATCCCGCCGCAGCCCTGACCAAGGGCCTCAACGGCGAGGAAATGACCGAGATCGGCATGCTGAAGGAAGCCGGTGCGGTTGCCTTCACCAATGGCCGCAGGGCGCTTTCCGACACGCTGGTGCTGCGCCGCGCCATGACCTATGCGCGCGAATTGGGTGCGGTGATTGCACTTGAGACCCGCGACAAATATATCGGCGGCGGCGACATGAACGAGGGGCTTTTCGCAAGCTGGCTCGGTCTGTCCGGAATCCCCAAGGAAGCCGAGATCATTCCGCTGGAGCGCGACCTGCGCATTGCCGGTCTGACGCAAGCGATCTATCACGCCGCCAAGATTTCCGTGCCGGAGTCGGCAGAAGCGATCCGTCTTGCCCGGCAGCGGGGCGTCAAGGCGACCTGCGGCATCTCGATCAACCATCTGACGCTGAACGAGAACGATATCGGCGAATACCGTACCTTCTTCAAGCTCTCACCTCCCTTGCGCGCCGAAGACGACCGCAAGGCCATGGTCGAGGCGCTGAAGGATGGCACGATCGACATCATCGTTTCCTCGCACGACCCGCAGGACGTGGACACCAAGCGCCTGCCCTTTTCGGATGCGGCAAGCGGTGCGGTGGGGCTGGAAACCATGCTGGCGGCGGCGCTTCGCCTTCACCATAGCGGCGAGGTTCCGCTGATGCGGTTGATCGATGCGCTTTCCACCCGCCCGGCGAAAATCTTCGGACTGGATGCGGGAACGCTTAATGCCGGCGCGAAGGCTGATATCACGCTGATCGACCTGGACGAGCCTTGGCTGGTTGCGAGAGATCAACTGGTGTCGAAATCCAAGAATACGCCGTTTGAGGATGCCCGTTTCAGCGGCCGCGCTGTCGCCACTTATGTGGCTGGCAAAGCGGTTCATTCCTTGGCATAAGATCACGGGCATGGGATCACGCAGGCGCGCGACGAGAGGGAACGTTGAATGAGTGCTTTGACTGACTGGCAGACGGCGCCTGCCCTTCTCGCGCTTGCGGCGCTGATTGGCTACCTATTCGGCTCGATACCCTTCGGCCTGCTTCTTACCCGCATGGCGGGGCTGGGCGATGTGCGCAAGATTGGTTCCGGCAATATTGGCGCCACCAATGTGCTGCGCACCGGCAACAAGAAGCTCGCCGCAGCGACATTGCTGCTCGATGCGCTGAAGGGCACCGCCGCAGTGCTCGTCGCCAATGCGCTCTGGGGTTACGAGGCGTCGCTGGTTGCCGGTTTCTTTGCCTTTCTCGGCCATCTGTTTCCGGTGTGGCTCGGTTTCAAGGGCGGCAAGGGCGTGGCGACCTATATCGGCGTGCTTTTAGGCGCTGCCCCCCTGATGATGCTGGCTTTTGCGCTGATCTGGCTCGCAACCGCGTTCATCACCCGGTATTCCTCGCTGTCGGCGCTGGTTGCCATGCTTGTGATCCCGGTCGCCCTATGGATAGTCGGGCCTGAAAAGACGGCGCTTCTGGTAACGTTGCTGAGCGTGATTTCCTGGTGGAAACACCGGGAAAACATCGCACGGCTTCTGGCCGGCACGGAAAGCAGGATCGGGCAAAAGGGCTAAGGCCAGCTTTAGGGATACGTCATGCCGCATGAGGAAACGACACGGCAGGGCATAGAGCTTTCCGCGCGGCAGCGGGTCGCATGGCTTCGGCTGATCCGCAGCGACAATATCGGCCCCGTCACCTTCCGCGAACTCATCAATCATTTTGGCAGCGCTGAAAAAGCGCTTTCTGCCCTGCCCGAGCTTTCAAGGCGCGGCGGTTCATTGCGCAGCCCGCGCATTGCCACACAGGCGGAAGCGGAAGGCGAAATCGAAACGGCTGAAAGATTCGGCGCTCGCTTCGTCGGCATCGGTGAGCCGGACTATCCGCCTGCCCTGCGACAGCTCGACGGCGCGCCGCCACTGATCGCCATGAAGGGATCAGCATCCACCGCAACAAGACCTTGCGTCGGCATCGTCGGATCACGCAACGCCTCCATCAACGGCGCGAAATTCGCCGCGATGCTGGCGCGCGATTGCGGTCGTGCGGGCTATACGATCGCATCCGGGCTGGCGCGCGGCATCGATGCGGCAGCGCACCGGGCCAGCCTTGCAACCGGCACGGTGGCCATGCTGGCGGGCGGTCTCGACCGTCCCTACCCTCAGGAAAATTTCGGGCTCTTGCAGGACATCTACGAACAGGGCGGCGCGACGATCAGCGAAATGCCCTTCGGCTGGGAGCCACGCGCGCGGGATTTCCCCCGCCGCAACCGGCTGATATCAGGCGTCTCACTCGGCGTCGTCATAGTGGAAGCGGCGGAACGATCCGGTTCGCTGATCACGGCGCGGCTTGCCGGCGAAGCGGGCCGGCTGGTTTTCGCCGTGCCAGGCTCCCCACTCGATGCGCGCTGCGAAGGCACCAACCGGCTGATCAAGGAAGGCGCGATGCTGACCACGGGGGCGGCCGATATTCTCGATGCGCTACGACCGCTGATGGAACCGCAATTGCCCTATGACCGCAAGGTCGAGGAACCACGACCCGATGAGGAAATGTCACCGCCCGGAGATGACGAGCGCAGCATCGTTGCCGCCGCTCTCGGGCACTCGCCCGTCGAAACGGACGACATCATTCGCCACACGGGTTTTTCCGCGGCCACGGTTCACATGGTGCTGCTGGAACTCGATATTGCCGGGCGGTTAAACCGGCACGCCGGGGGGCGGGTTTCGCTCCTCGCGGATTGATAGCTTGCGCCGCCCGCTCTGGATATCGCCGACTTCCACATAGGCCATTTCAATCAGATAGCACAGCATGTCGGCGCCCTCGCGATTGGCGACGAGCCTCAGTTCCGCGAGCATCTGGCGAATGTAAGCCAAGTTCTCTCTGGTCCCTTCATTATCGGCATTATTGTTTGTTGCGTTCGGGACCATATATCTATCCTGGAATTTCAACCTGAAACAAAGATCATTACGTCAATTCAAATCATGTTGGTCACTATAACAAATTTACCAAAGATTGCAATACAACGACAGATTATCCATAGGTTGCAATTGCCTTGGAGCGATAAAATCGGGCTTGCCTCTTGACCCGCGCGCATTACCTGTCCATGTCGAATTATAAAGAAGGCGAATTGCGGCATTATGCCGTGATCCGGCTATGTTAACGGACCAGTCCCAGAGAAAAAACAATATGAATGTCGTCGTCGTAGAATCTCCTGCCAAAGCCAAGACGATCAACAAGTATCTTGGTCCGGGCTACAAGGTTCTTGCATCCTTTGGCCACGTCCGGGACCTTCCTGCCAAGGACGGATCTGTGCTGCCCGACCAGGACTTCGAAATGTCCTGGGAGGTCGATAGCGCATCCGCCAAGCGCATGAAGGACATTGCCGACGCGGTGAAATCCTCCGACGGCCTGTTTCTCGCAACCGACCCGGATCGCGAGGGTGAAGCGATTTCCTGGCATGTGCTTGATCTCTTGAAGAAGAAGCGCGTTCTCGGCGACAAGCCGGTGAAGCGCGTGGTCTTCAACGCCATCACCAAAAAGGCGGTACTGGACGCGATGGCGAACCCGCGCGACATCGACGTGCCGCTGGTCGATGCCTATCTTGCCCGCCGTGCGCTGGATTATCTCGTCGGTTTCAACCTGTCGCCGGTTTTGTGGCGCAAGCTGCCGGGCGCCCGTTCCGCCGGCCGCGTGCAGTCCGTTTCGCTGCGTCTCGTCTGCGACCGCGAAGCCGAGATCGAGCGTTTCGTCTCCGAGGAATACTGGAACATCAGCGCGCTGTTGAAGACACCGCGCGGTGACGAGTTCGAGGCGAAGCTGGTTTCCGCCGATGGCAAGAAGCTGCAAGGCCGTTCGATCAAGACAGGAGATGACGCCAACCGCCTGAAGGCGCTCCTGGAAGGCGCGACCTATATTGTCGATACGGTCGAGGCGAAACCCGTCAAGCGCAATCCCGGGCCGCCCTTCACCACCTCGACGCTGCAGCAGGCTGCCTCCTCGCGCATGGGCTTTTCGGCCTCGCGCACCATGCAGGTGGCCCAGAAGCTTTATGAAGGTATCGACATCGGCGGCGAAACCGTTGGTTTGATCACCTATATGCGTACCGACGGCGTGCAGATGGCGCCGGAAGCGATCGATGCCGCACGCCGCGCCATCGGCGAGCAGTTCGGCGACCGCTATGTGCCGGAAAAAGCACGCTTCTACTCGACCAAGGCAAAGAACGCGCAGGAAGCGCACGAAGCTATCCGTCCGACCGATTTTAACCGCACACCGGATCAGGTGAAGCGTTACCTCGATGCCGACCAGTTGCGTCTTTACGACCTGATCTGGAAGCGCGGCATTGCGAGCCAGATGGCATCTGCCGAAATCGAACGTACCACGGTGGAAATCCTTGCCGACAAGGACGGTGAAAAGGCCGGGCTTCGTGCCGTCGGTTCCGTCATCCGCTTCGACGGCTTCATTGCCGCCTATACCGACCAGAAAGAAGATGGCGAGCAGAGCGACGACGGTGACGATGAAGGCCGCCTGCCGCAGATCAATGCGCGCGAGAACCTCGCCAAGCAGAAGATCAACGCCAGCCAGCACTTCACCGAGCCGCCGCCGCGTTATTCGGAAGCATCGCTCATCAAGAAGATGGAAGAACTCGGCATCGGCCGTCCTTCCACCTATGCGGCGACACTGAAGACGCTAAGCGACCGCGAATATATCATCATCGACAAGCGCAAGCTCATTCCCCATTCGCGCGGACGGCTGGTGACGGCTTTCCTCGAAAGCTTCTTTGCCAAATATGTCGAATACGACTTCACCGCCGATCTGGAAGAAAAGCTCGACCGCATTTCCGCGGGCGAACTGGACTGGAAGCAGGTGCTGCGCGATTTCTGGAAGGATTTCTTCGCGCAGATCGAAGATACCAAGGAATTGCGCGTTACCAACGTGCTGGATGCGCTCAATGAAGTTCTGGCCCCGCTGGTCTTCCCCAAGCGTGAGGACGGTTCCGATCCGCGCATCTGTCAGGTTTGCGGCACCGGCAACCTTTCGCTGAAGCTCGGCAAATATGGCGCTTTCGTCGGTTGCTCCAATTATCCGGAGTGCAACTTCACCCGCCAGCTCACGTCCGATGGCTCGGAAGCCGAAGCTTCCGTATCCAACGAGCCGAAAGCGCTGGGTGCCGATCCGATGACCGGCGAGGAGTTGACGCTTCGGTCTGGCCGTTTCGGCCCGTACATCCAGCGCGGCGATGGCAAGGAAGCCAAGCGCTCCTCGCTGCCCAAGGGCTGGAAGCCTGAGGACATCGACCACGAAAAGGCGCTGGCGCTCATCAACCTGCCGCGCGATATCGGCAAGCACCCCGAAACCGGCAAGATGATTTCCGCCGGGCTTGGCCGCTACGGACCCTTTCTGTTGCATGACGGTTCCTATGCGAACCTCGAAAGCATCGAAGACGTGTTCTCGATCGGCCTCAACCGTGCCGTTACCGTCATTGCCGAGAAGCAGAGCAAGGGACCGGGGCGCGGCCGCAACGGCACGCCTGCGGCGCTGAAGGAACTGGGTGATCACCCCGATGGCGGCCCGATCACCGTCCGCGACGGGCGTTACGGCGCTTACGTCAACTGGGGCAAAGTTAACGCCACCATTCCAAAGGGGCAGGATCCGACCTCCGTGACGCTGGACGAATCGCTGGTGCTGATTGCCGAGCGTATCGCCAAGACAGGAACCGGCGGCAAGCCCGCCAAGGCCAAGAAAACTGCTGCCAAGAAGGCCGATGGCGACACAGCCGCAAAGCCGAAGGCGACAAAAGCCAAGGCCGCAACGAAAAGCAAGACGGCTGCCAAGCCGAAGGCCGCAGCTAAACCCAAGAAGGCAGAATCGTGAGCAAGGCGCCGCGTCAGAGACAGGGTTCCGCCAGCGACGGCTTCGGACGTACCGGGCGCGGCAAGCGGGCAAATGAAGGTGAAGGCATCATCCATGGCGAGGTGCCTTCCCGCGAAGTGCTGCTGAAATTCATCGCCGAGCATCCGCAGCAGGCCTCCAAGCGCGAAATCGCCAAGGCTTTCGGGCTGAAAGGCGACGACCGCGTTGTGCTCAAGGCACTGCTGAAGGAGCTTGAAACCGACGGCATGGTGCAGAAGAGCCGCAAGACGCTGACGCGACCGGGTGGCCTGCCGCCGGTGACGGTTCTCGACATCACCACCCGCGACAAGGACGGCGAATTGATCGGCCGGCCTGCCGAATGGCCTGAAGATCAGGGCGCGGCCCCCGCCGTGCTCATCCGCCAGTCCTCGCAGGATCGCAGTAAGAAAGCCCCTGCCGCCGGTCTCGGCGATCGCATTCTGGCAAAAATATTCCCTTCAAAGGACAGCGTCGGCCCGGCCTACACGGCCCGCGTCGTCAAGCTGATCGACCGTCGTCAGAACGCGCTGCTTGGCGTGTTCAAGGAAACGGAAGGCGGCGGCGGACGCCTGATGCCGATCGACCGGCGCGGCGAGGAAATGGTCATCGACCCCGAGGGTGTGGGCGATGCCAAGGACGGCGACCTGATCGAGGTGGAAACCTCGCGCAACAGCGGTCGTTACGGCCTGACACGCGCAAAGGTTCTTTCGGTCGTCGGCTCAGTCGCCTCGGAAAAGGCGATCTCGATGATCGCGATCCATGCCCACGGTATTCCGCACATCTTCCCGCCGAATGTTCTGGCCGAGGCGGATGCCGCAAAACCCGCGACCATGTCTCACCGTGAAGACTGGCGCGACCTGCCGCTGATCACGATCGATCCGGCCGACGCAAAGGACCATGACGACGCGGTCTATGCCGAACTCGACCCCTCGCCCGACAATCCTGATGGAGTGATCGTCACCGTCGCTATCGCCGACGTGTCCTGGTATGTGCGATCAGGCGCACCGCTCGACCGCGAGGCGCTGAAGCGCGGTAACTCCGTCTATTTCCCTGATCGTGTCGTGCCGATGCTGCCGGAACGCATCTCCAACGACCTCTGCTCGCTGAAGGAAGGCGTCGACCGCCCTGCCCTTGCTGTGCGGATGACCTTCTCGAAGGAAGGCCGCAAGGCGAGCCACACTTTCCATCGCATCATGATGAAGAGTGCCGCCAAGCTCTCCTACCAGCAGGCGCAGGCCGCCATCGACGGTCGCCCGGACGACAAGACCGACACGCTGCTGGAGCCGATCCTGAAGCCGCTGTGGCACGCCTATGCCGTGATGAAGCGCGGCCGCGATCGCCGCCAGCCGCTGGAACTCGACATGCCGGAGCGCAAGATCCAGCTCAGGCCCGACGGCACGGTGGACAAGGTCGTCATTCCCGAACGCCTCGATGCGCACAAGCTGATCGAGGAAATGATGATCCAGGCGAACGTCGCCGCCGCAGAGACCCTGGAAAAGAAAAAGCAGCGGCTGGTCTACCGCGTGCATGACGCCCCCACACTTACCAAGCAGGAAGTGCTGCGCGAATTCCTCGGCACCATCGGCATTTCCATGGCCAAGGGTGTCGCGATGCGCGCCAATTCCTTCAACGGCATTCTGGCGCGCGCACTCGACACGCCGCACCAGATCATGGTCAACGAGATGGTGCTGCGCAGTCAGAGCCAGGCGATCTACAGCCCGGAAAATATCGGCCATTTCGGCCTCAACCTGATGAAGTACGCGCATTTCACCTCACCGATCCGCCGTTATGCCGATCTGATCGTACATCGGGCGCTGGTCGGATCGCTAGGCCTCGGCGAAGGCGGCATCACCCCGCAGGAAGAGGCGACGCTGGACGATATAGCCGCCGAAATCTCGACCTTCGAGCGCCGCGCCATGGCCGCAGAGCGCGACACCATCAACCGGCTGATCGCGCACCATCTTTCCGAGCGCGTCGGTGAGGAGTTCGATGGCCGCGTCGCGGGTGTCACCAAGGCGGGACTATTTGTCGCGCTGCCGCAGTTTGGCGCCGACGGGTTTGTTCCTATATCTACACTTGGAACCGACTATTTCCTCTACGACGAAGCCCATCAGGCTCTGACGGGGGAAAAGACGGGTCTCGGTTATCAACTCGGCGATACGGTTCAGGTGCGGCTTGCAGAAGCGGTACCCTTGGCTGGTGCGCTGCGGTTTGAAATGCTGAGCCCGGGGCGCAAGATGCCGGTCGGCTCGCGGTCGTTCCACAAGGCAGGCCGGCGGACATCACGTCCTTCCGCCAAGCCGGGAACAAGGCCGCCGAGAGGACGTCGGTAACAAGACCGCGTCAAGCGGTTAAGACAAACGGGAGAAGGACTTCAGGATGAGTGCAAATCAGGGCTCGGAAACGGTTACCTTCGGAGATGGAAGCGCGGAGCGTCCGCTTGGCCGCTCGATCATGCGGGGCATGGCCAATCGCTGCCCGGCCTGTGGCAGCGGTCGCCTGTTTCGGGCCTTCCTGAAGCCGGTGGACAATTGCGCGGCCTGCGGCGAGGAAATGCATCATCACCGCTCCGACGACCTGCCGCCCTATATTTCCATCGTCATCATCGGCCATATCGCCGTTGGCGGCTTCATGATGACCGATCTCGTGCTTTCCGTTCCCATGTGGGTACACTTCGCCATCTGGGTGCCTATCACCATTCTGGCCGCGCTTCTGACGCTGCAACCGATCAAGGGTGGCGTCATCGGCCTGCAATGGGCACTTAGAATGCACGGCTTCGACGGAAAACAGCCAAAAGTGCAGATAGACGGCTCCTCCCACTGACGGCGGGCGGGAATTTGCAAGTGTCCGAGCTTCCCTCGAACACCCAAGCGGCGAGCGGCCCGTTGCGGCCGCGCGATGCCGCCTCGATCATCCTGTTTGATCGTTCCGGCCCTGCTATTCGCGTGCTGATGGGCCGGCGCAGTAATGCCCATATATTCATGCCCGGCGCTTACGTGTTTCCCGGTGGCAAACGCGATCCACGCGACCACGCCCTGCCCTTCTCCGGCGATCTGCACCCCGCCGTGCTGCGCAGCCTCACCTCGTCTGCCGCGCGCCGCCTGAGCGCTGCCGGGGCACGGGCGCTGGCGCTTGCCGCCGCGCGCGAGCTCGTGGAGGAAACCGGCGTCGATATGGGCATGGACGCTGATGGTCCGGATCTTTCGCGTTTTCGATATGTGGCGCGCGCAATCACCCCGCCCGGCAATATCAGGCGTTACGACACGCGATTCTTTTGCTGTTACGCCGACGAGTTGCGGCTGGATACCCGGCTAATCAGGGATTCAGATGAGCTGCACAATGTGCAATGGCTTGACATGACAGCGCTTTCCAGTCTGAACATGCCGAAAATCACACGCACGGTTCTCGAAGATGTCACAAAACTCATGATAGGTGATCCGTCACTGCCCTTTGAAAGCCCCGCGCGGCTCTATGTCACGCGCCACGGCCGATTCATTCGAGACTTTGTATAAAGGCCGTCATGTCACAAATGAAATGCGAAGCGGACGCCATTCACTGGCCCTCACTGATCGCCGCCATCTCCGCCATCAGTGCGGTCGGTGTCGCCATCGGCCTTGGCCTGCCGCTCCTGTCGATCATCCTTGAGAAGCGCGGCATCTCCTCCACCATGATCGGGGTAAATTCGGCAATGGCCGGCGTTGCGGCGATGATGGCAGCGCCGGTGACCACCAAGATCGCCCATGATTTCGGCGTGGCGCGAACGATGCTATTTGCCGTTGTCGTGTCAGCCCTGAGTGCGCTCTGTTTCTATTTCGCCGACGCCTTCTGGATGTGGTTTCCGCTGCGAATCGTCTTCCATGGCGCAACCACCACGCTGTTCATCCTCTCCGAATACTGGATCAACATGACCGCGCCGCCGAAAAAACGCGGCATGGTTCTCGGCATCTACGCCACCGGACTTGCGGTTGGCTTTGCGGTTGGCCCGTTATTGTTTTCCGTGGTCGGCAGCGATGGCATCCTGCCATTTCTGGTCGGGGCGGCAATTATACTGCTTGCCGCGATCCCGATCTTCCTTGCGCGCGGCGAAAGCCCGGAGCTGAGCGAAAGGCCTAACCACCATTTCGCCCGTTATATATGGCTGGTGCCGATGGCTTCTGCGGCGGCCTTCGTGTTCGGCGCCGTGCAAGCGGGCGGTCTGTCGCTCTTTCCCATCTATGCGACCCGCGAAGGCTTCAACGAATCGCAGGCGGCACTTCTGCTGACCGTGATGGGCATCGGCAATATGGTCTTCCAGATACCGATCGGCCTGCTTTCGGACCGAATGAAGGACCGGCGCACAATGCTGGCGCTGATGGCCTTTGCGGGCGTTTGCGGCACGCTGGCGCTGCCCTTGCTGGTGGATAGATGGATTCTCGTCGCGGCCCTGCTGCTGTTCTGGGGCGGCCTCGTATCCGGCATGTATACCGTCGGCCTCACCCATCTGGGATCGCGTCTCAAAGGAGCCGATCTGGTGGCCGCCAACGCCGCCTTCATCTTCTGCTATGCCATGGGCACTATAGCCGGACCACAGGCCGTCGGCATTTCCATGGATGTTGCGGGTACCGATGGTTTCGCCTGGGCGCTTGCCGTGTTTTTCGGGCTTTACGTGGTGCTTTATGCCTTCCGTTTTGTTTTCAGGGCAAAACAGACTTGACTTTTCAGGCGCGATACGTAGTTTCGCGCCAGATTTAGCCGAGGTGAGAAGCGCCTGCGGCTTCTCTTTTGTTTAAAGGCAGGACGACCATGGCGAAAGCTACAACAATCAAGATCAAGCTGCTGTCGACAGCCGACACCGGTACCTTCTACGTCACCACCAAGAACAGCCGTACGTTCACGGACAAGATGACGAAGACGAAGTATGACCCGGTTGTACGCAAGCACGTTGAATTCAAGGAAACCAAGATCAAGTAATTCTTGATCGGGTTCCCCGGCAAAAGCGCGCCCAACGGGCGCGTTTTTTGTTTGTACGGAAAGGATTGCCGCCAACGGCATTCTTTGCGCCAGCGCCCTCGCAAGGCCCGCCACGGGCCAACGAATCGCAACCTTCCTAGTTGCGGTTCTTGAGTTTGGAACCCAGTCGGCGCTATCGGCACTGCGGGAAAGCTCTCTATCACCGTCTCGCCTAACCAGCGCCTCTCCTAATCAGCGTCTCATCGGCCAAATGCGTCAACCGCTGCGACAGCGCGCAGCCTGCGCGCGCAGCCGGATGTGCTGCGCTATAAGCGGCAGCACAAGCACAGAATATTTTGGGAGATAAGGCGGTCGGCTAACGATGTGATCACGGCACGAGGAACCGATTCGGACATCGTCAGCCGACCGACCCCACGATCCAGGAGATGCGGCGGACCTGAGCATCATGGGGCATTCAAACTACGCAATACCAGCCCCTGACGACCAAAACATCAGCGGTGTAAACCGCCATCGTTTCTTCATCACTAGACGGAAAAACCGCCGGAAGAACTGTTATTCTCGATTGGGAGTGTGCGCAGAAGTAAAATAAAAATCAACAAATTCTTAAGCCAGAGATACATCACCTGGAAAACATGGTTAAATATACAACGCTGGCACACTATAGTTCGGTGAGCGATTGAATTCAACGTATTTTTCAACTTGAACTCTATTAACCCTGTTAGACTTCACCCCCTCATTGCAAGAAGATAAAATACTGGCAAGGTCAGGGACTTCGCGCTTGCCACAGTTTGCCGTCAGGTCTTTGGGCGGCTATCGATAACGGTAAACGTCGAAAGTCTCAAAAGGCGGCACGGATTGTCAGCGTCATGGGTCTGCCCTTTTAGGCGGCGGCCGCCACGACGCGGTTGCGTCCTGTGTGTTTCGCCTCATAGAGCGCCCTGTCAGCCTGCTTCAGAAGCTCGTCCGGCGCGCCGAATGCTCCGCTGCTGGTGGCGATGCCGAGCGAAGCCGTGATACTCAACTCGCGGTCGATGGAACGAACGTGAAACGGCTTGTCCTCGATGATTGCCCGCAGGCGCTCGGCAACGCTTGTGGCAAGCTCCATCGACGTGTCGGGCATCACAACCACGAATTCCTCCCCGCCATAACGGCAGGCAAGATCGGCGCCGCGCACCGTGCTGCGGATGCGGGCTGCAAACTCGCGCAGAACCTCATCGCCGACATCGTGGCCATAGGTATCGTTGACCAGCTTGAAGCGGTCGATATCGGTCATGCAAATGGAAATCGGGCGGCCACGCACGGCGGCGCGGTCGAAAAGTATTTTCAGATGATTGTCGAGATAACGGCGATTGTTAAGACCAGTCAGCCCATCGACGATAGCAAGCTCCATCGTGTGCTGGAGATTGAGCCGCAGATGCTCGTTATAGCGCTTGCGCCGGATCTGCGTCAGAGACCGGGCGACAAGTTCGTTGGGATCGATCGGGCGGAGAATATAATCGTTCACGCCAAGATCGAGCGCCCGCGCCACCATGTCGTCCGCCCCCTGTTCCGCTACCAGAAGCAACGGCAGGAACCGGGTACGCTCCAGCGAACGAAGCTGCGAACACAGTCTCAGCGGATCGTAATCCTCAAAATTGGAATTGACGATGACAAGCTCGAAGGGGTTGCTCGCGGCCTTCAACAGGGCCGCCTGAGGCTCCGTGACGGCATCGACCTCGGCAACCGGCTTCAGCGCCCTGACGATGCGTTCCTGCGAGCTGGCGCGGCCATCCGCCACCAGAACGCGGCCAGGCGTCTGCATGAGGCCATCGCTGCGCAGCATCTCCTCGATGCCGATCTCGCGCGCGGTCTCGGCCCGCAGCCGCAATTCGTCACTGACGGCCTTGAGGCGCACGAGGCTTTTGACACGGGCGATCAATTGAAGGTCGTTAACGGGCTTGGTCAGAAAATCATCGGCGCCGGCTTTCAGGCCGCGCACGCGGTCTGAGGGCTGATCGAGTGCGGTGACCATGACAACAGGAATATGCGCCGTTTTCGGATTGGCCTTCAGCCGTTCGCAGACCTCGAAACCGTCCATGCCAGGCATCATAATGTCCAGCAGGATGATATCGACCTGTTCCTGGTCGCAAATATCAAGCGCCTTGAAACCATCCTCGGCGGTTACGACGTCGAAATATTCCGCGACAAGCCGGGCTTCGAGAAGCTTTACGTTTGCGGGTATGTCGTCAACAACCAGAACTCTCGCCGTCATAACAGTTCCCCAACCACCTTACGCATCGCCTAGATAGGTCTTGATGATTTCGATGAATTTCGGAACGGAGATCGGCTTGGACACATAGGCCTCGCATCCGCCCTGACGAATGCGCTCCTCATCCCCCTTCATGGCGAAGGCGGTTACCGCGATGACCGGAATGACGTGCAGCTCGTCATCTTCCTTCAGCCATTTCGTCACCTCCAGCCCGGAAACCTCCGGCAGCTGAATATCCATGAGAATGAGGTCGGGGCGATGCTTGCGGGCTAGATCCAGCGCTTCCATGCCATTGCGCGTCTGGATCGTCGTATAGCCAGACGCCTCGATCAGGTCACGAAAGAGCTTCATGTTCAGCTCGTTGTCTTCGACTATCATGACCTGCTTGGGCATGGTGGGCAGTCCCCGTTTCGCTTTGAAACCTTCTCCCAGACATATAGGGTGCCAGAGAACCGATTCCATCGTCCATTTGTTGCGCAAGGCTAGAACGATTTGGTTTCAAAATAGGTAACTTCGGTAGAGAAATGCTGAGAGATACAAAAAACAAAGACAATGCCGGAAAAGATCCGCAAGAAACGGCAGCCGCCATACTTGGCTGGCTGGCAAACGAGCCGGAAATGCTCGGGCGTTTTCTGGCGCTGAGCGGATTGCAGGCCAATATGCTGCGCCATGCCGCCCACGATCCCGGCTTTCTGGCGGGGCTCACCGATTTTCTGATGAGCCACGAACCAGACCTCATGGCCTTCTGCGCGGCGACCGACACATCCCCCGAAACGGTTGCCGCCGCCTGGCACCATTTTTCCGGCCCGGGGTTGGATTCGGGTGAGTATTGACAGGCCACCCCTTGAGCCACCGTCACGGCCGGAGTATGGTTGGTGACGTTCTGGTTTTGTTTTCGGCCCATGTCCACGTCGCATCTTTATGATCCCGGTTTTTGCCGCGACTGTCTGGCCGGCCAGCCAGCGGACCTGAGGCGTTGTCGCGCCTGTGGCAGTCCCCGCCTCGTCTACCATGACGAACTCTACGACCTCAGCATCGCCCATATCGATTGCGACGCCTTTTACGCCTCCGTTGAAAAACGGGACAATCCCGAGCTTGCCGACAAGCCGTTGATCATCGGCGGCGGAAAACGCGGCGTGGTTTCCACTGCCTGCTACATTGCCCGCATCCAGGGCGTGCGCTCCGCCATGCCGATGTTCAAGGCGCTGGAAGCCTGTCCGGACGCCGTGGTCATCAAGCCCGACATGGAAAAATACAGCCGCGTCGGCCGTCAGATCCGAACCATGATGCAGGATTTGACACCGCTCGTGCAGCCGCTTTCCATAGACGAGGCGTTTCTCGATCTTTCCGGAACGGAGAGGCTGCATCACGATCCGCCGGCCCGGGTTCTGGCGAAATTTGTGAAACGGGTGGAAAAAGAAGTGGGCGTGACCGTCTCGGCCGGGCTGTCCTATTGCAAATTTCTGGCCAAGGTCGCGTCTGACCTTAAAAAACCGCGCGGCTTTTCGGTGATCGGCGAAGCGGAAGCGCTTTCCTTTCTGGCAGCACGGCCCGTCACGACGATATGGGGCGTTGGAAAGGCGTTTGCGGCGACGCTGGAGGCGGACGGCATCCGCATGATCGCGCAGTTGCAGGAGATGGAGGAAGGCGACCTGATGCGCCGCTATGGCGTGATGGGACAAAGGCTGTTCCGGCTTTCGCGCGGCATCGATGAACGGCACGTGCACAATAACGACCCCGTGAAAAGCGTGTCTTCCGAGACCACCTTCTTCAACGATATTTCCCGCCACGAGGACCTCGTACCGATCCTGCGGTCGCTTTCCGAAAAAGTTGCCTGGCGCCTGAAGAAGAGCGGCATTTCCGGCCAGACGGTTGTGCTGAAAATGAAGACGGCCGATTTCAAACTCCGCACCCGCAACCGCAAGCTTGATGACCCTACCCAGCTTGCCGACCGCATATTCCGTACCGGCCTTTCGCTGCTTGCGAAAGAAACCGACGGCACCAAGTTTCGCCTGATCGGCATAGGCGTCAGTGATCTGCGCGATGCGGACCTTGCCGATCCTCCCGATCTCGTCGACAGGCAGGCGGAACGGCGGGCGGCGGCGGAAGCGGCAATGGACAAGCTGCGCGACAAGTTCGGCAAGGGCAGCGTCGAGACCGGCTACACTTTCGGTACACGCAAATAGCGGCCATGCCGCTTGCAAACGCCGTGAAACCCTGCGGCCTGCAACACCCCGCCCCTATTTTAGATATTACACAAATTAGTGATGTTGCAGACGCCCCATCCTTAAACTTCATTAAACTTCGCGTGGTTGAGTAAACGAAGTTTTGTGCATGTGGTGTATTGCGTCATGTCCCTTCGCTTCCGTCTTCTGACCGGCATGCTGTCGGCTAGCATTCTTGCCTTTCCGGCGCTTGCCGCCGACAACAAGTCCCTGCAGATCGTCGTTTCG
The DNA here is from genome assembly GCF_001427205.1 of Rhizobium sp. Root491. NCBI lineage: Bacteria > Pseudomonadati > Pseudomonadota > Alphaproteobacteria > Hyphomicrobiales > Rhizobiaceae > Rhizobium > Rhizobium sp. Root491. Next base: position 159,843 of record NZ_LMFF01000001.1, read on the forward strand.
AAAAGCGATCAATCGCTGGCGCTTTACGAGAACGGCGAGATCGTTGCTACATCCAAGGTCTCAACCGGCAAGGCCGGGCATGAGACGCCGAGCGGCATTTTTTCGATTCTGGAAAAACGCAAATACCACGAATCGAACATCTACTCGGCCGCGCCCATGCCTTTCATGCAGCGACTGACATGGTCGGGCATCGCGTTGCACGAAGGCAAGGTGCCGAATTACCCCGCCTCGCATGGCTGCGTGCGCCTGCCTTCGAAATTCGCGCAGTCGCTGTTCGGCGAGACCCGCTACGGCGTGCATGTCATCATCACCGACCGGCCGGTTTCTCTACGCTCCGTACAACATTCAGCCCTGTTTGAGCCGCGGGACGATGCCGATGACGGCAAGCTGCTTTTATCCGACGTCGAGCTGCGCCCCGCGACCTTCGACGCCGCATTGGGCACCGTTGAGGTGGCCGTGAATGAAAAAACGCAAGCCATCAAACCGATGGCCAAAGGCAAGGAGCCCTCGCCCTTGCGCATCCTCATCACCCGGCGCGGCGAGCGCGAAAAGGTGATGGATATTCAGGCCGTGCTGACCCGCCTTGGCTTCGATGCCGGCGCACCGGACGGCTATACCGGAGAAATGACGATCAGCGCCGTCAACGGTTTCAAGCGCTGGAAGGGGCTGAAAACCACCGGGCCGCTACTGACCGACGATTTCGTTGCTGCACTTTACGCGTCCGCCGGCGAAGATCATCCACCGAATGGCCAGATCATGGTGCGACAGGATTTCAAGCCGCTATTCGAGGCTGCGATCGACATCAAGGATCCCGAGGTGGCACTCGGAACGCATTTCTTCGAAGCCGTTGCCGTCAACCGCGCAGCCGGAACCGCCGAATGGAATGGCGTAACACTGGAAAACCATCTGCCGGCCGCAGCCCGCAAGCGGCTCGGCATCACCGTTACCGAAGCGCCCGGTGGCTTTGACCAGCTAAGCGCCGTACTCGGCCGCCTTGAAATACCGGCTGAAATTCGCTCCCGAATCGAGAAAGAGCTTTCAACCGGCAGTTCGATTACCGTTTCCGACCTCAGTCACCAGATGGAGACAGGGATGGGAACGGACTTCATTACCGTGACAAAGGAAGGGCCGGTTTGAGGGCTTGAGGCCTCACACCAGCTCCACATCAACAACGCCGGGGGCAGAGCGAAGTGCGGCGGCGATCTCAGGGGAAATACGGTATTTCTCCGTCAGCTCCACCTCGATCTCGCGGCTCCCCTCGTCCTTGATGACGATGAAATAAACCGATCCGTCACCTTTGGTATTGAGGTGGCGGGCAACGGTTTTCAGCGGGCCTGAATCGCGCACATAAACCCGCAACGCCTTCTGCATCTGCACGGATTTTTCCTCGAGCGATTGCGCCGTCTGGATGCGAAGACCGATGCCTTCAGGGCGCTCTTCCGCCTGTACGGTGATAACAAGCGATTTGCCCACCTCGAGCAGATCGCGAAACTGGGCAAGCCCTTCGGAAAACAACACCGCCTCATATTGGCCGGAGGCATCGGAGAAGGTGACGATACCCATCTTGTTGCCAGTGCGGGTCTTGCGTTCCTGCTTGCCGGTGACGGTGCCGGCCAGACGCCCGGCGGTCGCACCCTGTTTCACTGCGGCGGAAAAATCGGCGAAATTCTGCACCCTCAACTTTTCCAATACAGGGCGGTAGGTATCGAGCGGATGTGCGGTCAGGTAAAAACCGAGCACCTGATATTCGCGCAGCAGTTTCTCCGAGGCGAGCCACGGCTGGAAGGCAGGCAGGATGAGCTTTTCCGGACCGCTTGCGCCGCCGGAGCCGAACATGTCCGACTGGCCGGTAACACGGCTTTCCTGCGCGCGTTGCGAATAACCGATGATACGGTCCAGCCCGCCGATCATCTCGGCGCGGTCGCGGCCAAAACAATCGAAACCGCCAGCATTGATGAGGCTTTCGAGCACACGCCGGTTGATCTGCTTCGGATCGATGCGCAGGCAGAAATCCTCCAGGCTCGCAAATGGCTTGCCGTCGCGCACGGTAACGATGTGTTCCACCGCGCCCTCGCCCACGCCCTTGATGGCGGCCAGCGAATAATAGATGCGGTTCTCACCCGTCTCGAACTGCCGGAAGGACGTCTGCACCGAAGGTGCCACGACCTCTATACCGAGACGGCTGGCATCCTGGCGGAAATCATTGAGTTTTTCCGTGTTGGCCATATCCAGCGTCATGGAGGCCGCAAGGAACTCCACCGGATAATGCGCCTTCATATAGGCGGTCTGATAGGACACGATGGCGTAAGCGGCGGCGTGGCTCTTGTTGAAGCCGTAATTGGCGAATTTCGCCAGAAGGTCGAAGATGGTGTTGGCCTGCGGCTTCGACACGCTGTTTCTGATCGCGCCGTCGACGAAGCGCTCGCGCTGCTGGTCCATCTCCTCCTTGATCTTCTTGCCCATCGCGCGGCGCAGAAGATCGGCTTCGCCGAGCGAATAACCTGACAGAACCTGGGCGATCTGCATCACCTGTTCCTGATAGACGATAACGCCCTGCGTTTCCTTCAGGAGGTGGTCGATGGTGGGGTGGATCGACTCCAGTTCCTCCTCGCCATGCTTGCGGGCATTGTAGACCGGAATGTTTTCCATCGGACCCGGACGATAAAGCGCCACCAGCGCAATGATGTCCTCGATGCAGTCCGGGCGCATGCCGATAAGCGCCTTGCGCATGCCGGCACTTTCCACCTGGAACACGCCGATGGTTTCGCCGCGTGACAACATCTCGTAGGTTTTGGCGTCGTCCAGCGGAATTGCGGCGAGATCGACCTTGATGCCGCGTTTGGCAACGAAATCGACGGCAACCTTCAGCACCGTCAGCGTCTTCAGACCGAGAAAGTCGAATTTGACGAGGCCGGCGCTTTCCACCCACTTCATGTTGAACTGGGTAACCGGCATGTCGGAGCGCGGATCGCGATACATCGGCACCAGCTTCGACAGCGGCCGGTCACCAATGACGATACCGGCAGCATGGGTGGAGGCGTGACGGTAAAGCCCCTCGATCTTCTGGGCGATATCCAGAAGTCGGGCAACGACGGGTTCCTTGTCCGCCTCTTCCTGCAGACGCGGCTCTTCCTCGATCGCTTTTGACAGCGGCGTCGGATTGGCCGGGTTGTTGGGGACCAGCTTGCAGATCTTGTCCACCTGTCCATAGGGCATTTCCAGCACGCGGCCGACGTCGCGCAATGCCGCGCGAGCCTGCAACGAACCGAAGGTAATGATCTGCGCCACCTGCTCGCGGCCATATTTGCGCTGCACGTAGCGGATCACCTCTTCGCGGCGGTCCTGGCAGAAGTCGATATCGAAGTCGGGCATCGACACGCGTTCGGGATTGAGGAAGCGTTCGAACAGCAGCGAGAAGCGCAGAGGATCGACATCGGTGATGGTCAGCGCATAGGCCACGAGCGAGCCTGCACCCGAACCGCGGCCGGGGCCGACTGGAATATCCTGCTGCTTGGCCCATTTGATGAAGTCCGCAACGATCAGGAAGTAACCTGGAAAACCCATGCGTTCGATGACGCCAAGCTCGAAATCCAGCCTGTCGCGATATTCCTGCTCTGTGTAGCCAGGTGCCATGCCGAGGGCCGCAAGGCGAAGATCGAGACCTTCGACGGCCTGACGGCGAAGCTCTTCGGCCTCTGCCCGTTGCGCCGCTTCGGGATCGTCGCTGGCACCGGTGAAGCGCGGCAGGATCGGCCCACGCTTCTTCAGCACATACGAGCAACGCATTGCGATTTCGACGGTGTTTTCCAGTGCCTCCGGAAGGTCGGCAAACAGCTCCGCCATCTCCTCACGGCTTTTCATATAATGGTCGGGGGTCAGGCGGAACCGGCTGTCATCCGAAACGATGGCGTTATGCGCCACCGCCATCAATGCATCATGCGCCTCATAATCGGCCCTCGAAGGGAAGAAGGCCTCGTTGGTGGCGACCAGCGGAATATCATGTTCATAAGCAAGCCCGATCATACGCCGCTCATGGACGCGGTCGAAACCGGACTGACGCTGCAATTCGATATAAAGCTTGTCACCGAAGAGTGATTTCAGCGCCAGCAGGCGTTCTCTCGCCTGCGCCGTATGCCCTTCCTTCAGAGCCATATCCACCGGACCACCGGAGGCACCCGTCAGCACGATCAGCCCGGCATTGGAGGCTTCCTCCAGCCATGCACGGGTAATATGCACGGACTGGCCACCGCTTTCGCCGTCCAGATAGGCGCGGCTGATAAGGTCCACCAGCCGCTCGTACCCTCCGGCATCAGCCGCGAGCAGCACGATGGCTGGAAGCTTGGCAAGGTGGCTGTTGTGGTTGCGGCGATCATCCACCGCATCCTGCATGTCGATCGACACCTGACAGCCAATAATAGGCTGCAAGCCCTCATCACGCGCCTTTTCGGAAAACTCCAGCGCGACGAAAAGATTGTTGGTGTCGGTAATGGCTATGGCCGGCTGGCCGTCCGCAACGGCCTTGGACATGATTTTCTTGAGGGGTAAAGCCCCCTCAAGCAGGGAGTAAGCGGAGTGAACCCGCAGATGGACGAAACCGGGTGTTTTCAGCGTTTCGCCAGAGGTCTCTCCACGCGTAACCGTCTCGCCCATATCGTCATCCTGTCATTCTGAATCGAGGGGGCAATTTTCCGATTTTCGGCCTTCAAAGTCCACCGCCTTTCGGCGTCTATACAGGCTTCTGCGCCGGTGTGCCCTTCACAGGGCAGTGAGGATCACCGAAAAGCTGGCGACAAACACAGCGATGGAGGCGAAAGCGGCAACGTCACGGATGAAATCAGTCATTGGTCTCTCCTTACTCGTTATGTTCTAACTTTGTTCTCATTTTGTTCGATTGTCAACAGGCTTTTACCGATATTCCCCTTGCTAACGCGACAGAATCGGCTGCGGTTCCACCTTCGTGAATGGCAAGCCACTGACTCCAAAGCAAAAAAACCCGGAGGCAAAAACACCTCCGGGTTCGTGAAAATTCAATTGTGGAAGGACGAGTGGCCTTGCGGGAAACCTGAACGTAGACAGACCCAGCCGCAGAAAAGATCGCAAAGGTGGCGTTATGGTCGCCTTACTGCATCATGATCAGAAGTCTACGATCTTGCCGTCTGCAAGCGTCACGCGGCGGTCCATGCGGTTGGCAAGCTCATGATTATGGGTGGCGATCAGTGCGGCAAGGCCGGACTGGCGCACCAGCGCCTCCAGCGCATCGAACACGTAATGCGCAGTCTCGGGATCGAGATTGCCGGTCGGCTCGTCGGCGAGAAGCAGGAGCGGTGCGTTGGCAACGGCGCGCGCAATCGCCACACGTTGCTGTTCACCGCCGGAAAGCTCAGCCGGGCGATGTTCGCCGCGATGGCCGACGCGCATGTAATCGAGCAGCGCGCTCGCACGCTTGCGGGCCTCGCCCTGCGTCAAACCGGCGATGAGTTGCGGCATCATCACATTCTCCACCGCCGTGAACTCCGGCAGCAGATGATGGAACTGGTAGACGAAACCGATGTCGCTGCGGCGGATCGCCGTGCGCTTTTCATCCGGCAGACCATTGCACGGCGCGTCATTGATGAAGACCTCGCCAGCATCCGGATGCTCGAGAAGCCCGGCGAGATGCAACAGCGTGGATTTGCCGGTGCCCGAGGGGGCAACAAGCGCCACCATCTCACCGCTCTTCAACTCGAAATCGGCCTTGCGCAGAATGGAGAGCGACGTCTCGCCCTGACCATAGGTCCTCTCGACGCCGGTAAGCCGCAGCACTGATTTTTTTGCCATATTGTGAAGCGGTCCTTATTCGTAACGCAGGGCCTGCACCGGATCGAGCTTGGAAGCCCGCCATGCCGGAAAGATGGTTGCCAGGAAAGAAAGCGTCAGCGCCATGATGACGACGGTAATGGTCTCGCTGATATCCATTTCGGCCGGAAGCTGGCTGAGGAAATAGAGCTGCGGATCAAACAGCACCGTGCCTGATACCCAGGAGAAGAACTGCCGGATGGATTCCACATTGAGACAGACGATGACGCCAAGTGCCACACCGGCGAATGTGCCGACCGTGCCGATGGCAGCTCCCGTCATGAAGAAGATACGCATGACGGCGCCGGAACTGGCGCCCATGGTGCGCAGAATGGCGATATCGCTGCCCTTGTCCTTAACCAGCATGATGAGGCCGGAAATGATGTTGAGCGCCGCCACCAGAACGATGAGCGTCAGTATCATGAACATCACGTTTCTTTCCACCTGCAGGGCGGAAAAGAAGGTCTGGTTACGTTGTCTCCAGTCGGTGATATAGATCTGCCGTTCAGCTGCCTGCTCCACCAGCGGGCGGATGCCGTCGACATTGTCTGGGCGACTGACGTAAAGCTCGATGGATTGCACCAGGCCTTCGGCATTGAAATAAAGCTGGGCTTCGGACAGCGGCATATAGATCATCGACGCGTCATATTCCGACATGCCGATCTCGAAGACGCCCGAAATCTTGTAGGATTTGACGCGGGGGTTGACACCCATCGGCGTCACATCGCCTTCAGGCGAAATGAGGGTGATATCGTCGCCCGCCGTCACGCCAAGCTGTGCGGCAAGCCTTGAGCCAACCAGAACCCCGTCGCCCGCCATGAAGCCGACGAGATCGCCGGTCTTGACGTTAGTGGCGACTTCCTTGATCTTGTCGATATCGTCCTGGCGAACGCCGCGCACGAGCGCACCCGAGCCGGCGCCACCGCGACCGGAGGCCAATGTCTGCCCCTCTACCAGCGGCAGGGCCATCGTCACGCCCGGAATGGCGGAGAACTTCTTCGCCAGCTCATCGTAATTGTTGAAGGGCTGGTCGATCGGCTGGACGATCATATGGCCGTTGATGCCGAGAATGCGCGAAATCAGCTCCGTGCGAAAACCGTTCATGACAGCCATGACGATGATAAGCGTCGCGACGCCCAGCATGATGCCGACGAAGGAAAAGCCGGCGATGACGGATATGAACGCTTCCTTGCGCCGCGACCGCAGATAGCGCCAGGCCACCATGCGCTCGAAAGCAGAAAACGGCCGGGCGGTCCTTTCCCGGGCGGAAGGAGCCGCACCCTTGTCAGCCTCGGCTTTTGCCATGTCGTCTCCCTGATCTGAACTTGAAAGGCCGGTTTTCACAAAAAACCGACCCCTGATCTTGATCTCATAAAGCTGGAGCGGATTTCAGGCGAAAACCGCTCGTCACTTTCACCATTTCGCGCTTAGCCAAGCACCCTGTTCATTGCCGCTTCGATTGTGACGGTTTCACGGTCGCCGGTCTTGCGATCCTTCACCTCGACTTCACCGTTCGCTGCCGAACGTGGGCCGACGATGATCTGCATCGGCACGCCGATCAGGTCAGCAGTCGCGAACTTCTGGCCCGCGCGGTCGTCCGTATCGTCATAAAGAACATCCTTGCCGGCATTGGAGAGCGAGTAATACAGCTTTTCGCACGCCGCATCACAGGCTGCGTCACCTGCCTTCATGTTGATAATCACGACATCGAAAGGAGCGACCGAAGCCGGCCAGATGATTCCGTTTTCGTCATGCGATGCTTCAATGATGGCGGGAACAAGGCGTGTCGGGCCAATGCCGTAGGACCCCATGTGAACGGGGTGTTCCTTGCCATCAGCACCCTGCACCTTGGCGCCCATCGGCTCGGAATATTTGGTGCCGAAATAGAAGATGTGGCCGACTTCGATGCCGCGCGCGGAAAGGCGCTCGCCGTCGGGAATGGCGTCATAAGCAGCTTCGTCGTGCATTTCCGAGGTGGCGGCATAGTCGGCCGTCCATTCGTCGAAAACGCCCTGAAGGGCTGCGACATCGTCGAAGTTGGTATCGTCGGCGGGGATGGCGCGGTCGAGGAAGCTCTTGTGGCAGAAGACTTCGGATTCGCCGGTATCGGCCAGAATGATGAATTCGTGGCTGTGATTGCCGCCAATCGGGCCGGTATCGGCACGCATGGGAATGGCGCGCAGGCCAAGCCGTTCGAATGTGCGCAGGTAAGCCACGAACATCTTGTTATAGGAGTGGATCGCGTCTTCCTTGGTCAGATCGAAGGAATAGGCATCCTTCATCAGAAACTCACGCGAGCGCATGGTGCCGAAACGGGGGCGCACCTCGTCGCGGAACTTCAGCTGAATATGATAGAGGTTCAGCGGCAGGTTCTTGTAGGATTTCACGTAGGACCGGAAGATGTCAGTGATCATCTCCTCGTTAGTGGGGCCATACAGCATCTGGCGGTCCTGACGGTCCTTGATGCGCAGCATTTCCTTGCCGTAATCGTCATAACGGCCGCTCTCCTGCCACAGCTCAGCGGTCTGCAGCGTCGGCATCAGAAGCTCGATCGCGCCTGAGCGATCCTGCTCTTCGCGGATGATCCTGTTGACCTTGTCCAGAACGCGCTTGCCCAGCGGTAGCCAGGAATAGATGCCAGCCGATTGCTGCCGGATCATGCCCGCACGCAGCATAAGGCGATGGGAGACAATCTCCGCTTCCTTGGGGTTTTCCTTCAGGATGGGCATGAAATAACGGCTGAGACGCATGACGACTTCCATTGGTATGGGCAACAACGCGCAAAGGCGCGGGAATCGCCCCGAATAGAGGGATATTGGCGCCGTACATAGCTGTTTCTGACCAAGAAGAAAACCCGCCATGCAAAGACCTGCCTAGGCGATTTCGTGGCATTTTCGCGATAGCTAATTCGCGTCAAAACGCTTTGGCCGGAATATTATTCTTGATCCGGTGCGACAAATTGCACCACAGGGAATTTTTTGCCGACTGTAACAAATATGCAAAAAATGAGATGACAAGCATGGGTGATTGGGCTAACTTTAGCTCACAAAAGAGGCAGGAAGTCTAAATTCTTGCCGTTTTCGCGGTCAGTCTTGGGAGGATTCGATCTTAGGCGCGCTTGTCGCTGCCCCGGTAACGGTTACAGATCACGCGAAACCTGAAAAACAAGGCTGAAATGCCTTGTTTTTTTTTGATTCCGGCGAAGTTCACAACCCCGAATGCTTATTCCGGTAAAATTGTGACAGCAAATTGCCCGCCAGACACTCTCATGGTGTGTGCACGACTGATATGACATCCATGTGACAGCACTGGCGCATCTTGTGGCGACCGTTCATAAAACGGCAGCACAGCTTATGTTGCCTTAAATCGCATCACGAAGCCCGCCACGCTGCAAATTCTACGGCGCGCTTAATCCTGGCGCGTGGGTGAAGTGCTTCAGTCGAAAACCGGGATAATTCTCGGAAGGTCGTCCATGCTGACGCCGAACCACCAGGTTACGCCGTACCAGAGCCCGCAGATCAAAGCCGATATCAGCGTTGTCCACAACACGATGCGCCCGCCCCTGAACCTTGACGGGGCGCTTGCAACCGTGCCGATCGCCACATCGCCGTCTTCCTCCTGGGTGCGAAGGCCAATCGGCAGCACAACGAAAAGCACCGTCCACCAGACGATGAAATAAATGGCGAAGACCGAAAGAAGCGGCATGACGTCCTCCTGCGTGATGCGCCCCTTGTAACGCATTCATCCGCGAACCGGAATCACTTCCCTGCAAGATGTATAAAAAGCTGCACGAGAGGAGAAGGAACGATCGCGGACGGCGATTGCGTCATGTCCGAGATGGCCCGGACATGACGGGGCGTGACGGTTTGAAAACCCGGGATTTTCCGGTTCAGACCTTGGTGACGAAAACCGTCACGATCGGCTTCTTGCCCCATGCCTGATTGGCAGCGGCGCGTACGGCGCGGCGCACTGACTCGCGCAGCAGCGCAAGGTCCTTGCGGCGGGCCCGGGGGATGCTTTCCACGGCGCCGAGTACGGCGTCATAGAGCGTATCTTCCATGTCCTCGCCCTCATCATCGAATTCCGGCAGGCCGAAAGGTACGACATCGGGATCTCCGAGGAAGTCGTAGCGGCTGTCCAGCAGCACATTGACGGAGACATGGCCGGCGAAGGAAAGCTTGCGGCGGTTGCTGATCCCCATCTCGTCGAGGTCACCGATGAGGTTGCCGTCCTTGAAGACGCGGCCGTGCGGTGCGTCGTTGATGACTTCCGCAGGACCAGGCGCCAGACGCAGAATGTTGCCGTTACGAACCTTTGGCACCTGAGAAATGCCGGCCTGTTCAGCCAGTTCCTTCTGCGCGACCAGATGCGCCGCCTCGCCATGCACCGGCACCAGGATTTGCGGCTTGGTCCATTCGTACATCCTCAGAAGTTCGTTACGGCGGGGATGGCCGGAGACATGCACCAAAGCCTCATTGTCGGTAACGATATGGATGCCCTGCTCTATCAGGCCGTTCTTGATCTCGATGATCGCCTTTTCGTTGCCCGGAATGGCGCGCGAGGAAAATACCACCGTATCACCGGCAGCCAGCGCCACATTACGCATCTCATCGCGCGAAAGCTTGGCAAGGGCTGCCCGCGGCTCGCCCTGCGAACCCGTGAGAATGACAACCACCTTGTTGCGCGGAATATATCCGTATTCGTCTTCAGCCAGGAACGGCTTGATACCTTCCATGATGCCGAGATCCTGCGAAACGTTGACGACGCGCTTCAGCGACGAGCCGAGCAGCAGCACTTCGCGTCCGGCAGCTTCCGCAGCCTGCGCGATGGAGCGGATACGGCCGACATTGGAGGAGAAGGTGGTGATGGCCACGCGACCCTCGGCATTTTCAATGATCTGGCGCAGCCCCTCAGACACTTCGTGCTCCGAAGGCGATACGCCGTCACGCAGCGAGTTGGTGCTGTCGCACATCAACGCCAGCACGCCCTCCTCGCCGATGGCGCGGAAACGCGCCTCATCCGTCAACGGACCGAGAGACGGCGCCTCGTCAATCTTCCAGTCGCCCGTGTGGATGACATTGCCAAGCGGCGTGCGGATGACCAGCGACATCGGCTCGGGGATCGAATGGTTGACGCCGACGGCCTCGATTTCGAACGGGCCGACATTGATGCGATCACCCGCCTTGAACGGGGTGATTGGAATTTCGGCACGGCTGCCCTCATAGGCGCGCTTTGCCTCCAGCATGCCGGCGGTGAAACCCGAGGCATAGACGGGCACGTTGAGGCCCGGCCACAGATCGTTCAGCGCGCCGTAGTGATCCTCATGGGCGTGGGTGATGATGATGCCTTTGAGGTTCTTCTTCTGCTCGGCGATATAGCTGATATCGGGCAGAACCAGATCGACACCAGGCAGATCGAGACCGGCAAAGGTAACGCCGCAATCCACCATGATCCATTGGCGCTTGCTTTCCGGACCGTAGCCGTACAGCGCGAGATTCATGCCAATTTCGCCGACGCCGCCAAGCGGCAGAAATACCAGTTCGTCCTGTTTAGTCATTGTTCTTCTTATCCATTCACGAGAGCGCGCTGGCGACGGCAATATGCCGCGCCCAGCCGCCCGTTTAACAGCATCGGACATGAAACATCATCTGATCGACCGGGCCGATGCGGAGCCGGTCTGTCACCCTGCTTTTCATGAGCAGCAGGAAAGCTCCAACCTGTGGGAAGAGGTTCGGCGCGGGTCCTTGAAGACACGCCCCGTCCACCTCATCCAAAAAACACGTCGCCGGCGGCGATGGAGCGCCTTGTGCCCTCATCCTCATCCAGCAGCAGATAACCATTATCATCAATTCCAACGAAACGCCCGCCGATCGAGCGATCCGGAAAATTGACGGTGATATGTTCGCCGATACCGCAGGCAGCCGCCCGCCATCCGGCCATGACACCGGAAACGCCCCTGCCCTCATCCCAGCTTTGCAGCACATCCGCTGTCTCGCGGAAGAGATGCGCGAACAGCTCGTCGGGGGAGCACGACGCCCCGTGTTCGGACAGCATGGTGACGGGATAAAGCGGATTTTCAGGCTTGTGGGCGATATTGATGCCGATGCCGATGACGATGGCGCGGCGTCCATCCGGCAGAAGTTCGGCTTCCATCAGAATGCCGCAGGTCTTCCGGCGCCCGATCAGCACGTCATTCGGCCATTTTATCTCTAGCGGTTCGCCACCCGTCGGCAGCACAGCGCGAATGGCGCGGTAGACGGCGAGCGCAAAGGCAAGCGGCAATGAACCGATGCGGTCCATTGGCGCGGGATCGATGAGAAGAAGCGAAGCGTAGAGATTGCCTGGTTCAGACACCCAAGGCCGGCCGCGGCGACCGCGTCCGCCAGTCTGGCGGATGGCGGTGATCCACAGATTGCCGCCATCGCCTGCCCTTGCCCGGGCGAAACATTCTATGTTGGTCGATGGCGTTTCCGCCATCGCCTCGTGCCGGAAGTCATCGATGGACATCCGGCCCGTATGCTTGTGCGTATTGCTCAAAAGAACGTCTTTGCCGCAACCGTGACTGCATTGCCGAGCGCACCACCGAAGACGATGAAGGCGACGACGAACAGTCCAGAGAGCGCATAAACGATTTTCAGTTCGCCAGCTGGACGCTCGAAGCTGCCCTTGGCTTCATCGAACCACATGACCTTGACGACGCGGATATAATAATACGCACCGACAACCGAGCCGATCACACCGATGACGGCAAGCGGATAGAGTTTGGCTTCAATGGCAGCAAGGAAGACGTAGTACTTGCCGAAGAATCCGGCGAGCGGCGGAATGCCGGCAAGCGAGAACATCAGGATCGTCAGAACAACTGCCATGAAGGGGTTGGTGGAAGAAAGCCCGGCCAGATCCTCGACATTTTCGACATTGCCGATTTCCTTGCGGCGCATGGAGAGAATGCAGGCGAAGGTGCCGAGCGTCATGACCATGTAGATGGTCATGTAGAGAATGACGCCCGAGATACCCGCCTCGGTGCCCGCCGCAAGACCAACCAGCGCGTAACCCATGTGACCGATGGAAGAATAGGCCATCAGGCGCTTGATATTCTTCTGACCGATTGCCGCGAACGAGCCGAGCAGCATGGAAGCGATGGAGATGAAGACGACGATCTGCTGCCAGTCGGCAAAGACCGGCTGGAAAGCGTCAACAACGATGCGAACGAAGATCGCCATGGCGCCGATCTTGGGAGCGGCAGACAGGAAGGCCGTGACCGGTGTCGGCGCGCCTTCATAAACATCAGGCGTCCACATGTGGAACGGCACGGCGGAAATCTTGAATGCCAGACCGGCAAGAACAAAAACCAGACCGAAGACGAGGCCGAGCGAACGGGTCTCTGCCGTCAGAACCTGGGCGATTTCGGTAAAGCCGGTATTGCCGGTAAAGCCGTAAACCAGCGACATGCCGTAAAGCAGCATGCCCGAGGAGAGCGCACCGAGAACAAAATATTTCAGGCCCGCTTCGGTGGAGCGCAGGCTTTCCCGGTTGATGGCGCAGACGACGTAGAGCGCAAGCGACTGCAGCTCCAGCGCCATATAGAGCGAGATCAGGTTGTTGGCCGAAATCATCAGCAGGATGCCGAGAGTCGCCAGAACCAGAAGCACCGGATACTCGAACCGGCCGACCGGCTCAAAACGGCTCTGGCCGACAGAAAGGATCATGGCGGTGATCGACCCGATCAGCGCCAGCACCTTCATGAAGTTGCCGAAGGCATCGGCGACGTAAACGCCGCCGAAAGCCACACCCGAAGCGGGCGCAAAGACGATCAAGAGACCGACGACGAGCAGCAAGGCCACGGAGAGGCCCGTGACCGTCGTTGTCGACTTGTCGCCCGAGAAGACGCCAATCATGAGCAGCGCCAGCGCGCCGACCGCAAGGATCAGCTCGGGCGTCGCGATGTGCAGACTGGCAAAAAGAATTTCAGCGGTCATGTCCAACGGGTCCTGTCGTCAATTCATAGAAAGCGCAACATTTTGCGCCGCCTGCAATGCAGCCGTATAGTTGTTTACCAGAAGATCGACCGAAGCGGCTGTCGCATCGAAAACCGGAGCCGGATAGACGCCGAAGAAGATCGTCAGCGCAACCAGCGGATAAAGGATGACCTTTTCGCGGGTCGACAGATCGAGCATCGATTTCAGGCTTTCCTTCTCAAGCGCACCGAAAATCACGCGGCGGTAGAGCCACAGCGCGTAAGCGGCCGAGAGGATGACGCCAGTTGCTGCAAACAGCGCGACCAGCGTGTTGGCGCGGAATACGCCGATCAGCGTCAGGAATTCACCAACGAAGCCGGAGGTGCCGGGCAGACCGACATTAGCCATGGTGAAGATCATGAAGGCGACGGCATATTTCGGCATGTTGTTCACGAGACCGCCATAGGCCGAGATCTCACGGGTATGCAGCCGATCGTAAACGACGCCGACGCAGAGGAAGAGCGCGCCCGACACGATGCCGTGCGACAGCATCTGGAAGATTGCGCCCTGCACGCCCTGCACATTGGCCGCGAAGATGCCCATGGTCACGTAACCCATGTGGGCGACGGAGGAATAGGCGATCAGCTTCTTGATGTCGTCCTGCATCATCGCCACCAGCGAGGTGTAGATGATGGCGAGAACCGACAGCGTGAAGACGAAGGGTGCAAAATAGTCCGAGGCCAAGGGGAACATCGACAGCGAGAAACGGATGAAACCGTAACCGCCAAGCTTCAGCATGACGCCTGCCAGAATGACGGAACCTGCGGTCGGCGCCTGCACGTGCGCATCCGGCAGCCAGGTGTGAACCGGCCACATCGGCATCTTGACCGAGAAGGCCGCGAAACAGGCAAGCCATAGCCAGGTCTGCATGCCGGCCGGGAAGCCGTATTTCAGAAGTTCGGTCATGTCTGTTGTGCCGGACTGCCAGTACATCGCCATGATGGCGAGCATGGTCAGAACCGAGCCAAGCAGCGTGTAGAGGAAGAACTTGTAGGACGCGTAGACGCGATCCTTGCCGCCCCAGACACCTATGATGATGAACATCGGGATCAGCGTTGCTTCGAAGAAGACGTAGAAAAGAACGGTATCCAGCGCCACGAAGACGCCGATCATGACGACTTCCAGAAGCAGGAAGGCGATCATGTATTCCTTGATGCGCTTTTCAACCGACTGCCAGCTTGCCAGCACGCAGAAAGGCATGAGGAAGGTGGTGAGGATGACGAACAGCATGGAGATGCCGTCGACGCCCAGATGATAGGCGGCGATGTTGCCGAACCATGCGTGTTTTTCCACCATCTGGAAACCGGGGTTCGAATTATCGAAGCCGATCCAGACGAACAGCGACACCAGGAAGGTGAAAACGGTCGTCAGCAGCGAGACGTTGAGAATGTTGCGGCGACCGTAAGGGCCGTTCTCATTGGTCAGCAGCAAGAGCACCACGCCGACGAGCGGCAGAAAGGTGACCGTTGAAAGAATTGGCCAATCGGTCATCAAAACGCACTCCCGAGCATCATCCAGGTGACAAGCGCCGCGATGCCGATCAGCATCGCAAAGGCATAGTGATAAAGGTAACCGGATTGCAGGCGGACCATGCGGTTGGTCACGTCAACCACACGCGCTGCAATGCCGTTCGGTCCATAGTGGTCGATGACGGCCACGTCGCCCTTCTTCCACAGGAAGCGGCCAAGCGCCTTTGCGGAACGCACGAAGAGGAAGTCGTAAAGCTCGTCGAAATACCACTTGTTCAAGAGGAACTGATAGAGGCCGCGATGGGTCGCTGCCAGACGCTTCGGCGTCTCCGGCGACTTGATATACATGTACCATGCGGTGACAAAACCAAGCGCCATGGCGAAGAACGGGCTCCACTTGACCCACAGCGGAACATGGTGGAACTCGTCAAGGATTTCATTTTCCGGAAGCGTGAAGAGAGCACCCTTCCAGAACTCGGCATATTCATGGCCGAAGAAATAACCTTCGAAGACAACACCGGCGAAGATCGCGCCGACGGTGAGGATGAAGAGCGGGATCAGCATGACCATCGGCGATTCATGCACATGGTGCATCACGTCAGCCGAAGCGCGCGGCTTTCCGAAGAAAGTCATGAACGCCAGACGCCAGGAATAGAAGCTGGTGAACAGCGCGGCGATGACCAGCAGCGTGAAGGCGAAACCTGACAGCACCGAATGGGACGCATAAGCGGATTCGATGATCACGTCCTTCGAGAAGAAGCCGGCAAAGCCGATCATCGTGCCCGGAATGCCCACACCTGTCAGCGCAAGCGTGCCGACGGTCATCGTCCAGAAGGTGATGGGGATATGCTTGCGCAGGCCGCCCATGTAACGCATGTCCTGCTCGCCATCGACGGCATGGATGACGGAACCGGCGCACAAGAACAGCAGTGCCTTGAAGAAGGCATGCGTGAAGAGGTGGAACACGGCCGCGCCATAAGCACCGACGCCAAGTGCCACGAACATGTAACCGAGCTGCGAGCAGGTCGAATAGGCAATCACGCGCTTGATATCGTTCTGCACGAGACCGACGGTCGCTGCGAAGAAGGCGGTGATGGCGCCGACCAGCGTCACGACGGTGAGCGCATCATGCGACAATTCGAACAGCGGCGACATGCGGGCAACCAGGAAGACACCGGCGGTCACCATGGTTGCGGCGTGAATGAGGGCGGACACAGGGGTCGGGCCTTCCATCGCGTCCGGCAGCCAGGTGTGCAGCAGGAACTGCGCCGACTTACCCATGGCGCCCATGAAGAGCAGCAGGCAGACGCCCGTCATCGCATTGGCCTTGTCCAGCTGCATGCCGAACAGGTTGATGACGGTTTCCGTCGAAGCTGCACCTTCAGCCGGCAGATAGGTGCTGGCGGCAGCGAAGATGGTTTCGAAATTGATCGAACCGAACAGCACGAAGACGCCTGATATGCCGAGAATGAAGCCGAAGTCGCCAACGCGGTTGACGATGAACGCCTTCATGGCAGCAGCAGACGCCGAAGGCTTCTTGAACCAGAAACCGATCAGCAGGTACGACGCCAGACCAACGCCTTCCCAGCCGAAGAACATCTGCAGCAGGTTGTCGGAGGTCACCAGCATCAGCATGGCGAAGGTGAACAGCGAAAGATAGGCAAAGAAGCGCGGACGATGCGGATCGTGGTGCATGTATCCGATCGAATAGAGGTGCACCAGCGTCGAGACGGTGTTGACGACGACGAACATGACGGCCGTCAGGGTATCGATGCGGAACGCCCATTCGACGTCGATGCCGCCGGACTGGATCCAGCGCAGCACGGTGACCTTGATCACCTCGCCCGGCTCGCCATGGGCAAGCGCGACGGAGAAGAAAACGATCCACGACAGGACGGCGACCACGATCATCAGACCGGTGGTGACATATTCCGAAGCCTTGGCGCCGATCGACCGGCCAAACAGGCCGGCAATCAGGAAGCCGATCAGGGGAAGAAAGACGATAGCCTTGTAGATCATAGCCTTATCAGCCCTTCATCATATTGACGTCTTCGACAGCGATCGATCCGCGGTTGCGGTAGAAGACAACGAGTATTGCAAGACCGATGGCCGCTTCGGCGGCTGCGACGGTCAGAATGAACAGTGCGAAGACCTGGCCGACGATGTCGTTCAGGAAAGCCGAGAACGCCACCATGTTGATGTTGACCGCCAACAGGATGAGCTCGATCGACATGAGGATGACGATGACGTTCTTCCGGTTGAGGAAGATACCGAAGATGCCGATCGTGAAGAGGATCGCGCTGACCGTCAGGTAGTGGGAAAGACCGATTTCCATATTCTGTTTCCTTGGATCCGTTCGCGCCTTCAGATGCCCTGGCCCGGCTTGACCTTGACCGTGGTGACGGCGGTCTTCGGGTCACGGCCGACCTGCGTGGATATGTTCTGCCGCTTGATGTCGGTGCGGTGACGCAGCGTCAGCACGATGGCGCCGATCATGGCCACCAGCAGCACGAGACCGGCAAGCTGGAAGAAGTAGACGTAATTGGTATAGAGCACGTCGCCCAGCGCGGCCGTATTGGTGCGCACGGCCGGTGACGGGATCGGCATGGTAATCGATTTGGCGGCCTGCGGGTTGAGCACGCTGCCACCGACCACGACGATCAGCTCAGCCGCGAGGATGATACCGATCAGCGCACCGATCGGCGCATATTGCAGCACGCCGGAGCGCAGCTCCGCAAAATCCACATCCAGCATCATGACGACGAAGAGGAAGAGCACCGCCACCGCACCGACATAAACGACGAGCAGGATCATGGCGAGGAATTCGGCCCCCGTCAGCAGGAACAGCGCGGCTGCGTTGAAGAAGGTCAAAATCAGAAACAGCACCGAATGAACAGGGTTCTTCGATGCGATGACCATGAACGCAGACGCCACGGCGACGAAAGCGAATATATAAAAGAATACAGCGTGCAGACCCATGTTGGTGCCTTCTTGTCCTCATCCGGGCAAAGACCGCGCAATCGCGCGCTCTACCCGTTTCGTCCCCGCCGGCGATAACCGTGCAGGCTCTTTTACTCTTTCTTCGCTTTCCGGGGTCTCCCCCGGAAAGACGGTTGCGCCTTAACGGTAAGGCGCATCCAGTGCGAGGTTGCGCGCAATTTCACGCTCCCAACGGTCGCCATTGTCGAGAAGCCTTTGCTTGTCGAAATAGAGCTCCTCGCGGGTTTCCGTCGCGAATTCGAAGTTCGGGCCTTCGACGATGGCATCCACCGGGCAGGCTTCCTGGCAGAAACCGCAATAGATGCACTTCACCATGTCGATGTCGTAACGCACCGTGCGGCGGGTGCCGTCATTGCGGCGCGGACCGGCTTCGATGGTAATCGCCTGAGCGGGACAGATCGCTTCACACAGCTTGCAGGCGATGCAGCGCTCTTCACCGTTCGGATAACGGCGCAGCGCATGCTCGCCGCGGAAGCGCGGAGACACCGGGCCCTTTTCGAAAGGATAATTCACCGTGGCCTTCTGCTTGAAGAAGTGGCGCATCGTCAGGAAGATCGCACCGACGAACTCCTTGAGGAACAGTGAATTGACGGCTTGGGAAAGGCTGGCCATCTCAAACTCCAGATTTCTGAGCGAGGCGTACGGACATCAACCGGCCCACCCCGTCAGCTTCAATACGAATGCAACAATAACGACCATGGCGAGCGACAGCGGCAGGAACACCTTCCAGCCAAGGCGCATGAGCTGGTCATAGCGGTAACGCGGAACGAAGGCCTTCACCAGAGCGATCATGAAGAAAACCATGCAGCCCTTGAGCGCGAACCAGACAATGCCCGGAATCCAGTTCAGGAACCACACATCCACGATCGGCAGCCAGCCGCCAAGGAACAGGATCGTCGTCAGGCAGCAGATCAGGACGATCGCAGCATATTCGCCGAGCATGAACATCATGTAAGGCGTCGAGCCATATTCGACCATGTGACCGGCCACCAGTTCCGATTCCGCTTCCGGAAGGTCGAAGGGCGGACGGTTGGTTTCGGCAAGACCCGAGATGAAGAACACGATGAACATCGGGAACAGCGACAGCCAGTGCCAGTCGAGGAACGAGGCCGGCAGACCGATCATCGTGCCGAGGCCGGTACGCTGCGCCAGAACGATATCCGTGAGGTTGAGCGAGCCGACGCACAGAAGCACGGTGACGATGACGAGGCCGATCGACACTTCGTAGGACACCATCTGCGCCGCCGAACGAAGCGCGCCGAGGAACGGGTACTTCGAGTTCGAAGCCCAGCCGCCCATGATGATGCCGTACACTTCAAGCGAGGAAATCGCGAAAATGTAGAGAATGCCGACATTGATATTGGCAACGACCCAGCCATCGGCAAAGGGGATGACCGCGTAGGTGGCGAGCGCCAGCGTTACGGCAACCAGCGGCGCCAGAAGGAAGACCGCCTTGTTGGCGCCCGCCGGAATGACGGGTTCCTTCAGGATGAATTTCAAAAGGTCGGCGAAGGATTGGAACAGACCAAAGGGGCCGACGACGTTGGGACCACGGCGCAACTGCACGGCTGCCCAGACCTTACGGTCGGCAAGCAGAAGGAAGGCGATGGCCACCAGAAGGCAAACGAGAAGCAGCAGGGACTGGCCGACCATGATCAGCGCGGGCCAGACGTAGCTCCAGAAAAACGATTCCATAATCCCCTACCCTTACTCTGCCGCAGCCTGGAAATTGTTGCGGGCCAATGCGGAACACTCGGCCATGACAGCGGATGCGCGCGCAATCGGGTTCGTCAAATAAAAGTCTTTTACCGGCGAGGCAAACGCAGACTTATTGAGGCTGCCCGCGCGAGCGGCAAGTGCCTCGACATCCGCGCCGTTGCCGGCAACGATCTCATCGGTTTCCGCCAGATGCGGATGCGCGACATAAAGCTGGCCGCGCAGCGCCGACAGCGAATCGAACGGCAGCTTCTTGCCGAGCACGTCGGAAAGCGCACGCAGGATCGCCCAGTCTTCACGGGCCTCGCCCGGTGCGAAACCGGCGCGGTTGCCCACCTGAACGCGGCCTTCGGTGTTGACCCAGATACCGGATTTTTCGGTGTAGGCTGCACCCGGAAGGATGACGTCGGCGTTCATCGCGCCATGGTCGCCGTGGCTACCGATGTAGACGGTGAACTTGGCGCCCTTGTTCGACAGGTCGATTTCATCGGCACCGAGCAGGAAGAGAACGTCCATGGACGTTACCATTTCGGCAGCAGCAACACCGCCCTCGCCCGGCACGAAGCCGATGTCGAGACCACCGACGCGGGCAGCGGCAGTGTGAAGCACCGAGAAGCCGTTCCACTCTTCGCTGATTGCGCCAACCGAAACGGCAAGCTTCGCAGCGGCCGCGAGAACGGCTGCACCATCGGCGCGTGCCAGAGCGCCCTGGCCGATGATGATCAGCGGGTTCTTGGCGGACTTCAGCTTCTCAATGAAACTGTGAGAGCCATTGGCGAGATCGGAAAGCGTTTCCGCGCCGGAGCCTAGATATTCGTAGTTGTAGCGCAGCTCACCGGCTTCGCCGATCACGCCGATCGGGAAACCACCGCGACGCCAGCGCTTGCGGATACGTGCATTGAGCACGGCCGCTTCATAACGCGGGTTGGCGCCGACGATCAGCAGCGCATCCGCGTGCTCGATGCCTTCGATTGTGGAATTGAACAGGTAGCTGGCGCGACCCAAAGACGGATCAAGCGCTGCGCCATCCTGACGGCAATCGACATTGGCCGAGCCGAGCGACGCCAGAAGCGACTTCAGCGCGAACATTTCCTCGACGGAAGCAAGGTCACCGGCAATCGCGCCGATCTTGCTGCCGCTGGTTGCGGCAACCGCCTGCTTGATAGCGCCGAAGGCTTCGCCCCAGCTTGCGGGCTGCAAGCGGCCATCCTTGCGGACGTAAGGGCGGTCGAGACGCTGCGTCTTCAGGCCGTCCCAGATGAAGCGGCTCTTGTCGGAAATCCACTCTTCGTTGATTGCCTCGTTGACACGCGGCATGACGCGCATGACTTCGCGGCCACGGGTATCGACGCGGATTGCCGAACCGAGAGCGTCCATCACGTCGATGGTTTCGGTCTTGTTCAGTTCCCACGGACGGGCAGTGAAAGCGAAAGGCTTGGAGGTGAGCGCACCGACCGGGCAAAGATCGACGACGTTGCCCTGAAGCTCGGAGGTCATAGCCTGCTCGAGATAGGTGGTGATTTCAGCGTCCTCGCCGCGGCCGATGAGGCCGAGTTCGGCGATGCCGGCAACTTCCGTGGTGAAACGGACGCAGCGCGTGCAGTGGATGCAGCGGTTCATCACCGTCTTGACGAGCGGGCCGATATATTTGTCTTCAACCGCACGCTTGTTTTCCGCGTAACGCGAACCGGCAATACCGAAGGCCATGGCCTGGTCCTGCAGGTCGCATTCGCCGCCCTGGTCGCAGATCGGGCAATCGAGCGGGTGGTTGATGAGAAGGAACTCCATCACGCCTTCACGGGCCTTCTTGACCATCGGCGTGTTGGTGAAAACTTCAGGCAATTCGCCATTCGGGCCGCCGCGAACGTCGCGCACGCCCATGGCGCAGGATGCGGCGGGCTTGGGCGGTCCGCCCTTCACCTCGATGAGACACATGCGGCAGTTACCCGCGACCGACAAGCGCTCATGAAAACAAAAGCGCGGAACTTCAGCACCAGCCTCCTCGCACGCCTGCAACAGCGTGAAATGATCCGGAACCTCGATCTCTTTACCGTCAACCTTGAGCTTTGCCATGGTTCTACTTACGTCCTGTTGCCTGTTCGTCCCGTGTCTCTCACACGGTCCGCAACAAATCCTTAATCGCGCCCGACACTTCATCTCGTCGGTCAGGCGCTTCATGGTTTTCCGGCGCCGGGATCATCCCCGCGCCGCATGCAAACTGCGAAAAGCTTATTCGGCAGCTTCCAGAACAGCGCCATCATCCATGGCCCTGTAGGTATATTGATCGATGCGCTTTTCGATCTCCGGACGGAAATTGCGGATCAGCGCCTGTACCGGCCATGCGGCGGCGTCGCCGAGAGCACAGATGGTGTGGCCTTCAATCTGCTTCGTCACTTCGAACAGCATGTCGATTTCGCGCTTCTGCGCGTTGCCCTTCACCATGCGTTCCAGCACGCGCCACATCCAGCCGGTGCCTTCACGGCACGGCGTGCACTGGCCGCAGCTTTCATGCTTGAAGAAGGCCGCGATGCGGGCGATCGCCTTGATGACGTCGGTGGACTTGTCCATGACGATCATGCCGCCGGTGCCGAAGGACGACTTCACTTCGCGCATGCCGTCGAAGTCCATGATGGCGTCCTTCATGTCCTCACCGCGCACGATGGGGCAGGATGCGCCGCCGGGGATGACGCCAAGCAGATTGTCCCAGCCGCCGCGAATGCCACCGCAATGGTGTTCGATCAGTTCACGGAAGGACAGGCCCAGCGCATCTTCGAAGGTGCATGGACGCTCGACATGGCCGGAGACCATGAACAGCTTGGTGCCGACATTGTTCGGACGGCCGATAGACGAGAACCATGCCGCACCTCGGCGCAGAATGGTCGGAGCAACGGCGATGGATTCGACGTTGTTGACGGTCGTCGGGCAACCGTAAAGACCCATATTGGCCGGGAACGGCGGCTTCAGGCGCGGCTGGCCCTTCTTGCCCTCGAGGCTTTCGAGCAGTGCCGTCTCTTCGCCGCAGATATATGCACCTGCGCCGTGATGGACGTAGATGTCGAAATCCCAGCCGTTCTTGTTGTTCTTGCCGAGCAGGCCCGCATCGTAACATTCGTCGATGGCGGCCTGAAGCGCCTCACGTTCGCGCATATATTCGCCGCGCACGTAGATATAGGCGGTGTGTGCACCCATGGCGAAACCGGCGATAACGCAGCCTTCGATCAGCGTATGCGGATCGTTGCGCAGGATTTCGCGGTCCTTGCAGGTGCCGGGCTCGGATTCGTCGGCGTTGACCACGAGATAATGCGGACGGCCGTCGCTTTCCTTAGGCATGAAGGACCACTTGAGACCCGTCGGGAAGCCTGCGCCGCCGCGACCGCGAAGGCCGGAAGCCTTCATCTCATTGATGATCCAGTCACGACCTTTTTCGATGATCTGCTTGGTGCCATCCCAGTGGCCGCGCGCCCTCACACCCTTCAGGGACTTGTCCTTGAGGCCGTAGAGATTGGTAAAGATGCGATCCTGATCTTTTAACATGCTTCACCCTTTACCGCGGCTTCTTGCCGAAGACCCTGATATACTCGGCTTCGCCACCCTTGGCGAGCGCCTCGGCCTGCTTGATCCACTCATCGCGTTCGATGCGGCCCTTGAAATTCAAATAACCATCCACCCAGTCGCACTCGGCCTTCTTCCAGCCGGCAATCTGCGCATAGGTAAAGATACCGAGCTCGTTAAGCGTGCCTTCGATCTTCGGGCCGACGCCTGAAATGAGTTTCAGGTCATCGGGCGCAGCGGGCTTTTCAATGCCTGCCGGACGGTCGGCTGACTCAAGCGACGGTCTGGATGCTGTCGCTTCCTTGCCTGCCGATTGCTGTTCCCCTGCCTTTGCGTTTTCCGCAGAAGCCTTGGGCTCGTTCGCAGGCGTCTTCAGCTTCGGATCGGTTTCCGGTGCGTCAGTCTTCGGCTTGGCGGCATTCGAAGGAAGAACGGGGGCTGCTTCCGCCGGAGCTTCCGCAGGCTTGTCGAGATTGGAGCGATCTGGCTTGATCTCTTCCGTCAGCGTCGTCAGGCCGCCAACGGGCACCGACTGGTGACGGTCGATCTGGGGGCCGGTCTTGACCGTGTCGCCCTTGCCTGCCTCGAACGTGTCGATGATCTCTTCCAGGCGCTCGGGCGTCAGATCCTCATAGGCATCCTTGAAGATGATGACCATCGGCGCGTTGACGCAGGCGCCCTGACATTCCACTTCTTCCCAGGACAGCGTGCCGCTCTCGTTGGTGTGCAGCGGATCATGGTGGATCTTCTTGCGGCAGACATCCATCAGCGCTTCGGAGCCGCGCAGCATGCAGGGCGTTGTGCCGCAAACCTGAACATGGGCGCGTGTGCCGACCGGCTTCAGCTGGAACTGGGTGTAGAAGGTCGCTACTTCCATGACGCGGATATAGGCCATATCCAGCATGTCGGCGATTTTTTCGATGGCGGCGCGGGTAACCCAGCCGTCCTGCTCCTGCGCACGCATAAGCAGCGGGATAACCGCCGATTGCTGGCGTCCCTCCGGATATTTCTGGATCGTCTTTTCCGCCCATGCGGTATTATCCGCGTTAAAGGCAAATGCCACGGGCTGGAACTGATCTTCGGCTAGTCGACGAACGGACATACTTCCTCACGCCTTTTCAGTTTAACGTCTCACAACGCGATCTCGCCACCGTGACGAATTCGCAGGCATAAGCCGCCTTGTCTTTCTGCATGAACACGATGAACTTGCTGCCATTGGGAACCGAGGCCTTGATCTCGTATCCCGATGACAGAAGCTGCTTGATGGTGGAACCACCGCTGCTTGATAGCGATACGCCCCCCTCGTCCGTCGCCGTCTGGGCGAGAACGGAGGTCGACATCGCAGCAAGAAAAGCCAAGATGGCCAGCGGCAGACGCATCAGCGGTCGACCTCCCCGAACACGATGTCGAGGGAGCCGAGCACGGCTGTAACGTCGGCAAGCTGATGGCCCTTGCACAGGAAATCCATCGCCTGCAAATGTGCATAACCCGGCGCGCGGATCTTGCAGCGGTAGGGCTTGTTCGAACCATCGGCGACCACGTAGACGCCGAACTCGCCCTTCGGCGCTTCGACGGCGGCGTAAACTTCGCCGGCGGGAACGTGATAGCCTTCGGTATAGAGCTTGAAGTGATGGATAAGAGCTTCCATCGAACGCTTCATCTCGCCGCGCTTGGGCGGAACCACCTTGCCATCCAGCGAGGAGACCGGGCCGATGCGGTGCTTGCCGGAGAGAAGATCGACGCACTGCTTCATGATCTTCACCGATTCGCGCATTTCCTGCATGCGGATCAGGTAACGGTCATAGCAGTCGCCGTTCTTGCCGACGGGGATATCGAACTCCAGATCGGAATAGCACTCGTAAGGCTGCGCGCGACGCAAATCCCAGGCAGCACCCGAACCGCGCACCATGACGCCCGTGAAACCCCAGGCAAAGGCATCTTCAAGCGAGACGACGCCGATATCGACGTTACGCTGCTTGTAGATGCGGTTGTCGGTCAACAGGCCTTCGATATTGTCGAGAACGGTAATGAAGGGATCGCACCATTTGCCGATATCTTCGACCAGTTCCGGCGGCAGATCCTGATGTACGCCGCCCGGACGGACATAGGCCGAGTGCATGCGGGCGCCACAGGCGCGCTCGTAGAACACCATCAGCTTTTCACGTTCCTCGAAGCCCCAGACAGGCGGCGTCATTGCGCCGACGTCCATGGCCTGAGTCGTCACGTTCATGATGTGCGACAGGATGCGGCCGATTTCCGAATAAAGCACGCGGATCAACTGGCCGCGCATCGGGATTTCGAGACCCAGAAGCTTTTCGACGGCGAGCGCGAAAGCGTGTTCCTGGTTCATCGGCGCGACGTAGTCGAGACGGTCGAAATAAGGCACCGCCTGAAGGTAGGTCTTGGTCTCGATCAGCTTTTCGGTGCCGCGATGCAGAAGACCGATATGCGGATCGACGCGTTCGACGATTTCGCCGTCCAGTTCCAGAACCAGGCGCAGCACGCCGTGCGCGGAAGGGTGTTCCGGACCGAAGTTGATCGTGAAATTGCGGACGTTATGCTCAGTCATTCTAGTGCTCCGCCGAGGTGATCATGGCGATGAATTCGGGGCCGGTCATGTTCTGCGTGGTTTGCGCGAAAGAATAGCTCGAAGGCTTCTCATCCGTGAAAATCTGCGACGCAAAATGGAAACTGGAAGGGTTGTCGAAAGCCTGCAACGAGACGGCAAAATGCTTGCCATCCTTGGAGCGCCACATCAGCGTGCTGCCGCAATTCCTGCAGAAGCAGCGCTCGCCCCATTCCGACGAGGTATAAACACCGAAATGTTCCTCGTTCTCGATGGCGACGTCAGCGCATTCGACAGCCAGAAATGTCCCGCCGGACCAGCGGCGGCACATCGAGCAATGGCAAACGCCGAATTCGCGGGCGCCGATGCTGGCATTGAAGCCAACGGCGCCGCAAAGACATTGTCCGTGCTCTGTCGCGGGGGCTTCGCTCATTGCTTGGCCTTTTCGTCACCCGGGAGAACATAGTCAGTCCCCTCCCAGGGAGAGAGGAAATCGAAATTGCGGAATTCCTGCTTCAGTTCGACCGGTTCATAGAGAACCCGCTTCAGAACGTCATCGTAGCGTACTTCCACAAAGCCGGTAACCGGAAAATCCTTGCGCAGCGGATGACCTTCGAAACCGTAATCGGTGAGGATTCGGCGAAGATCCGCATGGCCTTCGAAAGGAATGCCGTACATATCCCAGGCTTCGCGCTCGAACCAGTCTGCACCCATGTAAACGGAGGTTGCCGAGGGAACGCCCTCGTCTTCCGCCACCTGCAGCTTGATGCGCACGCGCAGATTCTGGCGCGGCGACAAGAGGTGATAGACGACGTCGAAACGCTTCTCGCGCTGCGGCCAGTCGACGCCGCAAATATCGATGATGTTGACGAAACCGCACTGCACATCGTCACGCAGGAACGTCAAAAGCGCGATAACGCTTTCCGTCGTCGTGTTCAGCGTCAGCTCGCCATAGGCGATATCGGCCGAAACCACGAGGGAACCACGCGCTTCCTTAACGTAAGCAGCAAGATCGTTTAGAGCTTCGCTCATTCCTTAATCCGTCCTTTGCCCTTAGCGCTCGATGGTACCGGTACGCCGGATCTTCTTCTGCAGCAGAAGCACGCCGTAAAGCAGCGCCTCCGCCGTGGGGGGACAGCCCGGAACGTAGATATCCACCGGCACGACTCGGTCGCAGCCGCGCACGACGGCGTAGGAATAATGGTAATAGCCGCCGCCATTGGCGCAGGAGCCCATGGAGATGACGTAACGTGGCTCAGGCATCTGGTCATAGACCTTGCGCAGTGCCGGCGCCATCTTGTTGGTCAGCGTTCCCGCGACGATCATCACGTCCGACTGGCGCGGCGAGGCGCGCGGGGCGACACCGAAGCGCTCCATGTCGTAACGCGGGCCGGAAGCCTGCATGAGACCCTCGACGGCGCAGCAGGCAAGACCGAACTGCATCCACATCAGGGAGCCGGTACGCGCCCAGGTGATCAGCTCGTCGGTCGAGGTGACGAGAAAGCCCTTGTCGGCCAGCTCGTCGTTGATTTCCGTGAAGTAGGCATCGTTGCTGCCGACAGGCTTGCCGGTCGCGGGATCGATGATCCCCTTCGGCTGCGGTGCAACGAGCGTGCTGTTGTTCTGGCTCATGCCCATTCCAGCGCTCCCTTCTTCCACTCATAGATAAAGCCGATGGTGAGAACGGCGAGGAACACCATCATAGACCAGAAACCGAACCAGCCCATATCACCGAAGGACACAGCCCAGGGGAACAGGAAGGCGACTTCCAGGTCGAAGATGATGAAGAGAATGGACACCAGATAAAACCGGATATCGAACTTCATGCGGGCGTCGTCGAAGGCATTGAAACCGCACTCGAAAGCGGAGAGCTTTTCCGGGTCCGGCGCCTTATAAGCGACAGCGAAAGGCGCGATGAGAAGCGCCAGGCCAATGACAAGAGCGATACCGATAAAGATTGCGATCGGAATATAGGAACTGAGGAGTTCAGTCATGGTCTCTTCCCTGTCCGGCCGGGTGCCGGACCTGCCTTTGCGACTGAAAGTCTAAAGGCGCACAAATATGTTGCAACGCCAAAGTGGTTAGCGCAGCCGCGCTCTCTCTGCAAGAGTTTAGGCACCATTTCAAGACACCTGCCGCATTGATTGGCAACAATATTGCCGGAATTGACGCAAATTTGGGCCACAATTCCGGGCTAAGCCCCTCAAATACAATAATAATCGATTGAACGACGCAACCGCAAAAAAGTCACACGAATTTTACGTCAAAATGGCAGCGAAGTGACGATCTCTCGATATCGAAACTTGACTAAAAACAGCAGGAAAAACCGCGCTCGCGAATGTCGGAAACAGGCGCTGAAATCGCCATTGCCGATATGGCAGGACGATGCCTGCTTGCTTCGTTTGGGAGTGTCATTTCGGTGAAAGAAATGGCGCGAGTGACGGGGCTCGAACCCGCGACCTCCGGCGTGACAGGCCGGCACTCTAACCGACTGAGCTACACCCGCGCTCCACAGACATTCGTCTGCGTTTTTTTCCGAGGAACAGGATGGCGCGAGTGACGGGGCTCGAACCCGCGACCTCCGGCGTGACAGGCCGGCACTCTAACCAACTGAGCTACACCCGCTTATCCTGACCGACAAGACCTTAGTCTCGCCGTACGAACCAGCCTCGGCTGTTCGTTGAGCGGCTAACTACGGCGTTCGTGCGGGGGTGTCAAGCAGGTTTCACGACAAAAGAATAAGCTTCTTCATTTTGATCGGAAAAAACTGAAAGGCCTTTGACCGGCATTGCAGCGAATGCCTTGTTTTCCGGGCTTTTCCCAACAAAAACAAAAAACTTGTCCACAGCCGGGGCGTCCGTAACGCGATTTCAGCATACCGCCAAAGGTAACGGTCGGGCTTTGTTTTTATAGAAAAGCCCGCAGTTCCCGGCTTTTTGCCGATCACCCCTGCCAATGGGCAAAGCTGTCCGGAAAAAAAACAAAAAAACTTCACAAAAGCCCTTGCGGTTTTTTTCCGATCCGAATACATCACGGCCACCGACGCGGCAGACACGGTCTGCAAGACGCGAAGGGCGATTAGCTCAGTTGGTAGAGCGCCTCGTTTACACCGAGGATGTCGGGAGTTCGAGTCTCTCATCGCCCACCATTTTCCAGCTTCTTCAAATTGTGCGCATTACCAAGCCGAAGCTCTTTCGGATGTCGGTGCGTTTTACCGTCAACTTCCTGCATCGGGAATCACGGCCCCTGCCCCCGATTCTGTAGACGGCCGCGGCCTTGGGCTGGTGAAGCGGCTTTTCCGGCGTGAGTCTATGCCAGATCGGCACTCCTGTTTCACATTCATACAGGCCGGCTCCAATAGGTGTGCCACCCCGCAACATCCCGAAAAATAAGCAGATTCAGACTTTTTAAAGAGATTTCATGCATTGTTTTCGAGCCGTTTCATGATGAACGGTATAAATGATGGATGAAACCATGTCGGTCGACGCGTTTGTAACACTCGCGCTTATTGCGCTGCCTGTTTATATTTTTTT
Source organism: Rhizobium sp. Root491 (assembly GCF_001427205.1). Classification (NCBI taxonomy): domain Bacteria; kingdom Pseudomonadati; phylum Pseudomonadota; class Alphaproteobacteria; order Hyphomicrobiales; family Rhizobiaceae; genus Rhizobium; species Rhizobium sp. Root491. Next base: position 189,529 of record NZ_LMFF01000001.1, read on the forward strand.
CCGCTGGGTCCAGCAGGACTCGGAAAAAGACAGCACTCCCAAAAGCAAGAATTCCATGGGGCGGTGATCTCTAGCGATCTGGTCCACTGCACATTCATGGAAGTCCTCCGGATAACACCCTCGATTATGCGATAGCGACGCGACCATGCCTGTTTTAACGGCTGGTATGCGACTCATCGTGGGGAATCGGCATTCCCCAGATCGGGGTTTCTTCCGCCGCACAAAAAAGCCGGGCTATGCCCGGCTTTTCTCATTTGCGATTCTATTCGGACCGATCAGTTGATCGCCTTCAGATCGACGGTAAAGAACAGCGTTTCGCCGGAAGATCCGTCGACGCCGTCATTGTCAGTGACGACATAGGCCGTTCCTGCCTTGTCGAAGGTGAAGCCTTCCAGCTTGTCAACGGTATAGCCATTCGTCTGGGACTTGAGGTCCGGCAGGAAATCATGTGCTTCCTGCTTGGCCACCAGCGGCAGTTCGCCACCGATCTTGCCCGGCTTCAGGTCAGCGATCGCGACGCGGTAAAGCTTCTTGATCTTTGCCTTGTCACCGACCTGATTGTCGCGCTCGACGATATAGACATAGTCGCCCTGTGCGGTGATTTCAGAAAGGCCGACCCAGCCTGCCTCGGTCTTGTCGAGCGGGTAACGCACGGCGCCCCATTCCTTGGACTTCGGATTGTAGGAGACGAGCTTGACGAAACCCTTCTCGTCCGTGCCCCATTCGCGCTGTACGGCCATCCACAGCGTCGCGTCGTCGCCCTTGCCGATCATGGTCACGCCTTCGAAACCGAAGCGGGTTTCGCCAGCCAGCAGTTCCTTCGGCAGAGCGATCTCAGCCTTGATCTCGCCCTTGGCGCTGACATTGTAGAGTGCGTGGGGCACTAGCTTGGCACTGTCACCTTCCGAGGCCAGCCAGAAGCCGCCCTTACCGTCAAGCGTAATGCCTTCGATGTCGAGTTTCTGGGCTGCGATACCGTCGCGCTTGATGCGCAGGACGCTGGTTATGGTGGCGGGCTTCTTCGTTGCGTCGATGGTGTAGATCGACGGCTGGTTTCCATAGACCGAGTCGGACACGGCATAGAGGATGCCAGGCTTTTCAGCATCGCCCACCAGACCGGAGAGAGCGCCCCAGCCGATTGGTGCGCCATCAACGGTGGCGGAAGCGAGCTGCGGGTAGGCAATCTGGCCTTCTGCGCGTTCATAGATCATGACATGCGAGCGAGCGCCGCCATCTTCGACGAGATCGGCTTCGTTGGCAGTGACGAGAAGATTGCGCGACGGAATGGCGACGGCGCCTTCAGGCGAAATGCCCGAGGGCAGAAGCTGGACCAGTTCCGGTGTGCCGCCCGTATCCTTGTAGACCGCAGCGAGAGACGCGCGCTCGGCAAGAACGAAGAAGTACTTCTGACCATCGAAGGTTGCCGTCTCCAGACCTTCCGGCTCGATGCCCTTGGCCTTGGAGCGCTTTTCCGGATAGTGGCCGATGCTGGCGGCAGCGTGCTCAAGGGTGGCACCGGCTTCATAAAGAAGCTTGCCGGTCTTGTCGAAAATGGTGAAGCCGCGCGCGCCGCCCTGCCAGTCAGCCTCATTGGCGATGACGATTCGGTCATTGTCCAGCCACTTCACGGCATCTGGCTCACGCTTGCGGCCTTCCTGCTTGTCGGTGAATTTGATCTGGCCGTCCGTCTTCGTGTCGACGCCTTCCAGATCAACCGTGCCGGCGGAGAAATGCGTCTTTACCGTACCGGTCTTGCCGTCGATGATGACGATGTGGTTGTTTTCCTGCAGCGTGAGCGCGATCTCGCCATTGGCATTGATCGAGACGAATTCCGGCTCCGGATCTTCCGGGGAGATTTCGGCAAGGCCGGTCACGTCGATCTTCTTCAGCGTCGCGCAGTCGGCAACGCCGTTTTTCAGACCGACCGTCACCAAATAACCGGCCGGCATCTGTGGCAGGGCGCCTTCGTTCACCTCTTCATCGCGTTCGTTTTCGATCGCGATAGCGGCGAAGGTCTTGTCCGGGGAAATTGCGACAGAATCTGGCTGGCCGCCGAGATCGCAGCTCGCTTCAATCTTCTTGGTGGCGATATCGACCGTCACCAGCTTGCCGGACGGCTTGGCGCGGTTTTCGGACGTGTTGACACCGGCCAGAACCTTGGCGCCAGCAACGGCAACCGAGGTCGGTTCGCCTTCCAGCAGCAACGCGCCGCCAGCCTTGGGTGCCTTGGCGTCGGTGATGTCAACGAATCCAATGCCGCCAAGCGGGCTGTCCGAATAGATCAGTGTCTTGCCATCTTCGCTGGCGGTTACGATTTCAGCTGAAGTGACGGCCTTCGCGTCCTTGTCCGCTGGCAGGTTCTTTACGACCGGGAAAGATGCGATGCGGTTGAAAACCGGCTCGGCAGCAGCCGGAAAGGCCGCGGACGTGAGCAGAGCAGCAGTCAAAGCCATCTGAGAAAGTCGGAACGCCATTATAAATCCCCCTTGGATCCAAAAAAACACCCTATGGCTTCTGCGTCAGAGACATGACAGCGGCATGACATTTCCTGTCGGAGGAATCAAAAAGCCCGACCATGAAGGCCGGGCTTTCCTGTTCGTGCGCACATTCCGCGTATCAGAGCGCCGTGTGACCGGATGGAGGCTACACAGGCGCGCTCTCCTACTTTCAAGTACATCTTGCCGGTTCGAAAAAAGGGCTATCCGAAAAAGCAATTCGAAAAGCCGCCCGGTTTACGTGCCGGCATGATGGCGTCAGGGCGTCAAAACATGTTTCCTCGTGAACCTGAAAAGCCGCCCGCCCGCCGCCGGACGTCACGGCCTTTCGGAAACCTTACGAGTTGACGGCGTCCTTCAGGCCCTTGCCTGCGGAAAACTTCGGTACGTTGCGAGCCGGGATATCGACTTCAGCACCCGTGGAAGGGTTACGACCCTTGGAGGCTTCACGACGGCTTACGGAGAAGCTGCCGAAGCCAGCGAGACGGATGTCGCCACCGCTCTTCAGTTCGTTCTGTACGGTTTCGAATACGGCATCAACAGCGGAAGCAGCATCTGCCTTCGTGAGACCAGCCTTTTCGGCAACAGCAGAGACGAGCTCGTTCTTGTTCATGTTTCCACCCCTTTCAATGGTTTGAAACGACTCAAATTAAGCCGGCGCAGAATACGTCTGTATCCGCGCGCAGCAACTCAAAAGCGCTGGAATCGCCTGAAAAACAAGGGGTCTGCGGGGTTTTTCACAAAAAAGGCCGACATTTCTGCCGGCCTTTCCCTTAAACGTGCCAATTTCGCACCAGTTCTGCGAGCATCAAAGAAGCATCGCGCCTTTCGGCATCTAACACATTGAATCTATGCACAGGTGTCGCGAAAACCGATTCTGGCTTTCACAACGATGTGGCAATCAATGTGCGATCGTCTGTCCGCCCTCGTCGACACCGTCGACAGTTGCGATAACAGGCGTTTCGATGCTGCCGTCCCACTCGATTGGCTCGGGCATGCGAAGCAACGCGTGCTTGATGACCTCACCCATGCGAGAAACCGGGATGATCTCCATCTCGTTCTTCACATTATCAGGAATATCCGCCAGGTCCTTGGCGTTTTCTTCCGGGATGAGCACCTTCTTGATGCCGCCGCGAAGCGCCGCAAGCAGCTTTTCCTTCAGGCCGCCGATTGGCAGCACGCGACCACGAAGCGTGATCTCGCCCGTCATCGCCACATCCTTGGAGACCGGGATACCGGTCATGATGGAGACGATGGCGGTTGCCATGGCAACACCGGCAGACGGTCCATCCTTCGGGGTAGCCCCTTCCGGAACGTGAACGTGAATGTCGCTCTTGTCGAAACGCGGCGGTTCGATGCCGAAGTCCACGGCGCGCGAGCGGACATAAGATGCCGCTGCCGAAATGGATTCCTTCATCACTTCCTTGAGGTTGCCGGTGACCGTCATGCGGCCCTTGCCCGGCATCATCACGCCTTCGATGGTGAGCAACTCACCGCCAACTTCCGTCCATGCCAGACCGGTGACGACACCAACCTGATCCTCACGCTCTGCCTCGCCGTGGCGGAACCGCGGAACGCCCAGATAATCCGGGACATTGGCTGCGGTGACTTCCACGGACTTGACCTTGCCCTTGATGATCTCGGTCACGGCCTTTCGTGCAAGCTTCATCAGCTCGCGCTCGAAGCTGCGCACGCCCGCCTCGCGGGTGTACTGCTGGATCACGATCATCAGAGCGTCATCGCTGACCGAGAACTCTTCCGGACGCAGGGCATGTTCCTTGATCGCCTTCGGCAGCAGGTGACGCTTGGCGATTTCGCGCTTTTCGTCCTCCGTGTAACCGGCGATGCGGATCACTTCCATACGGTCCATCAGGGGACCTGGAATGTTCAGCGTGTTGGCCGTGGTCACGAACATCACGTCGGACAGGTCGTATTCCACTTCAAGATAGTGGTCCATGAAGGTGGAGTTCTGTTCCGGATCGAGCACCTCCAGCAGTGCGGAAGACGGATCGCCACGGAAATCCATGCCCATCTTGTCGATCTCGTCGAGCAGGAAGAGCGGATTGGACTTCTTGGCCTTCTTCATCGACTGAACGATCTTGCCCGGCATAGAGCCGATATAGGTACGGCGGTGACCGCGGATTTCCGCCTCGTCACGCACACCACCCAGCGCCATACGCACATATTCGCGGCCGGTCGCCTTGGCGATCGACTTGGCGAGCGAAGTCTTGCCGACGCCGGGAGGACCGACGAGGCACAGGATCGGGCCACGGATCTTCGAAGCGCGAGCCTGCACGGCCAGATATTCAACGATGCGTTCCTTGACCTTGTCCAGACCGAAATGATCCTGATCGAGGACCGCCTCGGCGCTGTTGAGATCAACCTTGACCTTCGACTTCTTGCCCCAGGGCAGGCTGAGCAGCCAGTCCAGATAGTTGCGCACGACAGTCGCTTCCGCAGACATCGGGCTCATCTGGCGAAGCTTCTTCATTTCCGCCTCGGCCTTATCCTTGGCCTCCTTGGAAAGCTTGGTCTTGGCAATGCGCTCTTCCAGTTCGGCCATCTCGTCACGGCCGTCCTCGCCGTCGCCGAGCTCCTTCTGGATCGCCTTCATCTGTTCGTTCAGATAATATTCGCGCTGCGTCTTCTCCATCTGGCGCTTGACGCGCGAGCGGATACGCTTCTCAACCTGAAGCACGGAAATTTCGCCTTCCATGAAGCCGAGCGCTTTTTCAAGCCGCTGCTTCACGCTGACGGTTTCCAGCATTTCCTGCTTTTCGGTGATCTTGATCGACAGGTGCGAAGCAACCGTATCGGCCAGCTTCGAATAATCGTCGATCTGGCCGGCAGCGCCGACAACCTCGGGCGAAATCTTCTTGTTGAGCTTCACATAGCTCTCGAACTCCGAAACGACGGAACGCGACAGCGCCTCGATCTCAACCGGGTCTTCCGCAGGCTCCTGCAGCGGCGTCGCAGACGCTTCGTAGAAATCCTCGCGGTCGGTATAGGCCTCGATCTGGGCGCGGCCCTTGCCTTCCACAAGCACCTTCACGGTGCCGTCGGGCAGCTTCAGAAGCTGGAGAACGTTAGCGACCGTGCCGACCTTGTGGATGGCTTCCGGGGACGGATCGTCATCGCTGGCGTTGATCTGGGTAACAAGCATGATCTGCTTGTCCGAGCCCATGACCTCTTCGAGAGCGCGAATGGATTTTTCCCGCCCGACGAACAGGGGAACGATCATATGCGGGAAAACGACAATGTCGCGCAGGGGAAGTACCGGATAGATACCGCCGGATGCCGCAGACGTGATGTTCGTCATATCATTTCCTTTCATGGTCCCTTTCAGGACACTTTGCCTGACGTCTTGGGGCGTCCGGCATATTCATTTCTCGAGACTGAAAGTGGAGTTTCGGAACGCCGATTTCAAGTCACCGGAAGAGACGACCCCGCGCAACGGCACGGCCGTAAAATTCAAACAAATACAGCGCCGGCTATTACTCCCGACATTTCCGGTTATCCCACAGGATCAGGAACCGGGTCGCCGACGGTAATTCACATTTCCGTCATATCGCGCTGCAAATCAGTTTTAAGACTTTATCAGCAAAGCGCAATCCGCTCCAAACGCAAAATCGGGTTACTCCAAGTTAGCGGCAAGTTTCGCACCTGCCACAACAGAAAAGGCCCGCACGAGTGCGGGCCTTTTGAATTCATCAAAGCGTCGGATCGGTCAATCAAGCCGAAACATTGGCCTTTTCTTCCTGACGATCCGCATAGATGTAGAGCGGGCGAGCGATGCCGCTGACGACATCGTTGGAGATCACCACTTCGCGCACGCCTTCCAGCGTCGGCAGTTCGAACATGGTATCCAGAAGGATCTTTTCCATGATCGATCGCAGACCGCGGGCACCCGTCTTGCGGGTAATCGCCCGGCGGGCAATCTCGCGCAACGCGTCCTCGTGGAAGGTCAGTTCCACATCTTCCATCTCGAAAAGACGCTGATACTGCTTGACCAGCGCGTTCTTCGGCTCGGACAGGATCTGGATCAGCGCATCCTCGTCAAGGTCCTCCAGCGTAGCCAGAACCGGCAGACGGCCGATGAATTCCGGAATGAGACCGAATTTCACCAGATCTTCCGGCTCCAGTTCGCGAAGCACCTCGCCAACGCGGCGATCGTCTTCCGCCTTGACGGTCGCACCGAAGCCAATCGAGGTCTTTTCGCCCCTGGCCGAGATGATCTTGTCCAGGCCAGCAAACGCGCCGCCGCAGATGAACAGGATGTTGGTCGTATCCACCTGCAGGAATTCCTGCTGCGGATGCTTGCGGCCGCCCTGCGGCGGAACGGAAGCGACCGTGCCTTCCATGATCTTCAGAAGCGCCTGCTGAACGCCCTCGCCCGACACGTCACGCGTGATCGACGGGTTGTCCGACTTGCGGGAAATCTTGTCGACTTCGTCGATATAGACGATGCCGCGCTGGGCGCGCTCGACATTGTAATCCGCAGCCTGCAACAGCTTCAGGATGATGTTTTCCACGTCCTCGCCGACATAACCGGCTTCGGTCAGCGTCGTTGCGTCCGCCATTGTGAAGGGAACGTCGATGATGCGGGCGAGCGTCTGGGCAAGATAGGTCTTGCCGCAACCCGTCGGACCGACGAGCATGATGTTCGACTTCGCAAGCTCGACATCGCCATTCTTGGAGGCGTGCGCGAGGCGCTTGTAATGGTTGTGAACGGCCACCGACAGGATCTTTTTCGCCTGCTTCTGGCCGATGACGTATTCGTCGAGGATCTTGATGATGTCCTGCGGGGTGGGAACACCCTCGCGCGACTTCACCATCGACGTCTTGTTCTCCTCGCGGATGATGTCCATGCACAATTCGACGCATTCATCGCAGATGAATACCGTCGGTCCGGCAATGAGTTTCCGGACTTCGTGCTGGCTCTTGCCGCAGAATGAACAATAGAGTGTATTCTTAGAGTCGCCGCCGTTGCTGCCGCTGACTTTGCTCATATCACTTTCCTTCCAGCACGCCGCAGGTCCGCCAAACGGATCGCGGTCAACTTACCGCCCGCCGATACGGCCGCCCTTGGGTGCATCGCCGTATCCGCCTCGTTTCCCGGGGTACTAACCGGTATCAGATACATGAGCTGACAACCGGCTGCAACGAATTCCCCATCAAACCAAAGGCCACGTCATAAAAATTCAACACAGCCTTTATATATACTAATATCGCTTTCTGTTGCGGTTGAAAGCCCCGAAATTACTTTGCGGGGTTAAACAACTGTCAAAAAGCGTCGCGCCTTAATTCGCGGCGGCGCCTTCCATTTCCTGGCGCGAGGTGAGGATCTTGTCGATCACACCCCAGTCCTTGGCCTCGTCGGCATCCATGAAGTGGTCGCGATCAAGGGTTTTTTCAACCTCTTCCAGCGTACGGCCGGTGTGCTTCACGTAGACTTCATTAAGGCGACGCTTCATTTTGATGATGTCGCGGGCGTGACGCTCGATATCCGAAGCCTGCCCCTGGAAGCCGCCGGAGGGCTGATGCACCATGATGCGGGCGTTCGGAGTTGCGAAACGCATTCCCTTTTCGCCAGCGGCCAGAAGCAGCGAGCCCATGGATGCGGCCTGGCCGACGCAAAGCGTCGAAACGGCAGGACGGATAAACTGCATCGTATCGTAGATCGCCATGCCGGCGGTCACGACGCCACCCGGCGAATTGATGTAGAGCGCGATTTCCTTCTTCGGGTTTTCAGCCTCGAGGAAAAGCAGCTGCGCGCAGACGAGCGAGGCCATCTGGTCTTCCACCGGTCCGGTGAGGAAAATGATGCGTTCCTTGAGAAGACGGGAAAATATGTCATAGGAGCGTTCGCCGCGATTGGTCTGCTCTACGACCATCGGCACCAGAGCCATGGCGGTATCAACTGGATTTTTCATGTCCGTCCTTTGTCAAACTCTGCCCTTCGCGGAAAACCGCTCCGGAATCACTTCTAACCTTCGTTCTCCCTACATAGAGTGTCCCTGCCCGGTACTTCAAGACACGAAGCCGCATATCCTTAACGGCTCAACAGCGTTTACGGGCGTTTTCCACCCGCGGGGTAACGGCTATGGACAAGCCGATGCCAACCGGACCATTCTCTGTCGCCCGCATTATTTTTTAACAGGAGCAAACCGCAAACGCAAAAACCGGTGTGTTGCCCAGATATAACTTCTCACTGGCAAGAACTCGTTAGGTATTTGCGGCTGATACTACGCCCGCGAATTTCCGGTTTCCCGTCAGGGGGCGGGAGCCTCTTTTGAGGCGAAATGGCATCTCCACCAATTCGGCGGGCATTGCGCACATCGTGCCGCGAACCGCTTTTACGGCATGATAGCGCAGATAGGATTTTGCAATGCTGGATGCAAAGACGGGCATGCTGCTTTGGGCGTCGGAAACGCTGACCCTTGCCCTGCTGCTGGGAACCCTGTGGCTGCACCGCCCTGCCCGCCGGCACAATATCTATTTCGCCGCCGGTTTTGCCGCAACGAGCGCCGGCACGGTGATGGTGGCGCTGCGCGGCGATATTCCCAACTTCCTGTCGATCGAAGTCGGCAATACGCTTGCCCTTTCGGCCTTCAGTTTCTGGCTCGCCGGTCTCCTGTCCTTCGAACAGCGCAAGACCGCCGGCTGGATCGCCATTCCGCCGCTGTTATGGGTGGCGGGCATGCTGATCGGCCCCGTACGCGAAAACATGGTCCCGCGCATCCTGCTCTATCACATCTGTGCCGCCACCGGTTATTTCATGCTGGCCGGCATTCTTCTGGCCAACAAGGCACGCGCGTCATTCAGCCGCAAGGTGCTGGCGGCCACCTTCATCCTGCAGGCATTTTGCGGGGCGCTCGTGGCGTCCATCGTCATTCCCGTCAACGCCGCCGCCCCCAACGCCATTCCGCTAACGGCAGCGCTCGCCTTTTCAGGCATTCTCGGCTTTACCATCATCGTCATGATGAGCGCCAAGATCATCATGGAAGATACGGAAACCCGCCTGCACCGGCTGGCCATGACCGACCACCTGACCGGCGTCCTCAACCGGCGAGGGCTGCTTGAAGAGTTCGAACACATCAAAAAAAGGTCGCCCGGCTCCAGCCGTTACGTGGCGCTGGCGCTGTTTGACATCGACCATTTCAAGAAGATCAACGACAAATACGGCCATCAGTCGGGAGACGCGGTGCTTGTGCATTTTTGCAATATGGCGCAGCGGGTCATCGGTGAGCGCGGCCTGTTCGTCAGGATGGGCGGCGAAGAATTCGCGCTCGTCGCCGAAGTGGAAAGCCCCTCCAGTACCGTGACGCTTGCGGAAGCCATCCGCAGCAACCTGCGCCTTTCAAAGATCAGCGCACGCGGCGAAAACATCGAGGTCACGACCAGCGTCGGCATATCCGAAGCCATGATCAAGGATGCGGATCTGAGCGTAATGATGACGGAGGCCGACCGCGCGCTTTACGCGGCCAAGAAGGCCGGCCGCAACCGCACCGTGATCCACGTCAATTCAGCCAATGTTGTCGTCCCCTCTCCGGACCGGAACGAAAACCCGATGGACAACAATGCCAACCGGCAGGTTGCGGCGCTGAACCGGATAGCGGCCATCGCCAACCGGTGACAAAGTAACCACGCAGTGACATGCGGATAAACACACGGAACGGCATTTTCACGCCCTTCCCAAAGTGCGGCGCGCGGAATAAACCATGGACATGACAGCGACATTTCCCTTTCTCAAAATCGATCCCGCCACGCGTCGTGTTTCACTCGATGCCCGCAATCCGGCTTTCTACAACGATCCGAACCCGGTCTATGCTGCCCTGCATGCCCAATGTCCCACTTTCTATTGGGAAGAGCAGCGGCAGTGGTTTTTCACCGAATACGACCATGTCAGCGCCCTCCTGCGCGACCGCCGGTTCGGACGGCAGATCCTGCATGTTGCGAGCCGCGAGGAGATCGGTCTGGCAGAGCCGCTCGAGCATGTGAAGCATTTCGACGCCGCAGAGCAGCACTCGCTTCTGGAGCTGGAGCCGCCGGAACACACACGGCTGCGCACCCTCATCAACCGCGCTTTCGTTTCGCGGCATGTCGACAAGATGAAGCCAGAAATAGAGGAACTCGCCAACCGGCTGATCGACGCCTTCGAACGAAACGGCGAGACGGAACTGCTCTCTTCCTATGCCGATATCATCCCGGTCACGATGATCGCGCGCATGATCGGCATTCCCGAGGAAATGGGGCCGCAGCTTCTGAAATGGTCACATGCCTATGTCGGCATGTACATGTTCAAGCGCACGCCTGAGGACGAGCTTCTGGCCGACAGGGCCGCACATGAGTTTTCAGACTATGTGCGCAGTGTGATCGCGGAGCGCCGGGCGGAGCCGAAAGACGATCTGCTGAGCCACATGATCCATACGGAGCACAAGGGCCAGTATCTGACCGACGACGAGCTGATCTCGACCACCATCGTTCTGTTGAACGCCGGGCACGAGGCGACGGTGCACCAGATCGGCAATTCCGTGCGCATCATTCTGGAAAGCGGCATTGCGCCTGACACACTTTTCCACGACGAGACGGCAACGGAACGCACGGTGGAAGAAACGCTGCGTATCTGCGCGCCCGTCCATATTTTCCAGCGCTGGGTTCTGGAGCCGGTCGAGATCGATGGCGTGGAATTCAAACGCGGCGACAAGGTCAGCCTCATTCTGGCGGCCGCCAATCTCGATCCGGCCAAGTTTTCCGATCCCCTGGCATTCAGGCCGGACCGAAACGAAGGCGCCAACGTCTCCTTCGGCGCCGGCATCCATTTCTGCATTGGCGCGCCGCTGGCAAGACTGGAGCTGAACCTAGCCTTGCCTCTGCTTTTCAAGCGACTGCCGGGCCTGAAGATTGCCGAGCCACCCAAGGTCAAGGACGTCTATCACTTCCATGGTCTGGAACGGCTCGATCTCAGCTGGTGACAGCCACGCCGGGAACAACCTTTATCCCGGCGATGGACCAATAGAAATCATCCGGCCCCTACAACCGGATGACATAATCCTTGCGGGTCGTTTCGATGACCTCCCAGGTTCCCTTGAAGCCCGGCCGCAGGACCAGCCTGTCGCCCGGTTTCAGATCGCGCGGGGATCCGCCATCCTCCGTCAGGATCGAGTGACCCTCGAGGATGTTGAAATATTCCCATTCGTCATAGACCACCCGCCATTTGCCGGGTGTCGACTGCCAGATGCCGGCATAGATGCCACCGGGCGCTTCCTCCAGATTCCACGTGGTGAATTTGGGGTCGCCGGAAATCAGCCTTTCCGGTGCGGGTGCACTGTGCTCCACGTCCGCCTCGACATCACCGGCCGTAGCGGTTCGTGTATCTTCGAATGCGAGAAAATTCGTCATGACGACCCCGGTCTCTCAGAGCTTCGCAAGCGATTGTTCGAGATCGGCGATGATGTCCTTGACATCCTCGATGCCGATCGAGAGGCGCACCACATCCGGTCCGGCACCCGCCGCCGTCTGCTGTTCCGGTGTCAGCTGCGCATGTGTCGTGGAAGCCGGGTGGATGACGAGAGAGCGTGTATCGCCGATATTGGCGAGATGGGAGAAGAGTTGCAGACCTTCCACCAGCGCCTTGCCGGCGGCATAACCGCCCTTGATGCCGAAGGTGAAGACGGAACCAGCGCCCTTTGGCGAATAATGCTGCTGGATTGCGTAGTTGTCGCTGTCCTCCAGCCCGGCATAATGCACCCAGCCGACCTTGGGGTGCGCCTTCAGCCATTTGGCGACGGCCAGGGCATTGTCGGAGTGGCGCTGAACGCGCAGCGGCAGGGTCTCTATGCCTGTGAGGATGAGGAAGGCATTGAAGGGCGAGATCGCAGGGCCGAGATCGCGTAAGCCAAGAACGCGGCAGGCAATCGCGAAGGCGAAATTGCCGAAGGTCTGGTGCAGCACGACGCCGGAATATTCCGGGCGGGGCTGCGACAGCGACGGATATTTATCCGTGGCCGACCAGTCGAAAGTGCCGCCATCGACGATGATGCCACCCATGGAATTGCCATGGCCGCCGAGGAATTTCGTCAACGAATGCAATACGATATCCGCGCCATGTTCCAGCGGCCGCAACAAATAGGGGCTTGCCATGGTGTTATCGACGATGAGCGGCAGGCCGTGACGATGGGCGACATCTGCAATCGCGGCGATATCCACGAATGTGCCGCCCGGGTTGGCGAGGCTTTCGATGAAGATGGCGCGTGTGCGGTCGTCGATCTGCCGTTCGAAACTGGCCGGATCAGCCGCATCGGCCCAGCGCACCTGCCAGTCGAAACCCTTGAAGGCGTGGCCGAACTGATTGATGGAGCCGCCATAAAGCTGGCGTGCCGCGACGAAATTGTCGCCGTGTTGCAGCAATGTGTGGAAGACCAGCAATTGCGCGGCGTGACCGGATGCAACGGCAAGTGCCGCCGTGCCGCCTTCAAGCGCTGCGACACGCTCCTCCAGAACCGCCTGGGTTGGGTTCATGATGCGCGTGTAGATATTGCCGAACTCTTTTAATCCGAACAGCGCGGCTGCGTGATCGGCGTCACGGAAGGCATAGGCCGTTGTCTGGTAGATCGGCGTCGCGCGCGCACCGGTGGTCGGATCGGGCTGTGCGCCCGCGTGCACGGCCAACGTTGAGAACCCGGGATTGCTGCTCGGCATGATGTTTCCTCCAATGATATTTTGGAGGGATCATAATGCCTTGCCGTCAAATGATAAGTCCAATCCGTACCAACTATCGCACAATATTGAGACGCGGATACTCAATTGCGGGGCAACGGTCCATCACCACGTTCATGCCGTAGGCCTCGGCCTTGGCCGCCGCATTGTCGTCTCTGACCGACAGCTGGCCCCAGATCACCGATGGCCGCTGCGGCAGCAATATCGCCTCTTCGACAATTGCCGACAAATATTCCGGCGCCCGGAACACATCGACCATATCAACGGGTTCGGGAATGTCGGCAAGCCGCGCATACACTTTCTGCCCCAATATCTCCTTGCCCGCCTGACCGGGATTGACCGGAAACACGCGGTAACCCTTGGACAGCAGAAAGCGCATGACGCCGTGGCTCGGCCGATCCGGATTGGGAGAGGCGCCAAGCAGGGCGATGGTCCTGACATCCGTCAGAATTTTTCTGAGGTAATCCGGTTCATAGGTATCATGCTGCATGTCAACTTTTCCCTCTGCCATATCGCGCGGTTCAAGGACCTCATGCGCCGGGTCGACGCTCAATGGCCCAGCGAGAATTGCCTCTCCCGCATAAATCCGCGGACGAGCTTTTCGCACCGCTTTTTTGCGGCCCCTTTCCTAGATCTAGGAACCCTCTTCCTTCTCTTGAACCCCCGCCCGAATGAAAATATTGAACAAGCCGGGCTCGTGGTGTCACGAAAGTACACCTAGTTTCGCGCAAAATGATTTCACAAAAACACCTTAAGCGGCGTTGTGCTGAGTATTTTTATCCAGTTTTTCAAAAGCATACATTTCGATGAATATTTGCTGAAACAACATTTGCGTGCATCTTATGCGCCCTTCGTCTCCTGTTTGTTTTCATTCCGTTCACCGATGAATTAGGCGTATCTAATTTTCAGAAAGTTATTCTGTAAATCAAGTTATAGGTAAAACTGTAACGTTGTAGCGAGCCATTCAGTAATGAATTGAAACTTCTTTTCATTTTGAGCCTGCATGTGCTCGCTTGATTGATACAGTTTTATCTTCTGGATATGGGCAATTTTGAGCAGGAATAATCGCCGCAATCGGTCGCATTTTTGCGAAAAACACGTTCCACAGCAAAACCATAAGCTGTGCATCCGGCATCGGCGCGTAAGTCCTGCTGATGAAATCGTGAGCACGGCCGCATATCGCCTCTCGCACAGTTACCCACTCCATCCCGCAACACGCACAAACCCGAAACTTGACACGCGTCATAATCCGCAAAGAAGCAACCGCTTACGAGAGGAGGATTTGCGTCTCCCACAGCCACCACGGAAAATGGATTCCGGTTTTCAAGCCGATGCTGTAGGTTGCCTGGAATAGCCCATGATCGAGTCTCTATCGTGACATTTGACATTCTAATTCTGGTGCTTCTGGGCGCGATATTGCATGCCGGATGGAATGCGCTGGTAAAATCCGGATCCGACAAGTCGCTGGACGCCTCGCTGATCGCGGCGGGCGCCGCAGCTTGTTCTTTACCCTTCCTGCCCTTCCTGCCGTTTCCCGCGCCGGTGGCCATTCCCTTTCTCATCGCCTCGGCCGTTCTGCAATTTGCCTATTTCCGCCTAGTCGCCGCCGCCTATACGATCGGCGATATCGGCCTCGTCTATCCCGTCATGCGTGGCGTGGCGCCGCTGATCGTCGCAGCGACGAGCAGCCTTTTTCTCAGCGAGATTTTAAGCCCGCTTGCGCTTGCCGGGATTGCCATCATTTCCGGCGGTATCCTGACGCTTGCCTTCGAGGCGCGGCGCGGCGGCGGAAAGGCGATCATTGTCGCGCTCATCAACGCCTTCGTGATTGCCTCCTACACCTTCGTTGATGGTGTCGGCGCAAGGCTTTCCGGCAATGCGATTTCCTATACGCTGTGGATGTCGCTTCTGCCGCCCGTCCTCCTCTTCGGTTTCGCCTTTTACCAGCGCGGCGTAAGCGCCGTTACGCACCATGTGCGGCGAAACTGGTGGCGCGGCCTGATCGGCGGCGGCGGCTCCATCCTCTCCTACGGGCTGGCGCTCTACGCCATGACCAAGGCCCCCGTCGCCGTCGTCGCGGCGCTGCGCGAAACCTCAATTCTGTTTGCGCTGGTGATCTCCGTCGTCATCCTCAAAGAACGCGCCAGCGTCTGGCGTTATCTCGCTGGCGGCATCATCGCAGCGGGTGTTCTGGTCATGCGGCTGGGATGAAACAGGTAAATCTATGGGGTAAATTAATACCACATAGACAAACCATTGTTTTTATTGATTTATTTTTACAGCCAGCAAAATCCGTCATATTGACGCTTCATCAAGCACACCGTATAAGCGCGCCAGATCGGATTCCAAAGGGAATATGGTCATTTGCGGTCGCCTTCGGGTGACCAAACCAAGCAACAAGAAACGCCCGTATGCTCTTACCTTAAAAGAGGATCACGGGTCCACGTTAGAAAGTGAAATCCATGTCTACTTTCGTTCAGAAGCCTGCTGAGGTGGAGAAGAAGTGGGTCATCATCGACGCCGAAGGCCTCGTTGTTGGTCGCCTCGCCACCATCATTGCAACCCGCCTGCGCGGCAAGCACAAGGCCACCTACACCCCCCACGTCGATGATGGCGACAACGTCATCGTCATCAACGCGGAAAAGATTGCCTTCACCGGCAACAAGTACGCCGACAAGAAGTACTACTGGCACACCGGTCACCCGGGTGGCATCAAGGAGCGTACGGCTCGCCAGATCATCGAAGGTCGCTTCCCGGAGCGCGTCGTTGAAAAGGCCGTCGAGCGCATGATCCCGCGCGGCCCGCTCGGCCGTCGTCAGATGAAGAACCTGCGCGTTTACGCCGGCTCGAACCACCCGCACGAAGCACAGCAGCCCGTCGTTCTCGACGTAGCCGTGCTCAACAAGAAGAACGTAAGGAGCGCCTGATAATGGCCGATCTTTCCTCTCTGAAAGACCTCGCCCCTGCATCGGAAGCTTCTGCTCCCGTGCACGTCCGCAAGGTTGACACTCTCGGCCGCTCCTACGCGACCGGCAAGCGCAAGAACGCCGTTGCCCGCGTATGGGTAAAGCCGGGTTCTGGCAAGATCATCATCAACGGCCGCGATTTCACCACGTATTTCGCACGTCCGGTTCTGCAGATGATCCTTCAGCAGCCGATCGTTGCCGTTGCACGCACGGGCCAGTTCGACATCATCGCTACCGTTGCCGGTGGTGGTCTGTCCGGTCAGGCCGGTGCCGTTCGTCACGGTCTGTCCAAGGCCCTCACCTACTTCGAACCGGGCCTGCGCGCCGTTCTGAAGAAGGGTGGCTTCCTGACCCGCGACAGCCGCGTTGTCGAACGTAAGAAGTACGGTAAGGCCAAGGCCCGCCGTTCGTTCCAGTTCTCCAAGCGCTAATCGCTTCTCGGAACCGTTCGTTCAAAACTTCGAAAAGGCGGGGCTTCGGCTCCGCCTTTTTTCATTGCCATCCTTCTTGTTTTTTCGGCGAGAAGACAGCACCCTCAGCGCAAACCGCAATGGGGTGATCAATGCCATCAAAAACCATCGACCATGCCTTCACCGCAGCAACGCTGACATCGGCTGCGACCGACCCGACCCATGCGGGCGTCCTCTCCTTTATGCGGCGCAAATATACCAAGATCCTCAAGGGCGTATCGACGGCCGTATGGGGTGTCCCCTTCGATGCAGCGACATCCAACAGGCCGGGTGCACGCTTCGGGCCGCAGGCGATCCGCCGCGCCTCCGCGATTTTCGACAACGACCCGCAATATCCCTTCGCCCGCGATCTTTTCGCCCATATGCCGACCATCGATTATGGCGACTGCCTGCTCGACTACGGCAATCACTGGAAAACGCCTGATACAATCGAAAAGGAAGCGCGCAAGATCATCTCCAAGACGGATTATCTGCTGACGCTTGGCGGCGACCATTTCATCACCTGGCCGCTGCTGAAGGCGCATGTGGCAAAGCACGGCCCGCTGGCGCTGGTGCATTTCGATGCGCATCAGGATACCTGGTTCGACGACGGCAAACGCATTGACCATGGTTCCTTCGTGGCACGCGCCGTGCGCGATGGTCTGATCGATGCCGATCGTTCCATCCAGATCGGCATTCGCACCCATGCGCCTGAGGATTTCGGCATCCGCATTCTCCACGGTTACGAGGTGGAGGAGATGCGGGCGAGCGACATCGCCTCGCTGATCATCAAGCACACGGCAGGGATGCCCACCTATCTGACCTTCGATATCGATTGCCTCGATCCAGCCTTTGCGCCCGGAACCGGTACGCCTGTGGCCGGTGGGCCGACAAGCGCCAAGATATTGTCCGTCCTTCGCGGACTCGGCCAGCTCGATATTCGCGGCTCCGATGTGGTGGAGGTCGCGCCCGCTTACGACCATGCTGATATCACTGCCATTGCCGGAGCGACCGTTGCAATGTATATGCTTGGCCTGCGCGCCGAACGGCTGGCGAAGGCCGGCTGAACCGACGCCCGGGCGCTTAGCAAACTGAATCCGATTACACTCGCAACCCTCTGAAAAGTCAGGACAAGGACATGACAGCGAAGATCTTCATCGATGGCGAACACGGCACAACGGGTCTGCAGATCCGCACGCGCCTTGCTGGTCGCCGCGATATCGAGTTGCTGTCCATTCCCGAAGCAGAGCGCCGCAACGCCGCTATCCGCGAGGACATGCTCAACAACGCCGACATTTCGATTCTCTGCCTGCCGGATGATGCTTCCAGAGAAGCTGTCACCATGGTGGCAGGCAACAACAATGTCCGCATCATCGACACCTCGACCGCCTATCGTATCCATAAGGACTGGGCTTACGGTTTTGCCGAAATGGACAAGGAACAGGGCGAAAAGGTTCGTTCCGCCCGCTTCGTCGCCAATCCGGGCTGCTACCCGACCGGTGCGATCGGCCTTCTGCGTCCGCTGCGCGCCGCCGGCATTCTGCCCGATGGTTATCCCGTCAGCGTCAACGCCGTGTCCGGATATACCGGCGGCGGCAAGCAGATGATCGCGCAGATGGAAGATCAGAGCAGGGACGATGCGATCAGTGCCAACAACTTCCTCTATGGCCTGACGCTTGCACACAAGCACGTGCCGGAAATGACCATTCACGGCCAGTTGGACCGCGCCCCGCTGTTTGCACCCTCCGTCGGGCGCTTCCCGCAGGGCATGATCGTGCAGGTTCCGCTGTTTGCCGCCGACCTCAAGGACGGCGCGACCATCGAGACCGTGCATGCCGCGCTAACCGCCCATTATGCCGGACAGGACATCGTCAGCGTCGTTCCGCTTGCCGAAAGCAAGGGGCTGTCCCGCATCGATGCCGAGGAACTGACGGGCAAGGACACGATGAAGCTGTTCGTCTTCGGCACGCCGGGCGGCGAACACATCAATCTCGTCGCGCTGCTCGACAATCTCGGCAAGGGCGCATCGGGTGCGGCTGTCCAGAACATGGAGCTGATGCTCTCGGCATGAGGCTTTCTGCGTGAGCCGAGCTATCCCCCTTTTTCCGGCCTCGTGGAATATCGAGGCCGCAAAACAGATTGCCGATACGCCGGCCGGGGTGGTTTACGAAGTCAGACTTGGCAATGGTTCCCTTGCCATCGCCAAGGTACTTAAACACAAGGTTCTGAAAGACAGCCTTCGCGGGGCGGATTTCATCGAATGGCGGGCAGGTGTCGGCTGCGTGAAGCTGCTCGATCGCTCCGACGACATATTGCTCATGGAACATGCCGGCAATGAGACATTGCGCGACGTGCTTTTCCGCGACGGCGACGATGATGCCACGACCGCAATCGCCGCTGACGTTCTCCTTCACTATCACCAGCCTTCAACGCAGACGCCACCAGCAAGCCTGCTGACGCTGCCGCAATATTTCGAAAGTCTGTTCCGTAAAGCCGAGCACGATCGCAGGGAAGGCACGAACAGCCCCTATATCGAAGCCGCTTCACTTGCCGAGGAGCTTATCGGGCACCAAAGCAATATTCGACCGCTGCACGGCGATCTGCATCACGAAAACATCATGCGCAGTGCGCGTGGCTGGATCATCATCGACCCGGCAGGCCTGATCGGCGATGAAGCACTCGACGTCGCCAACATGTTCTCCAATCCGCTCGACCGCTTCGTTCTGACACGCAGCGAGGCACGCATCGCCTCCATGGCGTCGATTTTTGCGAAAGCGCTCAAACGGGACGAACGGGTGCTTCTACAATATGCCTTCGCCTACGGCTGCCTTTCGGCAGCATGGCACGAGGAAGATGGCAACACGCGCGAACGCGACGACGAACTGGCCGTCGCGACAACCATCAAATCTGTCCTGAAGCAATTTTAAGGGTTTTCAGTCCCTGATCTCAACCGCGACAGGTGCCGGGTATTCGCCGAGGAAGCCTCGCCAATGGGCGACTGCAAAACCAAGTACCAGCAGCGCCATGCCCTGATGGGCGAGCGCCACATGAATGTCCACATGCATCAGAAGCGTGGTGATGCCGAGCGCCGCCTGAATGGAGATCAACACGAAGAACAGCACGGCGCGGCGGGCATGCGGCGTGCCGGGCAAGGCGCGAGCCAAGGACACCATATGCCACAGCGTGGCGGCAAACAGCGTATAGGCGCCGAGGCGGTGGACGAACTGCACCGTCTTCGGGTTTTCGAACAAGTTGATCCACCAGGGCTGTTGCAGGAAAAGATCGCCGGGCACCAGGGAGCCGTCCATCAGCGGCCACGTGTTGTAGGACAGGCCGGCATTCAACCCCGCCACCAGCGCGCCGAGATAAATCTGGAACAGACAGAGGAAGGTCAGCAGCGCGGCAAAACGGCGGCCGGTCGTTTCATTGGCAGCATCGGGCGAATGGTGCGACAGGCCGCGCAATATCCACATGCAGCCCGCAAAGATGAGGCACGCGATCGTCAGATGCGTTGCCAGGCGATATTGCGAGACATCCGTACGGTTGACGAGGCCGGAAGACACCATCCACCAGCCGACGAAGCCCTGAAAGCCGCCAAGTCCCAGAAGGCCGATGAGCGGCAGGCGCAAGCGCTTTTCGATGCGGCCGGTCAGCCAGAAGAAGGCGAGTGGCAGGGCGAAGATGAGACCGATGGCGCGGGCAAGCAGTCGATGCGCCCACTCCCACCAGAAGATCGTCTTGAACTCATCGAGCGACATGCCCCGGTTGATTTCCTGATATTGGGGAATACGCTTGTAGAGCTGGAATTCCTCTTCCCATTCGGCAACGGAAAGCGGCGGGATGGCGCCGTGGATGGGCTTCCATTCGGTAATTGACAGGCCAGACTCGGTCAGCCGCGTGGCGCCCCCGACAAGCACGAGACAGAAAAGCGTGAAGAGAACGACGCGCAGCCAGATGCGCAGCAGGCGGCGATCCTTCTCCTGTTTCTGCAGGGCAGCCTCCACCACCATTTCCGCAGAACCATTTGCCATCGTCATGCCGCTCGAACGCATCTTTGAGGTCTCCATCATACAGTCATGTTGATTAGCCCCAACCGGCACCACAAAACAAGGCCTCAGGGTTTGCGGCATCCGGTCGCGGCGGTATAGTTGCGCCAGACACTAGATCGCGCTGTCTCTGCTTCGAATCACCAATACGATCTAGATTTTTTGTTTTACGCATGTCTTTTCCCCAAAACCGATGACACTTTTGGGATACATGCTCGGTTACGGAAGATTTCATGCACCCTCGCCTCAGATCGCTCATCGGCACCATCGTCATCATCTGCCTCGTCGTCATCTACGCCGTAGCGGCGACGGCCATCGCGTCGGCGACGCTGGCGCAATCTCCATGGTGGGTGCATCTTGCCTACTTCGTGCTGAGTGGGCTTTTGTGGATACTGCCCGCCATGCTGGTCATCAAATGGATGGCCGGCTCCAAAAAACAGGAATAGGCACCTGCCTTCTACGGGACATCCAGAGGTCGCAATTTTATAAACCTCTTGTTTGCCGCTCAACGATATAGTCTCACCGAAACAACCGGAGAGCGTGGATGGCGGCTGAAGCGCCGGTCATAGTCAGCGAGGGTGAAGGACCAGCCGCCGTGCAAAACGAGCGGCGGGGCGCCGATCGCCTGGCTATAGATCTCGTCGACGATGCCTCCACTATCCGCGCCGACTGGGAACAGCTGGAGAGCGACCCGCTCAATTCGCTGCATCAGGGTTATGGCTGGTGCTCCATCTGGGCGCAAACGCAGGACAGACCCCTCCTCATCATTCGCGGCAGGCAAAGCGGAAAGACCGTGTTCCTGCTGCCGCTCGAAATCGTTCTGGAAGGCGGCATCCGCAAGGCACGTTTTCCCGGCGGCCGTTTCAACAATATCAATACCGGGCTTTTCGACCGGTCCTTCGCCGAAGCAGCCAGCCACAAAACGGCAGCAGCCATTGCCCGCGAAGCGCGAAAGCTGCTGCGTGGCCAGGCGGATATTCTTGCCTTGCAGAACATACCGCTGATCTGGCGCGGCAGGACCAACCCGCTCTCACATCTGGCATCAGTCGAAAACCAGAACCCGGCCTTCCAGATTCCCTTACTGGCAAATTTTGAGAGCACGCTTCGGCAGATCAACGCCAAGAGGCGCCGGAAGAAATTCCGCATCCAGAGCCGGAGAGCCGAGGAAATGGGTGGTTACAGCCATGTGATCGCCCGTTCGCCACGGGAAAAGTGCGAATTATTGCAGACGTTTTTCCGGCAGAAGGCAGCCCGGTTCGCATCGCAGGGCATTCCGGATGTTTTTCGCGATCAATCGGTAAAAGACTTTTTCTATGACCTCGCAAATTTTCCGGAGATCGGCACAGACAGTCTTCTGGAACTACACGCCATTCGTCTGCATGGTCAAAATGAAGGTTTCATCGCTGCCATATCCGGCCTTTCGCGCAAGCAGGATCACATCATCTGCCAGTTCGGTTCTATCGATGAGACCTTCGCGGAAATCAGCCCCGGTGAGCTGCTGTTCTGGCTGATGATCGAACGGGCTTGCAGTGAAAATGCGGCGATCTTCGATTTCGGCGTCGGTGACCAGCCCTACAAGCGCAGCTGGTGTCCGCTTTTCACCGTGCAGCATGATATTTTCCTGCCGGTGACGTTGAAGGGCCGCGCGGCAGCCTCTGCCTATGTTGCCATTGCCCGGACAAAGAGCCTGATCAAATCCAATCCGGCACTCTATGCGTTCATTCAGCGTTTCCGCGCCGGTCGGCCGAGCATGGACGCGACGCCCGCTGCCGACTGACCAGTTATCGGCCGCGGCATCTCAGGCGGCGCTCAGACGGTCCGGTTTGCGCATGCCGGTCATCGGCAATGCCTGCTCGTAGCCGTGGGCAACCAGTTCTCCGAGGGTCTTTGCCAGCAATTCGCTATCATTACCGGGAACGGACACGACTATTTCCGCCGGCAGATTGCGCAGCATTTTCTCAAGGCTCGATATCTGCACCGCGCCGCATTCCACCAGAACTGTGTCATAGGCGTCGGAAAGCGCGCTGAGGATCATGGTCAACCGGTCGATGGCGCGCATGGCCTCACGCGGCTGCGCATTGCCGCGCGGCACGATATGGGCATCGGAAAGCCGGTCGCCGTGAATGGTTTCGCCAAAGGCGGCGGCACCCGCCAAAAGGTCCATGACGCCCGGCAGTCCGGTCTCAGGCGCCATCAGGCGCGTCGGACAGGCCGATGCCGTCATATCGACGAGAACGACCGAACGGCCCATTTCGGACAGGGCGCGCGCCAGCATGACGGTTGTGGTCGAACCACTATCACCAGCTGGAGACACGACAGCTGCGACGGTTTTGGCAAGACGGGTGGCGAGGAAAGACGCGACGGCGTCGATTGAGAAATTGTCGGCGTTGTCGATCTCTTCTTCCGCAGCGTCCGCTTTCACAGCCATGGCGTCTGCAGCCGGCAGGACCGGTTTGGCAGCAACGGCTGCGACCGGTATCTGCGCTTCCTGTTCGACAATGGACTGGCGGGCAGCGGCAGGCATGGAACGAACCGCAGGCGTCGCATCCTCTTGACGTGCGGGGAGCGGTTGTTCCGGCGTATCCGGTGTCTCATTCGTGTCAGCACGCGCTTTGGCGGGCGGTGGCGGATCGGACAGCGGCGGGACATGGGTCTTGCCAACCGGCTTCAACGCCCGCCCGGTGAACAGTTCCACGAGCATGACGACGATGCAGGAGAGAAGGAAGGCCGCCAGCGTGACGACGATGGTGATGGCGCCGGTCTTCGGGAAGTAGGGTTCGCGCGGCTCCACTGCAGTTGAAATCACGCGGGCATCGGCGGGCGTGGATTCGGCTGAACCGGCGCGCGACGTCGCCTCGCGGTAACGGGCGAGATAGGTTTCAAGAAGCTGGCGCTGGGCCGAAGCCTCGCGCTCCAGGTCGTTGAGGCCAACCTGCTGCTCACCGGCGCGTACGCTTTCCGTTTTCAGCACATTCAATTGCTGAACCAGTTGCCGCTCCCGCAGGCGGGACACATTGGCCTCGTTTTCGAGACTTGCGAGCACCTTGCGGGTCTCTTCCTGAATCTGCCGCTGTATGCCGTCAATTTGGCTGCGCAGCGCCTTGATACGCGGATGGCCTTCCAGCAGCGAGGAAGACAGATCGGAAATCTGGCTGCGCATGGCAGCCTCGCTTTCCTTCAGTCTCTGGATCATCGGCGAGGCGACGACGTCGGGGAAAGTATCGAGTGGGCGGCCGCTCGAAAGCGCGTTGCGCACGCCTTCTGCCCGCGCCTCCGCATTCGCCCGCTCGCCGCGGATACGGCCAAGTTCGGTCGAGATATCACTGAGTTGCCGGGTGGCGAGCGTTTCGCCCTGCCCTGCCGACAGAATATCGGACGAGGCGCGGTAATCCGCGACCTTCCTGTCCGCATCGCGAACCTTCTCACGCAGACTGGCGATTTCCGGCTCCAGCCAGCGTGCCGCCTCCGTGCTTGTGTCCAGTTTCGCGCCGCTCTGCAGCGCGATATAGGCCTTCATCATCGCGTTGGGGACTGCTGCCGCAAGCATGGGGTCCTCGGACGAGAACTCGACCGTTATGACGCGCGAGCTTTCGACCTGGTAGACCTGCAACCTCTCCTGGAACGCTTTCAGTATCCGTTCCTCTGGCGGCACCTGCTGCGGATCTTTCTTGACGCCGACAGCAACCAGCAGCTTCGAGACGAGAGAAGGACGCGCCGCCGGGTCAAGCTCCTGCCGCTCATAAAGCTTCATATCTTTCGCGACCTGCTTGATGAGGTCAACAGATTGCAGGATCTGCACCTGGCTGGAGATGGTCAATTCATCGAGCACGGGTTCGGCGGGCGCATTCGACTGCTGCGACGCACCGAAGGAGGCCGCGCGCGATTCGATGAGGACGCGCGCCTCGCCCTTGTAAGCGGGCGACATCATGCTTGCGACAACGAAGGCGGCGCCCCCGGCAAGCAGCGTGATCGCCGCTATCCTGCCCTTGCGCTGCCATATGGCAGCGACGAGCCGCGCGAGATCGATATCCACATCCCTGTCATCAATGCGATCGCCGTTCATACGGGCTCCGTAACCGAGATACACCTCGGGCGCTCAAATATAGAGGCCAATTTTCGCGAAGTTTAAGTCTTTCCGGTAACACAACAGTTAATTGTGACGAAGCCCACGAAATAAAGCCGATATTACCATCCTTGTGACTGGCTGTTTACCGCCCATTAACCCTAACAGAACGATAAGAATGCTCATAGTTCGACTCGGAGCCAGATGAGATGCCGCTCGCCGGATCACGACATGTCACCGCACTGACGCTTGCCGTTCTAACGGCCCTTTCCGGTTGCGCGGCATATCAACCAGCGCCCAAGGCGTTTCACGAGGGCGCCCTGCAGCCCTATCATGTCGATAGCGGTGACAGGCTGCGCATCAACGTATTCGAACAGACCGGGCTGACAAATACCTATACGGTCGATCAGGCTGGTTATGTCGCCTTCCCGCTTGTCGGTCAGGTTCCCGCCCGAGGCAAGACGCTACCGCAGCTCGAAGCCGCCATTGCCGCCAAGTTGCGCCAGGGTTATCTGCGCGATCCCGACGTCACGATCGAGATCGATCGTTATCGCCCCGTGTTCATCATGGGCGAAGTCGGCCGTCCCGGCCAATATTCCTACGTGCCGGGTATGACGGCGCAGAACGCCATCGCCATCGCCGGCGGCTTCACGCCACGCGCCAATCAGGCCGATGTCGATATCACCCGCAAGATCAATACCGAGGTGATGACCGGCCGGATCGGGATCACCGCACCAATTCTTGCGGGCGATACGGTCTATGTGCGTGAACGCTTCTTCTGAAAAACGGAGCGGCTGACATGGCGGATGACGGTCCTCCCCTGCGCATCATTCACTGTTTCCGCTCTCCCGTCGGTGGCGTGTTCCGCCATGTCCGCGACCTGATCGAAGAACACGTCAAGCAGGGCCACAAGGTCGGCATCGTCTGTGATAGTTCGACCGGCGGCGCGCATGAGGAACGGCTTTTCGCGCAGATCGCCCCGATGCTGGAGCTAGGGTTGACCCGCCTGCCGATCAAGCGGTCGATAAGCCCCGGCGACCTCTGGGCACTCTTTAAGTCCTACAACCATATCAAAAGTTTGCGGCCGGATATTTTGCATGGGCACAGCGCCAAGGGTGGCGCTCTGGCCCGGCTGATCGGCTCATTGTTGCGGGTGAACAAGTATCGCGTAGCCCGCCTCTATTCGCCGCACGGCGGCAGCCTGCATTACGATCGCAAAAGCCTTAAAGGGCAGCTGTTCCTGCGCATCGAGCGGTTTCAGGAGCATTTCACCGACGCCCTGTGTTTCGTTTGCAATTTCGAACAGGAAACCTACGAAACCAAGGTCGGCAAACCACGCACCCGCACGGCGATGATCTATAACGGCGTGCAGGAAAGCGAGTTTGAAACCGTGCCCACCCGCGAAGGGGCAGCGCGCTTTCTCTATATCGGCATGTTGCGTGACCTGAAGGGGCCCGACATCTTCATCAAGGCATTCGCCAAGATGGAACGCAGCATCGGCCAGCCCATGTCCGGCGTCATTGTCGGCGATGGGCCGGACAGGGACAAATATGCTGATATGATCGCCAGGGCCGGACTTTCGCAGCGCATTTCCATGCACGCCGCCATGCCCGCCAGACAGGCATTTGCGCTGGCGACGACTGTTGTCGTTCCCTCACGCGCCGAGGCGATGCCTTACATCGTGCTGGAAGCGCTTGCTGCGGGGAAAACCGTCATCGCCTCGCATGTTGGAGGCATAGCTGAGGTTCTGGGAGAAGACAGCGAGGCGCTCGTTCCGGCTGGAGACGCCGATGCGCTGGCAAAGATAATGGTCAAGGATGCCGAGAGCCCGGACTGGGGGAAACGGGTGATGCCCCGCCCCGACAGCTTCAAGGCGAAATTTTCAACGCCTGTCATGGCCGACGACATGATGAAGCTCTATCGTCACCTGCTTTCCCTCTAGAAACATTTCAAAAACACGATTTTTAATTGTATATTCCGTCGTCCTGTAGAAACTCATCATAAACGTTTCTTAGCATGTTTCGGCTAGTTTCCTGCTCGTAGAGCGCACGTATCCGCACGGATGCGAAAACTGTGCTCTACCACTTTGAAGTTGCGCATCGTTCCCTTCGAAAATCGATTCCGGTTTTCGGGCCGATGGGCTGGAGGGTGCGGACCAAAGCAATGACCAAGGCTGACAAGGGAAGACTTGAATTCGATCTGGCGACGTTGCGCCAGCAAATCTCCGAGCGCGATGCGGGTGAGCCTTCCGCATCGGAAAGCGTTGTTCTCAATCCGCTTGCACGGCAGATCGCCAACCAGCTTCGCGCCGGCAACCATTCGCCAAACATGGTCATAGGCCAATTGCGTCTTCTCGAATTTTCGATGCTGGCGATCATCGCGGCCATCGTCAACGGCATCGCTGCGCGGCAGGGGCTTGAAACCTTTCTTGCGGTTTTCGGCATTGGGGTGCTGGGCGCGGCGGTTTGCGTGTTTCTTTTGCAGGCCGGCGACTGTTACCAGTTGCCGACGCTGCGCGCGCCGCTGAAAATGTTTGCCCGCATTCAGGGCGCCGTCTGTCTGTCCTTCGTCACCGTCGCCGGCATCCTTCTCCTGTTTTTGCCAGAAGCGCTGCATTCCTGGCAGACTTTTGCCATCTGGTACGCCACCGGCGCAATCGCCATTTTCACCGGACGGCTGATCCTCGGCTTCGCCATTCGCCACTGGGGCCGCAACGGCGTGATGGAGCGTCGCGCCGTGATAGTCGGTGGCGGCGATGCCGCCAAGGACCTCATCCGCTCGCTCGAACAGCAAACGGACAATGATATCCGCATCTGCGGCATTTTCGACGACCGGAAAAGCGAGCGTTCGCCCGATGTGGTTGCCGGCTACCCCAAGCTCGGTACCTTCGCGGAACTGGTGGAATTCGCCCGCCTGACGAAGCTCGACATGCTGATCATCGCCCTGCCGCTCAGTGCCGAGGCGCGTATCCTCCAGCTCCTGCGCAAGCTGTGGGTGCTACCCGTCGATATCCGTATCGCGGCCCATGCCAACAAATTGCGTTTCCGCCCCCGCGCCTATTCCCATGTCGGCGCGGTGCCGATGCTCGACGTGTTCGACAAGCCGATACGCGACTGGGATTCGGTCGGGAAAAGGGTGTTCGACATCGTCTTCAGCATTATCGGCATCGTTCTGTTGTGGCCGGTGATGCTGGGCGCGGCTATTGCCGTCAAAACGACATCCAAAGGCCCGGTGTTCTTCAAGCAGAAGCGTCATGGCTTCAACAATGAAACGATCAATGTCTGGAAGTTCCGTTCCATGTATACGGAACTCAGCGACCCCACGGCGAAAAAGGCCGTCACGAAAAACGATCCGCGTGTCACGCCGGTCGGGCGGTTCCTGCGAAAATCCTCGATGGACGAGCTGCCACAGCTTTTCAACGTTCTTTACGGCGATCTTTCACTGGTCGGGCCGCGTCCGCACGCCGTGCACGCCCAGACGGGCGACCTGAAATATACCGAGGTGGTGGAGCATTATTTCGCCCGGCACAAGGTCAAGCCCGGTGTTACCGGCTGGGCGCAGATCAATGGCTGGCGTGGTGAGATCGACCACGGCGACAAGATCAAGTTCCGCACCGAATACGATCTCTATTATATCGAGAACTGGTCGCTGCTTCTCGATCTCAAGATCCTGTTCCTGACACCGATCCGGCTGCTCAAATCGGAAAATGCCTATTGACCCACACCGGTTACCAGCACGCACCGGATTTTGACGCACCGCTTGCCGCCATGCGGTTGGTCGGCGCGTTCTTCATTGCCTTCGGCGTCTTTCTTTCCGGCTTCGTGATTTCCGAACCGGCGCCCTATGAGCTGATGATGGTGGGGCAAGTGGCCATCTGGTTCCTACTGGGCTTGCGCCTTTCGCGCACCGTCGTCCTGCTTCTGTGCCTGCTGCTTGCCTTCAATGTCGGCGGTTATCTTTCGCTCACCACCATGGCCAATCTCGACGAGGGGCCGCTTTATCTCGCCGTATCGACCTTTCTGGCGCTGACCTCGGTTTTTTATGCTGCCATCATCGAGGACAAGCACCAGCGGCTGCTGCTGATTTTCCGGGCCTGGCTCGCCGCAGCGTTGATTACCTCCCTGCTCGGCATCATCGGATATTTTCACGCCATTCCCGGTTTCGAGGTCTTTACCCTTTACGATCGCGCCAAGGGCGCCTTTCAGGACCCGAACGTCTTCGGCCCCTTCCTGGTGACGCCGTCGCTGTATCTGATTTACGGCCTGCTCTCCGGCAAGGCGATGCATGCGCCATGGCGGATCCTTGGCCTGCTCATTCTGTCTCTTGCCGTGTTCCTGTCGTTTTCACGCGCCGCATGGGGCCTTTTCCTGTTTTCCACAGTGCTTCTGGTTTTCGTCATGCTGCTGAAAGAGCGTACGGCGGCATTCCGGCTGAAAATCCTCGTTCTGTTTCTCGTCGCCGTGGCATTGATGGTGGCAGCCGTCATCATCGCCCTGCAATTCAAGCAGGTAGCAGACCTGTTCTCCAGCCGCGCCTCGGCGGTGCAATCCTATGATGGCGGCCATCTCGGACGTTTTGCCCGCCACTATCTCGGTTTCCTGATGGCGATGGAACATCCGCTCGGCATCGGCCCCATGGTGTTCGACGACATCTTTCCCGCCGCGGAACATAATATCTGGCTGAAGAGCCTGACCACGCATGGCTGGTTCGGCTTCGTCATCTATCTCACGCTGATCTGCTGGACCATTGCCGCCTGCTTCAAACTGCTGCTGCGCCAGCGGCCCTGGCAGCCGTTTCTCATCATTTCCTGGGTAACCTTTGTCGGGCATGTGATGATCGGCAACGTCATTGACACCGACCACTGGCGGCATTTCTTCCTGCTGCTCGGCATATTGTGGGGATGCATGGCTCTGGAAAAGCGCGAAAGCCTGCGCCAAAGCAGAAGTGCCACATAAAGTCCTTACCCTTACGGAACCTTACATTATTTCATGCGTTTAGCCCGCGATCATGATTGTCAAACGGGGAGACATCCTATGACGCAGACGAACAATCTCTATTTTATCATTGGCGCACTTCTGGTGGTTCTTGTCGGGCTTGGAGCCTATGTCTGGCACGAAGAAAGCAAACCGAAGGGGATCGAGATGAATATCGGCCCGAACGGTGTTTCCGTGCAGGAAAACTGAGCACTTCCAGTAAAAAATGCGTAGCGGTTTCATGACTGAAACCAAGGCATTGAGTGCGTCCAACGCTTCGTTTCATTAGAGACGCACTATATGTCCGCAAGCGTCGCGCAAAGTTCGGCTATTAGACCGGGTGCATCCCAAGCTTGAGACGGCTGGGGATACACCCGGTCTTCTTATGAGAGGAGACGAAAGGCGGGATCGAGAATCTTCGCCGAGCCGGTTCGGTATGCATGACGTGTATCGGCCTGATCATGGAAACAGTGAGCGCAATGGTCTCCTCCGTCGACCTGTCCACACGCATCAACTCCACCAAACTCGCACTCAAGGCCATCAAGGAGCAGGAAGACAGTTCCGCTTCGACCTCCTCGCCACGAACTGCGATCCTCGACTCCTACGGGATAGACACCTCGCCCTCCTCCACCAATACGCGGCTGACACAGCTTCTGGCGCAATATGCGCAAGTCTCCGGCACTGACGCGGAGACCGACGACACCAGCACACAGGCGCCATCCGGCGACGTTACACAGGCCAGTTTCATGACAAGCCTGAAGGCGACGCTGGAAGAACTCTCCAAGGACCCCAGCAAAGCTACGCAAGCCAAGGCAATGCTGGAAGCGCTGGCCGCTGGAACGCTGACAGTCTCCGATCCGACCGAAGGCGCAAAGATAAAAGCCTGGGACGTGGAGGCCGACAAGACAACCACCTCAAAACCGGCAACCGAGATCACCACGACCGGCTGGAGCGATTTTCTGAAGGACCACCTCAAGCGCGACGGTTCCGCTTATGCAAAGACCACCGGTGGCGCCTATGTCGACAGTATTTCCGGCGACAACGCATTTTTTGGCAATGTCGGCAGTCGGTATTATTATCTGACCTGGCCGCAGGCGAAAACCGGAACGCTGACGGTTTAAGCCAAAGTTTCCGGCGAGGGTCGCAAAGAGCGCCAACGCAATTTTGTAGATCTGCTGCGACATGAATCATGCCGCAGCATCTTCTCCCTGCCTCGTTCAGACGGCAGGTGCTGCGGCTTGTTCCGTTCCGCCGGAAAGCGCCTTTTGCAGTTGTGCTTCCTGCTCTGGCGAAAGCGAGGTTTTGATGACCCGCCCACGAAGACCCTCCAGTTCCGCCATCACCTTTTCCGGCTGCACCTTGCGGATCAGCACGAACAACGCCGAAGATCCATTCGGGATGGTTTCACCCAGAGATTTGATGAAATCGTCGTCGATGCCGTAATCCGTCAGCGACCCCGCAAGCGCACCCGTTCCCGCACCGATCGCGCCGCCGATCGCAAATCCCGCGAGCGGATTGAGGAACAGCAGGCCAACGAGGCCGCCCCAGAGACCACCGGAGAGAAAACCGGAGCTTGCACCGATCGCCGTCAGATTGACGCTCTGCTTCAGGTGCACCTTGCCGTTTTCATCGCGAACGACGACGACGGCATCTTCCAGATCGACCAGATATTCCTTTTTCATTCCAGCAAGTTTCAGAAGGACCCGGTCGGCCTCTTCCGTTCCGTCAAAACCGACAACGACGAGTTCGGACATGTTTCATCTCCCTGAATTTCAGTTTCGCTTAGATTGGAACGCCAAAGAACACGGCAGGTTCCCGCCATGATGGAAGGATGATGTGTCACGCGTTTGACGGGCAACATCTTCGGGAAGAAAGTCCCCTGCCCACCGTCCACAGCCTTTGTTCCTTTTTTCAAGAAAAGGCTATTTTCTGCTTGCGCCCTAACAGGCTTATATATAAACGGCTTTCAGGTTCGGAGCGTAGCGCAGCCCGGTAGCGCACTTGACTGGGGGTCAAGGGGTCGTGGGTTCGAATCCCGCCGCTCCGACCATTAAAAACAGATAGATAGCCAGTTCCCCCAGAGCTGGCTATAATTTTTTCAGCCACATTCTCGCCGTTGCCATGCGCGAATTGACAAGATGCGGTCTGGGTGTGCGTTTATCCAAGCCTGAGAACGAGGTGTGCTGTGATGGTCAAAAAAACAAAAATTGAACACTCGGAATTCTCAGGCGAATTTGAAGACGACGGTATCACGGTTCTGGTTGATATCTACCGGCCGGCTGGCACCCAGCAGGATTGGACGCTCGAGGTTATCAGCGAGCATGATGATGTCACCACCTGGGAAGAACCTTTCACGACAGACAAGGACGCCTGGGAAGAATTCCTGGCCACCTGTGAGAAAGATGGAATTCGCAGCTTCCTGGACGGCGAAGATCCATCCGTTCATTGACGCTTGACACTGCGGTGCGAGGCAGTGGCGGGCGCGAGTGCATTCAACGATAATTCCAGAAATATACTCTTATTGCAAAGCCTGTGACCGTCCAGAGACGGCACACATTTGCCTTGTTGACTCTCTGCTAAAATTAGAACATTTAGTGAACAAACGAGAGGTCAACCGATATGCCCGATGCGGAAAAAATCACCCCTGTACGGCCTGACGACATAGCTGGATATGTCATCCAGTGTCATGATGGCGATGCGAAGGCGGCTGTTGAAACGCTGCTGGGCGAAATCGAACATTTGCAGGAACAGCTTTCCCTTGCGGTTGCCATCATGGGAAAAGGCTATACGCGTGGATGGACGCCGGATTTGGGAAGTGACTGAACCAGCCACAAGCTGCGTTTAATGCAGCTTGTGGAATATCGGTGAATGCTGCGCAGCTTTCAGGCCTTTTCAGCCAGTTCGCCGATTTCGCGGTCAATCAGATAAAGCGCATTGGGACCGTCACCGATCAGCTCGATCTTGCCCATTATCGTGCGGCACAGGCTGTCCTCCTCATGCTGTTCGTTCACGAACCATTGCAGGAAGGATGTGGTCGCATGGTCTTTTTCAGACCGCGCGAGATCAACCGCTGCGTTGATGGCGGCGGTGACACGCGATTCGTGTTGCGCGACAATTGCAAACAACCCTTTGATATCGTTTGCGGTGACCTGTGGGGCAGGCAGCTCGGTGAAAATAACTGGAGCTCCGAGATCGTTCAGAAAGCTGAAGATGCGGTGCATATGCTCCAGCTCTTCGGCAGCATGGCCAAGCAGAAACTTGTAGCAACCATCGAGATTGCGCTCAGCCGCCCAGGCGGCTGCCTGAAGATAGGCGTGGTGGGCGCGCAATTCGCCGTTGAGCAGGTCGTTCAATGTCGTTTCGACTAGTTTATTTGCCATTGGTTTATCCTTGTTATGGTGATTGCAGCCAATTTTTTCGTGCGGGCTGCTTCACACACCCGGCGAGCGAGATAAGAGGGATCGAGCGTCCCATCCGGTCCAGCACGGAGATGGCGTCATTGCGTCGGCGTTAGCTGTGCCAGAGCCGCGTCCAGCCTTTCGCCCTTCATGACCAGTTTGGGGCGCAGCTTCTCCGCCTTTTGCCTGACCGATTCCAGATTGACGGGCTTGCCGACCTGGATCACACCGATCATCGCCATCATCAGATGCGGCGGGCAATAATAGAGATAGACGCCTTCCTTCTCGACGGTAACGGTGAAGGCCTCATCGAGCTTGCCTTTCCAGGGCGTTACGCCTTCCGGAACGGCATAGGACTGCACGTAATGGCTGGAATTTTGCGGCACGAAGGTGATGGTGTCGCCGGGCTCTGCCTTTACATAGGAAGGCTCAAACACCATGCTGCCGTCCGTGCCGTAATTGAGCATCAGCACCTTGTGTTCGGCAGCAAAGGACGGCGCGACAGAGAAGGTTACGGCCAAAGCCGCGGCAAACGTCATCAAAAATCGTTTCATGCAATTATTCCTTCAAGGGTTTTGAAATGTTCGGGCAGCGGGTCGCCAGCCGGCTGGATGACGGGATTGCCGCGCCTGTCCCGCAAAACTTCCACCGCCACCCCGTAGGTCTCGGAAATGAGCTTCGGCGTGACGATATCTCCCGGCGCGCCGGTCGCCTTCAATGCGCCATCGGAAATCACCAGCAGGTTGTCGGCATATTGGCAGGCGAGGTTGAGATCATGCAGCACGACCAGCGTTACCCAGCCATTGGCGCGGGTTTCCTGCCGCACCAGATCGAGAAGCGCCACCTGATGTTTGAGGTCCAGCGCGCTGACCGGCTCGTCCAGCAGCATCGCCTGCGGCTCGCGCATCAGAACCTGCGCGAAAAGCGCCATCTGCCGCTGCCCGCCGCTGAGGGAGGCGATCTCCCTGCCCGCCAGATGCGCTATTCCCGCCTGATGCAGGCGTGTCATGGCTAGGTCGAGCGTCTCGTCATCAATATGCAGCGACAGACGCCCGAAACGGCCGAGTGCCACCACCTCCAGCACGCTGAGCGCAATATCGGCCGTGGTGTCCTGCGGCATGTAGGCAAAGCCATCGCGCCACTGCCTTATATACCGCCCCGCCCTCTCCCCGGCCCGAAGGCGGCGGTCGCCGAGGCTGATCGAACCGGCAGCAAGTGGCAGATCGCCGAAGATCGCTCTCAGAAGGGTCGTCTTGCCCGTTCCGTTTGGGCCGATGACGGCATGAATATGCCCCGCCTCCAGACGCGCCGACAGCCCTTTCACAACAGTCTGTCCGCCGCGCTCGGCGGAAATCGAATCGAGAACCATCATCGGCCGCGCCTCTTCGGAGCGAAAATCAGCCACATCAGAAACGGCACGCCGACAATGGCCGTGACGATGCCAACCGGGAACAGCGCACCGGGAACGATCGATTTGGAGAGGATCGAGGCAGCCGACAGCATCAGCGCGCCGCTCAGCACCGACATGGGCAGGAAGAAGCGCTGATCCTCGCCCACGGTCATGCGGGCGATATGCGGCGCGACCAGCCCGATAAAACCGATGACGCCGACGAAGCTGGTGGCCGTCGCGGTCATGATGGCGACGATGACGAGAACCTTCATGCGCAGCCAGCGGACATTGATGCCGAGGCTTGCCGCCCGCATCTCCCCCATTCTGAGCGCGGTCAGCTTCCAGCAATCCGCCATCAGCAGGGCGCAGCAGAGGGCGGTCACGGCAGCGGTCAGGCCAAGCGTCGGCCAGGTCGCCTTAGTCAGGCTGCCGAACAGCCAGAAAAGGATCTGCTGGGACAGCTCCGGTGAGGAAAGGAACTGGATGAGCGACAGCAGCGACTGAAACAGGAAAAGAAGCGCGATGCCACCGAGAATGATGGTTTCGGTCGTCATCCGCCGCATGGAGGCCAGCGTGAAGAGAAAAAGTGCTGCGAGCATGGAAAAGACGAACGCGCCCAGCGGAACGGCAATCATGGCATCCAGCCCGAGACCGCCAAGCGCCAGTACCAGCGCCGCACCGAAACCGGCCGCTGCGGCCATACCGAGCGTATAGGGGCTCGCCATGGGATTATTGAGCAGGGTCTGCATTTGCGCGCCGCCTGCTCCGAGTGCCGCACCGACGGCAAGCGCCATCAACGCCATGGGCAGGCGAAGGCCGCGCACGATGGAATCGGTCATGGCGGCCCGTTCGCCAAGGCCGGTCAGCGACTTTACCACTTCGGCGGGCGACAGCAGCGAAGGACCAGTGGCGATATCGAGAACGAGGCTCACCGCCATCAATACGAAGAAGATAGAGAGGACACGCCAGCGACGGCGCTCGCGCAGCCGGTGCGCACCGATGGCCTCGGCGTTGCGGGCAGCAATTGTCATGAAAACCTGCCTGAAAGGACTGTCTGGAAAAGCGGACGCCGCAACGGCGGCGTGCGCGAGATTTCGCCACTGTGGCGGCGAAGAAAGCACGTTTCTGCGCCGCCACAGGCAAGCGCGATATCAATCCTTGACGGCGATGGCGAAAGTGCCTTGAGGCGTTACCGGAAGGTACTTCTTGTAATAGCCGAGATAGTTGGCGATCGGATCGACATCCTTGAACTGCTCGGGATATAGCTGCTTTGCGATGTACTGAACCATGGCGAAATCGGAGAGCGTGCGCGACGCACCCTGGTAAACACCGAACAGCTGGCCGTTCTTGATGGCGGGCAATTCGCTCCAGCCCTGACGGGCCTCAAATGCCTTGAGTTTCTCGCCTGCGTCTGCCGCCTTCACCGCCTGTCCCATGGGCAGCGCTGCCGGGTTCTTGTTGTTTTCGCGACCGGAAATGAAGATGGCGTCAGGCTTGGACGCCAGAACCTGTTCTGGATTGATCGGTCCCCACCATTCGACGAAGGGAGCGGCAATGTTGTCGCCGCCAGCCGCCGTGGACATGGCGCCCCACATGTTCTTGCCGTAGGTGAAAGAATATTCGGCCGGGCCCTTGTTGCCGAACTCGACATAGACTTTCGGCTTCGGCTTGCCGGACTTGGCGACCCGGTCAGCGACCTCTTTCAGCGAACCGGCATAGAAGTCGGCAATTTCCTTGCCACGCTTCTCCTGGCCGGTCAGGTCGCCAAAAAGCCGGGTCGAGGCGACGTGTCGCTCGACCGTCTGGGCGTTGTAGTCGACGACAACGACGGGAATGCCCTCTTCTTCCAGACGATCGGCATCGAGACCAAGCGCTTTGTATTGCCAGTCTGCCAGAATCACCAGATCGGGATTGAGGCTCAACACTTTTTCGACCGAGAAAGTCTGCGCTTCCACTTCACCGACATCGGCAATGTCGGCAAGCGAGGCGCGATGCGCGAGGTGCATCTTCCAGTTGGCGGGTACCCAGCCTTCCCAGGCTTCGCGAGAAATGCCGACGACGGAATCATAGGCTTTCTCGCCGCCGACCGCCATGTAGTCCTCGAAGTAGAAACCGAGAACAACGCGCTTTGCTGGAAGGTCAACCTTCACTTCGCGTCCGATGACATCTGTGATGGTCTTTTGTTCAGCCATTACATAAGGGGCGGTAAAGAGAATAGATAAAAGCGATGCGGCAAGGCCGCTCATAAATGATTTAGGGGTCATGATGCGATCCAGAAGTTGAAACAACGTCGCTCTATAAAAGATGATTAAAGGAGTCAACTTAATTGTTGGATCGCATAAGTTACTAATATATAGACAAAAAATGTGATTTCCGACGAACCTTGAGAGAGAGAAATCGGGTCGCCTGATGAAAGACAGGCTGCGTCGTTGATAACTCAACAGTTAAGAAACCAAGCGTTTGGGCCCCGTCCCGACCGTTGCGCGATCATAACAGAACGCGAAATCCCGTTTCAGGAGATCGATCAGCAATTTTGCGGACGCTATGCCCGACCGTTTTCAAAACTCGTTTGAAGCAATTGTGAAGTCGTCGGCGATCGACATGTGTTCGACATTTTCCCAGGTCTGGTCCATGGCATAGGTCTCAGACAGATAGGGGATGCCGATATGGCCGTAGCGGACGGAAAGCTGGCTCTCAGCCGCCTTTTCACCGAGATACGCGACGCGGCCGAGATAAAGCGCGGTCGCAAGGCCTGTCCTGTCCGCACCGGACTTGCAATGGATGAGGATGGGCTTCGGCGCATCACGCATGATCGCGACCAACTGGTTCACCTTGGTCATGTCGAGTTCGTGGCGGGCTGACATGCCAAAATCGATATGGGTCAACCCAAGCTCGCGCGAGGTTTTGATCTCATCCTTGTACCAGTCCTCGGATTCATTCTCTCCGCGCAGATTGATGACCGTCTTTATGCCATGGTCCCTGGTATAGCGGACCAGCTGCTCACTGCTTGGCTGGTTGGAGCGGTAAAGCTGCCCCGCCACCACCTCGTGAAAGTTGCCGAGAAGCTGGATAGCAAGGAGATAACCGCCTGCGGCAAGCACAGCAATACCCATGCCCCCCAAGGAGCACTTCCATAATCTTCGCATAATAAATCGGTTCTCTCATTGGACGAGACAACCGATACAGCTGGATTCTGACAGTAGGCTGAAAGTTATGCGACAGTATTGTAAGAGTAGAAAAACTGCGTTTCGTCAGCGCACGAAAACGTAGACCGCATAGATGGCGATGAGCGCTGCGGCCACAGCGGCGGCAATAACACCAAGGCGTTTTTCGATGAAGTGGCGCACCGGTTCACCGTATCTTTGCAGCAACCCGGCGAGGATGAAAAAGCGCGCGCCGCGCGTGACGACAGCCGAGAGAATGAAGAGGCCGAGGCTGATATTGGCCGCACCGGAGAGGATGGTGACGACCTTGATCGGCGGCAGATGCGCAAAGCCCGATGTCACCAGCAGGAGAATGATAGTCTCGTAATTTACCGAATTCTTGAGCTGCTCGAAGCTGTCCAGCTTGCCGTAAAATTCCAGAATTGGCCGCGCGATACTCTCGAAAGCATAGTGGCCGAGAAACCAGCCGGCAATGCCACCGAGAACGGAAGCGACCGTTGCGACGAGCGCATAAAACATCGCCTTTTTTGGCTTTGCCAGCACCATGGGCAGGAAAAGCACATCCGCCGGCACAACGAAGACGGAGCTTTCGACGAAGGCCACGATCGCCAGCCACCACACGGCGCTTTTGCGCGCGGCAAGCGCCATCGTCCAGGCATAGATGTTTTTCAGCATTTCATGTCCCCGGGGAAGATCGTTTTAGACCGAAGGCAAGGCGGGAGCCAAGGCATCTCAGTGGCGGTTTGTCAGCGGCGGACGTTCTGACTATCGACCGCCGCCAAATCAGGATTAGAGACAACGCAAGAGAATGGCAAATGTTGGAAGATTTATTTTTTGCGTTGCGGCAAACGAGAAAAACAAACAATTCCAGACCGCAACGGCGAATGGTTGCTGCGATGCGAAATTTCATCCTCAGGTAGATAAACCGGCCTTTTCGCGGTAGAATAAGGTGTGGCGGAAAGAGGAGGAAGTTATCATGGACTATGTAAGCTTCATTACGTCGATCAATCCGGTCATACTGGTCATCCTGCTGATTGTTCTTCTCGCAGGCGCCTACAGCAGCTGGGTTTCCCACTGACAAAGGCGGGCAGCAGCACCGGTCCGAAAAGACGCTGATTTTCCATCGGCGGTAGGCATTTGGCCGGATGAATGTTATCAAACCCGGAGTTAAAGCAACTTCCGGGAAGCCTGATGTCGAACGAATTCGCATTCACTGATACGTCTGAAAAGCTCAGCACCACGCTCGAAAAGCTGATTGGGAAACTGCAAGGTCAGACGATCACATTGCGCGAGCTGATGGAGGCAATCGGCGAACAGGGCCTGCTGCTCATCTGTGCCATAGCT
Source organism: Rhizobium sp. Root491 (assembly GCF_001427205.1). Classification (NCBI taxonomy): domain Bacteria; kingdom Pseudomonadati; phylum Pseudomonadota; class Alphaproteobacteria; order Hyphomicrobiales; family Rhizobiaceae; genus Rhizobium; species Rhizobium sp. Root491. Next base: position 228,536 of record NZ_LMFF01000001.1, read on the forward strand.
TCCCTGCCTTTCCTCATTCCGGTCTCCATTCCAGGCGTCAGCACCGTGTTTGGCGCAGCGATCATTCTCGTCAGTCTGGCCATCACCCTCAACCGTCTGCCATGGCTGCCGGCCAGGATTCTCGACCGGCAGATGGAAACGGCAAAGCTGGTGCCGGCACTGCAGAAAGGCGTCGCCATCGTCTCCAGGCTCGATCGCTTCATCCGCCCGCGCCTTCCGGCGCTGACGGCGGGCATCGTCGCCAATAGAGTAAACGGACTTGCGCTGATGACCGCTGGCGTGTTGCTGATGATGCCGCTCGGCTTCATTCCCTTCTCCAACACCCTGCCGGGCGTAGCCATCCTGCTTTTTTCGGCGGGTATGATCCAGAGGGACGGCGTGACCGTTCTCGGCGGATATCTGTTTCTCGTCCTGACGGCGATTTATTTTGCAGCACTCGCCTATGCCGCCTTCTGGGCCGGACAGGGCCTCAGCAGCTCGATGGGCGGCTGAGGCTTATTGTCCACCTCTATTGCGGGTGTTGCGACCATTGCGTCGCGATGCCCACCAGACTGCCAGCCGCCGCCGCCTGCGGCGAACCGCCGGCAAATCGTGGGAAAGCACGATAAGACCAAGCGGGACCATCCAGAAACCGAGGATGGGCAAAAACCCGAGCGTTCCGCCCACCACCAGCGCCGAGCCGGTGGCGATCCTGCCGACGCGCGAACGCGGCATGGCAACGCTCCATTTTCCGAGATTGAGACGACCCGTTCTGTGGTCCATTCCAAATTTCATTCCATACTGCCCTTTAACATCTGGCCTGTGGATAATTTTTTCACCGTCGATAAGCCCGGAAAATCGGGACTCCGGCGAGATAAAACAAGATGAATGCGTTTTTTTTGAAAAAAGCGCTTGGCAAATCGGAAAAGCATTTGTATTACCCCGCTCACACCGCGCCAAGCAGCGCACGTTCCCTGGTAGCTCAGCGGTAGAGCATTCGACTGTTAATCGACAGGTCGCCGGTTCGAATCCGGCCCGGGGAGCCATTTTTTCTTGCAAGCGCATGATTTGCTTGAAGATTTTGATACCGCTGAAAATTTCCCCACATTCCCTCCCCGCTTTTGGCGTGGCAATCTTCTGTTGATAACGTCAAGCCATCAACGGGGTTGTGTCTTCTGTTGTTCCGTTGACGTATAGTGGTGTCAGTATTTTGAGCACGATGGCTGCATGAAACCGGACAGACTCCAAAATATTCTACGCGAAATGGAAACGCGGCTGCGCCGTGCAGAGGGAGAGATGCGATCCGCGGCGTCGAATCCAGATTCCATCCGTGAAATGCTGTCGCGCTTTTCCCACCTGAAATCAAACATCCGCAGGTTATCCTCCAAGCCAGATGCCATCAGCTTCGATGAGGTGCAGGCGCTTGACCTGCAAATTGATCAACTGGCAGATGCCGCAGCTCGAACTAGATCGACGTTACTCACATCGCATCCCTTGCACAGGGTTCTCGGAGATATTGTTCACAACGGTGCTGGTCTCTCCCGCCTCACGACGGGAATGAAGATTGGCCTCAATCAGATCACGCCCGACAATCTCCTCGAAATGACACCCGGCCAAAAAACTGCGGCGTTCCAGTTCGACTACCATAACGAATCCTTGGTTGTGATTGATCAACCTTTGAGATCCAGCGAGCGGGAACGGGATTTCGCTGAGGCTGCAATAGAATCGGCGGTGGAACACGGCGCTTACGTACTTACTGATCTAGAAGGCACCAACGTCTCACCAAGACTTCGGGCCGCGTTCGCCTCACTCCAAGCAACGTTAGAGGCACACAAAAATATTGTGCAAATTGGCCAAAAAGCGCAGCTTTGCGGACGGATGGTGAACTCAGAAATCGATGAGCTCTCGCCCAACTTGGCAGCGCTATTGATCGGCCACATTGAAATGGTGACAGACGCCCTCTCCCAATTTGAGGACTGGCGCATCTACTGTGAGAATGCTGCCGCGTTGAAGGTCAATCAAGGTAACATTGACGACATGATCGATGGTGCCCGCGAAATCGTCGTGATGATCAGGGACAACCAAGCGGTGGCACCAGAAGTCAGTGATGCCTTAAAAACGGTCTCGCACTGGGCGGACGGCCCCAATCCCGATAAGCGAGACGTGCTTTCCCTGGCGAGAACTATTGAGAATTTTTTCGCAGCTGTAGTTAGGTCCGCGTTTCGCTTCGCTAAGGACGTTGGTACGGATATTCGAAAGCAGGCCATCGCCGGCATCGCGTTTCTTATTGTGACCTCGGTAACGGTCAATTTGGTGCCGGCCCTGTCAAGAATTCCAGGCGCCGAATGGGTGCAGCCCGCCGTGAGTTACATTAAAGGACTCACCTCTACCGTCCCGTCACCATAGTGGAAAAGGCCCGCAGGGTGGTGAACCCTACGAGCCTTCTTTGCGCGGTGGTGGCGCTTGATCCCGGACGCAAATGAGCGTCTAGGTCTCCTCAGGAATAAAGGACCGGGTGCAGCCCGAAGGCGCACACCGGCAAGGTAGCCAGCCCAAATGCGCAGGGCTGGCTGGAAGCTGTCACGAGCGATTCTTGGTAGGCGCGTGGTGCGCGTCTAGCGCCGCATAGAACTTGTTCTTGAGGATCTCGGCGCGCGACGCAGCATCATGGAGGATGTAAGCAGCGGTGTTTGCGTCGTCGTGGTCCATGTGGGCCACTAGCTGCGCGGTGATGTAGTCCAACGCAATGCGTGTCGAATTGAACACGTCACACACCTCAGCTTCAAGGTTAGGGAATTCTGACATGCTTTCAGCCTTCGCTGTTATGACTGTGTTTACCATGATCTTGGTTCCGCGTTGCGATTTTGGTGTCTTGGTGATACTTTTAGATCAACCAACCAAGCACGTCAACACAAAAAGATCGAAATGATACCAATGGATCACGACAGCCTGTCTGGCCGCCAGTTGGCGGCAGCTAGAACTCTAATTGGTAAGACGCAGTCTGAGATCGCCACGGCTGCTAGAATATCCGTCCCGACACTAAAGCGCATGGAGGCGAGCGAAGGCGGGGTGTCGGGCATGACCAACAACGTAGCGGCCGTGGTCCAAGCTCTCCTTGATCTCGGAATTATTTTCATACCGTCGAACGGCAACGGCCCGGGCGTGCGGTTGCGCGATCGCGCTTGACCTACGCACACGATACTGCCTAACCTACCTTCGCGGCCACCAAGCACACCACCACCACCACCACATGAGGAGACGACAAAACGCTTTCGGCATTCTGCCGGCGGCAGGTTGCTCCTTTGCGGAAGGGTTGAGCAATGCGTGACGCAAATTTAAAGGGCCTGGCCACGGTCAAGAAGACTCTCGCCAGCGGCACGACCGTCTACTACTGCTATGCGTGGCGCGGTGGGCCGCTGCTAAAGGACGACAAAGGCGAGCCGATCCAACCCGGCGATCCTCTTCTCGATGGCGCCTTCAAGCTAGCCCACGAGCAGCGCAGAGCGCCCTCACCTACCAACCTATCGACGCTTATAACGCTCTATCGCGGCTCTTCTGATTTTCGCCGAACCAAGCTCAGCACGCGTCACGAATACGATCGTTATCTCGATAAAATCCGAATGCAGTTCGGCGGCCTATCGCTTGAGGAGCTACAGCAGCCGCCGACGCGCGGCGCGTTTAAGGAATGGCGGGATTCTTTCGCGGGCACCCCAAGGACGGCGGACTTTGCGTGGATGATTTTGGTTCGTGTGCTGTCATTTGCAAAAGACCGAGGAATGATCTCGGTCAACATCGCAGAACGAGGCGGTCGACTGTACCGCTCGACGAGACGCGATCAGACGTGGGCTGACGCCGACGTAGCGGCTTTCGAGGCTGTGGCGCCCTCCTACATGCGTTTAGCCATTCAGTTGGCGCTATGGACAGGCCAGCGCAAAGGCGACCTTCTGCGGCTCTCCTGGCGCGATTTTGACGGCGTCAATTTGCGGTTCGCTCAGTCGAAAACGAAGGCGCGGGTTATTGTGCCCATGGGGGCACTTGCTGACGTTCTGCGCCCCCAGAGTGGGAGTGGCGCCATCCTTAAAAACAGCCGCGGCGCAGCCTGGACAAGCGACGGGTTCAACACATCTTGGAGAAAGTGTTGCACGAAGGCTGGTATCACCGGCCTCACATTTCACGATTTGCGCGGTACAGCGATTACACGGATGGCGCTAGCCGGGTGCACAGTGCCAGAGATCGCCGCCGTTACCGGGCACAGCCTGAAGGATGTCGAGACTATTCTTGATATGCACTATTTGGGCGGCCGCGCTGAATTGGCAGCAAGTGCGATGCGGAAGATGTCGCCCGCGCAAGTGAAAGCAAATGCTGAAGGAGCCGAGATATGAGCGACATCGTTTTTGAAGCGGCGGCAGAATGTCACAAGTCGAAAAAATAGGGCAACGCTGGAAATGCCAAATGGGGAGGCGGCTCGAAATGAACGGAGCCCATACGTGCCAAGAAGCCATTGTTCCAACCCTGAGGTTCCAGTTCGTAGAATAGGACAAAACCACCTAATAGTCGGAAATTTCGCGCGATAATGTGTTGAAACCCTGAATAGAGTCGCCATATATTCTCTCGCGTTTAGGAGGAATTGATGGATCAGAACGTTATTCTTTGGGCGGCAGGCATAGTCATTTCGATCGCACTGGCATTCCTGGGTGGAAGGTTTATCGTGAAGAAAAACTCACAGAACGCTCGTTCCGCTGGGCAATCTACGATCATCCAATCGGGACGTGACACTAAAATCAAATGACTCAGAAAGCAGAAGCATCTGGTAATTCAACCGTTATACAAAGCGGTCAGGATACTCACGTCGGATATTCCGCCGCGGATATGAAGGACATAATTGAGAGTCTAAGTGATCAGCTCCCGAAGTTCGCGATGATTGCGCATTCAATTGTTGAAGAGCGACTTCGTACATTCGAGGAAAAAATTCTTACAAAATTCTCGGATACGCAGATCGCAAATGCAAATGCTTTTGAATCACCCGACTTCCAATTCTCCCTTGGGGAGGCTCAGAAAGCGTTTTGCCGATTTGGAGACCAAGTAAACGTCGACGTATTAGTGGATTTGCTCGCGAGCAAGTCTAAGCAAGAAAACAGGGACCGTCTATCTCTCTGCCTTGGGCAAGCGGTTGAAAAAATTGCAGTCCTAACGGAAAACGAGCTCGCAGCTCTGGCGCTAAATCATCTCTTTAAGGCCACGTCATTTACAGCAGTGAATAGCCTTCAATCACTAGGGCTAGCACTGAATGGTTTTGCGTGTCCGATGATTGAATATATCACAGACAATCACAACAGCTTCTTTTACATGGAAGCGAACGGCGTGAGCGTTATTGATAACTTCCTCCCTGGAGAGGAACTAATCGAAATTCTGCGAAAAAACTATGCAGGTGCGATGTGTTTGGGTCACGATACTGCGAGAGTTAAGGAACTATTCGGAGAAAATTATGCCGATCTAGTGCCGACATTCTTGATTCCGTGTGTCAACGACAAAACGCGCTGGCAAGCTAATGCTATGTCGGTGGAGAAAATCAACCTAGATTTCCGCGACATGCTGGACGGCAATCAAATAAGTCGGCTTAAAGTATTACTTGAACCATCGATTTTAATGACCGAAGATCAATTCATAGCGGCAATAGAACCCGTTTGCCCTCGGATTCGTGACCTGTTCAGCACCTGGAACAAGACGCCAATAAGGCGGATGCGATTAACTCCAGTTGGCACGGTGATCGGGCATGCTCGACTTCAGCAGGTGACGAATTACGCGATCGATCTTGGAATTTGGGTGAACTAGCTTGAAACGAACAGCCCATATTCGTGAGCAGCAAAATTACCGCTGAGGTTGGCGTCCTCAACTAGGCGCGCTTCTGGCTCCATCTTTGCCACAAAGAATTTGTGAACCGTCACAGTTCGATTGGTTCGATTTTTTCATTGCTTCCGCGCTAGGTTCGAGCGACCGACTACGTCGACCCAGTAGATGAACGTACTTGACTCCTCTCTAAAATGAGAACATTTGTAGAACAAACGAGGAGTACGCGAGATGGCCGATGAAGAAAAAATCATCGTAGTGCAGTTCAAGAAAGGCCGCGCAGGCATTGTGCCTGGCGAAATGCGACCCGCCTCTAACGCCGCATCCGCGGAAAAAATGGCAGGCGCAATGGCATCGCGCCACATCGGCGTGGCGGCCTACGCTGTCACCGTAGACGAGGAAAGCGGGTCTATGGGCAACCCGCGTCTCCTGGTGTCGCATGGGCAGATTTCGGACTTGATGCCAGACTGATTTACCGGCGCGGGGGCGCGCGCCTTTTTCATGACAAGGGAAGTTTTTGCGGCTCTGAAGAAGGAGAATGAGAACGTGCGCCCAGAAAGACGAGAACCCGAAGCAGATCCGGTGGACCACATCATTGCATGGCACGATGGAGATAGCCGAGCCGCCATTGAGACGCTCATGGAGGACATTCTGCATCTGAGGATGCAACTCGCTCTGGCGACGGCTGCGATGGGCACAGGATTTACGAGAGGATGGAAGCCGGACGCTGATCGAGATGCCAGGTAAAGGAGCTTATGTGCTGTCCGAATACGGCGGCGAGCCGGTGGGCGTGTTGTGCGAGGATTGCGAGCTCCTGAAGTTCATCTGCTCGGGAGAGCTTATGATCGAATATGGCGACCATTCAATGCCATCTCTGCTAAACAAGATAGCCAAGGACATAATCAAATGCCCCCGGCCCGTCGACGGTTTTTCAGATCGATGCAGACTTAGATACCACGCCCGCGCACGCAGCCTCATCGAAACATTGAAACAAGCGCCGCCGACGGCCGTTAAGGTCAAGGAAATACGGAACTGGGAGATTGTCGTTGCCAGGTGCAACTACTGCGGTCACGTTTCGAATATCCAGCATTGGCAACTGAACCGCGTGGCTAAAACCGATACCACCGTCGACGATATTGCCAAGCGGCTAAAGTGCAAAAGGTGCAACACCAAGGGTGACGTCAAAATCACCATAGCCAAGATGCCGAGGTGAGCATGTGTAATCTATACCGTGTGAAGACCAATCAGGAATCGATCCGCGACATCGTGGGCACCATGCAGGAGCGGCTTAACCTCGAGCCTGACATAGAGATCTACCCGGACCGATCGGCGCCAGTAGTGCGAAACGGCGACAATGGCCGGGAACTCGCCGGCCTGACTTGGGGGATGCCCTCGCCGCAGTTCGTCACGCAGGGGAAGCCGGATACGGGTGTCACAAACATCCGTAATGTGACGTCGCCTCACTGGCGGCGCTGGCTTCGGCCTGAGAACAGATGCGTGGTGCCGTGGACAATGTTCTGCGAATGGGAGGACACCACACCACGCAAGACGAAACGCTGGTTTGCGATCAACGAAGCGGCACCGCTGGCGTTCTTCGCCGGCATATGGACCGAGTGGAACGGTGTTCGGGGATCGATGAAGAACCCGCGCGGTGGAGAACACCAGCTTTTTGCGTTCCTGACGACCGACCCGAACAGCGTCGTCAAGCCCATCCACCCGAAGGCCATGCCGGTAATTCTGACAAACAAAGATGAAATTGAGACATGGCTGACAGCGCCATGGGAAGAAGCGAAAGCGCTTCAGCGACCATTGCCTGACGACGGCCTCGTGCTGCTGCCAGTTGAGGAAGAAAGGCCGCAACAGGATCTATTTGGATAGGAGGCAAACATGCGCATTCGTCCATACCTGCTTGAAAAACATGGCGTATACGCAAAATTCCCGCTGAATGAAGGCGACTTCGTGGGCGCAACGAAAGCCGACCACGACGACCTTGATCCGCGCATCCTCGATGAAGTCGACCGTGATTCTGATCTCACAGCCTTCACCGGTTACGTTGCCACGGAACTATTCGCTGACGATGACGACATACCGACAGGCGCAAAGACGGAAATCTTGTTCAGCCAGCGCAAGGGGATCGCTGCCATCCTATACGACCACCCTAACATTTCAGACGCATTCATCGAATGGGTCTTTTGTTCCTCCGCTGAGGATGCGTTGGACAAATGGAAAAAGAAAGTTCGCTGGCCGTTGATTGAAACGTCTAACGGGCCCATAGACATCACTGGAAACACCATCATATGAGCGACCAATCCAAGAACAGCGACGGCATTCACGAGAATCACTATTGCGAGCATCCTGGCTGCAAGAAATGGGGCGGCTTCGGATATTCTCGATCGAAGGCCGAGAAATCTACCTGGCATTGCTGGGCGCATTATCCGCATAAGGAGCCACTATAATGATAACCCGCATTTCCCGCCAGAAGAACGCGGAACAACGGTTGGCAATGGCCCTTCGCCAGTTAAACGATGCCATCAAAGAAGTTCACAAGACCGGCCTCGACGTCGATATCAGCACCCTGACGATGCATACATCTCGTGGCCCAATGACGCAGGTAAATCTAAAGACGTTCAGAGCTGAAGGTGCGCCGCCGGTGCTGCGTGTGGTGGAATAACTAATTTTTTCGGAACCGATTTTCTCGTCGCGAGTTTTTAAGGCCGGACGGACCATTTCCCCCTCCGCCCATTGCTCCTAGTGCCCTTTAGTTGGCACGATTAGAACCCTCCCCGCCGGAGGGTTTCTTTTTAGGTGAGCTCGAATAACGCCGAGCGTTCTGCATCTGCACGGGGCATGAAGCTGCGGAACAATGTCAAGTGACTGATCGTTGATATCGACATTCTTTGAACGCATGCCGGGAATTTCGCTATGCCGCGTTACTTTTTCCACGTCCGAGACGCTGAAGGGCTTTCCGTGGATATGGAGGGAGCAATTCTTTCTACTGATGAGCAGGCAAGACACGAGGCCGTGCAAGCCGCGAGAGAAATGCTCTCAGAAAAAATCCTCAAGGACGAAGTCGTAGATGGCAGCTCATTTGAAGTTATTCGCGGCGACGGCCATTTGATCGCGAGCATCCCCCTTAAATCTGTTATGCGCTTTAAGTAAATTCGGCGCGTCCTCACACTCGACCATATAGATTTCACACATAGACTCTTCGCTTATCGCGTGTTCTCATTTGAAGAGGAGAGAATATAGACCAAGCGGGAGGGATGAACGTATGCCTAGGGGGCTTATTTCAGAGTTGGAGCAAGCGGCGTCCGAAGTATCTCGCCTCACTCCACATCAAGTGAGAACGCTGCTGAATAGAACGATTAATATGGTCCAACGACTTCATGAGGAAGTACCGGGCGAACCGATCAATCGTGATTTGATGAGCTATCTCCGCACCGCATCTATGGAGACTGGCCGGCTCTCCGAAGATGAGAAGGTGCACGTACTGCTTGATGCAGCAGAAGGTATACGAATGCTGTTGTCGAAGCGACCAACGAGCTTAGGGGAGCTGAGACGGACGAGTTGAAGAAACCGCGAGCGATAAGCTTTGCATTGATTAGAGAGTGATCTTCTTATGAAGCCCCCACATCCTCCCCGAGAACGCGCCGCCCGCGCTCTAGCGCGCTTCAACGACGTGCCGGAAGACACGAAGCTTGAAGGCCGGCCTATCTGGGAGAGCTTTTTGTTCGAGGCAGATGTGGTGCTTGAGGCAGCATTTGGTCCGGAAGAACTCGAGCGAATGAAACAGGACGAGGCTAAGAAGCAGTAGCAGGGCCGAAGGCCCGTATCGTGAATCTTACCCAGGCATTTCGTATGGCGTCCCCATTTTCGGAGCCCGCCGATACGTGCCGCTTAAAGAGATACTTGAGCAATTAAATATTTACGATGAAACACGTTGAAAAAACCGTTGTAGCGGCTCTCTGGAATTTTTATCTTCCAATGAATAAGTTGAGGATCATCAAAGCAAATCGTACGCTAAACAAAAACCCGCCTACCTCTCGGCAAGCGGGCTAAATTAGGAAGCCCGCGTCGCGCGCGGCTTTGATTGATTTTCGACGATGCGATCCACGCGTAACGTCATCTTGTCGACGGCATCCTTCACGGCGCCGATAGCGCCCATAATCTGCTCAGTCTGTTCGCGAAGGCCGGACTTTGAGACGTAGGTTTCCGCCACATGCAGGCGGTGAGCCGCGAGCTCTTCCCTCGCAAGGGACGCCATTGCCGAAGCCGCCGATGCAGCGCCAGACGCCTCCATCTTTGCGGCACTGATCTTCGCGTCGACGTACTTCCAGAGGCCGAAGAGGAAACCGAACAGCAGCACGAAGAACCCGCCGACAGCCATAATTTCAGGGCCGGTCATGGCTTCACCCCGCAGAGCTTCTGCAGCTTCTCGTTCTCGATGAGGATTTGCCGTTTTGTTTCCGGCGTGAGGCTATCCTCGAAGGAGGGCCTCACCGGTCGCGCGATGTCGCAGTAATTACCGCTTGTCGCGCATCCACTGAGTAAGACGACGATCAACATCATCGTCGCCAAGATTTTTGATTTCATGCTCGACATCCCCGGCCTTCTTGATGGCCTTGGCATTCGCCGCAGCCTGCTCGTCCTTCGCCGCGGTCCGCCCTGCCCGCTGGCCATACAAAAAGACGCCCGCAAGGATCGCGAGCGCCGTGCCGATTGCGGCTAGGTAGCCTTTAAGCTTGGCGATGATCATCAAACCACCACCTCCTTGCCGTGCCAGCTATTCCACCGGCGTGCGATCAAATCGCGGTTGCGGTAGGCCACGTAGCCGACAACCACCACAAGCACGCCTGCGGCGATCCAGCCCCATGGAAGGCCCGCAGTGAAGGCAAGCAGTCCAGAACCGGCCGCAGAGCTTGCGCCTTTTGTAACCACGTCCTTGGCCGCGCCTGCGTCGCGACGAAGCTGTGCGATGGTGGCAGGACCGATGATGCCGTCAGCGATAAGGTGCGGGTGTGCCTTCTGATAAGCGATTACGGCAGCCTTGGTCTTTTCGCCCATCCAACCGTCGATAGCGCCGGGATTGAGGCCAGCAGTCGTGAGCAGCTCCTGCGCTTCCTTCACAACTGGATCCGGTAGCACCGGCGGTTCCGCCGTCACTTCTTTCGTCACGCCAACGCCGGTATAGATGCCCTTCTCGAATAAAAGCGCCTCTTCCTTGCGACGGCGCACGAGGCCAAGCAGTTTCTTGCCTTTCGCAGTGTTGTAGTTGCTTGCGAGATGAGCTGCGGCCTTCTGGATCTGGCCTTTGCGCCAGAGGTCAGCCCACGTCCAATTCATAGCGCCAACGCCGAGATTGAACGTCACGGATGCAGCAGCGTCCAGCTCATGCTGTTTGCGGTCATTCGGCGAACCGGCAACTACGGCGGGCACGTACTCGGCAGCAAGAACAGCGTCGAGGATAACATCGCTCTGCGCTGCGGTGATCTTGGTCTTACCAGGCACCAGCTTCGTGATGCCGATCTTGGCCAGTTCGCGGCGAACTGAATCGCTGCCCATCGTGAAGCCCGTACCGATCGTCGGAATGCCGACGGGGTCGAGGTAACAGGTAAGTGGATTGCCCTCGTGCAGGCGCACGAAGGCCCTCCCCTGCGTGGAGATTTTTGTGATTGGCATTGGGAATCCTGATTTTTACGGGTTGTTTCTCGCCCCAAAGCAGAGGCGAGTCGTTCATCTTCGGTTCATGCGGCCGAGGCCACCTTGCGCGTGGTCGCTCCGCCCAGCGACCTGACAGAGGCCCGCAGCCGCCCCCCGGCCCTGCGGGCCTCTATTTTTATCGGTCGCGTAAAGTTGATCATCGCGATCCCCTGAGAATGCAGGCTTCTCTGAATGACGGGTAACTTCTGAGATTGCAGGCATGTGGCGACGGTTTTAAAAACGCCGCCGTCGCGCGTCCCCTGAAACAGGCCGCGACATTGGGGTCCGCTGCTTGGCGGAGCGGCGGGCCTCTCCCAAAGGTTTCTGTTGACGGCTCACGGGGCCCCAACGACACGGCGCCGCCGTGGCATCCCAATCGCCACGGCGTGGAGGCCTGGCGCTTACAAGGAGCGACTGGCCTCCACCTCATGGAACGATTTCAAATGTCGCGCATTGTATGCCGCTGTGCAGTGTATCTTGTTCACAGCACTGAGGCTCGCGCTCAACACCCCCCAGCCACCGTGCGAGCCTCTTTTAGCATCCCGCTCCTGATCGCCAGGTACGCTACCGTCGAAGCGGAAGGTTGTCGTAGACGTACATTAAGGCACGCGCACCGATCTCATTCCTGATGATGGCGGGCTCGCTGAAAATCAGCCAGATGAGATAGACCAAACCGCCAACAAATGTAGCGCAGCCAACAGCCAGAACGGCAATACCGAGATACAAAAGCGCCAAATGACCCATGTTCATCTTTGTGCCGCCGACAGGGTTGGATAACCGACATATTAGCTATGGCGACGATCGATTTTCAAGGTGCTACCGGCCAAGCGATGGGCGCAATTTCAGTCAGAAACTGCTCGACGGTCGGCTGAGGTCTTTGGCCTGCCTGCACTTTCGCAAGTTCCCCGTAAGCATAGGACCAAACGTTGTCGCGCCACGCAACGAAGGCCTGAGCTTCTGCCGCCCACTTCGGTTTGGTGGACGCCGTGTAGGATGCCAACGTCACACCATCGCGGAACTGTCGCTCCCGGGCCGTGTCATCAACGAGATTCTGGATGGCGTTTTCATAGTCGGAGGTAGAGTGTGGCGATGCAGGTATGGCTTCTAGCTCGGCGATCTCTTCTGGCGTGAGAGGACGTTCAATTGCTTCGCCTGTTGCGGCGTTGAATATCGCAATATTCATCCTCTTATCCCCTCCAAGAAAATCCTTGCCGTCTGTAGCGTTGCGCCCGGTGTTAAAAATTGAATAGCGTTGTAGGCCGTATTTCTTTTGTTTGCGGCTGATACTGTTCTAATCACCCTTGATGAAGGTTGATTAATAAAGACGGTTCCAAGTGCTACAGTGTTTCTTGTCGTGTTAAACTCATGGATAACCACGCTTGAAACCGTAGACAATCCGGTTGCGCCGCTGTGATCTCCAGTTACAGGTGCGAAATTTGCTATGTTGTCGTCATAACTTACGCTTCCAAACCCAGTTCCTTGAAGTAGAGTATACCGCCACTCATCCGAGTCAGCAAAGAAAGATGAACCGTTATCAGCAGATGCTCTTATTCCAGAACTAGTATTTCCATTTGCGACAAACGACATTTCAAGTCTCAAACTTCTGTAGGCAGCCAATCCAATTATGTTGATCGCGCTTACGGACGTGCCGGAGAATTCTCCTATGAATTCCCACCCACCCAAAACCTGACGTGCCTGCGCCGGAGTCAAATCCTCCACATTGCCAGTTCCCGCCGTTAGCCGCCCTTTAATTGCAGGCGCAGTGAGCTGTGACAAAAGTGCGTTGCCGATAACGTTGTTCGGGGACTTCTTGAGAAGTTTGCCGGTAGTGTCAGCAAAGACCGCCAAGTCATTGATTGCAACACCGCCGGAAGGCCCAACAACATCACCCGTACCAGAGCCATCCGTCCCCTTCCGAGCCAGCAGGCGCCAGTAGGCATCACTTTCGGTCGGCAACGTCGGAGGCGCATTGCCCGTCGTCGACTGAAGCGCAAGCCACGTCGATCCGTTATTGAGAACGATGTCGTTGGCAGAATAGGCCGTCGCGCCGCTATAGGCACCACGATCCACGACGCCGGCAGTTCCAGACCGCGCGAACAACAGCCACTGCGTGTTCTCGGTCGTAGGAAGCGTGGGCGGTGCATTGCCGGTCGTCGCGACCTTGGCAATCCACGTCGAGCCACCGTACTGAACGATATCACGGATCGCGTAGGCCGTGCCCGCGCTGTAGTTACCGCGCTGGTTGACACCGGCAGGACCAACGGGACCAGTTACATACGATGGCGCACTCCAGTCGCCCGACGTTGCCGAGTTCTTGAAGTAGATTGCTGACCGGCCATCACCGATATCGATGACCAGCACGGCGAAGTCTTTGGCGGCACCATTGTATACAGCCCTGCCCGCGAGGTTCGCCACCCAAGCATCATACTCGACGCCCTGCACAAGGGCCGCCTTATTGATAGTCCCAAACACGCCCGGACCGACACCAATCGGAATGTCATCCGTGCCGACGGTGATCTCGGACAAGCTGTCGAGATTGCCATTCGATAACGACGCCAGAAGTCGACGCATCGCCTCGACCGCTGCAATCGTTGGTGACGTCAGTTCGACTTTATAAGGCGCATCCGTCTGGGCAGGACCGGGCCAATCGTCGGCAAGCAAGAGTTCCGTGTCACTGATGATCTGCTCAATGACAATCGGTCGCCCCACGTGAATGCCGAACTTGTCGCCAACCTTGATCGGCGTCAGTCCGGCAACCTCTGTCAACCAGCCGGTCCCGATACCGGTAACCGTGCGCGAGCCGACTGCGACGGTTGCCGTGCCGTCGCCGTACCAGGTGGTGTTCGCCATTATTGGGATGCTCCGTCGTTGGTCTCGACTTCGCCTTTTGCAACGCGCAGATCGGCTTCAAGGCCGTTAATTTTGTCGAGAAGGATCTGGTTCTCAGCCTTCTGCACAGCGAGGCATTGACCAAGGAACAAATTGCGCTGTTTGAAAAATTCTTCGCGCGCGTTCGCTTCTTGCAGAGCGACCAGAGGGTCGATCTGCATTGTGTTGCCGGTTGTCATGTAGTTTCCTTGAGTTTAGCGCCGAAGAACCATCGCGATGAGGCGCGCAGAGGTCGAAAGATTGACCGGCGCGAACCTGCTTATTCTGAACGTGGTTTGCGTCCTTCCCGAAGGGGGAACGAAAATACGGAAAGATGAAGCTGACACGATATCGCCATTGTTAACGCCAGAACGTGGTTTGCGTCCTTCCCGAAGGGGGAACGAAAATACGGAAAGATGAAGCTGACACGATATCGCCATTGTTAACGCCAGGGTTTACCGACCCGATAGAACCGATAACGCCCCCGTCGGTATCATTGTTTATATCGTAGCGAATTTGCGCGCCGATCTGGTTATTTGCGGTGACGAGTTCGCTGGAATAAAAAAGGTATATCCTCGGAGCCCCGGTGCCATGGTTCACAACCAAGCTCTGCGGCGTACTGCCAGACTGCGAAACTTCAAACGCATCTGAAATAGCACCAGAAGCAATATTCGACGTTCCAACCTGAAGGTTGCCGATATAGGCCTCCTCAATGTTGCGAAACTTCAAACGCATCTGAAATAGCACCAGAAGCAATATTCGACGTTCCAACCTGAAGGTTGCCGATATAGGCCTCCTCAATGTTGACGTTCCCCAACACCGAAGTGAATGCCGACAGCTTGTTGACCCTGATGTCGTTAGCGTAAAGCACCCCATCCTGAACAACGAATGGCTGCTTTATGACCGACATATCGCCGCTGGCAATGACGAATTGGTCAGCAAAGCCAACCAACCGTGTTGGGCTGGACGGGTTTGCGGGAACATCCAACAATAGTGCTGCAGAACGATATTGGCCGTCGTTGACAGCTGCCGTCACGCCGTATCGAGCCGCATAGCCTGCCGGTGTGGCTAAAGCCGCCCAGGCGATATTGACTGAAGCACTATTTCCGCCCAGTGCAGCCGTAAGTGTTTCGACCTTTCCGGCTACGGCCATCGTTTCATTAACGGCTAGCTGGATATNAGGCGATATTGACTGAAGCACTATTTCCGCCCAGTGCAGCCGTAAGTGTTTCGACCTTTCCGGCTACGGCCATCGTTTCATTAACGGCTAGCTGGATATCCTCGCGGTATTCAGCTCGGGCCGCGCCTAGCTCGACAGAAAGCTCTCTGGCGAGATTTCGGGTGTCCTTGTAGGCAACCGTCGCCATTTCCATCTGCGATGCTATGAGGCCGTCAATGGCATCCTGTGCGGTGCGCGTGCTGTTGCGGAGCCAGCCAAGAGCCTCACCTATGCCGGTGAGATCGATATCGACGAACACATCCTTGTCAGAGAGCAGCACGTTCGGTGTGATGACCGGGATAAATCCTGACCACAAAACTGGCCTATCGCCACCGGGAATGTAGCGGCCACGAACGACGTAGCTCTCATTCGGCAGCAGCCCCTGCGAGATGAGCATTGAGCCGACCTGCGGTTGGTCCGTGCGACCCTCCGAGATCTTTTCAAGCGACGCCTGTAATCTGACCTCGTATTCGATGCCAATCACGTCATCGAGGCGCCCATCAGTATTGTCCCAGGTCAGCCGGATCGCCGGTCTGCGATCATCACCAGCCGCGTCCTTGATGGTGGCCGGTTCTGCAAACCAGTCCACGATTGGCTGCGGCGTCGGACGAATGACGCACGCCCAGCTGTCCATCAACAGGGGGCTTGAAGTCGGCGCCTGTGTTCCACTCGTAGTCGGCTGGATCAACCTCAGTGATATCGACCATGACATCGAGGTTGGCGCGATCCGCCACGCCGTCGAGGCGCATCAGTTTCGCGATGTAGCCGTTACGCTCGGAAGTCCACGAGAACACCGTCCCCGGCGTCGCGTAGGCCCAGAAGCGCGGAGGCAGAACAATCGTGTGCCTGCGGAAGCGTCGAGCCTCTTCGAGCGCCGACCTCATCAGCCGCTGTACCTGCTCCGCATACGGAACGAAGTTCAGATCGACGTCGGCCATCAGACGGCGATTGCCGTCGATTGCTTCAAGGTCAGTCCGATAGAGCGGCGGCGCAGTCTTTGATACCCAGCCATCTTGCGGAGAAGGATAGTTGGCTGAAACGCCGTTGATGGTGTCGGCCAAACCGAGAAACGGCGTGAACTCCTGCTCTTCAGTCGACAAGATATCGTCGTCGGTGAATGCGATAACCGGAGCATCCGGAGCACCAGAATGCAGGTAATAGACGCCACCAACTTCCGAAATCTTGCCTTGGCAGGCCGTGAGCAATGCCTCAACAGCAGACGTCAGCGGAGCCTCGACTTGGACTTCCCCACCGCTCCGGTAGGTGTTGACCCATCCTGTGGATTCCAGCGTGCCGGCCCTATGCTTCTCGATCTGCGCAATCCACGCCAAAGCAGGGAGGCGGGCCGCCGCCATGTTCTGCAGGCCGTAAAACCACTGACCGTTGTAGCTGATACCGCGCAGCAGATTGTAGATCTGAACAGCAGGCAGAAAGTCGCCATCGCCGCCCCACGTTGCAGGATCGGCATAGCGCTGGCCACCGACACCGCCGACAGTGCTGTCGCGAGAAGGGTCGTACAGGCGCATGCCTTCCAGCACGAACTTGAAGGACGGCACGCCGGAGAACATGTTCTTGGAAACGCGAGCCGTGACGATCGCGTAAGCAACCCCCCTACCGATACGGTCAGGGTTCCACCATCTGTTACCGTTCGATACTGACGTAAACAGGAAGCTGTCGGCCGTCGTCTGCGTGCCGTCGTAGAACTTGACCCACAGGCTGTCGGGATATTCGTTGACCGCGTAGCCGCGATCGGTGAGGCCGCCGAGCGTTACACGCTCGCCGTTGACCCAGACTTCAGCAAGGCCACGTATCGGCATGTCCGACAGCGCAATGACCTGCGTCAGATAGGCGTTCGGTGTGTCACCATCCTGCCCCCACGTATTGACGAACACGAGAGAGCCAGCAGTCGCAGTACGACCGAGGATAAAGGAGCGCGAGATATCGCCGCCGCCTTGCAGTGTGCCGTTGATCGAGAATGTCGGATCTTTAGGCTTGCCTGCGAGCGACTGGGCGAGCAGGCTGACGCCAACGCCTACGGCCGTTTTCAGCAGGAAAGAGCCTACAACACCGAGGCCGCCAATAAAGCTAGACACAGCCGAAATCGCGCCGCCAATCGCAGATGCGATGCCAGAAAAAATAGCCATCGATTTTCCTTGGGATGCGCTGCGCTATCCGCGCGCGTAGCCGCTAGAGCGGCTTCATGAAGTGTGTTTCGACAGCGCTGTAGCCACGCCGTTCGTAGAGGCTGGAAACGTCATTGGTTGCCAACGATGCCATGCCGACGGACACGCAGCCGACTGACCGGGCCCACGCCTCGTAGGCGTCAAGCATCTTGATTGAGCCGCGCCCGCGCGCCTCTGGCGATACGAACCAGACCGTTTCCTTGGCAATGCGGCCAGCACCGAACGGATGATCAAAAGCAACGGCCATCAGAACGCCGTGCGCGCGCTCGCCTGTGACCAGCACGCAAGCCATTGGAGAACGCATGTGCTGCTGAAACAGCTGGTCTGCGTAAGCCGCCTGAAACGGAAATGTTAAGCCAGCGGCCTCATGGCTTTCGCGCAACAATGCGACCACTCGGTCGCGGTCCTCAGCAGTAGCAAATCGAACATCCATCAGAAGATCCCAAGAAATTTCTTGCGCTTCGGCTGCGTCGCCACCTTGCCCTTTTCGGAACCCCAGAAGAACTCCCACTCGGACGAGGTGTCCGCATCGGTGTAGAATGCATCACCGGCCTGCCGCAGAACCTGCGTAGCATGGCTGCGCGTCGACGGATTGGAGCGCGTCATTTCCTGAGTATGGCTGGCGCAAACCATCGTCACGCTGCCCTCCTCGTTTTCGCTTGGCGTCGTGATGGTGACTGTGTCGACAAAGCCTACGAAACGGCACTCTGCCGGCGCGACCATCTGGCGGCTATCCGGATCGAACAAGCCGCGGTAGATCTCGACGCGAGCCTGTTTACAGTCGTACAGGCGGACCAACGTCTGAACGTGCTCGCTAACCTGAGACAGGCGGATGTTGACGTTCTGCACCGACAGGTTGGCGACGAGCGGAATGTCATCGATCTGCACCAGCGTCCCGGAGCCATACCAGTCACGCGTGACAGGCAGGCCTGTGTCCGGGTGGACCACAGCCGCCGACACGTTGCCGACGTCCGACCACATGCCATCGGTGACCGGCGCACCAGTTGCTCGATCGCGCGCAACAAACCAGAGGAAGTCACGCGCCACCAGTTGCCGCGCCTCAAGCGCAGCGAGGTTTTCTGCTGAGATGTTTCTCATTGATTTCTCGTGGGGATCTAGCGGCAGCGAGGCCCATGAAGCGGCCTAGACACAAACCTAAAGTTGAGCATAATCCCGCTACTGCTGGGGGATGATTGGTGTCCTGATAGCGCTCGAGTATCGATATGTGACGTCACGCCGTTCTGCCGGACATTGCTTTGAGCTTGTGAATTCAACAACTGCGATGAGGCCGCGTAGTGGTGATTGAAAAGTCTGTATTGGCGTTTGAGAAACGGTTTATGGCGGTATCGCTGACCACGTTTATGGCGGCATATTTCGTGGCATTGGTTGCTCCCCTTTTTCTCGCCAAGAAGGTGGTAGATTTTGCTGCCGCCGACTATTGGCTGATTTGGCCCGTCAATTTGTACTACATTAGCCAAATCGAAGCCCACTTTGGCAGCCTCAACGGATGGAATACCTTCTTACTTTCCAACTACATCGCAAGTTCCATGATGATTTGCAGATTGGTCGCCTTGCTTGTATTGGAGTTGAGGAGACCCAAGCACACGTTCAACTGGGGAATTTCATTCGTTCACGCAATGATAATGCCAGTGGTGCTTGTTGGCTTACTTCTTCCATTCGGAGAGGGAAGAAGTCGTGGGTTGACATTTTATAGCAGTCCGTTTGGCAACTCGCTGGCGTCTACCCTTCTCGTCGCATTCTTCTATTTCGGCGCAACCGATCCCCTCGTGAAATTCCTAAGCTGGATCAAGTTCATTTTATTTAGTAGGCGAGAGTCGGAGATTTCATGAAATACGCAATCGTCGCGTTCTCGGCATTGCTCCTGACCGCATGCCAACAAGGTCCCATCGTAAAGTCAGAGCCGTTCGACTGGAAAAAAGCGGTCAACAGGAATGCCGAGCGCGCTTGCAGTGAGAAGAAGGGCACCGAGCTGTACGCGAAGTGCTTTGATCGTGAAGTTGCCAAGGGCACGCGTGAATCGAAAATGATCGCGGCGCATTTCGGGGTGAAAATTCAATGACTACCGGGCTTCAATCGCCTGAAAGCTGACTACAGCCCGTCCAGTGTCTTTGTCGGCGGTGGTCGAAACCGTTCCCGGCAACAAGGTCATGATGCAGGAAGGCTTAACGAGCGTGGCAGCGACCGGCGCCACCACACCCGGCCACAGATGCGGGCGGACCTCAAACTGCGTCGTCACGCCGCCAGCGCTGGCCGTCATCGGCTCCATGACCATGTGCAGGTCTTTGTCGCCGATCTGGATGTAATCGCCGACCATGACATTGTAGCCAGCAGGCAGGCCCGAGAGCGAGATAGCCTTGCGGTTACTCGCTATCGTGGCCACCTGCCCTACGCCGCCGAACGCGCCGCCGGTTGGCCAGCTGCCGTTCGGATATGCCACCGGGAAACAGCGAGACTTCGGGAATGCGCGGAACGTCTTGAGCCCGTTTTCCAAGCTCGTGAGCCGCGCACGCCAGTAGTCCAGCTCGTTCGGCTTCATCGAGCGCGATTGCGCCGTCATTTGCCAGAGCGGCGAGCCCATGTCCTTGACGACCGTTCGGCCGCCAGCCGTGCGCGACTGCTCTTGCCGCCAAAGCAGATTGAACTCGGTCGACCAGCCTGGGAACTCATCGAAGAAGGAAGTTGGGAGCGGGTATGTGATTGTCATTGTGGATTCCGCCGTTGAGTGGCCGCAAAGGAACAAAGGTCGCAACCGCGCATTTCCCCCGGCGCAATCAACAACCGGAGGGAATCCCATGAAATCGCTTGCAGACATTTTTGAGCACACGTTGCAGGACGTCTACTACGCAGAGAACGCCATTACGAAGGCGCTGCCGAAGGTAGCGAAGGCCGCCCAAAGCGCCGAATTGAAGAAGGCCGCCGAGGATCATCTCGCGGAGACAAAAGACCAGATCAAAAAACTCGAGCAGGTCTTTAAATCCATTGGCAAGAAAGCCTCCGGTGAAAAGTGTGACGCGATTGAAGGCTTGATCAAGGAAACCGACAGTCTCATAAAAGAGGCAGAAGGTACCGCGCTAGACGCTGGCCTTCTGGCCGCCTGCCAAGCTGTCGAGCACTATGAAATCGCCAGATATGGTTCGCTGCGCGAATGGGCTAAGGATCTCGGCCACGATGAAGCGCACAAGATTCTCAGCGAAATCCTTGACCAGGAAAAAGCTACGAACAACAAGCTCACCAATCTTGCTGTGACGTCCATTAATAAAACGTCGGCTGCGAAGAAAGCCGCCTAAAGCAGGCTGCCAGGGCCTCCCCATCTCTTAGGGAGGCCTTTAATTTGCAGGTCGGATACTACCCCAGCTTCACGTTTCGTTTCTGAGCAGACCGCACAGCCGCTTCGACGCGGCCTTGCATTTCTGCACCCTGCTTAGCGACAACCCTCTCCAGCCTGGCCACAGCAGCAGCATCGGCACCGCGCGCGTCGATGACGGGCGCGTAGTTGACCTTCACTGCGTTGTCGTTGGCTGGCCGTAGCGATGGAATGGACGGAACAGATATCCCTACAGGTCCACCATTGGCGTAGCCTTTGCGGAGAGCTTCAACAGCACCTACACCGCCAGCGCGCGCCACATCGGCTTGCGACCAGACGACCTCGCCTTTATGAACGATGCCGGCGGGCTGGTATTTGCCGCCGGGTCCAGTGAAGCCTCCGTCGGAGAACAGCCCGCCGGTGATCGACCCGGATTGAATGCCTGCCCACTGGGAGCCACCACCGAAGATGCCAAGTATGCTGCTTAGCAATCCTCCGCCGTTCCCAGCTGCGCTGTTTACCTTGAACAAGCTGGCGAGCACATCGTCGAGAAGCACATCTGCAATGCGGCTTAGCGCGCCAGCAAATGCGTCCGCGGCACTCTCGCCATGAATCAGGTCGTCGATAAAGCCGCGCGTCGCGCCCTTAGCAACGTTGTTCCATTCGCTGAGTTTTTGCTGTTGCTCCTGAGCCTGCCTTAGCGCCTCAGACTGACGAGCATACGCAGCGGATTCCTGCTCAATCGCAGCGATCTTATCTGGAGAAAGCGTGATGCTTTCCAGATCCTTTTCGCCTTTCTTCCGCGCCTCTTCACGAAGGTCCGCAAGCGCCGTCTGCTCAAGATCCAGAGCCGCGCGCCGCTTTACCTGAGCCTCATTGGATAGGCCGATAAGGCTCATTTCCTGACGTAGCGCTTCGGTTCTGTCGCGGATCGATTGAATATCCTCAGCGAACCTATCAGAAGCCGTTTTCTGCGGTGTTTTCGCCCGCTTTGGCGTGCCGAATCCGCGGTTTTTGTCCGTATCCAGATCAGATGGGCGGCGTTCTGGTGTGGGGCCATCGAACGGGAGGGAGTATTTCTCGTTCTGGATGGTCCCGTCGGCGGACTGAAATGTCTGGGGATAGCTACCTTGCGATGGGTACAGCGCCGTCCTAGCCGACGCTTCGGCCAGCAATGCTTGTTCCCGCAGTTTTTTCGCGCTGTCCGCAGCAGCAACGAACATTCGAGAGAGATACTCAATTCTTCCGCTCAGGGTATCAGAGGCACTCGAAGCGTCATTCTCAAGCATTTTGGCAAGTGTCTGCGTGACATCCGCCATTTCTTTGGAGGTGTCCTTGCCCGCCTTATATGCCTCGGACAGGCTACCGATCTGCCCCTCCAAATCGGTGACATCACCAATCAGGACGGCGAATGATTGCCGGGATTCCTGATTGCCAGTCTGCATCGTCAAAGATGCCTCAACTGCAGCCGCCTTTAATCCATCATATCCCTTGGTTGCATCCGCCAGCACACGTTCAATAGCGTTACCGGTTGCAGCTTGGAGATCGGCACCATCCTGCGCGCGCTTCAGCTGGTCGGCGTATTCGCGTAAAGCCGGAACCGCATCGCCCCATCTCTCCGCAACCGCTGAAATAAGGGCCGCTTGTTCTTTTAGGACCTCAGCAGACTTATCGCCCTCGCTCATCACGGTCGAGAAGTACTGAAACGCTGCTGTGCCGGCGGCAATGATGCCGATCGTCACCAGAGAAATAGGGGAGATTACCGATGCGAACGCAGCGGCCAGTCCTCTACCAACGCCCTGCCCGCTGTTTTTTATCTCCTGCAAGACCGCGGAGAGCTGCGTGCCTTGCTGCAAGCCGATCTGGATAGGCGACATGCCCATCGCCGCAGTGACACCGATGTCCTGGAATTGGGCAGCGATGTTCGCGGTATTGAAGCTGTTGGTTTTCGGCTGCGAAGCCAGAGCAGAATTCCGCCCCTTGATGGCAGCCGTAGACGCAAGGGCGGCCTGTCGCTCTCGTTGAATTGCCGAGGCCATCTCATTAGCGGAAATGGCGCCGGCAGCATGTGCCTGCCGGATCTCGGCGACGGCGCTCTTGTAGTTGGAAATTGTCGAGAACAGCGGGCTGTATTTGGCGCGGAGGCGATCAAGCTCTTTCTGCTGATCGGCGAGAACTCCGTTCCACTCCTTAGCCGCAGTCGTTCCGATGCCCACCATACTGTTGATGCGATCCTGCATCGAAGTGGTCAGCGAATTGTTGATCGACTTTCCGGTCGCAGCAAAACGTTTCTCAATGCCGCTGGATGCCGCACCTACATCCGAAACCAACCGGTTCAGCGCTCGCTTTACGGTTGCAAGGTCGGTGCTGATTGAGATAATCAGATCATCGTTGTTGTTACCGGCCAAGTCTATTTCCTAACGTGGAAAAGCCCGCCGGTTCGGCGAGCTGGGAGGCTTTTCAAATGAAGGTTTGGACACTTGCAATCATTGTTGCTGTATCTTGCATTGCCTCAGCCGCCGGAGGATGGGCAGCTCGCGGATTGTCGATTAATGATCGGCCTCAACTTGTCGCTACGCCTCGCATCATCGAGAAGTGCGAAAAGGATATTGCCGATGTCATCTTAAGGCGGGACTTTGGCGACCTGAACGAGGGCACCAAGAGGGCATATGCCATTGCCACGCAAGAGTGCTACGAATACGGCCTTGTTTCAGACCGGTATATGGACGCTATAAGTGGCAGTCAGATCGGCCCGTACTTGGAGAAGTATAAGGCCAATCCAAATGTGTGGCGGCAAAAGCCAGCCTAACCACCATACTTCTTGATCAACTCGTCCATCTCGGCGTCTGACGGAGGAGCCACGGCTTTCTTGCCGCCGTTCGCTTCGGCCTTGCCCTTCACCGCAAGGGTGAACTCGGTCAAGCTAGACGCCCAGAATATTCCTGGTGTCCAGCCGAGGCCGCCGAATGCGATCTTTTGCCAGTCGCGCCAAGGGAACGGCTCTTCTATGCCGCCTTTTGAGCGGCTTCCCCGTTTCCCTCGTCTTCCTCATCAAAATGATGAGACAGCGCCTCGGAAATCGCCTTGGCCACGGCGCCGAAGTGCTTCAGCTTCAGCGCGCCGATGGCCGAGATCTTGTCGCCACGGACGGTAAGCAGATCGAGCGCGGCCACTGTGGCGGCAGGCTCGACGCCCGACAGGCGAAGGAACAAATCGGACATGCTCTTGCACGACAGGCGCGAAGACACGGCAGCAAGGCCACCCATCTCAGCGACGATGACCAACGGTTCCTTGCCGACCCACAGGCCGACCTCCCCCCGAGCTCCGTTCACTTCCAACGGAAAGGGTTTTTCAGCATCAGCCAAATTACACCTCCGCGACGAATGCAAGAACACCAGCAGCAACGAACGTCGCGGTGAATTCCATATTGCCTTCCATTTCGCCGCTGAACTCGAATTCAGAAACGAACCAAGGACCGGTGTAAGTACCAAGACCAGGCACGATTACCTTCGCGTTGAACTTGGTGGCGTCGTTGACGTGCGTCATGAAGGCGGTGTTGGAAGCGCTCTTGACGAACTTGCCGGAACCAGAGAACGTGCGGTTCTTGATGCCCGGCTCTGCTGTTTTCTGCGGCGTGTTCTCTGGATTGACGCAATCCGTAATGGTCGTGTCGACTTCGTTAGCGGACATATTGAAGCTGCGGGTCGTCAAACCGCACAGATTCGAAAAGACTTCAGGAGTTTCGCCGTCACCGATCTGGATGAGCAGCGTACGACCAATCTGTTGACCGTCGGCCATGAGTAAACCTCAAAATTTAGGGGTTGATGGCCAATCAGGCCGGTGTCTCGACGCGCGCGACAAATTCGACGACGCCATGCGTCGTAACTTCATCCGGGTCTTTGAAATGACGGGTGTCTTGCCGCGTAATCGATATCAATCGATGTGAGGGCAGCACTAAGGGTGCTTCATCCAATGCCTCGACGACCTCGTGAATGATCTCCTTCAGCTCCTTAAAGCCTCCGGAATATTGCGACCAAACGTGGATCGTCACGTAGATGAGGTTCGACTTCAGACAGCCGACGTCATCTCTAATCACTTGGCTTTCGCCGTATTCGACGTATGGAAACGCAGCATTGGTCGGCGGGCGGTCGTAAATGCGCTGTGCGACAATGGCCGTTAGCGATGAACGTGCCTTCAGCCTTGCGACGATGGCGCCCTGTAGCTCAAGATCGGGACTAGCCATTAGTTCTTCATGGCCTCCCTCACTCCGCGCGATATGGCATCGCTAATCTTCTTTTTTGCCTTGGCTTTCATCGATCGCCATGTCGGAAAGACGTGTGGCTGCGCCCTTGTGCCGGGATGCATTCTTGCGCCGTCGCGCTGCTTCCTGCCCGCAACAGTGCCGCCGCCTTTGGCGACATTGTGCGGCCGCGTGCCAAATTCCAAAAAGTGCCAAATCCATGCGGCGAAAACTCCAGTGGCATCCGGATCCTTGCTGGCCGATGCGCCCACAAGCGCTTTCGCACTCGGCCTGTCAGAAATCTTGCCGCCCTGTATCGAGGCAGCATAGTCGCCAGCCGTTGCGCTGTTACTTATCGGCGCCCGGTCGGAGATTTTGTCGGCGGCTTCGGTAGCGATCTGAAGTTTCGCTTCGGCGGCGTACTTGTTGGCGAGCGGAGCTACCTGATTGAGCTTTTTCGTCAGCGCCTCGCGGCCCAGAACCTTTGCTTTAATCACGAAGCCTCCCCCTGCACCACAAGCAGTTCAATCCACTGATTGCGCTCGTCGATGTTGACTGCAGCCTTGATTGCGTAGTCTACGCCAGACCGCTTATTCCGCGCCCGCCACGCGGACGTGATAGTGCGCGTGCGTTCGTTGCTGCGGACGGTCATGGTGTAGGGCTGCAAGCCCTGAAGGCGACTGGCGATAACAGTCTCGCTACCGACGCGCGGCTCGAGGCGAGCTGGCTCCACGAATTGCTCCGCGAAGTCGACCACCACGCCGCCATACCCGTCATCACCCTCGACCTCGGCCTCAAAGCCGATGCGCTCACTCAGCGAGCCTGCGCCCGCCCTCTTGCGTTTTGGCATTAGGTCGATCCTTGGTGGGTTCAGCAGCCTTAGCCGCTATCGCAGCCGCAGCGCACTTGCGCGTGACGTTGTAGAGGCCAGCCTTATAGGCGATGGTGAAGCCTGGCTGGCGCCAGTCGAACGGTTCATGGAATCGGAGCCACATAGTCGTCCGCCACTGTTCGCCAGACACGCCACGGAGCCAGAAGCATCCGTACCGCTCGCGGAAGAACCGCGTCGCCCGTTGCCTTCGGGTCAGGCTCGCGCACCTCGTAGAGATCGCCGGTCACGAGAAGGATCGCCGACACGATTGCGGGCGTTGCAGCAATGCCGTCGGCGGCCGTGGGTGTTTCGCCTGCGGCTACGACTTCGCGATCAAGATGCTGCGTAACAATGCTCTCAGCGGCGTCGCGATAGAGGCCGATCTCCACATCTTCATCTTCATGAAAGACACGGAGATGCTTTTTGACGGTTTCGAGATCGACGATGGCCATATCAGGCCGCCACTACTGCGGCAGTCGGCGCGCTTGTGACAGGCACGCTGCCCTTGTCATTTGTGGCGGTTACGCGAACCGTGATGGCCTTGCCGACGTCACCCACGACCGGAACATAGGTCGCCGCCGTCGCTCCAGCGATTGCGACGCCCGCCGCGAACCACTGCCGTGCATAGGTCGGCGAGCCGGACCATGTGCCGGCGGTAGACGTTAGCGTCTGTCCAACCTGCGCCGTGCCCGTGATTGCAGGCGCGATAGAATTCACCGGCGAGCCGATACCGTTGACGATACCGGCGCCGATATAGGATGCGACCCTGCGCTTACGAACCTTCGTTGACAGCATCGGGTTTGTCCTTCTTCTTCGTCGAGCGAGCAGAGGAGATCACCGGCTTGTCACCGGCTTCATCCGCGTCGTCGTCTTCAGCAGAGGTTTCAGCCTTTGCCTCGCCGATGATATCTACCAGGCCCAGCTCTTCGAGCTGCTTCGCCTCGCCCGCCTCGACCTTGAATGGATCGCTCTTTTTGCTCTTTAGCTCTTTGCCAACGGCAAACGTGCGCTTTGCCTTCACTTCCAGAAAATCGGTCATGTTCACTCCCTTTCAAGGAAGGGGAGCCGAAGCTCCCCTCAGATCAATCAGGCGCCTTCGACATCGCCAGTCACGAAGGACTCGGGGCGATAGACTGCGAACGCCAGACGCTCTTCAGCGCGGATCGTGAAAAGGTTTTTCTCAAAGTCGTCGACGTTTTCGCTCGAGAGCAGAACTTCGATATCCATGCGGTCGAAAATCTGGGCTGCGAAGCTGAACGCACCGGTGAGGAACTCGCCTGCGGCCATGGCCTGCGTCGAAACAACCGGCAGATTCCAGAGCGTCGGAGTGAGCGAGCCCTGCGGATTGCCGATGATGTAGTTGCCGCCGGCGTCCTTGGTCAGCTCAATCTTCGCCCAGTCGATCGGGTTCAGAACGAACGCGGTTGCCGGATACTCGGCGAGAACGACCTGCAGAACAGCCAGACGAAGGCGGTCGATCGCCGTTTCGTCTGCGGCAGCGAACGCCGGGTTAAACGCGGTAGCCTGCGGAACCAGACCGTGGAGGTTCTGACCGGTGCCAGAGCCATTCAGCAGCTGGTTTTCCTCGACGAAACGGAGACCGTAACGAGCACGTCCGTCGATGTAGGAGCGAAGCGCTGGCGCGTCATCCAGGATCTGGCGGGAGGCCTTGAAGAGATGGGCCAGCACGCGGACCGGCGAGGACGTCATGTCAAACGTCAGATCCGAATACGGCTTGGCGGTCGTTTCGGCGACCGGAGCAGCGTTGTTAGTGAAGCCGGTTTCCTTGACGTACTCGATCGTGCTCGAAGCAGTCTGCCCCGGCATAACCAAGTCGCGGATCGTCAGCTGTCGCTCAGGCAGGCCGAAGATGCCGGGAACGCGGGCGCCCGGCACCAGAGACGTCCCCTGAGAGCGGCCGGCGCCAACGGTAGTATTGGCAGATGTGATGGCAGCACGGTCGGCTTTTACCTTGATCATTCCCCTGTAGGAAGAATCGAACGACTGCGCGCCTGCGGCTTCGACGACGATATCGCCCAGCGATTTTTCGTCAGGATCACCGCCATCTCGTTCACGCGCAGCGCGCTTCTCAAGGTCGCCGAGGCGGGTCGTGACATCGCCGAGTTCGGAAAGCGCCTTATCGGTCTTTTCCTTCAACTCTGCGGAAACTTCACCATTAGCGGCAAGCTTGGAGGTAAAGTCGGTGGCGAGATTGCCAACCTGCTCTTTGATGGATGCGAGGGAGGCGCCAAGTTCGCCAATTTTTTCTGCTAGTTCGGCCATGAGTGGCTCCTTTATCGAATGAGTGGTGATTTTGCTTCGGCGATGAGCCGTTCAATGGCTGCCAAAGCAGCAGCATCCGTCTCGACGTCAGGAGCCCCCTGACCATCCTTGAGGTAGAGCCGAGCGGCCCGCTCTGCCTCAGAGCCCGACAACCCCATCAGTCCCCTGATGCCGTTTTCGAACTCGCGTTTTGTGATTTGCTCGCCGGCGGACATCTTTTCGACCAGCGTCTGCGCTGCCTCAGCCTTCGCAGCGTTGGCAGCTTTGATTCGCCTTACAGGCGCAGGCTCAACGTCGGCGCCGTAGCGGGCCAAAGTCTCGTCAAGCGTCGCAATGCGGTCGACCATTCCGCGGTCCATGAGGGCTTCTGCGTAAAAAACGCGCCCCTGACCGTAGCCATCCTCAACCTTGCTGACCGTCACGCCGCGCCCTTCAGCAACGGCTGCAACAAACCGATTGTACGAGCGGTTCACACCGTCCTGCACGTGGGCCAGCGTGTCCTTGCCGAGCGGCTCGGTCTCGTTACCCTCAACCTTGTGCTTGCCGGCTGAAATGTACGTGCGCTTGATGCCGCGCTGATCAAGGGCAGCCGACAGGTCATCATGGGCGGTATAAACGCCGATCGAACCGGCGCGGCCAGATGGCGTGACGACAATTTCGTCGGTCGACGCTGCGATCCAGTAAGCCGCGCTCGCTGCCAAGCTGTTCACCTGCGCAATGATCGGCTTTTCGCCGCCGCGAAGCTTGCGGATTTCGGTCGCGAGCTCGTCAGTGCCGGGCACCGTGCCGCCGGGGCTGTCGATGTCGAGCACGACAGCCTTGATATCCTCGTTCGAAAGCGCTTTGTGCAGCGCTTTCTTGATGCCGGCATAGGACGTGCCGCCGCTCATCGCGGAAAACAGGTCCATTTTATCGGCCAGAACCCCATAAACCGGGATTATGGCGACGCTGCCGCTGTTTTCAGCAATTTCCTTGGCTCGCGCGTCGTCGATCGAGGCAGCGAACTCGGACGAAAACAGCTTCTCACCTTCGGCCCGCGCCACCAAAACATCAGCCAAAACGCCCAGTTTTTCGCGCTGAATAGCCCAAGGTTCGGCCAAAAAGGCCGAAATCAGGTGTTCAAACTTCATGATTTTCCCTTATGCAGCGCGCGCTGCTGGCGTTGGCGCCGGAGTTTCGGTCTTCCCAAGCGTATCGAGGCGCGTCATGGTGCCGTTAACGATGGCCTTGTTGCCGCCGTCCACTGGCGCCTTGTCTTCGTAAGAGCGAGCCTCATCGACGAGGTAGATGCCGTTCGTGACCATCTTCGACAGGAATTCTGCCCGCGCCGTGCTGTCGCCGCGCAAGAGTTCTTCCATGTTGAACTTCACCTTCGTGGTCTTCCTCGTCTTCGCGTCGAGCAAGTCACGATAAATTGCCGCTTCGATGCGCTTGAGCATCGGCCGCATGCAAGTTTTGGTGAATTGGAGGATCAGCTGCTCGATGCCGCTTCCCCAGGTCGTGGTGCCGTTTGCCGCGTGACCAATCATCACGGGAGGAACGCCGAAAATGCGGCAGATCTGCTCGACGCTGTACTGCCTCGCCTCAAGGAATTGAGCATCCTTTGGGTTGATCGACATCGGGTACGGCTTGAAGCCAGCCTCCAATACCGTCACCCCACCAGCCTTCTCGGCACCGGCGAATTGCGTCAGCGTGTCGGATATCTGCTTGCGCTGCTCAGGCTTCAGGATCTGATCCGAGCTAACGATGAGCGAAGAAAGCAGGCCGTTCTTGAACATGCGACCGGCGACCTTCTCGCCTGCCAATGCACTCCCAACCGTATTGCGCACCACGCCGATCGGCGACATGCCGCGATCACAGCCAGGCAAACGGACGCCGCGGACGTGAAACATCTTGCCTTCTGGCACTCGGCGCTTTTTGCCGTCTTCCGTCACCTCGTAGTAGCGCGTGTTCCGCCCATCTTTGGAGCGACACACATCC
Source organism: Rhizobium sp. Root491 (assembly GCF_001427205.1). Taxonomy (NCBI): domain Bacteria; kingdom Pseudomonadati; phylum Pseudomonadota; class Alphaproteobacteria; order Hyphomicrobiales; family Rhizobiaceae; genus Rhizobium; species Rhizobium sp. Root491. The sequence continues at coordinate 259,031 of NZ_LMFF01000001.1, forward strand.
ACGTTCAAAGGGTGAAGCGGATTGAGTGCAACGAGGCGCTCGCCGTTCATCTTCTTTTCGGCGAAGAAATTGCCGTCTAGCAGCAAGCACATAGCCGCCATCGACCAAAACTCTGGCGCAGTGTCGTCCATGTTCGGCATGTCGTGCAGAAGCTCGTATAGCGGAGCGTTCTTGTCGACCGTGACGCCGTCCTCGCCATAGACGATGCAAGGAAGCGTTCCGGCCGCGTTCTGCACTAAGTTGACGCATGCCCAGACCGCATCGAGCGAAAGGGCGCTCTCAATCGTGACTGTCTCCCCGGACGTGGTGCCGAGGCCGAAGAAGCCTCGCCAGAACTCGCCGTCGGTGAGCTTGATAGGCCTTCCGACCCATCTCTCAAAAAAGCCCATCAGGCCTCACCACTAGGTTGCCCGTCACCAGGTGACAGAAATGATATTGTTGACGAAGTCGTCCAAGTCGCCGCTATCGCCGACCTCGTAGGTTCCGGCCATCGCCGTTGCCATTGCCAAGGCGACTGCGCCGTCGATGCGGCGTTCGCGGTTATGTTTGACGAGCTTTCGATTGCCAGCAGGATCCGCTTTGACGGTGGCATTCATCATGCACATCGTCAGTACCGGATGGTCGCCGTGAGCGAGGTTGCCGTTGAGGATGATGCTTTCGAGCTCGCGGAGAGCCGGCGACATCGACTGGAAGCCCTGCCCAAACGGCTGGAATACAGCATCGTCGCCTTCAAGTTGATCGTCAGTAAAGCCTGCCTTCTGCAGCCATGGCTTCAGGTGCCTGAAATTCCAGCGGTCGAACGCGATCTTGCGGATATCCATCTCGTCGAAGCGGTCGCGCAGGTAATGCGCGACGAACTCGTAGTCGACGGTTCTACCGGGGGCGGCTTCGAGATGGCCATCCTTGTGCCAGACATCGTAAGGCACGCGGTCGGCCTTTGCCTTTGCGCGTATCCCGTCTCCCGGCAGCCAGAACGTCGGCTTTACGTGCCAGGTGGTCTTTCCGTCCTGCTCTTTCGGCGCCATGAGCACCAGAGCAGTCAAGTCGCTCACCTCAGAAAGATCGAGCCCACCAAACACAGGGAGACCATCAAAGTCCACAACTCGAGCGTTACACGCTCGCCAAATAGCCGGAGACACAAACGGTGCATTGGCATCGATCCTTTGGTTGAGATGGAGCCAACGGAAGCTGGCCTCCTCAGTCGGCATACGTGCCGCGCGCTCAGCGTCGTCGCGAACCGATGAAACGGACTTGAACTTGCCAAGCGCAGGATTTGCCGCCTTCCACGCTTCTTCGTCGAGGACGTCGCAATCAGCCGGAGCCGTGTAGAGGTGCGAAACCGTTCGTGGTGCTTTTGATGTCTCGGCATCGTCCAGCCATCGCGAGAAAAGGTCGCCGTCAGTCGCTGCCTGCGTCGAGATAGCGAAGATCATCGCCTTGTCGCCGTAGGCGCCTTGCGATGTCACGATCGCTTCAACGAAGTCGTCGTGCGGGCCTTTGATCTGGCCGACTTCATCGAGGATGGCGACCAGTGGCGAACCACCGTGCGCGCTCTTGGCTTCCGCCGAACTGGCGCGGTAGACGACGTTCTTGCGCAAGCCGACAATCATCTTGCCGGACGGTACGATGCGATACAGCCCCTTCAGGCGCGGCGACATCATCAGCATCTTGCTGGCGTAGTTAAAGACTTCAGCAGCCTGGTCGCGGGATCGCGCGCCGGACATGATACGGCTGTTCGGAAACGCCTCTGGGCCAATCACGTGGCCGAGCAAGAGACAGGCAATGGTAGCCGTCTTGGAGTTCTTACGCGCGATCGACAGATACGCTCGCGACGTGCCGTTCGGATTGTCATAGACCGACAGGATGAAGGCCACCTGGAAGTCCAGCAGCCTGATAGGCTGCCCGACCAGCGCGCCCTCTGGCACGACCAGATATTCTTCGATGAAGCGGCACATCTTCTCGCCGCGGGTTAGCTCCGACGTCGGCAGTCCGCGCCAGTCGCGCAGAACCGGGATCGGGCCGCACTTGATGGCGCCGACCACGGCCTCAGAAAGCATTCACAACCTCGATTAGGCTAGGAGTTCGTCATCCACGCTCGCGCCTGCCTCGATCTCCTTGGCTTGGTCTCGCCGCTTGGCCGCGTCCCTCGCCTCGCCTTGTACGGCGCGCGCATGCAGCGCCAGTGATCGGCGAAACGAAAGGATGGAAGAAGCGTGCATCTGGACTACGGATTTGCGCGGGTTAGCTACCGGCGTGCCTTTTTCGGTAACGGCGACCGAACCCTCTGTGCGAAGCAGGTCCTGCTCCCTCACAAGGTCGGCCATCGTGCGAGCGAGCATCGCGGCGATCTCAAGCTGGTGCGCCGACCAATCGGCGCGGGCGTATTCGGCAATGACGTTTTTGAAAAATGGGACGTCGCCGTCGTCCAGCGGCACGTTCTCGGGAAACTGGATCTCCTCAGAAGCCGCCGAAGCTATCCTGACGGCCTCGTCAACGCTGTCGACGCGGCTTTTCTTCTCAGACATGCGGAATCCCCTCGCGCACGCGCGCTTGCGCGCACGCTAGGCAAAAATCTGTGTTTGCATATGCGTTGCGTTACCCCGGCGGTCCTTGGCCGAGGCGATCGTCGACTTTGCTACCACCCCCGGTGGGTTAGGCAGCCGCCTTCATGTCGAGAAACTGATAGTTGATGCGATCGACGAGACACTCGACGCGGCGTACAAGGTGGAGATCATGGGCCAACCACCAGAAGGCATGGTCAACGAACGTCCGCATACGCAACCCTTGAAGGCGATCAGCATCATGCTGGCGGGCTACGCTGATAACCCTGCAGCGCTTCACCATGTCATTACCGCGCAGGTCATAGATCATGTGCTCGACGTACCGGACCATGGCTGCGTTATGGACCACAACGCATGCGCCATCGTTGGGCAGAGCCATCACCATGGCCTTAGTCTTGCCAGTGCCACGCATCATCAGCCCACCTCCACCGGATATCCATCAACACCAATGACCACGGCCTGTTGGCCTCGCTCGATGCGAGCCTTCAGCTTGTCGTGGCATGGAGCGCAAAGTGATTGCAGGTTGCTTTGGTCGTAGAACAAAGCCTCGTCGCCCTTGTGCGGCTTGACGTGGTCACACGTCGTTGCCTCGGTGACATCCTCAATGGCAAGGCAGAACCGGCATAGCGGCTCGGCGGTAAGCTGGGCCTCGCGTAGGCGCTGCCATCTGGCTGTCTTGTACATGCGACGGTAGAGAGCGGCTTCGGCTGAGCGGCCGTAGGGTTTGGGCATTGCGCTACACCCTTATGGTGTGCATTCTTGCCCCACCGGTATTGGGAACCAATGGGGGACGGGATGAGCAGGTTCACAGAGGAAGAGATTGCCGCAGAACTGAATCGGCGCCGCAATGCGATCGAAAACCGAGACGCGGAGCACCTTGAAAACGAGCTCAGGGCTGAACGCATTGGATGCGACACCATCTGCTTGAGCTGCGGTACGCCGGTTAAGTCCTACTTGGTTACCGATCCCGAAAATCCACTCTGCGACACATGCATGGACTACTGATCGCTCTTGCTCGATGGTAGTCAGGGGGTGGACTTTTTAAGCAGCTCAACAGCCTGAGCAATTGCCAATGCCGCTTGTGCCTGATTGAGCGCACGCTCAGTGCAGCCGTTATCCGCAGACCGCTTGGCCCAGCCAATCAGCGTGAAAGCATGACGCTCTGAAGCAAGGACATATGCATCGCGCTCTTTGGCTTCCATAATACTTCCCCGAACTCCTATTGGCCTTCACTCCGTTCATCACGTCTCCCGATATGGACGCCATCGTGGTTGCGCAGTGCAACCCAACTACCTACATACAGGACAGTGACCGACAGCCTGCAATATGCGGCTCAAGTAGCGTCGGCCATCTCAAGGAGAAAAACCATGGCACAACCGCAAGGCGCTTCGGCGTCCGAACAGCCTTATGACGCCAAGATTCTGGCAAAAAAGCACCGCATCTCAGTAGATGAAGCAGAGAAGATCATCTCTGAATACGGCTCTGACCGCAAAGCATCTGACAAAGCTGCTCGTCGTATCGCAGCGTAGCACCGCAGCGTATCGACAGCCGAAGCAATCAAGAAAAACAAAAGCGGCCCGCTCAACCTTGGAAAGGGAACGGGCCGCACGATCACCATGCAAGCGGAGGAGAACGCGCATGGGATTGGTTGCGGAGGTGAGATTTGAACTCACGGCCTTCAGGTTATGAGCCTGACGAGCTACCAGACTGCTCTACTCCACGATAAAGGATCCCGACCAGCAACCACGCGTCCGTGGTGCACGCCTGTCAATTCAGGGCCAAGCTTGCAAGCAGAGGATTGGGTCGGCCATAGTTAGCCCCGGCTCATCTCTGGCCGAGGCTCTGTCGCAATCTTTGTGCGTCCAGAACAGCTTGGAGCCTTTCGACCCCTTCACTGTTAAAGGTGGATGAGTGGAATTTTTCTTCCCTATCCCTCCGCTGCGTACATCGCCAATTCCAACGCGCGCTCGAAATTGTCGTTGGCAGCCCTTAGAAGTGAACGTCCGGCATCCACCGCATGGCGTCCCTTGTAGCCTCGAGCCTCCCCAAGTTGAGCCAGGCTCTTTGCTTCAACGGCGTCGGCAAGGATCCTGACGTCGCTATCGAGCATGCTCTCGAGCGCGATTTCGAATTGTCGCTTGTTCTCGCTCTCGACCGCGATATCCTCCCACGCCTGCGATCCCGTCTCGCCATTCTTGCCCTTGCGGCCGGCAATGAAGAGCTGACGCAACGCGGTAGGGCCAAATGGAAAACCATCGGGGCATTTCTTGATCTCGGGCATTACCGGCGTGTTTTCGATCGCCTTCGCAAGCATTGCACGCGCTTCCGCCTTAGAAATGGCGACGCGCACTTTCGAGCGCGTCTTCCGCTTCGGCTGCCTGGCCGTCTTTCCTTTTACCATCCATCGGTAGTGTGAATTGCTGCCCGTCTCGTCGATCTCTGCGCCCTTATCGCGAGCTGATTTCTCGTTGCATCCCAACATAGCGCCGACTGGCATTCTGATCTCAGTGTCGACCGCCTCCCCTAGCACGAGCTTCTGGCCCTTTTCTTTTTGGCTGCCGTCACTGAAACGCAGCGAGCCGATCCGGACGATGCATTTGTGCCGCTTGCCTTCATTATCCACGTACGAACCGTATTCGACCAATCCACCGACTGGTATCGCGTGAATTTCCCTTTTGCCTTTCGCGCTAAGCATCGACGGCTCTGGACGCTCGCGCACCTCGATTTTCTCTACCGATTCCATGATCAACTGTATGCTCGGCTCATACTGCACCTCGCGCTCATTGCCGAAGCCATCTTCTGTCGGCACATTGTCATTGGTGGGCACAATTGACCAGTTGGTTGCCAGCGCGCTGAAGCCCTTCATCCTGACGCCACTGCCCTCAGCAGCGCCTGTTGGCCTGTTTCGGAATGCCAGCAGGCCGTTCATGGCGCCTAGATCTCTATGTCGTGGGGCTTCTGTCTTTGGCTTCTTTCCGAAGATCTCGCTGTCATTCGCTGGCGCTGTCTTGCGCCATTTTTCCACTGCGGCGCGGTGCGCGGCTGTTGTGCGGTATGACGGTGTGGCAGATGATGGCGCCTCGTCCCTGCGCTTGAATAGCACCCCTGGGAGCATCGGTGAAACGTAATAGCCTGCGGGTGGGGTGATCGTCGTTTTCATTTACGTCCCTCTCGCTGTTCGTATTTGCTGAGCGCTGCTTGACCCTTATCGCTCGGCACCAGGTAGAATTGGTCGTCACTGCCCTTGCGCCATGCCAACATTCCGCGGGACTTCAAAATCAATTCCGTCCTGTCGTTGATGCGCTTATGCACCGAGCTGCGCCCGCGATGAAGAAAATCAGCTTGTGAAGGCGTTAGCCTTAGCTCTTGCGCTGGCCAGATAAATTTGGTCGCAGGCGTTTCTGGCGGTCTCCGATTATCATTCGCTGAAGCAAGGGAGCCCGCATCCATAACATGCGGCCGCATTGCGGCTAGGTCATTTAGCCTTTCAAAGGCTGCCCGCTCATTTCGGGGTAGTACCTTGTCGTGCGCCATCGAAGGAGCCTGCCCCTTGCCGGGAAAAGGCCCACCAATATTCTCGACACGAAGTCTGATCATAACGCCTCCATATTTGGTTGGATGCGCTCCATACAGAGCCTTAGGATATAATGTTCTGGGTCGGCTTCTGTGATCCACGTCCATAAAGTGCGCCACAGCGTGAACCACACACCTACTTTCCGAGAACGCATCGAAAACGGGTAGTCGATTTGTGAAATATTTTTTGGCCAAAAGAAAAGACCGGCTGAACGCCGGCCTTTTTCACTAGTGCTTTTCGTCGTCCCGGTTCGGGCACCGCTTCATGAACTTGTCTATTTTTAACCGGTCGCCTCGAAAGTGTTCAAGCACCTCCACTGCCACGTGCAGACTTACGGAATATTTCTGCTGTAGCTGCTCGACGGTGTACGGCTGCATTTCGTTCTCTGGCATGTGCATTCTCCTCATCTGCGAAAATGCGACTGGCCTTATTCGAGTTCCATCTCGCCGGCGGGAACATCTCCTCGCGTTCATGGTTCGCCTTGCGAAAGGAGACCATCATGCGAGACCTGAATAAGAATACCGTGGGCAAGCCCGATGATCCGAAGGCCACACGTGGCTCAACGTGGCGACCAAGAGCCAAGGATGAGGACATAATCACGAACAATGACGAAGGTGCTCCGCCTGTGCCGGTTGGCCAGCCTGGCGACCGTGAGCAAGGCACCGACAGTGACCGGCCCGTTCGAGGGCAGTAGGTTGCATCCCAACCGCCCATCTGCCGACCGCACGTTGCCCAGATAAATCATCTTGAGAACCGTGCGCGCGGCACACCGCCCTGCACGGTTGCACGTGTAGGGGTATATATAAATATATACCCTACTAAACGTGCACCAACCGGGCAGCGCTGTGCGGGTGTCTCCGCCCGTATGTGCACAGTTACTGCACGGATAGAAAATGCGCTATCGGGGCGAACTTTTAGTTGAATATTAATTCGGAATTGGTTGTGTGTTTTTGCTGGGTAGGAATAAGTCGGGTGGAGATTACCTCAGATTACCCTGTTCATTCTAACCGACGGGCTTTCCCGGTTTATTGGATTTTTTAGGGCTGAAGTAATGACACCAGACATAGTGACGATCTTTAACAACAAAGGTGGGGTCGGCAAAACGACGCTCACATTCCATCTTGCACACGCGCTGGGAGAACTGGGAAAAAAGGTTCTGCTTATTGATTTGGACCCTCAATGTAATCTGACGATTTTCTCGCTGGATATGGATTTTATTCACGATATCTGGTCGGCCGAAGACGATTACATCGAAGACTTCGCAGCGGCACGAAAGAAGGCTCAGACCGAAGATTTTTCTGACATGCTTGCCAAGCCACGTTCGATACATTTTGACCTCAAACCGACAGAAGACGGCACGGCTGAACTCGATACGCTGCCTCCACCGGTAGCTCTTACGAACAATGTACACTTGATCCCTGGGAGGCTCACGTTACACCTTTATGAAGCGAAAATCGGCGAACGATGGAGCGGAATTTATCAAGGCGACCCTCTTGCCATCAGGACGGCGACTCGTGTCCGGGAAATGGCGCACCAGTACGCTTCCCTTCACGGTTACGATCTTGTGATTTTTGATACGTCGCCAAGCCTCGGAGCCTTGAACCGCCACCTTCTGACCTTGGCAGACGGGTTCCTCATTCCCTGTTCACCTGACCTGTTCTCCGTCTACGGCATACGCAATATTGGCAGCGCCTTAGATCTTTGGAGAAAGCAGTTCGATACGATTTTTCAGCTTCTTTCGGACGCGAAACGCAAGCAATTCCCTGAAAAATTTGTCAAACTCATCGGGTACACAATCTACAACGCAAAGAGATACACTGGGCTAGGCAACGACCTCGATTTAGCGACCGCTCACTATCATTATGCCCAACAAATCCCAAAGACGATAGCGAAGTTCATTGCGGCCGAGAATGCGCTCCCCTTTTCAGAAATTCTTACCGGGTCAATCGGGGGAAAAGCAGTAATACATAGTCACAACACGTTCCCAAGTATGTCCCAAAAATATCATGCACCAATGTGGAGGCTTCCCGCGATGGAATTGCAAAGCGATGACAGTAGTACGATCGGCGGTAATCGTAAAAAATACGAAGAAACCCAGACGTCTTACCACGCATTTGCGAAAGACTTCCTACAGAGGGTAAATGAGCTGTGACTGGACCTTTAGAGACCGACGATACGGGTATTTTAGTTCCTGACAGCCTTCCGGCTGCCGGCGCCCCTGTTGCATCCGCGCCGCCTACGGACGTAGAAATAGAAGAGATTTTGGACGCTTACAACGCTATCAGTCATGATCTCAGTCTTTTCATGTATGTGGTAGAACGGCACATTGGCGAAAATCCGAAACTCTCTGCGAGTGGATACAGAATGGTCCATTCATACAAAAGCCGCCTTAAAGACAAAGAACATTTGAGAGAAAAAATCAAACGGAAGGCGACAGAAGGAAAAAATATCACCGTCGAGGACTTCCATCTTAAAGTCACGGACTTAGCCGGTGTTAGAATCCTTCATTTGTTTCAAGAGGACTTCCGGTACATCGATGAGGTGATCAGGAAAAAGGTTCAAGACGGGGACTGGTTTCTCGACGAACGTCCAAAAGCGTACACTTGGGACCCCGAAGCGGCCGATTTTTTCAAAAATTTCGATTTGGATGTTTCTCAAAAACCTACTTCCTACACGAGCATCCATTATCTCGTCAGGCCTCGTACTGACTCTAAGCTGTGCTGTGAAATTCAAGTCAGGACGCTCTTTGAGGAGATTTGGGGAGAGGTTGATCATCAGATCAACTATCCGATCCCCACGGACCAAGTTTCTCTTAGAGAACAGATTAAGGTGCTTTCGAAAATCGTCGGCGCCGGCAGCCGTTTGCTAGATTCTTTGAAGCGGGTTCAGCAGGCTGGGTAGTGCATATGCCACTGCAAAAACGCCCAGTCCATGTTCGGAGCAACAAAAAAGGCCGGCGCATCTCTGCACCGACCTTCCTTTTGCTTCTCTGCGCCGCCAGTACATCTGTGGTCGACGACTAACCCGCCCTCACAAACACCGCCAGCTCCCGCCGCACTGGATCGCGCTCCTCCCGCTCGACAAGCGCTCCTTCACGCATCAGCGCACTCACAAGGCTGGACGCGCGCTTGCGATGCACGTTGTCGTCCAAATCCAGCCCCACAGCGTACGCCACAGCGCTTCCGACCCAGTTCTTGGCCTTCGGTGACTTCTTGTAGTCAGATGCGCTCACGGCTGCCAGAATGGACGCACGCTGGTCGGGCAGCGAGCCGTGCTCAGCCGGCAATTTGGTTGTGGGTGGCGGGCTGGCTCCCGTTAAAGCCTTCGTAGAAACATGGTATCAACCCTGGGTTAACACGGAGCCTGATTTCATGCGCGGCCTAGATGACATGACAAAGAGGGGATCGGATCTCAAAAACCTAGCAAGGCTAGGATCTCCACTGGAATACAGTATGGCGTACTCTGGATGGGTTTCGGTAGTTGGAGAGTGGGTCTCTGAAATGTTTCCGGACAGCGGCTTGAGATCGGATTGGGCCTCATTGCCTTCTTCGGATTTAGGAACATTAATCGATAAGCCAACTCCGTTCGCCCGCGGACTGGCAGAGATGCACATCGATCAACGACTTAGATGGCTCGCAAACCTGCCATCAATTGTTGCGCTGAGGCGACTGTCTACGCCAGAGATGGTTAGCGAAAACAGCTTGCAAGCAGGTCGCAAGGAATTGAAGCTTGCATTGACGTCGAGAGCGTACGTTGATCCTGCTAGGATACAAGACTTACAGAACGCCGCCAGTCCGAATTTTGACTTGAGCAAGCTTGTCAGGCTCTGCCAAGAGATCAATCTCGCGTTTGCAACGGAGTCGTATTTCGCGATGGCCATGTTGACGCGCGCCATTATCGACCATGTCCCTCCCATTTTTGGCATGAAGTCTTTCGCTGAAGTCGCCAATAACTACGCGTCCTCGACTTCAGTTAAGAAAGAACTAAAGAACCTTGAAACGACTTTGAGAAATATAGCTGATTTGCATTTGCACTCGCACATCCGCCGCAAAGAAGCGCTTCCCACTATTACGCAAGTCGACGTTTCAAATTCGCTCGACTTACTGTTGAGTGAGATAGTGGTGGCGCTACATAATCAGGAGAACCAGTGACTAACCGTGCAGATTGCTGTCCTCAACTTTTTTAGCGTCACACTGCTCGCACCGCCAAGAATGCTTGGCACCTGTGAAGCGCTGTCCATATTCGTTGCAGATGCACATGTAGTGACCCGGGGCAAAGCCCTTGATGTTGTCGTTGGCGGCACGGAGGCCGGCGCTTTCGTCTGCTAGCCTTCGAAGCTTATTCACCAGTTCGGACTTCTCTTCGTGGAAGCGAAACGGATCTCTGTGGCCCGGCGCCAACCGCTCGAGGCGATTGGCTATCGCGTTGATGCGGGCAAAATATTTCATGCGCCCTCCAAAGGAAGGAAGTCGTCACTGGCCGTAAGCAGAAGAGTCTTGCCTACCACGTCGTCTGGCTCATTGATCTGGTCGATGCCAAGGGCGGTTGCCAGCCTTTCTAGCCTTTTCATGCCGCGTTCCTGCATCGCTTGATCTTCGTCACTTTGGACGCACACGGCATATTGCTCCCTGGCGCCATCGTCAGCTTGAAGCTCCATTTGAAGCCAGTCGGATCCTTCGTCTTCGTCGTGCTCAATGTGGCTCGATACAATGGTCATCACGCGGTCTTCAGACGCACGGGCCGGGGCGGCCGCCAGGCCCGACCCCGTGCCCGCTGCGGATATATTTACTTTGTCTCTGGCTGTAGCCGAGACAAGTAAATGAGTTTGCTCCTGCGGCTGTAGGACACTAACAGATTTAGCGTCCTGTGACCGTAGGACGATCTCGTCCTGTGGCTGTAGGACGCTTGATTTTGTTTCGTCCTGTGACGGTAGGACGCTAGTAGCGTCCGGCGATTGTAGGACGCTAAAATTCGGATGATATTCTGTGGGGCGTTTACCGGAACCCATGACGCGAGTGAAATATCCCCACGCAACAAGATCCTCTGTTGCGTTTGCGACGCTGCCCCTTGTCAGGCCGGTAGCCTGCTGCAAGAAGCTAACACTTGCGCGCGCGTTGCCGTGCTTTTGGTAATAGCGCTTCAGAATGTGGCGCGCGGTCTTGATGTGGATAAGCCGCACGCGCTCATCGTCGATGATGGCTCCTAAGAGTTCTAAGCGATCGACAGGACCGCCAACGTGATCAGACCTGCTCATATTTTGCCATCCATGCGTCATGTGTTTGTGGGCTATCGAGATGCGCACCTGCCGACGCGTGCCGGCAGGTTGTTGTTTTGTTGGTGATTGTGAGGACCGTTTAGGCGGGGCGAGTCGGTCTCAGATCAATTGAGGCCAGACTGACACGCGAACCTATACAGACGGCCGTAGATCCATCGTGAAACTTAAGTTCTGGATGACCGTCAACGAAGTTAACGATTCTTCCTTTGATGTTAACGCCGGTGATGGCGTGATATAGGACCGCGTCGCCAATTCCGTATTGCTTGAAGGGATCATCGGTGCTTTCTATCGGCTGAATCCTTTTCAACAAGCGCGCCTGATGTTTCGATGCCATCTCGGCAACCCGACCAAAACCAGCGGCAAGCTTTTCAAGCTGCTGGCGGGTCATATCCCGCTCATCGACGTCGCGATCTTCAAGGCAGTATGTTTCGCCTTTCAAGGTTCGCACCAACTCTCGCGCGTACATGACGATGCTGCTCATGCGGCCACCCTCGCGCTGATTTTCGCATGTATCCAATCGGTGACTTCAGACCTAACGAATGCCACACGGCGATCGCCAAGATCGACGGCGACTGGGAATCTTCCCTCGGCGCGGTATCGGTTCAGCATTGTGCGGGACATGGACGTGAGACGGCAAGCGTCGTTAAGAGAAATCAGCGCAGGGGTATTATCGTTGTCGTGTTGCAACGTGGCGTCTCCTCAGAATGCAGGACAAAATCCTGACGTGAAATGGATCAGTTGATTTTTTGAGAAGTGTCGGTGACCGGCAGGTGCCGGGTGAGACTGAAACTACGGACAAGTCCGCTGCTGCGTTGCGCTATGGTCTTCCGGCAAAGCCAGCCACAGAGCGTCGGGCACCACCCCGAACGTCGAACCCACCACTGAGATTCAACGATCCATAACTAAACCGATTTTACAAAAAAGTCAATGTGGACGGAATAGATACGAAGACCAATCGCACATGAGTTTGCGCCGTCGCTCAAGGGCGTCCGATCGCGCATACGACCTTTCCACAACATCTCCTACAGCATGGGCAAGGGCAGCTTCTGCGATTTCCCTAGGCGCGTGAGCGACCTCGGTTGCCCAGTCGCGGAATGTGCTTCGGAAGCCATGTACTGTGTAAGCCCCTGCTCCCGCGGCTTTTAGCGCTTTAGCCAGCGACATGTCTGAAAGAGGCCGCTTGTCCCGAACGCCAGGAAATACAAGATCGTTCACAGCTTGAGCTTTCATCGCCTTCAGAAGCGTAACGGCTTTTTCCGAAAGTGGCACGCGATGCAACTTGCCGCCCTTCATTCTCACGGCTGGTACAGTCCATATCTTCGCATCAAGGTCGAACTCATCCCAGACCGCGCCGCGCGCCTCCCCAGACCGCGCTGCCGTAAGTATCGTGAACTCCAATGCTCGAGCGCCGACACCCCTCACCTCAGCCAGCTTCTTCATGAATGCAGACGCGTCGGCATGAGGCAGTGAGGCATGATGATTGCGATTAGAAAGCTCGTTGGGTTTATGTAGCACGTGCTCAAGCGTGCCTTTCCAGGCTGCCGGATTATCGCCAGATCGGTGACCCTCAACCTTCGCCGCGTCTAGAACACGCTCAATTGCCTCACGAAGCTTCTCAGCGGTTTCTTGCTTATCGCCCCATATTGGCTCTAGCACCTGGACGACGTCCCGCACGCGGATAGTCGCAAGCGCCTTGGCCCGTATGGGGCTAGCATGGTTTGTGAGAAGGTTGCGCCATCGAGCTTCAGTCTTAGCCCCTCGCCACCGACCGGCCTTAACTGCAGCGTCGATAAAAGCGTCAGCGTAGGCACCGAACATCATCGCTTTCGGAGACACTTCCTCGGCGTCGCGCTTGGCTGCAAGCGGATCGATACCAGAGCGAACCAGCCGGCGCGCTGCCTCGGCCCTGTCCCTTGCGTCAGCCAGGCCGACAGTATGGAGCGGCCCAAGGCCCATCTCGCGGCGCAGGCCGGCGAAGGTGTAATTGAAAATCCAATAGCGGCCTGTACCTTTTGAGATCAGATACAAACCTCCTCCGTCGCGCAGCTTGGTTGACTTGCTCGCCGCGACCGTTTTGACGGTTAGAACGTTCCTAGTATGGCTACCCATTTTCTTTCCCCACAATTTCCCCGCTATAGGGGTATGCGCTAACATTCAGCGCTATGGGCAAAATGGTCAAGCATCCGCCTGAAAGATAAGCACTTTCTTGGCGGAGAGTTTTCATTATGGTCGTTAAAGTTGCTAAAATTTATCCGGCCCGGGGAGCCATTTTTCCAAAATATGGCATGACGAGCGAGATGCCGCAGCATTCGCTCTATATCGATCTTGGCATAGGCGCTTAGCTGGGCGCTATTGACCTCGGGTCTTCTTCGCCACACGCTTCGTCGAAGTAGACGCGTTGGTGAGTGCCGGCGGATCGCTTGCCGGGAAACTTTCCTCCAGGCTTTCGGTCAGGTCGTCGTCTTTTCGGCTGGTCTCCGCTTTTTGCTCTTTCTGAAGAGATTTTACCGCTGGTGATTTGGCATTTTTTACCGACGCCTTATCCGCAGTCACCTTCTTCTGGACCAAGGACTTGGCGGCAGCGGGTTTCTTCGCGCCATTTTTGCCATTGGTCTTTCCGGTTTCTGTGCTTGCCGAGACCTCCCGTTCCGCCTCCATCCAGTGGCGTTCGTGATGTCCTTCCGGTCTGCCTTCCCTCTCCCATATTGCGCGGGCTTTTTCGCGGATTGCTGCTTCGCGATCATGGTTCATAACGTCCTCCTCTTTGCGTCGCATCGGCTTTGACTGTGCCAATTGAAAAACAGAAATGGCCGGAAATTGTTCCGCGTCCGGAGATTGCGCATGCGCATTTCCCTGAAAAAAGGGAACCCTACTCACTGCAGGATCGTTTGCCCGGCAGGAACCCGCAGGAGGACCATCCATGAGCGATCCGAAACAGAAGAAAAACGAACCTCTCGATATCAAAGACGAAGATTTGCCGCGTTTTGAAACCGACAGTGAACTCAAATCTAAAGAAAGTGAGATTTACCCCGATGAATCGATAAGCCTGCGCGCACGCCGGCAGGCAGCGCGGCAACACGAGGATGCCTTCATCGTCGCCACAGACCTTGAGGACGATGACCAGCGCGATGCGGCACCCGGCACAAGGGAACAGCCATAGGGGCCTTAAAACGCATAAGGCGGGCCACAGCCCGCCTTTATAAGGATCGTAGTAAGTTGGTCCGGTCTTCAGCGACGCACGGAAACGATGGCCTTGCGGTTGAAGTTCGACACCTGCACCCGGCCGGACTGATTGCCGCCGAGAATTTGCGCTGTCTTGCCGCTCATGCTCTTCAATATTCCGGCGTGATAACCGCGGCCGTTGCGAATGACGACAACATCGCCCGGTTTGGCGGCGGCGACGGGAACGGCATAACCGAATGACGTCCAGGATTTTGCAAATCCGTAGGATTTGGGCGATGCGCGCCCGGCCTTGCTGGCAACGGCATGCAAGAACAGGCCACACCACGGTGTGCTGCGGGGATTTGCCCCAAGAATATTCTTCAGGCTCTTGTTGTTTTTGGATTCATGCAGTCCTGTGTATTTTTCAGCCTGGTTCAGCATACCAGCCGACGCGGGTGCCACGACTGTAAAAGCCAATGCAGCGGATAGAATTAACGCGGATACTCTCAAACGTCTCGCCCTTATGTTAGAGGGCGTCCGTGTATTGTGACAATTTAGCGACAATTTGACGAGAAAAGGGCAGAAATCAGACGGCTATTCATGTGGACTGATCTTTCATTGCTTTAAAACAGGCTGCCCTGTGCATCGTCAGCACGGCTGCGGCCGGCATTTTCGAGATCCAGCATACGTAATTTGGTGTTCGTTCCGCCCGGCGCGGAAAAGCCACCCAGCCGGCCGCCAGCCGCCAGAACACGGTGGCAGGGAATGATCAGCGGCACGGGATTTTTCGCCATGGCCTGCCCGACGTCGCGGGCCTTTTCCATGGAGAGGCCCAGCGTTTTTACGATACCGCCATAGGTCGTCGTGCGGCCCCAGCCGATATGCCGTGCCACCTCATAGACATCTAGAAAGAACCGCTCCTGCCCGGAAAGATCGAGTTCCACGGGCGTAAAATCAATCTCTTCACCATCGAAATAGCGGGTAACCATCGCAATCGCCTCACGGGCGCGTGTGTCGGGTACAGCAATGGAAGATGACGGCAGGCGTTTCTGGATAAGTTTTTCGGTTTCACCGGCATCTGCGCTGGGCAATTGCAGACGGGCGATACCGCGCTCTGCCCATGCGAGGCCGCAATGGCCGAGAGCTGTCGGGAAAACAATATAGCCGTAGTGGTTGGTCATTGCCGTATTCATCCGCTTTGCACGCGCACGATGCCATATCCTGCGTTCGACACAACCCGTTTCTGGCGGCGGATAAAACAAGGCCACCCGGCTTTACGGGTGGCCTTTCACATCTCAATCCGGCAACGCTGTCAGGATGCAAGTTTACCCTGATCTTCCACCTTATTTCCGGCCTCCAGGAGGCATTGCGCCTGCCGGCTCGCGGTAACGAAGGCGGCGCGCGCAATCTCTCCCGCCACGTCCCCCATCAGCGAGGCGCGGCACAGACGCAGGGCCTGCTCATGCGCCTTGTCACCGCGTTGTGGCCATTCGTGCTGGAGAAAATCGAAGGCCTCGTAAACGCCGTTGAAAATCCGGGGAGCACCGTTTTCCAAGGATATGGTAACAGGCTTTTCCCACTTAACGTCTTTCAGCAACATTGATTGTACTTCCATGCTCTATTAACCAGCGAAAAACGCCGGCTCCTCCAGTTGGTTCCCTTCACGTTCGGTTTCAAGGTCGAAAAAATAGCCCTCGAAAAACCATGTGCCTCCAGCTTTCCATTCTACGCGATTTGAGGAACAAAGCGTTTCAACACTCGTTCAAGCGGAAGTGAACCGGATCCCTTCATGCCAACAAAATCCTCTCCTGTTATCGTCTGGTTCCGCAAGGACTTGCGCCTTGCGGACAATCTCGCCCTTCTCGCAGCGGTGGAGCATGGCGGCCCCGTCATACCGCTCTATATCCGCGAGACATCCAGCGGCCCGCTGGGCGGCGCGCAGGAATGGTGGCTTCACCATTCGCTTGCCTCTCTTTCCGCGGCGCTGGAGAAATGCGGCAGCCGTCTACTGCTCAGAAGCGGCAATGCAGAGGAGACGCTGCGCCGGCTGATAGCCGAAACCGGCGCGGATGCAGTCCTCTGGAACCGTCGCTATGAGCCGACCGGCATGGCAACGGACAAGACACTAAAAGAGGCGCTTGGGGACGACGGCCTGACAGTTCGCAGCTTTGCCGGACACCTCCTGCATGAACCATCCCGGGTGCAGACCAAATCCGGCGGTCCCTACCGGGTCTACACGCCCTTCTGGCGGGCTCTGGAGGGCGGCGAGGAGCCACATACGCCGGCGGATGCACCGCAGAGCCTGAAGGCACCTGAGACATGGCCAAAATCGGAGAAACTCGATGATTGGAAGCTTCTGCCGGTCAAACCGGACTGGGCCAGGGGTTTCAGCGAGATATGGACACCCGGTGAAAATGCCGCGCGGGAAAAACTCGATGATTTCATCGATGGTGCCTTGAAGGGTTATGAGGACGGCCGCGATTTTCCGGCGAAGGACGCCACGTCGCTTCTTGCGCCGCATCTGGCGCTCGGCGAAATATCGCCCGCCGCCGTGTGGCATGCGACGAAGGGGCTCTCACGCCATATCGCGTCCAACGATATCAGCCGTTTCCGCAAGGAACTCGTCTGGCGGGAATTCTGCTACCATCTGCTGTTCCACTTTCCCGAGCTGGACGAGAAAAACTGGAACGACAGTTTCGACGCCTTCGGCTGGCGGGACGATGACACATCCTTCAACGCCTGGACGCGTGGCATGACGGGTTATCCGATCGTGGATGCCGGCATGCGGCAATTGTGGAAACATGGCACCATGCACAACCGGGTGCGCATGATCGTGGCATCCTTCCTCATCAAACATCTACTTATCGACTGGCGCAAAGGCGAGAAGTGGTTTCGCGATACGCTTGTTGATGCCGATCCGGCCTCCAACGCTGCCAACTGGCAGTGGGTGGCGGGTTCTGGCGCGGACGCCTCGCCGTTCTTCCGCATTTTCAACCCCATATTGCAGGGGGAGAAATTCGATGCCGAGGGAGACTACGTGCGCCGCTTCGTGCCGGAGCTTGAAAAGCTTGAGCGAAAATACATCCACAAGCCGTTTGAAGCACCGAAAGAGGTGCTTAAAAAGGCGGGTATCGAGCTGGGCAAGACCTATCCCCTGCCGATCGTCGACCATGGGAAGGCACGGGAAAGAGCACTTGCAGCCTATGCCGCAGTGAAGAACAACGCATAAAATTGGGTATCGGCAAAATTTTGCGTGGCGAAGCCTAAGGCGGGAAGATAATTTCTTGCCTTGAGGCGGTTGTAACGGGACATAACGGCACCTAATTTCCGCTCAGACAAGAAGGCTCAATCATGACCATTCATCCCTCTGCGCTCAGTGCTATCGGCAACACGCCGCTTATCCGTCTGAAAGCTGCCTCTGAAGCGACGGGGTGTGAAATCCTCGGCAAGGCGGAGTTTCTCAATCCCGGCCAATCGGTAAAGGATCGCGCCGCGCTTTACATCATCCGCGATGCGGAACGGCGCGGACAGCTGCGGCCGGGCGGCACCATCGTGGAAGGCACGGCAGGCAATACCGGCATCGGCCTGTCGCTGGTGGCCAATGCGCTCGGCTACAAGACTGTCATCGTCATTCCCGAGACGCAAAGCCAGGAAAAGAAGGATGCGCTGAAGCTTCTCGGCGCAAAGCTGGTCGAGGTTCCGGCAGCACCCTATTCCAACCCGAACAATTACGTGAAGGTTTCCGGCCGCCTAGCAAAACAGCTGGCCGCGACGGATGAAAACGGCGCGATCTGGGCCAACCAGTTCGACAATATCGCCAACCGTCAGGCCCATATTGAGACAACGGCACCGGAAATATGGGACCAGACGGACGGCAAGGTCGATGGTTTCATTTGCGCCGTCGGTTCCGGCGGAACGCTTGCGGGCGTGGCTGACGGCCTGCGCGATTTCAATCCCGACATCAAGATCGGCCTTGCCGACCCTGAGGGCGCCGCCCTCTACGAATTTTACAAGCATGGCGTCCTGAAGTCGGAAGGCTCCTCTATCACCGAGGGCATCGGACAGGGGCGCATCACCGCCAATCTGGAAGGCTTCGCGCCGGATTTCTCCTATCGTATTTCGGATGCGGAAGCCCTGCCGGTGCTGTTCGATCTGGTCACGAAAGAGGGTCTTTGCCTCGGTGGCTCCTCCGGCATCAACATTGCCGGCGCAATCCGCCTTGCCCGCGAGCTTGGTCCAGGGCATACAATCGTGACGATACTTTGCGACTACGGTAATCGTTATCAGTCGAAGCTGTTCAATCCGGATTTCCTGCGCTCCAAGGGGCTTCCGGTTCCCCAGTGGCTGGCAACGAAAAGCGAGATTGCGGTTCCGTACGAAACCGTTTGAGGACATGCCGAAATGCCTGTGAATGCCCTGTTCCGTGACGATTTTTATCTTTCCACCGCAGAAGCGATCGTCACGGCGGTGCATGAGGATGGCGGCATCGAGCTCGACCAGACTTGCTTTTACGCCACGTCCGGCGGCCAGCCGGGCGACAGCGGCTTTCTCGAGCAGGCCGATGGTTCGCGCATCGAACTCGGCATTACCAAAAATGGCGCCGACAAGAGCGTTATCATCCATGTGCCGCTGGAAGGTCAGCCTTCCCCCGAAGTCGGTGAAAAACTGACCCTGCACGTAGACTGGCCGCGCCGTTACAAGCTGATGCGCATGCACACGGCCTGCCATCTGCTATCAGTCGTCTGCCAGTGGCCAATCACCGGTG
Source organism: Rhizobium sp. Root491 (assembly GCF_001427205.1). Taxonomy (NCBI): domain Bacteria; kingdom Pseudomonadati; phylum Pseudomonadota; class Alphaproteobacteria; order Hyphomicrobiales; family Rhizobiaceae; genus Rhizobium; species Rhizobium sp. Root491. The sequence continues at coordinate 278,368 of NZ_LMFF01000001.1, forward strand.
CTGCCGTCGGCGAAGACGAATCGCGCGTCGATTTCGACATGTCGGAAACCATCGACAAGGATGAAGTGACGGCAAAGCTGATGGAACTGGTGAAAGCCAACCATCCCGTTTTCCTGCAATGGATTACCGACGAAGAACTTCAGGCCAATCCGGGCATCGTCAAATCCAAGAATGTGCGCCCGCCAATCGGCCTTGGCCGGGTCAGCCTTGTCTGCATCGGCGAAAATTCTACCATCGACAGCCAGCCCTGCGGCGGCACCCATGTTTCCGAAACGCAGGAAGTGGGCGATATTCACATTGCCAAGATAGAAAAGAAGGGCAAGGAGAACAGGCGGTTCCGCATTCGTTTCGGCACGCCTGAAGCTGCTGCCTGAAATTAGGAGAGACATCGTGAGCACGGATAAGAGCCGTTTCGTCGTTTCGGCGGACTGGGTAGAAAAGCAGCTCGGCACGGCCGGGTTTCGTCTCGTTGATGCCTCGTGGTATTTGCCGGCGCATAAACGCAACGGTGCGGAAGAATTTGCGGCGGGTCACCTGCCCGGTGCCGTGTTCTTCGATCAGGACAAGATCGCCGATCATGCAACCGGATTGCCGCATTCCCTGCCCTCGCCGGAGTTCTTTGCTGAACAGGCGGGAGAGCTTGGCCTCAGCGACACTGATACCATCGTGGTCTATGACGGCCCCGGTTTCTTTTCCGCACCGCGCGTGTGGTGGATGCTGCGGGTGATGGGCGTGCGCAAGGCCTACGTGCTGGATGGCGGTCTTGACGGCTGGAAGCGCGAAGGCCGGCCGCTAGAAACCGGCACGCCGGAAATCGAGCCTGCCACCTTCACACCCGATTTCAACGAAAAGCGCGTGACCTCGCTATCGACCATGCGCGGCATCGTTGACAGTGGCGAAAAGCAGATTGCCGATGCCCGCGGCGCGGGACGTTTCACCGGCGACGAGGCCGAGCCGCGTGCCGGCATGCGTTCAGGCCATATGCCTGGCGCTCGCAGCCTGCCCGCCACCGCATTTTCCGAGAACGGCCACTTCAAGGACCTCACCGCCATCCGAAAGATGGTGGCGGATGCCGGTATCGATCTTGGCAAGCCGGTGGTGACGAGCTGCGGCTCGGGCGTTACCGCCGCCGTCATTACGCTGGCGCTGGAATCGCTCGGCCACCAGGATAATTCGCTCTATGACGGTTCGTGGTCGGAATGGGGTGGACTGGAAGACACGCCTGTTGTCACCGGCCCTGCCGAACCTCTTCCCGTGGTGTCACATGGGCCGTTGAAGGCGCATGTGACGCAGCTTGAAATGACGGCGCCGCCGAAGGTCAGCCTTGCTATCCCCGTCAACATCCAGACGGCACTGATGCGGGTCACCGATATTCCCTTGCACTTCTACCGCTACATGTACTGGCGGGTGGGAAAACGTTGGCACTGGCAGAAACGCATGCGCATGAGCGATGCGGAACTGTCCGCCGTCCTCAAGGACCCGAAGAACAGCGTCACCGTCCTTTATATGAACGGTGCACCTGCCGGTTTCTTCGAGCTGAACAAGGCAAGCGACGAGGTAACCGAGCTTTCCTATTTCGGGCTTCTCGAAGAGGCTATCGGTGCTGGCGTCGGCAAGTGGTTCCTGTTGCAGGCGCTTTACGCTGCCTGGCAGGACAATCCGAAGCGCGTGACGGTGACCACCAACACGCTTGACCATCCCCGCGCGCTGCAACTCTACCAGATGATGGGATTTTCGCCTGTTGGTACCTATGAGGCCTGGGTAGAGCCGCTGTCCGATACCGAGCTTCTGGAAATCTCGCTGCGCAACTGAGTTCGTCACGTCGGGGATGGCCCGCGCTATTCCCCGACTGTAGAGCAGATCCGACTACTCCTCCCTCATTCCTTTGCTTGTCACAGGAATGAGGGAGTGGGAGGCAACCGCACATGAAACCATTGTGCAGTTTGCGACTCAGGCTTTATCGATAATCAAATGGGTAGCGCCCTCGCCCGCCACTGTTGCGGTGCAGCGATAACCAAGCGCAGGCAAATCCAGCCCCTCGAAGAGGTTTTCGCCCTTGCCGAGAAAGACCGGAGCCAGTGCCAGATGCAGTTCGTCGATCATGCTTCCGGCCATATATTGCCGAATGGTCGAAACGCCGCCGCCGATCCGGACGTCCCTGCCGTTTGCCGCCTGCAACGCCATGTCGAGGGCGGCCTTGATGCCCGTGTTGACGAAATGAAACACGGTGTCGCCCTTCATCGCAAAGGAGGCGCGCGCATGGTGCGTCAGCACGAAAACCGGCACGTGATAAGGCGGCTCTTCCCCCCACCAGCCCTTCCAGTGTTCATCCGGCCAAGCACCGCGGATAGGGCCGAACATGTTGCGGCCCAAGATCCAGGCGCCGATATTTTCGAAACTCTTCTCGGAAAACTGCTCGTCCGTGCCGGTCGAGCCGCCTTGCTTGCCGAACATGCGGTGAAATGTGCGGGTCTTGAACGCCCATTGATGCAGGGTTTCGCCATTCACACCCAGCGGGTTCTGAAGACTTTGATCCGGCCCGGCACCGTATCCGTCAATCGAAATGGCGAAATTTCGAACGACAACCTTCGGCATGGCAATATCCTCCCGTTTCAAGAGGACAGGTTGCCGTGCATCCGGTAACTGGCCTCAGATTTCTCTTTCCAGAGTGACGGCCGTCGGGGTATGCTCGCCGGCGGAACCTTTGTCTTCGGTAACGCTGTTGAGAAGATGATCGGCAATCAGCTCCGCCTGGAATTTACCCAGCTCGTAGCAATAGGTGATCTCACGTTTTTCGGCCGACCAGTAGACATCGGGACGCCCGCAGGACTTCGCCGTCAACTTGACCTCGCCTTTCAAGCCGTAAACGCCGAAACTGCGGCTGATAAGATCGAGAACCTTCGATTCCTTGACCATGATGGCGTAAGGTTCCAGCTCAGGATCGCGCGGCGGCACGTAGCTCACGGTAAATCTGGATGGTGTCTGCGCGCGGTGGGGCGTCAGAAAATCCTCCCACGCCGATGCGATACGCGGATAGGCGGCGCCACATTTGGCAAATTCGTCATTGGCGAGCCCCATCATGGTGGCAAGATCGCCATAGCCGTCCTTGTCGCGGCCGACCATCAGGCAGGCCATGTTGCGATCGCGGCTCCTGTCGGGAACAAGTGCCGAAAACACCGGTGCTTCGTGCTGGGGCAAAGCCTCCGTCTCGCGCGCCAGATACCAGCTGTCGGTAGCATTGACGAGTGCGGTATCGAGCCATTCCTCGTTGGCCTGAAGGATGAGCGTGCCCGCCAGCTGATCGGCAGGTGCTTGCGCGCTGCCGGTCTCCGGCGCGCCGAAATCCGAGATCAGCATGCGTGCACCCTCGTGATAAAGCGAGAAGATCGCATTGCCGATGACGAAATTGACCGCTTGCTGGAGCTGATCGTCGGACAGGCCATCGAGACCGGAGGCGACCTGCGCCTGCGTGTCGATCGGAACCGTCAAAGAAACGAAAGCCAGCGGAACAGCGGCCAGAAAACGACGGAACATAAAATCAGACCTTCCGGGATCGAGGAGCGCCACTGATTCCCGATGCTAACGAGTCACGCAATGGGCTGGTTGCATCACCCGTCAAGAATCGGGTGGATAGAGGTCTGTTTCGGGATCATAGCTGCAAAGAAGCAACGCCGATCCCAACAGAAGGACCTCGCCATGACCGATCTCGTCTTTACAGCAATGCCGGCTAAGGAAGCTGAGGCTTTCCGGGCGGGAGCCGCCGACGCCTATGGCAACCCGCCGGAAAAGGCCGTTTCTCCAGGTGGCATGCCGTGCCGCCATTGCTTTTCCCAGATTAATGAAGGCGAAGGAATGCTGATCCTCGCCTACCGGCCCTTCCCTTCGCTCCAGCCCTATGCGGAAACGGGGCCAGTCTTTCTTCACGCTGAGGCCTGTGAGCACTATCCGCAGACGGATGCCCTTCCCCCGATGCTCAACAGCCCCGATTATATCGTTCGCGGCTATGGCACTGACGACCGCATCGTCTACGGCACCGGCGCGGTGACGGCGACGGACGAAATCCTTTCACGCGCAGCGCATCTTCTGGAGCGGGCAGACGTCGCTTATGTGCATGTGCGCTCCGCCCGCAACAATTGCTACCAGTGCCGTATCGACACAGCATAATCGCGCGATTACTTGCAATTTTAAGCAAACGGCTAAACGGCTCTCAAACTTTCTACGTCATGATGCAAGCATCGGAAACAATTGATTTGAGTAGCGAAATGGCAAACAACCTCAATATGGCGACCCGCACTGCGACCCGTAGCAAGACCCGGATCTACGCGACCGTGCACTATTTCAGCCAGTCGACCCGAGGCCGCGTGGTGGACCTGTCCGCCACCGGCATGGCGCTCGAACTGGACGGACCTTTCGCTGCCGCCAAGGGAAGCCGGGTGAAGGTGCAGAGTGAAGATCTGGGTTTCATCGAGGGTGTCGTGCAATGGCAGCACATGAACCGGCTCGGCCTGCAACTCAAACTTTCCACCAACACGCTGGCACAGCTGTCGTCTTATTTCCGCTTCTTCCACGAAGAAGTAAAACCGACTCTCGCCCGCTAAGCAGATGTTTCCGACAAGGGGAATGCGCAGACCGGACATAGCGCATTCCCGAAGCGGGCCATGCGCGCGCGGCCACCTTGTGGCAAAAAATTTATCAAACGGTTGAAAACTGGCCCGTCCGTCACGGGCTTGTCATTTTGATGATGGACTCCTCGGGGATTGCTTCTACCTTGTCGTTTTCCTGACAGAGCAAGCTTCATACGAAGGAGTTCCCATGTCGTCGCTTCTCGCTCTCCACCCCATCACTCGCCGTTCGCTTCTGGGTGGCATCGCCGCCTCTTCGGCTCTGGTGCTGTTGCATCCCTTCGCCGCGCGCGCCGCAGCCAACCAGGCGCATCTGCGCATCATGGAAACGACTGACATCCACGTTCACGTATTTCCCTATGATTATTACGCCGACAAACCGAACGACACGATGGGTCTGGCGCGCACCGCTTCGATCATCGGCGCCATCCGTGCCGAGGCCGGAAACTCGATGCTGGTGGATAATGGCGACTTCCTGCAGGGTAATCCGCTCGGCGATTACATCGCCTATGAGCGCGGCATGAAGGCCGGCGACAAGCATCCCGTCATCAACGCCATGAATGTCCTTGGCTATGATTGTGGCACGCTTGGCAACCACGAATTCAATTACGGCCTCGACTATATGTCCAATACACTGGCGGGCGCCGGTTTCCCTTATGTCTGCGCCAACCTCACCAAGGGTCAGCTGGCTTCCGATCCCAAGCAGGATGAGCTGTTCTTCAAGCCTTACGTCATCCTCGAGAAACAGATCCGCGATGGTGCAGGCGTAACCAGTCCGGTCAAGGTCGGTATCATCGGTTTCGTGCCGCCGCAGATCATGATGTGGGATTCCAAGAATCTGGAGGGCAAGGCCCAGACGCGCGATATCGTCGAGGCGGCTAAAGCCTGGGTTCCGGTCATGAAGGAAGAAGGTGCCGATATCGTCATCGCGCTTTCCCATTCCGGCATCGATGGCAAGGGCCAGACCGATCGCATGGAAAACGCCTCGCTTTATCTGGCGGGCGTGGAAGGTATTGACGCCATCTTCACTGGTCACCAGCATCTGGTCTTCCCCGGTCCAAAGACATGGGACGGCATCGAGGGTGCGGATGCGGTCAAGGGTACGCTGATGGGCAAGCCGGCCGTGATGGCCGGTTTCTGGGGCTCGCATATGGGCCTCATTGACCTTCTGCTCGAAAAGGACGGCAAAAGCTGGAAGATCGTCGATTTCACCTCCGAGGCCCGGCCGATCTACCACCGCGACGACAATCGCAAGGTCGTTGCAGATGTCACGGACAAACCGGAGGTCATAGCCGCCGCCAAGGCAGATCACGAAGCGGCGCTCGCCTATGTGCGTCGCCCGGTCGGCAAGACGTCGGCGCCACTCTATTCCTACTTCGCGCTGGTGGCCGACGACCCTTCCGTGCAGATCGTCTCCAATGCCCAGACGTGGTACATCAAGGACATGCTGAAGGAAGGGCAATATAAGGATCTGCCCGTGCTTTCGGCAGCAGCGCCCTTCAAGTCTGGCGGTCGCGGTGGTGCGGATTATTACACCGATGTCCCTGCCGGTGACATCGCCATCAAGAACGTCGCCGATCTCTACCTCTACCCCAACACGGTGCAGGCGGTGCTGATCAACGGTGCGCAGGTGAAGAACTGGCTGGAAATGTCCGCCGGCATGTTCAACACGGTCGAGGCCGGCGCAAAGGATGCGCCGCTCCTAAACGCGGATTTCCCGTCCTATAATTTCGACGTCATCGACGGTGTCACCTACCAGATCGACATTTCCAAACCGGCAAAGTTCGACAAGGACGGCAAGGCCGTCAATCCCGACAGCAACCGCATCGTCAATCTGCAATTCGACGGCAAGCCGATCGACCCCGAGCAGAAATTCGTGGTGGCGACCAACAATTACCGTGCAAGCGGCGGCGGAAAATTCCCCGATATCGCCGCCGACAAGGTGATCTTCGTGGCGCCCGACACCAACCGCGACGTGATCGTGCGCTATATCATCGATCAGGGCACCATTAACCCGTCGGCGGATGCGAACTGGTCCTTCGCCCCAGTTGCCAATACGACCGCCATCTTTGAGACTGGCCCGAAGGGTCGCAATTACGCGGCTGACATCAAGGGCGCAAAAATCGAGGATGCCGGCGACGGCGCCGAAGGTTTCGCAAAGTTCCGCCTCGTTCTCTAGAGCTTGCAGCCCTCCCGGCGTTTCATCGGCCGGGAGGGCATTTACTCAATTGCGGTCACTCACGATACGCAACAGCAGTGGCAGTTCCGGCGGTGGCTTCTGCTCGATGCGTTGATAGTCGCTGCCATCGCGATTACGGCGGATGAGCCGGAGACCCGCCATGTCACGCCGCAGCATCGCGGCATCTCCAAACAGATGCAGACCATCGAGAAAGCTGCTGAATTCGCGCTCTGAGAAACTGCGACCGGCTGGGATTCTTGCCCAAAGATACCAGAGGCACAGTTCCTGCTGGGAGCGGCGGGCTGGCCACTGCACCAATCTACCGGCAGCATCGACAGTCCGCGCGGTCTTCAGCACCCTGCCCTCATTGGCAGGCATTGTCTCCGGTCGTGTCTGCGGTGGCGGCAAGCCACTTGCTACGGGTGGCGTGCGCCCGGCGCGCAGATGCTGAAAGTTGCGAAACCCGGCAGCCCGGCTCAGGAGATTGAGCATCTCCACATGGCTTGGCTGGCGTTCCAGCCTGCCGATTTGTTCGCGTAGCGATTTGGCAAATGTGGAGAGGTCGGCGATATCAATGGAAAAGATCGAACGTGGCATGACTTACCCTCGAGTGCCATTCCGAAGAGGTGTCGCTGATCGCCGGCTTCCGACTAGGCACGGGATAAGTGCTGTCAATCTTTCAAAATGCAGGTTTAGCTTCCCTTGCGGGACGGCGATGCCTCGGTGAACTGCTGATCGTGTTTCCTGTATAAGGCAGGCCATTCACCTTCGTCAATTGGTCACTCAGTCAACCCATGTCACTCGGCGGCGACAGAAATAGTCCGCTGTTTGCCTCCGGCAATTATCCTGTTGAAATCCTTCTGGTTCGGGCATGCCGACAGACGCTGCTGAAAGGCCGTGGCAAGCCACTGGCCAGCGGGACCGGCGGGTGAATCCACCCGGCGCAGCGCAAAGATCGGATATTCGCCCTGCTCATAAGCTTCGAGATCAAGTGCCTTCAGGCTGCCATTGGTCAGGTCGTTGCGCACGATCGATGCGGGCAGACCGCCCCAGCCGAGACCGCCCTTGATGAGCTGGTATTTCGTAGCAATGTCGCTGACCCGCCATGTCTTGTAGGACAGCACGTTGAAATCGCGCCCCTTGGTCAGCCCCGACGCATCGGTGACGACGAGCTGGACCTCCTCGCGGACATCGCCCAGAACCAGCGGCCTCTCGATCTGTGCCAGTGGATGATCGGCGGCGACGACCGGCAGCATGAAGGAATGGCCGACCTTTTCGACGACGAGTTCGTCATCCTGGCGCAACAGCGCCCCGCCGATGCCAATCCCAGCCTTGCGGGAGAGCACCATATCCATAACCATGCCCAACTCACCCACATTGAGGCTGAGGGTAACGGTGGGGAATTCCTTTCGAAAATCGCGAAGCACCGCAACGACAGCTTCCGCCGGCACCATGGTGCTGATGGCGACAGAAAGCTCGGCCTCCAGCCCCTGCTTCAAACCCTTGGCACGCGCACGCATTTCCTGCAGACCGGCCACGATGCGCCTTGCATCTTCCAGCATGGCGCGACCCTCGTCCGTCAATCGAGGCTGGCGTACGCCATTGCGCTCGAACAGGCTGACTTCAAGCTGCGCCTCGAGATTGGCGATGGTGTAGCTGACAACAGACTGGGCGCGATTGAGCGCCCGTGAAGCGGCAGAGAAACTTCCGGTTTCGGCAACCGTCAAAAACACCTGCAATTGGTCGAGCGTCGGGTTCGCGTCCATGTTCCATCCATTTCATCGATAGGTCGCTTCCACATTATCACAGTTTTCTTGATGGCATCAATTGGTCATATAGGGGGCAAAGGAAGGGCATCGTGCTCTCCCGCCCTCCCAAGGCGTCCGTCAATTCATCGCTTATGCAAGGAAAGACCATGTCGAACATTCTGCTCATCACCTCCAGCCCGCGTGGCGACGAGTCGGTTTCCAACAAGTTTTCCGGCGAACTCGCAAACAAGCTGAAGGCCAAGTCGGCTTCCAATACCCTTGTCCACCGCGATCTCGCTGCCGACCCCATTCCGCATCTCGACACCGTCAAGACCGCTGCGATCCGCAAGGCTCCAGACCAGCGCACGGCTGAAGAAGCGGTTGCAGCCGATTATTCCGACAAGCTGGTTGCAGAGCTTATGGCCGCCGACACTGTCGTCATCGGCACCGGCCTCATCAACTTCAATATCTATTCCGGCCTGAAGTCGTGGATCGACAACGTCGCCCGCGCTGGCCAGACCTTCAAGTACACAGAAACCGGCCCGGTTGGTCTTGCCACCGGCAAGAAGGTCTACATCGTGCTGGCCGCCGCCGGCGTTTATTCCGAAGGCCCGGCTGTGTCGATGAACCACGCCGTTCCCTACCTCAAGACCGTTCTTGGCTTCATGGGCATGACGGATGTGGAAGTGATCTATGTCGAAGGTCTGGCATTTGGACCGGAAGCCGTTGAGAAGGCCGTTGCGGCAGCCGAAGCAAAGGTTGCCGAACTGGCGCAGGCCGCCTGAGGCGCCATTTGACACGTGGTGATGCCGGCTCGATTGCCGGTATCAGCCGACCCACATTCCGTAGCGGCCGTGCACCTGATCGCGGCCGTTATTTTTTGCCGCATAGAGCCGCGCATCGGCTTCCGATAGCAGCGCGCGGAAAAGCTGCCCGTCCTCGAAAGCCGTGGCGACGCCGATGCTGACAGTCAGCGGCGAACCGTCCGGCCGTTGCAGATCCTTCAATATCGCCGTCCGCAGACCTGCTGAAAAGGCAAGTGCCCCCTCATGGGTCATCGTCGGCAACAGGGCCACGAACTCCTCGCCGCCGAACCGGTAGAGATGGCCGTGCGGTTGCACGATGCGTTTCAGAACGGCGGCGAATTCCCGCAATATCTCATCGCCCTGCAAATGCCCAAAGGTATCGTTGACGGTCTTGAAGTGATCGATATCGACGATTAGCACGCTGACGGGACGTTTCTTTTCCAGACATTCCACGACGACGGACGGCGCATCGAGTTCCATGCGGGCGCGGTCAGACACACCGGTCAGCATGTCGCGGCCGGAACGGGACAAAAGCTCCTCATAGCGTTCCCTGAAGGTGAGGTCGTTGAAGACATCGGCAACGCTGCGGCGCGTCAGGAAGCGGCCTTTCGCCGCCGTCAGCTTCAGATAAATGGCAAAGAGCAGAGCATAGATGGCAACGGCCACCATCTTCGCTTTCCAGCCATCGTAAAAGACATCGACCGGCGCGTTCAGCATATATCGCAACGCCGCGTAAAAGCCTGCCTGATCCAGGCTCAAAATCACCACGCCACAGATTGCAAAGCGCAGGACAATATGGCGCTGCAAATAGCGTCCCAGCTTTTCGTAAAACAGGATGATGGCGATGGCGTCGATATAAAGCAGGCTGGTTCCCCAGACCATCAGCACGCCCATCTCATCCAGAAATCCGGTATCTACCGACTGTCCGGGGACAATTGCCACCGTCGGATGGAAGCGGATGATCTGCACCATGATGATGGTGAGTATATTGCCGAGAAACAGGCCGTAGATCGGCTGGCGGACGACTGCCGCATCCTCGCGCATATAGAGCATGAGGATCATCATCAGTTTGCCGGCAAAAAGGATCGAGGAGCCGGGTGATACCACGCCAAATGGCAGCTCGACGTAAAAGACCGCCGCCAGGTAGGTTTCCAGGAAATGCATGACGCCAAGCGCGGTGAGAAAAACACCGATGCCGAGAATATGCCGGTAATGAAGGAATGCCGTCATTACCGAAAAATAGACGATGGCTTCCGCCACGAAGAGGGCCAGATTTGCCCATTGCATCGGCATACGCCCTATCGATCCACATCGCGCCGGTTCATCGGCGCGACTTCATGCCCTCTGAAGACGATAGGCCGAAGCAACCAACGGAATCTTAATGTCCAGCAGAAGAAACCGCCATCATTTTCCTGGGAAGAGCGATGCACCGTTCTGGTCGATGATCAGCTTTGCCTTGCGGATGGTGAACTCAACCGCATCGTCCATGCTGGTGAAGACATCGGCGCGCACGAATTCATGCACGAGCGTTTCCTCGCCGTCCTTTTTCTCGATGCGGCCCGCCAAACGGAACTGGCCGCCTTCCTTCAGCGGCGTCGCATAGATCAGATAGTCTCCATGCACATGCGGTTCCGACTGCGCTGCCTTCTGCGGCGCATCCGCGGACTGGCCGGAGCCGAAGGCCGAAAGGATTTTGGAAAAAAACGATGCCATGGCTTTCACTCCCTTAATCTGTCTCGCATTTCGAAGGGCGGATATGCTCCGCCCTTCCCCGTCGCTCTTATCCCGATCAGATGATCAGGTTCGACAGGATCTCGTTTTCGGTAATATCCTCATAGCCGAGGCCCGCAGCCTCGAAGCGCTCCAGAAGCCCTGCGAAGTTTTCCTGCGCGTTGGTTTCGATGCCGATCAGGATCGAACCGAAATTGCGGGCCGATTTCTTCAGATACTCGAAACGGGCGATATCGTCGTCCGGGCCAAGCAGATTGAGGAAATCGCGCAGCGCGCCGGGGCGCTGCGGCAGGCGCAGAATGAAGTATTTCTTCACGCCGGTGTAACGCATGGCGCGTTCCTTGACGTCAGGCAGGCGCTCGAAATCGAAATTGCCGCCGGAGACGACGACGATAACCGTCTTGCCTTCCAGTTTCTCGCGACCGAGCTTCTCCAGCGCGGCAATGGACAGCGCACCCGCTGGCTCCAGCACCACGCCTTCGAGGTTCAGCATCTCGATGATGGTCACGCAGATGGCGTTTTCGGGGATGAGCAAAACCTGCTCGGCCGGAAAATCCTTCAGCGCCTGAAAGTTGAGATCGCCGATGCGGGCAACAGCGGCGCCGTCGACGAAATTGTCGACCTTGGGGAGCGTTACCGCTTCGCCGCGCTCGAGGCTCCTTTTCAGGCTCGGCGCGCCTTCCGGCTCGCAGAACACGAAGTTGCCCTTTTCAACGGTGCCCGCCAGAAAGCCGGTAAGGCCTGCCGAAAGCCCGCCGCCGCCAACCGGCATGACAACCATATCCGGTTTGGTGCCTTCGGGGAGCTGGTCCATGATTTCGGCAGCAACCGTCGCCTGGCCTTCGATGATATCCTGATGGTCGAAGGGCGGCACCATGTAGGCGTCATTGTCTTCGACGTATTTGCGCGCGGCGGCGTAACATTGGTCGAAAATATCGCCCACCAGACGGATGCTGATGAATTCACCACCGAAGATACGGGTCTTGTCGATCTTCTGCTGCGGCGTGGTCACCGGCATGAAAACAACACCGTGAACGCCGAAATGGCGGCAGGCGAAAGCAAACCCCTGCGCATGGTTGCCGGCCGAAGCACAGACGAAAACCTTGTCCTTGCCAGCCTTCGCAACAGCCTTGCGGAGAAAGTTGAATGCGCCTCTAATCTTGTAGGAACGAACCGGAGACAGATCCTCACGCTTCAGCCAAATCGACGCGCCATACCGACGGCTGAGATGTTCATTCAACTGCAACGGCGTTTCCGGGAATATCTCCCGCACTTCCCGCCGCGCTGCCTCCACAAGCTGCTTGTCCACGATTGTCAATCCATTGAAATTCATAATGGCACCCGCTATGCCATAGGAAGGCGTCAGAGACAAAGACTCATTTCACGCTGCCACGAACCCTGGGTTTCATTTCTTGAACAGCAATCTTCTGCGCTCGGTCATATATGTGGCGTCCATCTTCGGGCTCTATCTCGCGACGGCCATGTTCCTGCCCGCGCTGACGGACCTTTATTACGGCAATGACGACTGGACGGTATTTGCGCTTTCAGGCTTCATGTGCGGCGGCTTTGCACTTGCCTGTGCGCTGGCCACGCGCGCACCGATCGCGTCCTTCAACAAACGTTTCGGCTTCCTGCTCGTCAACGTGCTCTGGCTTGTATTTTCCATTGTCGGAGCGGTTCCGCTCTATCTGTCCGAGCTTGACCTGACGCCCGGTCAGGCCCTTTTCGAATCGGTCTCGGCCATCACGACGACGGGATCGACCGCCATATCCGGCCTCGATAATGCGCCGCAGGGCATTCTTCTGTGGAGGTCGTTGCTCTGTTGGCTCGGCGGCATCGGTATTGTCGCGCTTGGCCTCTTCATCCTGCCGCTCTTGCGCGTCGGCGGCATGACTTTCTTCCGCATGGAATCATCCGACACCGGCAATGACCGGCCCTTCGCGCGGCTGGCAAGCTTCACCCGCGCTTTCGTGGCGATCTACATCATCATGACCATCGCCTGCACGGTGGCTTTCGATTTTGCCGGCATGTCGCATTTCGATGCCCTCAACCATGCCATGTCGACGGTTGCGACCGGCGGTTTTTCCACCCACGACGCCTCGTTTGCCTATTTCAACAACACGGCGCTGCTTTGGATTGCCACCATCTTCCTGATCTTCGGCAGCCTGCCCTTCTCGGTGATGATCCTGCTTGCGGTGCGCCGCAGGCTGGAGACGCTGCGCGACCCGCAGATAGCCGTCTTCCTTGGCTATCTCTGCGCGATTTCCATCGCAGTCGGCGTTTATCACCACCTTAGAAACGGCGTGCCGCTGGATACTGCGCTCAGCCACTCCTTCTTCAACATGACATCAATCCTCTCGACCGGTGGCTTTGCGAGCGACGACTACACGCTGTGGGGTCCGTTCGTTGTCGTCGTGGCCTTTTTCGCAACCTTCATGGGCGGCTGCTCCGGCTCGACGGCGGGTGGTATCAAGGCCTATCGTTTCCTGATCATGTTCAATGTCGTTCGGGCGGGCCTCAAAAAGCTGATCTATCCGAACGCGGTTTATTCGGTCCGTTACGGCCAGCAGGTGGTCGATCCCGACACGATCCGGACGATCTTCCTTTTCGTCAGCTGTTTCATCGCGCTCTGGATCGCCGGCAGCCTCGCCATGAGCCTGATGGGTTACGATTTCCTGACTGCGACCTCGGGCGTTGCGACCGCACTTGCCAATGTCGGGCCCGGCATCGGCCCGATCATCGGGCCTGTCGGCAATTTCTCCACGATCAGTGATCCGGCGCTCTATCTCCTGTCTGTCCTGATGCTGCTTGGACGTCTGGAAATCCTCACCGTTCTCGTGCTGCTGATGCCGATTTTCTGGCGCAACTAAAATGCCGGTGCGCTTATTTTGGCTGCCTTAATAAAGCGCTTGACCTTCCCACGTTGGAATAGTCCAGGCTCCTGCTGTTACAAGTTCCAACCCAAGGAGAACCGCCTATGTGCACCGCCCACCAGCATCACCCCGAAACCGCTGCCGCACCTGTTGATGCCGACCTTTCTTTCCACGTTGAAGACATGACCTGCGGTCACTGCGCCGGTGTGATCAAGGGCGCAATCGAAAAGACCGTTCCCGGTGCCGCCGTTCATGCTGATCCGGCAAGCCGCACGGTTGTGGTTGGCGGCGTCTCCGACGCGGCACGTATTGCTGAAATCATCACCGCTGCAGGCTATACGCCAGAAGCGCGCGCCTGATTTGACGAGATGCCGGCGGCGGCCTTCATCCCTGCCGCCGGATCGACCTGCCTGCCCCCGCTTCACGCCGAGCTTGCGTGACAGCCGCTGGACGATACCAACGTTCGTCCCTTCTTACCTCCCCCCAAGCTGCATATGCCCTCTCCCTTCCCAGGGATGACAGCGGAGGTTTTCCGGATTTCAAACCCGTATTCGTCAAACGCGGGCATCAATCGTCTCTGAGCACACGAAAAACCCGGCTCTTGCGAGCCGGGCTGGGCTTCATCGGCAATGTCGCACGCCTTACTTCGTTGCCAGATCCTTGGTCATGACGAAGTAGTTGATGGGATGGGGCTTGTAGTTTGCAAGCTTCTCCGAATAGGCGTCGAATACGGTCTCATGGATCAGGAAGACGGTGACGGCCTCCTCATACAGCTTCTTTGCCGCCTCGCCGTAAATTGCATACCGCTTGGCAGGTTCGGCCGTCGCATAGGCCGATTTGATCAGCTTGTCGGTGTCTTCGTTGCAATAATGCGAGATATTGTAGCTGCCGCCGCAGGTATAGTCGGCATTTAGGAAGCCGGCCGGTTCGGCAACATCTGTGGCATAACCGCGGGACAGGAGCGCCATGTCGAAATTACCGGACAGCAGATCTGGCTCGATTGCACTGTAATCGGCGACGCGAACATCAACCTTGATGCCGACTTCCTGCAACTGGGCCTGGATAATGGCCGCGACATCCTTCAGTTCCGTTTTTGCCGTATAGGCGAGGAGCGCGATCTTCAGACTGCCTGGCGCTACGCCTGCCTCTTTCAGCAGAGCCTTGGCTTTCTCGACATTATAGGCGGGCTCGACTTCCTTCGCGGCCCATGGCTCTCCCGCTGCGAAAGGCAGGGTAGCACCCTTTACCGCGCCTTCATAAATGCTGTCGGCGATACCGGTGGTGTCGATGGCCGCCTGGATCGCCTGACGCACTTTCACATTATTGAAAGGCGCCTTCGCGTTGTTCAGCAGGAGTTCCGTAATGCGCGGCGAAGGAATTGGCGCGACCTTGACGCCGTCGGTGGATTCGATGGTCTTGACCGTCCATGGTGGCACGAGGCGCGAAATCTGCGCTTCGCCGGTTCGGACCTGGGTGGCGCGGGTGTCGGCATCGGGAACGAAGTTGACGCGGCCTCCGGAAAGCTTCGGCATGCCGCCCCAATAATCGTGGTTGGCGGAAAGAAGCATATACTGGCTGGGGTCGACCTCCGTGATCTTGAAAGGCCCGGTGCAGGTCCCGACCGGATCGACTTTCCCGTCCTTATAAGCGGCGGGGGCAAGGATTGACGTGGCAGGGCTCGCCATTTGCGCCGGCAGCATCACCGATGGTTCGATGGTGGTTATCTTCACGCTGTCGTCGCCGCTCGCTTCGACAGAAGCAATCAACTTCGGCGAGAAGGCGCGGGCTGGAACCGGCGCCTTCAGAAGATTGGTCAGCGCATTGACTGCGGTTGCGGCATTGAGCGGCTCGCCATTCTGGAACTTCACACCCTTGCGCAGCTTGAATTCCCAGACCTTAGGGTCCGTCTGCTTCCAGCTTTCGGCAAGACTGGCCTCCAGTTTCATGTCGTAGCCGACCCGCACGAAGCTTTCGAAACAACCCGCGCGTGAGCCGAGATAGGCGTCGTCCGACGCCATTTGCCAGCCGGTCTTGACACCGAAATTGTCGTCATAGGTAATCGTATCGGCCTTGGCCGTTTGAACTGAAAACGAAACCACAATGGCGCTTGTCGCCAAAAGTACGTGCTTTATCATTGAATATTCCCCTTTTATTTTTGATGACAACGCTCAAAAGTCAGTCGTCTCACGAGATTTAAGATCTTCATAAAATAGACCTCGAAAGACATAAGAATATCCTTCGGACGCTACACGAGCATCCGCTTGAATATCATTCATTTTATGTTTTTATACTCGGAATTTAATTCCGATATTAATTCACAAACGCACAATTCATCTGTTTTTACAGAACCAGAAGACTGTAACTGCGCTGCTCCTCAGCCCCATTCGCGCCAGTGATGGCAACGAGCGAAATGCTCCCCGGCAACGTCTTCCAGAACCGGTTCCTGTTCGCTGCAAATCTGCGTCGCATATTTGCAGCGGGTGTGAAACTTGCAGCCACTTGGAGGATTGAGCGGGCTTGGCAGATCACCATCCAGAAGCATTTCCGGCGCATATAATCCGGTTTCATCAAGCATCGACGAGGCAATAAGAGCCTTCGTATAGGGATGCTTAGGCGCCCGGAAAAGCTCATCCCGGTCGGCGATTTCAACGATCCGCCCGAGATACATCACCGCGATACGGTCGCAGAGATAACGCACCACGCGCAGGTCATGGGAAATCATCAGCACCGTCAAACCATGACGACGCTTCATGTCCATCAGGAGGTTCAGGATCTGCGTGCGCATGGAGGCGTCGAGCGCCGATGTCGGTTCGTCGCACACAAGGAAGCTTGGATTGAGAAGAAGCGCGCGTCCTATGACCACGCGTTGCAACTGCCCGCCGGAGCACTGGCTCGGATAACGGTCATAATACGAGGCATCGAGGCCGACCTCCTCCAGCATCTTGAACACGCGCGCGATGCGTTCTTCGCGCGTGCCGATGCCGTGCTGGGCAAGCGGCGCTTCCATGCTTTGCCCTATGCGCATGCGCGGGTCGAGCGCGGAATAGGGATCCTGGAACACCAGTTGCACGACACGGCGCATGCGCCGCAGCGTCTCGCCCTGCATGTGCAGAATATCGTGGTCTCCGATGCTGACCTCGCCTTTCGTCGCGTTGGTCAACCGCGTTATCAGCCCGGCGACAGTGCTTTTGCCGCAGCCGGATTCGCCAACGAGACCAAGAACCTCGCCCTCGCCGATCGTGAGGGAAACATCGTCCACGGATTTGACCACGCGATTGCCGAAACCCGATATCGGATAATATTTGCACAGGTTGTTTGCGACCACATAGGGCTTGATCTTGCCATCCGCCTGAGGCCGGTTCGGTGTTTTCACTGTCGATAGCATCGCAACCCTCCTTCAGCAGACTGTGTGACTGGCATGGCTGCCGGCATGGTCGTCGTCGACCGCCCAGCATCGCGCCTTGCGACCTTCCGGCAAGGCATTCAGATCCGGCTCCGTTGCCATGCAACGGCCGCCCATGCCGGCCGACTGTGCAAGCGCGCAGCGGGGATGGAAACGGCAACCGCAGGACATGTCATGGGCCTGCGAGCTGGAACCGGGGATCGTCAGCAGCTGCCCCTCGCTGTCGGTCGTCAGAAGCGAGCAGCTGATGAGCGCCTTGGTATAGGGATGTTGCGGCGCCTTGAGGATTGCCTGCGTCGGCCCTTCCTCGACAATGCGACCAGCATACATCACCGCAATCCGGTCCGCGAAAGCGGCAACGACCGAGAGGTCATGGGTGATGAGCAGCGTGGCGAGCCGCCGCTTCCGACGCTCATCGTCGAGCAGGCGCAATATTTGTGCCTGGACGGTGACATCGAGTGCCGTCGTCGGTTCATCGGCGATCAGCAGTTGCGGATTGCCGGAGAGTGCCGCAGCAATCATGACGCGCTGCGCCATGCCGCCGGAGAGTTCATGTGCAAAGCATTGCGCCCGCGCCGACGGATCGGGAATTCCAACATCCGAGAGCATGCCGACAACCCGGCCCAGTGCCGCATGCCGGCTCATCTTGCGGTGGACCCACATTGGCTCGGCGACCTGCGTCCTGACCCGGCTGGTCGGATCGAGCATTGCCTGCGGTTGCTGAAAAAGCATTCCGATATCGGCGCCGCGCAACGCATCAAGCTCGGAGGGCGAGAGAGCAAGAATGTCGCGCCCGGCAAAGGAAATGCGGCCGGAGTTGATTTCCGCGCCGTGCGGCAACAGCCGCATCAGCGACAGAGCCGTCATGCTCTTGCCGGATCCGGATTCGCCGACCAGTGCAACGACCTCTCCGGCATCGACGGAGAGCGTCAGACCGGAGATAACAAACTTGCGGCCATTTCCAGACGGCACCGAAACGTGCAGATCCTCGATTTCCAGAAGCGGTGTCCGCTCCGGGGCGATGGCCGTATTGGCATGCGTGTGTCCTTCGATATTCATAAGAGTTCCCCTTATTATTATTGCATCGGAGGCATGGGCTTATTTTCAAGCGGCTTCAGACGATAATACTCTCCTTAGGGCTATCGTGCCCTGTGTATGTTTGATCTGCGCGGGCGCCGGTCATTGCTCTAACCGCAGGCGTCAATGGCCGTTCGGTTTCCTGGTATCCATGTTCAGGCCGTGGCCGATCCATGTCACGCTCAACGCCGACAGGAAAATCGCCAGACCCGGTGCGATCACGAGAATAGGCATACGTTCCGCATAGGCCTGCGCATCGGCTAGCATCAGCGCCCAGTCTGCGGCAGGCGGCTGCACGCCGAGGCCGAGAAACGACAGTCCGCCCACCGTGATCAGCTTGTGGCCGAAGCGCAGGAAGGCAACGGCTGCGATCGGCCAGATCGTGTTGGGAATGACATGCCGGAAAATAATGAAGCGGCGTGTGCATCCAAGCACCTCGGCGGCGCGCATATATTCTCGGGAATTGATCGAAAGCGTCAGCCCGCGTGCCAGTCGCGCAAAAGGTGTCCAACCGACGATCGTCAGCGACGCGATCAATGTTCCATATCCCGGGCCGAAGATGGCGACGAGGAAAATGGCGATCACCACGTCAGGGATGGCGATGAGCAGATCCACCACCCGCATCAGGACTTCATCGACAACGCCGCGGCTGCGACCGCTGATGATGCCGATGAATGTTCCGATGGCGACCGACAGAATGACGGTGATGGCGGCAATCGTGACCGTGAAGCGTCCGCCGATAAGCAACCGGCTCAAGACATCACGCCCGAGATGGTCAGTGCCCAGCCAGTAGGCGGCGCTTGGCGCGTTCAACCGCAGGCGAAGGCTTTGCTGCGCGGGATTATAGGGCGAAATCCACGGCGCGATGACGAGCAGCAGGATGATGACGAGAAAAATCGCCGAACCCGCGTAGAACGTCCAGTGCCGCCGGCGGATGAAATCCGTGAACCGGAAAAGTGTCGACGGGCGCTTGGGCAAGGTCATTGGCATGGCGGCTACCGGCGCGCTCGGGAAGTGACTAATGGTCATGTTGACCTCGCATTGCTGGATTGATCAGGACATAGAGGCCATCGGCCAGGGTATTGATCAGGATGGAAAGGGCGACGATGCAGATGAAACCGCCCTGCAGCATGGGGATGTCCCGATTGACCACGGCGTCGTAAAGAAGCCGGCCCATTCCGGGGATGGCGAATATCACCTCCACGACCACCGATCCGCCAAGCAGGCCCGCAAGCCACAGGGCAAAGAAGGTGACGATCGGAAGCGAACCGTTGCGAATGCCGTGGCGCATGACCGTGCCATGCATGCCGAGACCGCGGCTGCGGGCCGCCGTGATGTAAGGCGCGCGCAGAACCTCAGCCATGGCGGCGCGCGTCACCTGCGTGAAATAGGCCAGTGGGCGCAGCGTCAACGTCAAAGCGGGAAGCACCAGCGAGCGCCAGCTATCCCAGCCCGCAGACGGCAACCAGCCGAGATAAAGCGCAAAGACGAGCGCCGACATCGGCGCAAACCAGTATTCCGGCGTGGCAACGAAGGTCTGGATCATCAGCGTTGCGAAATTGTCCAGGCGGCCACCCGGGCGCATCGCCGCCAACGTGCCGAGCGGCAGGGCGACGGCGACCGCAATCGCCAGCGCCGTCAGTGCCAATGTCACGGACACGCCGAGAGAGCGCAAAAGCTCACCCGCCACCGGCTGGCTGCTGGTGAAGGAAAAGCCCAGATCACCGCGCAGCGCGCCCGACAGCCATGCGAAATATTGGACGTAGAGCGGCCGGTCGAGCCCGAGGCTTAACCGAAGGGCCTCGACTGCATGCGGATCGAGCGCCGTATCGCGCATGCGCGAAAACAGAATGGTGCGGGCAGGATCGCCACCGGCCATGTAGGGCAAAAGAAACGCGATGACGGAGACGATCATCAGCATAAGGCACAGAATAAGGAAGCGTTGTATTATCTGTATCCACATTGCCTGTTCTCCTTCGCCGAAAATGGCCATTGCACTGCAATCGATGATCGGTCCCCGCCGGGGAAATGCGGTTTATTTCATGAGGCGCGGCAAATCCGTCACCACACCGGACGTGCCCTTCAGCATGCCGGAACGCTTGGGCAGGATCGCCACCGGCGTAAAATCGGGGTCTTCAGACTGGGCAAGATCTTGAATGATCGGGCAATCCGGTTCACCATTGTCAGGGCAATAGGTCGCGATATTTCGCAGCGTGTCGGCCATCTCCCGAAGAGCATGCATCTTGGCCTCGAGATCTACGACATGTTCCATGACGATGCGCTTGACGTCGCAGGATGCACCGCCGGGATCGCGCCACAGGGTCATGAGCTGCCTGATCTTTTCGATCGAGAAACCGAGGTCGCGGCCGCGGCGGATGAAACGCAGCGTCTCCAGATCGTTGGTCGTATAGACCCGATAACCGGATTCCGTGCGGTTTGCGGATTTGATCAGACCGATCGTCTCGTAGTGGCGGATCATCTTTGCGGAAACACCGGATGCGGTGGCGGCTGTACCAATGTTCATCGATCCTGCTCCTATCTTTCCGGGGTGAAAAACACGTCTGCATGAATGTCGGCGGTGCGGATGCCCCTTGCCAGGAGCTGCGGCACCGTTGCCTCGATCATCGCCGGCGGTCCGGCCAGATAGGCTTTCCAGCCATCGAGATCGTCGAAGTCGTCTGCCACGGCGGAACCGACATAACCGCGCCGTATCTGCGCATGTTCTTCATTCGAGAGAACCGGAACAAAGCTCAGATTGCCATGGCTTACGGCAAGTTCTTCGAAACGGTCGACCATATAGAGGTCACGCTCAGCGCGGGCGCCGAAATAGACATGGATCGGGCGTTGCCGGCCCGTGGTCCGATCAGTGGCAAGCGCTGCCTCTACCACCGCCTTCACCGGCGCCAGCCCCGAACCGCCGGCAATGCCGAGGATCGGTCCGCAATGCTTTTCCCGCAGGTACGAAGCCCCGAAGGGACCGACCAGCACGACAGGGTCACCCGCCTTGGCGTTCGCGAAAATATGGCCACTCGTGACGCCACCGGGGACATGCCGGATATGGAATTCGATCAGGTCCTCATCGATGCGGCTGGCAATGGAATAGTCACGCGGCGAACAGTCCGGATAAAGCAGGCGCACATATTGGCCGGCCTTGAAGGTAAACAGTTCGCGATCGTCGAGCCTTATGCGGATGAGCTTGATATCATGCGTCGCATCCACCGCTTCCGCGATGACGCCATCAAAGCGGCCGGCCGGAATATCGGCAAACTCATCCTCACCGTCGAGCCAGCCAATCGTTACGTCGCTCAACGGCACGGCGCGGCACGCGAGTGTCAGTCCTTCCGCCTTTTCCTCCTCGGTCACCGAAAAAGGCGTATGCTTGAGAAGGTCGATCTCGCCTGAGACGAGGCGCGATTTGCACGCCCCGCACCGGCCCATGCGACAGCCGTGCGGATAGGAAATCCCGGCGGCAAGGGCGGCCTGAAGGACGGTCTCGCCCTGCGCTGCGACAATGCTGCGTCCGATACGTGGCAAATAGACTGTGTTTCCAGGCGTCATCACATCCGCCCCCTATTCTGCCGCTGCGAGTTGCATGCCGGACGATCTGTCCAGCAGCGGCGGGCGGAAGCTTTTGAGACGCAGCGCGTTGGTCAAGACAAACACGCTGGAAAGCGCCATGGCTCCGGCTGCAAGGACAGGCGACAGCAGAACACCGTTGGCAGGATACAATATTCCGGCCGCCACGGGAACGAGTGCGGCATTATAGGCAAAGGCCCAGAACAGGTTCTGGCGGATGTTGCGGATCGTTGCCTTGGACAACGCAATGGCATTCGCGACACCGCGCAAATCGCCAGACATCAACACCACATCGGCGCTTTCTATGGCGACATCCGTACCCGTGCCGATTGCGAGACCGACATCGGCCGCCGCAAGGGCCGGCGCATCGTTGATGCCATCACCGACGAAGGCCACCCGCCGGCCATCGGCCGCAAGTCTTTTAACGGCCTCGACCTTGCCGTCAGGCAGTACTTCCGCCACCACTTCGTCGATACCAAGACGGCGGGCAATGGCTTCGGCCGTGCGGCGGTTATCGCCTGTTATCATCGTGACCTTGAGACCAAGCGCATGCAGCGCTGCTATCGCCTCCGGGGTCGTCGGCTTGATCGGATCGGCAACAGCGATGATGGCGGCCAGCCGGCCATCGACAGCGGCATAAAGCGGCGACTGCCCTTCCCTGCCCAGCCGGTCTGCATCGTCGGCGAACTTCGCAATGTCGTAACCGAGCTTCACCATGAAGCGGTCGGCGCCCGCCTCGACCTTGCGGCCGTCAACCGTTGCCGCAACGCCGAAACCGGGGGTCGCCTCAAAGCCGGCCGCGTCGGCAAGCGTCAGGCCACCATGTTTTGCCGCCTCGACGATCGCTTCGGCTATGGGATGTTCGGAACGGCTCTCAAGCGAGGCGACAAGGCGCAACACCTCATCCTGATCGAAGCCTTCGGTCGTGGTGAAATGCACCAGTGTCGGCTTGCCGAGCGTCAGCGTGCCGGTCTTGTCGACGGCGATGACATCGGCATCACGCAAAGTCTGGAGAGCATCGCCGCGCCGGAACAGCACGCCCATTTCGGCTGCACGGCCGGTTCCGACCATGATCGAGGTCGGGGTGGCAAGGCCCATGGCGCAGGGGCAAGCGATGATGAGGACAGCGACGGCGTTAACCAGCGCAAAGGTCAAGGCCGGGTCCGGCCCGAGAATGAACCAGACGATGAAGGTGGCGAGTGCAGCGAGCATGACTGCAGGCACGAACCAGTTGGTCACCTTGTCCACCAGCGCCTGTATCGGCAGTTTGTCGGCCTGCGCTTCCTCGACCATGCGGATGATCTGCGCGATCAGCGTGTCGGCACCGACCTTCGTGGCGCGGAACGTGAAGGAGCCGTTTCTGTTGACCGTACCGCCCACGACTTCGGACCCAGCCGTCTTGGTCACCGGCACCGGCTCGCCTGTAATCATCGATTCGTCGACATAGGAAGAACCATCAAGCACCAGACCATCGACTGGCACTTTCTCGCCGGGACGGACGACGATGACATCGCCAGTCGCAACATCCTGAAGCGGCACATCGATGGTTTCACCATTGCGCATCACACGGGCCGACTTGGCCTGCAGGCCGACGAGCCGCTTTATCGCCTCGCTGGTGCGGCCCTTGGCGCGCGCCTCGAGGAAACGGCCGAGCAGGATAAGCGTGACGATCACCGCTGCGGCCTCATAATAGACATTGGCCGTGCCTCTCGGCAGGATTTCGGGCACGAAAGTGGCGACGACCGAGAACCCCCAGGCGGCGGCCGTGCCCAGCACCACCAGCGAATTCATATCCGGCGCCAGCCGCAGAAGTGCGGGGATGCCTTTTTTGAAGAACCGCAGGCCCGGCCCGAAGAGAACAAGCGTGGTCAGCGCGAATTGCAGATACCAGCTTTCCCGCATGCCGACGGTTTCCATCACGAAATCATGGATGGCGGGCACCAGATGCGAGCCCATCTCCAGAATGAAGACCGGCAGCGTCAGGGCAACAGAGGTGGCCAGGCTGATTTTCAAACCGCGCAATTCGGCTTCGCGCCGGTCCGGCTCGTCACCCTTGGCCTTGTCAGCGACGATCTCGTTTGCCTTGTAACCGGCTTGGCTGATTGCTTCGGCCAACCTGGCGGCAGAGACGGCATTGCCGGCGACGCGGACGGTGGCCCGCTCCGTTGCGAGATTGACACTCGCGTCGGAGACACCGGAAACGGCCTTCAGCGCCTTTTCGACACGGCCGACGCAGGACGCGCAAGTCATGCCCTCGATATCGAGTTCGATGGTTTTCTCGTCGACGCTATAGCCTGCATTTCGCACGGCATCGACAACGGCCGAAACGTTGGGCGCTCCTGAAAAAGCAATATCGGCGCGCTCCGTCGCAAGATTGACCGAAGCCTTGACGACCCCCGGCACCTTGGCAATAGCCTTCTCGACACGACCGACGCAGGAGGCACATGTCATTCCCTCGATGGCTATCGAATGGTTCGCCTGTATCTGGATTTGTGACATGCGCATGACCTCTTTTTCTCTTTACAAAAAAAAGATAGGGCTTCCCATCGTGGCAAGGTCAATAGGCTCTTTTGGATGATTTTCACGGAGAAATGCCGCGAGCGTGAACAAGCCCATTTTTTAGGCTGACTCATCCGTCATGATGCAATCGATTGCCCGGATATCGACTATCCTGGCGCAGAATCCATCCTGAATGCCCGCATGTCGCAGGAAAACGGCAGAGAAATCTTTTAATTGGAGATGGAAATGGTGCGGACGGCGGGACTTGAACCCGCAAGACCAATGGTCGGCAGATTTTAAGTCTGCTGCGTCTACCGATTTCGCCACGTCCGCATTGTCGCACCGCGTGCCAACAGGCCCCGGCGCTACAAAATTGCCTTGTCATTCCTCAGGCGCAGGATCGAACGAGACCCTGACCCCAAGCACCAACAGCGCCACATCTACACAGGCCGCACCGTTTCGGTCAACCGGGCCTTAGCCACACCAGGACTGATTTTTTGCCGAGACCGGATGAGCCAGGCCTTCCCGCACGAGTTGATCGGCAAAGGATACGCCCGAACGTGAAATCCGTTTGCGTTCCATGGCTTGCCCGCCGGCTGTTGCCGACGACGCCACATCGAATGCGCCGGCATTCAGCATATCCCGCAACCGCACCTTGGCAATGAAACCGCGCTGACGCTCTTCCATGCATCGCGCCCGGTCGATCTGCGGGACCTCGATGCCGGCGAGCTGCATTTTCACGCCCTTCATCCAGAAGGTATTGCCATCGGCCACGCAATTGGTGAGACCTGAGCGACCGCAAAAGGCAAAGGCGCCGCTTTTTTCTCCCAGCGAGACTTTTTCGACCGAAGGGCGTGTTTCCGGCAGGATAGCGGCAACCTGGCTCTGCTGTGCCGCAGGCGGCATGGCAATCGAGCGTGGCGGCACCGGACCATTGATCGGTGAAACCGGCGATGCGGGGCGGATGGCCGCCACCTTCTCCGGTGCGGCCGTCTCGCGTTTGGCGGCTACGGCGATCTTGGGGGAATTTGTAGTCGTGGATGTTGCCTTCGCGACATGCCGCTGCGGCATAAGACTGTCGCGATGTTCGTAAGCCTGAATGCCGCCAGCCACGACGCCCAGCATCAGCACCCAGGGCCAAACGCTGCCGCCGGCCGATTTCTTCGCCGTACGGCGTCGCGTTGTCGGTTTTCGATTGCTCACGATCAGACTCCTTTTTACGGAGCCGCATTATCGGTCAAGAGAGTTTCTGAAAGGTTGGCATTCCAGAGCGCCTTCGCTTTTCCTGAAAATGCTCGAACAGAGTTGTGGATAAGCGATCAGCGAACCTGATCAAGCAGCCGCTTGCATTCGAGAAGATCGAACAGCGCCTCCTGCAACAGCGCTTGGTCATCCTTGCCGATGCCAGATTTGCCGACCGATATCTCGGTATCGCTGTTACCGCCACCGAAGCCGAAAAATCGGCCGCTCGGCTTGGCTTTCGGGCGGCCGACGACCTCGTCTCCGTCCGGATCCAGCACGCGCGGTTCGGCAACTTCCTTTTCGCCGCTCGCTGCCATGATGGCTTCCATGGTAGCAAGATCGCCCGACGCGATTGCCGCCACGAAACGGTTTCCGTTGGTTTTCAGAAGTTTCTGCACGCCTTTGATGGTGTAGCCGTGGTCATAAAGAAGATGACGAATGCCCTTGAGGAGATCGATATCATCAGGGCGGTAATAACGGCGGCCCCCACCCCGTTTCATCGGCTTGATCTGCGGAAAGCGCGTTTCCCAGAAACGCAGCACGTGCTGCGGCAGGTTCAGCTCATCCGCCACTTCACTGATCGTCCGAAACGCGTCGGGGCTTTTGTCCAAACTTCCACTCCCATCCGGACCTTGAGCGCCATGCACCCAGCCGGACACTGAACAAGAACGCTTTTCACCAGCCGATACCGTGCATCATGTATTGCGAAAAATCGAACCCGATCCTCGCACCGATGCCCGTGGCGGCAAGATACCATTTATCTAAAATTGATTA
Organism: Rhizobium sp. Root491; assembly: GCF_001427205.1. Classification (NCBI taxonomy): domain Bacteria; kingdom Pseudomonadati; phylum Pseudomonadota; class Alphaproteobacteria; order Hyphomicrobiales; family Rhizobiaceae; genus Rhizobium; species Rhizobium sp. Root491. The sequence continues at coordinate 304,898 of NZ_LMFF01000001.1, forward strand.
TGATGTGAGTCGACCAGATTTCAACGGCTTGCACGTCGAAATTCAAGCATGTTCACAAGAAGAATGGGGATAAAGGCTTGCCATGCGGCAAAAAACCCGTGTTACAGCCGGCTTACGCCCCGGCTTTCTGACCCTTTTGCTTGGTCTTGCGAGCCGTATGCGCCTTCAGGATTCGCTGTTTCAGCACGTTTGACGCCTTGAAGGTCATGACGCGGCGTGGCGAAATCGGAACTTCCTCACCCGTTTTCGGGTTGCGGCCGATACGCTCGTTCTTTTCCCTGATCTGAAATGTCGCGAAGGACGAGAGCTTGACGACCTCGCCGCGCGTGATCGCATTACAAATCTCGTCGATGATCGTTTCGACCAGTTCGGCGGATTCGGTGCGGGACAGCCCGACTTTACGAAACACAGATTCTGCAAGATCTGCGCGTGTCACTGTCTTCCCGGCCATTTTTCCCCACAAACCGTGTCTGAATTTTTCTCTAGGAGCCGCCGAGATTATTTCCCTTGTGGCGACCGGTCAAGGGATTGTTCCAGATTCATTTGAGGCTTTCGGCAATCAGTGCAATGGCTTAGAGCGACTGACGCGGTTTTGCCGCACGCGGGGGTCGCTTCAGCACGTTTGAACGGGGTACTGCCGCAAAAATCACAACCGATTTTGTGCCAGCGCCCCGGTAAACGCTAAAATTTGCCGTTACCAGCGCAGCAGCACTGCGCCCCAGGTGAAACCGCCGCCCATGGCTTCCAGCATGACCAGATCGCCTTTCTTGATGCGTCCGTCACTGGCCGCAACGGCAAGCGCCAGCGGAATGGATGCGGCCGACGTATTGCCGTGCTTATCGACGGTGATGACGACTTTTTCCGGATCGATATTGAGCTTTTTCGCCGATCCGTCGATGATGCGCTTGTTGGCCTGATGCGGAACGAGCCAGTCGAGATCATCAGCCGTCGTGCCTGTCGCCTCGAAAGCCTGTTCGATGACGTCGGTGATCATGCCGACAGCGTGCTTGAACACTTCCCGGCCTTCCATACGCAGATGGCCGACCGTGCCGGTCGTGGAAGGTCCACCATCGACGTAAAGCTTGTCCTTGTGCGAACCGTCGGAGCGCAGCTGCGAGGTGAGGATGCCACGATCGCTGGAAGTACCCTCGCCTTCCCCTGCCTCGATTACGAGTGCGCCTGCACCATCACCGAACAGAACGCAGGTGGTGCGGTCCTTCCAGTCGAGAATGCGCGAGAATGTTTCGGCGCCGATCACCAGCACGCGCTTGGCCATGCCGCCGCGAATGTAAAGATCGGCGGTGGCCACGGCATAGACGAAGCCGGAGCAGACGGCCTGCATGTCGAAGGCGAAACCGTGGGTCATGCCGAGACGGTTCTGGATGTTTACCGCCGTTGCCGGAAATGTATTGTCCGGTGTCGAGGTTGCCAGAATGATGAGGTCGATGTCATCGGGCGTCAGGCCGGCATTGTCGAGCGCCGCACGCGCCGCAGCCTCGCCGAGCGAAGCGGTGGTCTCGCCTTCTCCCGCTATGTAGCGCTGACGAATGCCCGTGCGCTGCACGATCCATTCATCGGAAGTCTCTACGACCCCTTCGATTTCACTATTGGTCATGACACGCTTCGGAAGCGCTGCCCCGAAACCACGTACGATAGAGCGGATCATTCCCTTATTCCTCGTCAGCCACGAGAGCTTCGGGCGCCGGGGGCGGAAGCCGTCTTGCGTGGTAAATCTTCAGATCGTTTTCAATTTTTGCCGTAAGACCGTTATGGACCATGTCGTAGCCGACATCGACCGCGGAGGCAAAACCGATGGCATCCGTGCCGCCATGGCTTTTGATGACAATGCCGTTCAGGCCGAGAAACACGCCGCCATTGACCTTGCGCGGGTCCATTTTTTCTCGCAGCACATCGAAAGCGCTTTTCGCGAGAATATAACCGATCTTGGCAAAGAAGCTGCGGGAGATCGCCTCACGCAGAAGCGTGGTGATCTGGCGCGCCGTGCCTTCGGCGGCTTTGAGTGCAATGTTGCCGGTGAAACCTTCGGTCACCACCACATCCACCGTGCCCTTGCCAATGTCGTCACCCTCGACGAAACCGCGGTAATCGATGGTGCCTAGATCGGCCTCGCGGATCAGCCGTCCGGCTTCACGCACCTCTTCCTGACCCTTCACCTCCTCGACACCGACATTCAGCAAACCGACGGTCGGACGGTCGATATCGAAAAGCGCACGCGCCATGGCGCCGCCCATCAGGGCAAAATCGAGCAATTGCTGGGAATCGGCGCCAATCGTGGCGCCAACATCGAGCACGATGCTTTCGCCTTTCAGCGTCGGCCATATGCCGGCGATGGCCGGGCGTTCCACCCGCGCCATGGTGCGCAAACAGAATTTGGCCATGGCCATCAGCGCGCCGGTATTGCCGGCGGATACGACGACGTCCGCTTCACCGAGCTTCACGGCCTCGATGGCGCGCCACATGCTGGAGACATAGCGGCCACGACGAAGCGCCTGACTTGGCTTTTCGTCCATGGCGACCGAGATTTCACAATCGTGAAAGACCGACTTTTCCCGAAGTGCGGGATATTGTGCCAGAATGGGGTCGCACTTGCTTTTCTGCCCGTAGAGCAGAAAAGTCACATCGTTGTGCCGTTCAAGCGCCTTGGCGGCACCGGGTATGGCAACATCAGGGCCGAAATCGCCACCCATGACGTCAATCGCTATTCTGATCACTCGTCCCTTATCCTTTTTGCCGCCACTCAAGCGGATTTTGCGCGAAAATACCTGTTCCGGCCTGTGTTACAATAAAATTATTTCAGCCCGGCGGCGCATTCAGTCTTTTTTCCAGTCTTTCAACACGGCGAAAGGCGACGGACGCTTTTCTTCTTCAGGCTCATTTTCGGTCGTATCGGTAAATTCGATATCCGATTTGCGCGGATAGGGATCGATCGCAAGGGCTGCGAATTCCGCAACAGTCGCGCCAACATCAATGCTGTCGCCGGTGAACTGGTCGGGAATGTCAGGGCCATTGGGATCGAGTACGATCTCCCCTTCCTCATTGGTGACCATCCGCGCCAGCTTCGATCCTTCCGGCACGAAAATATGCTCGACGCTCTCGTCGATCTTGCTGGAAACCGGCTCCAGCGTCACGACGCAGGCCTGGGTCACGGCCGCATGCACCTCGCCCTTGATCTTCACGCCATCCCTCTTCCAGCGGGTAACCTGCAGTTCCGCCTTCAGATATTCGACGGAAACCACATCCCAGAATTTCGCCAGTGCCTTCAGTTCCTCGGCATTGGCTTCAAGACCAATCCTCACCGGATTGGCGGAAATATGGCCTACCTTTACGGGGTAGGAAAAAGGCAGATCGTCATTTGCGGCGTGTCGCGCGTTCATCGTAAACCTCATAGTCCAGGCAAAGGCAGCTTCAGGCTTCCGGTTGCTATCGTTTCTTCGGAGCCTGCGGAAAGGTTGGAAGACGCCTCCATCATCCAGCCCGCAAGCCCGTCCAGTTCCGGTGCTTTCTCATCTGTCTGGGGGTATATATTGCGCCGGAGCGCTGCGGCAAGGGCAACGGGGTCGGATGCATCCAGCGCCGCCGCATAGGATTCGAGCCGCCCGTAGAACATACCGGCAAATTTCTTCATGCGCTTCGGCACGCCCTGGTCGCCAATGCCGAGCTCACGGATGGAATGGTCGATATCCTGAAAAAAGGCGTCGACGATCTCCTGGGCGATTTCCTGCCCGCTCACACCGGAGGATTTGGTGCGGCGGAAATAGAGAATCATGATGATCGACAGCATCTCGAAGCGGCCCATCACCGTGTCCGGAACGCCGAGATCAAGATAAAAAGCGGGCGTGCGGGCCGCAGCCGTCAGGATCGCATATTGCCGGTCTACTATGGCGCGGTTGTTGTTTTTCTGTCTGAACAGCCCGAATATCATCGTTTTTTTCCGAACGGGGCTGGTGAATTCGCTCACCCGCCTATCGCACTTGTTGCATGATCGCCAAAGCTGGTTTACCGAAGCATCCACGAATTGCAATGCTGTCGCGGTCACGTTCGTCTTTCGGCTGAAACAGTCTAAGAGACCGGAGGAGTTTCCAAAGGCCGTGAAAGCGTTGAATTTGGGGGGTGATCGGGATTTTCCGTCCCCGGATTGACACAATCATGTGCACAGACACTGTGCACCACGCAATGCCGGAAGGTGCCATTCATGATCGCAGTCGGGGAAAAGCAGTTGAGCAAGCAGAAATCCGCAAGTCACGGCAAAATTCTGGGCAAGACCGCCATCGCAATCGTCGTCGCGTCCACCCTGCTTTCCGCCTGCACCAGCACCACCGATGTGTTCCACAACGGCTACGTCATGGACGAGCAGTCGCTTCAGCTGATCCCGGAAGGTTCCAGCCGCGAGCAGGTTCTGCTGACCATGGGCACGCCCTCCACCACGGCGACGTTCGGCAACGAGGTTTTCTATTACATCTCGCAGAAGCGTGTGCGCCGCGCCGCTTTCATGAAGCCGACGTTGGTCGAACAGAACATTCTCGCGATCTATTTCAACAAGGACGGCGTAATCGAGCGTAAGGCCAATTACGCGCTGCAGGACGGCAAGGTCTTCGACACGATTTCGCGTACCACCCCGACAGGCGGCAAGGATCTTACCTTCCTGCAGCAGCTGCTGTCCGGCGGCACCTCGGGCGCCAATATCGCAAAGAGCATTCTCGGCCAGGGCGGCAACACCCCCTGATCGGAAGACGGAACGGAAATTCAAAGGCCCGGGGATCGCTCCCCGGGCCTTTTTCATTCGTCGAAACCTCAGCCTTCAGTGGGCAAGAACCGCCAATAGCAGCAGCGCCACGATATTGGTGATCTTGATAGCCGGGTTGACGGCCGGACCGGCGGTATCCTTGTAGGGATCGCCCACCGTATCGCCCGTAACCGACGCCTTGTGGGCGTCCGAACCCTTGACGTGGCGCACGCCGTCCTTGTCGATGAAGCCATCCTCGAAGCTTTTCTTGGCGTTATCCCACGCACCACCACCGGAGGTCATGGAAATCGCCACGAACAGGCCGTTGATGATGACGCCGAGCAGCGATGCACCGAGTGCGGCAAAGGCAGAGGCCTTGGAACCTGAGATAAGCAGCACGCCGAAATAAACGACGAGCGGCGCCAGAACCGGCAGCAGCGATGGAATGATCATCTCCTTGATCGCCGCCTTGGTCAAAAGATCGACCGCCCTGCCGTAGTCCGGTTTTTCCGTTCCTGCCATGATGCCAGGCTTTTCGCGGAACTGGCGGCGAACTTCCTCGACGATCGAGCTTGCCGCCTTGCCCACCGCCGTCATGGCGATACCGCCAAAGAGATACGGAATGAGGCCGCCGAACAGCAGACCGGCAACGACGTAAGGATTGGCAAGGCTGAAGGATATTTCGCCGATATTCTTGAAGTAAGGATAGGTATCGCCATTGGCAGCGAAATAGGACAGGTCGTTGGAATAGGCGGCAAACAGCACCAGCGCGCCGAGACCGGCAGAACCGATGGCATAGCCCTTCGTGACGGCCTTGGTGGTGTTGCCGACGGCATCCAGCGCGTCGGTCGCCTTACGTACATCCGGGTCGAGACCGGCCATTTCGGCAATGCCGCCGGCATTGTCAGTCACCGGACCGAAGGCGTCGAGCGCCACGATCATGCCCGCCAGACCAAGCATGGCGGTGACCGCGATGCCCGTGCCGAACAGGCCACCGAGCTGGTAGGTGCCGATGATGCCGCCAACGATGACAAGCGCCGGCAGCGCCGTCGATTCCAGCGAGACTGCAAGACCCTGGATGACGTTGGTGCCGTGGCCCGTGACCGAAGCCTGTGCGATGGAATTGACCGGGCGTTTGTTGGTGCCGGTATAATATTCGGTGATGACGACGATCAGCGCCGTCACCACAAGGCCGACCAGCCCGCACAGGAAGAGGTTCGTGCCGGTAATCTCCATTCCGGCAACCGCGCCGATGGTACCCCAGCCCACGGTCGCGTAAGTTGCCACGGCAAGCCCCGCAATCGAGAAGACACCGGTGGCAATCAGCCCTTTATAGAGGGCGCCCATGATGGAGTTGTTGGTGCCGAGCTTGACGAAGAAGGTGCCGGCAATCGAGGTCAGGATGCAGGCGCCGCAAATGGCCAGCGGATAGACCATCGCGCTTTCCAGTATCGGCGTTCCGGCAAAGAAGATCGCCGCAAGCACCATGGTTGCGACCACCGAGACGGCATAGGTCTCGAAAAGGTCGGCCGCCATTCCGGCGCAATCGCCGACATTGTCGCCGACATTATCTGCGATGGTTGCAGGGTTGCGGGGATCGTCCTCGGGAATGCCTGCTTCGACCTTGCCGACGAGATCGCCACCGACATCTGCACCCTTGGTGAAGATGCCACCGCCGAGACGGGCGAAGATGGAGATAAGCGAAGCGCCGAAACCGAGCGACACCAGCGCGTCAATCACCTCACGCGATCCGGGTGCATGGCCGAGCACCGAGGTGAGGATGAAATAATAGATGGACACGCCAAGCAGCGCGAGGCCCGCTACCAGCATGCCGGTGATGGCGCCTGATTTGAATGCGATGTCGAGACCGGCGGCAAGGCTGTGGGATGCGGCTTGTGCGGTGCGCAGATTGGCACGGACGGAGACATGCATGCCGATGAAACCGGCAGCACCCGAAAGCACGGCGCCGATGATGAACCCGATGGCCGCGAGAGCCGACAGCAGATACCAGGCGAGAACGGCGACGATCAATCCGACGATGGCGATGGTGAGATATTGACGGGTGAGATAAGCCTGCGCACCTTCACGGATAAAACCTGCTATTTCACGCATACGCTCGTTGCCCTGATCGGCAGCGAGAACGCTCCTGGTCGTCCATGCCGCGTAAACCACGGACAGGACCCCACATAAAATCACTATGGGTATTACGGTCATGCGCACTTACCTCCCAAAAGGCCGGGTCTCACTCCCTCCCCGGCGTGGCGAACCATGTGCAAGGACAGGAGCGATCAAATGCGCGGCCTGTCCTGTCGTGGCCATTCTTCCCCTCCCAAGGAAAAATGACCTGCGCGGCAAGATTGCGTTGGCGAAAGGCGTGGCGTCAAGCCCACAAATTTGCCTGAAACATGAAAGGGGTAGAGATCGAAGGCGATCTTACGCGGCGTTTCTGCGCGGGGTCAGCAACAGCGACGCCACCAGCACGAGGCATAGCCCCGCAACCGGCCAGATAACGAGGTTCATGACCGACCAGCCCCAGGCTGTAAACACCTTGCCGGAAGAGAAGGACGACAGCGCTACCGTGCCGAACAGCACGATATCGTGAAAGCCCTGTACCTTGTCTGCCTCATGCGGGCGGTAGCTGGAGGTGATGATGGCGGTAGCGCCGATGAAGCCGAAGTTCCAGCCGAGACCGAGGAGAATGAGCGCCGCCCAGAAGTTCCACAATTCGATGCCCATATGGGCGACGACGGCGCAGGCCATCAGCACGACGAGACCGGCTGCAACGATTTTTTCCGCGCCGAATCGCGCAATCAACATACCGGTGAAGAAACTTGGGCCGAACATGGCGAGAACGTGCCACTGGATGCCGAGCGTCGCAAGTTCGGTGGGAAACCCGCAGCCGACCACCATGGCGAGCGGCGCGCCGGTCATCATGAACGTCATCAACGCATAGGAACCGATGCCGCAGACCATGCCGGTGACAAACCGGTGCGTGCGCACGATTTCCGACAACGGCCGTGCCGCCTGCGCGTGGATAGAGGCGGCCTTCGGGTCCGGCAATTTCAGGAATGCCAGAATGGCAATCGCGATGATGCCGAGCGGCACCAGCGCGATGAAAGCACCGGCGAAGGTGACCGGTGCGAAGACATCCTTGCCGAAAATGGCAAGCTGCGGCCCGATGATCGCCGAGACGATGCCACCCGCCAATATCCAGGAAATGGCTTTCGGCTTGTAAAATGAGGGGGACGCGTCGGCAGCAGCGAAGCGGATTTTCTGCGTGAAGCCGCCGGAAATGCCGATAAGCAGTAGGCCGATCGCAAACAGCCAGAAGTCGGAGCGGAAGAGTGCCACGGCAGCAATGCCGCCGCCGATGGAGCACATCAGCGCGCCGACCATGAAACCCGCCTTGCGGCCGAGAAAACGCGATGCTGCGGCAACGCAGATGGCGCCCAGCGCCACGCCGATGTTGAAACCGGTAAGCGGCGCCGTTGCCAGCGACTTGTCAGCCCCGAGCAACTGGTAACCGGCAAGCGCGCCAACCGAGAAGCTCATAGGTGCTGCCGAGCCCATGATCGCCTGTGCGGCGGTCAGGAGGAAGACGTTGCGCTTCGCCTCGTCCAGTTGAACTTCAAGTCCGGGGACGGAAACGGCGCTCATATCTTCCTCACCTAACGTATTTTAGCGTTTTGCCTCGCCGCGTACCTGCTTGGCAATGCGGTCCAGAACCGCGTTCACCAGCTTCGGCTCGTCGTGCTCGAAGAAAGCACGGGCGATTTCGACATATTCCGTAACGATGACGGCGACCGGCACGTCCTTGCGCTCCAGAATCTCAAAAGCGCCGGCACGCAAGATAGCGCGAACGGTGGCATCAAGACGCGACAGCGGCCAGTCTTCCAGAAGTGCGGAGCGCACCAGTGGGTCGATCTTCGTCTGATCGCGGACGACGCCGGACACGATGGAACGGAACCAGGAAGGATCGGCCTTCAGATAGGTATCGCCATCGACTTCCTGACCGAGACGATGTGCCTCGTATTCCGCCACGACTTCCATCACGCCGGTGCCGCCGACATCCATCTGATAAAGTGCCTGCACGGCCGCGAGGCGCGCAGCGCCACGCTGGTTGGCGGGCTTTACCGAAGGCTGGCGCGGTTCGCCGCCATTTTCAACATCCGACATGCGTTCAGCCACCCAGTTTTTTCTTGAGCTCGATCATCGTCAGCGCCGCGCGGGCCGCAAAACCGCCCTTATCCTTGTCAGAACGGCGAACACGCGCCCATGCCTGATCGTCGTTTTCGACGGTGAGGATGCCGTTGCCGATGGCCAGCGATTCGCTGACGGCGAGATCCATCAGGGCGCGGGAGGATTCGTTGGAAACGATGTCGAAGTGGTAGGTCTCGCCACGAATGACCATGCCGAGCGCTACGAAACCATCATATTCCGTGCCTTCGTTGTCGCCGCCATCCAGCGCCATGGCAATGGCAGCGGGGATTTCGAGCGCGCCGGGAACGGTGATGACGTCATAGGTTGCGCCAGCCTCATCCAGCGCGAACTTCGCGCCTTCGAGAAGAGCGTCTGCCATATCGTCGTAAAAGCGTGCTTCCACGATAAGAAGATGGGGTTTGGACATGGGATTTTCCTGAAAAGGTTCGGGCCGGATCATACCGGCTTTTGCGGCGGTCAAACCACGGCTGGCCGTTTTTGGCAAGTAATTTCATGTGTCACCCGCGCAAGAGGCCCCGTTTACGAGACAATTGCGCAGGTTTTCGCCTTATCCGGCGCGGCTTACGAAAATCAGGTTTTCTGGAAAGCCAGATGCACGCCAAGCCCCATCAGCACCGTTCCCGCAGTGCGACGGGCAAGCACCTGCACCCTGCTGGAGCGCTTGAGCCGCCCGACCATCGCGCCCGCCAGAAGCACGCCAACCAGATCGGCGGAGGAAAAAATGAAATTGACGGCAATACCGAGGATCAGCAATTGCAGCCAGATCGGAAAGGCCGCCGCCGGATCAACGAATTGCGGCAGAAACGCCAGAAAGAACAGCGCCGTCTTCGGATTGAGCACGTCGACGATGATGCTGTCGATGAAGGCGCGCCTTGCCGATTTCGGTTCGATGGTCAGATTGACGGCCTCACCTTCAAGCTTGCTGCGCAGCATCGAGAAGCCGAGCCAGATGAGATACAGCGCGCCACACAGCTTCACGGCCAGATAAAGCCACGGCACCGCCTGGAACAGCACCGAAAGCCCCGCCGCAGAGGCGACGATATGGAAATAGCAGCCGACATGGATGCCAAGCACCGCCATCAGTCCGGCAAACCGGCCGCGCGCCATGGTCTGCGCCGCCGCATAAAGCATGGCCGGGCCGGGAATAAAGGCAAACAGGGCGGTGGTGATGAAAAAGGCTGTCAGCAGTTCGAAAGACGGCATGTCGTAATCCCCCTACCCCGTTTGGGCCTAAAGACGTCTTTATAGTGTTTGCGCGTCAATCGAAAGCGGAGTGCGGGACAACAACTGATCTGTCGCGATGGCGGAGGACTGTAAAGTCTATCCGGCATTCCGGCCTTGAGAGATAATCCAGTCAACGCGCGTCTGCGCGGCGGCAAGAGTCTTTTCAGCCCAAGGATTTGGGCCAGTCGGATACAGGCTCAAGGCCGAGAGTGTATTTCAGCACAATAGATGCCGAACGTTGTTACGCCGAGGGAAACTCCGCAAGCCTTGCGGCATATCGCGCCATGGTGTCGACTTCGAAATTGACGAAATCACCCGGTTGGCGCTCACCCCATGTGGTGACGGTGAGCGTATGGCGGATCAAGAGCACGTCGAAATCCGTTCCGTCGACCGCATTGACGGTCAGAGAAGTGCCATCGAGTGCAATGGAACCCTTGGGCGCCACGAATTTCGCCAGATGGTCGGGCGCGCGCAGGCGGATACGGACCGCCTCACCTTCCGGCTCGACAGACAGAATCTCCGCCTTGCCATCGACATGGCCGGAAACGATGTGACCGCCAAGCTCGTCGCCAATCTTCAGGGCGCGCTCCAGATTGACATGCGTGCCCTTCTGCCAGCCCGCAATCGTCGTCAGGCGCAATGCCTCTTCCCAGGCCTCGACCTCGTACCAGCGCTCGTTGCTGCCGTCTTCGGGCAGTTTGGTCACCGTCAGGCAGACGCCGCCATGGGAGATCGATGCGCCCATATCGATGGTCTTGGGATCGTAATTGGTCGCCACCCGCAGACGAATGCCTTCCGCCAGAGCTTCCAGCTCGGACACGGTTCCAACATCGGTGACAATTCCGGTAAACATCAAAGCGGCCTTTCATAATCGAAGCAGCGATCCGGCCCGTAGGCGGTTTCGCTGACCAAAACATAATCGCCCGGAATATCGGCACGGCTTAGCGGCGTTTCAATCCCGCCTTCACCAACCACGACCGGGCTTTCAAACAGCATGATACGGTCCACGAGATCGGCTTCAAGGAACGATTTTGCGGCAAAAGCGCCGCCTTCGACCAGAAGTTCCGACATGCCGCGTTCAGCGAGAATGTGAAGGAGGTTCTCGATGGTTGGTGCTTGAAGGATTTCGACGCCTGCGTCGGTCAGTTGTTGGCGACGGTCGTGGCTACCCCCCTCTGCCCTGCCGGGCACCTCCCCCTCACGAGGGGAGATCGATAGGGCAGCATTTTTTCCGACACCAAAGGTGGGCGAATGAGTAACGGATTCAATATCTGAACGAGTCGGTCGCGGCGAGTCGATCTCCCCCCTTGAGGGGGAGATGCCCGGCAGGGCAGAGGGGGGTAGCGCAGCAACGACAACCGGCAAGTCCCTCGCCGTCTTCACCAGCTTAGACGTCAACGGTAGTTCAAATTTGCGATCAAGCACGATTCGGACCGGAGAACGATCTTCGAGACCTGCAATTCGAACGGTCAGTTCCGGATCGTCCGCTATCGCGGTACGGATGCCCACGAGGATGCAATCGCAGCGCGCTCTCAGTTCATGCACGGCGTGCCTGGCCTGCGGACCGGTGATCGCTACCTGTCCCTCCCCTTGTCTGCCGATCATGCCATCGGCAGAAATGGCAAGCTTCAGAATCACATGCGGGCGTTTTTTAACCTGGCGTGTGAGGTAACCCGCAAGCGCTCTCTTGCCTTGTTCGCGCAGCAGGCCTGTTTCCACGACAATGCCCGCCTCCCGCAGGATGGAGTAACCGCGACCGGAAACACGCTCGTCCGGGTCGTCAACCGCCACAACGACACGGGCCACGCCGTATTCGACCAGCGCATTAGCGCAGGGCGGCGTCTTGCCCCAGTGCGAGCAGGGTTCAAGGGTGACATAGGCTGTTGCGCCGCGCGCCGCTTCGCCGGCGATTTCCAGCGCCTGGCGTTCGGCATGGGGGCGGCCGCCAATTGCGGTCACCGCTTCGGCGATGATTTTTCCGTCCTTGACGAGAACGCAACCGACGGAGGGATTGGTCTCGGTTTGACCCTGATGACGCAGGGAAACCTCGATTGCCCGGGCCATGAATTTTTCGTCATCGGCGCGGCTCGTCACGTCTATGCTCCGGCGTCTGTATCTCGGGCGATCTTGGCGTTGATTTCGGCAATCACGTTCTCGAAATCCTCGGCATGACTGAAATCGCGATAGACCGAGGCGTAACGTACGAAGGCCACGTCATCGAGGCTCTTCAGCGCTTCAAGCACCTGGAGGCCGATTTCTTCCGAGGGGATTTCCGTCTCGCCGGAACTTTCCAGACGGCGAGCAATGCCCGAGACGGCCCGCTCGATCCGGTCCCGGTCAACCGGGCGTTTGCGTAGCGCGATCTCGAAGGATCGCACCAGCTTTTCCCGGTCGAAGGGCAGCTTGCGGCCGCTTTTCTTGATGACCATCAGCTCGCGCAGTTGCACGCGCTCATAGGTCGTGAAGCGGCCGCCGCAATCGGGGCAGATGCGCCGCCGGCGGATGGAGGTGTTATCCTCCGCCGGACGCGAGTCCTTGACCTGTGTGTCTTCGGAACCGCAAAATGGGCAGCGCATCTCTTTACGTCCTTACATGTACGGATACATCGGGAAACGGTCAGTCAGGCCGACGACCTTTTCGCGCACCGCAGCTTCAACAGCAGCGTTGCCCTCATCCGAGTTGGCGACCTTCAGACCATCCAGCACCTCGACGATCAGCTTGCCGATTTCGCGGAATTCCGCTTCCTTGAAACCGCGCGTCGTGCCGGCCGGTGTGCCGAGACGCACACCCGAGGTGACGAAAGGCTTTTCCGGATCGAAAGGAATGCCGTTCTTGTTGCAGGTGACGTAAGCGCGACCGAGAGCTGCTTCAGCACGCTTGCCGGTGGCGTTCTTCTTGCGAAGGTCAACCAGCATCAGGTGGTTGTCAGTGCCGCCGGAGACGACATCAAGACCACCTTCGATCAGCGTTTCGGCAAGCGCCTTGGCGTTCTTGACGACCTGTGCGGCGTAATCCTTGAATTCCGGCTGCAAAGCTTCACCGAAGGCAACTGCCTTTGCGGCGATGACGTGCATCAGCGGACCGCCCTGCAGGCCGGGGAAAACGGCGGAGTTGAACTTCTTGGCCAGATCCTCGTCATTGGTGAGGATCATGCCGCCACGCGGGCCGCGCAACGACTTGTGCGTCGTCGTGGTGGCAACGTGGCAATGCGGGAACGGCGACGGATGCTGGCCACCGGCAACGAGACCAGCGATGTGGGCCATATCGACCATCAGATAGGCGCCGACTTCATCGGCGATCTCGCGGAAGCGCTTCCAGTCCCAGATACGGGAATAGGCGGTGCCGCCGGCAAGGATAAGCTTCGGCCGGGTTTCCTTGGCCTTGCGCTCCACCTCGTCCATGTCGAGCAGGTTGTCACCTTCGCGCACGCCGTAAGACACGACGTTGAACCACTTGCCGGACATGTTGACCGGCGAACCGTGCGTCAGATGGCCTCCGGAGTTCAGGTCGAGACCCATGAAGGTGTCGCCCGGCTGGAGCAGCGCGAGGAACACGGCCTGGTTCATTTGCGAACCGGAATTTGGCTGGACGTTGGCGAAGTTGACGCCGAACAGCTTCTTGGCGCGCTCGATGGCAAGCTCTTCAGCAATGTCTACGAACTGGCAGCCGCCGTAATAACGCTTGCCCGGATAACCTTCGGCATATTTGTTGGTCATGATCGAACCCTGCGCTTCAAGCACAGCGCGGGAAACGATGTTTTCCGAGGCGATCAGTTCGATCTCGTGGCGCTGGCGACCCAGTTCCTTCTCGATCGCGCCGAAAATATCCGGATCGACTTCGGCAAGCGGACGGGAGAAGAAAGCATCTGTGTTCGACATGGTGAAGGCTCCTGAAACAGTAATGCGATGGCGTCTTAGCGCCCTGCCCGAACAAGAGCAATACGGGCAGCGAGATTTGCCCGTCAAACTGCGACGTTGCGACAAAAAACGGCAGCTGTTTTTTCAAAACCAGCAGCGAAAATGAAAAAAGCCGCACCCGACGGGGTGCGGCCTTTCACTTAAATATAAAAACCTGATGGCAGCGCCGGATCAGTTGCGCGGCAACAGGTCGTCGTCGACGGGTCCAGCCGGCTGTTCGATGCCGGTGGTGGTGTTGAGTGCCAGTTCGGCGTTGCCGTCCTTTTCATAGATGTCGTCGCGGAACTGCACCACGCCGTCCTTCGCCGACCATGCGGTGATGTAGACGAAATAGACAGGCACTTCCTGCGCCAGCTTGATCGGTGTGTTGACGCGGGTGGCGATGACGCGTTCCATTTCCTGACGCGACCAGCCGGGCGTGTCGCGCAGCAGCCAGCTTGTGAGGTCGCGCACGTTCTGTACGCGCACGCAGCCGGACGATTCGAACCGCATCAGCTTGTTGAACAGACCCTGCTGCGGCGTGTCGTGCATATATTCGTTGTTCGGATTGTGGAAGTTGATCTTCGTCGAGGACATGGCGTTGATCTTGCCGGGGTCCTGGCGGAACATCAGGTTCGGTGCCTTTGGCGCAAACCAGTCGACCGCCGTCGGCGAAACTTCCTGTCCCTTGCCGTCGATGAGGCGGATGTTGTTCCGCTCCAGATAGGTCGGGTCCTTCTGCATCAGCGGCACGATGTCCTTTTCGACGATCGAGCGCGGCGCTGTCCAGTAAGGGTTGAGGATGACTTCGTAAATCTTGGAATTGATGACGTGCGTCGGGCGGCTGGCGCGACCGACGACGGCGGTGTTGCGCAGGACGACGCGCTCATTCTCAACCGCTTCGATGGCAGCGGCCGGAATGTTCACCATCAGGTGACGCTGGCCGAGATCGCCGGACATGGACTGAATGCGCACGAGGTTGGTCTGCAACTGCGCCAGACGGATCTGGGCCGAAACATTGAGCGCCTTGGTCGTGTATTCGCCGCTGACACCATCGGCGGGAAGGCCGTGGCGGGCCTGGAAGCGCTTCAACGCACCATCGACGTAAGAGTCGAAGGCGCTGGAAATGCCAGCTTCGCGCGGCAGGTCGCCGGAGACCATCAATCGCTGGCGAAGCGCCTGAACGGAAGGATCGGAAACGCCGATCTGGAGACGCTGCTGGGTGACGGGCACGTCCGGCCAGCCGCCATTCTGCACGATCTGCTGATATTGCATGATCGCCTGCTGCATGTAGACAGGCGCTTCCCGTCCGAGAACCGGGTTGTTGGAAACGACGCCAACGGCGGAACGCGACGAATTCGCGTCGAACTGGTCATCCCAGTTGCCGCGGCGCGATGAGCCCATGAGATCGTTGAGCGCATTCTGCGCCAGGGCCGGCGCGGCAAGCGCGGCAACACCAACGGAAACAGCCGAGCGCAGAAGCGCACGGCGCGATACGGATTCGGAAACGGATTTTTTTGTCATTCTACCTACCAGCCACTCTCTTCGGCATTCTCAACAATGCCTAAATCAATATGATTAACAAACACGTACAACGTGTCTGCCGGCCGGTAATGCTCAATACCCATGGTCTGGGCGCTATTGTCTGGCAGAACAGTCGGGACTTGCCACGACAGCAGGAGAAACCGCCGGCTCCTTCACCTTTGCGGGTCCCATATCAATATGGCCAATTCGTGTCACGGACCTTTTCTCACGAAGCTGTGTATGCCTACAAAACAGGGCGAAAACGCACCTGAGAGACCGGGCTTGACACGCACAGGTGAACGGCGCCTCGAACACGAATCCGCAAGCCGGAGGCAAACCGATGCCCCCGGCGCTAACAGTGAAACCGCCGCGGAATTAGAGACGATAAGCGATGCTATCGTTCCAGAAGCGATCGAGGCGCTGCAGCAGCTTGTTCATTTCGGAGAACTCGCCGGTGCCGATGCCGCCGACCTTTTCAATCGAGCCGACGTGGCGCTCGTAGAGGTGAGCAACCGTTTCTGCGATTTCCTGGCCTTTTTCAGTCAGGCTGATGCGGACCGAGCGGCGGTCGACACGCGAGCGCTGGTGGTTGATGAGACCGAGGTCTACGAGCTTCTTGACGTTGTAGGAGACGTTCGATCCGAGGTAATAACCACGCGAACGAAGCTCGCCGGCCGTCAGTTCGGAATTGCCGATGTTGAACAGCAGGAGCGCCTGAACGGCGTTGACATCATCGCGACCCTGACGATCGAACTCGTCCTTGATGACATCGAGGAGGCGGCGGTGGAGACGTTCCACCAGGTGCAGCGACTCCATGTAGAGCGAACGGATGGTATCTTCATGTGCGTCGGCAACAACGGCCTGCGGCTTTGCTTTGCTATTGATCATGACTGCCTCACTGTTTTGTTTGGCGGTGTGTTTGTTTGTCTCCCGCCTTGAGTGAGAACCTAATCAATGCGCATAAAATTCTACTTAAAAGCTACGATTAACAAATGCTTACCTGCATTTTCCCAAGTGGGTCAAACTTGTGGCGAAGCGGGACTGGCTTATCGCCATGCATTACAAATCAAAGACTTAGCAATAAAATTCGACCGAAAACCAGGCTGAATTGCTTTATTCTTATGGTAAATCAATTCTTGCGCGCTCTTCATTCTGGCGCTGATCGAGCCAAAAAGCGACCAGGAATAGTATATAAATGGTTGCCACGAGACCGTGCATGACGGGTACAAGCGTGTTGGCGCCGAAGATATATGGCCACACCTTATACATGGCGATCTGGGTGCCGGCACCCAAGACCCACATGACTGCCCCCCAGGAGGCGCCGAGCCAGAGACCGAGCGCTGCGACGGGGAAAATCACCGCAAGCGCACTACCCGCCACTCGCCATGGCAGGTTAAGCATATCGAACCGCCCATGCCCGCCGAGAGAATATCCCGTCAGCATCGCCCAATATTGCAGGCCGAACCAGAAACAGGAAACCGCGACCAGCCTCATGAAGACCAGAAAGAGGATTTCCGTCAGCGGACGTTTCGGCAGAGGTTGAGAATCAGGTTCCATGGCCGGAAGATACGGTTTCCGCGGGCGGGCGACCAGCCCATATTGAATTCGGCGGCTTGCCTTGTCAAAGCACCCTCGCCCACCGGGGAAGTCCAGGGGGAAACATTGTCGCATTCGCACGGCGCTTGCTTCGTGTTATGCAGCTTTCCTGACTTGGGTGGGATACGAAGGACATTCTTACATGCAGGACAAAACGCATCTGGTCGACGCGATCACCGGCCATCGCCGCATGCGCCGCAATCGCAAGGCCGACTGGACTCGCCGTCTGGTTCAGGAAAGCCGCCTGACCGTCGATGATCTCATCTGGCCGGTCTTCATCGTACCGGGCAGCAATATCCTCGATCCCATACCGGCGATGCCCGGCGTAAACCGCATGAGCGTCGACAAGCTGGTCGAAGCGGCGAAGGAAGCCGCCGATCTCGGCATTCCGGCGATTGCGACCTTCCCGAATATCGAGATGGACTTGCGCGACGAGACCGGCTCGAATGCGCTCGAGGCCAACAACCTCATCAATCAGGCGACCATCGCGGTCAAAAAAGCGGTTCCGAATATCGGCATGATCACCGATGTTGCGCTCGATCCCTTCACCAGCCATGGGCATGACGGCATTCTGCGCGGCGACGAGATCGTCAATGACGAGACCGTGGACCAGGTCGTTCGTGCTGCAATCCTTCAGGCCGATGCCGGTTCGGACATTATTTCTCCGTCCGAGATGATGGATGGCCGCATTGGCGCCATCCGCCGCGGCCTGGATGCGGCCGGGCACCAGAACGTCGGCATCATGGCCTATGCCACAAAATTCTCCTCCGGCTATTACGGTCCGTATCGCGAGGCCATTTCGACGGCCGGACTGCTGAAGGGGGACAAGAACAGCTATTACATCAGCCCCGCTAACGGCATGGAGGCAATCCGCGACGCAGCGCTCGACGTCGAAGAAGGTGCTGACATGCTGATGGTCAAACCTGGCTTGCCCTATCTCGACATCTGTTGGCGGCTGAAAGAGAATTTCGGGCTGCCCACATTCGCCTATCAGGTGTCCGGTGAATATACCCAGATCAAGGCAGCGGCCATGCATGGCTGGATCGACGGCGAGCGCGTGATGATGGAAACGCTTCTCTGTTTCAAGCGTGCAGGCTGTGATGGCATTCTGAGCTATTTCGCAGTGGAAGCCGCGCGCAAACTCGCGAAGGGCTGACAGCCGACGCTTATTGTATTCGGTCGTTTTCTTCCCATATTGTTTGCTGACACGGAATGCTGCCTGACGAAAAGCGCGTTTCGAGCTGTCATGTCTTCTCAGGAGAAAACGACCGATGAACCTCGACCAGAACCCTACCTATGTCGCACCGGACGACTGGCGCGCCTATAGCGGCGTGCTGAGCCGACGCATCTTCGCTTTCCTGATCGATTACGCGATCGTTCTCCTGCTGTGCATTCCAGCCGCCGTGATCGTCTTCTTTCTCGGCGTGATTACGCTGGGTCTCGGCTTCTTCCTCTATCCGGCCTTGTTCGTCATCGTCGCGGTCCTTTATTTCGGCGTGACGCTCAGCGGCCCGTCGCAGGCCTCACCCGGCATGCGGGCGATGGGCATCGCAATGGCGCGCATGGACGGACGGCGAATCGATTTCCTTCTGGCCACCGTGCACATTGCGCTTTTCTGGATCATCAACTCGGTTTTGACGCCGCTTATCCTGCTTGCAGGCCTGTTTACGGAGCGCTCTCGCCTCGTTCACGACTTCCTGCTCGGCACCGTCATGGTCAGAACCTACTGATATAAGGGAAAGCCACGAAAACGTGGCTTCCATATCAGGCAAATAGCGCATGGTGCAGTTGACGTTTTCCGTCATTTTGCCATTCTGTGACATTATGCATGTCGCTTGAAGCGTCGCCGCACCCCGTGAAATCGCGGCGCGCTTTCACAACAGACGCAGGAGGCGATCACGGTTCGATGAACACGCAGGCGACGCCCTCTCCCCAATTCTATCTTACGGCACCGGCCACCTGCCCCTACTTGCCGAACCAGATGGAGCGGAAGGTTTTCACGCATCTGGTCGGCCCGCGTGCGTCGGAAATGAACGACCTTCTGACCCAGGGCGGCTTCAGGCGTTCACAGAACATCGCCTATCGCCCGGCGTGCGAAACCTGTCGAGCTTGCGTTTCCGTGCGCATCCTTGCCGAACAGTTCCAGCCGACGAAATCGATGCGGCGCGTTCTCTCCATCAACAAGGATGTCGTCGCCACCGTTCATGCCGCTGAGCCATCCACCGAACAGTTCTCACTGTTTCGCCGCTATCTCGACCATCGGCACCAGTCAGGCGGCATGTCCGACATGTCGGCGCTCGACTATGCGATCATGATCGAAGACACGCACGTCAACACCCGCATCATCGAATACCGTGTGCGAGAGCCCGGCTCCGGCATCGATTCCAGCAAACGAGGTGAACTTCTCGCCGTAGCGCTGAGCGATGTGATGAGCGACGGGCTGTCGATGGTCTATTCCTTCTTCAACCCCGATCTAGAAAAGCGCTCGCTCGGCACTTTCATGATCATGGATCACATCACCCGCACACGCGCGCTCGGCCTGCCGCACGTCTATCTTGGCTACTGGGTCGATGGTTCTGAAAAGATGGGCTACAAGACGCGCTACCACCCGCAGGAGCATCTGACACCGCGCGGGTGGGAGGTTTATAAGCCTACGGTAGAAGAATAGTTCGCCAAACAGTCAAAACCGTATGCTAAACTCCATTTAAACTTTGGAGTACTTCAAATGAAAGCAACGATTTGCGAGATTGGCGAAGCCGCTGGTATTGTTATACCAAAGGATATGCTTGAACGGCTTGGATGGAAGACAGGCGACGTTCTTGATCTAAGTGTATACGGCAACATGCTTGAATTGTGCTGCCGGTGGTCTTGATGAAGAACTGACGGATGATTTTAATCGGCAGCTCGAACACGCGCGGATTGCGATGCGCAAATACCACGTTGCGCTAAGAACGCTCGCCAAGTCCTGAAACAGCGACCATCAAAGACGTCCCGAGTAATCGCTCGGGACGTCTTTCAGCTGTTACCCGCCAAATTTCCCGCTACGCGGAAAGCCCTTCGGTACGGTGCGGCCAACGGTGGCGCGGTCTGCCAGCCATTCGCGCAATTCCTCACCTACCTTGGTGAAGAGGCGCCCGGCCGTGTCGGACCAGCTCAAGCCGTCTGCGAGCGCGAAACATTTCACATCAACGACGCCGCCGTCCTTGTAGCGTTGCAGGCGCACGCCCTTGCCGCGTGACATTTCCGGCACCTGCGACAGCGGGAAGGCAAGCAGCTTGCGATTTTCGCCGACGACGGCGACATGGTCGCCCGTTACCGGAACCGCGAGCTTGGCTTCATCAGGCATGGCGACATTCATGATCTGCTTGCCCTTGCGGGTATTTGCGACCATTTCGCTTTCGGCCACGATGAAGCCGTTGCCGCCAGTCGAGACGAGCAGAAGCTTGCGCGACGGATCGTGAACGAAGGCCGTCAGGATGTCCTGATCGTTCTCCATATCGACCATGATGCGGATCGGCTCGCCATGGCCGCGACCGCCCGGCAGCTTGTCGGCGCCGAGCGTGTAGGCCTTGCCGCCGGTGGTCAGCAGCAGCAACTTGTCGGTCGTCTGCGCCGGGAAGGCGAGCTTCGGGCCATCGCCCTCCTTGAAGGTCAGAGCCGACGTATCGGACATATGCCCCTTCAGCGCCCTGATCCATCCCTTCTGCGAGATGACGATGGTGACCGGTTCCTTTTCGATCATCGCCTGCTGGATGGCCTCGATGTCGGCATCCGGCGCATCCGCAAACTGCGTGCGGCGACGGCCGATCTCGGTTGCCTTGGCATATTTCTTTTTGACCTCGCCGATTTCCCAGGCGACGGTCTGCCATTGCTTTTCATCGGAGGCGAGCAGACCCTCGATTTCAGCCTTCTCGCTGCTGAGTTCGTCGAACTCCTTGCGGATTTCGAATTCCTCAAGCTTGCGCAGATTGCGCAGACGCATGTTAAGGATGGCTTCGGCCTGATTATCGGTGAGCGACCACTTGGCCATCATCACCTGTTTCGGCTCGTCCTCCTCGCGGATGATACGGATCACCTCATCGAGATTGAGATAGGCGACCAGCAGGCCGCCCAAAATCTCGAGCCTGCGATCGATGGCCGCAAGACGATGGCGGGAACGGCGGACCAGCACGTCCTTGCGGTGTGCCAGCCATTCGCTCAGAACCTCGTTCAGCGCCATGACCTTCGGCACCCTGCCAAGCGACAGTACGTTCATGTTGAGCGGCAGGCGGCTTTCAAGGTCGGACAGACGGAACAGCGATTCCATCAGCAGCGTCGCGTCGACGGTGCGGCTTTTCGGAACCAGCACGATACGCACGTCTTCGGCCGATTCGTCGCGGACATCCTCAAGCAGCGGCAGTTTGCGGGCGAGCAGCAGCTCGGCGATCTTTTCGATCAGCCGCGATTTCTGCACCTGGAACGGGATTTCGGTGATGACGATCTGATAGCCGCCACGTCCGAGGTCTTCCGTTTCCCATTTGGCGCGCACGCGGAAACCACCGCGCCCGGTCTTATAGGCTTCGAGAATGTTCTCGCGGCTTTCGATGATCACGCCGCCGGTCGGCAGGTCGGGGCCGGGAATGAATTCCACCAGCTTTTCAACCGTGGCATCCGGATGCTTGATGAGATGCAGAGCTGCGTCGCACAGTTCATGGGCGTTGTGCGGCGGGATGGACGTCGCCATGCCGACGGCGATGCCGGAGGCACCGTTGGCAAGCAGATTGGGGAACGCGCCCGGGAGGACGACCGGCTCCTCATCTTCCTCATTATAGGTAGCACGGAAGTCAACCGCGTCCTCGCCGATGCCTTCGAGCAGCAGCGCTGCCACATCGGTCATGCGTGCTTCGGTATAACGATAGGCGGCGGCGCCGTCGCCATCGATATTGCCGAAATTGCCCTGCCCGTCCACGATCGGATAACGCTGCGAGAAATCCTGCGCGAGACGGACCAGCGCATCGTAGACCGACTGGTCGCCATGCGGATGGAACTTACCGATAACGTCACCGACGATGCGGGCGCATTTCTTGAAAGCCGAGTTGGGGCGGATGCCCATTTCGCTCATGGCGTGGATGATGCGGCGGTGAACCGGCTTCAGTCCATCGCGCACATCCGGCAGCGCACGATGCATGATCGTGGACAAGGCGTAAGCGAGGTAGCGCTCTTCAAGCGCCGCCTTCAAATCGACCGGATGAATGTTATCGTCTCCGCCTGACGGAGGTACAAGATTTTTTCCCATGGTGCTTGACTAGCGGAAATGCCGATTCCCGGCAAGGAATTCGGGGGTCTCGGCTGTGGACGAAACGACGCCTTTTGTGAGGATTTTTATTAACTGCGTTGCGAATGCCGCAATGCCGCCGTCATACGAATCGATCTAAATCCTGTAGACCTTTGAATAATCGCGAATATAAATGTCACCATTCACATTTAGAACACGGTGCACATCCGCACATTGAGGGAAGAAACACTATGAGACTGAAATCCACCCGGCAGATTCTTTTCGCAAGTGCCGCGCTTCTCGCGCTTTCCGCACCGGCATTCGCACTGGATGGCAACGACGTTCTGAAAAAGATCAATGCCGCCTACGCCGCGCAGGGCGGTGAAATTGCCGCCGGATCCGTCGCCGTCAACGGCGACACGGTGACGCTGAACGGCGTGACCTTTAATGCGGCTGCCGATCCGGCCAAAAAAATTCCGGTCGGCAACGTCACCCTTGAAGGCGTCGAGGAAAACAACGGCGGCTACAAGATCAAGAACGCGCGTTTCGACAATGTCGATTACAAGCAGGAAAACGTGGAGATCAAGGCCAACGACATCTACATGTCGGGTCTCACCATCCCTGCCGATGCGACGACGGGCACGATTGATGCGCTGATGTTCTACGACGAGGCGCATAGCGGTCCGATTTCCGTCTCCATCGATGGCAAGCAGGCTTTCTCGCTCGAGGAAAGCAGCGCAACGATGTCCGTCAGCGACGACAAGGCCTCGATCGGCTTCGATCTCGACGCATCCGGCTTCAAAGCCGATCTCAGCGAAGTCAACGATCCGGCCACGAAAGACGCAATTGAAAAGCTCAATCTGCAGGCCCTTTCCGGCAACATGACCATGAGCGGAAGCTGGGAAGTTGCCTCCGGCACCGTAGACGTCGAGGAATATGCCATCGACCTCGACAAGGTCGGCCGTCTCAACATGTCGTTCGGTTTCTCCGGTTACACACTCGCCTTCATCAAATCGATGCAGGAGACGGTGAAGGCGCAGGCTGCAAATCCGAACAAGGAACAGGCCGAACAGGCAGCGGGCCTTGCCATGCTCGGCCTGATGCAGCAGCTTTCCTTCGTTAATGCCGAAATCAGCTTCGAAGATGCCAGCATCACCAAGCGCGCCATCGACTACGCTGCAAGCCAGCAGGGTATGACCAGCGATCAGCTTTCCCAGACCATCAAGGGCATGGCGCCCATCATGATGGCTTCGCTCAACGTTCCGGAATTGCAGAACATGGTGTCGGCTGCGATCAACGCCTACATCGACAATCCGAAGAGCTTCTCTATCTCGGCCGAACCGGAAAAGCCGGTTCCCTTCCCGATGATCATGGGCGCCGCCATGGGCGCGCCGAACACCCTGCCGACAATGCTCGGCGTGACGGTGACGGCAAACGAATAGCACAACAAAAAGCCCCGGTTACGCCGGGGCTTTTTACTTCCGGTCAGTGGATTGAGGCTGTCGCTCCATCCTGCTTGTCGTGCAGGGCGAAACGGTCGATCATATGGGCGCTCGCTTCGTTGACGCCGATCACCTCGACCGTCTTGCCGGTCTTGCGGAATTTCAGCACGACCTTGTCCAGCGCACCGACAGCCGAAATGTCCCACAGATGCGCCTGTGTGACGTCGATGGTGACCGTTTCCACGTCTTCGGCAAAATCGAAGGCGGCAATGAAGCCTTCCGTCGAGGCGAAGAAAATCTGCCCATCGACGCGGTAGATGCGGTGCCGACCATCCGCGACAAGCTCTGGACGAACGTGGAAGAGTTTTGAAACCTTCCCAGCGAAAAACACGCCGGAGAGAAGCACACCTGCGAGCACGCCTTTTGCGAGATCATGGGTCGCCAGCACGGTCCCGACCGTTACCAGCATGACGATGCTGGAAGACGGTGGATTGCGGCTGAGATCGAGAATCGAACGCCACGAGAAGGTGCCGATCGAAACCATGATCATGACAGCCACAAGAGCGGCCATTGGAATGATGCGGACAAGATCATCCAGCACCAGAATGAGGAACAGCAGGAAGGCGCCCGCCACAAAAGTGGAGAGCCTGCCCCTGCCGCCGGATCTGACGTTGATGACCGACTGGCCGATCATGGCGCAGCCGCCCATCCCGCCGATCAGCGCGGAGGCTATGTTGCCTGTCCCCTGCCCGATGCATTCCCGGCTCTTGTTGCTGCCGGTATCTGTCATGTCGTCAACGATCTGTGCCGTCAGCAGGGATTCCAGGAGACCGACGGCAGCCAGCGCTGCGGAATACGGAAAGATGATCTGCAGCGTTTCGAAAGTCAGCGGCACCTGTGGCAGGGCGAAGACCGGCAGCGTCGAGGGCAGCTCGCCGAGATTGCCGACGGTGCGGATATCCATGCCGAAAAACACCGCCACGCAGGTCAAAACGACGATGGCGACCAGCGGCGACGGGATGATTTTAGTGACCAGCGGGAAGAGATAGATGATTGCAAGACCAGCCGCGATCATGACGTAGGTTGCGATAGGCACGCCTATCAGCTCGGGCAATTGCGCCATGAAGATCAGGATCGCCAGTGCATTGACGAAGCCGGTCATGACTGAGCGAGAGACGAAGCGCATCACCCGCCCGAGCCTTGCAAAGCCCGCAGCGATCTGCAGCACACCCATGAGGATGGTCGCAGCAAAGAGATATTGCAGGCCGTGTTCCTTCACCAGCGTCACCATCAGGACGGCTGTGGCGGCGGTTGCCGCGGAAATCATGCCCGGACGGCCACCGGTGAAGGCGCAGACGCAGGCAATGGCGAAAGAAGCGAACAACCCCACCTTCGGATCGACGCCGGCGATGACGGAAAAGCCGATTGCTTCGGGAATGAGCGCAAGTGCGACGACGATGCCGGAAAGCACATCGCCGCGAATATTGGAAAACCACTCACGTCTGTAAGTCTGAAATCTGTTCATTTGATTTTTTCGCAAAGTATGACGCACCGGCCGGAAACGTGTCCGGTAGATTGAAAAAGAATGTCGGTGCTTTGCGTTGTCTGGCGGATCGGCGGCCAGAAGAGCCACCCGGAATTTCACCGGGTCCGTGGTGAATGCTCCACCTATAGACGGCAAAAAAGCGGGCAGCAAGTTGTCTGCCCGCCTTTCGATGCTGGCGATGCGCCTTACGACGCTTCGCTGCGACCAATATTGGTGTTGTGCTGGGTTGGGCCGGTTCCCGACCAGTCGACCCTGCGGGTTGCGAACATGGTGGCAGCAATGGCGATGAAAGATATCAACGCGCCGGCCAGCAGCGCATATTCATCCTCATTCAGAACCAGATACATGACCCCATAAGCCACCGCCAGAACCGTAAACAGGGCTACCCCGTTCTTGCGGCTACGGGTTGCGCTTCCGAGATAGGAGGAGATCAGGAGCGCTGTCAGAAGCGACGCCGCAGCATAGGCGATGGTGAAGCCCGTATGTTCCGCAAGTGCGAGCAGCAACACGTAGAAAACGATCAGCGCCAGCCCCGTCAGCACGTACTGGATCCAGTGCACGTTGCTGCCGCCCCTCAGTTCGACGATGAAGACGGCCAGGAACACCAGAGAGATGAAGCCTATCGAATATTTGAGTGTCCGGGCGATGATCTGGTAGAATTTCACGGGCTCGACGAGGTTGATCCTCATCAGGCTGTCGGTCAGCGGCAGGCGCGAACTCTCGACCACGCGGTCTATGCCCCTTGCGAGATAGGGGATTGTCCAGTTGGCCGTGAAATCCGAGGCTGTGACGGTCTTTTCCTCCGGCAGGAACAGGCCTTCAAAGCCGGGATGCGGCCAGTTGGCCTTGGCCGCCAAACTGGTGGTCTGGCCGGCGGGCGCGACGGCAAAGCTGCCGGAACCATTCAGGGAGAAGGCTATATCGAAATCGAAGCCTTTCTCGACAAGGCCTCTTTCGATCGATCTGTGCACGCCGGCATCGGACCTGATGGACATGTCCTGCGCACCCGTGCGGGGCGCTATGACAGAGATATCACGCATGCCGGGATCGAACGGCAATACGGAACCGCCATCGATCCTGACACCGGCGCTCGAGCGAATGCCGGTCATATCCTGTATGCTGAGAACGAGAATGGCGCTGTCGAGGCGGGGCGTGCCGGAGAAGCGGGCGAGATCCTGAAGGATGCCGGCACCGAACCGGCCTTTGAGGACAAGGTCGCCATTATAGACCGGCAGGCTGTAGATCGACAGCCGCTTCTCCTCGGTCTTCAGATCGGCCGTGACATCAAGCGTTTCCGGCATGACCAGCGCCCATTCGGTCGTGCGATCGACGATGCTCTGGCCGTTCACCTCGCGGCGTCTTTCCACGTCGAAAGGCACGGCGAGATAAGGGCCGTTCACCACCTGATCGCCACCCCAGCCGCTGGCGATACGGCCCGAAACATCCTCGGCCCGCGAGGCGCGCTCTTCCGTCAGCGCCCAGACGAGAAGCAGCGGTACGAGCAGAACCATCGATATGAAACCAATCATCAGAAACTTGGCGCCCGGTGAGCGCAGGCTGACGGCGAAGCCGTTGCGAGGCGGGGCTGGCGGCATCTGCCCACCGGCCAGGGCGAGGTCTTTTTCCGATTCATGTGCCATTCTGAAATCCTTATAAATATGATCGCGCCGCAACCCCAAGCGAAGTTCGGCCGGCGCTGTCCCAAGTTTAAAATCCCCGATAGTCTTTGCGTCCCCAAAATGAGCGCAAAACTATACTGGGATCGGATTCCGGCTGATTACGTTCGGAATTCCGTTAAACTCGCGGTAAAATTGTGACTTTCCCACGTTCGTTGCAGAAACAGAAAGGGCCGGCGTCGCCGCCAGCCCTTTTGTTCAAAACCCGTGGCGGTTGAGATCAGTCCTTCTTGGACGGAACCACGCGCAGCGCCAGCTCGCGAAGCTGGGTCGGCGTTGCCGGGGACGGCGCGTTCATCAGCAGGTCCTGTGCCTGCTGGTTCATCGGGAACAGCGTGATTTCGCGCAGGTTCTTCGCACCAACCAGAAGCATGACCACGCGGTCGATACCGAAGGCGCAACCGCCATGCGGAGGCGCACCGTACTGGAAGGCGCGGTAGAGACCGCCGAAGCGCTCTTCCACGTCGCTCTGCGACAGGCCGACCTTTTCGAAAGCCTTGACCATCAGCTCGGGCGACTGGTTACGGATAGAGCCGGAGGCGATTTCGAAGCCGTTGCAGACCGCGTCATACTGGAAAGCCTTGATGGAGAGCGGATCCTGTCCTTCCAGCGCTTCCATGCCACCCTGCGGCATGGAGAATGGGTTGTGGGCGAAATCGATCTTCTTTTCTTCGTCGTTGTATTCGAAGAAGGGGAAATCGACGATCCAGCACATTTCGAAACGGTCGCGGTCAATCAGGTTCAGCTCGTCGGCGGCACGGGTGCGCGCCTCGCCGGCAAACTTGTAGAACTTGGCGGGATCGCCCGCGACAAAGAAGCAGGCGTCGCCCGCCTCAAGGCCAAGCTGCTGGCGCAGCGCCTCGGTGCGTTCCTCGCCGATGTTCTTGGCAAGCGGACCGGAGCCGGCAACCTTGCCTTCTTCTTCCTTCCAGAAGATGTAGCCGAGGCCCGGCTGGCCCTGGCTCTGCGCCCAGGCGTTCATGCGATCGCAGAATGCACGCGAACCACCGGTCTTGGCCGGGATAGCCCAGACCTGCACCTTGGGGTTGGAGGCGATCATGTTGGCGAAAACCTTGAAGCCCGAACCATCGAAGTGCTCGGTCACGGCTTCCATGACAATCGGGTTGCGCAGGTCCGGCTTGTCGGAGCCGTATTTACGGATCGATTCGTCATAGGGAATGCGCGGCCATTCTTTCGTCACCGGCTTGCCTTCGGCAAACTGTTCGAAAACGGCCGTCATCATGGGCTCCATCGTGGTCCAGACGTCTTCCTGGGTCACGAAGCTCATTTCAACGTCGAGCTGGTAGAATTCGCCCGGCAGACGGTCTGCACGCGGGTCTTCATCGCGGAAGCATGGAGCGATCTGGAAGTAGCGGTCGAAACCGGCCACCATCAGAAGCTGCTTGTACTGCTGAGGGGCCTGCGGCAGCGCGAAGAACTGGCCTTCGTGGATGCGCGAGGGAACGAGGAAGTCGCGCGCGCCTTCCGGCGAGGATGCGGTGAGGATCGGCGTCGTATATTCGGCAAAGCCCAGATCGCCCATACCCTTGCGCATGGAGGAGATGATCTGCGTGCGCTTGACGATGTTCTTGTGCAGGGTTTCGCGGCGCAGGTCGAGGAAGCGATACTTCAGGCGAACATCTTCGGGATATTCAGGCTCACCGAAGACGGGCAGCGGCAGTTCCTTGGCAACGCCCAGAACCTCGATCTCCTGCGCATAAAGCTCGATCTCGCCAGTGGCCATGCCCTTGTTGATGGTGTCTTCGGACCGCGCCTTGACGAGACCGTCAATGCGGATCACCCATTCACCGCGCACCGTCTCGGCAACCTTGAAGGCCGGGCTATCGGGGTCGGCCACAACCTGGGTAATGCCGTAGTGGTCGCGAAGGTCGATGAAGAGAACGCCGCCATGATCTCGCACGCGATGAACCCAACCGGAAAGGCGAACGGTTTCGCCGACGTCGGACTTGCGGAGAGCGGCACAGGTGTGGCTGCGGTAACGATGCATTTTAATATCCTGGAGCGTGTCGTGGGCCAGATGGGCGGCACTGTCGAAATTTGCCGGAAAAGCGCATGACCAGCCCGATTTGTCAAGGCAAAGCACAACAATGTCGCGTTCAGCCTGTCCTTTCGCGCACCTTCGCTTTAGATAGTGCTTATTCAGCCCGCCAAACCGAGTCGGCCCGCAATGAGCCAGATCAGACCTCTTATCCCGCTTCTCGTCACCGCCGGCATTCTGATTGGCGGCAACGGTCTGCAGGGAACCTATATCGCGCTGCGGGGCCTGTCCGAAGGGTTTTCGGCCAGCACCATCGGCCTCATCAGCGCCGCCTACAGCATCGGATTCGCGCTCGGCTGCATTTCGGTGACGCGCCTTCTGCGCAAGATTGGCCATATCCGCACCTTCGCCACCATGGCGGCGGTCGCATCGGCCGCCTCGATCGCCATGCCGCTTGTCCTTCATCCCTTGTTCTGGATGTTGATGCGCTTCGTCATCGGTATTGCGGTCGCCTGTCTTTTCGCCGCGATCGAAAGCTGGATCAATGCGCAGGTGACGAATTCCAACCGTGCGCGCACGCTGTCCATCTATCGTTTCGTTGATCTCGGTTCCGTGACGCTCGCCCAATATATCATTCCCGTCGCCGGCATTGACGGGCCCGTGGTGTTTTCGCTGATCGCCATGGCGCTCACGCTGTCGCTGGTGCCGATCTCGATTGCCGACAAATCCAACCCCGCGCCGCCGAAACAGATCCCGTTCAATCTTTTCGCGGTGTGGCGCATCTCACCGCTTGCCGTCGTCGGCTGCGTGGCTGTCGGCCTCAGCATGGCGGCTTTTCGCAACATCGGGCCAATCTATGCCGAACAGATCGGCCTTTCCGTCACCGCCATCGCCACCTTCATGAGTGCGGGCATCATCGGCGGCGTGGTCTTGCAATATCCGCTCGGCGTCTATTCAGACCGTTACGACCGCCGCATCATCATTCTCGCTACCACGGCGTGCTCCGTGATTGTCGGTCTGTTTCTCGCCCTGTTCGCCGGCTCGGACGAATGGAGCAACATCATCGGCGTCTTCGTGTTCGGCGCCTTTGCCCTGCCGCTCTATTCACTCAGTTCCGCCCATGGCAACGACCATGCCAAAGAGGGCGAACATGCGATGGTGTCTGCCGGGCTGCTGTTCTTCTGGTCGGTGGGTGCAACCGTCGGGCCGCTGCTCGCCTCCGTCCTGATCGACCAGTTCGGTCCCAAAGCGCTGTTCAGCTACACGGCCGCGATCCAGATCGTTTTCATCGCCTACACCATATACCGGCTTAGGGTGCGCGAGGGAGTACCCGTTGAGGAGCGGAACTGGCGGTTCCGCCCGCTTTTGCGCACCTCGGCCTATTTTCAGAAGCTGGCCGCCCCTGCACCACCCAAAAACGACGGGCCGACGCCAAAACCACCTGAGAAAAACGATCCTTGAGCCTTCAAAAGCGGGCTTTGTATTGACATGCGCCCGGCAAAGGGAAAGTAAGACGGATAATTTTCACGAGTGGCCATTTGCAATGATTGAAACGACTGCCGCCCTCGCCGAAGCCTGCACGGAACTGGCGAAATCGGAATTCATTACCATCGACACCGAGTTTCTGCGTGAAACGACCTTCTGGCCCGAGCTTTGTCTCGTACAGATGGCGAGCCCTACCCTTGAGGTACTGGTCGACCCCCTCGCCAAGGGTCTCGACCTTACGCCGCTGTTCGAACTCATGGCCAATCCCGATGTCGTGAAGGTTTTCCATGCGGCGCGTCAGGATATCGAAATCATCTATCATCTTGGCGGGCTTATTCCGCACCCGATCTTCGATACGCAGGTCGCGGCCATGGTGTGCGGTTTCGGCGATTCGATCTCTTACGACCAGCTGGTCCAGAGGATCAAGAATGTGCAGATCGACAAATCCTCACGTTTCACGGACTGGAGCCGCCGCCCGCTGACGGAAAAGCAGCTGGATTATGCGCTGGCCGACGTCACCCATCTGCGTGATGTCTATCTAGCGCTCAAGGCGCAGCTGGAGCGTGAAGGCCGCTCGCTTTGGCTGACCGAAGAGATGGACATTCTGGAATCGCGCGAAACCTATGACATGCATCCCGACGATGCCTGGCTGCGGTTGAAATCGCGCCTGCGCAAGCCGACTGAACTCGCCATCCTCAAATTTGTCGCCGCATGGCGTGAACGTGAGGCGCGGTCGCGCAACGTGCCGCGCTCACGCGTGCTGAAAGACGATGCGATCTTCGAAATTGCCCAACAGCAGCCGAAGGACACCGAGGCGCTGTCGCGGCTTCGCACCATCCCGAAGGGCTGGGAGCGCTCTTCCTCCGGCACGGCCATCATCGAGACCGTGAATGCGGCGCTGGCACTTCCGAAAGAGGAAATGCCGAAGGCGCCACGTCACAGCCACGCACCGGAAGGCTCCGGCGCTGCCGTGGAGCTGTTGAAAGTTCTCCTGAAGCTGACGGCAGACAAGCACGGCGTCGCAGCAAAGGTCATCGCCAACAGCGAAGATCTGGACAAGATCGCTTCCGAGGGCGAGGCTGCCACCGTGGCAGCGCTGACCGGCTGGCGGCGCGAACTGTTTGGCGATGTGGCGCTGAAGCTCATCAATGGCGAAGTAGCATTGCGTTTCGCCGGCAAGAAGGTCGAGGCGGTTGATGTGGCGGTGAGCGAGGCCTGATCGCCCGCGCCTCGCGCAGTTTTGCGCGTTGTGCGGACGCGAAAGCGCTTCTGCTTTTACCGGACCTGCGCCAACCCAAATTTTGCCCGCATCGCGGTCCATCTCTTTGCAGATGGTCTCGCTTTGAGGGTATTTCCATGAAACCTGCCCGTGCTCTGCTGTTGGCCGCATCTATCGTGGCCGCAGGCATTTTCCCTACTCTTTCATCCACGTCAGCGCGCGCCGATGACGGCAAGGTCGATCTTCAGGGCGAATGGACGACCGATTGCCTTGAGATCGGCAAGAACGACCGTCACGGCATCGTCACGCGCATCACCATACGCGGTGGCCGCATGCATGCTGTCTCACAGATTTACGCCCGCAGCAGCTGCCAGCAGCCCACGGTGCAGGTGCGTTACGAAGGCACGCTGGATGGTGGCCTGAAGGACAACGACAGCATGCTCTTTGCCCATACCGTCACCTCAATCGCCATGACACCCAACGACCCCGCGGTTGTCGAGCATTATAATGGTGACCCGAAGGGTACCGGTTGCGGGTTGACTGGCTGGAAAGAGAATATTCCCTTCGATGTCGATGGCCGGACCTGCGCGGCCATCACCTTTGCCAGCAAGGGAGAAACCCTGTTCGACCGGGCATGGATAGACGGCAACCGGCTGCGTTTTGCCGCCTTCCCCGTCACATGGTCGAACCGCTCGCCGGACGACCGTCCGCAATCGCCGCTTGAAACGGTCTATTACAGAACATCCTATTAAGTAGTAGAGCCGGGTTCACAGCCCTTTTGCGGCAACGGGGCAACAGCCTTTCCAATCCTTCATGTGACCTTACGGAATGGTCACTTTTTGCAGCGCATTTTCCACATTAATGTCGCATATGACCTGAACAGAAGCTTCGCCTGACGGGGGCACGACGCTTCCCTTCCCCGAGATCAAGAACCGACATGAGAAAATTGCTGCCCATTCTGGATTACGTGGTGCTCTTCGTTGCCGTGGCCGGCAGCGGGGTGGCCTACGCGTTTCTGGAATATGGCGGCGGCGCGCTCATTGGCGCCACCTATGCGCTGTTCGCCTGTGCGCCCATCCTCGCCTTCGAGCGTGGTTACGTGCTGCCCGGTCTGTCGCGGCAGGTAAGCGCATTGCCGACACCGGCCTATATTGCCGTCGGCCTCATCATCTATGCCGTCCTCGTCTTCTGTGGCTTCGGGCTTGGCGGTACCATTCTGTGGGTTAGCGGCATATTTCCCGGCACATGGAAACGGGCGGTGCATGCCGAGGTGCAGACACTGATCTTCACCCTCATCGTCTGCGGCATCATCGTTTTCATCATGCGCGTGCGCGAACTGCTGGGCCGTGACATCTTCATCGATCTCATCCTTGGGCGCTATCGCCGTCCAGTCAGCGAAGACCGCGTCTTCATCTTCATCGACCTCGTCGGCTCCACTTCGTTTGCCGAAACCCATGGCGACCTGAAGGCGCAGGAGTTTCTGGGCGAAATCTTCGCGAGCTACGCAGCCCCCGTCAGAAGACATGGCGGCGTCATTGACGACTACATCGGCGACGCGGCCATCATCACCTGGCCCTATCACATGGCAATAAGGCGGGCAGCCTGCGTGCGCTGTGTTTTCGATATCCAGGCGACCATCGAGGACAAGCGCGACATGTGGCTCGCCCGTTTCGGCGAAGTGCCGCGCCTTCGCTTTGCGATTCATGGCGGGCCCGTCATAACAGCCGAAATCGGCGTCGATCACCACAAGATCACCTATTTTGGCGACACGGTGAACACCACTTCGCGGCTCGAATCACTGAGCAAGATGCTCGGCCATCCCGTGCTGATTTCTGCCGATCTCGCCCATCAGCTGGTGCTACCCAAAGGTGTGCGCAGCGAATATCTCGGCGAACATGCTGTCAAGGGACGCGGCCAGACGCTCGGCGTGTGTACGCTCAGCCAATATCAGGCCCCAGCCGCCTGAAAAAACCCCTGAAAACAAACGGGTAGCTTCGGTTTCCGAGGCCGCCCGTCATCAAAATTCATCAAAGCTTCAAACTGCAATCACCTGCCTGTCATGTGGCGCCCCTATCGCCTCAGTCCTGTCTTCAACAGGCATTGAGGGGTCTCCACCATGAAGCATATTCTTTTCGCACCTTTCGCCATTCTTGCGCTCGCAACCGCATCCCATGCAGAGCAGGAGTTTCCGGCAAAGCTGGTCTCACACGCCATTCTGCCGGCCAACACCATCATCGCAGCACCTGCCGATGCGCCGGAATACCTCAAGACATCCGCCAAGTTCACGACGGCCGACCGCAAGCGCGCCGAGGGTCTCGGCACCGTGCCCGGCAAGGATGGCGTTCGCCCGACCGGCCTCTCCATGCCGTTCAACGGCCAGGCCATGCAGGGCTTTTCCGGCATCAAGGCCATGGAGGACGGCAGCTTCTGGAGCCTTTCCGATAATGGTTTCGGCTCGAAGCTCAACTCCAGCGACGCCATGCTGATGCTCCACCACATCAAATTCGACTGGGATGCCGGCAAGGTCAACGCGCTGGAGACGGTGTTCCTTTCCGACCCGGACAAGAAAGCTCCCTTCCCCATCGTCATGGAAGGTTCGACCAAACGTTACCTGACGGGCGCCGACTTCGACGTCGAATCCATTCAGCCCCTTGCCGACGGCTTCTGGGTGGGCGAAGAGTTCGGTCCCTACATCCTGAAATTCACCCGCGACGGCAAGCTGACCGACGTCATCACCACCAAGGCCGGCGATATCGAGGTGAAGTCCCCGGATCATCCGACCCTGGCACTGCCCGGCAACCCCACGCAGAAAATGCCCGCTTTCAACCTGAAACGATCAGGTGGTTATGAAGGCATGGCGCTCTCCAAGGATGGCTCGAAGCTTTACGGCCTTCTCGAAGGCCCGCTCTACACCGCCGAAGGTCAGGTCGAAAAGACCGAAGACGGCTCAACCGCCCTTCGCATCATCGAACTCGATACCGCCAAGAAGGAATGGACAGGCCGTACCTGGCTCTACCCGCTGGCGCAAGGTGGCGAAGCCATCGGCGATTTCAACATGCTGGACGAGAGCACGGCGCTGGTCATCGAGCGTGACAATGGCGCCGGCACCGCTGACAAGGCCTGCGCCGACCCGAAGAAGCCGGACGTAAACTGCTTTGCCGTACCTTCCAAGGTCAAGCGCATCTACAAGATCGAATTCAACGACGCCAATGCTGGCAAGGCGGCGCGCAAGATCGGCTATATCGATCTGCTGAAGATCTCCGATCCTGATAACAGGAAGCGTCAGGGCGGCGGCAACGGTTTCTACGACATGCCGTTCGTGACCATCGAGAATGTCGACCGTGTCGACGCCACCCATATCATCGTCGGCAACGACAACAACCTGCCCTTCTCGGCCGGTCGTGCGCTGGACAAGGCTGACGACAACGAGTTCGTCCTGCTGGAAGTCAAGGACCTTCTCGACGCGAAGTGAGGAAAGGAGTGCCGGAATTCGTTCCGGCACCGTCAGCGCATCGGCGCAAGCTCAACTGAACGGAGCGTTCCTGCGGCCTGAAAAAGGAAGCGCGGCGCTCCGTTACTGTACCGACCCAACCTGACCCGGAACCCGGTTCCGAAACAGGAAAGACCCGTCATGCAGGACAATGCCGAACGACTGTATTACGCCCTGAGGAAAAGCTGGTCGCTCGAAACCAGCAGCCTGTGGTCGAGAGAAAACCCAGCCAGGGGGCAAGGCGGCGTTACAGCTCTGGTGGTGCAGGATATTTTCGGTGGCGACCTCGCCAAAACCGTCGTTAGCGGCGCCGACCATTTCTACAATATCGTCAACGGCACCCGCTGGGATTTCACCTTCACCCAGTTCGATATTCCGGTCGGTTACGAGGACAGGCCCGCCACCCGCACGGAAGCGATGGCAAGGGCCACGCCCCTGCAATATGCCTATCTCAGCGCCTGTATCCGGAAGGCGCTGGGGCACGGTTGAATAATAACGGCTTGTAGCGAGGCGACCGGTTTGTCTCGGCGACAAACCGATTTCGGTCTGTCGTGTTTTTCGTTTGCGGTTTCAAATGCACAACTTCAGCTTCTCCTCTCAAAGCAGACACAATCCATGGCATAGTACCGCAGGTAAACGAGGTGTGCCGAGAGGAGAGTTGTGCGATGAGTGAGAGCTGCCCGGTCCTGACGCCCGCCGAACGGCAGGTTCAGGATATATTGCAACGGACAGAATCGGCGATGGTGTCCACTATTTTCGCAGCGCTTGAGCGTGCAAGCAAACAGGCTGCTGACGAACTCCAGTCAATCGGGTCTGAAATACAGCCACCGCCTCATGACTATTTTGCCGCTGTCGCACACCAGCAGCTTTTCCTGCTGCTATGCGGAGCCGACCTGGAAACATTCGAGGGCGGAGATCCCGAAGTCGCGCGTCACATCATTCAGAATGCCCAAAACATATCCGACCATTACTGGAAGTAAAAAAGCTGCGACCGCGGATGGTTCCGGCGGCTGACGGCGCTGTGTGAAGCCAGATTTCGTTCCACGCAAAGCGCGCACACGATCTGCATTTCAAAGGGATATCTGGCTTAATCGGCTTGCCTTCGCAATTTCATGTCATATGCCCTTCATAGTCCCCGGTTACGCAGGCCGAAATCCGGAGACAGGCATGCACTCAACCGCACAACTCAATCGCCCCAAGCTCGCAGAGACAGTTATCCATTCGACGGCAAGCATAAGGGACTCGAACATAGGTAGCTGTTGCGAAATTTTGGCCGATACCTCTCTGCACAACGTCGAACTCGGGAATTACTCCTACCTCGGACCCCGTTGTATTGTCGGTGATGCGACAATCGGGAAATTCTGCGCTATTGCCGCGGACGTCAGGATTGGCGCACCGAACCATCCAATGGACCGACCGTCCATGCACCGTTTCAGCTACTGCCCGGAATATTACGCTACAGAGGCGGTGCGCGACCACGCTTTTTTCGATCGCCGCAAGGAGGATCGCGCTGTCATCGGTCACGATGTCTGGATCGGTCATGGGGTCATCGTGTTGCCGGGCGTGAAGGTTGGAGACGGCGCCGTGCTCGCAGCAGGCGCGGTCGTCACCAAGGACGTGCCGCCCTACACCATCGTCGGCGGTGTTCCCGCGAAGATCATTCGCGAGCGGTTTTCGCAAACCGTGGCGGGGAAGCTTGCCAAAATCGCCTGGTGGGACTGGCCCTTCGAGACGATCATGGCGCGGCTAGCCGACTTTCAATCAAGCGATATCGACGCCTTTTGTCAGCGCTGGTCCTAGTATAGCTCCACAACTGTCTGCGGTGCCAAATGGCCGGCGTCTGCCCGTTACTCGAACACAAACGCCAACCGCTTGCCCGTCAGTTTCGCCAGTTGCTGCAGGCGTCCGTCCAGACGCTCGCCGGCAAAATCGCAATAGGCGTGTGGTACGACGAATTCCAGATCCAGATCCGGATTGGTGGATTTGCGGAATTTCAGGTGATCGACGACACCGGGCATGGAGGCTGAGAAGAGGTAAACGACGCGCAGCAGGCCGCCGAGCAACTTGCCTAGTTCCAGCAGGCGGTCACCCGCCATGGCGGCGAGCGGCTGTGTGGTGCCGTTGTCGTTCAACCCTTCGAAGCGGTAATAATTGGCAAGCGCAATATAGGCGCGGCCCGGATGGGTGATCGCCACAAAGGAGGAGTGGGCGATGATGTTGAGCGCTTGGAGGCCGCGATAGTCCGGATGTGCACGCCAGCTGATATCGGCCAGAAGGCAGGCCGCCTGCCGGTAACGGCTTTCCTCTTCCGTCTCCTCGATGCCGAAGACCGGAAAGGTGCGGCCGCTCCAGTCGGCCAGTTCGCGCGCATGTTCGGGCGAACGGGCACGCAGAATGGCAAGCTCGTCGGCCGTGACCAACAGCGGGTCGGTATCCCGCTCCGCTTCCGTCAGCAGCGAATAAAGATAACCTTCGCGCACGCCCTGCGCCGAGAAGGCGATCGTTGCCGGCTTCATCGCCTTTAGAACTTCACGCATGGCGATGGCGCCGAACGGCAGAAGCGAACGGCGGTTCTTGGAGACCGCCTGCCAGGCCGGGTCCTTGCTGTCCCTGGAGACGATGACTTCTTCCAGAAAGTTCAGCATTTCCGCCAGCGGCAATTCATATCCCTGCATCATGTGCAGCGGATAACCCGTGATCTCCATGTGCAGCTTGGCGATGTTTCGCCACGTGCCGCCCACGGCATAAAAGGTACGCCCCTCGCCGGCCGCCAGCAGCTTTGCGAAGGATTTGACGTGCTTGCGGGCAATGGTCGTCGCCTTCTCCAGCGAGCCATCCGATTGTTCCGACAACCGAAGGCCGCCGAGCGGCAGGGTGATGCCCTCGCCGCAGTTCTTGCCCTTGATGTCGATGAGTTCGAGCGAACCGCCGCCCAGGTCGCCTGCAATGCCATCCGGGTCGTGGAAACCGCTGATCACGCCATAGGCGGAATAAAGCGCTTCTTTTTCGCCGGACAGGACCTCGATCTCGCAACCAAGTATGGCTTCGGCTTCACGGATGAAATCCGGGCCGTTTTCCGCTTCACGCGCTGCCGCTGTCGCCAGCACGTAGAGTTGCTGCGCCTGCGCCTGTTCGGAAAGCGCATGGAAGCGACGAAGTGCCATCAACGCCCGGCTTACGCCTTCATCATGCATCCGGCCAGTGAGGGCCAGTCCCTTGCCGAGACCGCAAAGGACCTTTTCATTGAACAGCACGGCGGGCGCGCGGGAAAGACCTTCATATACGACGAGACGAACGGAGTTCGAACCAATATCTATGACGGAAACGGGGGCAAGGCCGGTCAGCCGCCCCTGTGCTTCTGATCGAGTCATTCAGCCTGTTTCTTGCGGGAAGAAATCAACCCGGCAATCAATTTGGGCGCACTTGATTTCAGGGCTTCACCACGTCCGGAAAGGCTGGGATTGGTCATGAAATAGTGCTGCGCGTTGAACGGTTCTTCGCCTTTACGCACCTCGATGCGCCTCGACGTTCCGTCCGCAAGTATCTCGTAGCTCTGCTGGTTGTCAATGAGATTGCCCAGCATAATCTGTGAAAGAACCTGCTCGTGCACGGTGGGGTTGGTGAGCGGCACCAACGTTTCAACGCGGCGATCAAGGTTGCGCGGCATCATGTCGGCGGAGCCGATATAGACCAGCGCCTTGTCGGACGGCAGGCCGAAACCATTGCCGAAGCAGAAGATTCGGCTGTGCTCGAGGAAGCGGCCGACAATCGACTTGACGCGGATATTGTCCGACAGACCCGCAACCTGTGGGCGCAGGCAGCAAATGCCGCGCACGACGAGATCGATCTCCACGCCAGCCGCACTGGCGCGGTAAAGCGTATCGATAATCTCGGGATCGACCAGCGAGTTCATCTTCATCCAGATCGCCGCCGGCGCACCGCGCTTGGCGTGCTCGATCTCTTCGTTGATGTGCTTCACGATGCGCGCACGCAGCGTATAGGGCGAAATGGCGAGCTTCATGCCCTCTTCCGGTTCGCCGTAACCCGTGATGAAGTTGAAGATATTCGCCATGTCGTGGGCGATCTTCGGGTTGCAGGTGAAGAAGGACAGGTCGGTATAGATCTTGGCCGTGATCGGGTGGTAGTTGCCGGTGCCGAGGTGGCAATAGGTTCTGAGCTTGCCGTCCTCGCGGCGCACCACCATCGACATCTTGGCATGCGTCTTGAGTTCGATGAAGCCGAACACCACCTGCACGCCGGCCCGCTCCAGATCACGCGCCCAGCGGATGTTCGCCTCTTCGTCGAAACGCGCCTTCAATTCGACCAGCGCGGTAACGGATTTGCCGGCTTCCGCCGCGTCGATCAGCGCTCGAACGATCGGGCTGTCGTTGGAGGTGCGGTAAAGCGTCTGCTTGATGGCGAGCACTTCGGGGTCGCGCGCGGCCTGCAACAGGAACTGCACAACCACGTCGAAGCTTTCATAGGGGTGGTGAACCACCATGTCTTTTTCGCGGATGGCGGCAAGGCAATCGCCGGCATGTTCACGCACGCGCTCGGGGAAACGGGCGTTGTAAGGCTCAAACTTCAGGTCGTCGCGCGGTGCGCGCACGATTTCCGAGATAGTGTTGAGCGCGAGCAAGCCGGGCAGAACGGCAACGCGATTATCAGGCACGCCAAGCTCGTGCACCACGAACTGGCGGAGCGACTGCGGCATTTCGCTGTCGGTCTCAATGCGGATAACCGAACCGCGGCGGCGGCGCTTCAGCGCGCTTTCGAAGAAGCGGACCAGATCTTCCGCCTCTTCCTCCACCTCGATATCGCTGTCACGGATGATGCGGAACGTGCCGAATCCCCTGACGGTATAGCCCGGATAAAGACGGTGAATGAACAGGCCGACTACATCTTCAAGCGTTATGTAGCGGATGGCGTTTTTCTCATCCGGTAAACGAACGAAGCGGTCGAGCGCCGTCGGGAGACGCAACAGCGCTGTCATCGGCTCGCGGCCGTTGACGCTGTCGAGTTGCAGGCCCATCGAGAAACCGAGGTTCGGAATGAAAGGGAACGGGTGCGCAGGGTCGATGGACAGCGGCGTCAGCACCGGGAAAATACGTTCCTCGAACTCAGTGCCCAGCCAGGTACGATCCGCTTCGGAAAGTGCGGCAGGCCGCACGATGAAAATTTCTTCCTTGGCGAGATATTGCTGCAGAACGGCAAGCGAAGCCTGCTGCTCCATCTGCAGGTTGTCGATTTCCTTCAGAATGTCTTCCAGCTGCTCGGCTGGTGTCTTGCCGTCAGGTGTCTTGACCGTAATCTTCTGGCGCACCTGGCCTTCGAGGCCGGCGACGCGGACCATGAAGAATTCATCGAGGTTGGCGGCGGAGATGGACAGAAAACGCAGCCGCTCCAACAGCGGATGATCCGTGTTCAGCGTTTCTTCCAGTACACGGCGATTGAACTGGAGCCAGGAGAATTCGCGGTTGATGAAGCGCGCGGGGCTGTCCCAGAGGTTCTCGCCCTCGGTCATCGGCTGAACCTTGTTGAAGTCGTCCTGCACAATAGCGTCCATGTCCTGTACCATCCCCTGACTTTCCGTCCCGTGATCCTGCTGCATCCCGCGATCGTCCCTCTTGCCCGTATAACAGTTTGACGACGGAACTGTGACAGTCAATCGACCTCCAGCCCGCTACCCCTTGTCCCTTCGCCCATCGCGTTAAGGACTTCCGCCGCCAAGGGACGGGTTATCCTTGTTCCACGCGAAAGCGCCAGCCTGTCGATACGGTCCACAATCGTCTGCGCCGTATCGAGTGAACGCTCCATTCTGTTGACGATGTAGCCTATGAGTTTGTCATCCATATAAAGCTGCCGGTCGGCGAAGAGTTTCACCAGAACCTGTGCCAGAAGACCCTCGTCGGGCTCGCCTGTCTCCACCACAGTCACGGCTTTCAGGCGTGAGCGCAGGTCCGGCAAGGTCACCGGCCATGCGGCCGGCCATTGCCGGCTGGTCATCAAAAGCGTGGTGCCGTGCTGGCGCACGCTGTTGATGACATGGAAAAGTTCGGTGTCGTCAAAACCGCGGCGATCGGCATCCTCGAACAGAACCGCTCCGGTTTCGGCAAGACGCGCAGCGCCAACACCGGCTTGCGGGTGGATATCCTGCGCGCTGCTGATATTTTTCCAGATATTGGCGAGATGCGATTTTCCCGAACCCGGAGGCCCGGCCAGCACCACCACGGGCGAAGGCCAGTTCGGCCATTCATCCACAAGGCTGACGGCAGCCTTGAGCGAGTCGGACACGAGAAGATCGTCCCTTCCGGAAGCGGACTGGTGTGAGAATGCGAGCGGCAGCTGCTCGGCCTTCGACCGGGCGTTGTCGTTTTTGATTTGGTCAGTCATCGTTAGCCCTGAGAGTCAACCTTGCCGGAGGACGTTTCCTGTTCTTCCCAGGGAAGGTTGGCGGCGTGCCCATGGTAAAGATCGCTTTCAAGATATCGCGACAATGCAAAGCGGACAAGCACGCCAACGGCTGCCGCCGCCGGCACGGCGACCAGAAGGCCGACGAAACCGAAAAGCGCACCGAAGGCGAACAATGCGAACATCAGCCATACCGGATGCAGGCCGACGCTGCTGCCGACGAGCTTCGGCTGCAGGATGTTGCCTTCGATGAACTGGCCGGAAAAGAACACGGCAAGTGTCAGAAATACATAGATATAATCAGGCCAGAACTGCACAATGGCAACGCCGACGGCAAGGATGAGGCCGACCATCGAACCAATATATGGAATGAAGCTGATAAGGCCGGAGAAAAGGCCGATCAGCAGGCCGAAATTCAGGCCCACCAAGGACAGGCCGACAGCATAATAAACACCAAGGATGAGGCAGAGCGACCCCTGCCCGCGCACGAAGCCGGCAATCGTCCTATCCATGTCGCGGGCGATCTGGCGGACCGTATGCACGTAGTCGCGCGGTATCCAGCTATCGACCTTGTCGATCATCCGGTCCCAGTCGAGCAGCAGGTAGAAGGCGACGACGGGTGTGACGACCAGCAGCGACATGACATCGACCAGCGATTTACCGGAATTCCAGATCTGCGTCAGCAGGGTGCCTATGAAGCCCGCGCCTTCGGTCAGCAGCTTGGAAAAATTCTCCTTCACTGCATTGATCTGGTTGCTCACCCAGTCAGGCAGCAGATTGGCGTCCGCACCGGCGATCAACTGCTGCAGGGACGAGACATATTGCGGGATGCGCGTGATGAATTCGGATGCCTGGGCGGCAATCAGCGGAATGATGATAATGAGCGACAGCGCGAAAATCAGCACGAAGGTGACGAGGATAACGACGGTGGCCATCAACCGGCTCAGGCCTCGGCGCTCCAGCCAGTCGGCAACCGGATCGAGAAAATAGGCAAGTGCCATGCCCGCCACGAAAGGCAGGAGGATGGAGCTGAAGACCATCAGGAAAAAGATAAAGACGGCAAGCACGCCAATCCAGAAAAAAACCTGCCGGCGCAGGCTCGTACCGCTCACATGGGGTTGCATCCGTTCATCCTCTTGTCGCCGTGCCGTCATTGCCCATGATGGAGATAGGATGCGCATATGCACATGGTCAAGGCCGGTGGCCCGGTAGCGATAGACACGGCAGTTACCAGGTCCGTGCAACAACGACGGGTTTTCAAGTCTGCGCTGCGCATATCGCCGTCGAGAGGCCCGAGGCACACAAAACGTCAAACCGTCGCAAAGCCGTTAAAAACCGGAGCTTTTGCCACTCAAACCCTTGCATCAGGCCCCGTCCCGTGCGAATGGCGACGCCAAAGGAACCAGCGGAGACGAGAGCGATGAGCCAGTCGGGCAAGAACGGTCTTACCTATAGTGACGCAGGTGTGGATATCGACGCCGGCAACCTGATGGTCGAAAAGATCAAACCGGCGGTGCGCTCGACGCGGCGTCCCGGCGCGGATGGCGAAATCGGCGGCTTCGGCGGCCTGTTCGATCTGAAGGCCGCAGGCTTTAACGATCCGGTTCTGGTGGCCGCCAATGACGGCGTCGGCACCAAGTTGAAGATCGCCATCGACGCGAATTTCCATGACACCGTCGGCATCGACCTCGTTGCCATGTGCGTCAACGATCTCGTCGTGCAGGGCGCAGAACCGCTGTTCTTCCTCGACTATTTCGCGACCGGCAAGCTCGACCCGGATCAGGGCGCTGCCATCGTTTCCGGCATTGCAGCCGGCTGCCGCGAATCCGGCTGTGCGCTGATCGGTGGTGAAACCGCTGAAATGCCCGGCATGTATTCCGATGGCGACTACGATCTCGCGGGCTTTGCCGTGGGTGCTGCCGAACGTGGCCAGCTTCTGCCCGCCGGCGATATTTCCGAAGGCGACGTCATTCTCGGACTTTCGTCGTCCGGCGTTCATTCCAACGGTTTTTCGCTGGTGCGCAAGATCGTTTCGATCTCCGGCCTTGACTGGGACGCCCCGGCACCCTTCGCAGATGGCAAGAAGCTTGGCGAAGCGCTGCTGACGCCGACGCGCATCTATGTAAAGCCGCTTTTGAAGGCAATCCGCGAGACCGGCGCGCTGAAGGCGCTGGCGCATATTACCGGCGGCGGCTTCCCGGAAAATATTCCGCGCGTTCTGCCCAAGCATCTCGCCGCCGAGATCGATCTCGACGCGATCGAGGTTCCGGCTGTGTTCTCGTGGCTTGCAAAAACCGGTGGCGTTGAAGCCAAAGAAATGCTGCGCACGTTCAACTGCGGTGTCGGCATGATCCTGGTCGTTTCGGCTGAAAATGCCGCCAAGGTCACCGATGCTCTGACGGCGGAAGGCGAGACCGTGTTCCCGCTCGGCCGCATGGTCGCCCGC
This sequence comes from Rhizobium sp. Root491, assembly GCF_001427205.1. NCBI lineage: Bacteria > Pseudomonadati > Pseudomonadota > Alphaproteobacteria > Hyphomicrobiales > Rhizobiaceae > Rhizobium > Rhizobium sp. Root491. Next base: position 349,071 of record NZ_LMFF01000001.1, read on the forward strand.
GAAGAGGGTGCGCAGGGCACGATCTACAAGGGCGCCCTCAGCCTATGATGAGCGCCGCCTCTCGATCTGGCCGCGCACGTGTCGTCGTTTTCATTTCCGGTAGCGGTTCCAACATGGTGTCGCTTGCCAAGGCCTGTCAGGAAACGCATTTTCCGGCCGAGATCGCCTGTGTAATTTCAGACAAGGCGTCGGCAGGCGGGCTGGAAAAGGCGCGGGCGTTCGGTATTCCCACGCTCGTTTTCGAACGCAAGACCTATGCCAGCAAGGCCGAGCATGAGGGAGCCATTCTGGCCGCACTTGGCGAGATTGCGCCTGATATCATCTGTCTTGCCGGTTACATGCGGCTGATCTCAGGGGATTTCATCGCCCCCTACGAAGGCCGCATCATCAATATCCACCCTTCCCTGCTGCCGCTTTTCCCCGGCCTGCACACCCACCAGCGCGCCATCGACAGCGGCATGAAGATTTCCGGCTGCACCGTACATTTTGTAACCGAAGGCATGGACGAAGGCCCGACGATCGCGCAGGGCGCGGTGCCGGTTCTTTCCGACGACACGGCCGAGACGCTGGCAGCGCGGATACTCACCGTCGAACACCAGCTTTATCCACTTGCCCTGAAGCAGCTTGCGGAAGGCAAGGTGCGGATGGAAGGTGGAAAAGCCATTTCCAGCGGCGACGCAAGTAAATCCGAGTATCCCAGCCTGATTTCTGTTTACTGATAAATATTTCACTAAAGTACAAAGATACTTAAAGTGGTATTTCCTATAAAATAAACCGAACGTTTACCATAATCACCTCTAATGCCCGCAACGGCCCCGCATTTTGGAGCCCTCCGGTCATTCAGGAGCGATTATGCTATTTTCGAGGTTTTCCCTGCCGCTTTCGGCCGTTTTACTGGTGGGCACGAGCCTGCCGCTCGCCGCCGAGCAAAGCGGCATCACCGCTTCGCTCGATGCCGGTGTTCTAAACATCAAGGCCACCGAGACCTTTTACAACGGAAGCCACAAAAACAGTCAACTCGACTGGAAAACAACAAATGCCATGGCGTTACGCGGATCGCTTGGACTTGAGCTGTCGCCCGAGTGGCGCATAAAAACGGAAGGTCGAATCGGCTTTGCTGGCGATGGCTACATGACCGACTACGATTGGCTGCCTCCCTATTACAGGGATACATCGAAAACTGGATGGAGCGACCGCTCACAGCACGGCGATACCCGCCTCGACCACCACCTGACCGGAAGCATCGAACTCAACAGAACACTGCTGGAAGACCCGCTGCAGCACCTCAGTGCCGGTATCGGCTTTCGCTATACCGACGTGCAGTGGTCCGCCTATGGCGGTGACTACATCTACAGTTGGAGAGGATTTCGCAATAATGTCGGTGAGTTCAACAATAGCGAAAAAGCTATCACCTACCGGCAGCAAATCCCCGTATTTTACGGCAATGTGACCGGTGGGCGCAAATTCGGGAACTGGTCGCTGAATGCCGGCCTCGAAGGCGGCGCAATGATCTATGCGAAAGCCACGGACGATCACTGGATGCGTTCGATCCGCTTCACCGACAAATTCCATGTTGGCGGCATGTTCGGAGCAAAAGCGGGCATCGCCTATGCCCTGACTGAGAATGCCTCCCTCTACCTGGATGGCGCATACGAATATACGAGCTTCGGTCGCGGTGACAAAACCCTCACACCGACTGGCGGAACTACCGGCCGGTTTTATAAAGATTCGGCGGGCGGCGATATGCAGTCGCTTTTCGTTGGGGCCGGCGTAAAGGGCAGATTCTGAGTTGAAGGCTTCCGGTTGAGGCGGGGGAAGATGTTATTATCGCACGCAGAACGAAGCTGTGGCATGCCTCGTAAAAGCGATCGATCCTCAATCTCGTCGACACCTCATCTCTGCGATGCGGACAGAACGGTCGCAACGAAAAAAGACAACTCCGGATGAGGTCAAGGCGTGGAAAGAAGAAGGCCGCAAGTAATGGCCTTTGTCGTGGACGCCTCGGTAGTCGCGGCTTGGTTCCTGCCTTACGAGGACGGCACAATCGCCGATCACGTCTCCATCATCCGCCTGGCACGAAACATGCGCTTCCCGCCTATGATGCTGCCTACCTCTCGCTTGCGATTTCGCACAATGTGCCTTTAGCAACACATGATAGGAAGCTTGCGGCTGCGGCAAAGTTGGAAAACGTTGCGTTCGCTTAAGGTTTGCGTAGAGCCGCTCGATTCAACATGGCCCACTGCAACAGAATAATCGTCTTGGAATCGGTGATTTCGCCGGACGCGATCATCGCGAAGGCTTCGTCGAGGCCGTAGGTCAGAACCTCCAGATCCTCGCCTTCGGTTTCCAGACCGCCACCGCTGCCGGCCTGCACGTCGAGATCGATGCGGGCGACGAAGAGGCTGACTTTTTCGGTGAGCGTTCCCGGGCTGGCATACATGTCGAACAGGTATTCGACCTTTTCCACCGCGTAGCCAGATTCTTCCATGGCCTCGCGGCGAATGGCGTCGGCCGCATTGTCGTCATCGAGGAGCCCCGCTGGCACTTCGATCATGAAGCTTGGATCGCCGTTCACGAAGACGGCAGGGCGGAACTGGCGCACCATCACCACGCTGTCGCGTTTGGCATCGTATAGAAGGATGGCGGCGGCGCTGCCGTGATCGTGGACTTCCCTGATGATGCGGATTGTCTTGCCATCCGGCATGCGCTGATCGAAAATGAGCTTCTGCATATGCACGAAGCCCTTCCACACCGTTTCCTTTTCCACCAGCCGGACCCTGCCGGAATCAGTGTCGGCCGGAACGTTTTTCGCTTGCGTCTGTGTCACCGGATATTCCCTTGCCTGTCGCGGAAGTGTTCAGCTTGGCCCTGTTGCGGTGCAATATCAAGCCTTTCAGGCTTCGTCGTCGCGGTGGAGCCACACCTTATTGTCGTGGAAAGCCGCGCCGCCATAGGGGGCGACGGCATCGGCGCCCGTCAGAACATTGATACCCTCGCCGTCCAGATGCGCCTTGTTGGGCCACAACCCTTCGGCAACCAGAACGCCGGGCCTCGCACCCTCCACGATTTTCGCGTGAAGACGCACTTCGCCGCGGCCATTGCCGATACGCACGATGTCGCCATCGGCTATACCGTTGCGGGTGGCGTCCTCGGAACAGATCATCACTTCCGGACGGCCTTCCTTCTGCACGGAGGTTTTCGTTTCCGCGAAGGTGGAGTTGAGGAAGTTGCGCGCTGGCGATGTCGCCAGTCGGAAAGGATGCTCTCCGTCGGCGGTTTCGATGACATCTACCTGATCCGGGAATTTCGGAAATTGCGCAACCGGCCCCATCACGCCGATGTTTTTCGGCGGTTTGTTTGGAGACGGCCCTGTCGCCCATTCGGGGCTGAAACGGAATTTTCCGTCACCATAACCAAAGCCCTCGAGATAATGCGCCACCTCGAAAGAGGGCTGCGCATCGATCCATTTTTCTTCCGCCAACGTATCGAAATCGCCCCAGCCGCTGACTTTCAGCATATGATCGACATGGTCGCGGGCTGAAAGACCGAAGCCCGGCATATGGTCAATACCAAGACGTTTCGCCAGTTCTTCAATGACGAAGAGATTGCTGCGCACGGTTTCCGGCGGCTCCACCAGCTTGGGGCCAAGCAGAATGTGGTTCTGGCCACCGGCGCGGTAGATGTCGTCATGTTCAAGGAACATGGTGGCCGGCAGCACGATATCGGCCAACTCGGCCGTCTCCGTCATGAATTGCTCATGCACGGCAACAAAAAGATCGTAGCGCAGGAAACCCTGTTTCACCAGCCGCTGCTCGGGTGCGACATTGACGGGGTTGGTGTTCTGGATGAGCAGCGCCGTCACCGGGCCACCATGTCGCAGCGCTTCCGCATCCCCCGTCAGCACGCGGCCGATCTGCGACTGGTCGAGCTGGCGCACGTTGGGGTCGGCATAGGCTGTGCCCATCAGTTCCGCCTTGTTGAGCCGGAAGATATCGCCGTTATTGTGGAAGGCGCCGCCGCCTTCATATTGCCAGGAGCCAAGAACGGTGGCGATAGAAAGAGCCGCGTGCATGGCGACCGCGCCGTTGCGTTGGCGGGCGAAACCATAACCGAGCCGGAAGAACGTCTTTTTCGTCGTGCCCACGAGCCTTGCGAAATCCTCGATTTCCTCCAGGGAAAGACCGGTGATTTCGGACGCCCATTGCGGCGTCTTCGATTTCAGATGCTCTTCAAGTCCCACCGGATCGTCAGCGAAGCGCGCCATGTAATCGCGGTCGGCATAACCATCGCGGAAGGCAATGTGCATGATGGCGCAGGCGAGCGCCGCATCGGTGCCTGGACGCAGGACGATGCGCATATCGGCCTGTTTCATGGTCGGATTGTCATAGATATCGACGACGACGATCTTCGCGCCACGTTCCTTGCGGGCTTTTACCGCATGGGTCATGACGTTGACCTGCGTGGCGACAGCATTCGTGCCCCAGATGACGACGACATCGGCCTTGCCGATTTCGCGCGGATCGGGCCCGCGCAGCGCGCCTGTACCCATCACATAACCCGTCCAGGCCATGTTGGTGCAGATCGATCCGAAAAAGCCGGAATATTTCTTGGCGTGACGCAGGCGCTCGATGGAATCGCGCTGAACCTGTCCCATGGTTCCGGCATAGAAATAAGGCCAGACGGCCTCGGCGCCGTGCTTTGCCTCGGCTTTGACTAAGGCGTCGGCAACCTCGTCCAGTGCCGCCGCCCAGGATATCTCCTGCCAGTCGCCAGCACCCTTCGCACCCTTGCGGCGCTTCGGGGTCAAAAGACGGCCGGGATGATAGATACGCTCGGAGTAACGCGCCACCTTGGCGCAGATGACGCCGGCAGTGTAAGTATTGGCATTGGCGCCGCGCACGCGGCCGATGCGGCCATCGGCATTGATGTCCACTTCCAGCGCGCAGGCGCTCGGACAGTCGTGCGGACAGACCGTGTGGCCGATGCGCGTGGCACTTTCGGCTTTCGGGGCGGCGTTTTTAGCGGAAATCGGGGTCGCAAGGTTCATGTCTTTTCTATATTGCATCAGCGACGCGGCAAAAAGGCCGAAGTGACGTCCATCAAGAATATTCATCATCCCCATCGGGAAGCGAGACACATCCCATGAACTATCGCCACATCTACCACGCCGGCAATTTCGCGGATGTTCTCAAACACGCCGTTCTCGCGCGTCTCGTCCGTTACCTGCAGAACAAGGACAAGGCGTTTCGCGTGCTGGATACTCATGCCGGCATCGGCCTCTACGACCTGTCGTCGGAAGAGGCGCAGAAGACAGGCGAATGGCAGACCGGCATCGGCAAGCTGATGGACGCCGATCTGCCGGCCCCTGTCGCCGAATTGCTGGAACCCTATCTTTCCACCGTCAGGGAACTCAACCCCGAAGGCGGCATGCAGTTCTACCCCGGCTCACCGAAGCTCGCGCGCATGCTGTTCCGCCCGCAGGACAGGCTTTCGGCCATGGAACTGCACCCGGACGACGCACGCGCGCTGGCGCGTCTGTTCGAGGGAGATTATCAGGTTCGGGTGACGGAGCTCGATGGCTGGCTGTCGCTTGGCGCGCATCTGCCGCCGAAGGAAAAACGCGGCCTCATCCTCGTCGATCCGCCTTTCGAGCTTGAAAATGAATATCAGCGGCTGGCGGATGGGTTGAACAAGGCATATCGGCGTTTCTCCACCGGCACCTATTGCCTGTGGTATCCGCTCAAAAAAGGCGCACCGATCAAGGATTTCCACGAGCGGCTGCAATCCTTCGATATTCCGAAGATGCTGTGCGCGGAACTTTCCGTGAAAAGCGACCGGCTGGAAGGCTTGAGCGGTTCAGGCCTCATCGTCGTCAATCCGCCCTACACGCTGAAGGACGAGCTGCACACGCTGCTGCCATTCCTGAAGACGGTGATGGCGCAGGACAGATACGCCTCGCACCGCGCCTTCTGGCTGCGCGGCGAGGAAAAGCCGGAAGAGGATTGAGTGCTTACCCTGACCCCTTCCGCGCCTGTGCAAGCTGCGATCGCTCAAAGAACAGGATCACGAACAGCGCCATGATGAACGGGATGATGAGGTAGAACAGCCGGAACACCAGCAGCGCCGCAATCACGTCAGCCGGGTTCATATCAGGCAGGCCGGTGACGAACACCAGCTCCAGCACGCCAAGCCCGCCCGGCGCGTGCGAGATGAGCGCCGCTGAAAAGGAAATCAGGAAAATCCCGAGAATGACCATGAAACCGGGATTTCCGGCTTCCGGCAGCGCGAAATAGATGATGCCTGCAGCTCCGATCAGTTCGATCGGACCGATGACCAGCTGTTGCGCCACCAGTTTCGGCACGGGATATGGCAGAAAAAACGAACCGATTTTCAGCGGCCGCAGCTTCAAAAGACTGCCGAGCACATAAAGTGCGACGATGGCGAGCAGCAGGACGCCGGTTGTCGTTGATGCTTCCACGGGCAGGATCCCGGTAAATCGCTCGGTAATGTCCGGTTCATAGACCAGCACCAGACCGATGAGCATGATCGTTCCGATGATGAAGGTGAAGGAACAAAGGCCGACGAGAATGCCGACTTCGGCAGCGCTCAACCCTTTGGACGTATAGGCCCGGTATCGGACGACGGCACCGGAAAACACGGATGCCCCGACATTGTGGGAAAGCGCGTAGGTGGTAAAGGAGGTGAGCGTGATGAAGAACCAGTTTACCTTCCGGCCGAGATGCTGGAGAGCGATGCGGTCGTAACCGGCAAGGGCGGCATAGGCGACAAGCGTCGACAGGCCGGAGCACACCCAGTCCCGCGCGCGAATGGCCGTGAGGCTTTCCCATAGATCATCGAGTGAAAGACCGCGCAGCTCGTGATAGAGCAGCCAGGCCGAAAAACCGATCGTTGCCAGACCAATGACGGGCCAGATGTATTTCTTCAATGTCATGCGGTCATGCCCGCCTATTTCCCCCAGCTTCACCCCAACCCGATTTCCGCACTCCGCAGAAGATTCGTTCGACTCTATTCGTTATGCGGCGAAGCTTTCAACCTTTTTGCCCGTTTGCCTCGTTCACAAATTTATGTAAGACCGCTTTGTCGTCTGCGGGCGATACGAGGTTGTCCATTTTCCGGAGAACGTGCACGAAAATGAAGCGTTATGCCGGTTTCATCGCCCTCGGTCTTCTGTCGCTTGCGGCCCTTTGGTTTTCGCGGGAAAATCCGGCCCCGACCGGTTCTGCAAACAACCGGCAGACCCAATCCCAAACGCAGCCCGCCGGCAATTCCAGGCCCGAAACATCCCAGCCGGAAATTGCCCGACGAGACACGGGCAAAAACCCTGTGCCCGCCGGAACAGGCTTCGATTTTTATGTGCTTTCGCTCTCCTGGTCGCCGGCGTTCTGCGCCAGCTCCGAAGGTTCCGGCAATCGCCAGCAATGCGGCAGCAACAGGCGGTACGGTTTCGTCGTACACGGGCTTTGGCCGCAAAACGAAACCGGATACCCCGAATTCTGCACGAGCAGCGAGCCGGACCGTGTGCCCGACGCAATCGGCCGCACGATGTTCGACATCATGCCCTCCATGGGCCTGATCGGCCACCAGTGGCGCAAGCACGGCGCCTGCTCCGGCCTTTCGCAGAAGGATTATTTTTCGGCAACACGAACCGCCTTCGAGGCGGTCAAGCTGCCGGAGACGATTGCCTCCGGCGCTAAAGGCGCCACCCTTTCCGCCGATGCCATCGAAACCGCCTTCACCGACGCCAACCCCGGCATGTCGAAACGCGGCGTCTCGATCAGCTGCGACGGAAAACGCCTTGAGGAAGTCCGTATCTGCCTCAACAAGGACATGACATTCCGCGATTGCCCTGAGCTTGACCGCAAGGGCTGCCGCGTCAGCGCTACCGAAATCGTCCCCATTCGCTAATACCCACACATCAACATACGTCAGGACCCGGCTATGGAACTGCTTTACTCCGTCACTTCCCCCTACTCCGCCAAGGTGCGCATGGCCGCCCGCCATCTCGGCATCGACATTACCAACGTCGCCGTCGACACCAATGCCGAGCCCGCGACGCTGGTTGACAACAATCCGCTCGGCAAAATTCCGGTCCTGCTTCTGGACGATGGCGGCTCAGTCTATGACAGCGTCGCGATCATGCACTATCTAGACCGCCTTTCGGGCGGCAAGCTCTACCCGAAAAAGAACGGCAAGCGCACCGAAGCGGAAATTCTGGAAGCGCTCTGCGACGGCATCATGGATTGCCTGCTGGCCATCGTTTACGAGCGCCGTTCCCGCCCGGAAGACAGAGTTCACCAGCCATGGATCGACAAGCAGTGGAAAAAGGCGGTGAAGGGTCTGGATCATCTCAACGCCAACCTGCCGAAAACCGGCAAGAAGCTGCATGGCGGACATTTCGCCCTTGCGGCGTTGATCGGTTATCTCGATCTGCGTTTTGCAGGTGAATGGGCAGAAGGGCACGAGGCGCTGGCGCAATGGCCGGAGACATTCGGCAAGCGTTTTGAAGCCTATAAGGACATGAGGGCCGCCGCCTGACACCAATGTGAGCGCCATGCCTGGCCTGATCGCCGGGCATGGATGCTGTAACTGATGGCAAAAACGAAAAAAGCCGGGGCGTAAACCCCGGCTTTTCTTTTACCGATCCTTGAAGGATCAGAACTTGACGCCGATACCGGCCTTGACGGAGTGGTCGTCGAAGCCGCGCGAGAACGCGCCGGAGTCCAGGCTGTAGTCCTTCTTCTGGTAGTCGCTGTAGCGATATTCCAGACGGGCAGTGATGTTGTCCGTAACCATGGCTTCAACGCCGGCACCAACGGTGTAGCCGAGGGCGGTTGCGCTGTCCTTGGAGGTCGCGTCACGTACCTTGTTGTCGGAGGCTGCGAGACCAGCCGTACCGTACAGCAGGAACGGGTTCATGTCGTAACCGACGCGGGCACGCAGCGAGCCGTTGACGCCCTGCTTGCCTTCGACGGCGTTGCCACCAACCGTACCAGCGGAACCGCGCTCGCGGCCGAGGTTAACGTCTGCTTCGGCACCGTAAACGATCTGGCCGTTCTGCATGTTGTAACCGCCGTAGATACCGCCGCCGGCGCCCTTGGCGTCACGGCCGTCGTTGCTGGAGCTGAAACGGCCCCAATCGTAGTTGGCGGTACCACCGAGGTAAGCGCCGGTCCAGTTCTTGACCGGAGCGGGCTGGTCGTAGGCTACCGGTGCCTGCGGCACGTCGTTTACGGCGTCAGCGGCGTGAGCAGCCGAGAAACCGGCGGCTGCAATGGTCGAAGCCATAATGGTTGCTACGAAAATACGCATGTTATTCTCCTTTCAGGACCGCGCCGTACTCAAAACATTGTTTTTAGACGCGGTAAATTCGTCGGGTTAATCGCCCCTCTGAAAATTGAATTTGATGGGAGAATGCGGAGATCAAAGAGCCAAAATGTGAATTGTTTGGGGCAGACACGTGACTAGAATTAGACGTTGCCTAATTGCCACAAGGGTTTTATTAACCCTACCGGAAACTTAATTTCCAATATATCGAATTTAAACTTAGTTATATTCAAATTAAATTTAAATTACATTACCAATAAAAATCCACACAATTCTTTTACGGCCCACGGACAGCTTGCGATTTGCGATTATATCCAGCAAATAGGGCGTGTATGAGCAAATGCAGGTCCGCTGTGAAAGAAAATATACCGAAGACAGTCTTGATAACGGGTGCCGCCCGGCGGCTCGGGCGGGCGATCGCCACGGATTTGGCCTCGCATGGCTTTGCGATTGCCGTCCACGCCAATGCCTCCATGGCGCAAGCCGAGGAATTCGCTAACGAAATAAGGCAAAAAGGCGGCAAGGCCGTTGCCGTTCAGGCGGATCTGACACAATCATCGCCAACAATGGCGCTTGTCGAACAGGCATCTTCGGCGCTCGGCCCGATAGGCGTGGTCGTCAACAATGCATCCATTTTTCTGGACGATTCGGCAGAAACGCCCGATCCGGCAATCTTCGACGCGCATTTTTCCGTGCACGTGCGGGCGCCTTCCCTCATCGCGGCCGCCTTCGTTCAGCAATTGCCTCAGGATAAATCGGGACTGATCGTCAACATCATCGATCAGCGTGTACTTGCGCTTACGCCGCGTTTTTACTCCTATACGCTTTCGAAATCGGCCCTTTGGACAGCCACACGGACGATGGCGCAGAGTTTTGCGCCGCGGGTGCGCGTCAACGCCATCGGGCCGGGTCCCTCCTTCAAAAGCGAAAGACAGGCGCCGGAGGACTTTCAGGCGCAGATCGACGGCCTTATATTAAAGCGCGGTCCGGAACCCGACGAGTTCGGGCGGACGATTCGCTTTCTTTTTGATACGCCGTCGATCACCGGACAAATGATCGCGCTCGATGGCGGCCAGCATCTTGGCTGGGAAACCCCTGATGTGGCGGAGATACCTGAATGAACGGAAAGAAGCTGCCTGACGGCGGTATTCTCTTCGATGAAACCGATGACGAAGACGACGATGCAAACCTTGCCGCGACAGACGCGGCCGAGGCACCGCGCGACGTTGCCGGCATGGACTGGAATGCCGGCTGGAAAAACGAATCCGGCCTGAAGGGCATGGATCTGATCGGCGAATTCGTCAAACACCTGCCGAACTCGCCGGGTGTCTACCGCATGTTCAACGAGGCGAACGACGTTCTCTACGTCGGCAAGGCGCGCTCGCTGAAGAAGCGCGTCGGTAACTATGCCCAGGGTCGCGTGCATTCCAACCGCATTGCGCAGATGGTGCGGCTGACCGCCCATATGGAATTCGTCACCACCCGCACGGAGACCGAGGCGCTTCTCCTGGAAGCTAACCTCATCAAACGCTTGCGGCCGCGCTTTAACGTGCTTTTGCGCGACGACAAGTCATTTCCCTATATCCTGATCACAGCAGACAATCGTGCACCGGCGATTTTCAAGCACCGGGGTGCGCGGGCGCGCAAGGGCGACTACTTCGGACCCTTCGCCTCTGCCGGAGCCGTTGGACGCACGATCAATTCACTGCAACGCGCGTTCTTGATCCGCACCTGCACCGACAGCGTTTTCGAAACCCGCACGCGTCCCTGTCTTCTTTACCAGATCAAGCGCTGTTCCGGCCCCTGCACACATGAGGTGAGCGATGAGGGGTATGCGGAACTCGTCAAGGAAGCCAAGGATTTCCTGTCCGGCAAGAGCCAGAGCGTCAAGACCGCGATTGCCCGGCAGATGAACGAGGCGGCCGAGGATCTCGACTTCGAGCGCGCCGCCGTCTATCGCGACCGGCTGGCGGCGCTCTCGCACGTCCAGAGCCATCAGGGCATCAATCCGGCCGGCATCGAGGAGGCGGATGTTTTCGCCATCCATCACGAGGGCGGCATATCCTGCATCCAGGTGTTCTTTTTCCGCACCGGCCAGAACTGGGGCAACCGCGCTTATTTCCCGAAGGCCGACCCGTCCCTGCCCGGCTCGGAAATCCTCAATGCGTTCCTGGCGCAGTTTTACGACGACAAACCGGTGCCGAAGCAGATCCTGCTTTCCGAAACCGTGGAGGAACAGGAATTGCTGGCCGCTGCTCTCGGCGAAAAAGCCGGACACAAGGTCACGATCAGCGTGCCGCAGCGCGGCGAAAAGAAGGACATCACCGACCATGTTCTTGCCAATGCCCGCGAGGCGCATGGCCGCAAGCTGGCGGAAACCTCTTCTCAGGCGCGGTTGTTGAAGGGGTTCGCGGAAACCTTCAACCTTCCCTACGTGCCGCGCCGGATCGAGATTTACGACAACTCGCACATCATGGGCACCAATGCCGTGGGCGGCATGGTGGTGGCGGGGCCGGAAGGCTTCGTGAAAAACCAGTATCGCAAGTTCAACATCAAATCGACCGACATCACTCCCGGTGACGACTTCGGCATGATGCGTGAGGTCATGACCCGCCGCTTCTCGCGCCTGTTGAAGGAAGAGGGCAAGCCCGACCGCGCGCAGACGCTGACGCCCACACCCGAGGAAGCCGCGGACATGCCCTTCCCCGCCTGGCCGGACGTTATCCTGATCGATGGTGGTCAGGGACAGATGACGGCGGTGCGTGCCATCCTCGATGAGCTCGACATTCGCGACAGCGTGATTGCCATCGGCGTCGCCAAGGGTGTGGACCGCGAGGCGGGCCGCGAGCGCTTCTTTGCGGATGGCCGCAGCGATTTTTCCCTGCCGCCGCGCGATCCCGTGCTTTACTTCATCCAGCGCATGCGCGACGAGGCCCACCGTTTTGCCATCGGCTCACACCGGGCGCGACGCAAGAAGGAAATGGTGCGCAATCCGCTGGACGAAATTTCGGGGATCGGCCCAGGACGCAAGCGCTCGCTGCTGCAGCATTTCGGTACGGCCAAGGCGGTTTCACGCGCAGGCCTCAACGATCTGATGAATGTCACCGGCATTTCAGAAGCCGTAGCGCGGCAAATCTACAATCACTTCCATGAGAGCAGTGGCGATTGAAGGCGCACTGTCGCAACGAACTGCTAAAAAAACATAATAACGTGTTGACCCTATGCGTCAGGGGCGGCATCAAGGCAGCTTATCCAGACTGACAGGTTTCCCATGGCTTCGCGCGCATACAGCATTCCCAACCTTCTCACCTATGCCCGCATTCTGGCGGTTCCCGTCATCGTTTTGTGTTTTTACATCGAAGGAAAGCTGGAAAGCTCGGATTTTGCGCGCTGGACGGCCCTCTGGCTGTTCATCGTCGCCTCGCTGACCGATTTTCTGGATGGTTATCTGGCGCGTATCTGGAATCAGACCTCCAATATCGGCCGCATGCTGGACCCGATCGCCGACAAGCTGCTGGTCGCCTCGGTGCTGCTCTTGATGGCAGCGGACGGCACCATTGCCGGCTGGTCGCTGTGGGCCGCCATCACCATTCTCTGCCGCGAAATTCTGGTCTCGGGCCTGCGTGAATATCTGGCGGCGCTGAAGGTCAGCGTTCCCGTCACCCGCATCGCGAAGTGGAAGACCACCATCCAGATGGTAGCCATCGCCTTTCTTCTTGCCGGTCCCGCGGGAGACAAGGTTCTGCCCTACACGACCGAGATGGGAATTACGCTTCTCTGGCTTGCAGCAGCGCTAACCATGTACACCGGCTACGACTACTTCAAGGCGGGTCTCAAGCACATCGTGGACGAAGAATGATGGCGCGGATCGTTTATTTCGCCTGGGTTCGCGAAAAGATCGGCACGGCGGAAGAGGAGCTGGATATCCCCTCCTCCGTTACCACGGCCGGTGAGCTGATCGCCTATCTCTCAACCCTTGGTGAAAACTACGAAGCCGCCTTCGAATTTCCGGATGTGATCCGCGTTGCGGTCAATCAGGAACATGTTGAACATGACGAGAGCATTGCCGGTGCGCGCGAGATCGGCATCTTCCCCCCCATGACGGGGGGATAACCGGATGCAGCCCACTGTCCGCGTGCAGGCACAGGATTTCGACGCTGCGGAAGAAACCCGCAGGCTAACGGAAGGCGACAAGAGCATCGGCGCGGTGGTGGCCTTCACCGGGCTTTGTCGCGATGATGGCGGCACGCTCGCGGCGCTGGAACTCGAGCATTATCCCGGCATGGCCGAAGCGGAAATGACCCGCATCGCGCAACTCGCCATCGAACGCTTCGACCTCCTCGGCCTCACCGCCATTCATCGCCATGGCAAGATCGCCACCGGCGAGAATATCGTCCTCGTCATTGCTGCTTCCCGGCACCGGCAGGCCGCTTTTGACGGCGCAAATTTCGTGATGGACTACCTCAAGACGTCCGCCCCGTTCTGGAAAAAGGAACACGGCAAGGATGGCACGAAGGGCGACTGGGTTGCCGCAAAGACGACCGACGACACGGCCAAGGACAAATGGCGGTAACGCTTTGTGTTTTCCCGCATTTCCGGACGAAAACCGGACGCCACCCCTCCTGGAAATGCTCTAGGGCGCTTCCACCCTGCTGCGCATGACGATCAGCCAGCCCACCAGAAGCGCCAGAACCGCCGCATCCCGCCAGATAACCGGGCCGTAACCGACCCATAGCGTTTCCGCGAACCCGACGGCAGCAGCCCCGAGCGCGCAGACGAGCGGGCTTGCATAACCGCCCGCTGCCGAAATCAGTACGACCTTCAGGCCGAACACCAGACCGGCACCGAAATCCATGGTGCCGTAATAAAACGTGGCGAGGACGCCGGCGATGGCGGCAAGCAGACCCGCTGCACAGTAGGACAGCAGGAACACCCTGCCTCCATTTACCCCGCACAGTGACGCGGCGAAAGCATCGTCCGACACCGCCCTCCAGCGTCTGCCAAAGCCGGAACGCTGGAGGTAGAAAGTGCCTGCGAGAACGAGCAGGCAGAAGACAGCCGTGTTCAGCATCTGCATCGACGTCAGGGTGACAGCGAAGCTTCCATAGGCCCAGAATCGCACCGGTTCCGACAAAAGCGGTGGCAGCCATAATTGCCGCGTGCCGGCGGCAAGTCTGGCACTTTCGGTGAGCGCAATCAGCACGCCAATGGAGGCGACCGTCACCGCATTGGGGGAGGCTTTCGCCAGGGGCCGCATCACCGCCCTGCCGATGAAAGCCGCCGCCCACAGACCGCCGAAAAGACCGACCCCTGCCCCAAGCGCGAGTGTTGCAGGCAAGATCAGCCACAGCCGGTTCCAGCCAAAATCGGCAAACAGCAGACAGGTCTGACCGGCGAAAGCGAAGATCGCGCCATAGGTGACATCGGCCCGTTTCGTAACCGAAAAGGCGATGGCATAGCCGAACGCCAGAACCGCATAAAGCGAGGCTACCGGTACGGCATTCAGCAATTGTTGCAGGAAATAAGCCAATCCGTCCTCCCCATCGCATTATAACTGTTAAAATCCATTTTGATAGTTATAATGTCGCCATGACATTTCGCTGGACAGAACATCGTTTCGCAGGCGGCGCATTGGCCCTCGATGTCGCCAATAGCGTCATCCTGCGCGCGGACGCGGCAAAATCGGTCGACCGTTTTGCCGCCCCCGAACAGATCGCCACCTTTGCCGAGGCGTCGACCCGACTCGGAGCGGAGCGCGACAGGTTTCCCGCACTCATCGCGCCCGAAGCGGACATGAGGCAGGTATTTCTCGATCTTCGCGAGGCGATCGACGATTATTTCCGCTCTTCGATGACGAGTGGCGACGATGACGACGGTCGGCTGGCCGGGCTACTCTTCGCATGCGGCACGGCACTACGGTTGTTTCCCCTGCGAGAGAGCCTTGCCAATGCGACCGCCCATTCAGCTCTGTCGCTGCTTGCGGCGGAGACGCGGAAACGGCTGCGGATTTGCGGCAATTGCGGTTGGCTTTTCATCGACCGCAGCAAGAACAGAAGCCGCATCTGGTGCGACATGACGGTGTGCGGCAACCGGCAGAAAGCCAGCCGGCATTATCACCGCAAGAAGGAAGCGCAGGCATGAAAGGAATAACCATTCCGTTGCTGGCGATCACTACGGTGCTCGGTCTTTCCGGTTGTCAGCGGGACGAGCCGCGCGATGTCGCGAAGGTTTCCGGCCGCATGTTCGTCTTCAACTACCGTGTGGCGATTGCCACCTATCTCGTGACCTTGCAGCGCATCGCCCCCATCCGCGACGGCAGCACGTTGGAAGCGACCTTCGAAAATCCCCGCGGCGGCACCGAGCTGACGACCAGGGAGAAGATTTTCCCGGCAGATGAAAAGATCGCCGTTCAAAGTCCGCCGGTCGAATGCGTCAAGCAGGACCGCCCCTACAAGGTCACGATCCGCATCAAAGGGCCGGAAGGCGATGTACTGCAGACGATAGAGACCACCATCCGCTCCGACACCGACCAGTCGCTCCTTCCCGCCAAACCGCTGACGGTCGGCCCGCTCTACACACCCAATCCGGACGTGTTCAAAGCGGACGGCACGACGGATATGCGTCCTGTCGAGGGGTGTCCGGCGTCGTGAAAACCTCCCCTCATCCATGGGCTCGTCAAAGGACTGAGGCCCGTGGGGATTGCTTCGGCGTAAACTTCTATCGGCAATAAAACAAAAAAACGGAGCCTTTCGGCTCCGTTTCATCGAGTCTTTTCAGCGGCTTCATGCCATCGCCTGAGAGGGCGATTCAAGCCGTTGATATTTTGAATCAGCCGACGATTTCGGTTTCGGCAAACCAGTAGGCGATTTCCTGTGCGGCGGTTTCAGGGGCGTCCGAACCGTGAACGGAGTTTTCGCCGATGGAAAGCGCGAAGCTCTTGCGGATGGTGCCTTCAGCAGCCTGGGCCGGGTTGGTTGCGCCCATGATTTCGCGGTTCTTGAGGATAGCGTTTTCGCCTTCCAGAACCTGAACGATGGTCGGGCCGGAGGTCATGCCTTCAACGAGTTCGCCGAAGAAGGGACGCTCTTTGTGAACGGCGTAGAAGCCTTCGGCTTCGCGCTTGCTCATCCAGACGCGCTTGGAGGCGACGATGCGCAGACCGTTGTCTTCAAATACCTTGGTGATCGCGCCAGTCAGGTTACGCTTGGTTGCGTCCGGCTTGATCATCGAAAATGTGCGTTCAATCGCCATGTGTCCGTTTCCTTTTCCTATAGAGAAAGTGGGCGGTCTTTACCCGCCCAAAGGCCCGAAAACAAGGGGGATCAACCACATTGCGACGATGGCTGCAGACATTTCACGCCGCTGTCACACTGCGGCCTCTGGCGTCGTGGAGGTCTAGGCAGCCTTCGAACCAGTCCCGGACGGGGTCGTTTTCGGAAAACAGATCCGCTCCGGTGGTAATCCTTGCCCATTGCAGCGCACCGAAAACGATGTAGTCCGCAAACAGCGGCGATGAGCCACCGATGAAAGGCTGGAAGCCCAGCATGCGGCGGATCGGCGCCAGGAGCGCTGGGAAGGCCGCGATTTCCGCCTCACGGTTCGCCACCACATCCTCGAGCGTCCGGCCGAGCGCCTTCGTCCTGCTGTCGCGGAAATAAAGGCGGTCAGGCTCATCAAGCATATTGTGGATATCGAGCACGGCAATGCGGGTGATGGCCGGGTGCAGCACCGTCTGCGACCAGCTTTCAACGAAACGCGCCATCGCCTTGCCGCCTTCCCCGTTAAACAGCGACGGCCGCTCCGGATAGGCCTCATCCAGATAAAGGGCGATCTCGAAACTGTCGCTCACCAGCTGGTCGCCATCACGAAGGATCGGCACGGTCCTCGAAAAACCGTCCTCCACCGTCGGGATGACCGTGAAGGGCAAGGGACGCTCCTCGAAATCCAGCCCCTTATGCGCCAGCGAAAGCACGGTTTTCCAGCAATGGGGAGAAAACGGCCGTGCGCTATCGCTTCCGCAAAGTGAATATAAGGTTCTGGAGGTCGTCATAGGCTGCACCCTCTTCTGCTACATCGATGATGCGATATAAAAACGACCGCCGCCTGAAATCAAATCAGGATTTGTCATACTACTGATCAAAAAACGCATCCGGCGCTCAACCGTCCCCTCCACGAGAATTGGGGTCTCACGGCAATGAAAACCTCGTCAGGTTTAGCCTATTTTAAACCGTTGCTTGTAAAAATAATCGCGTTCAACAATCGGTTATCACCGGTGCATTCATAATTTGTTGGTATTGGGGCTGTCAGTGACGTCAACGGCGGGCGATAAAAAACGCGAGAAGGCAAGGAACGGTCTCGTCTTTACAAAAATTGCTCAGTTCATCGACAAGATGAATATTGCACCGCTGCCGCGAAACTACGAACTGATCTACGAAATATTGTCGGGGCATAACCCGGCGATGGGACGCGATATTCTCGCCCTTGGCAACGCGCCGCAACAGCATGAAATCGATATTGTCGGCCAGAGACACAATCTGCCGGGTTTTTCGAAGATCGAGGCCGAGCAGATGGCAGCGACGGCCTTCGAGACGCTGAAGCAGATTTCCGCGCGACTGGAAGCCGGCCTGCAACGCACCGAAACATTTATTGCCAGTCTTTCCGGGCAAGATCACTCCGAGCTGCCTGCAACGGAGCGGCTTGCGCAATTGATGGGCGATATTCACGAGGAACAAACGAGTCTCCGGCATTTCGTTTCCATGGGGCTGATGAAAATCCGCGAGGTTGAGAAAAGCAGGACCGATCTTCAGACGAATTCCCTGCGTGATGCCTTGACGGCGCTTCCCAACCGGGCGGCTTTCCTCGAGAAGCTCGCCGACCTGTTTTCGGGCGCTCAGGGGGCATCAGCCACATCGCTTGTGCTGCTCAACATCGACCATTTCCGCGAAATCAACGGCAAATACGGCCCCACCGCCGGCAACAAGGCGCTGCGCCGGCTGGCAGCGCTTTTCCGCAAGACGATCAAGAAGGACGATTTCGTTGCCCGCATCGGCGGAAACGAGTTCGCTTTTCTGTTCGCCGGCGTCTCGCAAAATACAGCTGAAGCAATTGCAGAGCGGTTGCGGCAGAACGTCGAGGCGCTGCGTTTCGTCACCAGTGAGGGCGACGGCGAGCATTTGACCGTCTCGATCGGCGTTGCGGCAGTGGACTGCACCGCGACATCAGCCGAATTTTTCAGCCATGCCGAGCTCGCCCTGCTGTCCGCACGCTGCGGCACGCGCAATTGCGTCATAGGCTACTCCCGGGACGTGGCTCAACGCAGCCGCAGCAGCTATCTGGCGCAGCTCGGCTGTTGAAGCTGCATATCTGATCTGGTGTGGCGCGCGCGCTCTTGCCTTGGCCACGCAGTTCGGCCAAAACGGCGCCATGATTACGATTACCGATCTCTCCGCCCGCATCGCCGGGCGCCTGCTTCTCGACCACGCCAGCGTGACGCTTCCGGCTGGCGTGAAGGTGGGCCTCGTTGGCCGCAACGGCGCCGGCAAATCCACTCTTTTCCGGGTCATCACCGGTGACTTTTCAGCGGAAAGCGGTTCGGTAACGATCCCGAAACTCGCGCGCATCGGCCAGGTTGCGCAGGAAGCGCCGGGAACGGAAGAATCGCTGATTTCCATCGTGCTTTCCGCCGACAAGGAGCGCAGCGCGCTGCTGGCCGAGGCGGAAACCGCAACAGACCCGCACCGGATCGCAGAAATTCAGGTGCGGTTGGTCGATATCGACGCGCATTCGGCCGAAGCCCGCGCGTCCAGCATTCTTGCCGGTCTTGGCTTCGATCACGAGGCGCAGCTTCGCCCCGCCTCTTCGTTCTCCGGCGGCTGGCGCATGCGCGTGGCGCTCGCGTCCGTGCTGTTTGCCGAACCCGACCTCCTGCTGCTCGACGAGCCGACTAACTATCTCGACCTTGAAGGCACGCTCTGGCTGGAAGACTATATCCGGCGTTATCCGCATACCGTCATCATCATCAGCCACGACCGCGATCTGCTGAACAATGCCGTCAATTCCATCGTGCATCTGGACCAGAAGAAACTGACCTTCTATCGCGGCGGATACGACCAGTTCGAGCGCCAGAAAGCCGAAGCAGACGAATTGCAGATGAAGGCGAAGGTGAAAAACGACGCCGCGCGCAAACATCTGCAAAGCTTCATCGACCGTTTTCGCGCCAAGGCCACCAAGGCGCGCCAGGCGCAGAGCCGTATCAAGGCGCTGGAGCGCATGGGCACCGTCGCCGCCGTGATCGAGGACCACGTCCAGCCGATCACGTTCCCGGAGCCGGAAAAGCAGCCCGCCTCACCCATCGTCGCTATCAATGGCGGTGCCGTGGGTTACGAGCCGGGCAAATCCATTCTGAAGCAGCTCAATCTCCGCATCGATAATGACGACCGCATCGCGCTGCTCGGTTCCAACGGCAACGGCAAATCGACCTTTGCGAAATTCATCTCCGGTCGGCTTGCGCCGCAAGCGGGCGATCTTCGCATCGCCCCGGGCCTGAAGATCGGCTTCTTTGCGCAGCATCAGCTGGACGATCTCGTGCCGGACCAGACACCGGTCGAACACGTGCGCAAGCTGATGCCGCTGGCGTCTGAAGCGCAGGTGCGGGCGCGGGTTGCGCAGATGGGACTTGCGACGGAGAAGATGGCGACGGCGGCGAAAGACCTTTCCGGCGGTGAAAAGGCCCGGCTGCTGATGGGACTTGCGGCCTTCCATGCGCCAAATCTGCTCATCCTCGACGAACCGACCAACCATCTCGACATCGACAGTCGCCGGGCGCTGATCGAGGCGCTGAACGACTATAACGGCGCCGTCATCCTCATCTCGCACGACCGGCATCTCATCGAGGCAACTGTCGACCGCCTATGGCTGGTGGCCGACGGCACGGTGAAGACCTTTGAAGGCGACATGGAGGAATATCGCGATCTCGTCGTCTCTTCCGGAAAAAAGAAGGAAGAGAAGACAGAAGCCGCCGCCGACCAGACATCGAAAGCCGACCAGCGCAAGGCCAACGCCGAAAAACGCGCCCAGCTTGCGCCGCTGAAGAAAAAGATCAATGAAATCGAATCTTTGACGGCGAAGCTTGAGAAAATGATTCAGTCGCTCGACAAGGAACTGGCGGACCCTGCTTTGTACGAAAAGGCACCTGCCAAGGCCGCGCAGAAAGTCAAAGAGCGTGGCGAAGCCGCGAGCAAGCTTTCGGACGCCGAGGAGCAGTGGCTGATGCTTTCGAGCGAATATGAGGATGCGATGACGCAGTGATGCGTCATCATGCTGGTGCGAAAATCTAAGCGCATTCCCTGCGAGGCTGCAGCCGCTCGAGCGGCACGGCGGGCGAATAAAGATAGCCCTGACCGAAACGGATTCCCATCTGCATGAGCAGCCTGCTCTGCTCTTCCGTTTCGATACCTTCCGTCACCAGCGTGGCGCCGTAACGTTCGGCGCTTTCGAAGGCGAGCGCGATGGCCTCCCGGAACCGCGACTGTTCAAGCCGGGACGTCATCCAGTGATCGATCTTGACCTCCTCAAAGGGGAACCGCGCAAGCAGGGTGAGTGCCGCATAACCGGTGCCAAAATCATCGAGCGCCAGCCGCACGCCCGCTTCGCTCAGCCTGTCGAAATTCTGCTGCACGATGTCGATGGCCGGTATCCTGCTCATCTCCGTCACTTCGATCGACAGACGGTGCGCCGGGACCCCCATCTCGTTCAAAAAGGCCACAACCCGCTCTCCGAAGCCCGCAGTGGCAAAAGACGATGCGGAAATGTTCACCGCCAGATGAAAGTCCGGGTCGAGGCCCCGCAGGTCGATGAGGTCGCGGACGACGGCTTCGATCGTCGACCATTCAAACTCCACCAGCAGCCGGTGACGCTCGGCAATCTCCAGCACATAATAGGGCGAAAGCGGCTGTCCGCACGCATCCACCGCCCGTAAAAGAGCCTCCGCGCCAATCATGCGGCGATTGTGCATTTCGAATTTCGGCTGATAAAATATCGGCGGCTTGCCGGATCTGATCCAGTTGACCAGCATCTGGCGCACCCCCTCGTCCCGCGTGGCCTTATCGGCGAAGGAGAAGGGGAATATCTGCACCGGATTTTCGCTTCCTCGCAGCGCAAGACTAAGCTGCCGGAGGAAGGAAGCCACGTTCTGCCGGGAAAGCTTATCCAGATTAGCGGCACCGATTTTCAGATGCGGCACCGGTTCTGGATCCGCAGACCGTGAAAATGTACTTAACCCGTCATGGAGACGCATTATCAGCCTTGTGCTTTCCGACTTCTCGAGCGAAATCCCCGACATGACGACTGCAAGCGTGGTATCGCCGAACATGAAGCTGCGCGGTGCATTGGAACTCGACAGCAGACCGTTGCCATCGTTGCAGATTTCCTGTGCCAGCCTCGGCCAGAAAAGATCGCCCCAATCCTCGCCCTGGCAGGCGGCGACATCGGCCATATTGACGATTTCTATGAGAAGGAGAGCGTGTGGAACGGCCGGCTCCTGCCGCATCACGACTTCGATATGGTCTTTGAGGGCGCGCCTGTTTGGAAGGCCCGTCAAAGAATCCGTCCGCGCCGCAGCATCGCGTTTCCTTGCCTCTTCACGCGCCCGCGCCTCGCTGCGCAGCAACAGAAACAGACAGGCGATCATCGGCAACCCAACCAACGAGCCGAAGATGCGCCGTCCGACGTTACTGAGAAAAACGTCCTGATTTATCATGCTGAGACTATAGGTCACGCAAACAGCGAACAACGCCGCGAAAATCCTGACCGCGAATACGCCGAAGACCTCGCGGACGCCGAGTTCAGTGAGACTGCGCCGGCGCATCCAGCCATACATTGCCATCCCGAAAGCCGAGATAATGCTCATATCCAGAAAAGCGGCCCCAAAGAGTGGCGGACCACCAAACAAAAATCGCCCTGCGGAGACGAGTGCCAGGCTTATCAAGCCGCCTTGCCAGGACCCCAACACGCCAGCCAGGAACAGCAGGTCAGAGCGGATATAGGGCTTGGAAGGCAGCTTGATGAACTCGGATACCAGTAGCGTCAGCAAGAAACCGGTAACCCCGAAGATGATGCCGTAATAGATTTTATAACGAGCGTCATCGAGAGCAATGTTTCGCTGCAGAAGGATCAGCACCGACACCATGCCGACAAGGGCCGCAGCCTGGAGCAGCAGGAACGGCAACTCGGCGGCTGACGCGGCCGCCTGGGCGGCGATCAATTCCATCATCTCTGCATGTCCCCCGGTCATTACTATTCTTTTGCCGTGGTTCCGGCGTTTGACCTTCACAAATCCCGCGTTTACGCAGGGAAATCAGCACATATAGCCAATCGCTCCACACGACCTGTCGCTCCACCGCGGGATGCCCCGGGCGAAATCGCCGGACACGTGCCAACAGCAAGCGGCTGACAAGACACGAGTTCGAATACCTCCTCACCGCCGGCGTCGCACAATGCCGAGCAGGAAAATCAAGCAACGAAGCGAAGCGCCAACCAACAACCGAACGAAAAAACCATCGAGACAGTCTAACTAACGAATTTTACATCGAAACTAAAGAACTTAGCGTAGATAAAGATGCGAGAATTACGCTGTATGTATTTAGTTGACAATTGCCTTCATTTAAATAATTACAAAATTAATATAAATATGTATTTTAAATTATGACTATAATACATTTAATAATGAAATTGAAATTGATTTAAATATAAAATATACATTAATATTTCGGAACTTAACTTCGAGTTCGAATTTTAAAAGCATTAAGTTATAAAAATCAATACTTTTAAATTTGAAACAATATTTTAACATTTCAAATATTAGGCAACATAAAATATGCATACCGATTTTTGCCATGCCGTTACGCACGGAAAAAAGACGAGACCTGCAAGGACGATCGCCTTGCTCCTTTGATCGTTTCTGTTAAAAAACTCGTAAAGTCACACTTTATCCCACGCATCATACAAATGGGTCCCACTTCATGTCAGCCACCAAGCTTGCCATCGTCGGCGTCGGCAAAATCGTTCGCGACCAGCACCTTCCCGCCATCGCAGGCAATCCGGATTTTGAATTGATCTGCACGGCCAGCCGCCACGGTACCGTGGATGGCGTCGCTTCTTACGGCACCATCGAGACCATGCTGGAGGCCGTCGAGGATATCGAGGCCGTATCGCTCTGCATGCCGCCGCAGTACCGTTACGAGGCTGCATATGCGGCGCTGAATGCCGGCAAGCACGTTTTCCTCGAAAAGCCACCGGGCGCAACGCTTTCGGAAGTTCAGGATCTCGTTCGCCTTGCGGATTCGAAGGGTCTTTCGCTATTTGCAAGCTGGCACTCGCGTTATGCGCCGGGCGTTGAAGCTGCAAAGGCGTTTCTCGCCTCGACAAAAATCGACAGCGTGCATGTCATCTGGAAAGAGGATGTGCGCCACTGGCACCCCAACCAGGCATGGATCTGGCAGGCGGGCGGTCTCGGTGTGTTCGATCCCGGCATCAATGCGCTGTCGATCATCACCCACATCCTGCCCCGCGCGCTCTTCCTGACCAAGGCAACGCTTGAGTTCCCGGAAAACCGCGACGCGCCCATCGCTGCCGAGCTGCATTTTTCCGACGTTACGAAAATGCCCGTGCGCGCCGAGTTCGACTGGCGCCAGACCGGCAAGCAGAGCTGGGATATCGTTGCCGAAACGGCGGCCGGGCAGATGGTGCTTTCGGAAGGCGGCGCGAAGCTCTCCATCAATGGCGAGCAGGCGGTGTCGGAACCCGAGCGGGAATATCCGGCGCTCTACGAGCGTTTTGCGGAAATCATCAAGGCCGGACGCTCTGATGTCGATCTTGCGCCATTGACTCATGTGGCCGATGCCTTCCTGCTCGGCCGCCACAAATTCGTGGATTCCTTCTACGACTGAGGAGCCGAAAGGCTTTTGGAAGCCTTCCGGAAGACAGGTGCATCAAAGGGCGCGGCTGACGAAACGGTCGCGCCCTGACTTTTTTGCCTGATACAGTGCCTCGTCAACGCTGCGCAAAAGCGTGGCGCGGTCAGCACCGGCCTGAGGAGCGATGGCGCCGCCAATGCTGAGACGCGCACCGACCGCCTGCCCGTCAACATCAAAGGGTTCACGGAAGGCTTCCAGAAGCCTGTCTGCCAGTCCGTTCATCACCTCAGACGTGCTGGGACGGGGTATGAAAATGGCGAATTCGTCGCCCCCCATGCGCACCACCGTATCTTCGCTGCGGATCGAATTGCGAATGCGGTCGGCGGCAGCGGTCAGCACCCTGTCACCCGCCGGGTGGCCGAACGTGTCATTGATCGCCTTGAAACCGTCCAGATCGAGATAGAGCACGCCGAAGGCCTCGTTCTCACGCAGAGCCGCGCCAAGCTGGCCATCGACAATCGCCTCCAGCGCCTTGCGATTGTAAAAGCCGGTCAACGGATCAGTCATCACCGCATCCCGCAATTCACGCTCCGCCAGACTCATTGTGAAATTGGCCTTCTGTAAACGCAGGAGTGCGGCCGCCAGCAGCGCAAAGTGCTTCAGATTGTCAATTTCGCTTTGAGAGAATTTTCTCGGCACCGTATCGACAAGGCAAAAGGCGCCGACCACAAGACCCGGTTCCAGCTCGATCGGCGCGCCAGCATAGGAACGCAATCCGGGACCGCCCTTCACATAGGACATGAAGCGGAAATCCGGATGCTGGGTCAGATCGGAAATGACCACGACATCCTGCCTGGCAATTACTCGGTTGCAGATCGACAGATCGCGCGGACATTCCGAAAGTTGCATTCCCGCCTGTTCGGCAATATGGAGCCAGTCCTCATCGACGATATGGACGGCCGCACGCGGTACGTCAAAGACGCCCTGCCCCAATCGAGACAGCACTTCCAGTTCCGGCATCTCGGCATTCTTGACGGACATGATTGACCGCACCGCGACCAGACGCTCTATTTCCCCGTCGGGCCGTGAAATCGCCTGTCCCATGATGATGTCCTTCTGCTGTTTGGTCTGTGGCAGCCGCCACCGTCCGTCACCTGTCGGCCGGATCAGACAGCTATGTCTGATTCGGCTCATAATGCGAAAACCGGCAGGCTGCGCCACATGCGAATTTTTGCCAGTCTTTTTGTGTGGGAAACTGTGATCAGGCTTTCTTCTGCCAGCGGCCTTCCGGCGATTGCTGCCAATAGGTCAGCGCATGACCTTCGGTCTTCAGCCTTTTCCAGTGGTTCCGCGCCATTTCCAGCTGGTAGGCATCATATCCGTCGAACATGAACACTATCCGCTCATAGCCCTCCACCGCCGGCGGTTCGGCACCGTCGACGAGAAACCGCACACTCGCCTCGTTACCGTTCGCAGTCGACGCCGTCAAAAGAATCGGCTGGTTTTGCGGCGCGGCAGAGCTATCCGTTGCGTGCGGCAGAAAACTGTCGTCACGAAAGGTCCACAGATGCGTGTCGAGGAAATCGCGGCGCTCCTCGTCCACCGTCTGGATCGCGACCTTCCAGCCGCGTTCCAGCGATTTTTCGAGCAAGGGCGGCAATGCATCCTCCAGCTTCGATTCCGTCAGATGGTAGAACAGGATTTCAGTCATCTGCGGACTTGCAGCTCCGGTCGCATCAATCTTCGTAATGGGCGCGAACGAGTTCGTTCAGCAGCCGCACACCGTAACCGGATCCCCAGGACTGGTTGATCTCGGTCATCGGCGAACCCATGGCGGTGCCAGCGATATCGAGATGCGCCCAGGGTGTTTCACCCACGAAACGCTTGAGGAACTGAGCGGCGGTGACAGAGCCCGCCAGACGGCCAGAGCTGTTCTTCATGTCGGCGAATTTGGAATCAATAATCTTGTCGTAATCCTTGCCCAGCGGCATGCGCCACAGCTTTTCCGCCGTAACATCGCCCGCCTGCGAAAGACGTGCAGCCAACTCGTCATCATTCGAGAAAAGGCCAGCCTGAAGATTGCCGAGTGCAACCGTGATCGCTCCCGTCAAGGTGGCGAGGTTGATCATGAATTTCGGGTTGAAACGCTCCTTGGTGTACCAGAGCGCATCGGCGAGAACCAGCCGGCCTTCGGCGTCGGTGTTTATGATCTCAATGGTCTGGCCGGACATGGAGGTGACGATATCGCCGGGACGCTGGGCGTTACCATCAGGCATGTTCTCCACCAGACCGATGACGCCGATCACATTGGCTTTCGCCTTGCGGGCCGCGAGCGTGTGCATGAGGCCGGTCACGGCGGCAGCGCCACCCATGTCGCCCTTCATGTCTTCCATGTTAAGGCCGGGCTTCAGCGAGATACCGCCGGTATCGAACACAACGCCCTTGCCGACGAAGGCGATAGGCTCGTCCTTCTTGGAGCCGCCGTTCCACTGAATGACCGCAAGCCGGGGCGGACGCGCCGAACCCTGCGCCACACCGAGAAGCGCGTTCATGCCAAGCTTCTTCAGCTCCTTCTCGCCGAGAATTTCGACCTCGACACCGAGCTTTTTTAACTCTTCCGCCTTTTCAGCGAATTCGACAGGACCGAGAACATTCGGCGGCAGGTTGACGAGATCACGCGCCAGGACAACGCCGCCCGCGACGGCCTCCGACACGGCAAAGGCCTTTTCCGCCTCCTCATGGACTGCCGTCACGATGACGATTTCTACTTTCTTCGGCGACTTCTCATCATCGGATTTCTTCTTGGTCTTATAGGCATCGAAGCTATAGGCACGCAGCAGCAGGCCAAGCGCAAAATCCGCAGCCGCCTGCGCACCGACATCGACGCCCGGGGCATCTAGATAGACGGCAACCTTGTCCGCCTTCCTGAAATTGGCGGCAGCGGTGCCGCCGGCACGCAACCAGTCATGGGCGACAAGTTTCGCCGGCTTGCCGAGGCCAATGACGAGAAGCCGGTCGGCGCCCGAACCCTGCGGCGCAATCACGTCGAGTATGGTCATGGACTTTGCGGAAAAGCCAGAAATCTTTGCCGCCCGTTCAAGCACGCCGCCCGGATCGGCTTCCGATGCGCCGGCAGCTGCCTGCGCCTCACCCGAGGCTTGCAGCACAACGGCAAGGGTATTTTCAAGCGAGGCGGAATTGGCGAAAGAAATATCGAATTTGGCGGACATGTTTTCCTGCTCTTCATGGATAACTTGCGTGTGCGCCCGATCATGGCCTTTTCGGCCCCCGGCGCAACCCTGCATTTTTAAAGGCTCACATTCTTTAAAGGCCGACATTCGATAAAGGAAAGGCATTTTTGTGGAATGGCCGATCGCGTCATGAAACCGACAGCTTGTTCCACAAAAAGACACAGGCGGTGGAAAAATCATCGTGCAAAACATTTTTGTGAGCGTGCCGGAATAGCCAATTGCAAACGATGCGATTAGATAGGCGGAAATCCGGCGAGCGATCGCGCAGAAAAACAATGTCGACAAGGGCAGTATGAAGCTTCTCGAGAACTATATCCTGCGACGGACAACGCAGATGTTTCTGGTCGCGCTGCTGCCGGTGCTGGCCATCATCTGGACCATCCAGGTTCTCCAGAGAATCAACCTCGTCACCGATACCGGCCAGTCGATGGGCTCTTTCATGGCGCTGGCGACGATGATCCTGCCGACGCTGATCCCCGTCGTGTTGCCTTTCGCCCTCGTCATCGGCATCACCCAGACATTCACGGCGATGAACAACGATTCCGAGCTTGCCATCATCGATGCGGCCGGATCGTCGCGCTCTGTGATGTTTCGCCCGGTTATCATTCTGGCTGCCGTTCTAAGTGCGCTGTCCTTCACCATCACCAACTTCATCGAGCCGCCTGCCCGAAATTCGGCCAGGCAGATGGTGGCGGCTGCCTATGCCGACCTCCTCTCGTCGGTGATCGAGGAAAAGACCTTCCGCGCTGTTCAGGACGGCCTCTATGTGCAGATCGCCCAACGTCAGGGCCGTATCCTCAAGGGCCTGTTCGTCGCCGACCGCCGCGATCCCAATTTCGATCTTATCTATTACGCCAAGGAAGGCATGATCGATGAAAGCGGCACGTCGCTGACGATGCGCGACGGCGAAGTCCAGCAGAAAACACCTGATGGCAAGGTCTCCATCGTCAAGTTCCTGTCCTATGCCTTCGACCTTTCGACCATGTCGGAAAAGCAGACTTCCGAACCGTCGCTTTCTCCGGGCGATGCGAGCCTCGGTTTCCTTCTCTCGCCAGACGAGAACAACGCGAGTTACAAGCGGTCTCCCGAAAGCTTCCGCAGTGAGTTGCACAAGCGCCTGTCGGACTGGATGTTCGCCTTCGCCTTCGCACTGATATCGCTGGTCATAGCCGCTGATGCGCGCTCGCATCGTGAAGCGCGGATGCATCCGATGGTCGCTGCGCTGGTGACGGCCTTCATGCTGCGCTGGCTCGGTTTTTACGTCACCAACCAGGTCAAGCAGAGCGCGGCCTTCATTCCGCTGGTCTATGCCGTGCCGGGCCTCAGCGGTGCCGCCGCCGCCTTTATTCTCATCACGGGTCGCAAGCCGAGAATGCCGAAGATCATCGCGGATACGGCCAGCCGTCTGCGCCGTCTTTTCTCCAGCCGGCTGGCGCGAAGCTCGGGGAGCGGTAACGCATGATTTTCAGCACCCTCGCCCGGTATTTCCTCAAACGGTATCTGATCACGGCCATCTGGTTCCTGCTCGGCGTATCGGCAATTATCTATCTTGCCGATTTCAGCGAAACGGCGCGGCGCATGTCCAGCGTGCCAGGCTATTCTGTTCCAGGCGCACTTGGCCTCACCGCGCTTCGCCTGCCGCTGATCCTGCAGCAGACTATTCCCTTCATTGCACTCTTCGTCGGCATGACGACGCTGATCTCGCTCAACCGGCGTTACGAGCTAGTCGTCACGCGTGCGGCAGGCGTCTCCGCCTGGCAATTCATCCTTCCTTTTGTCCTTGGTGCGGTCTTTCTTGGAATCCTGTCCGTCCTCGTCCTCAACCCTATCGCCGCCTGGGGGCAAAACCAGTCGCTGTCGATGGAAGCGGGCTGGCGCAACGAAGGCAGCGGCGGACGCCAGCAGGACATCATTCCCTGGATGCGCCAGTCGAGCGGCGGCCAGGATACGATCATCGGCGCTAAGAGCTTCGAAGACAACGGGACCATGCTTCTCGACGTGGTTCTGATACACCTCGACAAGGCCGGCAACATCGTCTCCCGGCAGGACGCGAAGTCGGCAAAGTTGGAAGATGGTTACTGGCTTCTTAACGGCGTCGCGGAAACCCGTGCGGGACATGTGCCAGTTCGGCAAGAGAGCACGCGGATCAGTACCAATCTGAGACGGGAATTCGTTCAGGAACGTATGACGCAGACGGAAACCGTTGCTTTCTTTGATCTTTCTCACAAGATCGAAGTTGCAAAGTCTTTTGGACTGTCTTCGAAAGCGCTTGAGACGCAGTATCATTTCCTGCTATCGACGCCCCTGCTTCTGGTTGCGATGACCTTGATCGCCGCGACAGTTTCATTAAAGTTCAGCCGCTTCGTCCAGTCGCGCTCCGTGATTCTGGGTGGAATCGTTTCCGGCTTCGTGCTTTATGTAGTAACCGTGCTCGTAAGGGCATTCGGGAGTGGTGGCGTTGTCCCTCCCACCGTCGCGGTCTGGGTTCCAGTCATCGTGGCGTTGGCTTTGGGGGCAACCATTCTGCTTCATCAGGAGGACGGCTAGTGGCGGTATATGACCGCGGGAATATCAGGCGGCTTTGGACGGCCCTTCTGACAGGTGCCGCTGTGTGCGCATATTTGGCATCCAGCCCGGTCGCTTTCGGCCAGGGTGGTTTGCTTGCGCCCGGAAGCCAAGACGATTCGAAACTCCTGCTTACGGCAAATGAACTGACCTATAATCGCGATTCCCAGCGTGTCATCGCAAAGGGTGTGGTTCGCATGCATTATTCGGGCTACCGTATGGTGGCCCAGCAAGTGGAATATAATCAGCAGACGGGCCGCGTGATTGCGCACGGCAACATCGAGCTGATCGAGCCCGGCGGCAACAAAATCTATGCCGACGAGATGGATGTCACTGACGATTTCGGTCAGGGCTTCGTCAATGCGCTTCGCGTCGAGACCCCGGACAATACCCGCATCGCGGGTGAAAGCGCCGAACGGCTCGAAGGCGACCGCATGGTCCTCAATAACGGCGTCTACACTGCCTGTTTGCCATGCGCCGAACGGCCCGAAAAGGCGCCGCTGTGGCAGGTCAAGGCTGAACGTGTCATTCAGGACGGCAAGACTCATACGATCCGGCTGGAAAAAGCCCGCTTGCAGCTTTTCGGCCATTCGATCGCCTATGTGCCGTTCCTGACGGTTCCGGACAATACGGTGAAGCGGAAGTCGGGTTTCCTCTTCCCGCAAATGAGCATTACCGACAACCTCGGTTTCGGCATCGGCGTGCCCTATTTTCAGGTTCTGTCCGACACCTCGGATGTGACCGTTACCCCGACCTATTACACGACGCAGGGTCTGCTTCTGCAGGCGGAACTGCGCCAGCGTTTCGAAACCGGCATGCACACCGTGACCGTCGCCGGCATCAGCCAGCTGAAGTCCGATACATTTACTGCCGGAACCAGTGACGCCCTCAACGACAATCGCGGCATGATTGCCAGCAAGGGTAACTTCTCCATCAATCCGCGCTGGGCGTTCGGTTGGGATGCCATGGTGCAGACCGACAACAACTTTTCGCGTACCTATGGGCTGAAGGGTTACAAGAACGACGTCCAGACCAATCAGATCTATTTGGCTGGCGCAGGCGAGCGGAACAGCTTCGATGCCCGCGGCTATTATTTCAACGTTCAGGATACGGACAACAACGAATCCAACGAGCGCAAGCAGGCCATCGTTCATCCGGTTGTCGACTACCGTTATTTCGTACCGGATCCGATCTATGGCGGCGAACTTTCGCTGACCACCAACCTGACCAGCATCACCCGCCAGAAACAGGATGCCTACGCGCTTGGAGGCTATTCGCGGTTCAACGGGCTTGAAGGAAACTATACGCGCCTTTCCACCGAAGCCGAATGGAAGCGCACCTTCACGATGGATAGCGGCCTGCAGATCACGCCGATCCTTGCCGCCCGTGGCGATGCGCTGTGGACGGATATGTCGGCGGCAAGCTTTACATCGGGTGGCACGTCCTATGCCTATCAGGGCATGATGCAGGACGATGCGGCGTTGCGAGGCATGGTAACCGGCGGTCTGGAAGTGCGTTACCCCTGGCTGTTCACGGCGCTTAACAGCAACCACGTGATCGAGCCGATTGCGCAGATTTTCGTGCGTCCGAACGAACAATATGCCGGCCGCTTCCCCAACGAAGATTCGCAGGCTTTCGTGTTCGACGCGACCAACCTGTTCGAACGTGACAAGTTCTCCGGTTTCGACCGGATCGAGGGCGGCACGCGCGCAAACATCGGTCTGCGCTACAACGGCACATTCGACAATGGCTACGGCATTCGCGCCATTGCCGGCCAGTCTTTCCATCTGGCGGGTGACAATTCTTTCGCCTCCTACGATCTCGTCAATGTCGGCGCGAATTCCGGTCTCGAATCCGACCGCTCGGATTACGTCGCCATGGCAGCCTTCGATGCGCCAATCGGTCTTTCGCTGTCGTCGAGCCTGCGCTTCGACAAGGACAATCTCGAGATCAACCGTTCCGAGACAGGCGTCAGCTATTCGGACCGCCGCCTCACCGGCAAGCTCAGCTATACGCAGGTCAAGGCGCAGCCGCAGTACGGCTACAATGAAGACCGCGATATCGTTCAGGCCTCCGGTACGCTGCGCATGGACGACAACTGGTCGCTGTTCGGCTCGATCAACTACGATCTGAACGGAAAATTTGCCGCCGAGCGCCGTATTGGCATTGCCTATCAGGATGAATGCACGATCTTGACGGTCAGCTACTCCGACGAGGGCAATATCACGTCCAGCCGGCAGGCCGCCAATGACTGGTCGATCAATGCCCGTCTGGCGTTCCGCACGCTCGGCGATGTCAGCATTGGCTCCGCAAACGAGGACTGGGCCGATATGGATATCGGCTGGAAACCGAACAATTACTGAGGTTAAAGGCAGGCCATATAGCATCGTGGCCTGCCTTTTTGCCATCCAGCCAGTAAAAGTCACGGTTTTGCCGCAACAACGCGCCAGGGTCCGTCCGGTATAGGACCATCGGGTTTCTTTCAACAAACCGACACATTGCCGTCTTGCAGATCGCGATGATATATACGTGGCAAATTCGCG
This sequence comes from Rhizobium sp. Root491, assembly GCF_001427205.1. Classification (NCBI taxonomy): domain Bacteria; kingdom Pseudomonadati; phylum Pseudomonadota; class Alphaproteobacteria; order Hyphomicrobiales; family Rhizobiaceae; genus Rhizobium; species Rhizobium sp. Root491. The sequence goes on from NZ_LMFF01000001.1 coordinate 381,687, forward strand.
GTGCGGATGCACAGGTGCAGATCTGAAAAGCCAGGGTAAGGAATATTCCCCATTGGCAGACAGAACAGATTGGCGGGACGGGGAAACAGACCCCCGCCCGACGAAAGGGAGAAGGATATGATGAATTTCGGAAAGACGGCTTTGCGTGGCGCTGCTTTCGCCTTTGCGATATTCGCCGTTCCCATGGCCGTTGCGCCCTTTGCCAGCCAGGCCTTCGCCGACAGCACGGTCAAAATCGTCGTCAACAAGACCCCCATTACCAATGATGATATTGCCAAGCGCGTCGCCTTCCTGAAGCTGCAGCGCCAATCTGGCAATCTCAACGAAAAAGCCCGCGAGCAGCTGGTTGATGAGGCGCTGAAACGCGAAGAAATCGGTCGCGTGAAAATGTCCGTCAGCACCCAAGAGGTCGATGCGGCTTTTGCGCGCTTTGCCGGCAACAACAAAATGAAACCGGAGCAGCTGTCTCAGGTCCTCTCCAAGGCCGGTGTCGGCGCCGACCACTTCAAAGCCTTCATCGCCGTGCAGATGAGCTGGCCGCGCCTTGTGAACGCCCGTTATGGTGCGCGTGGCAAGATGTCTAACCAGGACCTCGTCACCCGCCTGAGGGAACGCGGCGACAAGCCGGTAACGACGGAATATTTCCTGCAACAGGTGATCTTTGTCATTCCGGAATCGAAGCGCAATACCATCACCGGCAAGCGCAAGGCCGAGGCTGAAGCCTCGCGCAAGCGTTATCCCGGCTGCGACCAGGCCATGACTTTCGCGGCCACCATGCGGGACGTGGCGATCAAGGATCTTGGACGGATTCTGGCGCCCGAACTGCCGGAAGAGTGGAAGCCTCTGGTGGAAAAGACCAAGGAAGGCGGCACCACAGGAACACGTGTGACCGAAAAGGGCGTCGAATATCTGGCAATCTGCAAGCAGCGTCAGGTTTCCGACGATTACGCGGCGGAAATGGTGTTCAAGTCCGAAGACCTGATGAAGGCCAAGGGTGGCGAAAACCCGAACGAGAAGAAATATATGGATGAGCTGCGCAAGAAGGCGCAGATCGTCAACACCTGATACGAGAGCCGGCCTTTCCGTGACACATGCATCCCTGCCGCTTGCCCTGACACAGGGAGATCCAGCCGGTATCGGCCCTGATATCGCCATTGCCGCCTGGGCCAAGCGCCGGGAGAACGGCGTGGCGCCCTTCATCTTCATCGGCGATCCCGATGTGGTGGCGAGCCGTGCGGCGCTGCTTGGCATACCGGTCAATATCGAGACCTGCGAAGCGGCGGATGCCGTCGGCGTGTTCGACCGTGCTTTTCCCGTTCTTCCTCTTCCCGTCGGTTTCGAGGTTCAGGCCGGCCAGCCGCATGTCGGAGCCGCTCATGCGACGATCAAGGCGATCGAGCTCGCCGTTGCCTTGACGGTCGAGGGCAAGGCTTCCGCCGTCGTCACCAATCCGATTGCGAAATCCGTGCTTTACGAAGCAGGCTTCGGTTTTCCCGGTCACACGGAATTTCTCGCCGATCTGGCTTTGCGCCTGACCGGCAAACAGGTGATGCCGGTGATGATGATTGCCGGACCCAAGGTCCGCGTCGTGCCGGTAACGATCCATATCCCAGTAAAAGACGTGCCTTCGGCGCTGACGGAAGAGCTGATCGTTACGACCTGCCGCATTATCGATGCTGATCTGCGGCAGAAATTCGGCATCGAGGCACCACGACTGGCGGTCGCCGGTCTCAATCCGCACGCGGGTGAAGATGGGGCATTGGGCACGGAGGACCGCGATGTGGTTCACCCTGCGACCATACGGTTGCGGAAAGATGGGATCGACGCTTTCGGCCCCCTGCCCGCCGATACGATGTTCCACGATGCCGCCCGCAGGCGCTATGATGTCGCCGTCTGCATGTATCACGATCAGGCCCTTATCCCGGCCAAGGCGCTTGGCTTTGACGATTCCGTCAATGTCACGCTCGGCCTGCCCTTCATCCGTACCTCGCCCGACCACGGCACCGCCTTCGGCATCGCCGGCCAGGGCATTGCCAGCGAAACGAGCCTTGTCGCAGCGCTGAAGATGGCGGCGGAGATTTCTCTTCGCAGCCGGGTCGGCGCATAATGGCCGCGATTGACGGATTGCCACCGCTACGCGATGTCATTCAGCGCCATGGGCTAGACGCTAAGAAGTCGCTCGGGCAGAACTTCCTGTTCGATCTCAATCTCACCCAGAAGATCGCCCGAACCGCTGGGCCGCTTGACGGCGTGACGGTCATCGAGGTTGGCCCCGGGCCTGGTGGCCTCACCCGCGCCATTCTATCGCTCGGTGCCAAAAAGGTTATCGCCATTGAGCGGGACAGCCGCTGCCTGCCGGCACTTGCGGAGATCGAAGCGCATTATCCCGGACGTCTTGAGGTCATCGAGGGTGATGCGCTGAAGACCGATTTCGAGGCTTTGGTTCCCGCTGGCGAACCGGTGCGGATCATTGCCAACCTGCCATACAATGTCGGCACGCAATTGCTGGTCAACTGGCTGCTGCCGAAAGAATGGCCGCCTTTCTGGCTCTCCATGACGCTGATGTTCCAGAAGGAAGTCGGCCAGCGCATCGTGGCAGAAGAAGGCGACAACCATTACGGCCGCCTTGGCGTGCTCGCCGGCTGGCGCACGGTTTCGGAAATGGCCTTCGACGTCCCGCCGCAGGCCTTCAGCCCACCGCCTAAGGTTACCTCGACGGTCGTGCATCTGCTGCCAAAGGAAAAGCCGCTGCCCTGCGATGTCGCGAAGCTCGAAAAGGTAACGGAAGCCGCCTTCGGCCAACGCCGCAAGATGCTGCGCCAGAGCTTGAAAAGCCTTGGCGGTGAAGTTCTGCTGGAAAAGGCAGGCATTGACGCGACACGGCGGGCTGAAACGCTGTCGGTCGAGGAATTTGTGACGCTGGCGAACTGCCTGTAATTGAAGGCGACGTTTCGGCACTTCTAACGCGGGTGACAGAATTAGGGGACAAGCGCGTGGAGAGTGCCGGTTTTCACTACAAGCTCCACATGCCCGTCGGATCGCCTGATTGCGCGGTCGTGTTGCTACACGGTTCGGGAAGAACGGAGGAAGATCTCGCATTGTTTGGCCGTGCCGTTTTTCCCAACGGCATTCTGTATGCTCCGAGAGGCATTGTGCCATGGGAAAATGGCTTTGCGTTTTTTCGCAGAAAGCCCGACAGACAACTCGATATCGACGACCTGAAACATCAAGCCGCCGGACTTTGCCGGTTTATCGAATTCGTATATCAGCAGACGGGGCAAAGACCCTTTCTCGCGGGATATTCAAACGGTGCGATCATCGCGGCTGAAACAATCTGCCAGAATCGTCATCTGTCGAGGGGTGCCATTCTGCTTCGGCCACTATCCCCCCGCAATAACGAGCATTTTCCGAAGCTCACCGGATATCCTGCGCTCCTGCTGGCAGGTGCACATGATGAGCGGCGGCATCGCGATGATGCGCCCCATTTGGCCGATCAATTTTCGACTGCGGGCGCGGATGTGGTACTGGAGAAACTCGACACAGGCCACGGCTGGGCAGCAGACGCGGCAGACGAGCGCCTGTCCCGGCAATGGCTACGTCAGCATTAGAGATAACAAGCCGCTTTAACTGCCAAATCAGAGCTGCGGTTCTTCCGCAAGCAGTCCGCGCACGAAATCGAACATGCCGTGGCGGCGGTCGCGGCGCACACGTTCGGCCTTGACTATCGCTTCTACGGCCTCGAAGGCCGCCTGCAGGTCGTCATTGAGGATGACGTAGTCGTAATCGCGCCAGTGCTCGATCTCGGCGCGGGAATTGAGAAGCCGGGTCTGGATCACCGCTTCGGTGTCTTCGGCGCGGCGGTGCAGGCGCGATTGCAGCTCGGTCATGGTTGGCGGCAGGATGAAGATCGACACGACGTCGGCCTTCATCTTGTCCTGAAGCTGTTCGGCGCCCTGCCAGTCGATGTCGAACAGCATGTCGCGTCCGGCCGCCATCGCCACTTCCACCGGCTCGCGCGGCGTGCCGTAAAAATTGCCGTGAACCTCGGCCCATTCCAGAAGCTCATCGCTGTCACGCAGCCGCTCGAAGTCGCGCTTGGAGATGAAGTGGTAGTGGATGCCTTCAATCTCGCTCTGGCGGCGCGGGCGCGTCGTCACGCTGACGGACAGGCTGATGTTCTTGTCCTTGTCGAGCAGGTTGCGCGCTATCGTGGATTTACCAGCGCCCGATGGCGATGAAATCACCAGCATCAGCCCTCTGCGGGCAATCGTAACAGGGGAATTGTTCACCGGAACCATGGGTCTACTCCAGATTTTGGACCTGCTCGCGGAACTGGTCGATAACCACTTTCAGCTCTATGCCTGCTGCGGTTACCGCACTGGCGTTCGATTTGGAACAGATTGTATTCGACTCGCGGTTAAATTCCTGTGCAAGAAAATCGAGCTTGCGGCCAACTGGCCCGCCATGAGCCAAAAGTTCGCGCGATGCCTGGACATGTGCGTGTAGCCGGTCGACCTCTTCGCGCAGATCCGCCTTGGTAGCGATCAGTGCGGCCTCGGCGTGCAGACGGTCGCGATCGAGCCCGTGCATGCCATCGCCAATAAGGGCAATCTGCTGGGCAAGCCTTGCAGCGATCTGTTCCGGCTGGCGGGAAGGATCGTTTTCGATGAGGTTCACGAGTTGCTCGATCCTGTCGATCTGCCCGGAAAGGATGACAAACAGGGACGCCCCTTCCCGCTCGCGCATGTCCTTCAGCTTCTCAACGGCGGCGGCAAAGCCCGCAAGCACGTCGGCGTTGCGCGCGGCCTGCGCCTCGGCATCATCTTCCGCCTCGCGAAAATCGACGAGCCCGCGCAGCGACAGTAGCGTATCGAAGCTCAGCGGCTTGTCGTCGACGACGTCGCCCAGTTCTTCCTTGAGAGCGAGAACTGCGGCAAGAGCATCGCGGTTGATCACCGCCTCCAGCCGGTTTTCCGCAATCGCCAGCGTCAATCCCGCCTGAATATTGCCACGGGAAAGATGCTGTGCCGCGATTTCCCGTAGGCCCGTTTCCAGCGCTTCCAGACCGTTTGGCAGGCGCAGGCGCACATCGAGCCCCTTGCCGTTCACCGAGCGCAATTCCCACGCCCAGCGGTAACGGCCGGAGGTTCCTTCGCTGCGCGCGAACCCGGTCATCGATTGCAATGTCATATTCAGAAAGCCCCCATCATGCCGTGCAAAAAACCGGGCCTCGCGATGACAAAGCCCGGTCAGAACTATCAGTTATTGGCCGGTTTTTCCGCCTCGGTGCCGCCGGGCTGACCATCCACGACAACATCGGGATTGGCGCCAGAAGCCGCTTTTTCGGCCTCAATCTTGCGCCAGCGGCGCACATTGGCGTTATGTTCGTCCAGCGTCTTTGCAAACACATGGCCGCCGGTGCCATCGGCAACAAAGTAGATGTCATCGGTGCGCCACGGGTTGGCAACCGCCTCGAGTGCGGCCCGGCCCGGATTGGCGATGGGAGACGGTGGCAGGCCTTTGATGACATAGGTGTTAAACGGCGTCTGCTTTTGCAGGTCCGACTGGTAGATCGGACGGTCGGACGGTTTGCCGTCGCCGCCGAAGAGACCGTAGATGATCGTCGGGTCGGATTGCAGGCGCATGCCCTTCTTCAGCCGGTTGTAGAACACCGAAGCGACATGGGCGCGCTCGTCGTCCTTGCCGGTTTCCTTCTCCACGATCGAGGCGAGCGTCACGAATTCTTCGACCGTCTTGATCGGCAGATCGGGGTCACGACGTTCCCAGATCATGTCGATCAGCTTCTCCTGCGCCGCGCTCATCTGGTTGATGATTTCCTCACGCTTCGTACCACGGGTAAAGCGATAGGTATCGGGGCGAAGGCTGCCTTCCGGCGGCAGGGTGGCGGGCAATTCGCCATCCAGCACCTCGTCGGCGGCAAGCCGCGCGAACATCTGCTTGACGGTCAGACCTTCCGGCAACGATACGGAATAAAGGATCGATTTGCCCGACTCCAAGAGCATCATGATATCCTTCATCGATGCGCCGGCCTTGATTTCGTATTCGCCCGCCTTCAGCGTCTGGTCCTTTTGCAGGTAGCTGCCCGTCATCAGGCGGAAGACACGGGCATTGGATACGACGTCATTGCGCTCGAGATTATTGGCGATCTCGATGAGGCCTGCGCCGTTGCGCACCGTGAAATGTGTGTTCGTCTGAAGCGGACCGGGCTCCTGGAACGCATTGATCATGTAATAGAAGGCTGCGACAGCAAGCACACAGACGGCAACCGCAAGCGTCATCAGAAAATTCAGGAAGATCACCAGCTGGCCATGGGCCTTGCGGGAGCGCTTCGGTGGAGCCGGCACTTTTTCCGGCCGAAGCGCTTCGGTCGGGGATTTCGGGATGATCGGGCCGCGATTGCCCTCACCCGCGCCGTCTCGTCCGTATGGTCCCTGGCTGTTCTGGTTCGTGTCGCTCACCGTCGGTCCTTTTCAGTTCGGCGTTGTCAGCGCTTTTTGCGCAGGTAATGCGGCAAAAACAGGTTCGGAATGCCTTCCTGCACCACATAGAGACATCGTGAAGACCTCATTGTCCTCCTTCACGAATCGTCGTTTCCGGCAAAGCCGGTCAAGGAAAGCCATCTGCGGCGGGAAATTCACCCGCAGCAGGAAATCATTCCGAAACCGGCAAACCGTCTTCCGTAAACGACTACAATATCGGCGCGAAAATCGAAATGGCTTTCGCAAGCCGCAATGCGTTCTTCAAAGAAGAGCGCTCTCAGGCACCCGGCGGGAGGGAGCCGCACCGCTTTAGGCGGTTTGCGGCGCCGGGTTTTCGTCGTGATTTATGCTTCGTAGCGACGCAGTACGAGGGAGGCGTTGGTGCCGCCAAACCCGAAGGAGTTCGACAAGGCGACGTTGACCTGCCTCTTGCGCGACTTGTGCGGCACCAGATCGATCTTCGTCTCCACGTCGGGATTGTCGAGGTTCAGCGTCGGCGGAACGATGTTGTCGCGGATCGCAAGCGTGGCGAAAATCGCCTCGATAGCGCCAGCTGCTCCGAGAAGATGGCCGGTGGCCGACTTTGTGGAAGACATGGAAATCTTCGACGCCGCGTCACCAACCAGCCGCTCGACCGCACCAAGCTCGATCGTATCGGCCATGGTGGAGGTGCCGTGGGCGTTGATGTAGTCGATATCGTCAGGCGTGAGGCCGGCGCGCTTCAGCGCCATTGCCATGCAGCGGTAGGCGCCATCGCCATCTTCAGACGGTGCGGTGATGTGATAGGCATCACCGGAAAGGCCGTAACCGACGACTTCGGCATAAATCTTTGCGCCGCGGGCCTTGGCATGTTCCAGCTCTTCCAGAACGACGATGCCGGCACCTTCGCCCATGACGAAACCGTCACGGTCGCGGTCATAGGGACGCGATGCCTTCTGCGGATCGTCATTATGCTGGGTGGAAAGCGCCTTGCAGGCGGCAAAGCCGGCAAGCGCGATGCGGCAGACCGGCGATTCGGCACCACCTGCGACCATGACCTCGGCATCGCCGAACGCAATCATCCTGGCAGCATCGCCGATGGCATGCGCACCGGTCGAGCAAGCCGTCACTACGGCGTGGTTCGGACCGCGCAGCTTGTGACGGATGGAAACGTGGCCGGAAACCAGATTGATCAGACGGCCGGGAATGAAAAATGGAGAAATGCGGCGGGGGCCCTTGTCGCGCAGCGTATAACCCGCCTCGACAATACCTTCCAGACCGCCGATGCCGGAGCCGATCAGAACGCCCGTGGCGATCTGGTCTTCGTCCGTTTCGGGATGCCAGCCGGCGTCCGCAAGCGCCATGTCGGCAGCGGCCACACCGAAAAGGATGAACGGATCGATCTTGCGCTGCTCTTTGAGTTCCATCCAGTCGTCGGCATTGAACGTGCCGTTGGAGCCATCGCCGACGGGAATGCGACAGGCAATCTTTGCGGGCAAGTCTTCGACTTCGAACTCAGTCACGAGACGGGCACCGTTCTGGCCGGCAAGCAGCCGTTCCCAGGTGATTTCCGTTCCGCATCCAAGAGGAGATACCATGCCGGTACCGGTGATAACGACACGCCTCATCGCCAACGCTCCGCCCTTATCCAAATCATCGGTCTTTTTGCAACGCCACACACCATGGAATGGCGGGAACAGGCGCTGCGCCATTTTGAATGTCCGCATAATCTTCCGCAGGCCGGAGCCGGTTCGGAAACTTATGCATTCGTCAGGACGCACGTCTTTCGGGCGCGTTCTGTTTCACGATAAAATATTGGCCCGGACAAGCCGGGCCAAGACGGGAGGTTGTTACACCTCCCCAATACAGGTCGATCAGGCCTGGGCCTTCTCGATGAACTTGACAGCGTCGCCAACAGTCAGGATCGAGTCAGCTGCGTCGTCTGGGATCTCGACGCCGAATTCTTCTTCGAAAGCCATGACCAGTTCAACGGTATCGAGCGAATCAGCGCCCAGATCGTCAATGAAGCTTGCGCCTTCAACAACTTTGTCGGCGTCGACGCCCAGATGATCAATTACAATTTTCTTTACGCGTTCTGCGATATCGCTCATGTCGGTTTCCTCGACCTTTATTTTGAAGGGAATGCCTTACGGCACCCTGCCCTGTTAGAAGCCCTCATGCGCCGTTCAAATCCGGCACTGCTGGCAAACCCGTTCAACCCGGTCCAAGCTAGACATCGTCGCGCAAAATCGCAACGGCTTCCTGTCTCTCCGGGACGACTGTTCACAGTCTTGGCCCGATTAACACGGTTTCAACCGGTCGAAAAGCCTGAAAACGCGCTAAGCACAACGTATGACAGGCAATTTCGCCGGAAACCGGCATGGAGGGTCTTGCGGCGCCCGACACCAAACAAGGTGCAGAAACAGCGCCGCAATCGTTTCAAGACGCCTTTCAGGTGGCGTCAGATCATCGCCATGCCGCCATTGACGTGCAAGGTCTGGCCGGTCATGTAGGCAGCTTCATTGGAAGCCAGATAAAGTACGGCCGAAGCGACTTCGGCGCCCGTTCCCATGCGCTTCATGGGAATGGCACCCATGATGGCGTCTTTCTGCTTGTCGTTCAGCTTGCCGGTCATCGCGCTTTCGATGAAGCCGGGCGCCACGCAGTTGACGGTGACGTTGCGGGTGGCGATTTCCTGTGCCAGCGACTTCGAAAAACCGATCATGCCGGCCTTGGAGGCGCAATAGTTCGCCTGGCCGGGATTGCCGGTGACGCCGACGATGGAGGTGATGTTGATGATGCGGCCGAAACGGCGGCGCATCATCGGATGCGTCAGTTCACGCGTCAGACGGAACATCGCGGTCAGGTTCACCTCGATGACGTTGTCCCAGTCCTCGTCGCTCATGCGCACGAACAGGCCGTCCTTGGTAATCCCGGCATTGTTGACAAGAATGTCGACGCCTTCCAGCTCGGCCTCGGCCTTTTCGCCCAGCGCCTTGACCTCGGCACGATCGGCAAGGTTGGCCGGGAAAATCTTGACGCGGTCGCCAAGTTCCGCCGCCAGGGCTTCGAGCTTTTCAACGCGCGTGCCGTGCAGGCCGACGGTTGCGCCCTGGCTGTGCAGAAGGCGGGCGATTTCCTCGCCAATGCCGCCGGTCGCGCCGGTTACGAGAGCCTTGCGGCCTGTCAGATCAAACATGTTCCGTTCCTTCTTTAGAGCAATTCCGCAAAAGCCTTTTAGCGAAATCGCATCGGGAATTACCGTAAAACAAAAAGCCGATGCGGGGCGAAGCCCGTCTCAGCCGATAAGAGTGGCGAGAAGCTGGTCGATATCGGCAGCGCCGTTGACGGCAACGCCGTTCACCGTCTTGTCGATGCGACGGGCAAGACCCGTCAGCACCTTGCCGGAGCCGATCTCGTAAAGCTGCGTTATATTGTTGGCGGCGAACCATTCCACCGTCTCGCGCCAGCGCACCTGGCCCGTCACCTGCTCGACCAGCAAAGCGGCGATCTCATTGGCGTCGGAAACCGGGGCGGCACGCACATTGGCGATAACAGGCACGACCGGATTATTCTTTTCGACAGCCGCCAGCGCCTCGCGCATGGCTTCCGCCGCCGGCGCCATCAGCGCTGAGTGGAAGGGCGCGGAAACAGGCAGCATGATGGCGCGCTTGGCGCCCTTTTCGGAAGCGATCGCAGCCGCCTTCTCGACAGCCGCCTTGCCGCCGGAAATGACCAGCTGGCCGCCGCCATTGTCGTTGGCGATCTGGCAGACGCCGAGAATGGAAGCCTCTTCACAGATTGCCGAAACAGCATCGTGCTCCAGCCCGATGATCGCTGCCATCGCGCCCTCGCCCACCGGCACGGCAGCCTGCATGGCATTGCCGCGGATGCGGAGAAGCCGTGCGGTATCGGCAATCGAGAAGGTGCCGGCAGCACAGAGCGCGGAATATTCACCGAGCGAATGGCCAGCGACATAAGAAACGGCGTCGGAGAGCTTCAGACCCCGCGCTTCCAGAACCCGCATGACCGCCATGGACACCGCCATGAGCGCCGGCTGGGCATTGGCCGTCAGCGTCAGCGTTTCTTCCGGGCCATTCCACATGATGTCGGAAAGCTTCTGGCCGAGCGCGTCATCGACCTCCTGGAACACAGCCCGTGCTTCCGGATAGGTATCGGCGAGTTCCTTGCCCATGCCGATGGCTTGGCTTCCCTGACCGGGAAATGTGAATGCAATACCCATGGGATGTGGTCCTTCTTGTCTGGCCTTGCCTTTATTCTTTTCGACTTCCATTCACATTCCGGCCTGCGGAGTCAAGGCTTGAAGCCCTTCGGCACCCCATCGACGCGGTTTTGCCGATCTATTTTCCCCTTTCTTTTCATCATATTTTTTCTTGCACTGCGGCAATTCCCCATTACTTTCATGCCACCTTTCAAATATCTGGCCAAGCACCGGGACATTTCCATGAAACAGAGACTATTGGGCCGCACGGGCATTTCCGTGTCCGAAATTTGCCTTGGCACAATGACGTGGGGCACGCAGAACACTGAAGCCGAAGCGCATGCGCAGATGGATTACGCGCTGGAGAACGGCGTCAATTTCTTCGATACTGCCGAGCTTTACCCCACCACCCCCGTTTCCGCCGAAACGCAGGGACGGACGGAAGACTATATCGGCACATGGTTCGAAAAGACCGGCAAGCGTGACCAGGTCGTGCTCGCCACCAAGGTCGCCGGTTCCGGGCGTGACTATATTCGCGGCGGGCGCGATATTGATGCGAGCGCCATCCGCGAGGCAGTAGATACCAGCCTCACGCGCCTGAAGACGGATTACATCGACCTCTATCAGATCCACTGGCCGAACCGCGGCACCTATCACTTCCGCGGCGCCTGGAGCTTTGATGCTTCCGGTCAGGAAAAGGAGCGCACGCTTGCCGAGATAACCGAAAAGCTCGACACGCTCGGCGAGCTGGTAAAGGCCGGCAAGATCCGCGCTATCGGCCTTTCCAACGAAAGCGCCTGGGGTACACAGAAATATATCGATATTGCCGAGGCCCGTGGCCTGCCGCGCGTCGCAACCATCCAGAACGAATATAACCTGCTCTATCGCAGCTTCGATCTCGACATGGCGGAAGTCGCGCATCACGAAGATGTCGGCCTGCTGGCCTACTCGCCGCTGGCGGCAGGGCTGCTCACGGGCAAGTATCAGAACGGCGCACGCCCTGCGGGCTCGCGCGGCACCATCAACAAGGACCTCGGCGGTCGCCTGCAGCCGCATCAGGAAGCGCCGGTCAAGGCCTATCTTGAGCTAGCCGCACAACACGGCCTCGATCCGGCACAGCTCGCCATCGCCTTCTGCCTGACACGCCCCTTCATGGCCTCCGCCATCATCGGCGCAACGACCATGGAGCAGCTGAAGGTGGATATCGCAGCAGCCGATGTGGCGCTATCGGAAGAGGTGCTGAAGGGTATTGCGGCGATCCATCGGCAATATCCGATGCCGATCTGACGACAGCGCAGCGCGCTTTTTCGCCTCCGGTCCTTGCATTCCGGGCAAAAATGGGTATAAGCGCGCTGTTCACAACACCCGGTCCAATTGGCTGGTGGCTGAACGGAGGGCTGGTTTCGGTAACGAAACAGCAGGAACCATAAGGTTTTTCCGGCCTCCCGTGTCTCCGCTCTCGACCGTCTCGAACAACGCTTTTCTTGCTTTAAGGCTTCGCAGCCTAACCAGGAGCAGTCGTTGAGGCTTAGCGCCGTTGCCGGGTGAAGGACGAAACGCAAGAAAGGCAAAGCTTAAATGGCTCTTTACGAACACATCTTCCTTGCCCGGCAGGATATTTCTGCCCAGCAGGTCGACGCACTTGTCGAGCAGTACAAGGGCGTTATCGAATCGTTCGGCGGTAAAGTCGGACGCGTCGAGAACTGGGGTCTGAAGTCCCTCACCTATCGCATCAAGAAGAACCGCAAGGCTCACTACGCTCTCATGGACATCGACGCTCCGGCGCCTGCGATCCACGAAATCGAGCGCCAGATGCGCATCAACGAAGACGTTCTTCGCTACATGACCATCGCCGTCGAAGCCCACGAAGAAGGCCCGTCCGCGATGATGCAGAAGCGCGACCGTGACGACCGTCCGCGCCGCGATGGCGACCGTCCGGATCGTGGCCCGCGTGAAGATCGTGGTCCCCGCGCACCGCGCGAAGGTGGCTTCGGCGACCGCGAAGACCGTCCGCGCCGTCCGCGCGAAGACCGTGCATAAGGAGAATTGACCAATGGCTGATACATCCTCTTCCCAGGCACGCCGCCCGTTCCACCGCCGTCGCAAGACGTGCCCCTTCTCCGGCGCAAACGCTCCAAAGATCGACTACAAGGACGTTCGTCTCCTGCAGCGCTACATTTCCGAGCGCGGCAAGATCGTTCCTTCCCGCATCACGGCCGTTTCCCAGAAGAAGCAGCGCGAACTCGCCCAGGCGATCAAGCGCGCCCGTTTCCTCGGCCTGCTGCCTTACGTCGTAGCGTAATGATTTGAAACGAGGCCGCGCTTTGGCGCGGCCTCGTCTTCCACGATGCAACTGACTTTTAATCAGTAGGTTGCGAGTTCAAATCCCTCCGCGTTGGGCGCGGATCGATACCATAAAACCCATGTTGGGGACGACGATCCTGATTGGAACGGTCCTCTAACTGCTCAAGTTTCCAGCAGGACAGCGAAGTGCAAAAGTTGAACCAGACAGTGCTGATCACCGGCGTTCTCGCCGGCATATGCGCCGCGTTTCTAACGCTTGGCGCAACGGCACAGTCGTCCTTTTCCTTCCTGCTTTACGCCGGTTCCGCCATGCCCATCTTCATCGCCGGCATGGGCTGGGGCAACCGCGCAGCCGTCGTTGCGATCATCACCACGGCTATCATCGGCGCGCTCGTCATATCGCCGCTTTTCTCGCTGACCATTGCGATCTTCACGCTGATCCCGGCGGGCTGGCTTTCGCATCTTGCCAATCTGGCGCGCCCGGCCTCGGAACTCGGCGGCCCGGATGACCTGCTTGCCTGGTATCCGCTGTCCGGCATCGTCCTGCATCTCTGCCTTCTGGTTTCGGTTGCCGTCGTCATTCTCGGCTGGATGATCGGTTACGGTCCCGATCTCGTCGCGCGCATGGTCGATCTGATGATGACCTCAGTGCAGAGCCGCGAACCGCTGTTCGAACCCAATGTCGAGGCACTGGCGCAGACGAAGTCGCTGCTGGTTCTGATGCTGCCGATCGTTCAGGGCGGCCTGTGGGTCATCCTTTTGTTTGCGGCGTATTATTTCGCGGCCCGGCTGGTCGGTTCCTTCGGCAAGGGTCTTCGCCCACGCGAGGACATTCCTTCCGCACTGCGCATGCACCGCAACGCCATCTTCGTTTTTCTCTGCGGCATCGTCGCCATGTTCTTCGGTGGCGTCGCCGCGATGGTCGGCGCAGTCGTCTGCGGCACCTTCGGCGCGGGCTTCCTGATGGCAGGTTACGCCTCGCTGCACAAACGCGCGCGTGGAAAGGACTGGCGTCTGCCGGTTCTCATCCTCGCCTATCTCTCGGCGGTCTTTGTCTTCCCGCTGCTTATCATTCTCGTTTTGGGATTGAGCGACGTGCGCAGCACGATCTCCCTCACCCCAACGCGGAAAACTGACAATACGAACGAAACCAACACATAGAAAGGATCAAGAAGATGGACGTTATTCTTCTCGAACGCATCAACAAGCTCGGCCAGATGGGCGAAACCGTAAAGGTTCGCGACGGTTACGCACGTAACTTCCTGCTGCCGCAGGGCAAGGCGCTGCGCGCCAACGCCGCCAACAAGACCCGTTTCGAAACCGAGCGCGCAACGCTTGAAGCCCGTAACCTCGAGCGCAAGTCGGAAGCCCAGAAGGTTGCCGAAGCACTCGAAGGCAAGTCCTTCATCGTCGTTCGCTCGGCTGGCGAAACCGGTCAGCTTTACGGTTCTGTTGCTGCTCGCGACGTCGTTGAAATCCTCGGCGCCGAAGGCTTCAACATCGGCCGCAACCAGGTTGAACTGAACACGCCGATCAAGACCATCGGCCTGCACAACGTTACCCTGCACCTGCACGCCGAAGTCGAGCTTCAGGTCGAGCTGAACGTTGCCCGTTCTGCCGAAGAAGCCGAGCGTCAGTCCAAGGGCGAAAGCCTCACCTCCGCCGACGCCATCTACGGCGTTGACGAAGACGCCCTGCGTCCGGAAGACTTCTTCGATCCGGAAGCTGACGGCAACGACGACGACGAATAAGATTTTGGCCTTGTGGTCATAAGGAAAACCCCGGATGGCGACATCCGGGGTTTTTTGGTTTTTGACGGTGGCGTGAAGTGTGCGGAGAGGTTACCCCCTCTGCCCTGCCGGGCATCTCCCCCACAAGGAGGGAGATCAGCAGGGCGATCCCACATCGCTAATAGCCGCAACGTTGAGGTTGTCGAGCGCAAGCCACAATTCGATCTCCACCCTTGTGGGGGAGATGTCCGGCAGGACAGAGGGGGTGCCTCTCGGCAAACTCAGCGCCAGACTACCTCGCAGCCGTCTCCGCCCCCTCCGGCGCCACGCTCTTGTCCACATGCACGACCACCGACATGCCCGGCGACAGATCCGCTGCCAGCGGCTGATCGGCGTCGATCGCGATGCGCACGCCGAGACGCTGGGCGATCTTCACGAAATTGCCGGTGGCATTGTCGGGCTTGATGACAGCGAATTCCGATCCCGTTGCGGGCGAGAACCGCTCGACGCGGCCGTTGAGCTTGCGGCGATGCAGGGCATCCACCGAGATCGTCACCGGCTGGCCGACCTGCATGCCCGCGAGCTGGGTTTCCTTGAAATTGGCGATGACCCAGACATCGTGCGGCACAACCGCCATCAACTGCGTTCCGGCTGTCACATACTGACCGGTGCGCACGCCGATTTCGCCGAGCCTGCCGTCCACCGGCGCGTGAATTTCGGTATTGTCGAGATCGATCCTGGCGAGTTCGACCGCAGCCTCGGCATTGGCGACAGCGGCCTGCAGGGAACTGCGGTTAACGATGATCGTCTGCAAATCCTGCCGCGAGACCTCAAGTGCCGCTTTCGCCTGCGAGAGCGATGCCCTCGCCTTTTCAAGCGCAGCATGCGCCTCTTCCTGCAGGCTGGAGGTGCCGGCACCGCTTTTGATGAGGTTGTCCTGACGGTCTGATGCCAGTTGCGCCTGTTTCAGAGATGCCTGCGCGCTGTCGACAGCCGCCTCGCTGGAACGGATATTGGCGTTGGCGGCGTTTTCCTGCTGGCGGGAATTGTCCAGTGCCGCTTTTTGCGTATCCAGCGCGGCTCCCGCCTGCGCCTGCTTCTGGCGGTAGATGCGGTCGTCTATCTTCGCCAGCAATGTGCCCTGTTTGACCTCCTGATAGTCCTTCACCGGCACATCCACGACATAACCGCTCACCTGCGGGCTCATCGTCGTCACGTAACCACGCACGAAGGCGTTGTCGGTCATTTCGACGGTGGAAAGGAATGGCGGCAGGCGCCATGCATAGAGCACCAGCGCGACGCCGGCGAGGCCACCGAGCAGAACGAGAATGGAAACGGGGGTAAAAATCTTCTTCAGCATATTATCACTCTTGGAGGTTCAAGACTGTGGCGCCGGCGCGGCATCGACATTGTCCCGGAAAAAGCGGGGACGGATGCGCAGCCATGCAAGGTGGAGCAAAAGCGCCATGAGCGCCAGCGCCGCAACGGTGGAAATCAACAGGAACGTATCGTTATAGGCGAGCACATAGGCTTCCCTGGTAACCTGCTGGCCAAGGAGGGAAAGCCCCTCGGCCTTCAGCAGCGCCGGATCGGTGATGACGTGGCTGTAGGCGCCGGAAAGCTGCGACACGCGCTGGGCGACCAATGGGTTGGTGAGCAGGATATTCTCCACCAGAATATTGGAATGGAATTTTTCGCGCAGCGTCACGAAACTGCCGAGCAGCCCGGTCATCAACATCGATCCGGTGATCTGGGTGAACAGGAAGATGGTGATGAAATTCACCAGATAGGGCGCTCCGCGCGCAAGTGCGGCAGCGAACCCCTTTGCCATAACGGGCGGCAGGAACATGGCCGCACCGAAGGCGATCATCATCTGGCTCAGATACATCTGCGCTGGCCGCGTCAGATTGTTGGACTGGCTGTCCAGAAAAGCGCCGGCCGCAATCAGGGTAAGCGCAATCACATGAGCGGTATCGACATATTTCGTCAGCATCAGCCAGGCACAGGCCGCACCGCCGAGAACCGTCGCCAAAAGCACCAGAGCATAAAGCGTGATCGTCTGGTCGTTCAAAAGGCCAAGCTGCTGGTAGAAACTCACCGCCGTCGAGGATTGCTCGGAGGAAACTGCACGGTAGATGAGCAGTACCGCTATGACATGCAGGTTGGTTTTCGAAAAAATCCAGCGCAGGTCAAGCAGCGGGTTCTTGCGCGGCAACTCGATGACGACCATCAGCGTGAGAAGCGTGATCGACGTGGCCAGAAGCACGCCCAGCCACCATGTTTCGAACCACCAGTAAAACCGGCCAAGCGTGAGCATGACCGCAAGACAGCCGAGGCCACCCGCAAACAGAAGGTAGCTCAGAATATCCGTGCGCTCGATGACTTTCGCCCGCGGAGGCGGCGTGACTTTCAACAGGTAGATCAAGGCGAGCGAGATCAGCGCGAAGCCCATTTCCATCGTGTAAAGGGCATTCCAGCCGCCTATTTGCAGCAAGGAAGGCGAGACGATGCGCGCGAGCGGTGCAGAAAGCAAGGTTCCGGTGAGCGCGATGCTGAAGCCCAGCGAGAATTTCCGTGCCGGCGGAAAGGCCTCCAGAATGTAGAGAAAGCCGAGCGAAGAAAGAGGTGCCGCCGCCATGCCGCTGAGGAAGCGGATGACGATCGCCGAATGCAAATCTGTCACGAACAGGTTGAGGCAGGAGGCGACGACGAAGACGATGATCGAAAGTTCGGCAAAGGGCCGCAGGCCATATTGCGTTCGCACCTTGAACAGCGCGATGGAAAACGTGGCATAGGGGGCCATATAGGCGGCGGAAAGCCAGGCAACCTCGGCCACCGTGGCGGAAAATTCGCCCTGCAACTGATATAGATTGGCCATGACGAGGTTCATGCCCAATCCTTGGGTGATGAAGAACGCCAGGCCCGCAAAGATGAAACACAGCCGCAGCCACACTGGCCGCTCCACCGGTTGCGGCGCGGCGGCAGCAGCAGCAGATTCCGGCGCGCTCGCGGGCTTTACCGTCACGTCGGCATTTTCAGAGGCGGTCTCGTCTGCCGTTTGCGGCACCACGGTACTCACGATTGCGCCCTCCCGCTTGCCAGATTTTGCAGATTGGCCGAAAGCCTGCGCATGACATCCAGCGCCATCGCCAGATCCTGCGAGGAAACATCGGCGGCGATTTCAGAACGGAGCGATTTTGCCACCGCCTGCACCGTTTCGGAGGTTTTCTCGCCCTCCTCCGTCATATGGATGCGTTTGGCACGGCGGTCGGTTTCGTCGGAGCGGCGCTCGATGAGGTTCTGTTTCTCCATGCCGTCCAGCACGCGCACCAGCGTCGGCGTTTCGATTTCCATTTCCTCGGCAAGCTCCGTCTGGGTCAGCGGCCCACGTCGCGACAGCGCGAAAAGCGCACGCGCACGCGCCAAAGTCAGGCCGCTTTCCCCTACCCGCGCGTCAAAAAATGCGCGCAGCTTGCGGGTGAAGGCGGACACCTCGTCCAGAAGCTGTTCCTTGTCGGTTTCGCGGGACATGTCAGCAAGCCTTATAATTAGCACACTACTTATTTTCTGCCTATTTATTTGGAAGCCTGCCGATTTTCAAGTTTCTTTCACGTCGGGTCTGCCATGCGATAAACTCATGGCAGCGAATCACGTTGCCGGGAATTTCCCGCCCCTTGTCCCCACCCCGCCTGTGGATTGCTGGGGACAACTGAAGATGTGATCCAGCTTCGCAGACAGGACGTCAGGCTGCCATAGAGTGTTGCAACAATATCATTGACTGCCATGGCCAAGGAAGCCAAACCCGAAGTGTAGTGGCAAGGCAAAGGGAGATCGTGCAAACCATGAACGACGCTGTGAGAAAGATCACCCCCGCGCAACCGGCGGAACCGCATTACCGCGAGGCGCCGAACAACATCGAGGCCGAACAGGCGCTGCTGGGCGCCATCCTCGTTAACAACGACGCCTATTACCGCGTGTCGGACTTCTTGAAGCCCGTGCATCTTTACGAACCGCTGCACCGTAAGATTTTCGAAGTGGCGGGCGACATCATCCGCATGGGCAAGACTGCCAATCCGGTGACCATCAAGACCTTCCTGCCCGCAGACGACAAGGTCGGCGACCTGACGGTGGCGCAATATCTGGCGCGTCTGGCGGCAGAAGCCGTTTCGATCATCAATGCGGAAGATTACGGCCGGGCGATCTACGATCTGGCGCTGCGCCGCGCGCTGATCCAGATCGGCGAGGATGTCGTCAACATCGCCTATGATGCGCCGCTGGACATGCCGCCGCAGGCGCAGATCGAAGACACCGAGCGCCGCCTGTTCGAACTGGCGGAAACCGGTCGCTACGATGGCGGCTTCCAGTCGTTCAACGATGCCGTGGCGCTGGCGATCGACATGGCGGGCGCCGCCTTCGAGCGTGATGGCAATCTTTCCGGCATTTCCACCGGCATCCACTCGCTCGACGCCCGCATGGGCGGCCTGCAGCGTTCAGACCTTATCGTACTTGCCGGTCGTCCGGGTATGGGCAAGACCTCGCTTGCCACCAACATCGCCTATAACATCGCGGCCACCTACGATCAGGAAGTACAGCCTGATGGTTCGTTCAAGGCGAAAAACGGCGGCGTCGTCGGCTTCTACTCGCTCGAAATGTCGTCCGAACAGCTGGCAACCCGTATCATTTCAGAGCAGACGGAAGTGTCTTCCTCGAAAATCCGCCGCGGTGACATTACCGAGGCCGATTTCGAGAAGCTCGTCGCCTGCTCCCAGATGATGCAGAAGGTGCCGCTTTACATCGACCAGACCGGTGGTATCTCCATCGCCCAGCTTTCCGCCCGTGCCCGTCGACTGAAGCGCCAGCGTGGTCTTGACGTCTTGGTGGTCGACTATATTCAGCTGATGACCGGCGCCGGCAAGAGCGGTGAGAACCGCGTGCAGGAAATCACCCAGATCACCACGGGCCTTAAGGCGCTCGGCAAGGAACTCAACGTTCCCATCATCGCGCTTTCACAGCTCTCTCGTGCGGTGGAAAGCCGTGAAGACAAGCGCCCGCAGCTTTCCGACCTGCGTGAATCGGGCTCGATCGAGCAGGACGCCGACGTGGTGCTGTTCGTGTTCCGTGAGGAGTATTACGTCAAGAACATGGAGCCGCGCGATATTTCCGATCCGAAATATGCCGAGTGGGAGGCCCTGTTCGACAAGGTGAAAGGCACCGCCGACGTCATCATCGCCAAACAGCGTCATGGACCCACCGGCACGGTGAAACTCGCCTTCCAGTCCGAATTCACCCGCTTCGCGGATCTGGCCGACCCGAGCTTCAGCCAGTACGAAGAGCATTGATCTGAATTGAGTATTGAGTATTGAGTATTGAGGGCGAACAGGTTTTCGCGCTCAATACTCTGTCCATACTCATAATTGCAGGCGGCTTTGAAACACACAATGCTAAGCCGCATAGACGCCCATAGAAATGTAATATCTTAATTTTTCAAGGCAGCGATTCACACGCCTTAAGCCGCTCTTGTCCACCCCATGCTTCGAATAGCTTTTCACCTTCTTGGTCGATATCAGCCTGCGTGAAAATACCCGTAGCTTTTTTCTTGCGAATATCATCGGCAGGAAAAGTGACGTACTGCACTCGCTTACGATGCAGTTTCTTGATTTCTTCATATGTTGAATCGTTTTTTATGGTTTTACCGCTGAGATAAGACGTAAGCGCAATCGTACCTTCTCCAATGGCCTTAGCGGGGCCGCGATCGCCATTGATCGCATAAGCTATGCGACCAGATTCTGCGTCTCTAACGACAACAATATCTCCGTCATCAGTTCGTATGCCCCCAGAACGCCAATCGACATTTTTGGGCAAAACGACTGCTTTGAATTCACGGCTGTCAAGATAGCGATTTTGATCGCATTCAGGCCTGCTCGTGTCGACGTGAATAGACGTCTGAGATACAAAATAGCCCTTGAACGGACCACTAAGAATTGTGCAGGGCACCATTCTTCGCAAGGCGTTATCATACTTCCACGGTATGATCTGGTCTGTTTCGACCCTCGGATAGCCTACAGGATTGTATCCAGAGTCCCGCGCCTTTTCGAAAGTATTGATTATTTTTTTGTAGCACGCCCCCTTTCTTTCTCCGCAATTCGCCAACTTTCCTTTTTCGTCATAAATATTAGTTATGGCATTTCCCATATTATTAAAGGCTAGGCCTTTCGTTGCCCACGGATCTTGCGGATGATAAGAGCGAGCTGTTCCATCCGTATTCACCGCCATATCCGTAGCGTAATATAATGATTTCACCTTATGTGATGATGAGTAAATCTCTACTTTTTTATCACCGTGAGTAACGATATTATTCATGTTGCATTTTTCTGCCGCTATCAACGATGTCGATGAAAATGCCTGCACGACAACAATTGACACTAATAGAATATTATTCATACCCATCTATTCGACCCCAGTGAAATTTAAAGCAAAATAAAGGCGCATACTTAGGAATACACGTTAGCCTTGCTCAAGACTATACTATAAGTTGATTATATCAACACGTGTTTTCCATCACTCGAGATTTCATTTTGATGTTCACTACGCCGAAGTGGAGCCTTTTCAGGGCTTTGGCAGAGTTACCTCACAATACGATTCCGCGCAAAAGCGCCACGGTGACGACGCCGAGCGTTGCGGCTGGCAGCAGGCTGAGGCGGAGTGCCGCGACTGCTGTCACCGCGCAGGCGATTGTTTCCGCCATTCCGCTTGAGAATGCCGTTGGCGTCACCACAGCCATCAAGACCGCAGGCGGAACCACGCCGAGCGCTTTTTTCAGACGCGGCGTCAGGGTGAAATGGTTGACCAGCAGCAGCCCCCCAAAACGCGTAGCGACGGTGGCCGCCATCATGGCGAGGATCGCCAGCAGGGTGTTCGTATCAAGCGTCATGCAGGCTGCTCCACCTCGTCCTCGCAGCCGAAGGCTGCGACGGAAAGCCCCGCAAGCGCACCGGCGGCTATGTACCAGGCGCCTGGGACCAGCGCGTGCGTGACAAAGGCGGCGGCAGCGCTTGCCAGCAGCACCAGGCCCGTTTCCCTGCCCTTCCAGAACCCCATCAGCAGCACGATGAACACGGCCGGAAAAGCGAAGTCCAGACCGATGACCGTCATGTCCCCCATCACCGAGCCTAAAAGCGCGCCCGTGAGCGTGGCGATGTTCCAGACGAGGTAGATTGACAGCGCAGCGCCGGTAAAAAATGCGGCCGTCAGCCTGCCGGCAACTGCCCTGAATTCCGATAGCGCCCAGGATTCGTCCGTCAGCACCAGCATGGCCGCATATTTTCGCCAGCCGGTAAAATCATCGAGCTTGCCGGCGATGGAAGCGCTCATCAGCACATGGCGAAGATTGACCAGCAGCGCGGCAAAACCGAGCGCGCTCCAGCTTGCCGGATGCGTCCACAGATCCATGGCGACGAATTGCGAGCCACCTGCAAAGACGAGAATCGACATCAGCGAGGCTTCCAGCGGCGACAATCCCTTGCCGACCGCGACTGCACCGAACACGGCGCCGATCGGCACCATGGCGACCAGCAGGGGTGCCGCAGCTCTCAGGCCTGCGCCAAGCTCTGCACGTTTTTCCAGTACGGACATTGCATTCTCCTTTTAAGAGACATTCGATTACGCCTGCAAGTTTTTCCAGTCTTGAATGAAAGTGACCTTGCGCTTCGGAATGGCCACCAAAATCACGCCGTCCGGAATTGTCCCGGCGTGATGCCGGTGCGCGCCTTGAAATGCCGCGTAAAATGCGCCTGATCGGCAAAACCGCACAGCGCAGCCACCTCGGCCGGCATTTCGCCGGAACGCAGAAGACGGCGCGCCCGCCTTATGCGCACATCCGTCAGATAGGCATGCGGGGTGATGTGGAACTCCTTGCGGAAGGCCCGGATGAGATGCGCGCGGCTGAGACCAGCGATGGACGCCAATTCCTCAAGGCCGATATCGGTCTCGTAATTATCGGAGAGATAGTCGCGAGCGGTATAGACCGCCGTCTTCTCGCGGGTTTCAACGGCCAGGATAATGGCGCTGCCATGCCTGCCGAACAGTGCCGCCAGAACCGAGAACATGCCCTCATCTGCCTCAAGAGCGCCGGACTTGGCCTCCAGCCTGCGATGCGCCATCTGAAAAGCAGCGGCCATCTGCGGATCACGCGGCAGAAACCTTGGAAAGGACGGCATTCCGTGGAAAGCCCTGCCCGTCACATCCTCGATAATATCACGCAGCAGCGCTGCGTCGGGATAGATCATCCGATAACGATAACCGCCGCCACCCGGCGCACCATCGTGAATCTCGTCCGGATTGATGAGATAGAGATGCCCCGGCCCGGTCTGTTCCCTGGTGCCCTGAATGGTGGAAATCTGCGAGCCGCTTTCGATCGCGCCGATCGAGAAGGTATCATGCGCGTGCGGCGAATATTCATGTGTCAGGAACGTCGCGCTCAGACATTCCATGCCGCCAAAACGCGGGTCGCGCCAGAAACGCGTCGTTTCCGTCGCTGCAACCGGCATGACGTCTATGGCCTGTTCCTGCGAAACATTGTGCATAGAACGACTTTAAACCAATCGGTCATTACCGTCTTGAACAAAAGTGCTAGGGTCCGAACCGGTTCCAAATCAACCGGACGCATGGCATGACAGACGACTTCGAAGACACATTTACCGAACACGAAACCGACGCTTTCGAACATGCGCCGCTGAGGCTGACCGTTGATCTCGGCGCGCTTGCCGACAATTGGCGCGACATGAAAAAGCGGTCCGGCAAGGCGCGGACGGCGGCTGTCGTGAAAGCAGATGCCTACGGGCTCGGTATCGAGGATTGCGGCGCGACGCTCTACCATGCCGGCGCACGCGACTTCTTCGTGGCAACGGTGTCCGAAGGTGCGACCTTGCGATCCTATGCACCGGAAGCGCGCATCTTCGTGCTGTCAGGCATCTGGCAGGGCCAGGAGCGTCAGGTCTTCGACAATGATCTCGTGCCGGTTCTGGCCTCGGAGGAACAGCTCTCCTTCTGGATGGCGACAGTTGCCGAACGCGGCGAACACCCCTGCGCGCTGCATGTGGATACCGGCTTCAACCGGCTTGGCCTGCCGCTGGACGACGCGCTGTTTCTGGCAGACGACGTGACCCGGCCTGCGAGTTTCGATCCGGTTCTGGTGCTCTCCCACCTCGCCTGCGCCGACACGCCGTCTTCGCCCATGAATAAGGTCCAGCTCGAATCATTCCGCAAGGTTAGCGCCGCTTTCGAAGGAATCGAATCAAGCCTTTCCGCTTCTGCCGGAATCTTTCTGGGGCCGGATTATCATTTCGATCTCACCCGCCCCGGCATTGCCCTTTACGGCGGCGAGGCAATCAACGACGTGGCAAACCCGATGCGGCCCGTCGCAAAGGCCGAAGCGCGGATCATCCAGATTCGAGAGGCCGGCGAAGGCCAGACCGTCAGCTATGGCGGCACCTATTTGCTGAAACGGGCAAGCCGCCTTGCAATCGCTTCCGTTGGTTATGCGGACGGATACCAGCGGTCGCTTTCCGGTTCCGGCATTCCATTGCGCGAAATGGGCCATGGCGGTGCTTACGGAATAGTCAACGGCCACAAGGCGCCGGTCGCCGGTCGTGTAACCATGGATCTCACCATTTTCGACATCACGGACATACCGGCAAACGCTGTCCGCACCGGCGATTATATCGAGCTTTTCGGCCCGAAAGTGCCGCTCGATGAGGTGGCGCGCGCCGCCGGCACCATCGGTTACGAAATGCTGACGGGGCTTGGTTTGCGCTACGAGCGCCAATATCTGATGGCTGACGACTGAACCACGTCTTTAGCTCTTGGAAAGCGGAAGCGACCTGTGCTAAAAGAGAACAAAAGGAGATCGAAATGCCCGAAATCCATTTGAGCGAACAGGACGAAAAGTTCATCGAAGAGCAGGTGGCTGCGGGTGTCTATAGCGATGCGGACGCCGTTATTCACGCGAGCCTGCAATTACTGAGCAGCGATGAGGGAAGGATCGTTCAGCTTCGGAACATGATTCGCGAGGCTGACGAAGAGTTTGAGCGGGGCGAGTATGTGACGTTTACGACGGCCGATGATCTAACCGCCTACATCATCGAACGAGCCAGAAACGAAAAGTGATAACGGCCCGCACCTACTCTCTGTCATCGCAGGCCATTCGCGATCTCATCAATATTTATAAGTTTCTGGATGATAAAAATCCGATCGCAGGCGAACGGCTCGTGTCATCCATTGAACGCAAGATCAAAGACACGGCTCGATTGAGCCTCACGGGAGTGTCTCGAGACTGGATCAGCAACGGCCTTCGCGCCGTGCACCACAAAAATCGCTGTATCTATTTTCGCGTTAAAGAGAATGAACTGCGCATATTGCGTGTCGTCCATGGCCACCAGCACATTGATGCTGAAGACGTAATCGAAAAAGAAAATTGACATAGATGGCCAAAGCCAAGACCCAATTCGTGTGCCAGAACTGCGGCACGGTTCATACCCGCTGGGCGGGAAAATGCGAAGGCTGCGGCGAGTGGAATACCATCGTCGAAGAAGACCCGATGGGCGGCATCGGCTCCGGCCCCGGCAAGACGCCGAAAAAAGGCCGGGCGGTCGCGCTCACGGCGCTTTCGGGCGAGATCGAGGAGGCGCCGCGCATTCCGACCGGCATCAGCGAACTGGACCGGGCAACCGGTGGCGGTTTCGTGCGCGGTTCGGCGGTCTTGATCGGCGGCGATCCCGGCATTGGCAAATCGACCCTGCTGATGCAGGCGGCAGCTGCCCTTTCACGGCGCGGACATCGCGTCATCTATGTTTCTGGCGAAGAAGCGGTAGCGCAGGTGCGTCTGCGCGCCCAGCGGCTGGGTGCGGCGGAAACCGACGTGCTGCTGGCGGCAGAAACCAATGTCGAGGATATTCTGGCGACGATTTCCGAGGGCAAACGCCCCGATCTCGTCATCATCGATTCCATCCAGACGCTATGGAGCGACACGGCCGATTCCGCTCCCGGCACGGTAACGCAGGTGCGCACCGGCGTGCAGGCGATGATCCGTTACGCCAAGCAGACGGGCGCGACCATGGTTCTGGTGGGCCATGTGACCAAGGAAGGCCAGATCGCCGGTCCGCGCGTGGTGGAGCACATGGTCGACGCCGTGCTTTATTTCGAAGGCGACCGCGGCCACCATTACCGCATTCTGCGCACCGTCAAGAACCGCTTCGGGCCGACGGACGAGATCGGCGTGTTTGAAATGTCCGATCGCGGATTGCGCGAGGTCTCAAACCCGTCCGAACTGTTCCTTGGCGAGCGCAATGAGAAATCGCCCGGTGCCGCAGTCTTTGCCGGCATGGAGGGCACCCGTCCCATTCTGGTCGAGGTGCAGGCGCTGGTCGCGGCCACCTCGCTCGGCACGCCGCGCCGCGCCGTGGTCGGCTGGGACAGTTCGCGGCTCGCCATGATCCTTGCCGTTCTGGAAGCCCATTGCGGCGTGAAGCTCGGTCAGCACGACGTTTATCTGAACGTCGCCGGCGGATACCGCATTTCCGAACCGGCTGCGGATATGGCGATAGCTTCTGCGCTGGTTTCCTCGCTTGCCGGTCTTGCCCTGCCCGCCGATTGCGTCTATTTCGGCGAGATCAGCCTGTCGGGCGCGGTACGGCCCGTCTCGCATACGGGCCAGCGTTTGAAAGAAGCTGAAAAACTCGGTTTCTCCGCCGCACTTCTGCCGTCTGCTTCGGCTGAATTGCCGAAAGCGGGCAAGGGGCGCTGGACGGAAATAGAAAGCCTGCCGGACCTCGTGGCGCGCATCGCCGGTTCCGGCAACCGGTTCAAACAGGTTGAGGACGACTAAGATTGATCCTTTCGCCAAGGGAAACAGTGGTGTAAGAGGATCGCACAATTGGCAAGGCAGCGCCTGACAGGGCGTCGCACCTCCGGAGTTGGTATATGCCCATTACAATTTTCGACGGCATCGTCATCGCCGTTGTTCTTTTCTCGGCCATTCTCGCGATGGTGCGCGGTTTTTCCCGCGAGATTCTGTCCATCGCGAGCTGGGCCGGTTCGGTCGCCGCCGCCTATTATCTTTTCCCGATCCTGCTGCCCTATGCACGCAACTATACCGATGACGACAAGATCGCCATCGCCGGTTCGGCAGGCGTCGTCTTCCTCATCTCCCTCGTCGTCATTTCCTTCATCACCTCGCGCATTGCCGATTTCATCATCGACAGCCGCATCGGTGCGCTGGATCGCACGCTGGGTTTCCTGTTCGGCGCAGCGCGCGGCATTCTCTTGCTGGTCGTCGCGGTTGCCTTCTGGAACTGGCTGGTGGATGTGAAGACGCAGCCGCAATGGGTAACCCAGGCCAAGTCCAAGCCTTTCCTCGACGGGCTGGTGGGCAAGCTGGAAGCGGTTCTGCCTGACGATATCGAGCCGCAGATCCGCGCCCGTATCCTCGGAAAACCGCAGGAACCGGCAGCCGCGCAGACGCCTGCGGAAGATGTACCGGCGACAAATCCGCCGGCAACGAATAATTGACACAGTGTCGCGCCTTGCAATGCATGCAAGGCGCGCTATTTGTGCTAAATATCAAGCACGACACAGACTGGCCGACCGGGAGACAAGCTCACCGGAGAGGTCTTTCGTTTTTCTCGGTAGAGAGCAAGGGCAAGCCGGATGATTGAGCCGCTTTCGCATTCCACTTTCAATGAAGAGATCGACGGCGACACGCTGCACGAAGAGTGCGGCGTGTTCGGCATTCTCGGCCACGCCGATGCCTCCGCCCTGACTGCACTCGGCCTGCATGCGCTTCAGCATCGCGGCCAGGAGGCAGCAGGCATCGTCTCCTTCGATGGCAAGCGCTTCCATCAGGAACGCCATATGGGCCTCGTCGGCGATCATTATACCGATCCGGCAACCCTTGCCCGCCTGCCCGGCTCCATCGCGATTGGCCATACCCGCTACTCCACGACAGGCGAAGTGGCGATGCGCAACGTGCAGCCATTGTTTGCCGAGCTGGAAGAAGGCGGCATTTCGATTGCCCATAACGGCAATTTCACCAATGGCCTGACGCTTCGCCGACAGATCATCGCCACCGGCGCCATCTGTCAGTCGACATCGGATACCGAAGTCGTGCTGCACCTCATCGCCCGTTCGCGTCACAGCTCCACTGCCGACCGTTTCATCGACGCCATCCGCCAGATGGAAGGCGGCTATTCGATGCTGGCGATGACCCGCACCAAGCTGATCGCAGCCCGCGACCCGATCGGCATCCGCCCGCTCGTCATGGGTGAGCTGGACGGCAAGCCGATCTTCTGCTCGGAGACCTGCGCTCTCGATATCATCGGCGCGAAATTCGTGCGTGACGTCGAAAACGGCGAAGTCATCATCTGCGAAATTCAGCCGGATGGTTCGATCACCATCGATGCGCGCAAGCCTTCGAAGCCGCAGCCGGAACGTCTCTGCCTGTTCGAATATGTCTATTTCGCCCGCCCCGATTCCGTCGTCGGCGGCCGCAACGTCTATACGACGCGTAAGAACATGGGCATGAACCTTGCCAAGGAAGCGCCGCTGGAAGCAGACGTTGTCGTTCCGGTTCCCGATGGCGGCACCCCGGCAGCGCTCGGTTTTGCGCAGGAAAGCGGTATTCCGTTCGAATACGGAATCATCCGCAACCACTATGTCGGCCGTACCTTCATCGAGCCGACGCAGCAGATCCGCGCTTTTGGCGTCAAGCTCAAGCATTCCGCCAACCGGGCGATGATTGAAGGCAAGCGCGTGGTGCTGGTGGATGATTCGATCGTGCGCGGCACGACTTCATTGAAGATCGTGCAGATGATCCGCGAAGCGGGCGCGAAAGAAGTGCATATCCGCGTTGCCAGCCCGATGATTTTCCATCCGGATTTCTACGGCATCGACACGCCTGATGCCGACAAGCTGCTCGCCAACCAATATGCCGATGTGGACGCCATGGCGAAATTCATTGGCGCCGATTCGCTTGCCTTCCTGTCGATCGACGGTCTTTACCGCGCCGTCGGTGGCGAGAACCGCAACAATGCGCGTCCGCAATTCACGGACCATTATTTTACCGGCGACTACCCTACCCGCCTTCTCGACCAGAACGGCGAGGCGATGGGCAGCAAGATTTCCGTGCTGGCCAGCAACGGCTGATAATCTTGAAATAACAAGCGGCCACCGGCTTCCGGTGGCCGCTTTTTTGTGGCGGGCGATTGAAACAGTACCCGCTGCGGCGTTTTGATCGCTTGCGGTTGGCGTCAGGGGCTTCATAAAACAAGCGGAATGAATTTCGGAGGGGGCAAAATGACCATCAATCTCAAGGGCAGGATCGCGCTCGTCACCGGCGCGTCGCGCGGTATCGGCTATTTCACGGCGCTGGAACTTGCCAAGGCCGGTGCGCATGTCATTGCCTGCGCCCGCACGGTCGGCGGCCTCGAGGATCTGGACGACGCCATCAAGGCCGTCGGCGGCACCGCGACGCTGGTTCCCTTCGATCTCGCCGATATGAACGCCATCGATGCGCTGGGCGCCAATATCTTCGAGCGCTGGGGCAAGCTCGATATTCTGGTCGCGAATGCCGGTGTTCTCGGCGTCATCTCGCCGGTCGGCCATATCGAGGCGAAAGTCTTCGAAAAGGTCATGACCATCAATGTCACCGCTACATGGCGGCTGATCCGCTCGGTCGAACCGTTGCTCCTGAGATCGGATGCGGGGCGCGCGTTGATCCTGTCTTCCGGTGCTGCCCATAGCTGTCGTCCCTTCTGGGGCGTCTATTCCACCTCCAAGGCCGCCGTTGAGGCACTTGCCCGTACCTGGGCTGCGGAAACCGATAAAACCGCGCTGCGCATCAACAGCATCAATCCCGGCGCGACACGCACCGCCATGCGCGCGCAGGCCATGCCCGGCGAAGACCCCGCAGACGTGCCACACCCTTCTGAAGTTGCCGCCGCCATTGTTCAACTTGCCTCGCCTGAGCTTACCGAAACCGGCAAGCTCTTCGTGGTGCGTGAAGGCAAATTCCTGGATTACCGCCAGCCGGAATAGGCTTTTGGTCAAGGCGGTCTCTTAAGGTGCTTCTGGCGCCTGCGAGAAACGCTTGACCGCGAAACACCGGCACGCCATAAGGCAAGGCATGAAAACAACGATCTGCACCTGCTGCTGAATAATTTTTGCTGGTTCACCACCGGCCAGATCGTTTTCGTCTCCCCGCAAGGTCCAACAGACAAACGGTCCGGCCAGGACAATTGACTGCCTTTAGGGAACGCCCGCATGTCCTTGCGCCTGAAACTCCACAACACCCTGACACGCGAAAAGACGGAATTTGCGCCGATCGACGCCGACAATGTGCGCATGTATGTCTGCGGACCAACGGTTTACGATTTCGCCCATATTGGCAATGCGCGCCCGGTCATCGTTTTCGATGTTCTTTACCGGCTGCTGCGCCACGTCTATGGCGAAAGCCATGTGACCTACGCCCGCAACATCACCGATCTCGACGACAAGATCAACGCAAGGGCGCTGCGCGACTATCCGCATCTGCCGCTGAATGACGCCATCCACGCGGTGACGAAAAAGACCGCCGACCAGTTCCATGAGGATGTGGCAGCACTTGGCTGCCTGCAGCCGACCGTTGAACCGCGCGCCACCGACTACATCGCCGAGATGATCGACATCATCGAGAAGCTGATCGCGCGCGGCCATGCCTATGCGGCGGGCGGCGAAGTGCTGTTCGACACCCGCTCGATGGCCGATTACGGGCAGTTGTCCAAACGCCCGCTGGACGAACAGCAGGCCGGCGCGCGCGTGGCGGTGGAAGCACACAAGAAGACCCCCGGCGATTTCGTGCTGTGGAAACTTTCCTCTGATAATGAGCCCGGCTGGGAAAGCCCCTGGGGCCGCGGCCGTCCGGGCTGGCACATCGAATGCTCGGCCATGGCCGGTCGCTACCTCGGCGAAGTGTTCGACATTCACGGCGGCGGGCTCGATCTCATCTTCCCACATCACGAGAACGAAATCGCGCAATCCCGCTGCGCCCATGGGACGCAGGTGATGGCCAATGTGTGGATGCATAACGGCTTCGTGCAGGTGGAAGGCCGCAAGATGTCGAAGTCCGAGGGCAACTTCGTGACCATCTATGAATTGCTGCACACCGAAAAATTCGGCGGCCGCCAATGGCCGGGCGAGGTTCTTCGCCTTGCCATGCTGATGACGCATTACCGCGAGCCAATCGATTTTTCGGTGAAGCGTCTCGAAGAGGCCGAACGTCTTCTCGCCAAGTGGCCGGCGGCCGAAGCCTCCGACGCGGCACCGGATGAAACCGTGCTTGATGCGCTTGCCGACGACCTGAACACGGTTGCCGCCGTGCAGGCGCTTCACGCGCTGGCACATGCCGCCAACACCGATCCTGCCCGCCTGCCCGCCTTTGCGGCCAGCGCCGCCCTGCTCGGCGTATTGCCGAAGAAAGCGGAAGTGGACGAGGCCATCGTTTCGGCAGTCGATGCCCTAGTGCAACTGCGTCTGGAAATGCTGAAGGCGAAAAACTTTGCAGAGGCGGATCGTTTGCGCGACGAGCTTTCTGAAAAGGGCATTCAGCTGAAGGATGGCAAGGATAAGGAAACCGGGGAACGGACGACGACCTGGGAGTTGAAGCGGTAATTTGCTGCTGCGGCTTGGGACTTACCCCCCTCTGCCCTGCCGGGAGATCAGCCGGAAGCACACTTCCGCTCCGTATTCAGCGTTCAAGAGGGGCGAGCGATAACCGCGATTGATCTCCCCACCTGTGGGGGAGATGCCCGGCAGGGCAGAGGGGGGCCGACGGTCACCACAATCCGCTTGCGGTTTTGAGTTACCTCAACCAATCTGAGGTAAAGCAGCTAACTGGCGAACCAATGATGCTACACGCGGACGTAGACCCGATGCATCGCAAATATGCGAAGCAGATGCGGAAAGTAATGACGGATGCCGAACTGAAGCTCTGGAATGCTATTCGCGCGCATCGCCTCGAGGGGTTTAGTTTCCGCAGACAAATGCCGATTGCCGGTTTTATCGTCGATTTCGCATGTTCGGATCATCGCCTGATTATCGAGATCGATGGCTCCCAACATACAACCGAGGCGGCGCTACAATACGATCAAGAACGAACTGCGCGGCTTCAGGAAGACGGCTGGACAGTCCTCCGTTTCTGGAACGAGGATATCCTGAAAGACATCGACAATGTCTGTCTCCACATTATCCGAACGGTGAAGGAGAGCCAACCATGACCACCTACACCGGCGGATGCCAGTGCGGCGCGATCCGGTTCCGCGCGACCGGCGATCTCAAGGACAGTTCCATCTGTCATTGCCGCATGTGCCAGAAGGCTTTTGGGGCCTATTATGCGCCGCTGGTTTCCGTGCGCGGCGTCAATTTCGAATGGACGCGGGGGGAGCCGAAACGTTTTCAGTCCTCCAGCGTCGTCAAGCGCGGCTTCTGCCCCGAATGCGGCACGCCGCTGACCTATGAGGCGCCGGATGGCATGGCGGTTGCGGCCGGTGCTTTCGACGATCCCGCCGCCTTGCCGCCCACCATTCAGTGGGGCGTGGAACGCAAAATCGATTTCGTCGACAGCATCCACACGCTACCCGCCGTCCCAACGGAAGACGATCTGACCTCGGTCGACTATCTGACCAACCTCGTTTCCTACCAGCACCCCGACCATGACACCGAGAGCTGGCCCCCGGAGAGTAAACGATGAGCGAAACAGGCTTTTCCGGCGGCTGCCAGTGCGGCGCCGTGCGGTTTCATGCGGGCAAGATCGGTCGCCCCTCCATTTGCCATTGCCGCATGTGCCAGAAGCATTTCGGCAATTTCTTCGGTGCACTCGTCACCGCTGATCAGGCGCATCTGACATGGACGCGCGGCCAGCCTTCCCTCTTCCGTTCATCTGCAAAAATCCATCGCGGCTTCTGCAACAAATGCGGCACGCCGCTGACCTATCATTATCCTGGCGGCGTAGAGATCGCGATTGGCGCTTTCGATCATCCGGAGCGGATCGAACCGCAGGTGCAGGTCAATATCCACAAGCGCATGCCCTGGATCGAGCAGCTGTTTTCAAAACCTGCAATCGAGCAGAGCGTCGATGAGGCTGATATCACCTCCTTCCAACACCCGGACCACGACACCAAGGTCTGGCCGCCGGAAGACGACCGCGCATGAACGGTTCAGAAAGCTTCAGCGGCGGATGCCAGTGTGGCGCCGTGCGTTACCGGATCGATGGCGGGTTGCGCTATCCGCATCTGTGTCATTGCCGCATGTGCCAGAAGGCATCGGGCAACTATTTCATGCCGCTTGCAGCAAGTACCCGCGCGAAGTTTGAAATGACCCGTGGCGAGGCTTCGTGGTTCCAGTCGTCCGATCACGTGCGGCGCGGTTTTTGCGCACGGTGCGGCACGCCGCTTTTCTATGACATGCCGGACGCCGATTTCATCAACATCACGCTTGGTTCGCTGGACGAGCCGGAGCTGATAAAGCCCGAGGCGCAATCAAATCTCGACAGCAAAATGCATTGGTTCGGGGAGCTTGACGGCTTGCCGGTCGAGCCGGAAGCTGCGCCGGATGAAAACCGGCTACCGGTCAACAACCGGCAACACCCGGATCGTGACACGGCCGAATGGCCACCTGAAGGAAAGTAAGACATGACCGAAGAATTGCGCAGCTTCTATCCCGAGATCGAACCCTTCGAGAGCGGCATGCTCGATGTCGGCGATGGGCACACGATCTATTGGGAGCGGGTTGGTACACGCGGTGCGAAACCGGCGGTTTTCCTGCATGGCGGTCCGGGCGGCGGGGTAAACCCCACGCATCGCCGCGTTTTCGACCCGGCACTTTACGACGTCATCCTGTTCGATCAGCGCGGCTGCGGTCGCTCCACGCCGCATGCGGAACTGGAAGCCAACACCACCTGGCATCTGGTTGACGACATTGAAAGGCTCCGTGCGCTGTGCGGCTTTGAAAAATGGCTGGTTTTCGGCGGCTCCTGGGGCTCGACGCTGGCGCTCGCCTATGCCGAGACTCATCCCGAACGCGTGAGCGAACTGGTGCTGCGCGGCATCTACACGGTCACCAGGCCGGAACTGGACTGGTATTACCAGTTCGGCGTTTCTGAAATGTATCCCGATCGCTGGGAAAACTTCATAGCGCCAATTCCTGAAGCCGAGCGCGGCGAGATGATGCAGGCCTATAATCGCTATCTCACCGGTACGGACGAAGCCAAGAAGCTCGAATGCGCGCGAGCATGGAGCCAGTGGGAAGGCGCAACCATCGCCCTTGTTACCGATCCGGCGCGCGTCGAGGATTTCGGCGAGGATAAATACGCCATCGCCTTCGCACGCATCGAGAACCACTTCTTCGTCAATGGCGGCTGGCTGGAGGAAGGGCAATTGCTGCGCGATGCAGGCAAGCTTCGCGATATTCCGGGCGTCATCGTGCACGGGCGTTACGATATGCCCTGCCCGCTGAAATATGCCTGGCAGCTTGCCAAGGCCTGGCCGAAGGCGGATTTCCATATTGTCGAGGCAGCCGGGCATGCCCTGAGCGAACCCGGTATTCTTGACCAGCTGATCCGCGCAACCGATCGTTTCGGGGGGAAATAGGCAGGCCTTTCAGATGCTTGAAGCGGCCTGATGAGACAATGATTCACGCAGATTTTCGTGCGTGGATCATCCCTCCGATCGCAAAGTCGCCTGTTTCAAGAGCAAATCGCCTTTTATTCATGCAGTTTTTCTCATGAACGCTTCACGGAAATGAATTGGCCCGCGCTACGCCGATCCGTTATGAAGGGCAATCCCTAATAATTGGCGGTACTCCCATGGCACTCGATAAAACGCTTCCGGCCCAAGAGGGCGGCGATAGCGCACGCGGTTTTGCTTTCGCGCTCTCCGCATATCTGCTGTGGGGATTCCTTCCCATCTACATGAAGGCGGTTGCGCATATTTCGCCGATAGAGGTCATCGTGCACCGCGTCATCTGGTCAGTGCCGATCGGCGCCGCCGTCCTCATCGCTCTCGGTCGCACGGCGGAAATCCGCACTGCGCTGAAAACCCCTAAAATGCTCGCCATGGCAAGCCTCACGGCCGCGCTCATCAGCATCAACTGGGGCATCTATATCTGGGCGATCGGCGCGGGCCGCGCACTCGATGCCGCGCTCGGCTATTTTATCAATCCGCTGTTCAGCATCTTCCTCGGCGCGGTACTGCTCAAGGAAAAGCTTTATCCGGCGCAGATCGCCGCCATCGGCCTCGTGGGGCTGGCCGTTGCGATCCTCACCTGGCATGCGGGCAGCCTGCCATGGGTTTCCATTGCGCTCACCGTGTCCTGGGGTTTCTACGCCTTCTTCCGCAAGACGCTGCCAATCGGCGCCACACAGGGCTTCCTGCTTGAAGTCATGCTTCTTTCCGTTCCGGCCGTGCTGGTGCTAGCCTGGCTTGCCATTAGCGGACAGGCGCATTTCATGGCCGGCAATGCGACCGACACCTGGCTGCTTGCGGCCAGCGGCATCGTCACCGCCGTTCCGCTCATTCTTTACGGCAATGGTGCAAAGCTTCTGCGGCTGTCGACCATCGGCATCATGCAATATATCGCTCCGACGATGATCTTCCTCATCGCCATCTTCATCTTCAAGGAACCGTTCGACATGGTGCGGATGGCGGCCTTTGCAATGATCTGGGTGGCGCTGGCGATCTATACCGCATCTAGCCTGATGCGGCTGAAGCGATAACCTTCCGCGTCATGCCACCTCTCCACATTCCCGTATCTGTAACGGGAATGCGGGTCTTTAATAATCGACCAGCAATTGCGGTGTCGCGTCATAGCCGAAGCGCGGCTTGACGCCGAGAAGTCCAGCCGTCTGGGTGATGATTTCGCGGGTCATGGGTGCGGCCGTCGAGGCAGCCGTGCGTCCTCCGTTCACGCCGGTCCTGGGCGCGTCGATCATCGTCAGCACGACATATTTTGGCTTGTGCATCGGAAAACCGGCAACGAAGGCGTTGAAATTGATATCCTTGGCATAACGGCCATTGATGACCTTGTCGGCGGTTCCGGTCTTGCCGCCAACGTGAAATCCTTCCACCTGCGCACCCCTGCCCGACCCTTTGATGCCGTTCCAGTTGAAAAGGTAACGCATATCGGCGCTCGTCTTTCCGTTGATGACGGTGCGAGAAAGCACTGCCGCATCCTCTCGGGAACGCGGCAGGAAGGTCGGCGAAATAAGGCTGCCGCCATTGATGAGCGCAGCTGCTGCCACCGCCGTCTGCAAAGGCGTAGTGGCAACGCCATGGCCGAAGGAAATGGTGACGGAATTGATCTTCTTCCATGTTCTCGGCTGGGTGGGCGTGGCAACGCCAGGCATTTCCGTGTCCATTCTGGAGAGAAGTCCCAGTTTCGTCAGGAACTGCTGGTGGCCTTCGACCCCGACCTTGTCGGCGACGGCCGCCGTGCCGATATTCGATGAATATTGAAACACTTCCGGGATCGACAGCGGGCGGTTCCGGCCCTTGAAATCCTTGATTGTGAAGCCTCCCATGCGGATGGGTCGCGACGCGTCAACTACCGAGTTGAGCGTTATGGCACCTGCATCCAGTCCCATGGCAAGTGTGAAGCTCTTGAAGGTGGATCCCATCTCGAAGGTCGCATTGCTCATGCGGTTGAACCAGCCCTTTTCATACTCCCTGTCGATGCTGCCATCGGCAAGGGTGCGGGAAGGCTCGTTCGGGTCGTAATCCGGCACCGACGCCATGGCCAGCACCTCGCCCGTCTCCACATCCAGTATCACTGAACCGGCAGCCTCCGCCTGATAGGCGGTTTTCGCCTTGAGCACGACCTCACGCACGATGTTCTGCACCCGCAGATCGATCGACAACCTCACCGGCTCCAGCGGTGCACCGCTGGCAAGGCCGGTCGCGCGCAAGTCGGCCAGTCCCTGCTGGTCGAGATAACGTTCCATCCCCGCAAGGCCCTGATTGTCGACATTGACGTGGCCGATGATATGGGAGGCTGCGGGGCCACCCGGATAAAAGCGCCGTTTCTCCGGCCGGAAACCGATGCCGGGGATGCCGAGGTTGAGAATATCGGCCTGCTGGCGCGGCGTCAGCTGGCGCCGCAGCCATTGAAAGCCGGTGTCCGAGCGCAATCTGCGGTGCGTCTCGCGCCAGTCGAGATTGGGGATGACGGTTGCGAGCTTCTCGACAACCTCATCCGCGTCCACGACCCGGCGCGGATCCGCATAAAGCGACACCATGTTGAGATCCGTCGCGAGCAGCGTGCCGTTGCGGTCGAGGATATCGGGACGGGAGGCGACTGTGGTGGCGCCGGTATTGATCCATGCGGTCGAAATGGGTTCGGCAAGGCCGTATTGGACAAGCCGTGCTGCAACGACGCCATAGATAACGGCAAAGACGGCGATCAATATTCCAAGCCGCTTTTTCGCGTCCACCCGGCGGCGGGCAGCGGAACCGAGGATCGCATCCCTACCCTGAAACGGACTTCTCTGAATAATAAAATGCGTCCGGCTTTTCAGCCGCACCAAAAAAGCAATCATTCCCCAATGAGCCCCGCTATCATGG
This sequence comes from Rhizobium sp. Root491, assembly GCF_001427205.1. NCBI lineage: Bacteria > Pseudomonadati > Pseudomonadota > Alphaproteobacteria > Hyphomicrobiales > Rhizobiaceae > Rhizobium > Rhizobium sp. Root491. Next base: position 419,062 of record NZ_LMFF01000001.1, read on the forward strand.
CGGCGAAAAATAAAATTCCGCGCTCAGCCTACGCCTTGTAGACGCTGGCACAGGATCGGGCGCGGAGCCATGAAAACAGCGGGCGGGGCGATGCCGCAGTCAAATCTCTATTAATATACACTTAAAATTGTAACGAACCGCGTGGCCGCCCGTTAACATTTATTCGATGCCTAGAGACGGGAAATTACCGAAGGGTCGCCTTCCGGGTTCTGCTGCGCAAGCGCCCGGTCGATGATGGCGGGCACGATGTCCTTGACCTCATCGATGACCAGCGGGTTCAGAAGATGGGCGCGATGGATGAAACCCTCATCGCGCATGTGCTGCACGAGTTCCAGCATCGGGTTCCAGAAGCCGTTGATATTGGCGAAGACAATCGGCTTGGCGTGACGGCCGAGCTGCGCCCAGGTCATGATTTCGACGATCTCTTCCAGCGTGCCGACGCCCCCCGGCAGCGTTACGAAAGCATCCGAGCGCTCAAACATCATATGTTTGCGCTCATGCATGTCCTTGGTGACGATAAGCTCGTTCAATTGTCCGAGAGAATGGCGTGTAGCCTCCATATCGACCAGAAATTCCGGTATGATACCAGTTACTTCGCCGCCGTTGGAAAGAACGCCGCTGGCGACCGCGCCCATGATGCCCTTGGTGCCACCGCCATAGACCAGGCGAATGCCGTTTTCGGCAATGGATTTCCCAAGCGCGCGGCCTGCTTCCATGTGAGCCGGGTCACGTCCGGGCTGGGAGCCGCAATAAACGCAGATGGATCGAATCGCTGTATTTTTGTCCGTCATGATGGGAAGGAACTATGCCGGATGCGACACGTCAAGAAAATTTGGGAAATCCCTTGCAAATATGGCCTTTTACGGCCACGCCGCTTGTCTGGGGCAAGGTAAGACGCTAGCAATCTCAACTCGTGTAAAAAGCTTACAATACCCGGAGATTCCAGGATGAAAAACAATAAAGCCGGTTTGCTGGCACTGATCGTGCTGGGCATCGCGTCCCTGCTCATGATCTTTTTCGTCCTGCCTAGAATTTCCAATGACGGCAAACCCATCGGCGATGCCATCAACGAAGCGGGCAACGCGGTGAAGAACAGCGTTGAAATGGGCAGCGACAAGGCGGGCGACATCCTGTCCGACGCCGCTCAGGAGACCGCCAATATCGCCGACAAGGTCGGGCGCCTCGCGGCTTCCGCAACCCAGTCGATCAAGGATTTGACCACGCTTTTCGCCGATAGCAAGGTTCCGTCCGACGCCGACTTTGCGGCAGCACGCAAGAAGGTCGAGGCATCGCTCAAGGAACTGACCAATATCGAAATTCCCGAGACGCTGGATGAAACGACGTCGCGCCTCATCACCACGGCGCGCACTGCGGCCGAACGCACCACCGCTTTCCTGCGCGGTCTGCCGGATAGTGCAGCGGCGGCGGCAGCACAGGTTCGCCGTCTGGCGGGCGTCTTCACCGGCACCGACGATGGCGCTGCACAGCAGCCCCAACCCGCCGCTCCTGCCGCCGATGCAGCGCAGTCCACATCGGGCGCACCGACCTTTGACGTGCTTCGCGTCGAGCCCGATGGTTCGGCTGTGGTCGCAGGCAAGGCACAGCCCGGCTCCAAGCTTGAAATTCTCAGCAACGGCAAGGTGATCGCGCAGACGACCATCGACGGATCGGGCGATTTCGCCGCCGTTTTTGACAATCCCCTGCCACCGGGCGACCATGAGCTGGTGCTGCGCTCGACCGACGCCAGCGGCAAGGCAACGCAATCCGAAGAAGTCGCAACCGTTTCCGTGCCCAACGGCAAGGCGGGCGAACTCTTGGCAATGGTGTCCAAGCCCGGTGAAGCAAGCCGCGTGCTGGCAATGCCGGAGGCGGCACCTTCAGCACTCCAGCCCCCGCAAGCCGCGCAACCGGGTCAGTCGGCAACACCTGCCGCCACCACGACGCCCGCGCCTGCCGCTGGTACCCCGGCTCCGTCCGCTGCCGCAGCTCCGTTGACTTCGACCGTTCAGGTAACAGCCGTCGAATTCGAAGGCTCGAAGATTTTCGTTGCGGGTTCCGCGCCTGCCGCTTCGAGCGTGCGCGCGCTGGTCGACGACAAGGAAATCGGCAAAAGCACCACGGAGGCCTCCGGCCATTTCGTCATCGAGGGCAATGTCGATCTTTCCGTCGGCAGCCATATCATCACTGTCGAAGAGCTGAATGCCGACGGCACGGTGAAGGTCCGCGTGCGCGTTCCATTCGAGCGCCCGCAGACCGACCAGGCAACCGTCGCCATGCAGGCACCGTCCGCAACGCCATCCGCCGCCACGACGACCGCGCCCGCTGAAAACCAGAGCACGGCAAGCGACCGTGCTGCATTCGAAAAGCTGCGCACGGATGTCGCCAAGGCCTTCGGCATTCTGTCCAATCTCTACAAGGATCAGGCCACACCGGCGCTCGACCAGGCCATTGCCGGCCGCTCCGCCGTGGTGATCGGCCTCAAGTCGCTCTCCGAGTTCCGCACTGCCGCAGGCACCGAGCCATCCTTTACCGCCTTTGCCGGCGATATCGCCGCCAAGGCACGTCAGCTGCTGACATCGGTAGAGGCATGGCCGAACGACGTTGCCGGGATCGGCAAGGGTATCGCCACGCTGGCAAGCCGCCTTGCCGACCTCCACATCATCGCCCCGCCCGCACCTGCACCGCAGGCGCCCGCCGGTCCGCAGACCTTCGAGCAGCCGCCGCTTGCCGAAAGCCAGAACAGCGTCATCATCCGCCGCGGCGATACGCTGTGGCAGATTTCCCGTCGCGTTTACGGACAGGGCGTGCGTTACACCACGATCTACCTCGCCAACGAGGATCAGATCAAAAATCCTGACCTGATCGAGCCCGGCCAGATTTTCGGTGTGCCGGAGAAGGCCCTGCCGAATGCGGAAGAACTTCATCGCAAGCGTCTGAAGAGCGGTTCCTGATCGTTCAAGACATTGCGGTGACCCCGCAACAACCCTACCTGTGACAAGCACGGCGGCTTTCTAGAGCCGCCGCCCTGCTGTCGGCTTCCGGCAGTGCCCGGAGCAAATGATGGCCACCAAGAAAAAAACCATTTCGGCGGATTCCAGCAATCCCACGCAGACCCTCATCAACCTCTGGCCCTACATGTGGCCGGAAGGCCGCCTTGACCTGAAAATGCGGGTAATCTGGGCGACGGCGTTTCTCGTTATCGCCAAGCTGGTGCTGATCCTCGTTCCCTATTTCTTCAAATGGGCAACGGATGCGCTGAACGGCAAGCTGGACATGGTCGGGCTGGTTCCGGCCTTCCTGCTCGGTGCTGTCGCGCTTGTTATCGCCTATAATCTGACGCGGCTGATACAGGTCGGGCTCAACCAGCTGCGCGATTCGCTGTTTGCCAGCGTCGGCCAGCATGCCGTGCGCCAGCTCGCCTACCGAACCTTTGTGCACATGCACCGGCTTTCCCTGCGTTTCCATCTGGAGCGCAAGACAGGCGGGCTTTCACGGGTTATCGAGCGTGGGACCAAGGGCATCGAAACCATTGTCCGCTTCACCATTCTCAACACCGCACCGACCTTCATCGAATTCCTGCTGACGGCGATCATTTTCTGGACCTCCTACGGCTTTTCCTATGTGCTGGTCACGGTTGTCACCGTGTGGGCCTATATCTGGTTCACCGTGCGGGCCAGCAACTGGCGCATCTCCATTCGCCGCGCCATGAACGACAGCGATACCGACGCCAACACCAAGGCGATCGATTCACTGTTGAACTTCGAAACCGTCAAATATTTCGGCAATGAGGAGATGGAGGCGAAGCGCTTTGACGTCGCGATGGAGCGTTACGAAAAATCGGCGATCTCGATCTGGACGTCGCTCGGCTGGCTGAACTTCGGCCAGGGCGTGATCTTCGGCATCGGCTCCACTGTCATGATGGTGATGTCGGCGATGGCCGTGCAACGCGGCGAGCAGACCATCGGCGATTTCGTGTTCATCAACGCGCTCCTGCTGCAGCTTTCGGTACCGCTGAACTTCATCGGTTTCGTCTATCGTGAAATTCGCCAGGGATTGACCGACATCGAACAGATGTTCGAACTTCTCGAAGTCGAGGCCGAGGTTACCGACAGGGCGGATGCGAAGCCGCTTGTGGCCGGACCGGGTGCCATTTCCTTTCGCGACGTGCATTTCGCCTACGATCCGGAAAGACCAATCCTGAAGGGCATTTCCTTCGATGTGCCTGCGGGCAAGACGGTAGCGATCGTCGGTCCTTCGGGTGCCGGAAAATCTACGATCTCGCGGTTGCTTTATCGTTTCTACGATATTCAGGAAGGCGCCGTCACCATCGACGGGCAGGACATTCGCGACGTGACGCAAAAGAGCCTGCGCTCGATGATCGGCATGGTGCCGCAGGATACCGTGCTGTTCAACGATACGCTCGCCTACAACATCCGTTACGGACGCCCTTCGGCAACAACCGAGGAGGTCACGGCAGCGGCGGATGCGGCCCAGATCAGCGCCTTCATAGGCAAACTGCCGGAGGGTTACGCCACCATGGTTGGCGAACGGGGCTTGAAACTTTCCGGCGGCGAAAAGCAGCGCGTGGCGATTGCCCGAACCATTCTGAAAGCGCCGCCGATCCTCATTCTCGATGAAGCAACCTCTGCGCTGGACACCCATACGGAACAGGAAATCCAGAGCGCGCTTGATATCGTTTCGAAAAACCGCACGACGCTGGTCATCGCCCACCGCCTCTCCACCGTCATCGGCGCTGATGAAATCATCGTTCTGAAGGAAGGTTTGATCGCCGAGCGCGGAACCCACGCCTCGCTGATGGCACAGAACGGGCTTTATGCCTCGATGTGGAGCCGCCAGCGCGAAGCCATTCGCGCAGAGGAAATGCTGCGCCATGTTCGCGAAACCGACGATCTTGGCGTTGTTGACCGCGGCGAACCCGCGCATTGACGGGCATAAACCCCTGACAACAGGGCGGCACACCAACCGGACCATTGCCGGGCGGGGAGTTTGGCTGTAACCAGCTAAGCGAACTTTGTCGCATGCCCGTATGGATGATGTCGTATCACGACCATATGCAGACGCGGCAGGCGGAAACCGGAGCAAGGAAACTTATGAATCTGTTCGACACCATTCGCAACACCATCGTACCGATCCACAAGGAAGGCTACGTCTTCGTGGCCGCCTTCTTCGTCGCATCGCTGGTGCTCGGCTGGATATCCGAACCGCTGTTCTGGGTCGGTCTGGTGCTGACGGCCTGGTGCGCCTACTTCTTCCGCGACCCCGAGCGCGTGACGCCGCAGGATGACGACCTGATCATCAGCCCTGCCGATGGCAAGGTGTCCGCCATCCAGACCGTCGTTCCGCCGCTGGAGCTGGAACTCGGCAAGGAGCCGATGGTGCGCATTTCGGTGTTCATGAACGTGTTCAACTGCCATGTGAACCGCGCGCCCGTGCGCGGCCGTATCGTCAATGTCGCCTACCGCCCCGGCCTCTTCCTCAATGCGGAAGTGGACAAGGCCTCCGAAGACAATGAGCGCAACGGCCTCGTCATCGAGACAGCGCATGGCAAGGTTGGCGTGGTGCAGATTGCCGGCATGGTCGCCCGCCGTATCGTCTGCTGGGTCAAGCCGAATGAACCAGTTGATGCCGGCGAGCGTTTCGGTCTTATCCGTTTCGGTTCGCGCCTCGATATCTTCCTTCCCGAAGGTTTTCAGCCGCGCGTTTCGGTGGGCCAGACGGCAATTGCCGGCGAAACGGTTCTGGCCGAGTTCGGCTCCGCCAAGGGTCCGGTCCTTAGCCGTCGCGGCTGACGAAAACAGGAAGGGCATGCGCCATGGAAACGCCGATCTCGGAGCCGCAACAGAACGGAAAACATGAGGGCCGCAACGACAGCGGCCGTGGGCCGCGCCTGAGGGAAATTCCCTTTCGCCTCGTAATACCCAACCTCATCACCGTTCTGGCCATCTGCGCGGGCCTGAGCGGCGTGCGCCTTGCCATTGAAGGCCGGTTCGAGCTGGCCGTGGGCATGGTGCTGCTTGCCGCCTTCCTCGACGGCATCGACGGGCGCATCGCCCGGATGATGAAAGCGACATCCAAATTCGGCGAACAGATGGATAGTCTGGCCGACATCGTCAATTTCGGTGTCGCCCCTGCCCTCGTCGTCTATATCTATATGCTTGATCAGGCGCGTTCGATAGGCTGGATCGCCGCCCTCATCTACGTGATTGCCGCAGGCCTTCGTCTGGCGCGCTTCAACGTCATGATCGAGCGCCCGGTGAAGGCGCCGTGGCAGAACGAATTTTTCGTGGGCGTTCCGGCCCCGATGGGCGCCATGCTGGTGCTTCTGCCTGTTTATCTCGGCTTCCTTGGTGTCGAGCCGGGCAAGCCCTTCGCCTATATCGCCGCCGCCTACACCGTGTTGATCGGTTATCTTCTCATCAGCCGCCTGCCGGTCTGGTCGGGGAAGTCAGGTACCAGCCGCATTCGCCGCGATCTGGTGCTGCCGATGATCCTCGTCGTCGTGCTTTACGTGGCAATGCTGATGAGCTTCACCTGGGAGGTACTGGTTCTGACGGTTGCTGCCTATCTCGTGTTCATCCCCATCAGCGCTCGCCTCTGGCACCGCCGTTATGGCACGCTGACGATTGAGGAAGACGCGCATGACGACGCCAATGGCGGCAACGGCCTCGATCGCGGTATTTGAAACCGCAGGTATTATTTTTCTCCCCCGAGCCGTCGTTTGACGTGACACAAAATGTCGCAGCCCGAAAAGCGGGCTTCGCTTTCTTTCGCCTCGAATCCGTCAAGATTACCCACGAGAGAAGTAGCTCACACGTATCGAAACGGCGATTGACGTGAATTGTGGAGAAAGAGAAATGACGAACGAGACGAAGGCACAGCCGCAGGCGAAGCCCGACCTCAACAGCCACTACCGACCGCTCGGACTGAAGGCCGTTGCGGCCGCAGCCCTGATGCTGAAGCGCAAGCCCGCCGCCAAAACCGCTTGAAAACATTCGCTTTTCTTGAAAGCACAACATCCAAGGCCTCGCAGACTTTGCGATGGTAACGGTCAATCCGAAAAAACATCCGGTTAAATGTGCGGCGCTAATATTAGCGCCGTCTCCATTTGTGCGGCCCCCAGCGAGAACCGCATAACCGGCCTGTTTTATAAAACTTCCCGATCTGTAACGAAGCTGCAACCAAAACGAAGTAAAGTATTCGACTTCCACGGGACGACTGTACGGATAGTCTCGCATCGACTACTGAGCATCAAAAAAATTTCTACTTTAGCGATTCTTCCTGCTACAGCGAACAAGGCCGATTTTCGATGCCGTTGACAGGCGGTATCGGACCAATTCGGATGTTGCGGGAAAACCAACGAAGACGGGCCATGGGGGGCTTCATACGGCATGCAGGATAAAATCCTTCTGATTGAAGATTCCGTTGCTCTTTCCATGCTGCTGAAGTCGCGGCTTTCGGAGGAAACGCCAGCCGAAGTGATCCATTGTGACAGCATGGCGCAGGCCGATATTCTGCTGCGCGCCCATGATTTCACGCTGGCACTCACCGGTCTCAATCTGCCCGATGCGCCGAAGGGTGAAATTCTCGCACTTCTTGCCGACCACAAGGTGCCGGCGATCGTCTTCACCGCCACGGTGGATGAGGAGGCGCGCAAGCGCTACGCCGAAAAGAAGATCATCGACTACATCGTCAAGGATGGCCATCGCACCGTTGATGCCGTGGTGAAAACGGTCGACCGGATTTTGACCAACAGACTGTTTTCCGTGCTGGTAGTGGATGACGTGCGGACGGCGCGTTCCGGCCTCGTGGAAATCCTCGAACGGCAGAATTTCAGGGTCAGCGAAGCCCATTCGGGCAAGCAGGCGCTGGAAATCCTGTTGCAGGATCCATCGATTCAGCTTGTCATCACCGATTACCATATGCCTGACATGGACGGCTACGAGCTGACGCGCCGCATCCGCGACAGCCGTTCCTCGGAAGACCTGCGGGTCATCGGCATCTCGTCCTCCACGGACCGGCTGCTTTCGGCAAGCTTCCTCAAGGCCGGGGCATCGGATTTCGTCTACCGTCCCTTCGTGCCGGAAGAATTGCAGTGCCGCATCGACAACAATATCGAAACGCTGAAACAGCTGAAACGGCTGCGTGAACTGGCAGAGCGGGATCATCTGACCGGATTGCCGAACCGCCGCTCCTTCTTCGAGCGTACGCGGGCACTGATGGACGTCATCAACGACAATGACGAAAACGGCGCAGTCGCCATTCTCGACATCGACCATTTCAAGAAGATCAACGACACGCTGGGGCATGATGCCGGCGACAGGGCGCTGAAGAAGCTTGCCGAACTGCTGCACGACATGTGCCATGAGCAGCGCCACATTCCCGCGCGCCTTGGCGGCGAGGAATTCGCCGTGTTCCTGCGCGGGCTCAATGCGCATGCCGCCTATCAATTCTGCGAGGAGCTGCGCGGCGCCGTCGAAAAGAACGGCCGCCAGCTGAGCGGCAGCAGCCTGGCGCTGACGATTTCGCTCGGTGTCGTGGAAATCGAAAAGGGCGAACCCTTCGACAATCAGCTCAATGCCGCAGACCAGCTGCTCTACCTCGCCAAGGCGAACGGCCGCAACCGCGTCTATTCCGACATCATGATCCAGGAAGGCCTGCAGAAAATCGGGCGGAACGGGTAAGACGGGCGCAGGATGGTCAACTGTGGAGTGACCGGGTCGATCCGCGATGACCAGCCTCGAATGCCAGCAAGCACATCAGAACAATGACATCTGGCCATCATCCTTAGGTAGCCTGATTTTCGCGAGCGGCGCGCTTTCCGGCACCGGCTCGATAAGGTCAGCGCCGACATTGGCGACCTTGTTGACCTTGTCCGATACCGGGATCATCTCGAAAAAATCATCCTGAACCGGGCGCATCAGGTCGGCCACCTCACGAGGTTCCTGCGTCTTGCAATCCAGCCAGCGGCTGAAATCCTCCGGCGCGATTACCACCGGCATACGGTCGTGAATGCGGCCGATCGCGGCGTTGGCAGCGGTGGTTAGGATTGCGCCGGTATCGACCTCGGACCCGTCAGCGGAAGACCACGTCTCCATGAGGCCGGCAAAGGCGACGATGCCGCCGTTCTTCGGGCGGATGAAATAGGGCTGCGGCTTGCCGCCCTCCTCCTTCGGCGGGCGCCGCCATTCGTAAAAGCCGGTGGCAGGCACCAGCACGCGGCGATGGCGCATGGCGGCGCGAAAGGATGCCTTGCCGATGGCCGTTTCCGAACGCGCATTGATGAGCAGGGGGAAATCCTTCGGGTCCTTGACCCAGCCGGGCAGAAAACCCCAGCGCACCAGCATGGCCCGACGGTTGGGCAGGTTACTGCCGCGCTCCTGCCGTTCACCCTCCAGCACGATCAGGATCGGCTGTGTGGGCGCGATGTTGAAGCGCGCGGGAAAATCTTCAAGGCCGATCAGGTCAAGATAATCGGCAATCTCTTCCGGTGTCGCTTTGAGCACGAAACGTCCGCACATCGTCTGCTCCTCAGGCCCGGGGACCGAATAAAATGATAGCCGTGCCCGCGAGGCAGACGGCACCGCCAGCGATATCCCATCTATCCGGTACTTGCCCCTCAACGCCCCAGAGCCAGAGAAGCGATGCGGCAATGTAAATCCCGCCATAGGCGGCATAGGCCCTGCCCGCGGTCTCGGTCGGCACCAGCGTCAAAGCCCAGGCGAAAGCGGCGAGCGCCAGCATGCCTGGCAGCAATATCCAGCCCGTCTTGCCAAGCTTCAGCCAGGCCCAGAAGGAAAAGCAACCGGCGATTTCCGCACCAGCCGCCAGGGCATAAATAAGATAGACCTTCATTCCACCGTCTTCTGCGTGCACAATCGATCCGATTCCCGAATATACCATCGGTATTCCCGGACCAATATAGACAGGCCCAAGACGGCTGAAACAAGCGAAACCATTCATGACCCTTCGTATCAAGCCCCGCCCCGCCTCCTCCGCCATCGTCCGGAATGGAGATCGGCTGCTGCTCGTGCGCCGTATAAATCCGCCGTCGAAAGACATGTTCGCCTTTCCGGGCGGGCGCGGCGAAGAGGGTGAAACGCCAGCCGAGACGGCGCTGCGCGAACTTCAGGAGGAAACCGGTATCGTCGCGCGTAAACCGCAGCTGTTTGCGACCTATGACCTGCCGTCGCGCGACCCCGAGGGTGCGCTGACGAGCCACTATTTCCTCTCCGTCTTTACCGTGGAAACGGATGCGGACCCGGCGGTGACGGCGGCCGACGACGCGGCGGATGCGGGCTGGTTCACATTGTCGGAAATCCGCCGGTTGCCGGCACCGGAAAGCGTCGTCGAATGCGCCGAGCGGCTGCTTGCATGATTGCCAGACAGCCAGAATCGCTATTATCTAGAGGATGTCGCGCAACACTGTGCAGCAGTTTTGCGATAAAGACATGATATAGACCTAAAGCTGACGGGGCGGTCTGAAAGACCGCGATGGCTTCAGGACCAATCCGCCCGCCGGGTGTTCACGAGTATGTGTGGGGCAGAATAAAATTTTGATACGGCCAACCATTTTCCTGTCTTTTTTCCTGACCATTCTTGCACTCGCCGGGCAAGACGGCGTCGCTCATGCGCAGCCTTCGAAGGCTGCTTCCAGTGAGGTTCGCCCGCCGGAAGCACAACCGCCCAAACCCGCTCCCTATGACGACAGGCTGGCACGGCTGTCGGAGATATTGGGGGCGGTGCAATATCTGAGAACCCTGTGCCCTTCCTCCGGTCCGGAGGACTGGCGCAAATCGATGAGCGATCTTCTGGCGGCCGATACGGCCAACGAACCTGAAAGGCGCCAGCGCATGACGGCTGCATTCAACCGTGGATATCGTTCCTTTGCGGCCATCCACAGCAGTTGCACACGCGCCGCCGTCATGGCAGAAGAGGGCTACCGTAACGAAGGGGCAACACTCGCCCAGGAAATTGCGTCCAGGTTCGGAAATTAGCGGATTGTTAACCTCTTTTCGCCGCAGCCCGTGCCGTTTTGATAAAAGGCTGCTAGTGTTGTTAACAGGGTGGTAAGGACTTGCCCGCCCTGTCGAGGATGAAAAATGCAGACGAGCCGTAACGAAATCGACGACATGATCGTGCATGAAAAGATGCAGGTCGCTCTGGAACACCAGAACGAGGCATGGGCTGACGGCATGGCCGACGGCATCGAGCCGGAGATCATCGCCGATGCCGCAATCGCTCTGGCCATGCGCGAAACCATCCGTATGCACGGCGAAGCCGGTGCTGAAGCAATGCTGGAATCGCTGCGCCAGCGCATGCTTGAAGGCGAATTTTCCCCGCAGCGCGTGATACAGTAAAGTCGGGGTCTGTCATGTCTTGCCTGAGCAAGGGGCTTTTGCGCTCTTCCGCCATGCTGTCCATCTTGGCTGCCTTGACCGCCGGGTCCATTGGCTTGCCCGGCCGCGCCTTTGCGCTTTCCGAGCTGAAACCCGCACAAAATACCGAAGGCGAGCCGCAAGCCCAAAGTGGCGAACAGCCGCAACGGCCCCAGGCTCCTGAGCCCGACGAGATCGAAGGTGATTCGGACGGCATTCCCCTGCCCGACCCTCTGGTCGACCGTTCCGCCGGTCAATCGACCCAGCAACCGGCCAAGCCGGGCAACACGCCGGAAATGTCGGTCGTTATCGAGCATGATATTTCAAAGGCGCCGGAAGCTGTGCGCAAGCTTCGCCAGCAGATCATCGACGCCGCCTCTTCGGGCGATATCGAAAAACTGCGGCCTTTCATCGCCGCCAGCGACAAGCAGTTCCGTATCGACGGCAATGACAGCGACGACCCGATCGCAGCGCTGAAAAGCTATTCCGGCGATCCGGACGGTCTGGAAGTGCTGGCGATCATCATCGATCTGCTTTCCACGGGTTATGCCCATGTCGACGCCGGCACCCCGGATGAAGCCTATGTTTTCCCCTATTTCTCCGGAAAGCCGCTCAATACGCTGACTGCGCCGGAAAAGGTAGAGCTGCTGCGGATCATCACGGCGGGCGATCTGGCTGATATGCAGGAATACGGTAATTACAGCTTTTACCGCATCGGCATTTCGCCCGATGGCAAGTGGAAGTTCTTCACCGCCGGCGATTGATCGCGCGGCGGTGCTTGCCGTTCTTTTGCAAAAATCCTAACTGTGCGGCATGAGCAATTCAGCAGAAGCGCGTCGCGGTTCTGCAAATAGAACTGCGCGAAAACAAAAAGAGAGCATTTCTGCAGATTGCCTCGGCTAGCCCTCAGCGACCCTGGCCGGAAATGCTTTCGATGAACCGAACGGTGATGCCATGCCTTCCGCCTTTCTTGCCGACCGCCGCCTGATCAGAGTTTCCGGCACGGGTGCCGAAGAGTTTCTGAACAATCTGATCACGGCCGATGTTGAAAACCTGCCGCAAGGCGAGGCGCGCGCCTCGGCACTTCTGACGCCGCAGGGCAAGATCCTGTTCGATTTCCTGATTGCGCGCGATGGGCCGGATTATCTGATCGAATCGGGCGCTGCCGAACAGGATGCGCTGCTGCGCCGCCTGACCATGTACAAGCTGCGCGCGCCCGTTGATCTCAAGGCCGAACCGATAGAAGGCGTCAGCGTTTTCTGGAGCGAAAGTGTGCCGGAGGCGGGCGCGAAGGACGGCCGTTTCGCCAAGGCCGGCATCAATCTGTTCCGCGTGCCGGGTGCTTCGGCCTCGGGCGACATAACGGCATATGATGCCCTGCGCATTGAGTACGGAATTGCCGAATCCGGCCGGGATTACGCGTTGCAGGATGCTTTTCCGCATGATGTGCTGATGGATGTGAATGACGGCGTCTCGTTCAAGAAGGGTTGCTTCGTCGGTCAGGAAGTCGTCTCGCGCATGAAACATCGCGGCACGGCAAGACGGCGGGTCGTAACCGTTTCGGCTGAAAGCGCGCTTCCCGCAACCGGAACCGAAATCACCGCCAATGGAAAACCGGTCGGGGCGCTTGGAACCGTTTGCGGCAACACGGGACTTGCCATCGTGCGGACAGACCGCGTTGCCGATGCGCTCGCCTCCGCCACGCCGCTCATTGCCGAGAATGTTCCCGTGACTGTGGCCTTGCCGGCCTGGAGCGGCATCTCCTTCCCCGTCGTCGATCCTGCGGTACAGGCGGAGGAATAGGCGTGGCGCCCGCTAAAAGTCCCCGCGCCTGGCAGCGCATGCTTTCTGGACGGCGGCTCGACCTGCTCGACCCCTCACCGCTCGACGTAGAAATCGCCGATATCGCCCATGGTCTTGCCCGCGTCGCCCGCTGGAACGGCCAGACGCGCGGCGATCACGCCTTTTCCGTCGCCCAGCATAGCCTCATCGTTGAAAACATTTTCTGCCGCATATGTGCGAATGCGACGCCCGACGATATGCAGATGGCGCTTTTGCACGACGCCCCGGAATATGTCATAGGCGACATGATCTCGCCGTTCAAATCCGTGGTTGGCGGCGGTTATAAAACCGTGGAGAAAAGGCTGGAAGCGGCCGTGCATCTGCGCTTTGGCCTGCCGCCGCATGCCTCGCGCGAACTGAAAGACCGCATCAAGAAAGCCGATACGGTTGCCGCCTTTTTCGAGGCGACGGAGCTTGCCGGTTTTTCCATTGCCGAGGCACAGAAATTCTTCGGCCTGCCGCGCGGCATCACCCGCGATATGTTCGACATAATCCCGCTTCCCTCGACCGAGGCGCAGAAGCGGTTCATTGAACGCTTCGAGGCGATCGAGGCGATGCGCGTGGTCAAAACCGGCAACGCGGCTGGAGGGGTTAAATGACTTCTATCGTCGTATCGCCGCTGTCGCGGATCGCGGAAATGGCCGTGAAGCACAAAGCCCGTGAAATGGTGACGCTGATAGCAAAGGAGCAGACTTTTCACCGCCCGGCGGTGATCTCAGCCGAAAGGCACCTGACCCTTGCGATGAACGACATCAGCTTCAAGGGCACCGGCGATCTCATCGCGCCTGACGATGCACATGTGCTGCGGCTGATCGATTTCGCCCGCGAATGGGACCAGTCCGCACCGCTTCTCATCCATTGCTGGATGGGCGTGTCGCGCTCTCCTGCCGCAGCCGTCATTGCAGCACTCAGCCTTTATCCGGATCAGGACGAGATGGCGCTTGCGCTCAGCCTGCGCACCGCCTCACCTTACGCCACCCCCAATGCCCGCATCATCGCAATCGGGGACCGGTTGCTTGGGCGGGATGGCAGGCTGGTGGCGGCAATCAAGACGATCGGCAGGGGCGCGGATACGGACGGCAACGTACCCTTCGTGCTGCCTCTCTCCAACTGACGGCTCCGTTTTTGGCGGAACCCCTGCGGCATCCAGTCGTTACCAAAGTAGAACAGCAATAAGAATCACGGGATAATTTATGGAACAACAGGCAACGGATATCATCGTCGCATCGCAGGCAGCGGTACGGCAGGCGAGCACGCTGGCGGTGCAATACTCCTTTTCGATCATCGGTGCGCTGCTGCTTCTGATCATCGGCTGGCTGGCCGCGACTTTCCTGCAGCGCTGGGCGTTTCAGGGCCTGTCGCGCATCCGCGGCTTCGATGCGACGCTTGCCGGTTTCTTCGCGGGTGCCATCCGTTACGTGGTGCTTATTCTGGTGCTGGTCATGGTGCTTGGCCAGTTTGGTGTACAGACGGCCTCCATTCTTGCGGCACTCGGCGCTGCCGGCCTCGCCATCGGCCTGGCGCTTCAGGGGACATTGCAGAACATCGCCGCCGGCATCATGCTTCTGGTGCTGCGTCCCTTCCGGGTTGGCGAATATATCGAGACTGGCGCCGTGAGCGGCACGGTGATCGAAATCGGCCTGTTTGCGACCGAGCTTAAAACCAGCGATGGGCTTTACCGCCTTGCGCCAAATTCCACCCTGTGGAACGTGCCAATCACCAATTATAGCCGCTTTCCCTCACGCCGCCACGAATTGAGCCTGACGGTTAAGAGCGACGAGGATCTGGCTGCGGCGCAGGACATGCTGATGCGTGTGGTGCGCTCGGAAAGCCGGGTACTGCTGGACCCCGCCCCCGTTACCTTCGTCGATTCGGTCAGCGCCGACAGCGCCACCGTGAAATTGCGCTACTGGGCGCGTAGCGACAATTACTTCGCAACCACGCGTGACGTGACGAAGGCAATGAAGCTCGCTTTCGATGAGCGCAAGTCGGAATTAACCGGGCAAACCGCGTGAATTAAGAGCGTCCCAGCCGCTCCCTTCTCCATGCAACTTTTTCCCATATGAAAGCAGGCCCTGAGCCGGCTTTCACCATTTTTCGCGCAAGGGTGGCGGCAGGCGCTCTTGCGTCTGGCGAAGGACGTGTTTATACGACCTATTCGTAATGTTATTACATAACTTACCCTTCGATTTATAACCACATAAGGGCCAGAAGAATGCAAAAAACCATCACCCGCGTCACCGGCGCGCTTGCAATCGGTTCCATGCTGCTGATGACAGCCCCGGCACTGGCGGCCGGAAAAGACAAGACGTCCACCGCGCATAGTCCCAGCCACGATCACAGCCATGGCCAGACCGAAGCCGAGAAACAGATCTACAAGGGTTACTTCGAGGATGCGCAGGTGAAGCCACGCATGCTTTCAGACTGGGAAGGTGACTGGCAGTCAGTCTATCCCTATCTGCTGAACGGTTCTCTCGATGGGGTCATGGCGGAGAAGGCAGCCCACGGCGACAAGACAGCAGCCGAATATCGTGCCTATTACGAAATTGGCTACAAAACGGATGTCAATCGCATCACCATCAAGGGCGACAACGTGGCGTTTTATAAGGAAGGCAAACCAACGCAAGGCACTTATGTCAGCGACGGCCAGGAAATCCTGACCTACAAGAAGGGTAATCGCGGCGTGCGGTACATCTTCAAAAAGACCGGCGGCGATGTGGATGCACCGCAATTTATTCAGTTCAGCGATCACACCATCGCGCCTAAAAAAGCCGGCCATTACCACCTCTACTGGGGCAATGACCGCAAAGCACTTCTGGACGAGGTGACCAATTGGCCAACCTATTATCCGTTCCAGATGGATGGCCCTGAGATCGTCGAGGAAATGGCGGCGCATTAAGACCGCACTCTTCCTGGTTTTCCGCAGCCTGTGGTCAAACCTTGAATTGTCACGATTTCGCCTTCCCCCCAGTGGGGAGAAGGCAACCAATGCGAGTTGATGCGGCCCTTTCCCCGCTCACTGCCCCATGGTCGAGCGATGCGCCCAGCCGGTCATGCGCTTTTCGAGCCAGGCCATGATCGCATACATGACGATACCTTCCACGGCGAGCATCAACAGACCGGCAAAGACCAGTGGGACGTTGAACTGGCTTTGCGCCGAACTCATCATATTACCGAGGCCATAATTGGAGGCGACGGTTTCCGATACGACCGAGCCGACGAAGGCGAGCGTGATGGCGATTTTCAGCGAGCCGAAGAAGTAAGGCATGGAGCGCGGAATGCCGACCTTCAGCATGATATCCATCTTCCTGGCGCCAAGTGCGCGCAGCACGTCCTCAGTTTCCGGCTCGATGGTGGCCAGACCGGTCGCGACGTTGACGACGATGGGGAAGAAGGAAATCAGGAACGCAGTCAGAACCGCAGGAACAGTGCCGATGCCGAACCAGATGACGAGGATCGGCACCAGCGCCACTTTGGGGATGGCGTTAAAACCGATCATCAGCGGATAAAGCCCGGCATAGATGGTTTTCGACCAGCCGATAAAGAGGCCGATGGCGAGACCCGCCGCGACGGCAATCGCAAAACCGAGCGTGGTGGTATAGAGCGTCTGCAGTGAGTTCTTCCAGATCGGCGACCAATATTGCACGATGGCCTGCCCCACACGTACGGGCGACGGCAGAATGGTTGGCGGCATTTTCAGCGCATAGACCAGCAATTCCCACATTGCAAACAGCGCCAGCGTATAGAGCCAGGGGGCGGCCTTCACCCAGTTGACCCGGGCGATCAGCGGTTTCGACGGCGCGGTTGCCATGCTGCTTTCCACAAACGCACTCATGCCGCCACCCTCGCCTGAGCTATCTCGCCATGCAGTTCCTGCACCATGTCGTTGAAACCCTTGTCATACATGATATCCAGCTGGCGCGGTCGCGCAAAAGGCACGCGGTGTTCCGCCAGAACGCGGCCCGGCCTTGCACTCATCACGAAAATCTTGTCGGCGAGAAAGGTCGCTTCGCGCAGGTCATGCGTCACCAGAATGATGGTAACCCGCTGCGCCGTATGCAGATCGCGGATGACGCACCACAGTTCCTCGCGGGTAAAGGCGTCGAGCGCGCCGAAGGGCTCATCCAGCATGAGAAGGTCCGGCTCGTGGATCAATGCGCGGCAGAGATTGGCGCGTTGCTGCATGCCACCGGAAAGCTGCCAGGGGAATTTCGAGCCGAAGCCTTTAAGGCCGACGATTTCCAGCAGGCGTTCGGCTTTGGCGACATATTCGGCCTTATGCGCGCGCAGACGCCGGCGGTGCTTCTCGACGATCTCCAGCGGCAGCAGGATATTTTCGAGCGTCGTGCGCCAGGGCAGCATCGTCGGGTTCTGAAACGCCATGCCGACAATGGAAACCGGTTCCGTGACCTGCCGTCCGGCCACGATGACATTGCCCTTTTGCGGAATGTGCAGCCCCGTTACCAGCTTCATCAGGGTCGACTTGCCGCAGCCCGACGGGCCGACGACAGCAGCGAATTCCCCCTTGTCGACCGTCAGGTTGAGGCCGGATACAGCCAGCGTTCCGGCCGCCCCGCCGTAACGCATGTCGACATTGTCTATTTCCACGAGATGTGACATCGCAGTCCCCTTTTCAGCCCCCCATGCTATTTAAAAATTGCAAACCGCCCGGACCGGCAAGCGATCCGGGCGGTCGCCGTGACATCAATCAGGGAAGCATGCGCTCTTCCTTGGGCGGCAGGTAAGCCGCGTCGAAGACCTGCACTGCCTTGACGTTGCCTTTCAGACCCATGGAAACTTTCAGGGTCTCGAGGGAGGCAGCAAGCCGGGCCGGATCGACGCCGCCCATGCCATTTTCCACCACATAGGGCGTCTTGATGTTCATGCTGTTGGCCATGTTGAGGCGTTCCAGCTCAATCGCGCTGTCAAGCGTCTCGTTACGCTTGAGCACGGCCGCCACACCCTCTTCAGGGGTCTTGACGGAATCGGCGAAGCCCTTGGCCAGCGCCTTGAGGAAACCCTTGACGGCATCAGGGTTTTTCTCAGCAAAATCAGTGTTTACCAGCACAGCATTGCCATAAAGATTCAAACCATGCTCGGCCATCAGGATGGTCGAGATATCGTCATCGGCAATGCCCTGTTTTTTTAGGTTGAGGATCACCGAAAAGGCAAAACCGAAGACGCCGTCGACATCGCCCTTGGCGAGCATTGGCTCACGCACCGGAAAGCCGATCGATTCGATCTTGATTTTGCTGTCGTCCAACCCCGCGACCTGCTTGAAGGCTGGCCATTGCGCAAAAGCGCCATCCGGCGGCGGCGCGCCGAGTTTCTTGCCTTCCAGCGACTTCGGGTCGCCAGTCACACCAAGCGACTTGCGACCCACGACGGCAAATGTCGGGCGTTCATAGACCATGTAAACGGCCTTGACCTTCTGGCTCGGATCCTCATCGAGGAACTTGATCACCGAATTGATGTCGCCGAAACCCATCTGGTAAGCGCCGGTTGCCACGCGCGGAATAGCCTCCACCGAGCCGTTGCCGCTGTCGATCGTCACGTCGAGGCCTTCGGCCTTGAAGTATCCCTTGTCCAACGCCAGCAGGAAACCTGCGGCAGGTCCCTCGAATTTCCAGTCGAGCGTGAATTTCACCGGCGTTTCGGCATGGGCGCTCGTTACCGGCAGCGACAGCCCGGCAGCGGCACCGACTGCAGCAATGGCCAGAGCTCTCGACAACAACCTACGCGTTAATATCATCTATTCCCCCTGATGGTTATGGTTGGATTGGTTGCATAAGACCCAATTCCAGCCATCAAGGCAAGATAAAATTGCATACAAAATAGCCGTTATTTTGTATGCTTATTTTAAAGGCATTCATGATCAACCGGCAGGCAAAAAGCCCGATTTTTGCCCATCCCGCATGCAACGAAGCGACAGCAATATCGTTCACGCAGCGAACACAGCGTTCTCACTTGCCGGGGTTGCGGATCAGGCGCAGCGTGGGACAAATAGGGCCACAAACGGCAGGCAAAACGGCGGGGACGGCAAGATGAATTCTGCACTGGGCATACACCACATCACGATGATCACCCGGAAGGTGCAGGCGAATGTCGATTTTTACGCCGGCTTTCTGGGCTTAAGGCTCGTCAAACGCACTGCCGGTTTTGAAGATGCCATGCAGCTTCACCTGCTTTACGGCGACGGAAACGCCTCGCCCGGCTCGCTTTTGACCTTCCTCGTCTGGGAAGACGGTGGGCAGGGCCGCGTGGGTTATGGCCAGACGCTGGAAGTTTCACTGGCGATCGACCCTGCCAGCATTGGTTTCTGGCTGACGCGCGCGCTGAAATTCGGCATCCGCGCGGAGGGCCCATCCGACGAATTCGGAACCCCTGTCATCCGGTTGAAAGACCCTGACGGCCTGATCGTCAAGCTGGTCGGCACGAACGCCTTCGCCGATGCCACGCCGCATGTGACAAACGACATCCCCGCAGAAGACGCCATTCGCCGGAGTTATGGCGCGACGATGCTGAGCGAGGTGCCGGAAGAAACCGTGGCGTTCCTCACAAGATATTTCGGCTACCGGCAGGAAAGCCAGACGGGCGCGATCCGCCGGCTCGTATCGCAAAGCGGCGACATCATCGACGTGCGCGACGCGACCGGCTTTTGGTCCAGCGCCCCGGGTACCGGCACTGTTGACCACATCGCTTTCCGCGCGAAGGATCTGGAGGAGTTGAACGCGGTTCTGGCCGAGCTGAAATCGCTGAACTCCAGCACGACGAATGCCCACGACCGAAAATATTTCCACTCGCTTTATGTCCGCGAACCGGGCGGCGTGCTGATTGAAATGGCGACCGACGCTCCCGGCATGACCGTGGACGAACCGCTGGAGGCACTCGGCGAAAATTTGTTCATCCCGCCACTCTTCATGAAGGACGAAGCGGATGTGCGCGTTGCGCTGCCGCAATTTTCGATGCCGGGCGAAGAACGTATCGTCTATCGCGACCTGCCCTTCGTGCACCGCTTCTATACGCCCGAGAAGCCGGATGGCAGCACCATCATCCTGCTGCACGGTTCCGGCGGCAGTGAAACCAGCCTGATGCCGCTGGCGCACCGCGCTGCTCCGGGCGCCACGCTTCTCGGCGTCCGTGGCCGCAGCACGGAGGAAGACATCGCCCGCTGGTTCAGGCGTCTGCCTGATTTCAGCTTCGACCAGAAGGATATCGTCTCGGAAGCGGAAGCCTTTGCCGCCTTCATTGACGGCGCCATTCGGTCCTATGGTCTGGATCGCTCTAAGCTGCGCTTCATCGGCCATTCCAACGGCGCGAATTTCTATGCGGCCTTTGCGGCACTCTACCCGGAGCTTGCCGGGGATGCGCTGCTTTATCGCCCGTTGCCGATTCTCGATAGATGGCCGGAAAGTGATCTTACCGGACGCAACTTCCTGCTCGTAGCCGGAGAACGCGACAAATATCGCGACAGAGCGGCAGATGTGCAAGGCAGGCTTGTGGCCGGCGGCGCGCGGGCAGAAGTGCAAATGATCGATGACGGTCACGATCTTGGGTTTGCCGATATCGAAGCGGCACGGCACTGGCTTGCGGCGTGACATCTGACGATACCGCGTTGCCTCGTGGTTTGTTCTCCCCCGCCGGGCAAAAAGCCACGGCAGCGGTATAAGGGGCAAAGGCCGTGAGATTGAGCAACGTTTTCCCCTCATCCGACCCTTCGGGCCACCGTCTCCCCGGCGGGCGGAAGAAACAAACGGCAACCTCCCGCATCCCTCAACCAAGCCTTGCATAAATTCGCCAAAACGGCTTTAAAAACAGCTTAGTAATTGGAGAGTCTGTTTGGAAATCCCGTTTCTCATCCTCGCCGTCATCGCAGCCTTCATCTACACGCTGGTCGCAAGCATCCGCAATTCAAGCCGCATCAAGTCGCTGGAGCGTGAGGTTCACGGCCTGAAGCGTCTGATGGCCACCGGGGCGGCCTCTCCTCTTGCCGCACAGGCGGAGGCGGATGCAGCCGCGGAAAACCCGGATTTCAGGGCGGAAGAAGAAAACCGGGCTTTGCCGGAAGAAGAGTTCGTCGAAACGGAATATCCGTCCGAAACCGAAGTGGCCGCGGCCATGGCGCCGGCGGAGAACCTTGCCAGCGCGGAAGAGACAAGTGCGCTTTCCACTGAGGCCGCATCCGCGTCAGCCCCGAAGGAAAGCTTCGAAAGTCTGCTGGGCGCACGCTGGGCAGTGTGGGCAGGTGGGCTGGCGCTGGCGCTCGGCGGCATTTTCCTCATCAAATATTCGATCGAGTCTGGGCTCCTGAGCCCGGCCGTGCGGCTTTCGCTCGCCGCCATTTTCGGCCTCGGTCTTGGGCTTGCCGGCGAGGCGATCCGCCGCAAGGCCGTACCTGGTATCGCCACCACCTATTCCAACGCCATGATACCTGGCGTGCTGACGGCAGCGGGTGCACTGACGCTGTTCGGCGTTATCTATGCCGCCTACGGCATTTACGACTACATAAGCCCCACCACCGCTTTCATACTGCTCGGGCTTGTCGCCTTCGCCACTATTGGCCTTTCACTTCTGCACGGGCAGGCGCTCGCCGGTTTTGGCCTTTTGGGCTCTATGCTGACGCCTGCGCTGATCGCCACCGAAACGCCTGATGTATGGGCGCTGTTCATCTTCCTGACGATCTCCTGGCTCGCGACAGCTGCTGCCGCGCGCAGGCAGCGCTGGACCGTGGCTCCCTCGCTTGCCAATGCCGGTCTCGGCCTCTGGGCGCTCGGCTATATCGCCATCGCCGACACGATCAGTGCCGCACCTCCGGTCCTTGCGCTGCTCGTCATGCTTGCGGGTACGATCTTCCTCTGGCCCGGACGCTATTTCGACGCAGCACCTGCCGAAACGGGAGAAACCGTAACTTCCGGGCGGCGCGCCGTTCGCGCCATGCGGCTTTTGCTGCGCCCGTCGCTTGCCATCAATCTCACCGTCTCAATGGCCGTGATCCTGCCGGCATTCAGCTTTCTCGTCATCGGCGCAGGCATCGACCTTCATCCGGCCGTGATTGTCTCAGCGCTCATCGCAGGGCTGGCGGCCCTTGGTGCTTCCCGCCGCAACGCAGTCTGGCCCGCCATTATCGCAGCACTTGGCGCGCAGGCTGCGGTCTCGGTGATGTCTCGCTCCGGGCTCGATTTCATTGGCATCATCAACGATACCTCGATTGCGCTGCCGCCGGTGCGAACCGGCTACATGGCTGAAATCGCCATGGCGCTTGGTCTTGGCGCTATTCTTTTGCTCTGCGGTTTTTCCTTCCTTAAACGCAAGGGCGCGGACGATCCGGATTTCGCCCAGCTCTGGGCGGGGATTGCAGCTCTTTTCCCGGTCTGGCTCGGAACCGCGAGCTTCGTCGAATATGGAAATCTCGGTCGTGACTGGCTGCATGCAGCCTATGGCCTCGGCCTCGGTTTCCTGCTGATCGCCGCTGCCGAATGGCTGCACCGACAAAACAACGAGGCCTATCGCAAGCCGCTCAACATCCTCGTGCTCGGCTCCTTTGCCGCATTCGCGCTAAGCCTGCACACGCTGACTGAGGGGCTTACGACAACCATACTGCTTTCCGTCATTGGTTTCGGTTATGTGCTGGCAACCCGCCAGCGCAACTGGGATGTGCTGCCCTGGGTCATGGCGGTGGCAAGTGTTGCCGTTCTTGGCCGCATCGCCTGGGAGCCGACCATCGTCGGGCCGCAAAATCTTGGGCTCACGCCGGTCTTCAACGCGCTTCTGCCGGGTTACGGCATTCCGGCGCTGCTCGCTATCGTCTCTGCCTGGATGCTGCGCGACTGGCCGGGCTTCCGGGCAAAGAACTTCCTGCAGGCCATCGCCAGCCTGATGGGCCTGCTGGCGGTCGCAATCCTCATCCGCCATGCGATGAATGGCGGCACACTGGACGAAAGCGTGCCGACGCTTGGCGAACAGTCGATCTATACGCTGCTGACCATCGGTTTTTCAGGCGTACTGATGACGCTCGATTTGAAGAGCCCCAGCCCCGTTTTCCGTTATGGCTCGATGATTGCAGGCGTTATCGCCGTCATCAACGTGCTGGTGATGCATTTCTTCACGCTGAACCCCTATTTCACCGGCGAAAATACCGGCCGCATCCCGTTCCTCAACCTGCTGCTGATCGGTTACCTGCTGCCGGCGCTTGCCTATGGCGGCCTTGCCTATTACGCACGCGGCAAGCGGCCTGCAGCCTATGTCAGCCTGCTGGCCGTGGCGGGTGCCGCACTCGGCTTTGCCTGGGCCACGCTTTCGGTCCGCCGTTTCTGGCAGGGTGAAAACATTGCCAACTGGAAAGGCTTCCTGCAGGGCGAGACCTACAGCTACTCGGTGGTCTGGCTGTTGATCGGCGTATTGCTGCTCATCGTCGGTTCGCGCTTCAATGCCCGCAGCCTGCGTCTGGCATCCGCCGCCTTCGTGCTGATCTCCGTCGCCAAGGCATTCCTGATCGACATGAGCAATCTTGAGGGCGTGCTGCGGGCGCTGTCCTTCATCGGGCTTGGCGCCGTGCTGATCGGCATCGGTCTGTTCTATCAGAAAATCCTCACCCGGCAGCCGAAGACATGATCCCGGCTGAGGCTTTTGCGCCCTATGCGGCGCTTGCGCAGGACCTGATCCCGCATGCCGCCGATGCGGGTGACGGCTCGCACGATCTTGCCCATATCCACCGCGTCTTCCGCAACGCCATGCGCATCCATGCGGGCGAAGGCGGCGATGGCACGGTGCTTGCGGCCAGCGTGCTTTTGCATGATTGCGTGGCGGTGGAGAAGAACTCGCCGCTTCGCGCGCAGGCCTCACGCCTTGCGGCGGAAAAAGCCTCCGGCATTCTGGCCGGGCTTGGCTGGCGTCAGGCCGATATTGACGCCGCCGCGCATGCCATCACCACACATAGTTTTTCCGCCAATATCGAGCCGCAGACGCTGGAGGCAAAGATCCTTCAGGATGCCGACCGGCTGGACGCCATCGGCATGGTGGGTGCTGCGCGTTGCTTTTATATTGCCGGACGCATGGGTTCGGCGCTCTTCGACCCGGCCGATCCGCTGGCAAAGGACCGTCCGCTTGATGATCGCGCCTTCGCCATCGACCATTTCGAAACCAAGCTGTTCAAGCTTGCGGATGGTTTCCGCACCGAAACCGGGCGAGAACTGGCAAAGCACCGCCATGAGCGGCTGAAACAGGTGCTGGACCTGTTTCTCGACGAAATCTGAGGAGACCTGAATGCGTGTGACCGAACTCAACATCTACCCGCTGAAAAGCGCGCGCGGCATTGTCCTCTCGAAAAGCGATGTTTCGGCGGAAGGCCTGCCCGGCGACCGGCGCGCCATGCTGACCGACCCTTCGGGCCACTTCATCACCCAGCGCGAATTGCCTGATATTGCCACGGTTCTGGCACAGCACGCGGATGGCGGCATGGTGCTTTCGCGGGAAGCAGGTGGCGAGATTTTCGCCAGGCCTTCCGGGCAGCGCATGGATGTGGCGGTGTGGAAATCGATCGTCAGCGCCAATATCGCCGATAGTGAAACCAACGACACATTGTCTGAGTGGCTTGGGCGCGAGGTGAAGCTGGTGTTCTTCGATGACATCGCAAAACGCATCGCGAGCCTCGAATGGACCGGCAACGAAACGCCCGTCACCTTTGCCGACGGTTACCAGATACTCGTCACCACCACCGCTTCACTTGCAGCCCTTAACGACAATATGCGTGCAAATGGCGAGGACGCCGTCGGCATGGAGCGGTTCCGGCCCAATATCGTGCTGGAAACGGACGAGCCGTGGGCGGAGGATCGCTGGGCGGCGATCGAGATCGGCGGCATTCGTTTCGACCTCGTCAAGCCCTGCGCCCGCTGCATCATGACGACACAGGACCAGATAACCGGCTCCCGCGATGTACCCTCCCCCATGAAGGCCATGGGCCGCATCCGCATGTCCGGCGACCGGCGCGTACCCGGCCCGCTCTTCGGCTGGAATGTCACACCGCGCGGCGAAGGCAGGCTAGCTGTTGGCGATGTGGCAAAGGTAGTCGAAGAACGGCCGGACGGCTGGGCGATCAAGAGGCGTTAAGCTGCCGGGCGATGCATCTCACGAATTCGTATCAAGGCTTCTTCGCACCGACGATCAGGAAAATCGGACGGCGGTCTTCGTGTTTCATCTCCGGCCGCTCCGCCAGCAGGGCGGGATCGGGCCTCGGTTCCGCGAGCCGCGTGATCACAAAGCCTGAAGTCAGCAGGGCGTTGAGAATGCCTGACACCGTGCGGTGATATTTGACGACATCATCCGCCATCCAGTTGGAATGGCGCACGCCCTCGTTCTGATAGTTATCGAGCGGCCAGTGCAGTATTTCGCCATCTTCGCCGTAGAACCAGTCCTGTTTGTCCAGCGCCGTGAACACGGGATGCTCGATGGAAAAGACAAAGGCGCCGCCGGATTTCAACACGGAGAAAACTCTCGCGAATGCCGCATCGAGGTCGCGGACGTAGTGCAGAGCGAGTGAGCTCAGTACCAGATCGAAGCTCTCCGGCGCAAAATCGATGTCCTCGATCGCGGCGCGGCGATATTCGATGCCGGGGCCGCCGTTTATCTCGGCGGCGCGGCGCAGCATATTTTCCGACAAATCGACCCCGACGACATGCGCCGCGCCCTGCTCTACGGCATGGCGGCAATGCCAGCCAAAACCGCAACCGAGATCAAGAACTGTCTTGTCTTTCAGCGCTGGCAACATGGCGCGCAGCTCATGCCATTCGCCCGCCTGACGCAGTCCCTCCAGAGAGCGTGGCATGGCGCTGTAGCGCTCGAAAAACTGCGGGTCGTCGTAAATATTCTGCTTCATCGTTGCCTCACCTTACCCGATGGCATTTCACCTGAGTGTCTCATCAATCGCACGAATAGTGCCGTCAAGAAAAGTTGCTAGTGGGGCAGCCTTGCAAAAGATAATATTCCTCTCATCAAAGGGGAATTTTGCGGTACAGCGTCCCACGGGGCGAGGTGCTGCATCGGGAGAGTTTCATGTCGCAAGCCACACGCCAAACCATGCCCTGGGCGATCATCGTCGCCGGGTCGCTGATCGCGGTCATGACCTTCGGGCCACGCTCGGCGATGGGCTTTTTCCAGCTACCCATGCTGGCCGATACCGGCTGGGACCGCTCCACCTTCGGACTTGCCATGGCGTTTCAGAACCTGTTCTGGGGTCTAGGCCAGCCATTCTTCGGCGCCATCGCCGATAAATTCGGCACCGGCCGTGTGCTCGTGCTTTCCGGCTTTCTCTATGCGGCTGGCCTCATCTGCATGTCCTTCGGCACTTCGCCCTTCTGGCTGCATTTCGGTGGTGGCGTGCTTGTCGGGCTTGGCATTGCCGCTGGTTCATTCAGCGTCATTCTTTCGGCCTTCGCGCGGCACGTTACGCCGCAGCAACGCTCGCTTGCCTTCGGAATCGGCACCGCGGCGGGATCGGCGGGCATGTTCCTGTTTGCGCCAATCAGCCAGGGCCTGATTTCCACCTATGGCTGGTCGGACAGTCTCGTCTGGCTTGCCGTAATGATGATGCTGGTGCCACTGCTGGCCTATCCGATGCGCGGCAATTCCTCGTCCGGCAGCCAGTCGCAGACGCAATTCAAGCAGACGGCAGGCGAGGCGCTAAGAGAAGCGCTGGGCCACAAGAGCTATCTGCTTTTGACCACCGGCTTTTTCGTCTGCGGTTTTCAGGTGGCCTTCATCACCGCGCATTTTCCGGCCTATCTCGGCGATATCGGCATCGAACCCCGCTATGCGGTCATCGCCATGGCGCTGATCGGCTTCTTTAACATCATCGGATCGCTGGCCGCCGGCGTCATTGCCCAGCGTTACTCGAAACCCTATCTGCTGGCCTATATCTATATCGCCCGCTCAATCGCCGTTACAGCTTTCCTGCTTCTGCCGCAAACGCCGCTTTCGGTCATCATCTTCGCGGCCGTGATGGGCATCCTGTGGCTTTCCACCGTGCCGCCGACCAATGCGCTGGTGGCGATCATGTTCGGCACGCGCCATCTCGGCATGCTGGGTGGCGTCGTATTCCTGTCGCATCAGATCGGCTCGTTCCTCGGTGTCTGGCTCGGCGGCTTCCTTTACGACAAGCTCGGCTCCTACGATCTCGTCTGGTGGCTCGGCGTCGGCATGGGGATTTTTGCGGCCATCGTGCATTGGCCTATTCAGGAACGACCCGCACCTCGGCCAGCAATGGCCTGAGGCTATACCGCCTTATCGAGCGCAGGCAGCACCGCCTTGCGCTCCAGTGCCTTCAACGCCGCCTGCACGAAACCGTCGCGGGCGGCGTTTTCATTGAGGCCGCGTGGATCATAGACATGGCGGTTGAGGAAATGGGCGGTGAGACGGAAGGCGGCCGCGAGGCTGTCGCGATCGGCGGCCTTCGACTGACCTTCGCTCAGGAAAGCGGGAAGCGAAAGCATACGCGCCGCATAGGGCGCCCCCGCCGTACTACAGACCGCCCTGCCCGTTTTGGGCGATACATAGATGAGATCGGTGCGCAGGCCTGTTGCCGCGCATTCCGTGAGATCGAGACCGAAACCAAGATCGTTGAGCACCGCCAGCTCGAAACGCACGAACAGTTCCCCGGCATCAACAGGATCGTGGAGATTGTCGAGAATGACGTCGAGCGCCTGATAGAGATGCGGATGCGGGTCACGCTCCGGCAGAAGCCGCAGCAGCGCGCCCATGGCCTGCACGCCATACACGGCGGTTGCCGTTTCCATCAGTTGCGCCGCCCGCAACTGCAAAGGCTCAATGCGGAATTCGCCGAGATGGTCGTCAAGCCGCGCCCGCCAGATCACATCCACCCGGTTTCCCGCCTGCAGCACCGGCTGCATGCTGCGGGAGCGCCCGCCGCGCACCATCCCCAGATGGCGGCCGCGCAAACGGGTCATCACCTCGGCGATGACGCTGGTCTCGCCATGACGCTTTACGCCGAGAATGATTGCCTCGTCCTGCCACTGCATGAAATCTGTCCGAATTCCGATTCAAGCCCGATCATAACCGATCTGACGGCGAAACGTTATTCTTTTACGGTGTCGCGCGCCGCAGCAACGAGCGTCGTCACGAAATCGGCGATTTCGTTTTCACCGAAAGGCTTGCCCAGCAGGGGCGCATGCACGAGATCTTCGGGAAAACCACTCGTGTCGCCATAACCGCTGACGAAACCGAAGGGAATTCCGTGATCGCGCAGGTGGCGGGCAAAATCGTAACTCTTGCCGTCGGAAAGGCTGACGTCGAGAAGCACGCAATCGGCGCCATCCCGCCCTAATGCGTCCTGTGCCTGCGCAAGTGTCGTCGCAATCGTGATGGTTTCAACGCCGATGGACTGGAGAACCGCCTCGACGTCAAGCGCCACCAGATATTCATCTTCAACGATGATGCAGCGTTGTGGCACCATGTTTCTTCTTCTTTCAACGTGAAGGGAACCAGACGGATTTGCGCCGCTGTCGCCAATGTGATTTTCAAGCGCCATGTCGACAGAGTTCGCAAATTACGGACCCAACGTCATTTAAAAAAGACATGTCGAAAAAAGATCAGATGAAGGGTCTTGGCCGCTTTTCATCGTTTTGCCAACCGGCAACATGGCTCAGTCCGGCATCGTCCAGCACCAGACAGCCCTTGTCCGTCCAGCGAATCAGACCGCGATCGACAAGCTTTCTCAAGGTCTTGTTGGTGTGGACGATGGAGAGGCCGAGCGTATCGGCAACGTGCTGCTGGGTCACCGGGATCGGCGTTTCGCCCTGCACGAGATTAACCGCCTTTGCCTTGCTGTAAAGGAACGCGATGAGGTAGGCAGCACGCTCGATTGCTGTGCGTCGGCCGATGCTGAGCAAGTGGTTGTCGAGCATGCGCTCCTCGCTTGCTGCAATCCACGTCAGGTCATAGGCAAGGGTCGGATGATCGGTGAAGAGGTTGTTGAGTCGCGAGCGCTCGAAGACACACAGTGTCACCGGCGACAGCGCCTCCACCGAATGCTGCATTTCCCCCATGACCGTGCCCTGCAGGCCGACTAGATCGCCTGGCATGACATAATTGAGGATCTGCCGCCTGCCGTCTTCCAGTGTTTTATAACGGAAAGCCCAGCCTTGAAGGACAGTGTAGAGATGGGCGCTGTGCGACCCTTCCATCAAAATGACGGAACCGCTTTCCACCGCCAGTTCCCCTGTCTTGAAACGGGAGACGAAATCCAATTCGGAAGAGGAAAAGTCCCTGAAATGCGGCAGGTCGCGCAAGGGACAGTGCTGACACGGGGTGGTGGAAATTCCGTTCGGTTTTTTTGGCGACATGAATATCCATCATCGAAAAAAAGGTTGCGCCCAATCGTTTTGGAACAACCCACCCGAATGCATTCGGTTCCCGATAAAAGGTTGAAGATATTCAGAATGTTCGTTGTGTGCCGTTCCGTTTCCGGCCGGCACATCCACATTCCTGTGCCTGTCACAGGAATATGGGAGGAACCGTATGTGCCTTATCCCCGCGGAAATTCCAGGCCCATTTCGCGGAAACGTTCGGGGTCGTCGCCCCAGTTTTCGCGAACCTTGACGAACAGGAAGAGGTGAACCGGCTGTTCGAGGATTTCAGACAGTTCCTTACGCGAGGCGGTGGAGATCGCCTTGATCGCGTCGCCGTTCTTGCCGAGAGCGATCTTCTTCTGGCTGTCGCGCTCGACGTAGATCACCTGCTCGATGCGCACGGAGCCGTCCTTGCGTTCTTCCCACTTCTCCGTCTCGACATGCGAGGCGTAGGGAAGCTCCTGATGCAGACGCAGGAACAGCTTTTCGCGGGTGATTTCGGCGGCAAGCTGGCGCATCGGAAGATCGGAAATCTGGTCTTCCGGATAATACCACGGACCTTCCGGCAGGGTATCGACCAGATAATCCATCAGGTCTTCGCAGCCCGAACCGTTGGTGGCCGAAATCATGAAGGTCCGGTCGAAGGTCACGTGCTCATTGGCGGCGGCAGCAAGCTTCAGCAGGTCTTCGCGCTTCACCTGGTCGATTTTGTTAAGGCAGAGGATTTTCTTCTGCGGAACATCCTTCAGCCCCTCGAGAATCGCTTCCGCATCACCCTTCAGGCCGCGTTCGCTGTCGATCAGCAGCAGGATGAGATCCGCATCCTTCGCTCCGCCC
Source organism: Rhizobium sp. Root491 (assembly GCF_001427205.1). Classification (NCBI taxonomy): domain Bacteria; kingdom Pseudomonadati; phylum Pseudomonadota; class Alphaproteobacteria; order Hyphomicrobiales; family Rhizobiaceae; genus Rhizobium; species Rhizobium sp. Root491. Next base: position 449,495 of record NZ_LMFF01000001.1, read on the forward strand.
CAGGCCGAGGTGACCATGGCGCGGTCGAGCCTGCGGCGCGGCTTGAAGATGCCGGGCGTGTCCATAAAAACAATCTGCGCATTTTTGTGAATGGCGATGCCGCGCATAACGGCGCGCGTCGTCTGTACCTTGTGGCTGACGATCGAAACTTTTGCACCCACCAGCCTGTTGACCAGCGTCGACTTGCCGGCATTGGTCGGGCCGATGAGGGCCACAAAGCCGGAGCGGGTCGGAAGGGCGATGTCTTCGCCGGCAACGGCGGGGTTTTCGTGATCGGTCATGATATCCATTCAAGGTCTGAGGTATTCAACATGCGGCCACAAGGCTCGCCATGCGCTCGATTTTAGCGCCACTATCTTTCGGGCGCTCAGTTCTAGGTGGAGCTTTTCTGCCAGACGCCTTCGCGTTCCAGCAATCTGGTTGCTGCCACCTGTTCGGCTGCGCGCTTGGAACGCTCGACGCCGGTTTCCGGCTTTACGCCGGGAATTTCCACCGTCACGGTGAAGCTGGGATCGTGATCCGGTCCGGAGCGATCGTCAACCCGATAAGCGGGCGTAACCGCAAATCTGGCATGCGCCCATTCCTGCAATTCAGTCTTGGCATCGCGCCGTCCGGCATCCACGCGCGTTGCGCGGCCCTGCCAGTATTTCAGAATGAACTTGCGGGATGCCTCCAGACCACCATCCAGATAGAGAGTGGCGATCAGGCTTTCGACCACATCGGCGCGCACGTTCAGCATCGCTTTGCCGGTCAGCTTCTTCACATCCGATCCGGTGCGAATGAAATTATGCAGGCCCATTTCGTCGCCGATAGCGGCGCAGGATTCGGCGCTGACAAGCTGGTTGAGGCGAACCGAAAGCTCACCTTCGCTGGCGTTGCGGAAGGTAGAGAACAACAGCTCGGCAACACAAAGGCCGAGAACGCGGTCGCCCAAAAACTCCAGCCGCTCGTAATTGCCCGCCGCAGCGGAACGGGCACTCGCATGGGTCAAGGCCCGGTCGAGCCGGGCCTTTTCCTTGAATTCATATCCGATCAACGCTTCGAGACGGGAAATCTCCGCAATCGACAGCGGCTTGGTCTTGCTCATCCCACAACCTTGAAGAGACGGTCCCAGCGCATGTTGGACGGCCAGTCCCAAATGCGGCTGAACGGCGTGTCATTGCCCAGCGAGAAGAAGATGACGCTGGCGCGGCCGATCAGGTTTTCTTCCGGCACGAAACCGACATCGAAACGGCTGTCGAGCGAGTTGTCGCGATTATCGCCCATCATGAAATAATGGCCTTCCGGCACCAGGAATTCGCGGGTGTTGTCGCCGCGCGAATCGGGCGACTGGTCGAGCGTGTCGAAGGTGACGCCATTATCGAGCGTTTCGCGGAACACCGGTACATTGGCGCCCGGATCGGCACGGTAATCGGAGGTGAAGGTGCCATCAGGCTGCTTCGGAACCGGCTGGCCGTTGATGAACAGCACGCCGTTCGTCACCTGAATGCGGTCACCCGGCAAGCCGACGAGACGCTTGATGTAATCGACTTCAGGATTGGGCGGCAGGCGGAAGACCACGACATCGCCGCGCTTGGGCTTGCTGAATTCGAGGATACGGCCGGAAAACAGGTTCGGCGAAAAGGGCAGCGAATATTTCGAATAGCCGTAGGAGAACTTGTTGACGAAAAGATAGTCGCCTACCAGCAGCGTCGGCATCATCGAACCTGAAGGGATCGTGAAGGGCTGAAACAGCACGGTGCGGATGACCATGGCCAGCAGCAGCGCCTGAATGATGACCTTGACGTTTTCCCAGAGGGCGTTCTGCTTCTTTTCAGCTTTTTCGGACACTTAAAGACCTGCCTGATTGTTTACCGGTTCCTGCGATTTGACGGAGGCGTCCGGGCCGTTGTTGCTCGCGACTGCGGCGGGGTGAAGCAATTTTTCACGCAGCCAGCGACGCTTTCATATTTCTGCGACTTCTCTAGAACCTTTCCAGCCGGAAGGGAAGCGCTTCTGTCATACGCCTGCAAATAGGCCGCCAATGCGGCAGCCGCCGGTCTCAGTCGCTCACGGGAAGCGCCTCGATAATCACAAATGCCTGAGCGTAAGGGTAATCGTCCGTGATGGTCAGATGGATATTGGCGCGGTGACCGGCGGGCAGCATGGCCGCCAGCCTTTCTGCGGCACCGTTGGTGAGCGCCATGGTTGGCTTGCCGCCCGGCAGATTGACGACCCCCATGTCCTTCCAGAAAACGCCGTTCGCAAGGCCGGTTCCGAGCGCCTTGGAACAGGCTTCCTTGGCGGCGAAACGCTTGGCGTAGGATGCCGCGCGGTTCTTGCGGCCATCGGACTTGGCGCGCTCGATATCGGTGAAACAGCGGTGCGTGAAACGTTCACCGAAACGGGTGAGCGAATGTTCGACGCGGCGGATATCGATCAGGTCGCTGCCCAATCCAAGGATCATTTCAACATCTCCAGAGACGCGTTTTTATTGGCGGCGCGATGCGCGAGATTTTCCATCTTGCGGCGCTGGAAACCGCTGATGAGGCTATAGACGGTGATATAGGCGATGACCGCGCTCACGGCCGCGGGCAGAAGCGCACCGACGGTCATGGGTTCCAGCACCGGCCTCCATATCTGCCGGAATTCGAGGTGGCTGAACAGCGCAACGAAATCCACATGCGCAACCCCCGCCTCCTTCTGTCGTCCGAGCAGGAAATGCCCGAGTTCCCAGGTGGACGCCCAGATGAAAGGAAATGTCAGGGGATTGGCGAAGGTGGTGCCGAGTGCTGCCGCGACGAGATTGACGCGCATGAGGAAACCGAGCGCCATGGCGATAATGATATGCACGCCGAGAAACGGTGTCCACGCCACGCCGATACCGAGCGCGACACCGGCGGCAATCGAATGCGGAGACGCAGACAACCGCAGGAGACGCAGCTTCATATAGCGCAGCGAACGGGTAAAACCCGTGCGCGGCCAAAAGAGGTCACGAATCTTCTCTGAAAAACCAACGGGTTCACGGCGGCGAAACGGCATGGGGGCAGTCTATTTCATCGCCCCGGCTGAGCCAAGAGCATCGTATACGACACGGGGATTTCTTTTGCAGGCATATTTTCCCCGTCATTCCGGCCTTTAGCTGGAATTCCGCCCACGCCACATGGCATCACCGAGTATACGAACCTTGCCGAACACTCTGACGTCATCCTCAGGCTTGTCCCGAGGATTTGCAACCGATTGATTGAATGCAAGGCTATCAAATCCCTGGGACGCGCCAAGGATGACGTCGAGGAAACAAGCACCTCTCGCCGTCAAATTCGTTTCAAAAGCAGCATGTCCTATCATTTAGACTGGACAGCGGTGCACGCCCGTTCGTAACGCGCATTCACTCAGCCTTACGAGACACGAGAAGGAGCTGACCGATAACGGCCACCCACCTTCCAAGTCCCATACGCATGGCGAACGGCTGCCATGCGCTGAGTGCATTACCGGCGGAACAGGCCGCGGTCGATTTCGCGCTGGCGGAACTCGAGGTCGACATTCGACACGGAGCCGCTGAGATATTCGAATTCGCGTTCCTGGGTCGTCTTGCCACGAACTGCACGGGCGATCTTGCGAAGCGGAGTAAACATGATTTCATGTCCTTTCAGTTTGGAAATGGCGTTTCTCATCGGGGTAGGACCACCGGCACGCCGCGTTTTCCGTTTTCAATTTCTGAAAGGAAGATAGTCGCAAACCACATGCGCGACCAGAGACAGTAAAAGGCCGCTGCCATGCATCCAATGCATAACAGCGGCCTTTTGGAATGTGCGAATGATCAAAAATGCCTCAATCGAAGGCACGTTTGACCGTGGATACGCAATCGAGGTCTTTCAGCTGCGACAGCAGCTGGTTGAGTTGCCGTAAATCCCAGACTTCGACATCCAGCGCCAGTTCGGAGAAATCCGTGCCGATGCGGACCATATTCAGGGCGCGTATGTTGACATCCAGCGTCGCGATCGATTGCGCCACGGAGGCGAGCGTGCCGGGTTCGTTCAGCGCGTTGATCATCACCCGCGCCATGAAGCGCGACTTGTTCGCCTCATCAAGATCCCAGCGGACATCAATCCAGCGCTCCGGCTCATCGTCGAAACGCTGCAGCGCCGGCGCCTGAATGGGATAGATGGTGATGCCCTTGCCTTTTTCCATGATGCCGACGATGCGATCACCCGGAACGGCGCCGGCGGCACCGAAATGCACATCGACATTGCCGGAAAGGCCACGGATGGGCAGCGGGTCTGGCCCATCGAGCATTTCGGCTGCGCCATCGTCTTCCAGAACGGAGCGCGACTTTCCGGGGATCTTGAAGACCATACCGGAAGCGCTGCGCATGTTGAACCAGCCGTCGTCGCCGGTCATCTTCACCGTCACGCGCTCGTCCTGATAATCCGGATAGACTGCACGCAGCACGTCGAGCGAGGAGACCTCGCCGCGCCCAACGGCGGCGATAGCGTCTTCCACATCCTTCTGCGCCAGACGATGCAGCACGGGTTTTAGCGCGTCACGCGAGAAGGCCTTGCCGGCACGTTCGAAAGTGCGCTCCAGAATACGGTAACCGAGACCCGAATATTGCTTGCGAATGGCCATGCGCGTGGCGCGGCGGATGGCCGAGCGGGCCTTGCCCGTCACCACCACCTCTTCCCATGCAGCGGGCGGAACCTGCACGCCGGAGCGGATGATCTCCACCTCGTCGCCGTTGTTGAGCCGGGTTACAAGCGGCATGATCCGGCCGTTGATCTTGGCGCCAACCGTGGTGTCGCCGATATTGGTGTGCACCGCATAGGCGAAATCGATGGGGGTGGCGCCACGCGGCAGCGCAATCAGCTTGCCCTTGGGCGTGAAGCAGAACACCTGGTCCTGGAACAGTTCCAGCTTGGTGTGTTCGAGGAATTCTTCCGGGCTGTCGCCTTCTGCCAGCGATTCGATGGTGTGGCGCAGCCAGGAATAGGCGTTGCTCTCCGGCGAGAGCAGATCGCCCTCCCCGTTTTCGCCGTCCTTATAAAGCGCATGGGCGGCAATGCCGAATTCGGCGATTTCGTGCATGCGCTTGGTGCGCAGCTGCAACTCAATACGCTGGCGCGAAGGGCCAACGATCGTGGTGTGGATGGAACGATAGTCGTTCTGCTTCGGCGTGGAGATATAGTCCTTGAAGCGGCCGGGTACCACGCGCCAGCGGGTGTGGACAATGCCGAGCGCCCGGTAGCAGGAAGGAATATCGTCCACCAGAATGCGGAAGCCGTAGACGTCGGACAGTTGCTCGAAAGAGAGCGATTTCGACTGCATCTTGCGGAACACCGAATAGGGCTTCTTCTGACGCCCCTTGACGCTGGCGCCGAGAAGGCCATTCGCCACGAGTAGCTCGCGCAGCTCGTCCTCGATCTTCTTGATGAGCCCTTCGTTGCGCGTTTCCAGTTCCTGAAGGCGGTTGGTCACCGTCTCATAGGCTTCCGGATTGAGGTAACGGAAGGACAGGTCCTCCAGCTCGTCGCGCATGTCCTGCATGCCCATGCGGCCGGCCAGCGGCGCATAGATTTCCATGGTTTCTTCGGAAATGCGGCTGCGTTTGTCCGCCGGCATATATTCCATGGTGCGCATGTTGTGCAGGCGGTCGGCCAGCTTGACGAGAAGAACGCGCACGTCGTCGGAAATGGCAAGCAGCAGCTTGCGCAGGTTTTCGGCCTGCTTGGCCTTGCGCGTGACGAGATCGAGTTTCTTGAGCTTGGTCAGCCCCTCCACCAGTCTGCCGATATCCTCGCCGAACAGCTCGTCGATTTCAGCGCGGGTAGCGGTGGTATCCTCGATCGTATCGTGAAGCAGCGCCACCGCGATGGTCGATTCGTCGAGATGCATTTCCGTCAGGATGGCGGCAACTTCCAGCGGATGCGAGATATAGGGGTCGCCATTGGCCCGCTTTTGCTGGCCATGTTTCTGCATTGCATAAACATAGGCCTTGTTCAGCAGGGCCTCATTCGCATCCGGTTTATATTTTTGAACCCGCTCAACGAGTTCGTATTGCCGCATCATGCGATATTCCACAAAAAGAAAGCGCGCCAACCTTGGGGTCGGCGCACAATGCTGCATCAATAGGGATCAGATTATGACGGCAAATATTGACAGACGGTAACCACCGCCTGCCAATGGCGTCATAAAGTCAGATCAATAGTCGTCATTTTTTTCCGGCGGCACAAGGCCTTCGATACCGGCCAGCAGTTCTTCTTCCGACATCTGGTCGAAAGTAACGGTTTCCGGCTGGTCGTCCTCTTCGCCATCGGCAGTAGCGGAGGCTGCGAGCGTAACCGGATCGGGCTCGGGCTCGTCCACTTCCACATGCTTCTGCAGCGAATGGATGAGGTCTTCCTTGAGGTCGTCGGGCGAAAGCATCTCGTCGGCGATTTCGCGCAGAGCGACGACCGGGTTCTTGTCGTTATCGCGGTCAACCGTGATGGACGAGCCCTGGGAAATCTGGCGCGCACGGTGGCTGGCGAGAAGGACCAGCTCGAAACGGTTGTCTACTTTATCAATGCAATCTTCAACTGTGACGCGGGCCATTGCCTGTCCTTTGCGAGTCGTAATGTCGTGGATCAGAGCGCCGTGCTTTCTTGAGGATGCACAAGGGATGCTCTAACCTATTGAATCTGCGCTTCGTGCCTTGCGAAAAACGCTTTGGATTCCTCGCGACGAAACCTTCCAGCTTCCGATACAGCCATTGGCCGCGGAATTCAAGTTTTTCCTGTCTTTGGCGTCTTTTGGCACCTTATTGCCCTTGTTTGGCGTCTGATGAACAAAATGTCTAGAAGAATTGTCTTGGAATACGGGTGAAGTTACCTTACTTAAAACGCAACGGCGCTACGCAAAATTCGTTGATACGACATGATTTTTCGCATTTGCGACCGGAAATAAAAGCCAGATAATGGCCTTTCCAAAAAAGGAATGGGATGGAATGTTCGATCCACGGGAGAAAATTGCGCTCTTTATAGATGGAGCCAATCTTTATGCAGCATCTAAAAGCCTGGGGTTCGATATCGACTATCGCAAGCTTCTTAAGGCGTTTCAGAAGCGCGGATACCTGCTGCGCGCCTACTATTACACCGCATTGATCGAGGATCAGGAATATTCCTCGATCCGCCCTCTGATCGATTGGCTGGATTATAACGGCTACAAGGTCGTGACGAAGCCGGCGAAGGAATTCACCGACGCGCTCGGTCGCCGCAAGATCAAAGGCAACATGGATATCGAACTTGCTGTCGATGCCATGGAACAGTCAGAGACCGTCGATCATCTGGTTCTGTTTTCCGGTGACGGCGACTTCACCAAGCTGGTGGACGCGCTTCAGCGCAAGGGCCGCAAGGTTTCCGTGGTGTCCACCATGGCAACGCAGCCCGCAATGATCGCCGACGATCTGCGCAGGCAGGCAGATCACTTCATTGATCTCATGACCTTGAAGGCCGAAATCGGGCGTGACCCGAACGAGCGCCCTGCCCGGCACGTCGAAAGCCCCGAGACGATCTGATCCCGGTTTTTAAGCCGCCGACCTAATGACAACGCGTCCGTCTGCAAGGCGGGCGCGTTTTTGTTTGGCTCCACAACCGTGTATTTCTGCCGGAAAATTCCTCTTAAAATTAACAAACATCAAATTCGGCCAGTCAAAATTATATCTTGGTTAATTTTAGACGTGTCTAAATCACCCAACGGCACCAACGACATGATTTCGGTGTCAAATCAGGATGTTCAGACATGCATGGCCAAGTAAAGACCAATCAACAACTCGACGAAAGACTTAATTTTCTGGGGCTTGGCCAGGAGCAACGACAAAACCTTTCGGACATGAAGGGCGTCATTACAGGCTCTCTCGACGCCTCTCTCGACCGTTTTTATGCGAAGGCGCGCTCCGTGCCGGAAACGGCGAAGTTCTTTGCAAGCGAAGCACATGTCCAGCATGCAAAAGGCATGCAGATGAAACACTGGGCAAGAATTGCCTCCGGCGCCTTCAACTCGGACTATACCGATGCCGTGACGGCCATCGGCCGTACCCATGCAAGGCTGGGGCTGGAGCCGAGATGGTATATTGGCGGTTACGCGCTGATGCTTGATGGCATCGTCAAAGCCGTTATCAATTCGGAACTGAAGGGCCTTTTCCAGGAAAAGAAGGCCAAGAAGCTGAACGACGCCCTGACGGTAACGATCAAGGCCGCCCTTCTCGACATGGACTATTCGATCTCCGTCTACCTCGACGTGCTTGCCGCCGAGCGGCTGAAGGTCGAGGAACAACAGGCGCAGATGAAGAAGGAGCAGGAGCACGTTCTCGAACTGCTCAACAACGCCCTGAACAAGCTGGCGAATGGCGACCTCACCTCCAGCATCAATGAAAAGACTGCACCGCAATTCGAGGGGCTGATTGCCAATTTCAACGCTGCGGTCGGCAATCTCGCGGGTGCATTCTCGCAGATCGTCGAGGAAGCCAACAAGATATCAGGCAATACGCGCGAACTGACATCGGCTACCGACGACATGGCCCGCAGAACGGAGCAGCAGGCAGCAGCCCTTGAGGAAACCGCCGCCGCCGTGGAGGAAATCACCACCATTTCCAAGCTTTCGGCGCAGCGCTCCGAAGAAGCCAAGGCCATCGTCGAAAGCTCGGCCGCCGAAGCGGCGCGGTCACGGGATGTGGTGACGGAAGCGGTAAAAGCGATGGGCGCCATCGAGGAATCGTCGCAGAAGATCACCCAGATCATTTCCGTCATCGACGAGATTTCGTTCCAGACGAACCTTCTGGCGTTGAATGCCGGTGTGGAGGCCGCGCGTGCCGGTGAAGCTGGCAAGGGTTTTGCCGTCGTCGCCCAGGAAGTGCGCGAGCTGGCACAGCGTTCAGCCAACGCCGCCAAGGAGATCAAGACCCTCATCACCAAATCCTCGGAGGATGTGATGCAGGGCGTATCGCTGGTCAATAAAACCGGGCAATCGCTGAATACGATCGGCAACAAGGTGGATCATATTCAGGAACATATCACCTCACTGACCAAGGCGGCCCAGGAGCAGTCCGTCGGCATTCAGGAAATCAGCGCCGCCATCAACAGCATGGACAATCTGACCCAGAAGAATGCGGCCATGGTGGAAGAAACCAACGCGGCCACGCACAATCTGAGCGATGTGAGCGCCAATCTGGCGGCACTGGTCAGCCGGTTCAGTGTTTCGGCGTCGGCGTCCTATGTGGAGCGGACTTATAGGGCGGCGTGAGAGCTGTCTATTCAAGAGGCGAAAGCATCCCCGCTCTCATTCCTGTGCTTGTCACAGCAATCTAGCCAGACCAAATCCTTGGGCTGAAAAGAACTCTCTCGCCGCGCGGACGCGCGGCGGCTTGATTCCTGCGACAAGTGCAGGAATGAGGGAGTAAGCTCTAGGCGTTGTTGCCCTTCAACAGCCGCGACTTCTGCCGGTTCCAGTCGCGTTCCTTCTCCGTCTCGCGCTTGTCGTGCAGCTTCTTGCCCTTGGCCAGTGCCAGTTCCAGCTTCGCACGGCCCTTTTCGTTGAAATAGACCTTCAGCGGCACCAGCGTCATGCCTTCACGATTGATGCCGGCACGCAGACGGTTGATCTCGCGCTTGTTCAGCAGCAACTTGCGACGGCGGCGCGGCTCGTGGTTGAAGCGGTTGGCCTGCAGATATTCCGGCAGGTGGGAATTGATGAGCCAGATTTCATCGCCCTCGTCCGATGCGTAGGATTCGGCGATGTTCGCCTTGCCTTCGCGCAGCGCCTTGACCTCGGTGCCGGTCAGCACCAAACCCGCCTCATAGGTGTCGATGATTTCGTAGTTGAAACGAGCCTTGCGGTTTTCCGCAACGATCTTGTTCACCACGCGCTGGCTGCCTTTGGGGGCCATGATATTTCAATCCCTTGTTTTTCTTATTGCGCCTGCGGCTTGTCCGCCACGAGCGGTTTTCAAGTTTCTATTTAGTATCGTCGTTACGAAAAGAAAAGGCGCGCGAAACGGCTTCTGTCGCGAAGCAGTCCCCTTGCGCGCCTTTCGGGTTTCAGGTGCCCCCTCAGTTCATCAGGCCGGCGTGCTTCAGTGCCGCGTCGATTGCCGCTTCCGTTGCCGGTTCCAGCGTGCTCATCAACGGCGAGCGGACCTTGCGGTTGCCGCCACGGGTCTTCGAAAGCGCATATTTTGTGCCGCAGACACCAGGTTCCATGAAGATGGCCCGGTGCAGCGGCATCAGGCGGTCCTGATACTCCAGCGCCTTGGCGTAGTCGCCTGCTAGCATGGCCGCCTGGAATTCAGAACAGAGGCGTGGCGCAACATTGGCGCTGACCGAAATGCAGCCGACGCCGCCATGGGCGTTGAAGCCGAGCGCCGTGCCATCTTCGCCGGACAGCTGGATGAAATCCTTGCCGCAGGAAATCCGCTGTTCGGAGACGCGGTCGAGCTTGCCCGTCGCATCCTTGACGCCGACGATGTTCTTGTGCGCCTTCACAAGCGCACCCATGGTTTCCGGCGACATATCCACCACCGAACGCGGCGGAATGTTATAGATGACGATCGGCAGTTTCACTGCTTCCGCAACTGCGGAAAAATGGGCGAAAAGCCCCTTCTGCGTCGGCTTGTTGTAATAGGGGGTGACCACCAGCAGCGCATCCGCGCCGGCATCCTGCGCGTGCAGGGCAAGTTCGATCGCTTCATCGGTATTGTTGGAGCCAGCGCCCGCGATGACCGGAACCCGTTTCGCCGCTACCTCGATGCACAGCTCGACCACACGTTTGTGCTCGTCATGGGACAGGGTTGGAGATTCCCCCGTCGTGCCCACAGGCACAAGTCCGTTGCTGCCTTCGGCAATCTGCCATTCCACATGGGCGGCAAATGCCTGTTCGTCCACGGCACCATTGTCCGTGAACGGGGTAATGAGGGCGGGAATTGATCCCTTGAACATACAAAGCTCCTGGCGCCGAGCCGGTTCATGCTTCGGCCGCATTCGATGGTTAAAACCGGCACACATTAGTGCCAGCCCTTGGCGCCGACAAGCGCAAAGGCAGCCTATTTTGTCCGAAATTGTCGGAAGTGTGACAGTCGCGGAAGCTCACGCGGCAGGCAAAAAACGAGGCGGTGGAATTTTACGCCGCTCGCAGACCGGTGAATAAAAGTTGATTGGAGTGCCGAGCGGAAAGTAAGGTTTCGTTAAGCACAGTCTCCGTAGATTCCAGAGCGGGATCTGAGGCGAAACTCATAGGTGCAACGCACTGGCGCATTTCGCAATCCCGCTGCAATGAAACGACAATACAAGAAGGTCGATTGTTTCCGTCCAGTGATGAAGAGCGGTATGAAAAAGACAGTTTGGGGATTGATGGCGGCAGGTCTTGCCGCGACCGTTTGGAACGCGCTGGCCGGCCCCGTGCCGGAAGCTGCCGTGCCGCTTCCCTATTTGAAGCCGAATGCGCCTGCTGTTCCCGCCTTCATGCCGGCCTCGCCCGAAATTACCGGCGCCATACCACGCCTTAACCGGCCTGACGATGCGAGCCAGCTTAAAGCCGGACTGGATGCGCTTTCCAGCCGCGACACGACACGCGCCATCGCCCTTCGCAACGCCATGCAGACAGGCAGTCTCGACCGGCATATTCTTACCTGGGCGATTGCCATTTCCGGGCAGAAGGACGTGCCTTCCGCCGAAATCACTACAGCCCAGAGCGAACTGGCGGGGTGGCCGGGTGCGGCGACGCTGCGCGCCAATTCCGAAAAGGCGCTTTACCGCGAAAATCCACCGGCACCCCAGGTGCTTGCCGCTTTTGGCAGCGGCCGGCCGGAAACAGCCGAGGGCACCGTTGTGCTCGCCAAGGCCCTCACCTCTTCCGGCAAGGCTTTGGAAGCACAACGCCTCATTCGCCAGCTCTGGGTGAGCGAAGGCATGGACAAGGACATGGAAGACCGTGTTCTTGCCGAGTTCCCCACTTATCTGACGCCCGCCGACCACAAGGCGCGGATGGATTATCTGATGTATCGCAGCCGAATCGGCCAGGCGAAACGTTTCGGTGATCTCGGCAAGGCGCAGTCGCTCTACAATGCCTGGGCCGCCGTGCTGCAGCGCTCAGGCAATGCCGTGGCGCTGCTGGGCAAGGTTGACGCCAACTTGCGCAGCGACCCTGCTTTTCTCTTCGCGCGCATCGAAAATCTCCGTAACCAGCAGAAATATCCGGAAGCCGCAGCACTTTTAAAGCAGGCGCCGAAGGACACGGCAAAACTCGTCAATCCCGGCGAATGGTGGAACGAGCGGCGAATCATCGCGCGCGGCGTCGCCGATCTCGGCGATTTTGCCGAAGCCTATCGCATCGTCGCCAATCATTCGGCCACGTCAGCCGTCGATGTTGCCGATGCGGAATTCCATGCTGGCTGGTATGCGTTGCGGGCACTGCGCGATCCCGCCACGGCCTCACGCCACTTCAACACCCTTTTGCAGACCTCGAATCGGCCACTTTCCGCCTCGCGGGCCTATTATTGGCTTGGGCGGGCGGCGGAAGTGGGCGGGCCGGGCAACGCCCGCGATTTCTTCACCAAGGCGGCTGCCCATTCCGGCACCTTTTACGGCCAGCTTGCCGCCGCACGAATCGATGCAAAGACGCTGAACGTCACATACCCTGCTCCGAGCGCTGCCGACCGTGAACGCTTTGCCGGCCGCGAAGCGGTGCGGGCCATAGACAGGCTGGAAGCCGCAGGCTACGGCTGGCGGGCCGACAGCCTCTACAGGTCATTGGCAGATCAGCTCGACAGCCCGGGCGAGCTTGCCATTCTGGCAGCAAGGGCAGAGGGCAACGGCAACCATCAGGTATCACTGCAAATCGGCAAGACGGCCTTCAGCCGCGGCATCGATGCGGCCGCCCTTGCCTATCCGCTCGGTGTCATTCCCGCCAGTGCCAATATTGCCGGCTCCGGCAAGGCGCTTGCCTATGCCATCGCCCGGCAGGAAAGCGCCTTCAACCCGGCCGCCGTCTCCGCTGCCAATGCCCGCGGACTGCTGCAATTATTGCCCGGAACCGCCAAGGGCGTGGCCGGACGCCACGGCCTGCCCTACACTCAGGCGATGCTGACTAGCGACGCCGGATATAACGCCACGCTCGGCGCACATTATCTCGGCGAACAGATCGACAGTTTCGGCGGCTCCTACATCCTCACCTTCATCGCCTATAATGCCGGCCCGAAACGTGTGCCGGAATGGATCGCCCGCTATGGCGACCCCCGCGGCAAGCCTATCGACGATGTCGTGGACTGGATCGAGCGCATCCCCTTCCCCGAAACCCGCAATTACGTGCAGCGGGTTATGGAGAATTATCAGGTCTACAAGACGAGGCTTGGACAACAGGCCGATATTGTTGATGACCTGCGTCATGGCCGGGCGGGGTAACAATCGAGATTTTCGGTTGATGACTGTGAAAATATCGAAGCACCGGCTGGCCCGGTGCTTTTTTGTTTTCAGGATGCACCGGGCAGTTACGCTTTTACGGCACTCAAACGAAAAAGCCCGGCTCGAGAGCCGGGCTTTCCATCACTGACAATGTCAGATCAAATTAGAACGTGCGCTGAAGGCGAACGAAACCAACCCAGCTGTCGCCAGCGCCCGTGTCGAAACCTTCGGTGCCGTCAACATCTTGGTAGTTAACAGCAACCTTGGCATCAAGACCTTGGGTAATCTTGTAGTCAACCGTAACACCAGCGCGCCATGCGTCGCGATCACCGGTGAAGTCGTTGTCAGGACCGATGTCGATCGTGCCGAGGTACTGAGCAGCAGGCGTAATGGTCAGCTTGTCAGTCGCTTTGATAGCGTATTCAGCAGCAACTGCCCACTCAGACTCTTCGTAGTAATAGTTTGCGCCAGAAGCCCAAACGCCGGAGAGGCCGAAGGTGCCGGGACCGATGTCAGCATACACGATAGCGCGGATTGCGCCGTTTTCCTGGTCGGTGTCGTAGGAGCCGAGCAGGTTAGCGGTGACCGCACCGAACTTGGCGCCAATGATGCCGCTTACGCCGACATTGTTCGAACGTTCAAATGATCCGCCCTTTATGAAGTCTCCAGAGATATTGGAGACATCACGACCAGCATCCAGCTCTTCAACGCTGATACCAGCATAGAACGAACCAGCGTCGTAGGTGTAACGCAGAGCGTTGCCGCGGGTGGTGTTCGAAGACAAGATGTCGGTTTCGCCGGAGAGATCGTCATCCCACCAGGTGTACATGTAACCGACCTTCAGGCCGCCGAGTTCGATGAAAGCCTGGTCGACGTTGACGCCACGGCTCGAGTCGTTGCTAGCCTGGCCGCGAAGACCGATGTAACCACGCAGAGCGCCGAGTTCGGTGTCGGTGCGGGTGTCGATGTTGAACTGGGCGCGCGTGAACGAGTTCCAGTCAGACGTACCGGACTGGTTACGACCGAAGTCTGTCTGGAAACGGATGTAACCGTCGAACTTCAGGCAGGTTTCGGTGCCGGGGATGTAGAAGAAGCCGGTGCCGAAAGCGTCGCAAACGCGAACGTATTCCAGGGGCTCAGGCTCAGCAGCGAGCAGCGGAGCCGATCAAAAGGCTCTTGATGTTCATGGTTGACCTCCAGTCAAACGCTTAATTTTCTAAGCAGCGGGTGGGGAAACACAACTAAATGCGTGCCGCTTATGGAGATGATTAGAGCCAAAACCGGCCGGGGAGGCAATCCCAATGATGACAAAAGGAAGACAGTAAGGGGACCTTAGTTTTGCATTGTTGCGAAATAGCTACAATTCTAACCGACGGGCAGCACTTCCTAACAAAACGTTAATAATTCATGCTTTTCAGCGACTTAAGCGAAATGCCGATAAATGAGATAAGTCATTCCTCATCCCACCGCCAGAATTCTGACATCGCTGCGCCACGGGAAATCGTCTGAAACGCGGTGCCGTTGGTGGGAAATCGGGCTGTCGGCAGCAACGCTTCCATCCGCAGCAAGAGAGAATCAGTTCCCAGTTTGACGGGCCCAAAACAGTTGAGTGGCAGACGAATCGGCAACGATACAAACCGACCTAAGCCGTGACGGAAAGTCGCCGGGATATCGAAACGCCGGCCAATCGACGCTTTGCCCCCCCGCCAATGTACATCAAAAAAAAAGCCCGGCTCAAGAGCCGGGCTTTCCATAACTGACAATGTCAGATCAGATTAGAACGTGCGCTGAAGGCGAACGAAACCAACCCAGCTGTCGCCAGCGCCCGTATCAACACCCTCGGTGCCGTCTACGTCCTGGTAGTTAACCGAAACCAGCGAGGAGAGGCCGTCGGTGATCTTGTAGCCAACAGCTACACCAGCGCGCCATGCATCGCGATCGCCAACCCAGTCGTTGTTAGCGCCGAGGTCGATCGTGTTGAAGTACTGAACGCCGGGAGTGATGGTCAGCTTGTCAGTTGCCTTGATAGCGTATTCGGCAGCAACGGTCCACTCGGACTCTTCGTAGTAGCGGTTTGCGCCAGAAGCCCAAACGCCAGAGAGACCAAGAGTGCCAGGGCCGATGTCAGCCGTCACGATAGCGCGAACTGCGCCTTCTTCTGCGTCGGTGTCGTAGCCGCCGAGTACGTTAGCCTTAACGCCGCCGAAGTTAGCGCCGATGATACCGGATACGCCAACGTTGTTCGCACGTTCGAACGAGCCGCCCTTGAGGAAGTCAGCGGAGATGTTGGAATCGCCGCGGGCGCCTTCGAGTTCTTCAACTGCAACGCCAACGTAGAACGAGCCAGCGTCGTAGGTATAGCGAATAGCGTTCAGACGCGTAGCATTCGAAGAAAGGCTGTCAACTTCGCCGGAGAGACCATCATCCCACCAGTTGTAGTAGTAACCAACCTTCAGGCCGCCGAGCTCGATGAAAGCCTGGTCGACAACAACACCACGCGAGGAGTCGTTGCTGGCCTGACCGCGCAGACCGATGAAGCCGCGCAGAGCGCCGAGTTCAGTGTCGGAGCGGGTGTCGATGTCGAACTGGGCGCGCGTGAACGAGTTCCAGTCAGACGTGCCGGACTTGTCACGGCCGAAGTCAGTCTGGAAACGGATGTAACCCGAGAACTTCAGGCAGGTTTCGGTGCCGGGGATGTAGAAGAAGCCGGTGCCGAAAGCGTCGCAAACGCGAACGTATTCCAGGGGCTCAGGCTCAGCAGCGAATGAGAAGGCTCTTGATGTTCATGATTGACCTCCAGTCAAAGTTTTTAAGTGGGTCTGGGTACTTTTGCCGAAGGACAGCATTCCCTGCCCCATTCCCGTGTTCTTAGAAGCCAAACGATCCACCGCCTCGCTTCTGGTCGTGAAAATACAAAAGGTTTCGCCGCTTGCAATCGCCAACATCCGATAAAGCGCATTTACGTACATGCTTCATTTCGGTTTGTTGCGGAAACAGCACACAGTGGGCACACGGCCCATAGGTGGCTTTACCATGCGTTAAGAAATGACTTGAAAATCCGTTAGTTAGCGCGGTTAACAAGGTCTTTCTAAACTATAGGCCTTTTCGGAGATCCCTTGCCCCGCAGGGGAAGGGCGATGGAAACTTTTGCCCCGTTCCGGCCCCACACTTAGTATGGCTCCCCGGTGCGCACATAGAAACAACAGTGAAACCCGAGCGGTTCGCCACCGATTCCCCATCAACGATTCGGCTCGCAGGCTCCGGCACTTCAATTGTTTGGCCGATTGCGTCCGCAAGCGTTACGGGACGAGTCGTGAAACGGTGCGGGATACGAGTGTGTGTCACTTGGGTACAGAGTGCTTTGTAACTGCCTGCAAGAAACGAGGGGCAGAATCGAGTCGGCCCATTAGCTCTCTCCACTATCCTGCGGTTTATCGCAGGGGTCCGGCGTTTCGCGAAACGTGCTGAAGAACGAACTGGCATGCGGAAACGCATGCTTTGGGTGTCTGCTTGGAAGAAGTAGCTTTTTAGGGAGGTTTATAATTTCAGGCTGCGTGCCGAAATGGCGGAGAGGATGGGATTCGAACCCACGATACGCTTTTGACGTATACTCCCTTAGCAGGGGAGCGCCTTCGACCACTCGGCCACCTCTCCGGTGCGGCCTGATTATTGCTTTAAAAAAATGAATGCAAGGGTTTTTCGCCAAGAAGCCGAAAAACCTGTTGGCCGAACGCCCGCCAGCGAAACTTTGCGGGCCATTGGGGAACTTCTTCTCTTCCGGCACGTTCTGGCTTCGGTAACAAAAAGAGGTGTTCTAATGGCTCAGACCAAACTGAATGTTGTCGAAGATACGATCGAAAACCAGATTGCGGAGTTGCGTTCGCAGATTTCGTCTCTCTCCAAGTCCGTTTCCGCTCGTGCGGAAGGCGTTGGTGAAGATGCATCCGAATTTCTGGACGAGGCTCGTGGCCGCGTTCGCAAGGCGGCAAGCAATGTGCGCGCCCAGGGCCAGAACGTTGTGGAAGCAGTCAAGGAAAACCCCGGCACTGCAACCTCGCTGCTGACGATCGTCGGCGCACTCGGCTTTGCGATCGGTTATGCGGTCGGCGCTGGTACTCAGCAGAGTTCTTCGAACAGCAGCCTTTATCGCTGGCGCTGATTGCGGCACTAGAGGCTAGAATTCAGGCAAGGCGGGATACGTTCCGCCTTGCCTGTTCGCATTTATTTCAGAGAATTGACGAACGGGGGGCGGAAATGGTGTTCAGCAGCGATCTTGAAGAAGCATTGTCGGATTTCGCGAGAGATCACGGCCTTGACAGGGATGAGGCTATACAGCGCATCGTCCGCGCCGCACTCATCAATAGCGGTTATCTCGGTTCCGGCGAAGAAGGCATTCCGCCGGAAAAGCTGAACGCCAGCAACGATGACTAAGACTCAATATCCGGATTTGGATGGCGCAGGCGCTACCCCGCCCTTGTAGCGGCTGGAAAGCGCACGCAGTGTATTGGAAAACTCCGTGACATCGGCGCCAACAGCCACGAAAGATGCGCCGAGTTCCAGATAACGGCGATTGAAGGTCTCGTTGAAGGTGAGAATGCCCGCAGCTTTGCCGGCCGCGACGATCTTGACGATCGCTGCCTCGATTACGGCCTGCACTTCCGGCTCATCCAGCCTGCCGAGATAGCCCATATCCGCAGCAAGATCGGCCGGGCCGATGAAGATGCCGTCCACACCTTCCACCGCAAGAATATTGTCGAGATCATTGATCGCGGCGCGCGTTTCCGCCTGCACCAGCAGGCACACGCTGTCGGACGCACTGTCGGCATAATCGGCTATGGTGTTGAAGGCTGAGGCGCGGGCAACCGCCGCCCCCATGCCGCGAATGCCGCGCGGCGGATAGTGCATCGCACTGACCAAATCTTCAGCCTGCGCCGCCGAATCGACCATGGGCACCAGAAGCGTGCGGGCGCCTGCGTCCAGCAGCTGCTTGATCATCCAGCTTTCGCCAACGGGCACACGCACCACCGGTTCGGCGGGCGATGTGGCGAGAGCGCGCAATTGGTCGATGATGCTGCGAAGATCGTTCGGGCCGTGTTCACCATCGATGACCAGCCAGTCAAAACCCGCTGTTCCGGCAATTTCCGCCGTGATGGCCTCACCCATATCGAGCCAGAGGCCGATTTGCGGCCTGCCGGCGTGGATGGCTGTTTTGAAACGATTTTCGGGAGCGGGCATGATGTCCTCAGGAAAGCAGTAATTTCAGATCGGCGGACGGGTCCGCCAGGATGGCGCGATCTGGCTCAGCGCCGGTATCGAGCAGTTTTTTGCCGGAAACATAAGCCTTGGCATCGTTGACGGCATCGACCGCCACGAATCGCCCGTCGCGGAAATACCAGACCGACCAGCTGCCTTCGCGCGCGCCGCGCCGCAGCACAGTCTCGTCATAACCGAGGTTGAAGCCGGCGATCTGCAGCTTCACCTCGTATTGATCAGACCAGAACCAGGGTTTGGCATCATAGGAGACTTCGGCGCCTGCCAGTACGTGAGCGGCGGCCTCGGCCTGATCAACCGCGTTCTGGACTGATTCGAGACGCACAAGCTGGCCCCGCCACGGCAGCAACGCGCAATCGCCCGCCGCGTGGATATCCTTGTCCGAGCTGCGGGTGTGTTCATCCACCACGATGCCATTGCCGACATCGAGGCCCGATTCGCGGGCAAGGCGATCGTTCGGGGTTACGCCAATGCCGACAATGACGAAATCCACGTCAAGCACCGAACCATCGGAAAGCTCGGCAGCGGCTACTCGGCCATCCATGCCGACGAGCCGCACGAGGCCGGTCTTTTCGCGGATGGAGACGCCGTGCTCCTGATGGATGCCGCGCATGATATCGGCGGTTTCCTTTGCCGCCACGCGCTGGAGAATGCGGTCGGCCATTTCGATCAGCGTGACCTCGAGACCGAGCTTGCGGGCGACGGCTGCCGCTTCCAGACCGATATAACCACCGCCAATAACCAGCAGCCTGCGGCCGGGTTTCATTTCCTCAAACAGCCCGTCAGCATCGCGCTTGTCGCGAACGGTCAGAACACCTTCGAGATCGCCACCGATGCTGGCGGGCAGCTCGCGTGGTGCAGCACCGGTCGCCAGTACCAGCTTGTCGTAGGAAAGCGTGCTGCCATCCTGCATGCGAACGGATTTGGCAGCGCGGTCTATCTCCTCCACGAAGGTGGAGAGCCGGATATCGACATTGTTTTCCGCGTACCACTCCTCAGGGCGGAACATCAGCCGGTCGAAGCTCATCTCGCCTAAAAGGTATTTTTTCGACAGTGGCGGCCGTTGATAAGGATAGGCATCCTCCGAGCCGATGATGGTGATGGGGCGCTCATCCTTCAGCGCCCTGAGCTTTGCCGCCAGCGCGAAAGCGGCCTGCCCCGCCCCGACGATTACCAGCCTTCCCGCCACATTCCACTCCCAGAACAATCGCCAATGGGCAGATTTGCCGCACCCTGCGAAGACATATTGCGGGATCAGGCGTAACGCCAAGTACGGCCCGCGTCAACCGTACAGCGCCGCCAGCCCGGTGCAAGCATGACACATTATCACCCCAGACTGCGACACCCTTGCAACCGGAAGGAGCCGGATGCATTTCTTCAAGAGAAACATCGGCTTCCGACAGGCGGTCTGGCCCATGTCGAGACGCACAACAGACAATTGCGCGGATTTCCTTCACGCACTGGCAAGGAAGCCGCGTTAAAATCGGCATCAGGAAAAGGCAATCCGGGAGGTTGTCATGGCTTTACATATTGATCACCGTCAAAGCGTCCCGCAGGACGAGCAATACGAGAAGTTTCAGATCGACCGGCCCGGAAAGATCACCTTCATCGGGCATCACCTCAGCGCCAAGGATACCATGCGCTGCCTGGTGCGCAGCATCTCGCTTTACGGCGCAGAGATCGAGGTCAGCCCGCATCTGGAGATGCCCACTAACTTCTATCTGGAAATTCTCGGCATTCGCGATGAGATCGGCTGCAACCTGATCCGCAGGGAAGAGGAAAAGGTCACCATCGGATTCAACATGTTGATCGACGCGGAGTTCCTGCACCACGTGCGCAGGCTGAGTTTCGAGACCAGCGTCTGAGCCGCATCGACCGATTAGCGGCCGAGTTTTTCTCTCACGGCGCGACGGTGGAAAAAACTGTTCCAAAACAGGCATCCGTTAACCGGGCGCGACTTGCGTCCGGTTTTTTTGCACCTATTGTGTGCCGGGTTTTCAAACAGGTACTGGAAATCTCAGCCAATGTCCGCTTTCTCACGTCTTACGCCGCTAGCCGTCTCTCTTCCTTCAACCGTTCCCTTCGTCGGCCCGGAAGCCATCGAGCGGGGCCGCGGCCTGAAGGTGGAAGCGCGGATAGGCGCCAATGAAAGCGGGTTCGGCCCTGCCCCATCCGTGCTTATGGCCATGCGGGATGCTGCCGCCGAGACCTGGATGTACAGCGATCCGGAAAATTTCGAACTGAAGGAAGCACTCGCCATCCACCACGGCGTTTCGCGTGGCAATATCGCCATTGGCGGCGGTGTCGATGGTTTGCTGGGTGAGATCGCCAGGCTAATCGTTGAGCCGGGAACGCCGGTGGTCACCTCGCTCGGCGGTTATCCTACCTTCAATTACCATGTGAACGGCTTTGGCGGAAAACTCGTGACCACGCCATATGTCGACGATCACGAGAACCTCGACGGGCTTCTCGATCTCGTCATCCGGGAAAATGCACCGCTGGTCTATTTCGCCAATCCCGACAATCCGATGGGAAGCTGGTGGGAGGCAAGCGAGGTCGTGGCCTTTGCCCGTGCGCTGCCGGAAACCTGCCTGCTCATTCTGGACGAGGCCTATTGCGAGACCGCACCTGCCAGCGCCGTGCCAAGCATCGACGCCCTTATCGGCCAGCCGAACATCCTGCGCATGCGGACTTTCTCGAAAGCCTACGGGCTTGCTGGCGCCCGCGTGGGGTATGCGATCGGCACGCTCGGCAATGTCGAAGCCTTCGACAAGATCCGCAATCATTTCGGCATGGCACGCGTTTCGGTCGCCGGCGCATTGGCGGCACTGAAGGATCAGGCCTATCTGCATGACGTCGTTGGAAAAATTGCGGTGGCTCGAGATCGCATTTCTGCGATTGCCCGCAGTAACGGCCTCTCGCCCCTGCCGTCGGCAACCAATTTCGTCACCATCGATTGCCAGCGCGACGGCACTTACGCCCGCGCCATCGTCGACGGCTTGATGGAACATGGCGTGTTCATCCGCATGCCGGGCGTGGCGCCGCTCAACCGCTGCATTCGTGTGAGTGTGGGACCTGATGACAAGCTTGATCTTTTTGAACAGGCATTGCCGAAGGTCATCAAGGCGCTGGGTTGAGGTTTCGCTTGCCTTCTCCTCATTCCTGTTCTTGTCACGAGGAATCGAGCCAGCCCAAGTCCTTGGGCTGAAAGGATTCTTTCGCCACACAGACGTGTGCCGGCTGGATCCCCGTGGCAGGCAAAGGGATGAGGGTGGCGAGCCAGGCGGCATATGGTGCGATCGACCATTGCGTGCATCGATTCAACATCCTCTGACAAACCACTGTTCGCGAATCGTTTTCCATCAACCGACATCGCCAGACATAAGAAAACCGCGCCGGCCTTGTTCCTGCCGGTCGCGGTTTGATGTGTCAGCGCAAAAGCTCGTTTCAAAGCCCTCGCCGCATTCCCCTTCGGGTTTACTTTCGTTTGTACCGGTCATCGGGACTGGAGGGAACCGGACCGGAAATTCTGTCGCGGATAAGGTGCGTCAGTGCATCGTCATCCAGTCGCGTGCGGCACGCAGCGCTTCGGCCAGTTCCGCCTTGGTCATGTTGCGGGCAAGATCTGCTCGCAGCGAAGCGGCTCTTTCCGATCCGCGGATCGCGGCGATGTTGAGCCATTTGTGGGCCGCGACCAGATCCACCTTGCATCCCCGGCCGGTCGCATAGACCAGGCCGAGATTGCAAAGGGTGTCGGCGCGGGTTTCGCCACCGGCAACTGCCATTTCGATATCGCGAATTTCAAAGCGTGCCATCGTTTTAATCCCTGTCTTCTCGCCTGTTTCATCAAGTGCCTTCTTGTCGAGGCTAACCTTTGGAACTGCCGTCTTTTGCGGCTTTTTTGTTCTTCCGGCCGGCAGGTTTTCCCTGCGCTTCTGATGACCCCAATATGTCATGAGGCTTTCAACGGGCGCTTAAAAGGCATGATTAATGGGCCGCAAACAAACTGCAAACGATTGGTAAAATTGGGTTTTTGTTAAATATCACGAGGTGCGGAAATTAAGGACTTTCGAGCGAATTTTACGAAAACTTTAGAATTGGATTTCAACCCTTCATTCACCACGATCCAAACAACGGTTTTTCGAATTGCCCCTCTCCCACTCTCCTGACCGACGCAAATGCAGTCTCGCAGCTGGAATTTTCTGTTTCCTTTTACGTGAACGTCAAATACTATCCGCATGCCCGTGCGGAGGACGAAACGGGCAAAGAAAGCGCGACATGGACGGAGGAGTTTTTATGAAGCGTGTGATGATGATTGCTGCAGGCCTGCTGATCGGCAGCAACCCTGCTTTTGCTGCTGAGCCCATTGAAGGCAACTGGAAGACGGCGAGCGGCGAGACAGCCGTAATCGGCCCCTGCGGCGCAGCTTTCTGCGTGACGCTGAAGACAGGCAAACATGCGGGAAAACAGATCGGCAAGCTTTCCGGCAAGGGAAACAGCTATTCGGGCGATATTACCGATCCCGCCAATGACAAGACCTATAGCGGCTCCGGCACCGTTTCCGGCAATTCGCTGAGCATGAAGGGCTGCGTGCTGAAAATCCTGTGCAAATCGCAGACCTGGACGCGGTTGTGAGATAAGATGCGGCGGACAGGCTTGTAACAGCCTGTCCGTCGTCGCAGACGGCCGTCGTGTGTAACGCATATATCCGTTGATGTATCGTCACGGCCCGAACGAACACTCTTAAGAGCGACGCATGCCTGCCACCCTTTCCATAATCCTGATTTCGGGTACGTCCCATGTCGGCAAAAGCACCCTAGCCGGCCTGTTAAGCGAAAAGCTCCACTGCGAGGCAATTTCAACCGACAGCCTGGCACGCCACCCCGGGAGGCCATGGCCGGGCATACCCGCGCCTGTGGAGGAATATTACAGGCAGCTGTCGGCAGAAACGATCCATTGGTTTCTGAAGGTGCATCACCAGAATATCTGGCCGCTTGTGCGCGGGCTGATCGACAGCAAGACAGGCACCGGCAATATCGTCGTCTTCGAGGGCGCGGCCTTGCGGCCGGAATTTATAGCGCCCCTGCTGGGCAGCACGGTAGCCGGGATCTTTCTTCACGCACAGAATGACTTTCTCTCCGACAGAATGCGCGCGCATGCGGGATATAAAGATGCGACGGCGGGCCAGCGCCGGATCATGGACGCCTTCATTGAGCGGTCCTTGCGCGAAAATACCGAAATGCTGGCATCCGCGCGACACCATCACGTCCCGATCGTTGACATCGCCAATCCCCAAGCATTCGATGGCCTCGTCAACGAACTCACAGCCCGTGCGGTAGCCTCTCCGGCGTGATGCAAAAGCAGGCAATTTGAGGCCGCTGAAGCCATCCACCGCCCTAATTCACACTGGAAGTATCCCGTTAATCTCCCTGAACACCATATGAACCGGGGTCTCAGGGTCCGTTCAGTCCGAGTGTGGCAAAACTCTGTCCATGAACTCCAATAAAGGGGAATGGACATGACAAAGTTGATCAGCCGGCTGGCAATCTTCGCGTTTCTCATGGCGATCTTCGCCATGTCCTTCGCCTCGCTCGTCGTTAATCCCAACCGCAGCTTTCAGCGGGTTAATGCGGGTGCGGCGCTTGCCTGCCAGCACAGCCCGGCACCGGCCGCCAATTGCCCCGTCGTGCTGTGAGGACCGGCCGATGACGACGAGCTTTTCCAACGGCCTGTTTTCCGCACTGAGACTGGTGCTGATGGCATCGATCTTTCTAGGCCCGGTGGCGGGGCTTGCAGTTTACAAGGCAGATCCCCGCCCGGCATCAAAGGGCGCCGGTTTCGTGCTGCTGATGAGCCTGCAACGCGGCGCGCTCGGCTGAGATTTCACCGCCTGCCCTTTGCCGCAGCCATTTTTCCGTTTCTTTTCAGTTTCTTCGTATTTCTGTCGCTTGCCTGTCGAAATAGGCCTCCTATAATGGGCCATGACAATAGCAAAACGAACGATTCCGCCCTTCTCCTTCATCAGCCCCGAGCCTTTCGCGCCGCAGACGTTCACGGACCCGAAAGAAGCTGTCGAGGCTTTGACCGCGCTTTACGAACGCAATACGGCGTTCCTCATCAACTCCTTCACCGAACTTGCCAAGGGTGCGCCGATTACCGGCCGCTACCGCGCCTGTTATCCGCAGGTCAGCCTCGAGACATCCACTTTCGGTCATGTCGATTCGCGCCTTTCCTACGGCCATGTCACCTCCCCCGGCGTCTACACGACGACAATCACCCGGCCGGAGCTTTTCCGCCACTACCTGAAAGAGCAGCTGGGGCTTCTGATCAAGAACCACGGCGTTCCGGTGACGGTTGCCGAATCGGCCACGCCCATTCCGCTGCATTTCGCCTTTGGCGAAGGCGCTTATGTCGAGGCGGCGGCGGCATCCTCGCTGTCCGACGTGCCGTTGCGCGATCTTTTCGACACGCCCGATCTCAACAACACCGACGATCTCATTGCCAATGGCGAATATGATCAGGTGCCCGGCGAACCCGCGCCGCTTGCGCCGTTCACCGCGCAGCGCATCGATTATTCGCTGGCCCGCCTCAGCCATTATACGGCAACGAGCGCCAGCCATTTCCAGAACTTCGTGCTGTTCACCAACTACCAGTTCTATATCGACGAATTCGCCGCATGGGCGCGGCAGTTGATGAAGAATGGTGGCGAAGGCTACACGGCCTTCGTGGAGCCGGGCAACATCATCACCCCCGCCGGTTCCGACAGGCCGGACACGGATGCGGTGCTTGGCCGCCTGCCGCAGATGCCAGCCTATCACCTGAAGAAAAAGGGCCATGCCGGCATTACGCTGGTCAATATCGGTGTCGGCCCTTCCAACGCCAAGACGATCACCGACCATATCGCCGTGCTGCGCCCGCATGCCTGGCTGATGGTTGGCCATTGCGCCGGCCTGCGCAACAGCCAGCGCCTTGGCGATTATGTGCTGGCACACGCCTATGTGCGTGAGGATCACGTTCTGGACGACGACCTGCCGGTCTGGGTGCCGATTCCTGCTCTGGCGGAAGTACAGCTGGCGCTGGAAGGTGCGGTTGCGGAAGTCACCGGTTACGAGGGCTTCGAGCTGAAGCGCATCATGCGTACCGGCACCGTCGCCACGATCGACAACCGCAACTGGGAGCTTCGCGACCAGGCGGGCCCGGTCAAGCGCCTGTCGCAATCGCGCGCCATCGCACTCGACATGGAATCGGCCACCATCGCGGCCAACGGCTTCCGGTTCCGCGTGCCCTACGGCACCCTCCTCTGTGTCTCCGACAAGCCGCTGCACGGCGAATTGAAGCTGCCGGGCATGGCGACGGAGTTCTACCGCACGCAGGTTGCCCAGCATCTGCAGATCGGCATCCGCGCCGTGCAGAAACTCGCCGCCATGCCAACGGAAACGCTGCATTCGCGCAAGCTCAGAAGCTTCTACGAGACGGCATTCCAGTAAATTTGCGCATCCATGTCCTCAAGGTGGTGATGTTGCTCAGACACCTTGAGGCGCTGCAAAGGCTGGAAACCTCTCCGTCGTCATCCTCCGGCTTGACCCGAGGATCCACCACCGGTCGACTATGGATCCTCGGGTCAAGCCCGAGGATGACGTTGAATTTGGGCCGAGCAAAATAATCCGCTACGCGCGCTGGGGAAGCAACTACATCCGTCTCAAACCACCTTCACCGTCCCCTCCACACGCACGGGAAAATTCACCGACCGGGCGATGAAGCATTTGTCGTGGGCATCGTGGTGCAACTCATCAGCCCGCGCAAGATCACCCTTCGAGATGGTGATGACCGGTTTCAACACTACCTCGCTGAATTGCCCGGCGCCGTCCTTTTCCATAACCAGCGTGCCTTCGGCATTGTCGACATAGTCTTCAACGATGATGCCGTTGACGGAGCAGAAATGCAGGTACCATAGCTTGTGGCACGCCGAGAGCGAGGCAACCAGCAGGTCTTCCGGGTTCCAGCGGGAGGCATCGCCGCGAAAGGCGGGATCTGAAGAGCCGGCGATATCCGCTTTTCCGGACGTGGAAATCGTGTAGTCGCGTTCATAGTCACGGTAGCCCGAGGTACCCTTGCCGCGATTGCCTGTCCACTTCACCTGAACGGCATAGTGATGTTCCTGTCCTGCCATTTCATTCTCCCTTAGAGTTTTTTGTCGCATTTCCCGCACGTAAAACAACTACGCGCTTTTATTGGAAATGCTCTGGTGTATCGCGCAGGTGATCGAGCCCCTTGCGCAGAGTCTCGATGATCTGGTCCACCTCCGAGCGGCTGATCGTCAGCGCCGGTGAGGCCAGCATGCGGTCGCCGGTGGCACGCATGACGAGGCCGTTTGCCAGGCAATGGTTGCGCACGGCGGTGCCGATGTCATCCGGCTTGGCAAAACGCCTGCGGGTCGCCTTGTCGGCTGCAAGCTGCAGGCCACCCATGAGGCCGACATTCACTGCCTCACCCACCAATTCGTGGTCGGTGAGGCTTTTCCAGCCTTGCGAAAAATAAGGGCCGATATCATCCCGCACCCGTTCCACCAGCCCCTCATCCTCGATGATACGAATATTTTCCAGAGCAGCCGCGGCGCAGACGGGGTGGCCGGAATAGGTGAAGCCATGGTTGAAATCACCGACCTCGGACAACATCACATCCGCCACGCGGTCGGAAACGAGGACGCCGCCAATCGGCAGATAACCGGATGACAGGCCCTTGGCGACGGGCGCGAGGTCCGGCTCCACGCCGAAATGCTGGTAGCCGAACCAGGAACCGAGGCGGCCGAAACCGCAGATCACCTCGTCGGACACCAGCAGAATTTTGCGCGCCTTGCAGATGCGGGCGATTTCCGGCCAGTAGGTTTCCGGCGGCACAATGACCCCACCGGCGCCCTGAATGGGTTCCGCCACGAAAGCCGCGACATTCTCTTCACCGAGCTCGTCTATCTTCGCTTCCAGTTCGCGGGCCACCTTCAGGCCGAATTCCGCGGGTGAGAGATCGCCGCCTTCCGCATACCAATAGGGTTGGCCGATATGGGCGATACCCTCGATCGGCAGATTGCCCTGCTCGTGCATCCACTTCATGCCGCCGAGCGAAGCGCCGGCGACCGTAGAGCCGTGATAGCCGTTGCGGCGAGCGATCACCTTGGTCTTCGTCGGATGGCCGAGCGCCTTCCAGTAGACCCGTGCCATGCGGAACCAGGTGTCGGTGGCTTCCGAACCGGAATTGGTGAAGAACACATGGTTCATCTTCGGCCCGGCACGGGAAGCGATCTTCTGAGCCAGAAGTGTGGCTGATGGTGTCGTAGTGCCGAAAAAGGCGTTGTAATAGGGCAGTTCGTTCATCTGGCGCTGCACGACATCGGCGATCTCGCGGCGTCCGTAACCGATATTGACGCACCACAGTCCGGCAAAGGCGTCGAGATACTTCTTGCCGGTGCTGTCATAGATGAAGACGCCTTCTGCACGCTCGATGATGCGGGTGCCGCTCGCGTTCAGCTTACCCATATCGGAAAAGGGATGCAGGTGATGGGCGGCATCGATGGCGGCAAGGTTGGACGCCGGCTTGGAGACTTCATTCATGACAGATCGCACTCCCGCAAAGACGACGGCGCCTTCCGGAGCCGCACCCAACCGAACATGGCCGGGCGGCTTCGATTTGGCAAGACTGGCGTTTTTTGGGCGATCGAGACGATGACTCGGCCTTGCCGCTTGTTTCTTCTCCCCGCCGGGGAGAAAAAATGCGCCGCTATCTTGAAGCAGGTTCGATTGCACCGTTATGGAGGTGGTGCGCTACGCCAAGACCCCTCGCCCCACCAGCACCTTCAATTCGCCGGCATGGACTTCAAGTGCCACGTCGCGCTCCATCGGCAGCAATTCGCCATCGATGACGCAACGCACGTCATGGCGCTTCTTGGGGAAATGAAGTTCCACACCCGTGACGGTCGTGGCCGTTACAGCAGCGTTTTCCTTCAGCTTGCCGCGCAGGATGTCGAAAGCGAGCCTTGCGACGCCCGAGGGGCGCAGGGGATCGGTGAGATAGAAGCCGAGATGGCCGCCCGAGACATTATCCGCGACCAGAAGCGAGTTCTGCCCGAATTCATTGTTGGAGACGGAAATTGCTGACACCTTGCGGCGCTGCGTCTTGCCATTGACCGTATATTCCACCTCGAAGACCGGCGGATTGAGAATGACGCTGATGGCGGCGCGGACGCTTGCCTTGATCTTGCCAAGGCGGGAGGCGAAGGCGAGGTTGTTGCGATAGCGCACCATGCGCGAATGCAGGCCTGCGGAAAACTGGTGGACGAAAAGACGGCCGTTGGCGCTGGCGATATCGACATTGGCGATCTCGCCATTCGCCAGTGTCTCCAGGACGTGGCGGATATCGAGCGGCAGCTTCAGCGAGCGGGCGAACAGGTTCATGGTGCCGGCCGGTACGATACCGAGCGCGATGCCGTGTTTCCAGGCGATACCGGCAGCGGCCGAAATCGTTCCATCACCACCGCCGGCAATGATGCCTTCGATATCAGGCTCATCGGCGGCGCGTTCCATCTCCTCGACGACTTCCTTGCCGGAAACCACGCGGCAGTCGATTGTGTGGCCGGCGCGGGAAAAGACCTCGCGGGCGTGGTCGCAATAGGCATCCATATCCGTGGTGCGGAAGGTGCCGCCGTCACGATTGAAAATTGCAATGAGCTTCATATTTCCAACCTGATCCTGTGAGGCAGCCGCGCGTAAATGCTTGGGGTTATATAGGGTTCCAAACACCATCGCGTGAAGATGCTCTTTTGCCGAGAATCGCTCTACCGCAATGCATCATTTCATGTTAGATATCACTTAAGGTCATTTTCATGACCGCGCATCTCCAGTCAGGGCAGGCCGTTCCCATACGGTCTTGCCCTTTTTTCTGTGGGGTCCTCCCCCTTTTCAGGTCGCAATGAGCCATTCGAATTTGTCGGAAGCCCGCCTCGAGGCGGAGAGTGAAACCGTTGTTGCGGCAAGGCCTGCCGTGGCACTGACGCCGTTTGCCGTCGCACTCATCGAACTGGCGCTTGCCGCCGGCGGTTTCGGCATCGGCACCGGCGAATTCGCCATCATGGGCCTGCTGCCTGACGTCGCAACGACCTATGGCGTCACGGTGCCCCAGGCAGGTTACGTCATCACGGCCTATGCGCTGGGTGTCGTCATCGGCGCTCCCATCATCGCGGTGCTGGCTGCACGCATGACGCGGCGCACCCTGCTTCTCGGGCTCATGGGACTTTTCGCACTCGGCAATATCTTGAGCGCCGTCGCACCTGATTTCCTGAGCTTCACCGTGCTGCGCTTCATCACCGGCCTGCCGCACGGCGCCTATTTCGGCGTTGCAGCGCTGGTGGCCGCCTCCATGGCGCCAATCCACAAACGTGCCCGCGCCGTTGGCCGCGTCATGCTTGGCCTCACCATCGCCACGCTGCTTGGAACGCCGCTTGCCACTTTCTTCGGGCAGATGCTTTCCTGGCGCGCGGCCTTCATGCTGGTCGGCGGCATCGGGCTGTTGACCGTCGCCCTGCTGTGGCTGTTCCAGCCGCGCGACAGGGTAGAGGAAGGTGCCAGCGTTTGGCGTGAACTCGGGGCTTTCCGCCGCGTGCAGGTATGGCTGACGCTCGCCATCGCGTCGGTCGGTTTCGGCGGCATGTTCTCGGTTTTCAGCTATATCGCCAAGACCACCACCGATGTCGCGATGATGCCGGTTTCCACCGTCTCCATGGTCCTCGCCCTCTTCGGCATCGGCATGAATGTCGGCAATGTGGTCGGCTCGCGGCTGGCCGATATCTCGCTCAACGGCACGATCGGCGGCATGCTGGCCTTTAACGTGGTGGTCATGGCCGTGTTCGGCATGACGGCGCATGACCCGTTCATGATGTGTCTCTGCGTCTTCCTGATCGGCTGCGGTTTTGCCGCCTGCCCCGCCGTGCAGACGCGGCTGATGGATGTGGCAGCGGATGCGCAGACGCTTGCGGCTGCCTCCAACCACTCCGCCTTCAACATCGCCAACGCGCTCGGCGCATGGCTTGGCGGCATGGTCATCGCCATGGGCTATGGATATGCCTCCACCGGTTATGTGGGCGCTGTTCTTTCGCTTCTCGGGCTTGGCGTTTTCCTTGTGTCCGTCACCGTCGAACGGCGCGCAAAAGCCGGCTGAAAGCCGGTTTTTCAGCGGCCGGAACACCCGTTCCGGCACCTGCAATAAACCTTACGGAAATTTCACGATCGGCTCGCTTGACTCTTTTTGGTTTCGGGCGCAACACGGCGTTACGCGCAGGCCGTGACCCGGCACAGCGCGGATTTTAACGGAGCATCATTTGATGTCTAGCGACAGTAGTAGTCGATTGCCTTTGCCGAAAGCGGCGAACGGGAACTGATCCGGCACCTGTCGGCTCACAACCGCGTTCGTCGTAATCGGCGAATCGACGGAAAGGTGAGCAATCATGAACTTCCACACCCTCTCCCAGAGAGCCAGCAAGGCCGCACGTCTTCTCCGCAGCGGAAATGCCGGTTCCACCACCATTGCAGAACGCGTCGAGCACCTCAACACACTCGATACGCATGAGGCAGTCGCCGCCCTGCTCGCCATGCCGCAGGCAAAGGCCGTCGCCATTCTCGACCGGCCGGAACTGCATGACGCAGCCGCCATCATTGCCGGTATTCCGCTTGACCAGGCCGCCCGCTTCGTCAACCTGATGTCAGACGACCGCGTTGCCGACGTCATGGCGGAAATGGACGAAGAGCCGCGCGCAAAGCTGTTTTCCCGGCTGGATCGCACGACCGCGCTCTCCATCAAACATCTGATGGGTTATCCGCCGCGCACCGCCGGCTCGATCATGACCACGGAATTCGTCAGCGTGCCGGATAACTGGACGGTGGAACAGACCCTTTCGCACATCCGCGTCGTCGAGCGGTCGCGTGAAACGGTCTATGCCATCTATGTTCTGGCGCAGGACGGAACGCTGTCCACCGTCGTGACGCTGCGTCGCCTGCTGACCGGCGAGGCCGGCGCCTCCATTCTCTCCGTCGCATCGAAGGAAGGCATCGTCTGTGCCAGCCCCTTGATGTCGCAGGAGGATGTTGCCCGGCTCATCCGCAAGCACGACCTTCTGGCGCTTCCCGTCGTTGACGATCATTCGCATATCCTCGGCATCGTCACGGTCGACGACGTGATCGACACCATGATCGCCGACACCACGGAAGACGCTCACAAGTTCGGTGGTATGGAAGCACTCGGCAAGCCCTATATGGCAATGGGCTTTCCGGACATGATCCGCAAGCGCGCAGGCTGGCTGGCTGCCCTGTTCCTGGGTGAAATGCTGACGGCAAGCGCCATGCAGCATTTTGAAGGCGAGCTGGAAAAAGCCGTCGTCCTGACGCTGTTCATTCCGCTCATCATGTCATCAGGCGGCAACTCCGGTTCGCAGGCCACCTCGCTCATCATCCGGGCGCTGGCGCTCGGCGAACTGAAGCTTTCGGACTGGTGGCGGGTGCTGCTGCGGGAAATCCCGACGGGCCTGACGCTCGGCTGCATTCTCGGCGCCATCGGCTTCCTGCGTCTGACCATCTGGCAGCAGGCAGGCTTTTATGATTATGGCGACCACTGGCTGCTGGTGGGCGCTACCGTCTTTGCCGCACTCGTCGGCATCGTCACCTTCGGCTCGCTGGCTGGCTCCATGCTGCCATTCCTGCTGCAGCGTCTGCGGCTGGATCCAGCCAGCGCATCTGCGCCGTTCGTCGCCACGCTGGTGGATGTCAGCGGCCTCGTCATCTACTTCTCGGTGGCGCTGGTGATCCTCAGCGGCACGCTGCTCTGAAACACAAAAGGCCCGCTCGAAAGAGCGGGTCTTTTCATTTGCAGAGTTTTCGACAGGGCAAATGCCCCTCAACCGCCAGCGCTGATAACGCCCGTTCCGAGAAGTCCCAAAAGAATGACCCCGATGACCACCCGGTACCAGACGAAGGGCATGTAGCTCTTGGTGGAGACCAGCTTGAGGAAGACGACGATCACGGCGTATCCGACGACGAAGGCGATCAGGGTTGCAAGCCCCGTCTGGCCCCAGCCTACAGGGTTCTCCTCGCCGATGCTTTTGAACAGCTGGTAGAAACCGGAACCGAAGACGGCGGGAACGGCGAGCAGGAAGGAATATCGTGCGGCCGCCTCGCGCGTGTAGCCTAAGAGCAGGCCGGCGCTGATGGTGCCGCCCGAGCGCGAGACGCCGGGGATGAGCGCCATGGCCTGCGCGAAACCGAACAGGATGCCATCACGCCAGATCAGCTGGTTCAGCTTGTAGCGCTTCTTGCCGATCCTGTCGGCGACGCCGAGAATGATGCCGAAGACAATCAGCATTACGGCGGTGATATAGAGATTGCGCAGCGAATGCTCGATGGCATCCTTGAAGAACAGGCCGAGCAGCACGATCGGCACCGAGCCGACGATGATCAGCCAGCCAAGCCGCGCATCGGACTTGTCATAGGGTCCGAGGCGAAGGTTCTGCCGGAGCCAGGCGGCGGCGATCCGCATGATATCGGACCAGAAATAGACCAGCACCGCCGCTTCCGTGCCGATCTGCGTAATCGCCGTGAAGGCGGCACCCGGATCCGCACCGGAGGGCAGAAACTCCCCGGCTATCCTCAGATGCGCGCTTGAAGAAACCGGAAGAAATTCCGTAAGTCCTTGCAAAAGGCCGAGAAATCCGGCCTCCAACCAACCGATGCTCATGTGATTTGATGTCCCTGCTGCGAATCGAATTCGCAGCATTATGCATCAAACCGGGCAAATCCGTGTTGCATCGCACCATGAAAAAGAAGTGCGGGAGGGCTTGGTTTTACCCGTTGTTTTTCAGGCTGCTTTCTCCGCAGGCTCAGGATGAAGGGTGTATTTCGCGCCGTTCTTGCACACAACATGGGCGTCGCCCCAGCTTTTCAGCGCCGAGATCACAGGCTTCATGGTTTCGCCAAGTGGCGTCAGCGCATAGTCCACGCGCGGCGGCACCACCGGGAAGACGGTGCGCGAAATCAGGCCCGCCTCTTCCAGTTCCCGCAGCTGCTTGGTGAGCATGCGCTGGGTGACGCTTGGGATGTGGCGGCGCAACTCGTTGAAGCGCAGGGTGCCCTCGTTGATGAGGTGATAGAGGATCACGCCTTTCCATTTGCCGTCGAGAAAACTCAAGGCAGACTCCACCGGGCAGCCCGGAAAATTGCCGGTAAGCTTGGCGCGCGGTCGCGACATCACAGTATCCTTTTTGTATGTATCATCACAAAATGTGCATTCTTGCGATCGATGTTCATATGTATCAAGTAAGAGGCACGCAAACAAGTAAAGGAGACTGTTCATGCGCGCCATCGGTTACAAGACGAGCCAGCCCATTACCGCAACGGATGCCCTTATCGACCTCGACCTGCCGCAGCCGGAGGCGACGGGGCATGATATTCTGGTGGAGGTGAAGGCCGTTTCGGTCAATCCTGTTGACACCAAGGTTCGCCGCAACCAGGCGCCGGAAAACGGTGCTGCCCGCGTGCTGGGCTTCGATGCGGCGGGCGTGGTGAAAGCCGTCGGCGACAAGGTATCGCTGTTCAAGCCCGGCGACGAGGTGTTTTACGCTGGTGTCATCAACCGCCCCGGCTCCAACAGCGAATTCCATCTGGTCGATGAGCGCATCGTCGGCGCCAAACCGAAGTCGCTGAATTTCGAGGAAGCAGCGGCACTGCCGCTGACCGCGATCACGGCCTACGAGACGCTGTTCGACCGGCTGCGGGTGACAGAGCCCGTTCCGGGTGCGGCAAATGCCGTTCTGGTGATCGGTGGCGCCGGCGGCGTCGGCTCGATTGCCATCCAGCTTCTGCGCGCACTGACCGATCTTACCGTCATTGCCACGGCTTCGCGGCCGGAAACGATGCAATGGGCCAAAGACCTCGGCGCGCATCATGTCGTCGATCACAGCAAGCCGATTGCCCCGCAGGTGGAAGCGCTTGGCCTTGGTGCACCGGGCTTCGTATTCTCGACCACCCATAGCGACATTCACGCCGCAGACAGCGTGGCGACCATTGCGCCGCAGGGCCGTTTTGCGCTGATCGACGATCCGGCCGGCGGTTTCGACGCCATGGCGTTCAAGCGCAAATGCGTTTCAATCCATTGGGAAATGATGTTCGCCCGCGCGGTATTCCAGACGCCTGACATGATCGAACAGCACAAGCTGCTCAATCACGTTGCGGAACTGGTTGATGCCGGCAAGATCAAGACGACGTTGACCGAGGTTTTCGGCACCATCAACGCCGCAAACCTCGTCAAGGCCCACGCCTTGATTGAAAGCAACACGGCCAAGGGCAAGATCGTGCTTTCGGGCTTTTGATCTACACGTCACACGAAGTGGGAGGTGCGCGCCTGATAAAGCGCGCCCTTCCCGGTCAATCGTCTTCCGGATCTTCCGGGCATGGCCATGCGGCAGGCGTCGTCAGGCCGCTCGGCAGTTTTGTCTTGGCGTCGCCGCAGGCGATGTCGATCTGTTTCTGCTCAAGGCCGGTGGCGGCGGAAAGATCGACCCCCTCAATGCGGGTCAACAGCAGGAAGGCGTTGGCAAAATCCACCGCGCCGCCGAGCTTTGCGCCCTGGAAGCTGGCACGCGACAGATTGGTCAGCGAAAATTTCGAGCCGGACAGGCTGGCATCTTGAAACTCGGCACGCCCGAGTTCAGCCTTGGTAAAATCCGCGCCGTCCAGTTTGGCCTTGTTGAAATTGGTCCGCTGCATTTCCGCATTGATGAATTTTGCGCTGGTGGCGTCGGCGGCGGAAAAGTCACTGCGGTAGGCTTCCACCTTCGTCAGGTTGGCGCCCTGCAGGTTCGCCTCTCCAAGAGCCGTCCGGATGAGTTTCGCCTTTTCAAGATTGGCGCCCTTCAGCGAGGAGCCGCGCAAATCCGTATAGGTGAAATCCGTGCCGTAAAGCATCGCCGAATCGAGGTTGCTGCCGCCCAGCATCAGGAGCCGCTTGTTGCATTCGCGCCAGTCGATGCCGGCCATGGCGTCGGCGCGGCAGCTGGCGGCCATCAGCGGGCTGCCACTGAGCGAAACGGCAACTACCATACCTGCCGCCAGACCGGCGACGATCCTTGTATTCCGCACGATATTCAGCCTCTGAAAGCCGGACATTCCATCACTCCTGCCGCCGGGCGACGGCCCAAACGCAACATATGCACATTCAAGGCGTTACCGCATTCCTGACCCACAATCCATGGACCAAGCAAAGCTACAACACCCCAACATCCTATATGTAAGAAATCGAAGGGCAATCCACAAATACTAGGGGGGACGAGACTTTCGATGCCTCGCGCACGCGACGTCATCCTTTCGCTCGTCGCGAGGATCCAACCACGTATCGTGAAATCAATCGGTTACAGATGCCCGGGGCAAGCCCGGGCAAGACGAAGGTTGCCGGCAGACCAGCACCGCGATCACATATTGGCGTAAACCGGCCCTTCGCCACCCTGCGGCGGCACCCAGTTGATGTTCTGGTTCGGATCCTTGATATCGCAGGTCTTACAGTGCACGCAGTTCTGCGCGTTGATCACGTAGACCTCCTCGCCGTCCTTCTCCACCCACTCATAAACGCCGGCAGGACAATAACGTGTCGAGGGACCGGCATAGACGTCGTGTTCGGAACGCTTCTGCAAGTCCATATCCTTCACCTGAAGATGCACCGGCTGGTCTTCCTCATGGTTGGTGGAGGACAGGAACACCGATGACAGCCGGTCGAAGGTCAAAACGCCGTCCGGTTTCGGATAGGCGATCGGCTTGTGTTTGGAGGCCGGCTCAAGGCTCTGCGCATCCGTCTTGCCGTGTTTCAGCGTGCCGAAAACGGAGAAACCGAACAGCTGGTTGGTCCACATGTCGAGACCGCCAAGGCCGACGCCAACAAGCGTGCCGAACTTCGACCACAGCGGCTTGACGTTGCGCACACGCTTCAGGTCCTTGCCGATATCGCCGTCACGCCATTCCGCCTCGATCTCGGCCACTTCATCATGGGCGCGACCGGCGGAAATAGCCGCGGCGATCTTTTCCGCCGCCAGCATGCCCGACAACACCGCATTGTGGCTGCCCTTGATGCGGGGCACATTGACGAAACCGGCCGAACAGCCGATCAGCGCGCCGCCGGGGAAAGTCAACTTCGGCACCGACTGGTAACCGCCCTCGGTAATCGCGCGCGCGCCATAGGAAATGCGCTTGCCGCCCTCGAAAGTGTCGCGGATGGCCGGATGCGTCTTGAAGCGCTGGAATTCCTCGAAAGGATAAAGATAGGGGTTCTTGTAATTGAGATGCACCACGAAGCCGACGGCAACGAGATTGTCCTCCAGATGATAGAGGAACGAGCCGCCGCCGGTCTTGAAACCGAGCGGCCAGCCGAAGGAGTGCTGCACGAGGCCCTGTTTGTGGTGTTCCGGCTTGACCTGCCAGAGTTCCTTGATACCGATGCCGAATTTCTGCGGTTCGCGATCTTTCGAAAGTTCAAACCTGGAAATCAGCTGCTTGGCGAGCGAACCGCGCACGCCTTCGCCGATCAGCACATATTTGCCATGCAACTCCATGCCGCGCGTGAAGGCGGGGCCGGGTTCACCGTTCTTCTCGATGCCCATATCGCCGGTGGCGACACCGATCACTGCGCCTTCTTCATTATAAAGCACTTCGGTGGCGGCAAAGCCCGGATAGATCTCGACGCCGAGCGCTTCCGCCTTTTCCGCCAGCCAGCGACAGACCAGCCCAAGCGAGACGATGTAATTGCCGTGATTGTTCATGAGCGGCGGCATCATGAAGTTCGGCAGACGGATGGAGCCCGCAGGGCCTAAGAACATGAACTGGTCGTCCTTGACCTCGGTCTTGAAGGGATGTCCCTCTTCCTCACGCCAGCCGGGCAGAAGCCGGTCGATGCCGATGGGATCAACCACGGCACCTGAGAGAATATGCGCGCCGACTTCAGCACCCTTTTCCAGAACGACGACCGAAAGCTCCGGCTCGACCTGCTTCAGACGGATCGCGGCGGCAAGGCCCGCAGGACCCGCACCGACGATCACAACGTCGAATTCCATCGCTTCGCGTTCCGGCAGTTCCATCGCTTCCGTCATCTTGCCCTCTCACCTCGCCGGTCCCATCCGGCTGTTGTTATATCCGCTTCCGGCATTCGCACCGTGTTGCCTGCACCGGCCGAAAAGCCCGTCTGCGACAACACATTCGCCCTAGCCTGTCTTCGCAAAGCACGACGGCTTTGTCGAGCTTCCATAGCGGCAAAACATGTCGCACGCCACTCAATTGTCAGACAACCTGATGAGTATTTTATTACTTTTACGTGCACGTAAGATTGAGAATAGGAGTTGCTTGGGTGGGCGTCAAGGGCGATCCTTGATAGCTGGCATACGGCAAGCGTCGCTAGTCTTGTCCTAGACCGGATTGCAATTGGCGTGTTCTTCTACGTGCTGCCACCTATCACGTCTTTTACCTGACCCGAAGGCACGCTTCAGCCAAGCAAGGTCAGCTAACCCTGGCTTCTTGCCATACAAAGAAATAGTTGTATTTTTTATATACTTTGGCAACGCTGGATTGACTTCAGTTGATACTGGTGGCGCAATCACAAGCATCTAAGGTGATTCACGGGCAAATCCGCCCCCGGAATATACGATGACGATTGTAGACACCCGCATTCTCATCCTCTGCAAGACCTATCCTTCACCGTGCGGTAAGTACGCGGAGACAACCTGCGTAGCCGGAATGGACGAGAGCGGTAAGCTTGTACGCCTATTCCCTGTACCATTTCGCCTAATCGCAAAGGATCAGCAGTTCAAAAAATGGCAATGGATCAAGGCCAAAGTCGAGAAAGCTAAGAAAGACCATAGACCAGAAAGCTTCACCATTAAAGTCGATACAATCAACGGAGGCGAAGTAGTCGCGCCTGGCAAAGATTGGGCTGAACGGAGACGCCTGTTGTCACCTATCAAAGTCTATCCGCACTTTGATGACATCGAGGCCGATCGCTCTGCGGGCCGTCTCTCACTGGCCATACTAAGGCCTACACGCATCATAGGCCTTGAAATTGAACGTGTGTCCGACCCTGAATGGACTGACGACGAGTTGGCAAAGCTTGTGCAGGAACAGAAGCAAGGTGGTCTCTTCGACGACGATGATAAGCGGTCGATCAGAACTCTTAGGAAATTGCCGTTCGATTTCTACTACAGATACGAATGCCATGAAGGCGCTACTGCAAAGGTATTCAAGCACAAACTCGTAGATTGGGAAATCGGGGCACTATACTGGAATTGTCATCGTTCGCACGGTGACGGTTGGGAGCAGCACTTCCGTGACCAACTTGAGAAGAAGATACCTTCAAAAGATTTAATGTTGTTAATGGGAAACCAACATCGGTTTCAGGATCAGTGGCTGATTATCAGCTTGATCTACCCGCCACATCAGATGCAGACAGAACTGTTCTAGACGGAGGTTGTGACCGCTTCGGCATCTTAGACTTATTTCGAAGATAGCGAGTTGCGTCGTCTCCAAAAAGATGAACCATTTCGTAGCCAAAGACACTCATCCGCTCTCCCACGATGAATCGATGACAAGTTTTCGGATCGCGTTCAAAACAGAGAAGGCAGACAGCCTTTTCTTCAGACAGCGCCACGAGCTTTTCAACAGCAGCGGCGCATTCTGATTTATCAACGTGCGCGCTATAGATTGTCCTGAAACTGTCAAAATTCCCTGCTTTAGCCGCCTCTCTTCCCTCCTTCGGATCTCCAAGCTCTTGCATGGCTAGGTATTTGATCCCAGCGGATTCCAGATGTTCTCGTAACGAATTCTTCGAGAAGCCCTTCTTTCGAGACAGTGGAACTGCTCGGACGTCAGCGACAACTTCGACACCGACAGTGGTGAGCGTCTCCACGAAACGTTCGATATCAGTACCCTCGTAACCGATCGTGTAGACTATCTTCATCACGTGCTCCTTTTCTACTCAGCTTATGAGGCCTAGCTGGCTCGACGCTTGCGTAGAGAGGCGCTTCGATACGCCATCAAGTGCGAAGCCGCTAGAGGCGGAAGTGGATTTTATCATCTACAGTCAAATTAAACTGCGCCAGGCCGACGCATGGCATTATCCGCATCAAACCGCCCATTCCTCATCCGTCGTAAACACAATCGTCAGCCACCGATCCGTCCCCTCGCCGCCGAGTGCATCGCCGATCTCGTCGCGGATCGCGTCCCATTCTTCGAGACGCCGGGGTGGCCAGTTTTTCGGGACGATGAAGAAGAGTTCGATCTGGCGGCCTCGGCCCACGCGGGCGACATAGGAATAGTGCGAGGCGAAGCCGAATTTTTCGACGGTTTCGGCCGCTACCCTGTCCACATGCTGCTTGAATTCAAATGGCGTCACCAGAAGGATGTCGGCGAGCGCCTGCTTCACATTGCCGAGCGGCATGGGAATGATGATGAGGCAGACCAGCGCCAGAACGGCGGGGTCGATATAGGGCGCGATCCACTGATGCGCCGTTCCCGTCAGCCCGTAGCCGATGGCGAAGGCGAGGAACAGGGCCGCGCTCAGGAGCGCGCTCATCAGCCAGCTTTTGGCGTCCAGCGCCACGAAGGCCGATTTCAGTCTGCGGTTCTGGCGTTTGACGAACCATGCCATGACGAGCGAAACGGCAAAGCTGACGAAGGTGACGATGATGGCGTAATCGAACTCGATCGATCGGCCGCCGTCCATCAGGCTGTCGATGGCGTTGATCAGGGCATAGATCGCAGCGCCCATCAAAAGCGTGCCGTTGAGGCCGAGGACCATCGGCTCCAGATGCCAGAAGCCCATGGTAAAACGCTCTGCCAGCCGGCCACCGGGCCGTGGGGCGGCGGAAGCCGCGATCAGCCGCGCCACCAGTAGCGCCAGCACCGTCATGAAGGCATCCGTCAGGGCATAAACGCCATCGAACACCACCGCGAAAGAGCCGGAAAACAGGCCTGCACCAATGCCGAACGCGGCCAGAAGAACCGTGATGGCAATTGAGAATTTCAGCAGAGATTGTTCGGTCATGACGCGTATTTAACCTTCAAAAGCGGGCGCCGCCTTCCTATAAACAGCACAGATGGAGCGGGATAGCGAAAACTGTGGAAGGTTTTCGCCTGTAGTCACGCTTCGATTCTTTGATCCGCTGCAAACAAGACAGGACAAAACCCATGGATCTCGGCATTTCCGGCAAACGCGCCCTCGTTCTCGCCTCCTCTCGCGGCCTTGGGCTGGGCATCGCCACGGCGCTGGCGAATGAAGGCGTGAATGTTCTTCTCGTTGGCAGAAGCAGCGAAAAGCTGGACGCGAACTGCAAGACGATCAATGCACTCGGCAAGGGCAAGGCCGACTGGGTGCGGGGCGATCTTGGCGATGACAATTTCGTCGAGGCCATGGTTCAGGCCGTGAACGACAAGCTCGGCGGCATTGACATTCTCGTCAACAACACCGGTGGGCCGACGCCGGGTCTTGCGCAGGAGATCACGACCGAGAAGCTGGAGAGCTTCTTCCAGTCGATGGTGCTGCGCGTCATCACGCTCACCAATGCGCTGCTGCCGCAGATGAAGGAACAGGGCTTTGGCCGCATCCTGACCGTTGCCTCCTCCGGCGTGTTCGAACCCATCCCCAATCTGGCGCTCTCCAACACGCTGCGTGGGGCGCTGGTGGGCTGGAGCAAGACATTGTCGAGCGAAGTGGCCGGTTTCGGCATCACGTCCAACCTTCTTCTGCCCGGCCGCATCCATACCGACCGCATCGACGAGCTGGATGGCGCCAATGCCAAGCGCCTGGGTAAAAGCATGGAGGAAATCCGCGAGGCTTCGGTCAAGAGCATTCCGGCAGGCAGGCTTGGCACGGTGGAAGAATTCGCCGCCGCCGGGGCTTTCCTCTGCTCGGTTCCGGCAAGCTACATCACCGGCACAATGCTGCGGGTGGATGGCGGCGCGGCGAAATCGAACTGACGCCGGTTACACGCCGGAGCGGTCAAGAGGCCGCTCCGTAGACTACGAAGCGGTTTCTGCCGGTATTCTTGGCTTCGTAGAGTGCCGTGTCGGCGCGGCGCAGCACATCGCTCGCGCTCTCGCCGGGATCGGCAAAGGCAATGCCAGCCGAACAGCTGTAACGGAAATCCGGCACATCGCTCAGCGGCGATGCCTCGGTCAACGTCGCCAGCAGCTTCTGCATGGTGCTTTCCGCGCTCAGCATTCGCGAACCGCTGAGAACGAGCAAAAACTCCTCACCGCCGATCCGCCCCACCAGATCGTCCCGGCGATCGCGGCGGAAAGCCGGGTGGCGAAATCCTTAAGGACGAGATCGCCGCAGGCATGCCCGAAACGGTCGTTCACCGCCTTGAAATGGTCGATATCCATGATGATCACCGCAAGCGCCTGCGCCTTGTTGGGGCCAAGCATCTGGTTGAGGATATCCATGGCATAGCGGCGGTTGCCGAGGCCCGTGAGTTCGTCGCTCAGCGCCGATTTCAGCGCCCTGTCGCGCTCCTGCCGCAGATCGCGCAACTGGATGCCAAGCTCGGAAACATCGGTCACGACACACAACATCCAGCCGCCCGGCAGCGTCGTTTCCGTCGTCAACATCCAGCGTCCATCGTTCAGGCTGGTTTCGATGGTGCGGTAAGGCAACTTGCCGCGCCTTGTCCGCGCCGAGCGCAACCACAGTTCGAAATCGGTGGTTTCGACCGCCGTTCCTGTCGAGCTGCGATACCCGCCGCGCATCAGCTCCATCCAGCTCGGAAAACCGTCCGGAGCCATGCCCAGCGCCTCGCGGAAGGCCGCATTGGCAAAGCGCAAGTCATCGCTGCCATCGAAAAGGGCATAACCCTGCTGCGATGACGCCATGAGGTTCATAAGCTGAGAATGGAAAATATCCACGTCGCCGCGAATGAGGACCTCCGGCCCGGGCGGCACATCTTGGAGGGCGGAACATGCCTGCTTGCGGGACATCTGGACTTCCGGGTTACAACGCGACAGCTACAATTAAGAAAGCTCCCTGAGGATATAGCCTTTATTTATACTTTGCGATTGCGAAAAAATATTTAATTTGCATCGCAAAACTGTATTTATAACGGAAAATTACTTTATTCTAATGTTTTAATAAACCGAGAAGTGGCGCTTGCCATTCTGCCGGGCCTGTGCAATCAACCGCCCTCCTCTGACATCGGGATGCCAAATGCGTCCCTTATTCTCACGCCGGGCCGCCTTTGGGCCGGGCGAGCATTTCTATCGGCGACAAGGATATGGCGATGACGCAAAAGCGGGCACTGGGCCTCGATTTCGGCACGACCAACACGGTCATGGCTCTTTCCGACGGCGGCGGCGAAAGCCGCTCCATGCAGTTTACCAGCAGCGCGGGCACGGATGACAGCATGCGCACCGCGCTCTCCTTCATGAAGGATTCGGGCCTTGGTGCGGCTGCCCTGCACGTGGAAGCGGGCCACGCAGCCATCAGGCAATTCATCGACAATGCGGGCGATTGCCGCTTCCTGCAGTCGATCAAGACATTTGCGGCCTCGCCGCTCTTCCAGGGCACGTTGATCTTCGCCAAGCGCCAGAGCTTCGAGGATTTGATGGACGTGTTCCTGCGCAAGCTGAAAACCTATGCGGGCGCAGAGTGGCCAAGCGACGTCTCGACCGTCATCGCCGGTCGCCCCGTGCGTTTCGCCGGCAGCAATCCGGATGAGACGCTGGCGCTCTCCCGCTACAACGAAGCGCTGACGCGTGCCGGTTTTCCCGAAATCCACTATGTCTACGAGCCGGTGGCGGCCGCCTATTATTTCGCCCAGAGCCTGAAGAAGGACGCCAATGTGCTGGTGGCGGATTTCGGCGGCGGCACCACCGACTATTCGCTGATCCGCTTCGAGACCCATGCCGGCAAGCTCTCCGCCACCCCCATCGGCCATTCCGGCGTCGGTGTCGCCGGTGACCATTTCGACTTCCGCATGATCGACAATCTGGTCTCGCCGGAAATCGGCAAGGGCAGCAAGTTCAAGAGCTTCGACAAGGTGCTGGACGTGCCTTCCGGCTACTACGTGAATTTCGGTCGCTGGAACCAGCTGTCTATCTTCAAGACCTCGAAGGAATTCACCGATCTGAAATCGCTGGTGCGCTCGGCGCTGGAGCCGGACAAGCTCGAACTCTTCATCGATCTCGTGGAGCATGACGAGGGTTATCCGCTTTATCAGTCGATTTCCGCCACCAAGATGGCGCTGTCCTCGGCCGAAGAAGCGGAATTCAACTTCGCGCCGCTCGGCAAGGCCGGCCGCAAAATGGTCAAGCGCAGCGACTTCAACAACTGGATCGCCGACGACCTCGCCAAGATCGAGGGCGCGCTGGACGAGGTTCTGGAGAAGACGCAAGTCGCGCCTGAGGCAATCGACAAGGTGTTCCTCACCGGCGGCACCTCCTTCGTGCCGGCGGTGCGCGAGCTTTTCACCCGTCGTTTCGACGCGGACCGGATCGAAACCGGCGGCGAGTTGCTCTCGATTGCCCATGGTTTGGCCATGATCGGCGAAAGCGGTGACATTCAGCGCTGGACAGCGTGATTTACGGGTTCCCCGGGCGGGGAACATGGGATAATTTCACCCCATGATCGCCGCTCACGACCTCTCCCCGGCCGAACTCGCCGCGCTTCTGCATTTCCATGCGGATGCGGGCGTGGACTG
This sequence comes from Rhizobium sp. Root491, assembly GCF_001427205.1. Lineage (NCBI taxonomy): Bacteria > Pseudomonadati > Pseudomonadota > Alphaproteobacteria > Hyphomicrobiales > Rhizobiaceae > Rhizobium > Rhizobium sp. Root491. The sequence goes on from NZ_LMFF01000001.1 coordinate 493,925, forward strand.
GTTGCTGGAAGACGGACCTGTTGACCGTTTCGCCGAATTTGCCGCCTCCCGCCCTGCCCGACCGGCAGCGCGTCAGGAAAGTTCTGCGCCCGCACACCAGATGGACGGCGGCGCGGAGCGTCGTGCCGATGCTCCGCAGCGGCAGACGGCAGGTCGCAGCGCGCCGACGAGAGGCGCGCCGCCTGCTCCGGCACCTCAGCAGAATGTTGCCATGCCGGACGAACAGGCCGTGGCGGCTGCCCGTTTTGCAGCTGAAAGCGCAAGGTCGCTTTCCGAACTGAAAATCGCGCTTGAGGGTTTCAGCGGCTGCAACCTCAAGAACAGCGCCCGCAACACGGTATTCACCGAGGGCGACCCTGCTTGCGCCGTCATGGTCATCGGCCCGATGCCGGATGCGGATGACGACCGCGAGGGCCAGCTTTTTGCCGGCAAGACCGGGCTGCTGCTCGACCGTATGCTGGCCGCTATCGGCCTTGACCGCGCACGCATCATGCTCGGCAATGTGGTGCCCTGGCGTCCACCGGGCAACCGCCCGCCGACTCAGGCTGAAATGGATATTTGCCGCCCCTTCATCGAGCGCCAGATCGCACTTGCGGAGCCGAAACACCTGTTGCTTCTTGGCAACTTGACCGCACGTTTCTTTTTCGGCGGCACCGGAACGATCCATACGCTGCGCGGACAGTGGCGTGATGTCGCAGCCGGGCACCTGGTTTTACCGGCGCTGGCGAGCCTGCATCCGCAGGAACTTCTAAACGCACCTGCCAGTAAGTCATTGGCATGGCAGGATTTATTGGCGTTTCAGGCAAAAATCTCCGAAGGCTGATTGCCTGATTCTTACTCAGAGTAAACGAAGTATGAAAAAAGCCATGCGTATTACGCATAACAGCGGCGCGCTGACCCGGCTTGCCGAATCCATGCTGCACTGCGATAAGCCAGCCTGTGTCTTGGGAGGAATTCGGTTTAAGGAACCAAGGCAATGACCACTCGCTTCCGTCCGGTACATTCCGGCTTTGAAACGCTCCGACTGGCGGGCCTCGGCCCTCGCTCCAGTCAGGGTTACCATCGTTTCGGCGCTGCCGCTAACGAACAGATGACCGCACGTGCTGCCATGCAGCAGGTTCGCGTCACACGTCCTGCAGCTGTCTTTGCGGATTTCCGCGAGCGCTGAGAGCACTCAGGCCGGCGTAAAACCGGTCCATATCTTTGATTGCGCGCTGGCGTCTTTCTTCGGGAAGGCGCCTTTTGCATTTGCGGGACTAGGCGACGAAACGACAACGGCTCTGGCGCCGACGATGCCGCATGTTTGCGACCTCCGCCAAATTTGGTGCGTTACCCCTGCGGCGTGGAGGCCTTGCGTGCCGCGCGTCTCGCCAAGCCCAGCTGGTGCTCGCGGAAAATGATGAAGATGCCGGCGAAAATCACGATTGCCGTGCCGATCAGCATGGTGAGCGTTGGAATGTCTCCGAACAGGATATAGGAGACCGCTATCCCGAAAACGATGGAGCTGTATTCGAAGGGCGCGATAGTGGAGACCTCCGCGTGGCGATAGCTCTCCGTCAGGAAGATCTGTGCGACGCCGCCACAAATGCCGCTGGTGATCAACAGCACGGCCTGGTTGGTATCCAGAGCGCTCCACCCGAAGGGCACGCTGACGAGCGAAAGCAAGGTGGCCGTGAGCGAGAAATAGAGAACTATGGTCGGCGTCTTTTCCGTTTCCACCAGTTGCCGCACCTGGATCATTGCGAGACCGCCAAGCGCTGCCCCGCAGAGCACGGCAATCGCGCCCAGCCCCTCGCCCGCGGCAAAACCGCCTTCACGCAACAGGGTCATCTTCGGCCACAGGATAACCAGCACGCCCATCATGCCAACGAAAACCGCGCTCCAGCGGTAGATGCGCACCTTCTCGCGCAGGATGAAGGCGGCGAACACGACGGCCAGCAGCGGTGAGGCATAACCAATGGCGATGAATTCCGGCAACGGCAGCAGCGTCAGCCCGTAAAACCCGCAGGCCATGGAGAGAATGCCGAGAAACCCGCGCTTGAAATGGCCGATGAGATTGTTGGTGTGCAGCGCGCTCGTCAGCGCATGCAGCCAGGCAAGATAAACGACGATGGGGATGATGGCGAAAGCGGAGCGGAAGAAAGTGATCTGACCGGCCGGCACATCGGGACCGGAGGCCTTGATACAAGTCTGCATCACCAGAAAAAAGCCAACCGAAATCAGCTTCAGGCTTATCCCCCGAAAGGGATTTGTCGGTTCGGCGTTCATCGGCAGTTACTCATATCGGCTGCGCAAACACGCCATCGGGAGATTGTTCATGCGGGGGAGGACGACGCGGGGGAATTGGATTTGCCCAAGGCTAGAGCATTCCCGAAGCGCTTTACAACAAAAAATGTTATTTACCCATGAATTCCGTTGATCTGGTGAGGCGCAGGATTGCTTTCCCCGGCTTGTGGCCTAATCACCCCCATTGTTCAGGCCTTCGGCCCTGATGGCGACGTGAGAATCAGACCAAAAGCGACACGCGCTAAAATTTGAAGAAAATAAAATACAATTTCAGCAATCGTTCAACATTTGCTGGCATGGTCCGCAGGTCCGGCAGCGGCAGGATCGTCTGCAGGGCCGGCAAAGCCTTCCATGGCAGGACAGAACGTCCTCCCGATGCGCACATGATTGTGACGAATACTCTACCTATTTTACATCCGGGCCTTATGACGACATGATGCCCGGAGGACAACGACAAAGTTATTCAGGAACAGTCATGCGAACAGACACGGGCCAGATCGTTCACCTGGCAGATTACCGCCCCACCGATTTCGTTCTGGAGCGGGTGGATCTCACCTTCGAACTCGACCCCAAGAATACCAAGGTCGAAGCCCGTCTGATCTTTCATCGCCGAGAGGGCGTCGATGTGTCAGCGCCGCTCGTTCTCGATGGCGACGAGTTGACACTTTCGGGCCTGCTGCTTGATCAGGTGGACATTCCCGCAAGCCAATATGACGCGACGCCTGATAGCCTGACGATCCGCGATCTGCCTGCGGCGACGCCCTTCGAGATCTGTGTCACCAATTACATCAATCCGCAGGTCAATACGCAGCTGATGGGGCTTTACCGCACCAACGGCGTTTATTGCACCCAGTGCGAGGCGGAAGGTTTCCGCCGCATCACCTATTTCCCGGACCGGCCCGATGTTCTGGCACCCTATACGGTGACGATCATCGCCGCGAAGGAGGGCAATCCGCTGCTGTTGTCGAACGGCAACTTCCTCGGCGGCGGCAATTACGATGAAGGCCGCCACTTTGCAGCCTGGTTCGATCCGCACCCGAAACCCAGCTATCTCTTTGCGCTTGTCGCCGGCGATCTCGGCGTGGTGGAAGACACGTTCACCACCCTTTCCGGCCGCGAAGTGGCGCTGAAGATCTATGTCGAGCATGGCAAGGAGCCGCGCGCGGCCTATGCCATGGATGCGCTGAAGCGCTCGATGAAGTGGGATGAGGAACGCTTCGGCCGTGAATACGACCTCGATATCTTCATGATCGTCGCCGTGTCCGATTTCAACATGGGCGCGATGGAGAACAAGGGTCTCAACGTCTTCAACGACAAATTCGTGCTGGCCGACCCGGAAACTGCGTCTGATGCAGACTACGCCAATATCGAGCGCATCATCGCGCATGAATATTTCCACAACTGGACCGGCAACCGCATTACCTGCCGCGACTGGTTCCAGCTGTGCCTGAAAGAAGGCCTGACGGTCTATCGCGACCAGGAATTTTCCGCCGACATGCGCTCGCGCCCGGTCAAGCGCATCGCCGATGTGCGTCACCTGAAATCGGAGCAGTTTCCAGAGGATTCCGGTCCGCTGGCCCATCCACCACGCCCCGATACCTATCGCGAAATCAACAACTTCTACACGACGACCGTTTATGAAAAGGGCGCCGAAGTCACCCGCATGATCGCCACGATCCTTGGCGAAGACGACTTCAAGAAAGGCATGGACCTTTATTTCGAACGTCATGACGGCGAAGCGGCGACTGTTGAGGATTTCCTCAAGAGTTTTGCCGATGCCAGCGGCCGCGACCTGTCGCAGTTTTCGCTGTGGTACACCGAGGCCGGCACGCCGCTCGTCTCCGTTTCCTCCGCCTACGATGCCGCCAAGGCGACCTTCAGGCTGACGCTGGAACAGACCGTCGCACCAACGCCCGGCCAACCGGTGAAGCAACCGCGTCATATTCCGCTGTCGCTGGCGCTGATTCTCGACAATGGCCAGATCGCCGAGCCGCAGGCTGTTACGGGCGGCGAATACCGTGACGGCGTGCTGCATCTGACCGAACGCAACCAGACATTCTCCTTCTCCGGCATTTCATCGCGCGCAGTGCTGTCGCTCAACCGCAGCTTCTCGGCACCGATCAACCTGCATTTCGAACAGAGTGCTGCCGATCTGGTGCAGGTTGCCCGGCACGAGACGGATATGTTTGCCCGTTTCCAGGCGCTTACCGATCTCGCTTTGCCGGCGCTGATTGCCGCTACCAAGGCCGTGCAGAACGGCCAAGAAGTACGCTCGGACGCCGACCTCATCGCAACGCTGATCGAAATCGTCGGCGATGCTTCGCTTGAACCCGCTTTCCGGGCACAGGCGCTGGCGCTGCCGAGCGAAACGGACATCGCTCGCGAACTGGGCGGCAATACCGACCCGGACGCCATCCACAAGGCACGTAACGCGACGATCAAGGCCATTGCCACGGCCGGTCTCGAAACGCTCCGCCTGCTCGCCGACAGCGACGGCAATGGTGAAGCCTACAGCCCCGATGCTGACAGCGCCGGACGGCGTTCGCTTCGCAACGGCGCGTTGAGCTTCCTTGCTTTTGCCGAGGGAACGCCTGACAGGGCGGCAAAGGCCTATGCCAGCGCCACCAACATGACCGATCTTGCGCATGCGCTTGGTGTGCTGACCCAGCGTTTCCCCGACAGCGCGGAGACAAAGGAGGCGCTTGCCGCCTTCGAAGCCCGCTTTGCCGACAATGCGCTGGTTCTCGACAAATGGTTCTCGCTGCAGGCCGCCATTCCCGGCGACGGCGCGCTGGAACGTATTAAGGCGCTGATGACGTCGAAACACTTCATCGCCTCCAATCCCAACCGGGTACGGTCGCTGGTGGGCACGCTCGCCTTCTCCAACCCGACCGGTTTCCACCGCGCCGATGGTGCCGCCTACCGGTTCCTCGCCGAGCAGATCATAGCCATCGACAAGCGTAACCCGCAGCTTGCCGCGCGCATTCTCACCTCCATGCGCTCCTGGCGGTCGCTGGAAGCAAGCCGCGCCGAACACGCCAAGGCAGCACTTTCGACGATCGCCGAAGCAAAAGGTCTTTCGACGGATGTCAGCGATATCGTCGGGCGTATTCTGAAAGGATAATACCCGGCGAACATTCGCCAACTCCCCTATTCCGGACAATGCCTGTGCGCCGTCTTGATTTCCGTCAAGGCGGCGCAACGCATTGCGCGACACAATCGTCAGCGACAGGCCGGAACGCGGCCGCAAGCGAAAAGGGACTTCAAATGACGGATATTTCCAACACCAGCAATTCGTTCCAGCGTTTCATCACCGAGGCCCCGGCCCATCAGGCTGTCTGGCTTCAGGCCGTGCAGGGGTTGGGTGCGGCGTCCACGCTGGATGCCAAGACGCAATGCCTGGTCTATATCGGCATTCTCGCCGCACTGCGGCTTGAAGGCGGTGTGGCATTTCATGTGCTGGAAGCCAAAGCGCATGGCGCAAGCCGTGACGATATCATCAGCGCGGTGCTGACCGGGCTTCCTGCCGCCGGAAACGGCGTTCTCGGCGCACTTGAACCTGCTCTCGAAGCTTTCGACAGGGCTTGAGAACCACCGGCCGTAACACACCGGACGTCCCAGACCGGCCATCCGGGTGTCGGTTTTTCCAATGCCTGCCGCCGCTGTGAAGACCGTAACGCGCTGTCCCGAAAAAATACGGAGTCGGTTCAAGGGGTTAAAATTCTTTTAACTTTTGCCTCTGGACACGGCGAATCGCATTTGATTCACTATGCATATTCGAGCGGCGGCGCTTCGAATCAGTGGGGATATCTTGAAGGCGGGACAATGACGAACGTGCGGCGGGCGACTGCGGGCGATGAGCGGCCGTATGCCAAATTTTCTGATCTTGCGGCCTGGGGCGAAAGGCTTTCCAGCGACCTGATGGGTTTGATGAACGGCTCCGACCGCCCGATGCCGCAGGTCGAGACCCTGCTGAAGCGCCTCATTCCCATTCTCATTCTTGCATTTCTCGTCGTCATCGCGGCGTCACGCATGCTGGGCATCGTTGCCGAATATAGCCGCATGGAAGAGGCAGCCCGCCACTCTACCGCACTGACAGCGCTAACGGCCAAAGCAGCCCTTATCAACAACGGTATTGTCTTTGCCTCGCAAGAGCGCACCCGCGCAGAGGCGAGCCTTGCCGCAGCGCTGCCTTCGGGCAGCCTTGCTGATGGCACCATGGTGCTTCTGTCGGGCAGCAACGGCCGGATTTTCGCCGGCGCCGGCAAGGGCGCCACGCTTTATATCGGCACCTCCCTGCCGGCTTTGCTTCCCGAAATCGCCATTGTTCAGCGTTTTCCCGGCGCGCCCGGCACCATCGAAACGAATATCGACAACCAGCCGCATTATGCGACGATGATCCCCTTCGGCGACGATGGAGGCATGGTCATCGCGGCGCGCTCGCTTGAGCCGATCCGTTCTTTCTGGCGCAGCGAAATCGCCATGAACGTGACGCTGTTTGCCGGAATCTCCTCGATCCTTCTTGTCGTGCTCTACGCCTATTACATGCAGGTCAAACGCGCCCGTGACGCCGACGACATCTTCGCTGAATCGAACCTACGGGTGGAGACGGCGCTGTCACGTGGCCGCTGCGGCCTGTGGGACTTCGATCTTTCCACGCGGCGCATGTTCTGGTCCGGCTCGCTCTACGAAATCCTCGGCAGACCGCCGAAGGCCGCACCGCTGTCCTTTTCCGATGCGGCGCGCATGATGCATTCCGAAGATGGAAACCTCTACGAGCTTGCCCGTGCTGTCGGCTGCGGTGATCTGCGCCAGATCGACCAGATCTTCCGCATGCGCCACGCGAAAGGCCACTATGTCTGGCTGCGCGCCCGCGCCCAGGTCATCCGCACCAATAACGGCCCGCGCGTCATCGGCATCGCCATGGACGTGACTGAGCAGCACCGCCTTGCGCAACGTTATGCCGAGGCAGACCAGCGCCTTGCAGACGCCATCGAATCCACCTCGGAAGCCTTCGTGCTATGGGACAAGAATGACCGTCTCGTCATGTGCAACACCCATTACCAGAAGGCTTACGGCCTGCCGGATAGCGTTCTGGTAGCGGGCACCGAAAAGAGCGCCGTGCAGGCGGCTGCGGCACGCCCGGTTGTGGAGCGGCGCGTTGCGGACCCCGATCAGTCTGGCCTTTCGCGCATGACGGAAGTGCAGCTTGCCGATGATCGCTGGCTACAGATCAATGAACGCCGCACCCGTGACGGCGGCCTCGTCTCCGTCGGCACCGACATTACGCTTTTGAAGCGCCATCAGGAGCGCCTGCGTGACTCCGAACGCCGGCTGATGGCCACCATCGGCGATCTTTCCGCCTCGCAGCATAAGCTGGAGCGGCAGAAGACGGAGCTTTCAGACGCCAACGCCAATTATCTCGCCGAAAAAGAGCGCGCCCAGGCGGCAAACCTCGCAAAGTCCGAATTCCTCGCCAATATGAGCCATGAGCTGCGCACGCCGCTCAACGCCATTCTCGGCTTTTCCGACATCCTGCAAAACGAGATGTTCGGCCCGGTTGGCTCGCCGAAATATTCCGAATATGCCCGGGATATCCACGACAGCGGCAAGCACCTCCTAAATGTCATCAACGACATTCTCGATATGTCCAAGATCGAAGCCGGCCATATGCGGATCAACCGCGAGACAATCGATCTCGCGCCGCTGATCGAGGAAACCCTGCGGCTGACCGCCATCCAGGCGGAACAGAAGAACATCACCGTGCAGCAGAAGGTCTGCGCCGGGCTGACGATGCAGGGCGACCGCCGCGCCATGAAGCAGATCATGCTCAACCTTCTGTCCAATGCCGTGAAGTTCACCGGTAATGGCGGCCGCGTAGCGCTGCGCACCCATGTGCATCAGGCCGCCATGATCCTCACCATCGCAGATACCGGCATCGGCATTCCCGCCGAGGCGCTCGACAAGATTGGCCAGCCCTTCGAGCAGGTGCAGAGCCAATACGCCAAAAGCCAGGGCGGCTCAGGCCTCGGGCTCGCCATCTCGCGCTCGCTCGTCAGGCTGCATGGCGGCACGATGAAAATTCGCTCCTGCGAAGGCAGAGGTACGGTGGTGACGATTATCATCCCGCATGCGGCAGGGTGCTGTGGCACGGTGCATTGAGGAATATCGGGCTGTGCCCGCTGCGTTGCAGTAAGTGACGGCAGAACGCGCGATACCCACCATCACCCGCCATTTTTCACCGTTGCCACAAACGCCTTCCTGACAACCTTCGCCAGCCGCTTCACCTCGCCCTCCAGCGTGGAAATATCCGGGCAATCCCCGGCCCGGCAAACCAGATCGATAAGACCGGCAGGCGCTTCCTTCGGATTGAAAGCACCGTCGATGCACAGCCGCACGATCTGCGATATCTCGGTGTAAAGCGCCGTCGCCGCCATGCAGTCGTCGAAGGATTGCTGCTCCATCACCGGGGCGGCCAGCACCTGCAATGCCTCTGCCGTGTTGCGACCCGGTTCGTGCGGCTGGAGACCCTTGGCGGGACCGACCAGCGCCAGATATTGGGCGATGAATTCGAGGTCGATCAGCCCACCATTGATGAGCTTGAAATCCCAAATATTTTCCGGCGGCTTCTCCTGCTCGATGAGGCTGCGCATCTCCAGCACATCGGCTGAGACTTTCGCCACATCGCGCTTCTGGGACAGTACCGAGGCGATGATGCCGCGCGCATCTTCCATCAGCGAGGCTTCGCCACAGATCAGGCGAGCGCGGGAAAGCGCCATATGTTCCCAGGTCCAGGCTTCCTCGCGCTGGTATTTCTCAAAGGCGGAAATGCGCGTCGCCACCGGCCCCTTGTTGCCGGAGGGGCGAAGCCGCATGTCCACCTCGTAAAGCACGCCCTCGGCTGTGGGTGCCGATAGTGCGGCAATCAGCCTTTGGGTGACGCGAGTGAAGTAACGCACCACATCGAGCGGTTTTGCGCCGGTCGATTCATGGGCGGCATCGTCGTAATCGTAGAGGAGAATGAGGTCGACATCCGAACCCGCGGTCAGCTCGAAGGAGCCGAGCTTGCCCATGCCCATCACGGCCACGCGCCCGCCCGGATATGGCCCATGTGCCGTCTCCATCTCCGAGAGAACGGCATTCAGGGCCGCTTCAATTACCAGATCGGCAAGATGGGTAAAGGCGCGGGCGGCGATCTCGCCACGGATCGCGCCTGTCAACAGCCGCACGCCGATGAGAAAGCGCTGCTCGGCGGCGAAAATACGGAGCCGATCGAGAATATCCTCGTAGTGGCGGGCATTGGAAAGGAAATTGCCCATGCGCTGGGCAAGATATTCGCGCGTCGGCACGTCGCTCATCAGCGCCGGGTCCAGCATGCCGTCAAAAACATGCGGGCGGGCGGCGATGATTTCGGCAAGGCGCGGGGCCGACGACATGATCGTCACCAGCAGCGACAGCAGCGCCTGATTGTTGCCGAGCAGCGAGAAGAGCTGGATGCCAGCCGGTAGCCCGGAGAGGAAATTATCAAAGCGCAGCAGCGCCTCATCCGCCCGCTTGCTTTCGCCAAAGGCGCGCAGCAGATCCGGCGTCAGCTCCGTCAGCCGCTCGCGCGCCTCGACCGATTGCGTTGCCCGGTACCGGCCATTGTGCCAGGTGCGGATGACGCGGGAAATATCCTCCGGCCGCTGAAAACCAAGTGCTGAAAGGGTTTTCAGCGTATCTGGATCGTCCTTCTGGCCCGTGAAGACCAGATTGCCTGCCTCACCGGAGAGTTTCGTCTCCTGTTCAAACAGCGCCGAATAACGGCGCTCCACCAGCCGCAGCACCTTTTCCAGCTTCTCGGAAAACGCCTTGGTATCTTCAAAACCGAGCATGAAGGCAATGCGCTTCAGTTCAGTTTCGGTGTCGGGCAGCACGTGGGTCTGCTCGTCGCGCACCATCTGAATGCGGTGTTCCACTTCGCGCAGGAACCAGTAGGCTTCAGTCAGGCTGTCGCGCGTTTCGGCATCGATCCATTTCGCTTCCGTGAGCGCCGCCAGCGCCTCCTGCGTCGCGCGGACCCTGAGCGCCGGCATACGTCCGCCGGCAATCAGCTGCTGCGTCTGCGCGAAGAACTCGATCTCGCGGATGCCGCCGCGTCCGAGCTTGACGTTATGGCCCTTAACCGCAATCGCGCCATGGCCCTTATGCGCATGGATCTGCCGCTTGATGGAGTGAATATCGGCAATCGCCGCGTAATCTAGATATTTGCGGAAGATGAAAGGTGTCAGTTCGCGCAGGAAATTGTCGCCGGCCTTCAGATCGCCGGCCACCGGCCGCGCCTTGATATAGGCGGCGCGTTCCCAGTTCTGGCCCCTGCCCTCGTAATAAAGCAGCGCCGCTTCCACGGGAATTGCGAGCGGCGTCGAGCCGGGGTCTGGCCGGAGCCTCAAATCGGTGCGGAAGACGTAACCGTCTGCCGTGCGTTCCTGCATGATACGCACGAGGCGGCGCATCATGCGGCCGAAATTCTCTGTCGCAGCATAGGGATCGTCGATAATGCCAGCAGAGGGTTCAAAGAACACCACTGCGTCGATGTCCGAGGAATAGTTCAGTTCGCGAGCGCCGAGCTTGCCCATGCCAAGCACGATCAGGCCGGAACCTTCGCTTGGCGCGGCCACGTTCTTCAGTTTCAGCTTGCCGGTCTCATGGCCGACAAGCAGCAGGTGGTCGATGGCGGCCGACAGCGAAGCATCCGCCATGTCGCTCAGCCAGCGCGTGGTATCGCGGGCGGTGAAGATGCGCGCGAGATCGGCAAGCGCTGCGACGAAGGAAAGCCGACGCTTGGCGATCCTCAAGCGCGACATCACCTCGTTTTCGACGGGCACGCCGCCCTCTTGCCCCGGCTTCCAGCAATCGCGCGCTTCACGGACGAGATCGGCCAGTAGTGGCTCCAGCGGCTTCGAAATCGCGAGCGTCAGCAGCCCCTCATCCGCCGCGGCCATGTCGCGCAGATAGGGCGACAGCGTGAAAGCCGCAGCGATGAAGTCCTTCAGCGGGCTTTCGGCGGCAAGAAGCGCGGCCACAGCTGGCTCGCCCTTGGCGATATCCTTCAGCGTGGAGAGAACGGATTTCAGTTCCGTCTGCGTATAGGGGCGGATAACTCCCGGCAGAACCTCGCTCAGCCGCCTTTCAGCGGTTTCCCGTTTCGTCACTGTCTCTCTCCCTCTCCCGAGCGACCCATCCTTGCGCTTCGACCGTGCCTGATTCTCAGGAAGGATCGCTCCCCGCAAAATCGTCCTGCCGCCACGCATTGTCGAAGCTTCCGGGCGCATACACTCCGCGTTGTAACAAATGCGTGGCGCTTTGCGATCAGGAAAACCGTTTTTGCCGATCTTTTCCGAGGTCCGGCCTGCGGAAGCGCCATTTCAGTCGTGGCCGGCAATCTCGCGTAATGTCTCCGCAATTATGCCCACGTAGCGTCCTGCTCAACGAAACCCGACTCCCAGGTTTTGCAACGCTTGATGCTGCAACGGATATGATCATGAAACAGATTTTTACAGTGAAATGGCAAAAGAACCTGCGTGCAATGGCGTTGTGCCTGACCGCGCTGCCCCTGGCGCAGGGCATCTGCACGCCCGTCCTCGCTGCCGATCTCGGCAAATCGGACAGGTTCGCCGAACCGCAGGGCAATTTCGACAATGCCCGCTACAGCAGTTCCAGTGAGTGGAAAATCACACTTGGCGTGGGTGCTGCCTACGCTCCCAAATATGAGGGCTCGGACAAGCTGGAAGCAGGCGCGGTTCCCCTGGTTTCCGTTGAGTATGGAGATACGCTGAGCATCGATTTCAGTGGCGTCACCGTCAACCTGCTGAACAGCAACGGCTTCAGACTGGGCGTCAAGGGCGGCTGGGAAGCCGGGCGCAAGGAAAAGGACGACAAGAAAAATCTTCGCGGAATGGGTGACATCAAGGCGGGCGGCGTGGTCGGCGGTGTTATCGCTTATGGCATCGATCCCTTCGAGGTCTATGCGAAGGTGGACAAGACCATCAGCGGGAGCGAAGGGTTGACCGCAACCGTCGGCGCCAGCGTTTCGCACAAAGTCGACCAGTTCATCCTTGGCGCGGACCTCTCCGCCACCTGGGCGGACGACAAGCACATGAAATCCTATTTCGGCGTCACCTCGGCCCAATCCGCCCGTTCCGGCCTGCGCCGCTATGACGCCAAGGCAGGCTTCAAGCGCATCGACGCCAGCGCCTCCCTCACTTATCTTATGACCGAGAACTGGTCGATCACCGGCGCCGGCGGTGTTGGCTTCCTGCTGGGCGATGCCAAGGACAGCCCGCTCTCCAAGAAGGACATCCAGCCCTTCGCAATGATTGGCGTGGCTTATACGTTCTGACCCGATGGCGACGTGGCGTTGCGGGGATGCGTAGCCATCTCCGCAACGCCTTCACGTGTCTGTCCCGCCGCCTGAAATTGTCGCCTGCCCTGGGCGGAGGATCGTCGCTAAGTTCAGAGAATCCTGTCCATGTATTCCGGCGGCGCCACCCAGCATTGCGCGCGTTTTCCGAACCAACGGTAGCGATTGCGGGTGACAAAACGATAGACGGGATCGCGCAGAAATGCGGGAATTATGCGCAACATGCCAAGCAGCCGCCAGGGCATGCCAAGCGCCTCATAGATCGCAAGAACGCCGTCGCTATCCTGTCGCACCCTGTCGCCATCGACAACGAGCAGGCTGACCGGATTTTTGGGGTCCATTCCGTGCCGCCGGTAGATTTCCGTGCCGACGGCTCCCTGCATGGGGGCCAGCCGGAAATATCCGGCCTTGTCATGCCGCAGCACAAATTGCGCATTCACGGAACACAACACACATTCGGCATCGAACAGAATGATCGGTCCATGGTGGTCGCCGACCAAGGGGGCCATGTTTGCCATCGATCATAAGTCCTTTTGCCGATCGCGATGCGATCCCCTCATAAAGTGCAGCTGTAGAACCTTATAGGATATTCTTCCGATCATCTTTCAATTCAATCTCGAGAGACGATTATTTCTCGGAGGTGAACGAATTTCCGCACAAATAGCGGTGACCAGCCGGTGCTGGTGTCGGCGGCGTTGGACAGCGCGGCTTACTGGGTCGAAACGGGAAAGATCATCGAGACGGTCAGGCCCGGGCAGACGGAATTCGTAGTGTCGGTGTCCGACAGCGCGAGCGATCCGCCGTGCAATTCCATCACGGCCTCCACCAGCGACAGGCCGAGCCCCGTGCCGGGTTTGGAGCGGCTTTCGTCCAGCCGCACGAAACGTTTCAGCACCTCGCCGCGCTTGTCGGCGGGGATGCCGGGGCCGTTATCGGAGACGGACAGCACGATGGCGTCCGGTTTGCTCACCAGACGCACGATGAGTTTTTTGTCGCCCTCGCATTCGCAGGCATATTTCATGGCGTTGTCGATGAGGTTTGAAAGCGCCTGGCCGATCAGCTCACGGTTGCCCTGCACCGAAAGACCGGGTTCGATCTCGGCCTCAAGCGTAAGTCCCGCGTCCTCGGCCACCGGTTCGTAAAGTTCGGCGCTGTCGGCGGCGATTGCCGACATGTCCACATCGGTCATTTCGGCGGCGATGGAGCCGGCCTCGACGCGGGAAATCATCAACAATGCATTGAAGGTGCGGATCAACTGGTCGGATTCGGCGATGATGCCTTCGAGTGCCGCGCGCCGTTTCGTTTCGTCGTTGTCATCCAAGGCGGCGGCTGCCTTGTTGCGCAGCCGCGTCAGTGGTGTCTTGAGGTCGTGGGCGATATTGTCGGACACCTGCCGCAAGCCCTCGTTCAGCTTTTCGATACGGCCGAGCATGGCGTTGAGCGATCCGGACAGCCGATCGAACTCGTCGCCGGAGCGGCCCTGCGGCAGGCGCTGCGAAAGATCGCCGGCCATGATCTTCTTGGTCGCTGCCGACATGCGGTCGATGCGTTTCAAGGCATTGCGGCCGATGCCGAACCAGATGAGCAGCGCACCGGCGCTCATGATGGCAAGCGCCACCATCAGTGCATTGCGCACCAGCGCCCGGAATTTGGTGGGTTCGCCGAGATCGCGGCCGATCAGGATGCGCAGGCCGTTGTCCAGCATGAAGACATTGGCGGTCGCCATATGCTGCACGCTGTCGCCGCTTTCGGAATAACGTTCGTAACGGAAGGGGAAACCCGTCCAGCCCTCCTTGTCAAACACGCCGGGCTGCACGGAAGCGACGTTGCCTGCAAGGATTTCGCCATTGGGGCCGGCGATGATGTAAAGGCTCGCCCCCGGCTGGCGGGCACGGCGCTCCATCATCCGCAACAGCGGGTTGATGCCGCCGCGATTGTAGATGCGCTGCACATCCGACACTTCCTGCAGCACCGCGTCACGCGTCTGCTGGTTCAGCAGCCGTTCGGAAAGGGCGGTGACATAAAAGACCAGAAAGGCGGCGCAGAGCGCAAACAGCAGGATGTAGAGCGCAGAAAGGCGCACCGCTGTTGACCGGAACAATATTCTGAGGCGGACCATTTTCGCCAATCAGCCCTCGTCCTTCATCATGTAACCCGCGCCGCGAATGGTCTTCAGCAGCGGCTTTTCGAAGTCCTTTTCTATCTTCGAACGAAGGCGGGACACATGCACGTCGATGACATTGGTCTGCGGGTCAAAATGATAATCCCAGACGTTTTCCAGAAGCATGGTGCGGGTCACCACCTGGCCGGCATTCTTCATGAGATATTCCAGCAGGCGGAACTCACGCGGCTGCAACAGGATTTCCTTGCCACCGCGCCGGACATCGTGGGACAGCCGGTCAAGTTCGAGATCGCCGACACGGTAGACCATGTCCTGTTCGGGTTTGCCCTTGCGGCGGCCCAGCACTTCGATGCGGGCGAGAAGTTCGGAAAAGGCATAGGGTTTGGGCAGATAATCATCGCCGCCGGCACGCAGGCCGGTCACGCGGTCGTCCACCTGCCCAAGCGCCGAAAGAATGAGAACCGGCGTTTCGATGCCGCGCCGGCGCAGCTCGCTGATGACGGAAAGTCCGTCGCGGCGCGGCAGCATGCGGTCGATCACCATCACGTCATAGGAATTCTCGCAGCCCATGAACAGGCCGCTTTCACCATCGCTCGCGTGGTCGGCAACGATACCGACTTCCCGGAACGCCTTGGTCATATAGGCCGCAGCCTCGAGATCGTCTTCAATAACAAGAATCTTCATGTGCGGGACAATAGCGCCCTCGCCCTTTTCCGCACAACCGGAAACAGATGCGACGGACATTTCCTGAACCTTGTTTTCCATGAGATTTCCTCCTCGGTGCTGACTGGACCGGCTTTGTGGGTCCTTGTCTTCTCCCCGGCGGGGGGAAGGTGGCTCGAAGGGTCGGATGAGGGGCAAGGGCGCGGTCTATCGCTGGCCTTGCCCTTGATCCCGCTGCCGCGACCTCCTCCTCCCTAGCGGAGAAGAAACAAGCGGCACGCGCGTTCCACATACTCTGTCCCGCCCTCAAGGGGAGACACAGTCCCGAGCGACGCCGGCTCGAAGAAGAACCGGCGTCGCATCTCAGATTATCAACCCTGGTCGATATCCAGTGCGATGAAGCGGCTGCCGCTGTCCGTCTGGATCTGGAACAGCGCCTTGGAGCGTCCGTCCTTCTTCGCCTGCTCGAGAACCTTCTCGATATCGGCGGCAGAAGCCACCTGCTGGTTGTTGACGGAGGTGATCTTCTCACCCGTCTTCAGGCCACGGGCAGCGGCGTCGCTGTCCGGATCGACATCAGTGATGGCAAGGCCGTTGCCGTCGTCAGCGGGCGCAACCGTCAGGCCGAGGCTCGACAGCACCTTTGCGCTGGAAGGTTTGCTGCCACTGTCGTTTTCCTGGCCCGGCGTTGCTTTGGAGGCATCGTCGCTTGCGAGATCGCCAAGCGTCACGGTGACCGACTGCGACTTGCCGCCGCGCCAGAGCGAGATTTCAACCTTGCTGTTTGGCGTCATGCTGCCGATGCGGCGCGACAGATCGCGGGCATCCTTGACCGGGTCGCCATTGACGGCAGTGATGATGTCACCCTGCTTGATGCCAGCCTTGTCGCCCGGCGAACCGGACTGCGGCGAGACGACGAGCGCGCCCTTCGCTTCGGCAAGACCAAGCGACTCGGCAATGTCCTTGCTGACGGGCTGGATCTGCACGCCGAGCCAGCCGCGTTCGACCTTGCCGTCCTTTTGCAGGTCGGCGATCACGTCCTTGGCAACGGACGACGGGATGGCGAAAGCAATACCGACATTGCCGCCGGAGGGCGAGAAGATCGCGGTGTTGATGCCAACGACTTCACCGTTGAGATTGAAGGCGGGACCACCGGAGTTGCCGCGGTTCACGGCGGCGTCGATCTGCAGGTAATCGTCATAGGGGCCGGAGCCGATATCGCGGCCACGGGCAGAAACGATGCCCGAGGTTACCGTGCCGCCGAGGCCGAAGGGGTTACCGACGGCTACGACCCAGTCACCGACGCGAATCTTGCTATCGTCGGCAAACTGCACATAGGTGAACTTGCGGTTCACATCGACCTTCAGCAGCGCCAGATCGGTACGCGGATCACGGCCAACGAGCTTGGCTTCGAGTTCGGTACCGTCATTCATCACCACCGTGTAGGCGGAGCCGTCATCGACAACATGGTTGTTGGTGACGACATAACCGTCTTCGGAGATGAAGAAGCCGGATCCTTGAGCGACGGGGCGCAGCGGACCCTTGCCGTCACGATGACGGTTCGGACCACGGTCGGGACGGTCCTGGTTGGGGCCACCGAATTCCTTGAAGAAGCGCTTCAGGGGATGGTCGTCCGGCAGCTGGTCGAGACCACGGCCGCCGAAATTAAAGGAAAAGTTGCTGGAATCATCGGAAGCGGGCTGCACGTTCGACTGGACGCGAACGGAGACGACGGCGGGCGAAACCGCCTCGACCACATTGGCGAAGCTCGGAACCTGCGGCGCAGTCACCTCGACCGGAGCGGCAAAGGAATGAACGATCGGTGCGGCGATGCCTGTGGAAAGCATCAGCGCGGCAAGACCGCCAACGGTCGTTGCCTTCAGAACCGTCTTCAGCGAGGAGCGTCCGTTTTGCGAGTGAGACATGGTGTACCTTCTTTCTTCATTCAGACTGGAACCCGTTTGACCGGGGGAGAAGCGGTGGATGATGAAGATATAGGAGGCGACACCTTACAGCGAAGTGTCTGACGAATGAAAAAACCGTAATGTTGAAAAAGAACCGAGGACGGATATGAAAATCAGTTATTTTTCAATGAGATTACGAATTCTCTCTTCTTCGTCCGCGCTCAGTTTTTCCGGCCGCTCCTGGGTGGCGCGCCGACGCGAAAAAACGAGGATGGCGAATATTCCCGCAAGCGCCAGAACGATGGGCGCGCCCCACAAAAGTGCGGTGCGCAGGCTGAAACGCGGTTTCAGCAGCACGAATTCGCCATAACGAGACACGACGTAGTCGACAACAGCCTGATCGCTATCGCCTGCCACCAGCCTGTCCCGCACCAGAACGCGCAGGTCCCGTGCCAGTTCGGCATTGCTGTCATCGATCGACTGGTTCTGACAGACCATGCAGCGCAGTTGAGACGTGAGATTGCGCGCGCGCTGTTCCAGTGCGGGGTCTTTCAGCACCTCGTCCGGGTTGAAGGCGAAGGCCGGCCATGACGTAAACATGAGAACGAGAAGGAGCGTGAGCCCCGCCACAACCTCCCTCATTCCGCCGCCTCCGGCATCGCGGCCGTTTTTGCCGGCTTCGCCTTGCGGCTCGGTGCGCCCACCCTCAACCGTCTGTCGGAGAGCGATATCAAACCGCCGGCCATCATGAACAGCGTGCCGCCCCAGATGCACAGGATGAAGGGTTTCCACCAGATGCGCACTACCATGCCGCCATCCGCCATCGGGTCACCGAGCGAGACGTAGAGCTGGCTGAGGCCGAAGGTCAAAATGCCCGCTTCCGTGGTCGGCATTCGCCGTGCGGTGTAGAGCCGTTTGGAGGACCAGACGTCGGCCACTTCCACACCCGCCTTGCGTATGGTGAAATGGCCGCGATCCTCGGTAAAATTAGGGCCGACGGCATGGCGGATGCCATCGAAGGTGAGACTGTAGCCGCCCGCCTTCGCCTCCATGCCCTGCTTCATTTCAAGAACGGTTTCGGTCTCGAAGGTGGTGACGGTGACGATGCCAAGCACGGTGATGCCAAGCCCCATATGGGCAAGTGCGGCACCGAAGGCCGAACGCGGCAGGCCCTTCAACCGGCGGAATGCGATGCCGAAAGCCAGTTTGCCGAAATTGGCCCGATACCAGAGATCGGCAAGCGCCCCGAAGATCAGCCAGAAACCGGCTGCAATGCCAAGTGCGGCGAGTACCGGGCCGCCATTTTCCACGTACCAGAGCGTCAGCCCGGCAAGGGCTGCAATGGCGGCCGCCACATAAAGCCGCTGGAAAGCGCCGAGAAGATCGCCGCGCTTCCAGGCGAGCATCGGCCCGAATGGCGTGACGATCAGGACCGGGATCATCAGGAGGCCAAAGGTGAGGTTGAAGAACGGCGCGCCGACCGAGATTTTTTCGCCTGTCAGCGTTTCGAGAATGAGCGGATAGAGCGTGCCGATTAGTACCGTTGCGGTCGAGACCGTCAGGATCAGATTGTTGAGGACCAGCGCCCCTTCGCGTGAGATCGGCGCGAACAATCCACCCACCTTCAGCGAGGGCGCCCGCCATGCGAACAGCGCGAAAGCTCCGCCGATGAAAACGGTAAGGATGCCGAGAATGAAGATGCCGCGGCTCGGATCGGTGGCGAAGGCGTGCACGGAGGTCAAGACGCCGGAGCGCACGAGGAAGGTGCCGAGCAGCGACAGCGAGAAGGTCATGATCGCCAGAAGCACGGTCCAGATTTTCAGCGCTTCGCGCTTTTCCATGACGAGTGCCGAATGCAGCAGTGCGGTGCCCGCAAGCCATGGCATGAAGGAGGCGTTTTCAACAGGATCCCAGAACCACCAGCCGCCCCAGCCGAGTTCGTAATAGGCCCAGTAAGATCCCATGGAGATACCTGCCGTCAGGAAGGTCCATGCGGCGAGCGTCCACGGCCTTACCCAGCGCGCCCAGGCCGCATCGATCCGGCCCTCCAGAAGTGCAGCGACGGCGAAGGAGAAACAGACGGAAAAGCCGACATAACCGAGATAAAGCAGCGGCGGATGTATGGCGAGGCCGAAGTCCTGAAGGATAGGGTTCAGGTCCTGCCCTTCGGCCGGCACCCGCTCCAGACGCATGAACGGATTGGAGGTGAGCAGGATGAACAGCAGGAAAGCGACGGAAATCCAGGCCTGCACGGACAGCACATTGGCTTTCAGCGTTTCCGGCAGGTTGCGACCAAAGACGGCAACGAGCGCGCTGAAAAACACCAGGATCAGCAGCCATAACAGCATGGAGCCCTCATGGTTGCCCCAGACGCCGGTCAACTTGTAGAGCATCGGCATCAGCGAATGGGAGTTTTCCCAGACGTTGCGCACGGAGAAATCCGAAACCGCATAGGCCCGCGTCAGCGCCGCAAAGGACAAGGCCACGAGCAGGAACATCACGACGGAGCCGAGCGAGGCGATATCCATCAGCGCCCGGTCGTTGCGGCGCGCGCCGATCACCGGCAGCGTCGAGACGATCAGCCCCACGGCGAGTGCCAGAACCAGAACGTAATGGCCGATCTCGTTGATCATTTTATCGCTCCGGTCTTGTCGGCTGAAGCCCCCGCAGGAGAAGGCGCTGCGCCGGAAGGTTGCCCGCCCTCTCCGGTGTTCTGCCACAGGCCCTTGTCTTTCAGCCGGTCGGCCACTTCCTTCGGCATGTAGTTTTCGTCATGCTTGGCCAGAACGCTGTCGGCAACAAAGCCATGGGTCGCGGCATCGAAAACGCCTTCCGTCACCACGCCCTGCCCCTCGCGGAAAAGATCGGGCAGAATGCCGGTATAGCTGACGGGCACGTTTGCTTCACCGTCAGTCACCGTGAAGCTCACCGTGCGGCCCTCCCCGCGCTTGACGGAGCCTTCCGCCACCAGCCCACCTAGGCGGATGCGGGTGCCGGGATTGACCGGCGTCTTCTCCAGATCGGCCGGCATGTAGAAATAGGCTATGGACTGGCCGAAGGCGAACATGACGAGCAGCACGGCCGCGACGATGAAGCTCATGCCACCGCCGATGATTGCGAGCCGTTTCTGTTTGCGGGTCATTGCGTCACTCCCTGCGGCATCGCGCGCCCTTGCCCGTCCATGCGAACGGGTCCGGCGGAAACTCCCAATTCCTTCGCCAGCGCCAGTAGCTGCTTACCCTCTTCGCCCTCAGGCGGGAAAACCTGCAAACCGGCTCGCAGTGCCTCGCCCGCCTTCGCTGCATTGTTCAAGACGGAATAGGCGCGCACGAGGCGCATCCAGCCTTCGAAATCACCGGGATTTTCCTTGAGCTTGGCGTCGAGGCTCGCCACCATGCCCTCGATCATCGCCTGCCGGTCGGCGGGCGTCATATCTTTCGCCGCCGCCACGTCGCCTGCGGTCGGGCCGGGCGCTGCCTCGCCGCCGGTTCTGGCGATATGTTCCCGCACCAGCGGCAACCATGGCGCACCGGCTGGTGCATCCGCCGCCAGTGCTGCAAAGGCCGCACGCGCCTCCTGCGCCTTGCCCGCCTGCTCCAGCGACAGCGCCAGATAAAAGCGTGCGCGTGGATTGCCGGGTTTCAGCCGCTCGGCTTCGGCAAAGGCCTCACGCGCGGCCTCGATGACGATGCCGTCATTGCTCGCCACCAGTGTTTCGCCAAGTCCCGTCAGCCGTTCTGTGCTCGGCCCTTGCAGACGAAGCGCGTTGCGATAGGCAAGCTCGGCATCGCCAAGCCGCATCGTCTTGAAATAGATCGGCGCCAGGATATCCCAGCCTGCACCGTCGTCGGGGTTTTCGGCCAGGTGCCGCTCGGCACGGGCGACCAGAAGGTTCATGTCGTTACCGGGTTGCTCTAGACGTGCCTCGAGCGGCATGTCCGGCACTTCCGGACTTCCCTTCCAGATGTAAAGACAGAGGCCAAGTGCAGGCAGCAAAACGGTAATCAGGGTTACGGCGAGATTGTGCCGCAGCGGCCGGGCGCTGCTTTCAGCGTCTTGACGGGTATCGGCTGCGGCAAGCAGCCGGCGGCCGATTTCGGCGCGGGCATATTCCGCTTCCGTCTCGCCGATCAGGCCAGCGGCACGCTCGCGGTCCAGTTCGGCAAGCTGGTCGCGATAGACTGCAACCTCGCCGTCGCGGCGCGTCTGCGACACCTCGGTCTTCCGCATCAGCGGGTACATCAGGACGATGGCGACAGCCGCCGTCAATATCGCAACGACAATCCAGAACATATGGCTCAATTACTCGAATGCACGGCACATGGAAACATGAAGCGCGGAGATGACGCGAATTTGAGACATCACGCCGCACCGCCCGGCATCCAGGTGCATCGCTATAGCTCTTCCTGTCACTCGGAAAGGTCCATGACCTTGATTTACGTCAAAGGAGACCAGCTGCCATCGGCATTGCGGCAGGCCGCACCGCGAACCCGGGTTTCCTTTTCATCGACAGTCAGCGTGTGGGAATATTGCCGGCAATTCTGGTTGCCCACCTGATAGGGCGCATTGGCAACCACCTGGCCGCTGGCATCGTCGCCGGTCCATGTCACCGGCGTACCGACCGGGGCGGTTTCCAGTGCGCGATATTCGGCCTCTAGCGCTTTGGTGCGGTCGCCCTTTTCGAGCTGCAGACCGCTTCGTCCGACAATGCCGCCCTGCATGTTGGCAAGGAACGGCGTTGAAGGTTGTGCCGAACCGCCGAACAGACTGCCACCGGCCGAGCGGGTGCCCGTGGTGGTGCAGGCGCTCAGCATCGATACACACAGGATCGAGAGAAGTGCCGGGCGTGACACCAGCGAACGCATCGTCACGGAGCGGCAGCCATCATACACGTCAACCAAACCCTGTCCTCTTTTCCTTACCGCACCGCGCGTTATATATCGGCATTGAATTTCTTGCCTTTTTTCTTGCCTCACGCAAGCTCTTTCGAGAGGCCAGGCAAAATCAGATCGGCTTTCAGGCCACCTATCCCGCTGCGCGAGAGGGAAAAGTGGCCATGGTACTCAGACACCACTTCGGAAACGATCGACAATCCGAGGCCGGTGCCCGGACGGCTTTCGTCCAGCCGCCTGCCGCGCTTCATCGCTTCGCTTATCTGCCCGGGCTCCAGCCCCGGCCCGTCATCCTCCACGATCAACTCCACCCATGAGCGCCGGCCCATTTCGGGGTCGGAGGACGGGTGCGTGCCGGTCGCAAGCGTGACGACGACTTTGGTCTGTGCAAAACGCGCGGCATTCTCGAGAAGATTGCCGACGATCTCCTCCAGATCCTGCTGTTCCATGCCCAGCACTGCCCCCGGATGCTCGAAATTCAGCTCGAACTGCTTGTCGGGGTTGAGGCGGCGCATGACGCGCACCAGCCGTTCCAGCGCCGGCTCCGCTTCCACACGGGCAAGGATCGAGCCGCGCTGGGCGGCAATGCGGGCGCGCGAAAGATAGGATTGCACCTGCGCCTGCATGGCGTCAGCCTGCGCGCGCACCAGATCGCCATGCTGCGGCTCCAGCGTGCGGGCCTCGTTCAGAAGCACGGCAATCGGCGTTTTCAGCGAATGTGCGAGATTGCCGACCTGCATGCGGGCGCGCTCGACGATGCGCCGGTTGCTGTCGATCAGCGCATTGACTTCGTTCGCCAATGGCTGGATTTCGCGCGGGAATTCGCCTTCGAGGCTTTCCGCCTCCCCGCCCCTGATCTTTCCGAGCGCCAGACGGGCCTGATCGAGCGGCCGCAAACTGTAGAGAATCGCAAGGCCATTGACGACCAGACTGCCGACGCCGAAGACGGCGAGCGCCAGATAAAGGCTGTTGGAGAAATTGCGCACATCGTCTTCAACGACGTTGAGGTTGCCTGAAACGCGGAACCGCGCCGCGCGGCCCTCACCATCCAGCACGACTTCCGTTTCCGCCACCCGCACCTTGTTGCCCGCCTCGTCGGTCACGGCATAAAACCGCTCGTATCTGTTATCGAAGGGAGCATCGATAATGCTCGGCACCGGCAAGGACGCGACGCCGAGCGAAGAGGAGACCAGCGGTGCCGTCTGGAAATTGCCGAGCGGCTCCACCACCCAGTACCAGCCGGTATCGGGCTGCGAGAACCGGAGATCGCCGAGCTGCGGGCTGCCGGCCAGCGTATTCTCGTTAGAAATCGTCACGGAATTGATGACGTTATAAAGCTGCGCCCGCAGAAGATCGGTGAAGCTGCGCTCCACGCCCTGCCGGTAGAGCGTCGAGATCACGACGGCAATGACCACCAGCGCCAGCGCCGACCAGGCCGAGGCGAGAAGAAGAACGCGGGCGGTAAGAGAGCTACTTCGCATCTGCCGGCGCTTGCATCCGGTAACCGAGGCCACGGATGGTCTCGATCAGATCAACCCCGAGCTTCTTGCGCAAACGTCCGACAAACACCTCGATCGTGTTGGAATCCCTGTCGAAATCCTGATCGTACATATGTTCGACCAGCTCCGTGCGCGAGACGACCTCGCCCATGTGATGCATGAGATAGGAAAGCAGGCGGAACTCATGCGAGGTGAGCTTCAGCGTCACGCCGTTGACCGTTGCCTTGGAGGATTTGGTATCGAGCTTGACCGGTCCGCAGACGAGTTCGGAGGAAGCGTGGCCAGCGGCGCGGCGGATGAGCGCACGCACGCGGGCAAGAACTTCTTCGACATGGAACGGCTTGGTCACGTAATCGTCGGCACCGGCATCGATGCCCGCCACCTTGTCGCTCCAGCGGTCACGGGCGGTGAGAATGAGGACCGGCATGGCCTTGCCCGCCGCGCGCCATTTCTCGACGACGGTGATGCCGTCCATCTGCGGCAGGCCGATATCGAGAACGATCGCGTCATAGGGTTCGGTATCGCCTAGATAATGGCCTTCCTCGCCGTCAAATGCCTGATCGACAACATAACCGGCTTCTTTCAGCGCGTCGGTCAGCTGACGATTGAGATTGGCATCGTCCTCAACCACGAGAATACGCATTATCCGCCCTTTCCTTACGTCCCGGCCCGCGCGCGCGTCGCCGGTCATGCTAACTGTGTCGGATTGTTTTCCGATATTTCGGCGATGCGGGCAAGGCTACATCGGCACGCGCATCGTTACCTTGCGCGGGCGCTCGCCATTACCCTGGACGAGAACGGTAACTACACAGGACTGACCGTCACCGGAGGGATAGACCGAAAGAAGCTGACCACCGGTTTCGCGCACCACGCGGGCAACGGCCGCGCCGCAATCGCTTGCAGCCAGAATGTAATGGCCCTGCAAATCAGCCTCGGGCGCCGTGAAACCGGAAAGCCCGGCTGCAAGCGTCGCGATGATGAGAGGTGATGCCATTGCACAAATCTTCCAAAAAAATCGGCTGCGTCTCGAACCGTATTGTGACCGAATATGTAGCGCAAAGCGTCTGAATGGCAAATGAATGCCGCCCCCGACGCCACGACGCACGGCGGGGACGGTATGGGCGCTAGTGGCGTCAGCGGATGGCACGGGTTGCCGAAAGGCGGCCGTAAAGTGCGACGAGGCCGCCAATTCCGCCCGCAACGGTCACCAGTCCCTCCGCCAGCTCGCCGTGCAGGCCGGCGGGAAGATCAAGACCAGCGACGCTGAAAAGCGGTGCGAAAACCGCAACCAGGGCGCCCCAGATCGTGCGCGATTGATACCATGCCTTGGTACTCTCCATAATCTCGTCCTTTGCGTTGTTTTTCAGGTGGTTGTCAGAGTGGGAGAACGGCGTGCGCCGCCACTCCCAGAGGCACCGCGCGGCCGAGCTGACGGACACGCACGGAAATGTGATCCCGCAAGGTCGGGAAATCTGTGAGTTCGTCCGCTTTGGGGTACAGCCAGAAGGGTTCGGAGACCTCTGCCGTGCGTCGAACGGCCTCGCGATCCAGCACCTCCACGCGGTAACGCTCGAACGGCTCTTCCAGCGGTATCTCGCTCGCGTCCCAGCCATCGGCCTCCATCCGGCCTCGGCGCACCCAGCGCAGCAAAATGCCGTCCCTGCGTCGCTCGGCCGCAAGATGCACCGGCGCGAGCGGCGTTTCAGCCCGCAAGCCACCCTCGAAGACAAAAGGACCGGCGGGGGCGCCCGCCATTCCCGCCGCCTCGGCGATCCAGTTCAGCCGCCGTCCGCGTTCGGTCGCGGCAAGACCGAGCGGCTGCACCGCGGCGTCCAGCACCACAACAGGGGCGCCCACCGGCGCGCCAATGGCCAACGCATCTTCCGTGCCGCCAAGCCCACGCAACAAAGCGGAAAGCCGCCAGCGCGCGGGCGCAATTTCCTCTGCGCGCGCGAAAGCGATGATCTCCCAAACACCGTTTGCGGACCTCACCGCCATGCGGTTCTCGCCGTTCAGCACCGAAAGCTCCGTGGCCGAGGAAAGCTCGCCTGATGGCAGATCGATCAGGATGGTGTTTTGCCGGTCGAAACGGCCGGAGGGGCCTGATGTCAGCGGCATGGCCAACGTGCCGATCATCGCGGGCCGGTCAAGCACGGCGCGCTGCCGGTAGCCTTCCGTGCCGGCGGAGGACGAAACGACGATTGGCCGCCATGGCCGTGCAAAAACGGCAATCTGCGCCGAATTTTCAGACGCTGTGCCGTCATGGCGCGGCAGGTCGAGAAACAGCACCTCCGGGGCAAAACCTTCCGCGCCGTTTGCCCCGCCAACACGACGCTCATCCACAGCGCCCGAAAAAGCGGCGGATGCGGCGGAAAAGGCGCGCGCCTCCACCTGCCGTACAGTACCGTCCTCAATCCGGCTGACCAGGAACCTCCCTGCCGGAGCCTCCGAAAACACATTCTGCGGGAGACGGATGCAATCACCGGGTTCCAGAGCGATATCTGCGGGCGGCAACGCAAAACGCAGCGTGCGCCGCGCCTGCCTGTTGTCACGCAACAGGGCCTCAGCTGCGGCTTCCGCTGTTTCCGCCGGGAGTGCTGCGCTAAGGTCGAGCCGCATGACGCGGCTGCCGGCATTGTCGATACGGCGCGAACGCACGCTCGCCTGCTCGTAGTCCAGCTCCGGATTGAACGAGGTCAGCACGGCCTCTGCGGCGAAATCGCTGTCATGGCCGCGATTTTCCGACCACAGCGGTTCGTCGTCCAGATCGGCCAGCACGGCGGCGTCACGCACGGGCAGAACCGCCGTGTTGCGAGAGCGGAAGCGCAGGGTTCCGCCGTCCTCCGCGACATCCACCTGAAACGCCGCCATCAGCGGCTCCAGGAGGTTGCGGGCCGAGGTCACGTCGCCCTGCACATATCCCGTCAGATCGCCACTGACGGCAGAGACGTCGAAGCCGGAAAAGCCATGGTCCTTCAGGATCGCGGCGATGGTATCGGCAAGCGTGGCAGTCCCAAGCCGGCCGTTCAGCCAATGGCCGGTACGCCAGTTGGCCCCATCGCTCCAGGCCGCGCCGTTCTGCGGAAAGGCGGGGAACGGCCGCGCATCCCAGGTCCACATATAGACGCGGTTCGGATCCACCATCGCCGCATCCCCCTTCCCCTTCCAATGGTCGAGATGCGCCTCCAGAAACCGTCGCTGCTGGCTGTCGGCGCGGCTTCTGCGGGAAAAATAGGGATAAGCGTTTTCCGCCGATTTCGGATCGGGAAAGACATTCGGGCGCGTCGAACTCTTGTCCACCGCCGGGCAGCCGAGTTCGGTGAACCAGATCGGTTTCGACCCCGGCACCCATGCGGTTGGCGTCAATTTCTCAGCACCGCGCACCCGGTCAAAATGGGCATTCCGCCACCAGCTTCGCAGGTCCTTGTAGCGGAATACCCACGGCTTGCCCTTGAGACCATCGGTGATGGGCGTGCGCCGCCGCGCCGCGCGGTCGGCATCGCTGGCGTAATACCAGTCGAAACCCTCGCCCGCCGTGATGGCACGACGGAGGGCGTTAGCATCGTCCGGGCCGCTCATACCATCAGGATTGCCGTTTGCAGCATCCTCGTCGCGCCAGTCGGAAAGCGGCATGTAATTGTCGATGCCGATGGCATCGATATCAGGGCTTGCCCACAGCGGATCGAGATTGAAGAACACGTCGCCGGAACCGTCCGCCGGCTGATATCCGAAATATTCGCTCCAGTCCGCGCCATAGGTCAGTTTCGTTGCCGACCCGACAACGGCGCGCACATCCGCCGCCAGCCGCACCAGTTCCTCCACGAAAGGAAAGGCGTCGTTATGGTCGCGCAGGCTTGTCAGCCCGCGCAGCTCCGAGCCGATCAGGAAGGCATCCACCCCACCCGCCTGCGCCACCAGCGCCGCATAATGCAGCACCATGCGGCGATACCCCTCAGTGCGGTTGCAGAAGGTGGAAATCTCCGTGCGCGTGCCTGCACTGCGGTCGGGCGAACCTGCCAGGCCCGGTGCCGGAAAACAGGTGATGCGTCCGCGCCAGCCATAGGCGTCCTGCTCGCCTTTGCCGTAGGGGTCCGGCAGGCCGTTGCCGGCTGGCACATCCATCATCACGAATGGATAAAGGCAGACCTTCAGACCACGCGCCTTGAGGTCGGCTATCGCCTGCACAACGCTTTGATCATCCGGCGTGCCACCATAGGCCGGGCCGCCGCCGTGATGGCTGACGAGATGCGCTTGCCCGCGCGAAACACCGGCGACGGACCATGCCGCACTTTCCCTGTCGCGACCTGCCACTTCCACACCCGGCAGAATGCGGCATTCGCCCGCGCGCATGTCGGTGCCGAACCAGCTCACCACCAGCGCCACGCTTTGCAGATTGGGGCACAGCGCCTGCAATTCGTCGATCGCGGCCTGCCAGTCGGTCAAGGCCGTCAGGCAATTGCGGTTCATGATGCGACTTTCGCCCATGCCGGTGCGTTCCGAAACCTGCGCCGTGGCGTAACCGTGTTCCGTCGCACCGGGAATGACGGTGATGGCACGGATGGCTTTTTCCAGCCGGCCGACCGGTCGCACCACCTCGAACTGCATCAGCGGAATGCGGTTGCCATAGCTGTCAAGCGGCAGGCGTTCGAACACGACATAGGCCAACCCGCGAAAGGCGGGTGCATTGCCTGCGCCCTGTTTTGCCTCGATCAGCGGATCCGGTAATTGCGTCTCGCTGCCGGGATAAAAGCGCATCTCGATGGCGCTCAGGTCCAGTTCCCGCCCATCGGCCCAGACGCGCCGCACCATGGCCGCCTCGCCCTCGCACAGCCCGACGGCGAGATTGGCGAAATAGCGAAAGGACTCGACCTTCGGGCCGCGATTGCCCTTGCCGCCGCGACGCGTCACCTCGACGCTTTCCTCAAAGCGCGTCGCCCAGATCAGCGTGCCGCCGATCCTCGCCGTGCCGTAAAGCCGGTTGATCGCAGCGCCTTCGTCCGCACCCGGAATACGCGCTGTGGAAAGCCGGGCGCCGGACACCGTCCGCCCGTTCGAAAGCAGCGCGCGGTCGACGGCATTGCCCGCCAGCGCGCCAGCCGCGCGGCCGATGATGGCACCCACGGGGCCGAAAACGCCGCCGAGTGCTGCACCCGCCGCCTGAAAGAGAATGGTCGCCATGGTCGCCTCGAAAAATGTCAGGGTTCGGGAAAACGGAAGACGCCGGCAATACGTCGCTTCCAGCCGGGCACCAGCGCCGAGCGCACCACTGCCACCTGTTCATAGGCATGGATGAAATGCTGTGGCCCGGCGAGAATGCCGAGATGTTTCGCCGCTGCATCAGCCCGCCAGCGGAACAGCAGCAGGTCGCCCGGCATCGCCTCTTCCATATCAGGCACCGCCGAAAAATAACGTGTCGCGGCATCCAGCAGCCGGTCCTCGCCGCCCCGCTCGGCCCAATCTGGTGCGTAGGGCGGCGGCAGTTCCGGTTCCTCGCCGTAAAGCGAGCGCCAGATGCCCCTGACAAGGCCGAGGCAATCGCAGCCAACGCCTTGCAACGACGCCTGATGCCGGTAGGGCGTGCCGATCCAGCCTTGCGCGACCGCCAGCACTTTTTCTGAGGTACTGCTCATGGAAACAGCGCCTTGCCGTCATGGGTCTGGCCGCCGCTGGCGTAGGAATAGGCGAAATCCGCCCCCGGCAGATGCGGAAAGCCACGAAAGTTCAGGTAATTGGCGAATTTCGCCTTGCAGGTCGCAAAACTCTTGTCGCAACCGGCGATGACGGAAAAAACATCACCCGGCTGCGGCGGTTGCTCCGGAGCGAGCCAAAAGGACAGAAGCGTGCCGCCATCGCGTTTCTCGTGGCCGTCGAGATCGAAACCCTTGCCGACAAGTTGGCCGCTCAGAAACCGCAATTTCCCCCGGCTGAAGAAACCATCGGCGAAAGCGTCCAGCCCTGTCACCAGCAGGTTGCCCGCCGCGTCCATGCCCGCAACGCTGCCGGTGCCGGTAAATCGCTTGAGATCGACGCCGCATCGCCGATCACCAAGGGCGGCATCGCAGCGCCGCCCATAGACCCTGCCCTGCGGCTGGGAAAGACGATGGGCGATGCTGCGCAGCTCGGCACGAAACGCCCCGCCCGCCCGTGTCACCTCGCCGATTTCGCGCATGTTCAGCAGCACATGCTGTTCCGGCACCTGCCAGTTGACGAGGTAGAGCGCCACCTGCGCACCATCGAAACGTCCGGCGGCCAGATCGCTTTCGGAAATCGCCTCACTGGAAAAGCCGCCCGTCACTTCGCCCGCACTCGCGCCAAGTCCGGCCTCGCTGTCGCTGTCACTCGCACCAAAGCCGCTTGCGGCCAGATAGGCAGTACCGGCGAAGGAAAGGGTCCCGTCATGGTCTGTAAAACCGATGACCTCGCCGTCCTTCAGCGTCACTTTCCAGCAATGGCAGGTGGTCGTGGCCTCTCCCGCCAGATGTTCGGCCAAAGCGGCAGGAATGGTCTTCATGGCAGGATTTCCATCAATGGAATGGAGGGAATGCGGCCCGCCTCGAAGGCGGTAAGGTTCACGTCGATGCGGTCGATTGCAAATCGCACCGGCACGTCGAATTCGAAACCGGCCCGGATTGCGGCACCGGCAGGCGGCGCCTTACCGGCGCGAAACGTCACCGTACCGGTCACATGGTCGACCGAAAAATCCGACAAGACGGCTTTCACCCCATCGACTGAGATGATGACCGAAGCCTCGACCGGCTTCTCCACCCGCCGGGTGAAAGAACCGCCCGCATCGGCATAGGTCTTCACCAGCTGAAAAGCCGTCGTCGTGCCGTCACCGGTGCCAATCTTCTGGTCGCTTGCAGCAGGTGTCTGGCCCGGCGGACATGATTTGAAATCCACCGGGTCGCGAAACCGAAAGCCATGGAGTTCACCGCGCCGCGCCTCGAAAAAGGACAGCACCTCGTAAAGATCGGCAACGGAGCGAATGCCCGATCCTGCGTCATAGGCGCGTCTGGCATTCTTCCAACGCTGGTTGCGGTTCTCCCGCCGATTGGAAAGGTTGACGATATCGGTTCTCCTTACCGGCCCGCCGCTTACGCCAAGCGCCAGCCTCAGCGGAAACCGCACTTCATGAAATGCCGCCATGTCGTTGTTCCTGGATTCGTTTTAATAGTCTGGGAAAGATGGAAGGGTCACGCTCGACTCAGAGGTCTTGCAGGGAGGAGGTTCAATCCGTCACAGGCCGCGCTGGCCACGCCCGACGCTGCGCGCCAGCATGGCGGCGATCTGGCCTTCACTTTTTCTGAAGCTCGCCGCATCCGTCGCCGTCACATTGAAAACGATCTGCGCGCCGCCGCCACCCGCCGGTGCGGCAACACCGAGCGCCCCATCCGAACCACGCTTCAGCGGCAGGATCGCCTCGGCACCCGCTTCGCCCATCAGGCCAAGCCCGCCGCCCATCGGGAAGAAGGCCGGGCTTGCGACCACACCGCCATCGGCAAAGGGCGTGATACTGCGTCCCGGCACCCCGCCATCGGCAAAGGCAAACAGCGAACCGCCGCCATTCAAAAGCCCGCCCACGGCATTGCCGATCATGTTCTCAAGCGGCTTCAACCCGGCGGAAAGCGCAATGCCGGAGAGCCGTTCGCCAAGCCCGCGCAACACGTCATCCAACCCCTTGCCGCTCGTCACCGCGGCCTGCATGGCAGAAGTCAACGCCGCCCCGAACCGCTCGGAACGCCGTTCGAGATCACCCATCGCCTCCGAGAGCGCTTCCGCTTCCTCGCGACTGTCCGCAATCGATACTTCGCCTGCCATCACGCTTGCCTTTCTGATTCAAAACAGAGCCGTAGATGTTTGAATTGCCTGGTCGTTTTCACGAAAGATGCACGTCCCCCAAAATAGCAAACCACACTCAGCCATCCGGAAACCGCCGCATCATCGCATCCATCGCCGGGCGGTCGAGGGTGTGGAAAGCGGGGCGGATGCCGCCGGTCATGGCAACGAATTCCCTTGGCGTCAGCTGCCAGAAGGTTTCGGAGGAAAGCCGCAGCAGGTGGAAACCGGTGTGTATTACCGCCTCCCAAGGAAAAGGACGCGGCGTCAGATCGCCCACCTCACCTGCTGCGGCGCTCAAGGGTCCGGCGGTGTGCCCCTCGAACCGGCAAAGGTGGCTGTCAGGAGATCGGCGACGATGGCGGCGTGGCCGGCAAGGCCGCCTTCTACCGTGGCTGCGGCCACGTCCTCATCGGAAAACACGTTGCCCGCGCCGCGCAGACCTGCGCCGATCACCCGTATCATATCGGTCGCCTTCATACGTCCGGCTGCGAAACGTTCGGCGAGCGCGGTGAGATCATCGGCCTGAAAGGCGGTTTCGAGTTCGGCGAGAGCGCCGAGCGTCAGGCAAAGAACGCGCCTTTCGCCATCGATCAGCGCCTCGATCTCGCCGCGATGGCGGTTCGCCCGCCCGTAACGTAACCCTTGCGGCATCACAGTGCTCCGAAATTGAGGAAACCGGCCGATTCCAGCGCGGTCTCGAATTGCACTTCGCCATCGTGGCGACCGGAATATTCGAGTGCGACGATCTGGAACGGCCCGGTGATTGTGCCGAAGTCAGGAATGACAATCTGCCAGCCCGGAATGGAGCCGGCGAAAAATGCGCCACGCACCAGTGCATCGCTTGCCTGATCCTTGAAGATGCCCGACGCCGTCAGCGATGCCCGCTGCACGCCGGCGCCGGCCAGAAGCTCGCGCCAGCGCCCGGCGCTTTCGCCGTCGGTAATATCGACCGCCTGCGCGTTGAAGGCCAGACGCTTGGTTCTGAGCCCCGCCACGGTCACATAGGAGCCGGCGTTGTTGAACTTCAGCAGCAGGTCCTTGCCCTTCTGCGCCACCATGGTGTTCTCCCTCTCGTTTCGATTGATGTCGTCTCGTTTGATGTTGCCGGGTCGCAACTGGCCTGCTACCAAAAGCATTCCCGCATCTCGCACCCGCGATTTTCATCATGTCTGATGCCACCCCCTTCACGTCTCGCGCGCGCCTTATCGGCGTGCTTGCGGTTGGGCAGGTCGTCAGCTGGGGCACCGGTTTCGACATGCTGGCCATACTGGGGCCACGCATCGGACAGGAACTGGCCATCGCAAACGAGGTCGTTTTTGCCGGTCTCACCGTCATGATGACGATCAGCGCGCTCTGCGGCCCGCTTCTGGGAAGAACGCTCGTGCGCCGTGGTGCCGCCCCTGTTCTTGTGGCGGGTTCGTTGCTGTTCACGGCGGGTTTTGTCGTGCTCGCCTTTGCGGGCGGCGTGATCAGCTATGTCCTCGGCTGGGTCGTGATGGGTCTGGCCGCGACCTGCGGCCTGACGACGGCGGCCCATACCGCTGTGGTGGAACGTGTCGGCGCGGAAAGTGGCCGGTCGCTGACGCTTCTGATGGTGTTTACCGGGCTTTCGGCAGCGGTTTTCCTGCCCGTCACCACCGTCGCAGATCAGCACCTGGGCTGGCGCGGCACCCTTTTGGTATATGCCTGTCTGCAGATATTCGTGCTTCTGCCACTCTATGTTTTTGTCCTTCCCGGACGAAGGACGAGCAATACTCCAGGCACGTCGAAAACTGCTGCGGTCTCGACATCGCCTGTCGATACGCGGCGCGCCTTTCTGCTTCTGGCGGCAATGACGACGCTTAGCGCCTTCACAGCCTTTGGCTTTTCGCCGCTCCTGCCTCTGCTGCTGGTCCATGCCGGCGCATCGCAATCGCTCGCCGTGCAACTGGCAGCCGTGCGCAGCGTGCTTGCGATCATGGCGCGCGGGTTGGATTTTCTGCTTGGAAAACACGGCAATCCTTTCGTCACCTGCATGATCGGCTTAGGTATGCTGCTCGCATCCTTCGTGCTGTTGCTCGTTTTTGCCCCGGCCATGCCCGCTTTCATCGGCTTCATCATTTTCTTCGGCTTTGGCGCGGGCGTGCTCACCGTCAGTCGCGCGGTGTTGCCGCTCGCGGTATTTTCACCGGAACAATATGGCCTTCAGGCTGCGCGTATCTCCCTGCCGCAGAACCTTGCCATTGCCGTGGCGCCCGTCATTTTCACGCTGGCGCTGGATCGCGGCGGGGTGGCGGCCATGCTCACCATCGCCGCCGTGCTGATCAGCATTTCGTTTCTGCTGCTGATCGTGCTCTGGCGCACCGTGCGCAAACAGAATTCCTGAACCGACCCTATTCCGTTACCGCCCTGAAACGCATTTCTGCGAGGAAGTTCCGTGTCTTCGGCTCGCGCCGCGAACGGCTCGAGAGAAGCTGCAGATTGACGAGCGAGATACCGACAAGCGGAAGGGCGGCATCGTCGAGCAGGGTTTTCACCCGCCCGGCAATCTCACCCGCGCACCTGCGGCCATTGGCATCGCTCCAGATGTCCAGCGACAGAAAATGTTCTTCGGCCTTTTCCGTCGCCGTCGAGTAATCGCGGCATTCAAGTTCGTCGATAACGATCAGGGGCAGGATGGCGCGCGGCAAAAGCCGGTCGACGATACCGCCGGGGATGAGCGCCATCAGAGCAGCGTCGCCGGAAAGTTTTGCGAAAATCGCCTGTAGAAGCACATTTGCGGCACTCACGGGCTTTCCTCCTCACAGCGGCAGACGATGAAACGGCGGGTCTCGTCCGGATCCATCACGGCCCGGATCGCCAGAATGCGCCGTCCCTTGCGAAAGCGCATGCCGGCGGCAATGTCGCTGCGCCAGACCAGCCAGACGCGGTGGGTGATTGTTACGCCCTCAGCCGAGGCCCGCTCATGCGAGGCATTCGAAACAGGTTCGATAGCCGCCCAGAGCGAACGCAGGAAACTCCAGCTTTCCGCGGCCCCACCCTGCCCGTCCGTTACCTCGCTGCGCACCTCAAGCTCCAACCGCGCCGTAAGCTTGCCGGGGTCGAGAAAAACGAGGTTCATGGCTCATAGCCCCACACGGCAGAACGGAGACACCAGCCGCTCGTAACCGGCCGGAACCGCTGCGGGTTGATTTTCCAGAGCAACGGCACCGCGGAAGGCGAACATCTGGGCCACATGCATCAGCATGGCGCGTTTCAGCGTATCGGGCACATCGGTTCCCGCCTCACCGTAACCGGCAATGAAGTCGATCTCGATGCCGTTCATCACCCGTCCGGGGGCTGGCGGGTCGCGCAGCCACAGCCGCGCCGGGCGCGCCTCGCCGTCAAGCAATCTGTCGGCGGCTGTGATGTCGGCCGCGCGCCCTTGACCGTCAAAAACCAGAATCGTTTCGATGGTTTGCGCCGGTCCCTTACCAATCAGAATCATACCACTCGGCGGCCACCGGTCGAGATAGAGCCGCCAGGTCTGGCGTATCAGGCAAAGTCCTGTCGTACGTTCCAGATGCTCGCGGGCGGTACGGATCAGCGCAGCCAGCAGCGCATCCTCGTCGCCGCCGTCGAGACGCAAATGCGCCTTCACCTCGGCAAGCGTCAGCGGCTCCGCCTGCGGCGGATGAATGAGGGCATAGGTCATGGGGTCTCCGGATATGGGACAGAAAGAATTCCGGCCGAAAGCGTTTGGCGAAAATGTAGCATCCGCACGCCGTCACCCCCGACTTGGTCCGGGGTGACGGGGAGGATTGTGGTCAATTCACCCCGAACTTCACCAGCTTGATCGCCTCGAAGTTCTGCACGCCGCCGCCCACGCGCTTGGTGGTGTAGAACAGCACATAGGGTTTTGCCGAATAGGGATCGCGCAGGATGCGCACGCCGGTGCGGTCCACCACGAGGTAACCGGCGCGGAAATCACCGAAAGCGATGGCGAAGCTGTTTGCCGCGACATTCGGCATGTCTTCGGCCTCCATCACGGGAAAGCCCATCAGCGAGGCGGGCTGCCCGGCGGCAGCGGGCGGATGCCAGAGATAGGCGCCGCTGGTATCCTTGAAGCGGCGCAGCGCCCCTTGCGTCTTGCGGTTCATCACGAAGTTGCCGTTCTGGCGGTGGCCTGCCTTCAGCCCATAGACGGCATCCAGCAGCACATCCATTGGCCCCGCGGAGGCGAAGCCACCCGCAACACCGGTGGCGACATAACCGATATTGCCCCAGCTCCAGCTGTCATTGGCGACGGCCGTATAGGAGAGGAAACCCTTCGGTTTGTTGGTACCGTCGCCGGCGATGAACGCCGCTGCCTCCTGTTCTGCAAAGGCAATGTCCACTTCCGAGGCGATCCAGGCCTCGATATCCACGGCCGCATCATCCAGCAACCCCTGGGTTGCGGCAGGCATGGCGTAGAGTTCCATGGTCGGGAAGGAAAGTTCGGAGAGCTTCGGTGTCGTCGTCTCGGGGCGAGCCGCCGTTTCAGAGACCCAGCCGGTGGCAAATCCGCCCGGCGAAAACGGCTTCTTCAGCACGGCAGTGGAAACCTGCCGCACGGTCGCCAGCGACCGGATCGGTGAAATCGCCGTCATGCGGCGGCCGATCTCGCCATCCGTTTCGGTGGGCAGCAGATAACCACCATCGGCGCCTGTCGATCCGGCAAAGGCCTTGGCCTCCAGATCGCGCAGCGCGCCCTCCTCACCCCGGCGGATATAGGCTTCGAAGGCGGCCTTGTGCTCATCCGTATCGAGGGAATGCGCCTGCTTGCGGCCGAGCGCCGGGCGCGCTTTCTTGAGCGCCAGATCGTCCATGATCTTGCGGTTGTCATCGAGCGCCTTGTCGATGCGGTCGAGCTTGTCGCGGGTCACGACGTCGGACCCCATCTTGCGTTCGATATCGGAAAGCCGCTGGTCGTTGGTGTCGCGGAAGGCCTCGAAGGCCTCCATGAACTCGTCGAAGGCCGCCGCCATCGTATCGGGCGCGGCCTTCACCTGCGGCGCGACCGTCATTGCGGCCGGTTTTGTCATCTGGTCTGTCATGTCGCCATCCTTGTTTTCGGAAGTGTTTGGGAGGAAGTCAGCGTTTGAAGGCTGTGTCGAAAAGCGAACGCGCCGCGCGGCGCATGGTGCGCACCAGCTCGGTTTCGCGGTCGCGGAAGAAGCGGGCGTGTTTGACATCCGATACCCGCGCGGACGGCAGCATCGGAAAGGTCACCACAGAGATTTCCCAGAGATCGGCCTCCAGAATGCGCCTGACGCCAGGGCGTGCCGCCTTGCCGGAGCGCCCCTCCTTGCTTGAACGTACCGTGCGAAAACCGATCGAAAGCCCGTCCAGCGCGCCTGTCTTCATCAGCGAATGGACCTCGCGCGAACGGGCGACGCCGGGGGCGAGAACACCTTCCACGTAAAGCCCGCGCTGATCCTCGCGGATGGTGCGCCATGCGCCGATCGGCTCGGCCGGATCGTGCTGGTAGAGCATCCGGATACCGCCCGCACCGCGTTCCTCGATGGAGCGGCGGAAAGCGCCGCGCTCGATCACGTCGCGGCCGAGATCGACCTCGCCGAAGACGCTGGCATAACCGGAAAACGTGCCGTCGCCAGCTATGCCGCGCAGTTCCAGATTGGCGAATTTGCGCGTGGCGGGGCGCGGCCCGCGATAGACGTGCATGGGAAACTCCTGCGATGTGAAAAGGGGGTGCCGCGTGGAGGCTAAGCGCGCGGACGGGCGTTGTAACGGTCGGCCACGCGCACCAGCAGGCCAAGCCCCCACCAGGCCACCATGCTGGCAGCGGCAGAGCCCGCCACCATGATTTCCCGGCCTGAAAGCGCGCCGGCAATCTCGAGTTGCTGCACGATCCACAGGCCCACGGGGCCGCCGAAGATCATGCCGCAGGAGACGCCGGTCACGAAACGGCTCGCCGCCTCGCGTTTGCTTTTCGGCAGGAGGTAGACGAGCGACACACCCGCGCCTGCGACGGCACCGGTGATGCGGGCGGCCCAGATGCCGCCTTCATTGGCGAATTCAGACATGGGTAATCATTCCGGTTTAGGATGTGAAAAATCGGACAGACGCGCCGCGTCGCCCGCAGGTCGGGTGTGCAGTTTCAAAACGCCATTTCGCGAGTCTTCAGAATCGCTTGAACGGCGAACCTCACAAAACGATTCCGCTGGTTCAGAAATTGGTCGAAGACGCAGCCCGGTGGCTCAAGCACGGAGGCTAATACCCAACCGCCTCCCGCTTTTCCTCGTCGGTCAGAAACGACGCTGCGCCGATCCTTGTCCACAGGGCGTCCCGCTCACCGGCAAGACCGGCGATCCTGTCAAGATCCGGTTCCAGCCGCAGCCCGGAGCCGAAAATCGGCGACAGCCAGCCGCAGAGCCGTGCCGCCGTGCGGTTGACGAGCGGCAGCACGGTGAGACGATAAAAAGCGCGGTTTGCCTCCTGGTAATTGGCATAGGTATTGTCGCCGGGAATGCCGATCAGCATCGGCGGTACGCCGAGTGCAAGCGCTATGTCGCGTGCGGCACCGTTGCGTGCTTCCAGAAAATCCATGTCGCGCGGCGAAAGCCCCATGGCCTTCCAGTCGAGACCGCCTTCCAGAAGAAGCGGCCGGCCTGCATTCATCGCTCCTTGATAACCTTCCTCCAGCTCGCGCTTCAGCCGCTCATATTGCTCGGTGGAGAGATTGCCACCCTCTTTCGGCTGATAGACCAGTGCACCGGAAGGGCGAGCGGAATTGTCGAGCAGACGTTTGTTCCACTGGCTTGCGGCATTGTGGAGATCGAGAGCCGCGCCCGCCGAAGCAAGTGGCGCGAACCCGACCCGATCGTCCAGCGGATGAAAAAGCTTCAGGTGCAGCAGCCCCAGCCCGTCACGTTCAGCAGCAATGCGCCTGATGGCGCGGCCCTCGGCACGATAATCGTAACCCACGGGCCAGCCATCCGCGCCTTCGATGATGCTCACCCGGTCCGGCCGTAGAAGATGCAGCTCGC
Source organism: Rhizobium sp. Root491 (assembly GCF_001427205.1). NCBI lineage: Bacteria > Pseudomonadati > Pseudomonadota > Alphaproteobacteria > Hyphomicrobiales > Rhizobiaceae > Rhizobium > Rhizobium sp. Root491. Next base: position 532,539 of record NZ_LMFF01000001.1, read on the forward strand.
GCAGTCGTTCGCCGACCACTAGCGGTTCGATATAGGCGTTGCCAGCCAACATCAGATGGCCATACAGCGTCTCGAAAAAGTCCGGCCCGCCCATATGAGCGCTGGGCTTGCCTAGAAGTGCGAGCAGCGGATGATCGCCGATCTCCTCATCGCCATCGTAAAGCAGCCAGCTCACCGATGCGGAGGCTTCTGCCACCATGCGGGCGGCGCGGTGCGCTACCGGGTTTTTCATGAAGCCCTCGCGGGCGAGTGCGGCATAGGAGCGGCCGGTCCAGAATGCCTGGCCACCCTGCGGCGCAACCGCCATGAAGCCGCCCGCCGCTGTCTTGCGTTCAGGCACGGCTCTGCCATCCGCCGGGCGCCGCCACGGCAGGGAAAACGGAAATCGCATGGAATTGTCCTTGTTTTAATGCGGGCTCAGTTTCCCGCCAGGCCCTCATCCCTGTGCTCGTCACAGGGATTCAGCCAGCCCAAGTCTTTGGACTTAAAGCACTCGTTTCGCCGCGCAGACGCGCGTCGGCTGGCTTCCTGTGAAAAGCACAGGAATGAGGGTGGAGGGCCCGAGTCTTGACGAAACTTACCGGATTGGCGCTTTCACTGCCGTATCGCTGTTGAAATCAGCGGCAACCCGCGTCTCGCGCAGCGGCTTCACCGTACGCGTCGAAAGATCATAAGCGGGGTCGGCCTTGTAGGCCGCGAGCGCCGCCTCGTTTTCGAACTCGCCATAGACGATGAAATCGACCGAATTGCCCCATTGGTCCTTCTTCACATTCTCGCCGATTTCGAGCTTCAGCGAATGCGGTATGGCGGTGAGGCCGGAGAGCCCCTTGCGCACGGCGTCGCGGTTTTCCTCGGGAACGGTGAAAAAAACGATATGGCGGATCACGGTGTCACCTGTCATGCAAAATTCGAATATGGCCCTTGCGGCGCTTGCTAACGGGTTATCATCTGGCCCGCGCCGGTTCAATCCGCGCCGCCAAAAGGGCGCGATGAAATGCCCGGCCGTAGTCCCCGACAAGCCGCGCCCGGTCGCGGCCATTGATGATGGCGCGCGCACCCTCCCAATCCTCACGCTTGCCCTCGAAGACATCGGCAAGCTTCCGGCCGGTAAAGCTGCCGGCTATCATGCCGTGGATCAGGATCGCGGTTGCCACATCCGGTTCCATGGCGCGTTCTGGGCGCGCCAGAAGGTCCACACCGGTCAGCTGCGACATGGCCTCGTAATTGCGGCGATGCGTCAGTTGCACGAAACCGCGTCCGAGCCAGCTTTTGCCGTCGGCGTCTGGCCGCCAATAGGGTTTGCGCACCATGGGCAGCCTGCCTGCTGCAAAGGCCCGGTCCAGCCTTGCGATCGCCTCGGCATCGTTTGCCGCCAATGTCTCGCGCACCGGCTGCATGGTCGCAGCCGTCTCGTGAAAAGTCGTGGCCAGCATGTAGGCGAGCCAGCGGGGATCACCGCCCGGCAGGGCCTTGCCGAAGCCGGCCAGGATCGTCTTTGTCCCGTCAAGCTGTGCAGCTCGCAGGCGACCACCGTAGATGGAAATTCGCACCGACGCGAAGAATCGCGCGCCGTCATAGGCCATAGCCGGCTCCTGAAAATCGGGGGCGATATCACCCTTTGTTTTTTCCACATGACAGCCGTCAAAACTAAATCGATTTGAAAAAATCCTAATCGATTTTAATCCGCTGACCGGGGTTTTGAGGTAAAAAATTCCTTGAGTTGCGGAACCTTAGCGCGCTAACTCCATTCACCGCGCACTTCCGCAGCGTTGACCATTCAAGGAGGAATGCCACCATGACAGCGACAATCCCCCAGACCGTTTATGACCGGCTCGAAAATGAGTGGCGCCAGATGCGCGAAACCGGTTCTCAGCCGAAACCCGCGCAGTCTCCGAAGAAGTAGCATCTGCCAGACGTCCGATTTTGGGCGTTAACGGCGACCCGGATTTCTTCTCCCCGCCGGGGAGAAGAACCAATATGCGTCGGCTAGATAGGCAATTGGCTCTCATTCATGGGGCCAATTAGCGCGGATATCACATTCCGCGCACCCTCGGCTCACTCGCAACACTCGTCGTCAACGCCGTTATTGCCCAGACCAGCGCATCCAGCCGGTCGGGCGAGCGTCCGGATGAAAGACCGTCGGGTCCGAAATCCGCCATCTGGTCGGTTAGTTTTTCAAACCGTGCGGCGTGGCGTACCCTGCCCTGTTCGTAGAGTGCCGCCACCGGCTCGGCGCGGGTGAACTTGCCCCGGCTTGCCCGCACCAGGGTAAGCGGCAGATTGGCGTCTATGCTCTGCAACATTGCCCGCACCATCTCGCCGCCCTGATTGACTTCCGCCACCACCCGGTCGGCCTCATGACGGCGAACGGCAGCGACAACGGCCCGCGCCCAGCCGCCCGGTGTTTCACCTTCCACCGAACAATCCGCAAGCACGACCAACTTGCCTGATATGCCAAGCCCGGCCGCCACGATGCCGCAGCAGGAATTTTCACCGATACCGGCGGGCGGGTCTACCGCGACCACGATCCGCGCCAGCGGCTCATGGTCGGTTTCCACAATTGCTTCCAGATCGGCACGTTTCCACAGCGCGCCTTCGCGCTCATCAATCAGTTCGCCGCCGATTTCCTGACGCCCCAGCCGCGTGCCGCCGTAACGGTCGTGCATGGCTTTCAGGAAACCGGGTGAGAGATTTTGCGCATTCATCGCCGTCGGCATTTTGGCCACCCGGCTCGAAGGGTCGGCGAGAAGCGCCTTCAGGAGCGGAATGGGCCGTGGCGTCGTCGTCACCAATTGCCGTGGGGCCTCACCCAGACGCAGACCAAATTGCAGCATGTCCCAGGTTTCCTGCGGATATTTCCATTTTCCAAGTTCATCGGCCCAAGCCATGTGAAATTGCGGGCCGCGCAGGCTTTCTGGGTCTTCAGAGGAAAACACCTGCGCCATGGCCCCGTTTGGCCAGATGAGCCGGCGGCGCGATACCTCGAAGGCGGGGCGGCAACGGCGGGCGATACGGCAGATGCCGGAAATGCCGTCGATCATCACCTCACGGGCATCCCCCAGGGTTTCCGCAACAAGCGCGATGCGCAAATCAGATTGCTTGCCGGCGGACGCAATCCTGTGCACCCATTCGGCCCCGGCGCGGGTCTTGCCGGATCCTCGCCCGCCGATCAGAAGCCAAGTCCGCCAGTCACCCTCAGGCGGCTGCTGCGGCAGGTTACCGATGAAACGCCAGTCGCGCAGAAGGGTGAAGACCTGCTTTTGCAGTTGGGGTTCGCTCGAAACATCCGTCATGTGTCAGCTTCTGTAGATGCATACGGGCCAGATCTGCCTCCAGCCTCGCGCGGCATTTCTGTTCTGCCAGTTCGTCGATGCGTTTGAGGAAATGCGCCACCGCCATTTCGTAATCTTCGGTATCGGCTTCGTCCTCGCCGGCAAGAGCCTGCCTCTCTTCTGCCAGCACCCGTTGCAGGGCATCGATCCGTTCCAGTGTGCGCACAATCAGCGAAAGCTGATCCGTTGCGGCCTTCACGTCGGCGCGCGCCTGCTTGCCCGAGGCATCCTCCACCGTTGATAAAAATGCCGCTTCGCTTGTCTGCCGCAGGTTGCGGTACATGCAGAACTGTTCGCGCATCTCCACCGTCAGCTCGTTCAGCAATTGCCGCAGATTGCCATTGCGCGCCGCATCTTCGGCAGCCAGCTTGTCGGCCCGCGATTTTATCTCGGGTGCGGCCTCCAGCCTGCCCTCGCCGCCATAGGCGCAGCTTTCCTGCCAGACGCCGTGGAGCGCCAGATCGCAATTGCGGATATTTGCCATGAGGTGGACCTGCGAGAGAATGACGTGTCGCGGAAAAGCATCGGCTAAACCGACCTTTGCCGCTCAGCCGCAAATCTCCGACTGTGACCTAAACCTATCAAACCACCGTCACGCTGTAAAGGATTATTTTCCTATGATTGTGGTTTTTATCCTGCGAACAGGGTTTGCACCCTCGCCCGGCGCATACTACACTCGTGCCAGACGGCGGGAAAAAGGGGCAAGTCAAGTTGTTGAAACAATGGGTTGGGCGGTTGTTTGCGGGTCTTTCGGCAACCGGCATCGTCTTTGGCACTATTCTGTTCTGCGCTTCGCTCACGCCGTCTCTTCTGCCGCGCACATGGCTGATGCAGGGTGTGCTGTGCGGATTTTCCTTTGCCATCGGTTATCTGATCGGCGTGGCGCTCACCGCCATCTGGACCTATCTGGAATTGCCCCACCCCTCGCGCCATAACCGGCGCAGCATCCGCTTTCTCATCGCCCTTGCCAGCGCGATAACGGCGATCGCGTTTCTTTGGCAGGCGAAAGACTGGCAGAATTCCATCCGTATCCTGATGGAGCTAGATCCGTTGCCCAGCGCCCACCCCACCAAGACCGGCGGCGTTGCGGTGCTAGTCGCCGCCCTCCTCATCGGCGCTGGACGGCTTTTCCAGCTCATCCGGCGATTCTTCTCGGTGCGCAGCCGTCACTTCCTGCCGCGCCGGCTCGCCAATGTGCTCGGTATCGCCGCCGCCATCGTGCTGTCATGGATGCTGCTGAACGGTCTGATCTTCGATATCGGCCTGAAGTTTGCCGATTCCTCGCTGAAACAGGTGGATGCGCTGATCGAGCCGGATGTACCGCGCCCTTCCGATGCGCTCAAAACCGGCAGCAGCGCTTCCCTGATGACATGGGAATCGCTTGGCCGCAGAGGCCGCGAATTCGTGGCCGGCGGGCCGGAGGCACAGGAGATTTCCGCCTTCACCCACCGCCCGGCCAAGGAACCGCTCAGGGTCTATGCAGGCCTGAATTCTGCGGCAACGCCCGAGGAAAGGGCAGCACTTGCGCTGGAGGAGCTGAAGCGGGTTGGCGGGTTCGAGCGCAAGGTGTTGCTGGTCGTCATTCCCACCGGCACCGGCTGGATCGATCCGGAAGCGCTTGATACGGTCGAATATCTGCATGACGGCGATATCGCCAGCGTTGCCGTGCAATATTCCTATCTTTCCAGCTGGATCGCGCTTCTGACCGAACCGGATTACGGTGTGGAAACGGCGCGCGCGCTGTTTCAGGCCGTCTACGGTTACTGGACCACCCTGCCGAAGGAAACGCGCCCGAAACTCTATCTGCACGGGCTGAGCCTCGGTTCGCTGAACTCGCAGAAATCATCCGATCTTTACGACGTGCTCTCGGACCCGTTCCAGGGTGCGCTGTGGAGCGGTCCGCCCTTTTCCAGCCCCACATGGCGCATGGCCACCAATGGGCGCGTGGCGGGTACGCCGGAATGGCTGCCGCGTTTCCGCGATTCCTCGGTCATCCGCTTCGCCAACCAATATACCACTGCGCATATGCCTGATGCGAAGTGGGGCCCGATGCGCATCGTCTATCTGCAATATGCCAGCGACCCGATCACCTTCTTCGAGGCCGCATCGCTTTACCGGCGACCGCAATGGATGGTTCATCACGGCCCTGACGTCTCCACGTCCTTCCGCTGGTTCCCCGTCGTGACCCTGCTGCAGCTCGGTCTTGATGTTGCCGCCGCCACCACGGCGCCGATCGGTTACGGCCATGTCTACGCGCCGGAGCACTATATCGATGCGTGGATGGAGGTAACCGCACCGCAGGGCTGGAATGCGGATGATATCCAGCGGCTCAAGATGTTATTCAAGGCCCGCCGCGGCTCCACCGATCCGGCGTGACGCGACGGGCGTGTCGTTTCTGAGCGTCAGTCCTTCAGCGCGGCCACATGGTCGGCCACATAGGTTTCCAGCGAGCGCGGTGCGTGGCCGGTCAAAGTCTCGACATCACCGGTGACCGCCGACGTCCAGCCTTCGCGCACCGGATAGAAGATCGACGCGAGGAAGGCGGCGTAATCCTTCGGAACGCCAGCGCCGGTCAGAATGCCGATGAAAACATCGTCCGAAACCGCGCTATAGCCGACCGGCTTGCCGATGGCCTGCGAGATGATCGCAGCCGCCTCGCCGTAACTGAAAGCCTTCGGCCCGGTCAGGTTGAACGCCTTATTGTCGAAAGCCGTCGAGGTCAGCGCTGCCGCTGCACTGTCGGCGATATCGCGCACGTCGATGAAGCTCGACTTGCCCTCGCCTGCCGGAACGGCGATCTGGCCGTGTTCGATGCCGACCTTCCAGTAGGTGTGGAAATTATCGGCAAACCAGTTGGGGCGCAGGATAACGTAAGGCGCGCCGGAAGCGATGATCTTCAGTTCCACCTGGCGATAGGGAATGGAATCGTCGGCATCGACGCCGAAGACGCTGAGGAACACGATCTTCACATTGCGGCGGGCAGCTTCCTCGACAACCGGCGTCAGCGCGTCGATTGCATCCAGACGCCCGCCAGCCAGGATCAGAAACAGACGGTCGACGCCATCGAAGGCGTCCGTGTAGGTCGAGGCGTCGGTATAATCGAAGCGCACCCCTTCCGCGCCTTCGGCTGCCTTGCCGGTGCGCGAGGCCGCTTTCACGCTTTCGCCCTTGGCCAGAAGCGCCTTTACCAGCGGCGTGCCGATGGTGCCGGTGGACCCGATTACGAGTATCTTGCCAGTCATCTCAAATCTCCGTAGTATCCAATAGAAACCATGTTTCGAAAACATACGTACTGCGTATTCGAAATCAGGAAAAGAGAGCACTTTCCGGTTATCTGGTATCCTCAAGGAAACCGACCCGGGCTTTTCAGAGCGGGATGAGACCCATGGAACATGTCTATGACGTTTACGAGGATCGCTGCCCCACACGCATGGTGCTGGACAGGATCGCTGACAAATGGGCGCTGCTGATCCTCGACAAGCTGCGGGTGGACGCGGTGCGCTTCAACCTGCTGCGGCGGGAAATCAAGGGCATTTCGCAGAAGGTTCTGTCTCAGACGCTGAAAAAGCTCGAGCGCGACGGCCTGATTTCGCGGCAGGCCTTTCCGACGGTGCCGGTCACGGTCGAATATTCTCTGACGCCGCTCGGGCGCACGCTGACCGACACGGTTGCGGCACTGGCCCACTGGGCGGAGGGTAATATGGACGCGGTGCTGGCGGCGCAGAAGGCTTATGACGAGAGGGGTGGGTTAGGGTAAGGCAGACCCCCACCTTCCTGATTCCTATGCTTGTCAAAGGAATGAGGGAGACGAGAGCATTGCGCGCACTCGTCCGCCTTTCGCCTGCCAAACCCTCCAACGCCTACCGCGAAATCCGCGTGGAAAGAATGATCGACGATAGCGTGCGTTCCACGCCGTCCAGCGCGCCGATCCTGTCGATCAACCGGTCAAGGTCGAGAATGGAAGGTGCTGCCAGAATGGCGATCAGGTCGAAAGTGCCGCTGACCGAATGCAGCGTTGTCACCTCCTTGATGGCGGTGAGCGCCGCCGTCACGCCGGGCAGCGCCTTTGGCCCGATGGTGATCAGCACATGGGCGCGCACCAGCCCGGAAAGATAGCTTTCCGAAAGTCTCAGGCCATAACCGGCGATCACCCCTTCGGCCTCGAGCCGCTCGATGCGAGCCTGCACGGTGGTGCGCGAAAGGCCGAGTTTGCGGGCCAGTTCCGCCACCGGCATGCGGGCGTTTTCGGAAAGCAGGGCGAGCAGCGCCCGGTCCTTGTCGGCAATCGTCATAATGACCAATCCTGTCGTCTAATTGTCCAATATTAACCCGCTATCCGCACATAGTGAAGCTGCGAATCGTCCAAAAAAGCTGGCATTCTGCCTATGAAGCGCATCCGGTGCGCAGAGGCATATGAATTTACTGCGGGGAACAAAAACATGAAAAACATCGTCGTCATCGGCGCGGGCAATATCGGTTCAGCCATCGCCTGGATGCTGGCTGTCACCGGCGATTATCGCATCACGGTTGCCGATCGCTCGGCAGACCAGCTGACGAATGTGCCGGCGCATGAGCGTGTCGACACTGAAATCGTCGACATTGGCGACCGTCCGGCGCTGGAAGCGCTGTTGAAAGGCAAGTTTGCCGTGCTTTCCGCTGCCCCCTTCCACCTGACGGCGGGCATTGCGGAAGCTGCGGTTACAGTCGGCACGCATTATCTCGATCTGACTGAAGACGTCGAATCCACCCGCAAGGTCAAGGCACTGGCGGAAACGGCTGAGACCGCGCTCATTCCACAATGCGGCCTTGCCCCCGGTTTCATCTCCATCGTCGCCGCAGATCTTGCCGCCCGGTTCGACAAGCTGGACAGCGTGCGCATGCGTGTCGGCGCGCTGCCGCAATATCCGTCCAATGCGCTCAACTACAACCTTACCTGGAGCACGGACGGGCTGATCAACGAGTATATCGAGCCCTGCGAAGCCATCGTCGAAGGCCGCCTCACCGCCGTTCCGGCGCTGGAAGAGCGCGAAGAGTTCTCGCTCGACGGCGTGACATATGAGGCCTTCAACACCTCGGGCGGCCTCGGCACGCTATGTGCGACGCTGGAAGGCAAGGTGCGGACGATGAATTACCGCACCATCCGTTATCCCGGCCATGTCGCGATCATGAAGGCGCTTTTGAACGACCTCAACCTGCGCAACCGCCGCGATGTGCTGAAGGACCTGTTCGAAAACGCCCTGCCCGGCACCATGCAGGACGTGGTCATTGTCTTCGTTACCGTCTGCGGCACCCGCAACGGCCGTTTCCTGCAGGAAACCTATGCCAATAAGGTCTATGCCGGCCCCGTTTCCGGCCGGATGATGAGCGCAATCCAGATCACCACCGCAGCCGGCATCTGCACGGTTCTCGATCTGCTTGCGGAAGGCGCCCTGCCGCAGAAGGGGTTTGTCCGGCAGGAAGAAGTGGCCCTGCCGAAATTCCTGGAAAACCGGTTTGGAAGATATTACGGCGCGCATGAGCCGCTGGCCCGGGTTGGGTGAGTTAAGGGGAGCAATCGGCCCCGACACTGTCATCCTCGGGCTTGTCCCGAGGATCTAACGTCTCACGAAATCGATAGGTCGCAGATGCTCGGGACAGGCCCGAGCATGACGACGAGCGGCGGAATGCCTCTCCCAAATCACGTCCCGCAAAAGGTCCGAAACACCTTCTCATCGCTCATCGGCGGCTGCATGTAGACGAAATTGTCCGGCCGTTCCTCAAATGGCGTGGCAATCGCCGCCAGCATGGCGTGGAACGGTTCGAAATCGCCGTCTTCCACCGCCGCCTCGATCAGTTCCTCGATGCGGTGGTTGCGGGGAATTATGGCCGGGTTGACGGCGAGCATCGCCCGCGACCTCTCGGAGGCAGAAACTTCATCCCGCCCGGCCCGCTCCTGCCAGCGCGCCAGCCATGCATCCGCCGCCGCGATATCGATGAACATGCCGCGAAACGGCTCGGCATCGCCCTCTACCGCGTGAGAAAGACGCCGGAAGGTCAGCGTATAATCGGCTTCCGATGCCTGCATCAGCGAAAGAAGCGCCTGCACCAGCTCGATATCGCCCTCCTCTTCGCCCGTCAGCCCAAGCTTTTCGCGCATGCCGGCAAGCCAGCGCTTGGGAAACGCGGCGGCGAAATCAGCGAGCACGGCGTTTGCGAGTTCGGCTGCTTTCTCCACTTGAGGGTCGAGCAGCGGCAACAGGCATTCCGCCAGCCTTGCAATGTTCCATTGGGCGATACCCGGTTGATTGTTGAAGGCGTAGCGCCCCTGTGCGTCGATGGAGGAGAACACCTTGTTCGAGTTGTATTCGTCAAGGAAGGCGCATGGACCGAAGTCTATCGTCTCGCCGGAGATCGCCATATTGTCGGTATTCATCACGCCGTGGATGAAGCCAACCATCATCCAGCGGGCGATGAGTTCGCACTGCCTCTGAGCGATGCCCTGCAACAGGGCGAGATAGGGATTGTCCGCGTTTTTCACTTCGGGATAGTGGCGGTCAATCACATAATCCGCGAGATTTCTGATCCCCTCATCATCCTCGCGCGCGGCGAAGAACTGGAAGGTGCCGACCCTGATATGGCTTGCCGCAACACGGGTGAAAACCCCGCCCGGCAGACCCACCTCGCGCTGCACCCTGTCACCGGACAGGACGGCGGCGAGCGCCCTTGTCGCGGGAACGCCGAGCGCGAACATTGCCTCGGAGACGATATATTCGCGTAGTACCGGGCCGAGCGCCGCGCGCCCGTCGCCCCTTCGCGAAAACGGCGTCGGGCCGGAGCCCTTCAGCTGAATATCCCGACGTTTGCCGTGTTTGTCGATGACTTCACCGAGAAGAATGGCACGACCATCGCCGAGCTTCGGCACGAAACCGCCGAACTGGTGGCCGGCATAGGCCATCGCCAGCGGCTCGGCCCCTTGCGGTACCACATTGCCGGAAAAGATCGCCGCCAGCCTGTCGTCGTCGAGGCCTGAGACGTCGAGAAGAAGCTCGTCTGCCAGCGCGCGATTGAAGGCGATGAGGCGTGGCGCCTTCACCGGCGTTGGCAAGACGGCGGCGCTGAACCTTTCCGGCAGGCGGGCATAGGAATTGTCGAATCTGATCACGGGTAAACTCCCTGCTTTTACCTGATATGGCCCTTTTTCCGCCCGGTTGCGAGGGGTGAATAGCCACAATTACGGGAAGCCGCAGCGGAGTTTGGAAAAATCAATTTGAACTATAGGTATATTTGAACATACAAACATCCAATGAATGAGCCGCAATGCAAGCAGGATAAATTCGTGCCAGATTTCCCCTATGACGACAGTGAAATGGGCGAGGCCATCCGCCGCTTCGACTGGGCGTCGACAAGCACGGGGCCGATAGAGACATGGCCGGTATCACTCAAAACCACCGTGCAGATGATCCTCAAGCAAGGCCATGCAATCTGTCTGTTCTGGGGGCCTGACCTCAACATCGTCTACAACGACGCCTACCGCCCGTTTCTTGGGCTGAAGGAAGAGGGTGCGCTCGGCAAGCCGTTTCACATCATCTGGTCCGATGTCTGGAACGATGTGAAACCCTTCGTTGATCAGGCACTCTCCGGCAAGGGCACGTTCGCCGAGGACATGCATCTCGTCATGGACCGCAACGGCTACCCCGAAGACACCTACTGGACCTTTTCCTACAGCCCGCTTTACAACGACCAGGGCAAGATCGCAGGGCTGATAGACATAGCCGTCGACACGACCGGAGCGGTGCAGAGCCGCAGCCGGGAGGATCTTCTGCGGCGCGAACTCGTCCACCGGGTCAAGAATACGATGGCGATCACCACGGCGGTCGTCAGCGCCACCCTGCGCCATTCGCAGACGCTTGAGGATGCGCGCGACACCATCAAAAGACGTATCGCAGCACTCGGCAACGCCCAGAACCTCATTCATGCTTCGGGAAAGGGTGCCAGCATCTCCGCGCTTGTCCGCGAGTCCGTTTATCCGCATCTCGACGACAAGGCGCGCGTAACGATTTCCGGACCGGACATGGAAATCGCGCCGCAACAGGCGCTGGGCCTGTCTCTGGCCATTTATGAACTGGCCACCAACGCGATGAAATATGGCGCACTTTCCAACGAGAGCGGCAAAATCGAAATCTTTTGGACGCTGGACGAGGATGACCGCTTCGAACTGCGCTGGCGCGAGACGGACGGACCTGCGGTCAGGACGCCGACGCGTACGGGTTTCGGCTCGCGGCTGACCAACAAGATCGTTGCGGCTTACTTCTCCGGCGAAGGCCGCACCTTCTATCATCCAGACGGGCTGGTGTTCGAGCTGGATGGCAAATACGAGGCTGGCGACGGCGAAACCTCTGGCGGTTGAACTTTCTTTCGTCCCATTCGTTGCGTTTCCTGAACCAAAGTAGCCGCAACGAAAGGAACGGGAATGACCGTCGTTGAAGCCGTAGCCGCCGAGCCGGAAAGCGCAATCCGCATCCTGCACACCGATCTGCCTGTTAACGCCACTTTCCATGTATGGCTGAAGGCGAAAAAACCGGCGGAACCCGGCGCCGTCTCCTTTTCCAATGCGAATGGAAAATTCGCTGAGGTTTCAAGCCTCAACACGGAAGAGTTCGGATTTAGAATCTATCAGGTCTTCGGCGGCGGCCATGTGGAACTGAGCTACGATACTGTCACGACCGCCGTTTCCGTCATCTACTGGTTCACCGCCGCCGACGTGCTGGAAACCGGCATAACCGTCGTCCATACCAAGCCGGACAATGCCGCACCGGAACTGCCTGACAGCTACCACTTCCGCCCGCCCTTCGGCTGGATGAACGATCCGAACGGCTTTGGCCGGTTCGAAGGCCGGCCGCATCTGTTCTACCAGCATTATTCACACGGTCTGCGCTGGAACACCATGCATTGGGGCCACGCGGTTTCCTCCGACTACCTGCGCTGGCGGCATCTGCCGATCTTCCTCTTCCCTTCCGAGGATCTGACGACGCGGCCGGACAAGCGCGGCGGCGCTTATTCCGGCTCGACAATTCCTTTGGTCGAAGGTTCAGGCATCCGCGTGTTCTTCACCGAGCAGGTGCAGGATCGCACTCCCGAACAGCAGATCCAGCTCACCGCCACTTCTTCCGATCTCATCATGGCCGGACAGGCCGAAGTCATTCTCGGCCATCGCCCGGACGGACAGGGGCTGACGCCGGATTTCCGCGATCCTTACGTCTTTCGCGGCCCGGATGGACTTTGGAAAATGCTGCTCGGAAGTCAGAGCGACGGTGGCGGCGTCATCCTGCTTTACGAGACGCTGGACCCGACGGCGGCGTCAGGCTGGACCTATGTGGGCAAGCTTTGGGTGGAAACGCGCTACAAGACCACTGCCATTGAATGCCCCTGCCTTCTGCCGCTCGACGGCCCGGCCAATGCCCGATCCACGCGCTGGGTTCTGGTCTATGGGCTGATGCATTCCGAAGACCCTGAAACCGGCCGCAAGAACCTGACCATGGCCGATGTCGGCTGGTTCGACGGCAAGGTCTTCACCAAAGAATTTGGGCAGGAGCTGGATTTCGGCACCGACAATTACGCCTTCCAGGCGTTTCTGGATGGCGACAGCATCATCGGCATCGGCTGGCTCGCAAATTGGGCGGATGCCAATCCGGAGATCGATTTCCCGACATCCATGACGCTGCCGCGCCGGATCCACTATTCGAACGGCGAGCTACTGACCCCGCCCATCGGTGCGGCGGAAAGCCTGCGAAGCCATATTGTCGATCGCACGCGGCTGGCGGCCGGGGAGCGCGTCACCTTCATCAACGGTGCGGTGGAGATGCTGATCGAGCTTGCTTCGCCCGGCACACCGTTCGAGTTGGTGCTCGATCATCCCGTGGTCACACTGGGCCTCATCGCCGATGAAACGGGCCTGTGGATCCGCCACGAGGACGGACGCGATGGCCCCTCGCCGCACTATATCGCCAGAGGGGCAAGGGCCTCGCACATCCGCGTCTTTCTGGACTACGGATCCATCGAAGTGTTCGCCAACCGGGGCCGGTATGTGGGGACAAAACGCATAGAGGGTTTCGAGCCCGTGCGTTCAGCGCTCCTCAAGGCAGCGCCGGGGGCTGTAGTGCACGCCACCAGCTGGGCGCTGCGTCCGTGAGGAACCTTTTGGCGGATCTGCTGTTGATAAGCAGCAAACGCTCAAAGGAGAAACGGCATGACAAAAATCAGCGATTCCCGCGATCCCATCCTGTTTCCGACAGAAGCCAACGAAAACAAGACCGAGAAAAAACGCGCGGGCAAGGGTGTCGTCATCATTATTGGCGCAGTCGCGATCATGGCTTTCGTGGTGTATCTGGCGGCGATCACCATCGCCACCACGCAGTCTTAACGGCACACACGCCGCAGATGCGTCAGCGCTGTCCGCTTCGCAAGCCGCGGGTTGTCAGGATCGCCAGAAGCGAGACGATGACACCCAGCCCATAGAGATAGAGCATCGGCATCGTTACATCCGCACGATCGATCTGCAGAACGAGATCGCTCGCGGCAGCGACGGTGCCGCTTGCGCCCGCACCGGCCGCGGCACCCAGCGTCGCGACCGTAGGCAGCAGGGCGCCCGTCATCTTGCGCTCCTCTTCCGGCGCGGCTTCCATGGCTGCCTGGCTGATGCCTGCCCAGGACATGCCGAAAGCTGAACCGATCAATATCTGCCCGATCAGCATTTCCGGCCAGTTCCCCGTCGCCAGCCCAAGCCCGAGCAGCCCACAGCCCGGCACCATCTGGTAGGGTCCGTAATGCAGGCAAAGCTGCCGCAGGCGGCCCGAACGCAGGCTGCCGATCAGCATTGCCACGAAGCTCCAGGCAAGCGGCATCGTCACGACAATAAAACCAGCGAAGGTCGGCTCATGGTGCCAGAGATTGATGGCGACATAAGCGAGATAGACGCTGCCGAGTGCATGGGCATAGGACATCAGGAACAGCACCCAGAAACCGCTGCCAAGTACCGTTTTCAACCGGAAGGAATCCTTGGGGAACAGGCCGGTGGAAGGCTGGGTGCCCGCCTTCAGCGACGCCCACAACAGTGCCGCACCAACCAGCAGCGACATGATGCGCAGACCGGCATCCTCAAAGGCGGAGGGTGCGGAGAAAGCCAATGCGCCGACGAGGCAAAGGAGCAGCGGCACCATCGGCTTGCGCGAGGTCGCGACCGACCGTTCTGCCGAGACCGCAATCGCCGTATAGGCCAGCAGCAGCACGATCAGCGGCGCAGACAGCAGGAATGTGGCGCGCCAGGAGATGTGCTCCGTGGCAAACCCGCCGGTGAGCGGCCCGACGAAGGACGCGACCGCCCAGATGGCCGCCTCGATGGCAAAGACCTTCGGCAGTAGAGCCGAGCGAAAGCCGGCAGGTATGAGGCTGTAACACACGGCCACGATCAGGCCATCGGCAAGTCCCTGCAACGCCCGGCCGATGACGACCCATAAAAAGCTGTCGGCGAGCGCCGACATGACGGAGCCGAAGGAAAAGATAAGGCAGCATAGGAATAGAACGCTGCGTGCGCCAAAACGCTCGCGAAACAGAACGGCGGTGACACCGCCTGCCACGGAACCGACGAAATAGAGGCTGTAGGCCCAGCTATAGAACGCCGCTCCGCCAATCTCGCGCACCGCGACCGGCAGGGCCGTGACTACTGCAAACTGGTTGAAGGCATGCAGGCCGATACCGGAGGAAATGACGGTCAGAAGCGAGAGGTTCGCCCCACCAAGCAATTCCGACCAGCTATTTTTCTCCGTCATTTCCATACTCGTCAAAGCCGTATCCTTTCCATTCTTGCGATACGGCGGGCAAACTAGAACCTCAAGCACCATTGAGGTCAAGGCGCCTTTTCACCTATTCCGCTCGAGCGAACTTGCAGGCATCAGGAACCCTCTGCCTCCCCGGTCGTTTGCGCAATGACCAGACAGAAAGGATACCACCATGGACCGCAAGAAAATCACACCTCTCAACGAAGACGCCATGGACGAGGAACTGCTCGATCTCGATATCGACGCCCTTCCGGCAAAGGGAGAAATTCCGCAGTCCATCGAACATGAAATCGAGGAAGAAGAGGCCGAGAGCGAGGACGACCCCTATCAGGAAAGCGACGAGGCCCTTCCCGATGACGCGGAAGAGCGCGTGATCGACCGCAATCCCTCGCGCGAAGGCGGTGCGTTCGACGAGGTTTAGGGACTGGCGGCGGGGCGGGATGCGGCCGTCAGTGGGCCTTCGCAGGCTTGTGGGCGGCCTTTTCGACGCCTGCCGCTAGATCATCGAGGATCGGGCAATCCGGCCGGTGGTCGCCGCCGCAGCAATGGGCAAGGTGGGACAGGGTCTTCACCATGCCCTTCATCTCGGCAATCTTCTGTTCGAGATCGGCGATATGGCCGAGCGCAATGTCCTTCACCGCCGAACTCTCGCGGCTCTTGTCCTGCCAGAGTTTCAGGAGCGTTTCGGTCTCCTCCAGCGAGAAGCCAAGCGTGCGCGCCCGCTTGATAAAGCGAAGATTATGCACGTCCTGCTCGCCATAGACCCGGTAGTTGTTGCCGGTGCGGGCGGCGGGGGTGATGAGGCCGATCTGTTCGTAATAACGGATCATCTTGGCGGAAACGCCGGATGCATCCGAAGCCTGTCCGATATTCATGATGCCACTTCCCTGGGGGCGACTTTCGCCCGTTTATGGCTACTATGTAAGGATTCCCATCATGGGAAGGTCAAGGGATAAGGACATTTTTTATCGCACACACAATCGTGAGTGCCTGGCAGAGCTCTGAATTCAATGATTACGCCGCCACACGTCTGGCGAGATAAATCGTCGCCCCACCGCAATCAGGATCGTTGACGATGTGGTCGAGAAGTCGAAACCCGTGCGCGGCAAGCAGGCTTTCATATTCTTCGCGAGCGAGGCTGGCATGGTAAAGCGGTTTTCCCTGAAGGGTCCCCGTCGCTTCCCCGTGTCCCGGCCCGGCCGTGAACATCAGTGCGGCGCCGTCATTGGCGTGCTGCCGGAAAATACCGAACATGCGGCGCTGATCGTCGGCCTTCAGATGGAAAAAACTATGCCAGGCAATCAACCCGTCGAAGCGGCAACTCAACACGAGTTCACGCATATCGGCGACCACCCAGCGCTTTTCCGGAAATCTGGTGCGGCAAATTTCTATCATGGGATATGACGTATCGATGCCGGTCACGTCATATCCGTTGCCGATGAAGTAGCCGGCAATCGGCTCGCCTGAACCGCAGCCGATATCGAGGATGGATCCGCCCTGCGGCAAAAGCGACGTGAACCGATCCAGCCAGGGTTTTTCGGCGAGGGAGCGACCGCGCAGCCTGTCGAAATCAACCCCATGGTCGGTGTAGAGCTTGATCACATCGTTGGAGGCATCCGCCATGTCCGCTTTTCCTTGGGGCTGGCCAGCCGTGTAATCATCTGTGCACTGCCAGCCGGGCAATATCGCGCAGGAAGGCGTCGCGCACTGCGGGGCCGAGCGGTTCACTCGACGGCTTGTCGGCAACGCGAAGCCTTGCGAAGACGATGTGCTGGCCTTCGCGCTCCGCCCAGCCAACAAACCAGCCGAAGGGGCGGCTGCGGTCGGGGTTGCCTTTTTCGTCGCGCATGAAGCCCGTGCCGG
Organism: Rhizobium sp. Root491; assembly: GCF_001427205.1. Classification (NCBI taxonomy): domain Bacteria; kingdom Pseudomonadati; phylum Pseudomonadota; class Alphaproteobacteria; order Hyphomicrobiales; family Rhizobiaceae; genus Rhizobium; species Rhizobium sp. Root491. Next base: position 549,547 of record NZ_LMFF01000001.1, read on the forward strand.
TCTTGCCGTGCACGCTCCAGCTCTCCGGCGCATCGAACACCGGCACGATCGCCCGCGTCTTTGCCTGCGCGTCGCGCGAAACCGGGAGATTTCCGGCCAGAAGGCGGCGGATGAAGCCCACCTGCTCGACCGGGGAAACGGTCAGGGAAGCACCGAGCCAGGAATGGGTGAGACCGTTATTCTTGCCGGGTTCACCGGATACATCGGCATTGCCGTAACCCAGACGTTTGACATAGGCGGCGAATTTTTCCGGGCCGAGGCGGCGGGTGAGTTCGCGCGAATACCACAGCACCGAATCCTGCTCCCATATGGTCGGATCAACCGTCTTGCGGTCCTGCGCGCGGGCCTCCGTGCCGGGTTTCCAGTCCCATGCGGGGGTCTTGTCATCCAGCAGGATGCCGGCGTCATAACCGATCAGAGCCAACGGCACCTTGAAGGTGGAGGCCGGCGCCACGCGCTGATCGCAGGCGCCCTGCTGGTTGATGACAGCGCCGGTCTCGATGGAGGTGACCAGCGTGCATTCAAAAGCCTGCGATTGCTGGGCGGAGGCGGAAAGCGGCAGAATACCCTGAAGGGCAATGCACGAAAGAACGATGGCGGGCAGCCGATAGCGCATGCGTTTTGATGTCCCTCGTCCGCATTCTGCGGATCATATGCAGGAATGGATGAACGGCGGCCCTTGTTTCAGGCATACCGTTATTCCGAAACATGCCTTAAGAAAACGATGGGGCAGGAATAGGACCAACACGAAAATTGGCGACTTCCGTCAGCTATTCTCTTTTTCGCCCGCCGTCTCACCCACTGTGAGCGGCCAGTCCACCACATAATCCTCGAAATCGTCAACCTCCACGTCCAGCTCGTTGACGGTGCGGCCGCGCGCGGAAATGCCAGCCTGATGCACCGTGTTCACGTCGCCGGAGACGAGATAGTGCCACCAGTACAGATCCTTGCCATCGCGCACCAGCGCGTAGGCGCAGGTGGGCGGCAGCCAGCCGATTTCGTGCACCTTTTTCAAATCAAGCTGGATACAGTCCGGCACGGTGGCGCGGCGGTTCTCATAGTCGGAGCACCGACAGCTTTCACCGTCAAGCAGCTGACAGCGGACCGACGTGAACACCACTTCGCCGGTGTCCCAATCTTCCAGCTTGTTCAGACAGCACAGGCCGCAGCCGTCGCACAGGCTTTCCCATTCCTGGCCACTCATCTCTTCCAGTGATTTGGTTTTCCAGAACGGCGCGTCATTCATCGTTAACATTTCCGTTCCATTTTGATCTCGTGGAGGGCAAGGTTTAACCGATCCCTAATCCTTAATATCGTATCGCCAAGGGCTGGTTTGTACGATATTTTAGCATTTTGGCGAGTGGCAATGGGTCATTGACCCGCGAGAGGCCGCCGCGTCAAGCAATTCCAGCAGAACCATGTCATGGTTTTGCGTCCGGAATTGGATGAAGCGCAGAAACATCGACAATCCGCGTTGCGTTGAACAGGAAAACATCGCCAGGTGCAGGAAGAAAAAGACGATAAAAACGGTCGCAAAAAGCGGCACATCCTGCTGAGAATCGATAGCTTTATCGACTCCGGCCTGTGGACGGCTGCGGCAAGGCTGGTGGATTTCTGGGAAGACGTCACCATTGCCTCGCGCAAACTGCATGTGCGCGGCTGGAAGAAGCTTCTCGTCAACCTGACATGCGACGCGCTGACCTTCGGAACGGCCGGCTGTGTCGTTCTTCTGGCGCTTGCCATGCCCGCCTTTGAGGAGACCAAGAAGGACTGGCGTTATCGCGGTGATTTTGCCGTGACCTTCCTTGACCGTTACGGCAACACCATCGGCCATCGCGGCATCATCCATGAGGATTCCGTCCCGATCGACCAGATGCCGGATCATTTCATCAAGGCGGTTCTGGCCACCGAAGACAGGCGCTTCTTCGACCATTTCGGCATCGATTTCATCGGCCTTGCACGCGCCATGAGCGAGAATGCCCGCGCCGGCGGCGTGGTGCAGGGCGGCTCGACGCTGACGCAGCAGCTTGCCAAGAACCTGTTCCTTACCAATGAGCGCTCGCTGGAGCGCAAGATCAAGGAAGCCTTCCTCGCGCTGTGGCTCGAGGCCAACATGTCGAAGAAGGAAATCCTCAGCCTTTATCTCGACCGCGCCTATATGGGCGGCGGCACGTTCGGGGCGGCAGCGGCGGCGCAATTTTACTTCGGCAAGAACCTGACCGATGTCACGCTTGCCGAATCCGCCATCCTCGCCGGCCTGTTCAAGGCGCCGGCCAAATACGCACCGCATGTCAACCTGCCCGCCGCACGTGCGCGCGCCAACACCGTGCTTTCCAACCTGGTGCAGAGCGGGCTGATGACCGAGGGTCAGGTGATCGGCGCGCGGCGCAATCCAGCCACCGTCATCGACCGCGCCGATGTGAAGGCCCCGGATTATTTCCTCGACTGGGCGTTTGACGAGGTACAGCGGCTGGCGGCGCAGGGCAGGTTCAAGGACCATACCGTCGTCGTGCGCACCACCATCGATACCGGGCTGCAACAGGCAGCCGAGCAGGCGATGGAAATGGAGCTGCGCGAGTATGGCGAGGGCTACCGCGTCAAGCAGGGCGCGATGGTGATGATCGAAAACGGCGGCGCGTTGCGCGCCATGGTCGGCGGGCGTGACTACGGCGAAAGCCAGTTCAACCGCGCAACGGCGGCGCTGCGCCAGCCGGGATCCTCCTTCAAGGTCTATACCTACTCGGCCGCCATGGAAAAGGGCATGAAGCCGGAGACGCTGATTTCCGACGCGCCCGTGACCTGGCGCGGCTGGTCGCCGCAGAATTATGGCCGCTCCTACGCCGGCAAGGTGACGTTGCAGGTGGCGCTTGCCAAATCCTACAACACCGTGCCGGTGCGTCTCGCCAAAGACGTGCTCGGCACGCAGGTGATCGTCGACACCGCCAAGGCGATGGGCGTCGCCACGCCGCTGCGCAGCGACAAGACCATTCCGCTCGGCACATCGGAACTGACGGTTCTCGATCAGGCGACGGCCTATGCCGTGTTCCCGGCCGATGGCATGCAATCGCGCCGCCACGGCATCGAGCAGGTGCTGGATTACGAGGGCAAGGTTCTCTACGATTTCGGCCGTGACGAGGAACCCGCCAAGCGGGTGCTTTCCGAAGAGGCCAATTCGAAGATGAACCAGATGCTTGTCACCATTCCCGTGATGGGAACGGCCCGGCGCGGCGCGCTTGAAAACGGCATCGTTTCCGGCGGCAAGACCGGCACGTCGCAGGCTTACCGCGACGCCTGGTATGTGGGCTTCACCGGCAATTACACCACGGCGGTCTGGTTCGGAAACGACGATTTCACGCCGATGAACAACATGACCGGCGGCGCGCTTCCCGCCATGACCTTCAAGCGGCTTATGGACTACGCCCATCAAGGCATGGAGCTGCGCCCCATTCCCGGCATCCAGAACCCGCTGCCGACAGGCGCGCGCCCGCAGCCTTCGGCCCAGGTAGCTGCTGCATCCGCCACCGCTGCACCCGCCATGCCGGCACTCACCCGCCCACGCTCGCTCTCAGCCGAAGCAACCCGCGTCATCCGTTCCATCGCCAAGAAGATGAAGGAAGCCGCGCCTTTGACCGTCACGACGCAAAAGGTTGCGGATGCGTCATTGCGGGATGGCCCGGGGGATGCGGCCCGGCGGTGACGGCTTGGCAACCTTGGCTCATAATGAAGGCGTTTTTCCCTCCAGATTGCTGCCTGCACTCGGCTTTAGAAAAATCCACATTTGGTGCTTGACCTCAATCATGGTTGAGGTTGCACAGTCCGGTTGCAAGAAAGCGAATGCCCGAAAGGCGCAGCGCTAAGGCAATTGAGGACAGGAAATGGTGAAAGTAAAAGCATTGTTCGAGACGCATTTGACGGTTTCGAACCTGGAACGCTCGGTTGAGTTTTATCGTAATGTTGTCGGTCTGGAGCTGGCACAACGATTCCCTGAACGGAATGTGGCGTTCTTCTGGACCGGCGAACGTGGGCATTCGATGCTTGGCCTATGGTCCATCCAGTCCGCACCCATCAATATGAGACTGCACATCGCCTTCAGCGTCGATTTTGATCAGCTTCTCGCCGCACCGGACTATCTACGCCGGAACGGCGTAACGCCGCTCGGTTTTGACGGCGAAAACGAGATCGACGAGCCCGTCGTCTTTCCATGGATGCCGGCAGCCAGCGTCTATTTCAAGGATCCCGACGGCCACTCGCTGGAATATATCGCGTTTCTTGGCGGCGAAGCAAAACCGCAGATTCCGCGCGTGTTGAACTGGAGCGAATGGCAGACTATTTGATCTGCCTCAGGAAAGAAGCGCCGCCCGTGCTGTTTCCACCACATGGGCGGTGAGCGTGCCGAGGCGTTCAGCGGCGAGCCGATTGACCTGCCAGTAAAGCGGGATATCGAGCGGCGTGCCGGGAACGACTTCCACAAGCCGCCCCGCCTGAAGGTGCTCTCCCACCAGCTGCACCGGGTTAAGGCCCCAGCCCATGCCGGCAAGACTTGCCTTCACGAAACCGTCGGTCGAGGGCAGCCAGTGGGTGGGATAGGATATATCCTCACCCAGCGCTTTTTTGATCCAGCTGGCCTGCAGCCTGTCCTTCTGGTTAAAGGTGAGCCCCGGCGCGCGGGCAAGCGTGGCGGGCGTGACGCCATCGGAGAAATAGCGCGCCATGAAAGCCGGGCTGGCGGTTGCGTGATATCTGAGCACACCGAGAGCCAAGACCCGGCAGCCCTGCACAGGCTTGGCATGGGCGGTGACGGCGGCGAGCACCCTGCCGCCGCGCAGCCATTCCACCGTATGGTCCTGATCGTCCACCGCAATGTTGACGAGATAGTCGCTGCCACCGGTGAATTTCGAAACCGCGTCGAGAAACCATGTGCCGAGACTATCGGCATTGGTGGCAATGTTGAGTGTGACACGCTCTGCCGCCGCGCCCGCTTCCGAAAGAACCGGAAGCTGCCGGAACAGTTCGGTTTCCAGCATGCCGACATGGTCCATGTGCCGGCAGAGCCACTCGCCCTTTTCCGTCGCCACGCAAGGATTACCGCGCACTATCAGCACCACGCCGAGGCGCTCCTCCAGCTGCTTGATACGCTGGGAAACGGCCGAGGGCGTGACACACAGCACCTGTGCCGCCTTCTCAAAGCTGCCAGTCTGGGCCACGAGCGCCACGGCGCGCATGGAAGGATAGTCCAGCATCACAGGCCTCCTTGTAAAGATTGATATGGGCGTGGTTGGCGGGAAGCGTCCGGGCAGTAGCAGTAGCACTCTCCTCTTCCCTCATTCCTGTCCTTGTCACAGGAATGAGGGAAGAGGCGAGGTGCCCGCACATGAAATCGCCCTGTCGCATAGTTTTTGCCCGTCATTAGTTTTACTTACTTGAACTGAGTTTGTTTAATTTGATTAAACCATGTGAGGGAAATATCAAAGCACTCGGTCTGGAAGCGGTGGCATCATCCATCCGCACAGGCAGAGACAAAAGGCAGCAGCCAGCACATGGACATTCAGATCTTCTTCACCGGCCTGACGATGGGTCTCAGCCTCATCGTTGCCATTGGCGCGCAGAATGCTTTCGTTCTGAAGCAGGGGCTGGCGCGCTCCCATGTCTTTGCCGTCTGTGCCACCTGCGCAATTTCTGATGCGCTGCTGATCACCGTCGGCGTCTTCGGTTTTCAGCGGATAAGCGCCGTCATGCCGGCGCTCGATCCCATCATGCGGTATGCCGGTGCGGCGTTTCTCATCTGGTATGGCGCGAAAAGCCTACATTCGGCCCTCCGTTCGTCGGAGGTGCTTTCGGTGGCGGAAAGGCGGGAGGCGAGCCTGTGGCAGACGCTTGCCATTTGCCTGGCGCTGACCTTTCTCAACCCACATGTCTATCTCGATACCGTCGTGTTGCTCGGCACCATCTCCACGCAATTTCCCGGCTTTGAAAAAACCTTCGCGGCGGGTGCCGCCACCGGCTCCCTGCTGTTCTTCTTTTCGCTGGGTTACGGCGCGCGCTGGCTGCGCCCGATCTTCGAAAAGCCGTCCGCCTGGCGCATCCTCGAAGGGGTTATCGCCTTCACCATGTGGGCCATCGCCTTCAAGCTGGTCATGGGCGCTTAAAGCGGAGGGGTATCTCCCTCTCCAAGGTCCCAGTAAAGCCCGGCCATGATGGCAAGCGCCTCGCGGGCAATCTCCTTCGGCAGATGTTCGTTCGGCGCATGCTGCGAGCAGCCGGGATAAGAATGCGGCACCCAGATGGTGCGCAGTTTCAGTATATCGGCAAAGATATCGTTGGGCAGCGAGCCACCCAGATTGGGAAGAAGTGCCGGTTTCTTGCCCGTCGTGCGGGCCATGGAACTCAGCGTGAAGCCGACCCATGGGTCCTGCGGATCAAGCCGCGTGGCGCGGAAAATCTCGTCGCCGGCGGGTACGATCCGAACCATGCTGAACCCCTGCCGGTCGAGATGGCGGCGGATGGCGGGCAGCACCGCTTCCGGATCGATGCCGACAACGAAGCGTAATTGCAGCCGCGCCCATGCCCGTGGCGGAATGGCATTGACGGGCGCTCGCGGATTGCCGGTCTCGAAGGCCAGCACCTCCAGCGCGCACCAGCCGAACACACGTTCGGCGGTGGAAAGGCCGGGCTCGCCCCAGTCAGGATCGATTTTCGGACCATCCGGGCCGCCATCGATCTCGCAATCGGCAAGCGCGTCACGCACGGCCTGCGGCAGCTCTTCGGGCACCAGTTCGGGCACGCGGATCTGCCCGGATGGGCCAACGAGGCTTGCCATGGCATGCGCCAGCTGGACGCCGGGATTGGACAGCGCCCCGCCCCAATTGCCGGAATGATGGCCGCCTTCCCGCGCCTCGATCACCAGATCGAAGGTAATGCCGCCGCGCGCACCGAGAAAAACGGTCGGCCGCTCCGCATTCAGGCGCGGGCCGTCGGAGGCGATCAGAAGATCGGCTTTCAGCCGCTCGCTATAGTCCCGGCAAACTTCCCTCAAGCCGGGAGAACCCCTCTCCTCGCCCATCTCGATCAGATATTTGGCGTTGAACCCAAGTCTTCCACGCGTCTCCAGCACCGCTTTCAGCGCCGCCATGTTGACCGAATGCTGCCCCTTGTTGTCGGCGGTGCCGCGCCCGTACCACCTGCCATTGCGCTCGGACATCACGAAAGGCGAAAGGCCTTCTGCCCAGCCGTCATCAAGACCACGCACCACATCGCCGTGGCCATAACCCAGCACGGTCGGCAGATTTTCACCCTCGAAACGTTCGGCGATCAGAAACGGCAAATCCGCCGCCGGGTCGCGCAGGATCGTGCAGGAAAACCCCATGGCGGTGAAAGCGGGCTGCATTTCGCGCTCCAGATAGAGCGCCAGCTCGGCACCGCGCGCCTTATCCTGGCTTTCGGTGCGCAGCGAAACGCGCCGCGCCAAGTCCTGCTCGAACCTGCCATCGTCGAAAAAGCGGGTGGCGTGGTCGATGGCGGCTTGTCGCGACATGGTGGAATCCCTCTTCTGGTCATTTCCATCAAGACTAAACAAGGCGTACCATTTTCCAAACAGGGAATCAGTGATAGTCCTCGACCTGTTCAAAAACGGGAAAACAGCGTGTTTCGAGTTCCATTCCTTGTCGGCATCGCCCTATTGATCGCCTTTGGCGGCGGCATTGCCGCGACGCTGGCAGCACTTGAGGCGACATCCGGCTTCGGCTCGATCCGCATCGGCTCATGGGATGCCTTTCCGGAAGCGCAGACGATCGAGGCCGATCCCTACGCCAAGTCGCACCGCGCCGATGCCGGCAAGCTGCTTTATGGAACGGCCGAGGGGCTGGCCTTCACCGCCTCCGTCGACAGCGACGGCCAGCGTCTGACCGGCGAATGCCGTTACCAGCTGGCGGGCGCCGTGCCGCCCTCACGGTTCTGGACGCTCTATACCGCAGACCAGCAGGGCAATGTTCTGGCGGAAGATGCCGGACGACCCTTTGCGCTCAATTCGCGCACGCTGTTGCGCAGCGCCGATGGCGGCATCGACATCACCATTGCACCCGATGCCCAGACCTATAACTGGCTGGCTGTGCCGCAGGGGCAGACATTCAAGCTGGTCATGACGCTGCTCGACACGCCGGTTGCCGGCAGTTCCGGCCTTATCGACATCGCCATGCCGCAAATCCGCAAGCTGGGGTGTGGCAATGCTTAGGACCCTGCTCGCCATCCTCACCGGCCTTGTCGCCGCCGCCGTGCTGCATGTCGTCATTCTTCTGGCGATACCGCATTTCAGCAATCGCGACGCCTATACCCGCGCCTTGGCGGAAGGTAAGCCGCATCAGTTTCATCTTCTCGAAGAAACGACGGAGAAAAAGATACTGGGAAGCGGCGATCCCTTCATGCGGGTTGCCGTCTGCACCTTCAATATCGAGGAAAAGCCCGTCAGGCTGACGGCCATCGGCGCGGTGCCCTTCTGGTCGGTCGCGGTTTACGACAAGGCGTCGAACGAGGTGTTCAGCATGAACGACCGCACGTCCGCAGGCGGGGTGATGGATATTCTGGTGGCGGATTCTGTGCAGATCGCGGCCATTCGCAAGGCGCAGCCGCCATCGCTCTCACAGGCCATTCTGGCGGAATCGGATCAGACGGAAGGGTATGTGGTGTTGCGGACCATGGTGCCGCAGCCGAGCTTCGGGGAAGAAGCGGAACGGTTCCTGAACGAGGCGAAATGTCAGCCGACACCGTGGAAATAGCGCCGGTCAACCAAGCGTAATCAGGATTTGAAGGCGGTTTCCGGTGCGGGCTTGCGCTTGCGCGCATCCTTGCCAGCCGGTTCCGTATCGCGTTTTTCATAACGCACGCCGGTAAACAGCACGACCTTTGCCGGGCCCATAACCTTGCCGGACATTCCGGCCGGGCGCAGGCTTCGTCGGGCTTCGGCGATTGGAATAATAACTGCCATGCTCGTCTCCTCTTCGGGAGTCAATGTTGCCCATGGGAACCGCGCAAGCCTCGTCTTGCGTCGGGAATTTCATCACCATCACATTGCGCATAATCCAGCCCACAGACTGGTTTTCGCACGACCCAAAAATCGATGGCGATTTTGCAAGGTGTCGTGCGCATATCAAGGCTTCGGCATGCCATTTTCGAAATTATTCTATCAATCAGAATAACATGGAATCCTAATACTGCCCATGAAATTAGAAACAGACAGAGGTTAATGATCCGTTAACCCTAATCGCCGGGCGCCAACTTATCCTTCATAAAGCTGCACCCGTTGAAAACAAAGGCGAGACGGCAAGGTTCCATGACGTTTTGTCCGTCACGAAGGTTTTAAAATTTCCTTGTTGATAAACGCACAATAACGCTTGCCACCCCCCATAGTTAACAGGGTGTCAACGGATTTGCTCTAATTTGAACCGATATTGTGTTTGCGTTTTTGTTGGGTAGTGCGTTGACCGACCGGTTTCGAGAACTTGAGAGGCCAAGAGCCGTGAGGAAGAAAGATGTGGTGCTAATGGCCACTGTCACGAATTTTGAGACTGTTCCCCATCCGTCAAAAACGGACCTTCGGCAGTTTGCCGAGCTTTTCATGCCGCTTTTCAACGCTTCCACCGAAGAGGCCAAGCGGGAAGCCATTGCAGCGCTTTCCCAGCATCCAAACGTGCCTTCGGCGGTTGCCTTCTTCATCGCCTGCCAGCCGATTTCCATTGCCGCCCCCTTCCTGATTTCGTCGAAGTGCCTCGATGACGACACGCTGATCACCATTGCCCGCACGCAAGGGGCCGCCCATGCGCGCGCCATCGTGCGGCGCGAGGACCTGTCGCCGACCGTCATCGACGCGCTTGTCGGCCTGCGGCACATGGAAGACCTGAAGCGACCCGATGACGCGACGCCTCCCGCCATGCCGGAGCCCGCCAGCGCGCAGCCGGCAGACGCCCAGATCAAATCCACCGCCGTGGAAGAGGAAATGCGCCAGCGCATCAAACGGATGGCGCATCAGCTCAGCCGCCCGGAAAGCGACGTTCTTGGCCTGCGCCGCCTGAGTGACGTGCAGGAAGCGCTGCTCGTGCGGTTCGCGCGCGAGCGTGATGCGCGGCAGTTTGCGGTGACGCTGGCGGATTCGCTGTCGTCCAGCTACTGGCTGTCGGAGCGCATCATGCTCGACATATCAGGCACGCAGCTCGCCACCACCCTCATCGGGCTCGGCATGGAATTTTCCGAAGCCGCCTTCATATTGCAATGCTTCTATCCACATCTTGCCGCCGCCGAAGGCGACATGAGCCGCGCCGAGGCCATGCTCGACCGCCTCGAAATCATTGAATGCGAAGAGCGGGTGGAAAGCTGGCGGCGCGCCGACAGCTACACCCACGGCCGCGAACGACCGAACCACAGCGCACCTGTCATTCACAGAACGGGGACGTGAGGGTTAAGGCGGCCCCCCTCGCCCGGAGCAATTCCGGGTGCAAAGCTGCTGCACGCTTTAAATCTTCGGTTGGTCCACCAGCGTCAGGAGAGTGCCGATCTCGTCCGTTTCGATCTCGACGACCCACAGATCGCTGTCGAAGCGCCGCTCCCTTTCGAGAAGAGCAGCACTTTCCTCCCCCTCCACACCTGCAAGACGCGTCTCGAAACGGCGTTCGGCCCGGACTTCCTCGTCCTCGGCAAAACTCTGTGGCGCGGGTCCATACAGGTTTTCGCGGCCATCACGAAGGCGCTGGCGGATGAAGATCGCGCCGGCCTCTTCCGCACCCTTCTTTTCGACAGCGGCAAAGCCACCAGTGGAAAACACGCGGCGGATAAGGGCTGATACGAAGATTTCGGATTTGAGGCGCATTGGGGGTGCTTTCGATGGAGGCGGCAGGCCGCTGCCTGTCCGTGTTGTTATGCTCTCTTCTTTCCTCGTTCCTGCGCTCGTCACAGGAATGGGGAGAGTTGAGACCCAGTCCCCTAAAGCGCCCCGATCGATTTCAGCTTCTTCAGCACGGCTTCGCTCGGTTCACCGGTCTCCGGCAGGCGGTAGTGTTTTTCGAAATGGCGGATGGCGTTGCGGGTCTGCTCGCCGGCCACACCGTCCACCTTCACATCGGCATAGGCGATATTGATCAGTCCCTGCTGGATCTTTGCAATCAGATCGCGGCTCACCGGCTTTGAAGCGGCGGCAGCGCTGTTCAAGGAGACCGGTTCGGCCTTGGGACGAGGCGCTTCAGCCTTGCGGATTGCGGCCGCGACCGGGTCGATCTCAACGCCGCCGCCGGTGTTGGCGTCGGAAGGCCGATCCTTCGGGATTGCGGCGACGGTTGCGCCGTCGATCCTGAGCGCCGCCAGCACCCGTGTCGTCGGTTCGCCGGTCTGTTCCATGCCAAGCGTTTCTTCGAAGAACATGATGGCAGCAGCCGTGCGCGGTCCCATCTTGCCGTCCGCCTCGCCTTCGTAAAGCCCGCGTTTTTTAAGTTCGGCCTGAATATCGGCAACGATCTGCTGCGGCTTCTGGTTTTCCGCCGCAACCGATGTCGCGGGCGTCGCCGTTGCGGCCGCCGGTTGCTGTGCGGTTTCGGTTTCGCTGGGGCGTTCTATGCGGAAGGTCGTGACATGACCCTGCGTGCCGAGCGGCTCCGCCGCGCGATAACCGGCAATGCCGTTCGGGTTTGCCGCATCGCGGGTACGCAGGAAAGGAGACGGGTGAACGCCCGGCTGGTACCAGAGCGCGTTGGCGGCGACAAAACCGAAGACGACCACGAAGGCGCCTGAGCCGCCCACCAGTTTGGGACGGCGCAGGAGTTCGCGCCCGATGGCCGAAACCACCAAGGAAACAATCCCGGCGCCAATCTGGGCCGTTGTTTTCTTAGGCGATTTTCGCTTTCGCGGGGCCATCGTCACCATCCTTCTTCATAATCGCGGCCATTTCGCCGAGCCGTTTGATGCGCGGCGGAAACTCCACCATGCATTCGGTTTCAGCGTTTTCGCCACCCGCCATGCCGGAACCGTCGGCAGGCAACATGATCGTTACGACCGTCCCCGCGCCGGGCTGGCTGGTGATGGCGAAAGTGCCGCCATGCAGTGCTACCAGACCCTTGACCAGGGACAATCCCAGACCCGTGCCCTCATAGCGACGGGTATATTCATTCTGGACCTGCATGAAAGGCTGGCCCAGGAGTTCAATCTTGTCGGATGCGATGCCGATGCCGGTATCGCTGACCGTCAGTTTCAGCATCCTGCCTTCACGCGCCGCATCGATCGACACCACACCGCCGGCATCGGTGAACTTGATGGCGTTACCAGCCAGATTGATGAGAACCTGGCGGATGGCGCGCTGGTCGGCGGAGATTTCGCCGATACCGCGCTGGATGCGGCTGGTCAATGTCAGACCTTTTTCCTTCGCCTGCAAGCCGAGCATGGCCTCGCAGGACGAGATGGTTTCGCCGATCGGGAAGCTTTCCATCATCAGCTCGTAACGGCCCGCTTCCAGCTTGCTCATATCCAGCATGGTGTTGACCACCGACAGGAGATGCGCGCCGGACTGGCGGATCAAGCCGACATATTCCCGCTGGCGGTCGTTTTCCAGCCGGCCGAAATATTCGCCCGCCAGAATGTCGGAAAAGCCGAGGACGGCGTTGAGCGGGGTGCGCAGCTCGTGGCTGACGGCAGCGAGGAACCGCGACTTGGCGTCGTTGGCCGATTCCGCCTCCGCCGCCTTGCGGGCGACATCGCGGCGCAGAAGCTCCATCTCGGTAACGTCGGAGAGCTGGGCGACGACGCGGCGCAGCCTGCCGGCCGCATTGCGGATCGCCGTCATTTCCATACGCGCGTGAATGAACTGCGCCTGGCGCGATTTCGCGCCGGTTTCGAACCGCAGCTCCACGCTGGACTTTTCCTCGCCCTGCCGCAGAAGGTCGAAAGCCTGCATCAGCTCGATGCGATCAGAAACATAGACATATTCGGCAAAGACATGGCCCTTGCAGGCCTGAAGATCGGATGGAAACGTTTCAAGGTCGCGGCCGGAGACGCGCTCGACGAGGCCGTTTTCATTGATGGTGAGTACGAGGCCGGGCACCTGCGATGCCGCAACGAGGTCATCGTCGCCGGCTTGAGCGGACAGGGACGCTGCGCCACGGGCAGGACGCGAAAAGGCGATCAACAGGGCGGCTGCGGCCAGATAGAGCGCCAGCACCAGAGCGGCGCCGATGGGCAGCGCGATGGCGGGGCTGAAGACGAGGCTGAACAGGGCGGGAACGACCAGAAAGCCGACGGCGCTGAAGGCAAACAGGCGGCGCAGGCGCGCAACGGTGCCGGCGCGCCTTTCGGCGTCCTCCTCCATACGCGCAAGCCATCTGCCTGCGGCATGGTCGACCAATGCGACCGCTTTTTTTCTCATATTACGCAATACCAAACCTGAATCCCTGAGACGGATCTAACGGCTCCGACAATAGAAGCCCGCGGCTTAAGGAATGGATAAAAAGAACGGCACCAAACAGCCGCGAAATGCGCCGCAGTCCCATTACGGAGCATTTCAACCAAGCTTTGCCAATCATGGTTAATGACGGGTAAGCGACGGATTTCGCTTTATTTTTGCCATCGCGTTAACCTTTGTGGCAGCACGGGTGACCACTTTTGCCCGGAACAGACGGCATCTGTCGCAATTATGCTTAACATGGACTGTTAAAATGCGACGGAATTGCTGGAGCCGGTCCCGATGCGAGGAGAATAGATACAATTTGAATTAAATTGCGCGGCTTTTTGCAATTGGCTGTTCGCCGGTCGCCTGTAGCTTCTCTCCAAGCCCGAAAAACGGGACAAAGGCCGATGACCCAAAAAGGGCGGGGCTTCAAAACAAAGATCATCTGGCAGGGTAGTCTGACAATGTGGTTTCTGATCAAAGGAACATTCTGGTTTTCGCTGGTGCTGGTCGCGCTGTCCTATTTCGGTAGCAGCAACGATCCGACCAAGGAACCTTCGGCATTCGATATTCCCAGCGCCGTTTCGGCAGCCGGTGAGGCCTATCGTTATGTCAGCGCCATCTGCATCGAAAAACCCGACGTCTGCGTCAAGGGCGCCGAAACCTTCCACGCGCTCGGTGAACGGGCAAAGGAAGGCGCCAAGGTCGCCTATGAATTGCTCGACGCGCAGCTTGCATCCGGTGATAAAACGGCACCCGCAGCCGAACTCGCCAGCGAGAGCGAAAAACTGGCCGCAGCACCGGCGATCAGCGTCGAATTCCCTGGGAATGCCGACATGCTGAAGACCGGCACCATCATTCCCCTGCCGCAGAAGCGCCCCACCCCCTGATATTTTGCGCCGCCGCCTAACGCCGCGCCGCCCCTTCTCTGCAGCCGGATATGTCCGCCTGCGTGACTGCCTGCCAAACTTGCCCACGGAAACCTGTTTCCGTGGGCTTTTTCATGGTCCGCATGGTTCAAAACCGTTCGCACTTGCCCTATATCGTAGCAAAGCATGGCAATAACGAACGGTACGGCGCGCAACATGGCCTCTCTCGATACGATCCTTGACGATTTCGCCTTCCTCGACGACTGGGAGGATCGCTATCGTTACGTCATCGAACTCGGCAAGGCGCTTCCCGACCTTGCGGAAGACAAGCGCACGCCTGAGAACAAGGTGCAGGGCTGCGCAAGCCAGGTCTGGCTCGTCAGCCACAGCGATGGTGCTGAAGATCCTCTCATGACCTTCGAGGGCGATTCCGATGCGCATATCGTGCGCGGCCTCGTCGCCATCGTTCTTGCCGTCTATTCCGGTAAAAAAGCTTCCGAAATCGCCGGTCTGGACGCCATTGAGGTGTTCGACAAGATCGGGCTGGTGGAACATTTGTCCTCGCAGCGCGCCAATGGCCTGCGTTCCATGGTCAAACGTATCCGCGAGGAAGCGAGACTTCTGACCGCCTGAGCCTTCATTCTGTTGCCATCGTTGGCGCCATCGGCGGGCGATAATCTTCGTCGCCCCAATGGTGGCTTGTCCTTCTGCTGCGTTGCGCTTGCGGCGCATAATGCCGGGCAAGCGATAGCAGAGCGGCCCGCAGCAGCAGTTTTGCCGAACGCGCCGGCCATTGCCGCTCGCGCTCCACGGCCTCCAGCCCCTTTTCAAAGCAGCAGATATCGATGGCGACACCTGAAAGTTCAGGCCCCATAGCATCGGCTGCACGGGAAAACCGCGTCCGGGCGGAAATCGCCGCTTCGGTAAAATCGAGCTTGCCACCCGCCTCCCCCTTCGTGCGGCTTGCAATTTTCGGCTCCCATGTTGCCGTCACCTTCGGGTTCAATTGCGCGCGGTGAAAATCGGCGGCGAGGCGTTCGCCCGCCTGCAAGGCGTCGCTGGGGAAGAATGCCGTGCCATCCTTTTCCTTCAGCCGTAAAAGGCCTGTCAGTGGCGAGCTATCGAGGTTGCGCCGGGCCGGCTGCCTGTCCTTGCCGACATCCAGAACCACCGTCTGCAAATCCCAGTGCTGTTCCTGAAAAATCTCATCGCGATCCCTGGCTATAGCGCGCTTCAAATAGGAGGCGAGCGGCGGCGCGGCGGAGAGTGTGTTTTCGCGTCTCTCGATCAGCCCCGAAGAGAGGGCTAGCTGCACCGTAGCGGCCGGAAACCGCAACGCCAGACGCCCTGTCCTGCCGTTCCCGGCCTCCGGTCGCTGCAATACCATATCGCCGCGATCCTCCGATATCTCAGCCGTGCCCGCAGCAATGCAGCGCAGGAGCCGCAACAGGACAGGATCGGGAAGTATCGATGGAGCGTTTTTTGTCTCACTCATCCCGAACACCTTTCATCACGTTGAAAATGCTGCCGGAAAGCCGCTCCAGTGTGGCGACGAACTCGTCAAAGGCGGGTTCGTCGCGACGATCCTCAACCACCTGGCAGGCATGGCCGACTGTCGTTCTGTCCCTGCCGAAACAGGGGCCGATATCTGACATGGGAATACCGAGCTGCACATGGCACACATACATGGCGATCTGGCGGATATGGCATTCGGTGCGCCGCCTGTCCCGGCGCGCAGCCACACGATCGCCGGTTAATTTCACCATTTCCCCGGCCAGTTGCCGGACCAGCCGGCAAATCCGGGAAATCTCCTCCCGCCCGGCAGCAGGCGGAAAACGGCGGAAATTGCTATCGGCAACCTGCACACAGGGCCGAAAGGGGGCAGGCAAAGACGATATGTCCGAAGGCATATGCAACTCCTTTACGAATAGGAATTAATTCATACACCTGAGGATGGACGCGGGGAAGGGCAAATTTGGCGTCGAAAAACATGCGATTGATTTCGCTTTGTTTTTGAATAAAGGTGACGCCTCGACAAGGATTTTTTTCCTCTGTCGAAATTGCGCGCGGCAATAAAAAAGCCGGTCTAAGGACCAGCTGGACATAACACTATGGTGCAAGTTGTGTATGGAGCGGGCATGCGCGCCCTGCCGCCATCTCCTGCTAAGGGAAAAGGTCACGGCGGCGAGTTAAGGGGCAAGGCCAGCAATATGCTGCCAAGGTCCCCTTTATCCGGCGCTTCGGGCCATCTTTCCCCGGACGGGGAGAAAATACAGCCGCGACACAATCCGTCTTAGAAAATCAACGGTTCGCCTTGCGGCGCTGACCGAGACCCATTTCCTTGGCGAGCCGCGAACGGGCTTCGGCATAGGCGGGAGCAACCATCGGATAATCGACCGGCAGATCCCATTTTTCGCGATATTCTTCCGGCGTCATGCTGTGATGCGTCGTCAGGTGGCGTTTGAGCGACTTGAACGAGCCACCACATTCCAAACAGACGATATGATCGTCCTGAACCGACTTGCGAACCGACACAGCAGGCTTCTGCTTTTCAACATTGACCGCCACCGATGCCGGTGCCGATGTTCCGCTGAGTGCCGTATGAACATCCGAAATAAGGCCGGGAAGCTCAGTTACCGGAACGACGTGGTTGCTAACATAGGCAGCCACAATATCCGCCGTCAGTTCGACCAGCAGATCCTGGGCGTTACCGTATGCAGTTTCCGTCATTTAAGTATCTCCTGTTATTTATCTCCAGACACGGATGAACGCCGCATCGAGCGATGTGAAGTTACCCGGTGCCCCTCCTTCGCCCTGTTGAAACCAACGTGAAATCTACCCCTAGATTTCAAGCGAAACCGGAAACGAATTGATCCGAGATTCAACTTGTAGCCCGCGACATGGCCAACAAAGGTCTGATCAACCATAGATTAGACATTAATAAAATGCCTATGCCGACCATGAAGAGGCTAGATGCAAATCGCAATAAGCAATTTTACACTTAATTTGGATAGCATCAAAACAGCAAAAGTCAAATTCCTATTATGATTTTTTCAGTTCAAAACAGTCTAATTGGAATACAAAAAATCACGGGTAATAAAATACTATGCCAAGTAGTAATGCAAAACGAAGACCCCCCATTATTAGGGGGTAATTCAACTTCAAATTCTCTTTAGGTCATCAACTACCGATTTATCAGCAAGTGGATAACCTGCCTTGTGTGCAGCCATTGCAAGAAGATGTGCGGAGACCGGTGCTGTCAGAACAAAGAAAAAGAAACCGGCAAGTGCCCGTGCCAGCGTCGATATTTCCGTGGAATGAATGCCGACAGCCAGCAGCAACAGGCCTGAGCCCACCGTTCCCGCCTTGGAAGCCGCATGCATGCGGGTGTAGACATCCGGCAGGCGATTAAGCCCGATTGCCGCAATCAACGAGAAGGCGGCACCTGAGACCGTCAGTGCCGCAACCAGAATAGCCACGATCCAGCCCATCATCGCCCGCCCCTTCTTTTTCCACGCCTGGATACTTGTTTTTCAGGCTTTTCAACAACTTCCGATGCCCGCTCGCCGTCCAGAACAGCCTTTGTCCTGCGCCTGCCATCTGCACCGCGCGACAGGACGAAGCGGGCAAAAGCCACCGTTGCGAGAAAACCCACCAGTCCGAGCGCAATGGCGATATCGACATAAAGATCGACGCCGGTGCGGATGGCGATAACCGCAATGAAGCCGATGGCGATACCGACCAGCATGTCGAGCGCGACGATTCGGTCCGGCAAGGTCGGACCGACGACGACGCGATATACTGTCAGCAAAAAGGCAGCGGACAGTACAACCGTGGCAAGTACAGTTGCAAATGAAACTATGAGTTCCGGCGTCATCCCTGAAACGCCTCCATGATCTTTTTTTCGAAGCCGTTTCTGATGTCATTCTTGGCGGCTTCGATATTGCTGCAATCGATCGCGTGGACGTAGAGCGTTGTTTTATCCTCGGAAACATCGACCGAAAGTGTGCCGGGGGTCAGCGTGATGAGATTGGCAAGCAGCGTGATCTCGAAATCCGTCGTCAGCCTGAGCGGATAGGCGAAGATACCGGGCTGCACATCGAGCTTCGGCCGCGTCACCATCACCGCCACCTTCCAGGCCGACAGCGCCAGCTCCTTGAAGAACAGCAGCAGCAGCGACAGCACGCGGACGGGACGCAGCCGATGACGGCCGTCCTTGGGGATCTGGTGACGGATAAGGCCCAGCGCCAGCGCCGAGACGATAAGGCCGAAGAGAATGTTCGCCGGCGTGACGCTGCCGCTCACAGCGAGCCATACGCCAACGAAGAGCAGTAACAGGATGTAGCGGCTCATGGTCTGCTCCCTTCGGGAAACACCGACTGGATATAGGCTTCGGGGTTGCCAAGCCCCGCAGCCGCCTGCTGGCTGAGATTGAGCAGGCTTTCCGGAAACAGGCCGAAGAACACCACCAGCAATGTCAGCCCGACCAGCGGGACGAAAGAAGGGGCCGCCAGAGGCGACGCAGGCAGCGACGGCGCCTGGCCGGTTGAGGCCACTGCCGGGCGCCAGAAACATAAGAGGAAGACCCGCCCGAAGGCGATGGTGGCGATGAAGCCGGACAGGAGAAGGGCGGCGGCAAGCCACCAGGCGCCGATATCGATCGCCGATTTGACGAGAACCACCTTCGGCCAGAAGCCGGAAAACGGCGGCAGTCCGGAACCGGCGAAAAACAAGGCGAGCGCGAGGCCCGAAAACCACGGCGCCTGCCGATAAAGGCCACCGAGCGAAGTCAGGGCGAAACTGCCGCCAAGACGGGCGGCGTGGCCGGCGGCGAGATAAAGCGCCGTCATCAGCACCATGGAGTGCAGCGCGTAAAAGATCGCGCCGGCAACGCCGGAGGGCGTGCCGATGGCGATGCCCGCCATCATGTAACCGATGCCCGATATGACGATGTAACCGAGCATGCGGCGGATATCGTTCTGTGCCAGCGCACCCATGACGCCGAGCACCATTGTCAGCGCCGCAGAGATGGCGATGACGATACTAAGCTCCTCCCGCTCGACCGGAAACAGCATGACCATGACGCGCATCAGCGCGTAGATGCCGACCTTGGTGAGCAGGCCGCCGAACAGGGCGGAAACGACGATGCGCGGCGTGTGATAGGAGGCGGGCAGCCAGAAATTCACCGGAAAGGCCGCCGCCTTCATGGCGAATGCGAGAGCAAACAGGCTGGCAAGCGTCATCAGCGGAGCCGTGCCGCGCAGCTGCGTCGCCTTCAGCGCGATATCGGCCATATTGAGTGTGCCGAAGATGGCATAGAGATAACCGACCGTGATCAGGAACAGCGTCGTGCCGATGAGGTTGAGGATGGCGTATTTCAGCGCGCCATCGATCTGCTCGCGCGTGGAGCCCAGCACGATGAGGCCGAAGGACGAGATCAGCAGCACCTCGAACCAGACATAGAGGTTGAAGAGGTCGCCGGTCAGGAACGCACCGGTGACACCCGCCATCAACAGCATCAGGAACGGATAAAAACCGTATCGCCTGCCGCTGGCGTCGATATCGGCGCTGGCATGGATGGCACCGGCCAGCGCTACGATGGCGGCGGCGAGCGACAGCAGCGTGCCGGTCAGATCAGCCGTAAAGGCAATGCCGAAGGGTGGCAGCCAGCGGCCCATGACCATGGTGAACGGCCCTTGGGTCACGACCTTCCACAGAAGCGCAGCATCGAGCATTACCAGCAGAACAAGTGCCGTGATTGCAATGGGCGCATGCAGACGCATGGTGTGGCGCAGCATCATCAGCACCGCACCTGCGCCTATTGAGAGCGCGACGGGAAGGATGATCAGCCAGTCGGATAGCGGCACGGGTGCCGTGACAAGCGCTGCGGAAAGATCTGATATTGCGGAAGTGGTGGATGAAGCCATGTGTCTGTGCCCCGCCCCGCTCAATAACCGAGCGGCGGCAAAGGCTCGCCTGCCGGTTCTGCGGTGCGCATTTCGTCGGTGTCGTCGGTCTGCAATTCCTGGAACGCGCGCCAGGTCAGCACCAGCAGGAAACAGAAGAAGGAAAAGGAAATGACGATTGCCGTGAGGATAAGCGCCTGCGGCAGCGGATTGGCGGCACCCGCCGGCAGCGTGTCCATGCCGGGCGGAATGATCGGCGGCACTTCGCGCGTCAGCCTTCCCGCCGTGAACAGCAGGAGGTTGACTGCGTTGCCGAGAATGGCGATGCCGAGCAGCATGCGGATGCTGTGGCGCGAGAGCATGAGATAGATCGCCACCGAAAAGAAGATGCCGACGAGAATGGAGAAAACAGCTTCCATCAGTCGCTATCCCTTTCTTCCAGAGCCAACGCAATGGAGGTGATAGCACCGACCACGACGAGATAAACGCCGATATCGAAGGACATGACGGTGGAGAGTGGCACTTCCACACCGAGCAGGCTCGGATAGACCCACAGCCCGGTCATGAAGGGCACGCCGGCCGCAATCGAGACGAGACCAGACAACATCGCCAACAGCAGCCCCGCGCCGGCAATGGACAGCGGGTGGTACACGATGGCGCGCCGGACCGCGGCCACACCATAAGCGATGCCGTAGATCGCCAGCGCCGAGACCGCGATCAACCCGCCGATGAAACCGCCGCCCGGCTCGTTATGGCCGCGCAGCAATACAAAGATGGAAAACAGCACCATGAGGCTGGTGACTACGGGGGCGACGGTGCGCAGGATAAGCGTGTTCAAGCCCGCGCTCCCTTCTTCTTCGCTACTTTTACTGGTCCCTTGATGGCAGCATCCGGGCGGATGCGGATGAGCGCGAGAATGGCCAGGCCTGTTATCATCACCACCGCAATCTCGCCCAGCGTATCCGTGCCGCGGAAATCGACGATGATGACATTCACCACATTCGCCCCGTGGGCGATGACCTTGGAATAGGTGTTGTAGAAATCGGTGAGGCGATTATCGAACGACGCTTCCGTCGCCCGCATCAGGAACAGGGCAAAGCCGGTTCCGCATGCAATGGCGATGGTGCTGTCCAGAAACTTCTGGCCAGGGCCGCGATGGTCTGACGGAGACAGGCGAAGCCGTGTCATCACCAGCGTCAGAATGACCACGGAGAGGGTTTCGACCATGAATTGCGTAAACGACAGATCGGGCGCGCCGAACAGCAGGAAGATGACCGCCACCGCAAACCCCTGAATGCCGAGCGCGATGATGGCCGTAAGCCGGCTGGACGCCGTAAGCACCGCGACAAGGCCCGCAACCGCGATGCCAATGAAGGTCAGCTCATGGATTTTCATGTCGTGCGGCCACGCCGGCATGGACGGCAGTTCGCCATAGAGAAACAGCGGCGCAAGCAGCACGACGGCAATGACGGCGAAAGTGGCGGTGACGTAAAATTCCAGCCTGCCGGGCTGGATAAGCCTGACAACATGGAACGAGATTTTGACCAGCGTTTCGATGAAAACATCGAAGCCCCTGTCCGGCCCTGCACCCAGCGCCTTGAAGGTGCGCACCATCAGGCCGCGAACGGCGGAAAGCTGCATGTAGAGGACGATGCCGAGCGCGATCGTCAGCAGCGACAGGCCGAGCGGCACGCCGATATGGGGAATGAGCGAGATTTCCACCGGGCGCGCCTCACCCGCGATCGCGCTTGCCATCGGCGTCGAAATGTAAAAATGCGAAAGGCCAGCGAAGAGAGCGATGGTCAGCCCCTTTATCGCCAGCAGCGCCGGGCCGAGCCACAGCAGCAGTGGTCCCTCATGCGCGTGTTTCGGGGTTTTCACGGGCTTGCCGAGGAAAGGTTTCAGCGCCACGGCAAAAGCGACGGCAAACATCAGCGCATTGCCGAGAATGGCGATGCCGGTGAACAGCACGGCACGCGGATTGCCATGCGCCAGCGCATAATAAATCTCTTCCTTGGCGAGAAAGCCGAAAAAGGGCGGCAGGCCGGCCATGGAGATGGCCGCGGCAAGTGCTGCCGCAAAGGTGATCGGCATGGCTTTTCGCAAGCCGCCGAGCTTCGTCACATCGCGGGTTCCGGTCTCGTGGTCGATGATGCCGGCAACCATGAACAGTGCGCCCTTGAACAGCGAATGCGCCACCAGATAAAGCACAGCCGCCTCGATCGCGTGGTCAGAGCCGAAGCCGGTCAGCATCACCAGCAAACCGAGCGAGGACATGGTGGTATAGGCCAGCATCAGCTTCAGGTCGGTCTGGCGCACGGCCAGCAGCGCGCCGGTCAGCATGGTCAACCCGCCGAAGAACGGCAGCAGGATCTGCCAGGCAGCGGTATCGCCGAGAACGGGGTTGAGGCGCATCAGAAGATAGACACCGGCCTTCACCATGGTTGCCGAGTGCAGATAGGCCGAAACCGGCGTTGGTGCCTCCATCGCGTTGGGAAGCCAGAAATGGAACGGAAACTGCGCCGATTTGGTGAACGCGCCGCCGAGAACCAGCAGCAGCGCAGCCAGATATAACGGGCTGTCGCGTAATATATCGCCGCCACGCACCAGCATGGACAATTGCGTCATGCCGCTCATGTCCCAGATGAAGATCAACCCGGCGAGCAGCAGCAGACCGCCGCCGCCCGTTACCACCAGCGCCTGCAAGGCGGCACGGCGTGCGGCCGGGCGCGCATGGTCGAATCCGATCAGCAGGAACGAGGTTATCGAGGTCAGTTCCCAGTAAACGAACAGCATCAACAGGCTGTCCGAAACCACGATGCCCAGCATCGCGCCCATGAACAGAAGCAGGAAAGACAGGAAGCGGCCCTGCTGCGGATGCCCCTTCATGTAACCGCCGGCATAAAGCACGATCAGCAGACCGATACCGGTGATCAGAAGTGCAAAGGTCAGCGACAGGCCGTCGATGAACCACGAAAAGCTGAGGTTGAAACTTGGAACCCAGACGTAACCGCCCGTGACCACGCCGCCAGCCGCCACCTGCGGCAGCATCAGTGCGAAATGGACAAAAGCCAGCGCGGGCGCGATCGCCAATATCCAGACGGCATTGTGACCTAATCTTTTCACCAGCATCGGTGCGGCAAGCGCTGCCAGAAACGGCAAAAACAGCGACAGGAATGTCAGCTGCGTGACATCTGATGTCATTCACATCTCCCAGGGCTTCCCCTACCCCTGTACGCCCATGAACGGCGTTCTCTTCAAATCGTATTTTTCAGTTAAGGCATAGACACCGCCATCTCAACCCAAATCGACTCTCATACCTGCCCATAACGTACTCGTTATGACAGCTGCCCTCTTTCAATCTGCAGCGCCGATGCCTATTTCTGGCAGGAACAGAAAGGATCATTCCATGAGCGATCTGACATCCCCGAAAGTGAACAAGAGCGATGCCGACTGGCGCGAGCAGCTGACGCCGGAGCAATATCGCATCCTGCGTGAACACGGCACCGAGCGCCCATTTACCGGTCCCTACTGGGACACGTTCCAGAAAGGCCTCTATCGCTGCGCCGCCTGCGACGAGCCGCTGTTCCTCTCCGATACCAAATTCGATGCAGGTTGCGGCTGGCCGAGCTATTTCGAACCGGTGAAACCGGGTGCGGTGACGGAACATCGCGATGCGACGCTTGGCATGGTGCGCACCGAAATCCGCTGCGCCAATTGCGGCGGCCACCTCGGCCACGTCTTCCCGGACGGCCCACCGCCCACCGGCCTGCGTTATTGCATCAACGGCCATTCGATGGTGTTCGAACCGATCTGATGAGAGACAGGTAACGGCCGGTTGCCTGCCGGCCGTTTTTGCGAAGAAAATGACCGTCTCGACAGCCGGACCGGAGAGTGAGATTATCGCGATCTCACTCCTTCCGGATCACCATCATGGCGCTCGAAACCATCCTCATATTCATTCCCGCCTGCTTTGCCCTGAACATGGCGTTCGGGCCCAACAATCTCCTGTCGATGACGGTTGGTGCGCGATACGGCATGGCAACGGCAGTGATGGCCGCGAGCGGCCGGCTGGTTGCGTTTGCGGGCATGATCGCGATCGCCGCTTTGGGCCTCGGCGCACTTTTGATGGCTTCCGAAATGATGTTTTCGCTGATCAAATGGATCGGCGTTCTCTACCTGCTTTGGATCGGCTTCAAGCTCATCCGCTCAAGGGCGGACGTCACCGCTCCCGATATCTCCTCGGGCAACGGAAATATTCTCAAGACCTTTCTGCGGCAGGAGTTTTTTGTCGCCTCCGGCAATCCGAAGGCCATCCTGATCTTTACGGCCTTTTTCCCGCAATTCATCCAGCAGGATGCCTATTGGCAGAGCTTCGCCACGCTCGGCGCAATTTTCCTGCTGCTCGAGGTGGTGGCCATCACCGTTTATGCCTTTGTCGGTTCGCGACTGTCCGGTCTTATGCGCAATGCGCACGCCCTAAAGCGCGTCAACCGGATCAGCGGCTCGATGATGATGGCTTTCGGCGTCATGCTGGCCTTCGCCCGGCGCCCCGCCTGAGAGAAATCCCGGCCCGCGTACTAGTTCAGTTTAAGCTCCATGCAAGTCAGGTCCAGCCAGCGGCCGAACTTTGTGCCCACTTCCGAAAACCGGCCGGCAACGGTGAAACCGAGGCTTTCGTGCAGGCGGATGGAGGCGCCGTTTTCCGATTCGATCGCGGCGATCAGCACATGCACATCGTTGCCGGAGGCGTGGTCGATGATCGCCTGCATCAGCCGCTTGCCGATGCCGTGGCCGCGCGCGTCCTTGTGGACATAAACCGAATGTTCGCGGGTGTGGCGATAGCCGTCGAAGGCGCGCCAGTCGCCATAGGAAGCATAGCCGGCAACCTTGCCGTCAAGAATCGCGACGATCACAGGAAAGCCGCGTGACTTGCGGGCGGAAAACCATTCCTTGCGGTTTTCCAGATCGACCAGCACTTCGTTCCAGATCGCCGTCGTGTTCAGGACCGCGTCGTTGTAAATCTCCATGATGCCGGAAAGATCGCCCACGGTGGCATCGCGCAGTTCCAAACTCATTATCGTTCGCCCTCATTCTTGTCTGCATCGCGCGCCCAACGTTCCGGGGCACGACCTTCAGGCGAGCATTAGGCGATGACGCGGATGGCTGTCCAGTGCTCTCTAGCTCAGGAAGACATGGGAACGAGGCTGAAGGAAGTGACCACGGCAAAATAGTGGACAACGGCGGCGGCAACGACGAAACCGTGCCAGATGGCGTTCTGGAATCGCAGCTTTTCCCAGACATGGAAGACCACGCCGAGCGAATAGATGACACCGCCAGCGACAATCAGCCAGAGCGTGACGGGGGCCAGATGCGTCGAGAGCGGCTGCACCACCATGATGCCGCTCCAGCCCATGGCGAGATAAAGGCCTATGGCGACCCGGTCGTAACGGCCGGGAAACACGCATTTGAGCAATATGCCGCAGATGGCGGCAAGCCAGATCAGCCCCAGCATGGTGGCAATCAGCGGCTCGTGGATACCGCGCATCAGGAACGGCGTGTAGGTGGCGGCGATCAGGATGAAGATCGCCGAGTGATCCAGCCGGCGCAGGAACCATTTTACGTTGGAATGCGGCCAGATATTATAGGTGAAGGACACGGAAAGGCAGGCGACAAGGCCGAGTCCGTAAATCCAGGCGGCCGCGATGGCGCTGAGGCTGCCCCAGACGGTCGCGTAAAAAATCAGCGCCGTGGCGCCCACCAGCGCAAAAACGATACCCACGCCGTGGACGATACCATCGGCGACAATCTCGTGAAAATCATACTGGCGACCAAACCGCCACACGTTACTCATAGTCCATTCCCGTTTGCCTGCTTGTGGCCAAGCATGACGGCAATATTAGACAGGAACAAGACAGCAGCCGGTTAACGGCGATCAAATTGCGTTCCGGGCTGTTGCGAAAGGAGAGGTTGAGTGGCGGCCTCGCCGTTTCCCTCATTCCTGCGCTTGTCACAGGAATGAGGAGGGAAAAAGGAGCGCCCTCACAAGGCCGCAGCGCATTCCTGGCAGAACGGCGTATAGGGCACGGCTTTCAGGCGGTCTTCCGAAATTTTCTTGCCGCATTTGACGCAGGTGCCGTAGGTACCGTTCGCGATGCGGTCCAGTGCGGCGTCGATGGCGCGCAGCTCGTCCTGGCCCACCTGCCCTATTTCATCAAGCACCTCGTCATTGCTGCGTTCAGCGGCGCGATCGTCGTCATCGGGGTTGCGCGGCTCTTCGAAATCCGCCTCGATTTTGTGCAGGCGGCTGTAAAGCTCGCGCTGGCGGTCGCGCAGGATTTTCTCGTAACTTTCGACATTCATGGTCTTCTCCTCCAGCCGGTGCGGGCGAAAATCGCCCGCAACCCCAAGATTTCAACTCACTTTACCTGTCAATCAGCACCGAGCACTTGGCATGGCGCACCACGCGGTCGGCGGTGGCGCCGATGAAATAATTGGTAAAGTCAGGCATATGCGATGCGATGATGATGAGATCGGCCTTGTGCTCTTCGGCAGCGGCAATGATTTCACGCGCCGGCGCGCCGCTTCTGATTTCGTGCTTGCCCTTGAAGCCGGCCTTCGCCTGAATATCCGCAAGTTTCGTCTTGGCATCCTTGATGGCATTTTCGATGAGGTCTACCGGCAGGTCGATCGCCATATAGCCGGGCAGTTCCTCAACCACATTGATGAGGACGATCTCGCCATCGACATCCAGCAGCGCCTTGGCCTTGGCGAGAATCTTCTCTCCCTTGTCGATGGCGCTGAGGTCTACCGGTACGATGATTTTCTTGTACATGGCTATCTCCTTTGGCGTAATCTGCCGTTCACGTGTCGGGCTCATATTTCCCTGCCGATGCGCCCTTCGCCTTGATTGAAGTCAAAGCTGCGTCGGAGCAGCAACAGGGGCATTGTCAACGAATAGTGGACGGTCAATCGCCAGATGGCGATCTTTGCTGAACGACAAAACCCGCCCATATTCACCACAAATGAACGCCGCAAAGCGGCGTCGGCTGATGCAGACGCGCAAATCCGCGTCGTCAGCACGCCGGATTCAATATGGAGATTATGATGAGTGAAATCAAACAATTCGCCCTGACGCGGCCGGCTTATGTCGGTCAGGCTCATCTTGTCGTTCACGATCTGCCGCGCATTTCGGAATTCTACCAGAAAATCATCGGCCTCTCCGTCATCGAGAAAAGCCCGAGCGGCGAGGTTCTTGGTGTCAACGGCCAGCCGCTGCTGACACTTTCCACCTCCGGCACGGTTGAACGCGCGCCGCGCAATGCAGCAGGACTGTTCCACACCGCCTTCCTGATGCCGCGCCGCGAGGATCTGGCCCATTGGCTGGCCCATGCCGCGCACAACAATATCCAGCTTCAGGGCGCATCCGACCATCTGGTGAGTGAAGCGATCTATCTGGCCGACCCCGAAGGCAACGGCATCGAGGTCTATCGCGACCGGTCGCCGTCGGAATGGACCTACCAGCAGGACGGCACGGTGGAGATGGCTACGCTCCGCCTCGACCTACAGGCGCTGTATGACAGTGCGCCGAAAACGGCGTTCGAGGCCGCCGCCGATGGAACGGCCATCGGCCACATGCATCTGCAGGTCGGCAATATTCCGCAGGCAGATGAGTTTTATCAGGATGTGCTGGGGTTGAAGATCATGGCGCGTTATCCGGGTGCCAGCTTCTTCGGCTCAGGCGCTTATCATCACCATGTGGCCGCCAATATCTGGAACAGCCGCGGCGCCACGGCCCGCAAGGACAACATGACGGGCCTTTCGGGCTACTCGCTGAAGTTCAACGATAGTGCGGCGCTCGATACTGCAACGGCCGCTCTCGACCGGCTGGAAATAGCTACAGAACGGCAGAGCGACGGTATTGTTCTCAAAGATCCGTGGGGCATAGGCCTGAAGCTTTCCGCGTAAAGACCACGGGGCGGCAGAAATTTTTGCCGCTCCGGAACCGCCTCATTTTTCGAACGTTTGATGTCTTATTGGGGGACAGTTCGATGAATGAGAATGCCAGGCCGGAAAAAACCGGCATATTGGGCAATATCGGTCGGCGCGCCGCAAACGCTCCGTCGACGAGGGCCGACCCTTTCGAGGGTCTGGCGTCCGGGTCGCACCGTGACGACGCGCGCAGCCAGCAACCGCTTGGCCGAGAAGCGCTCGATGTGGCCGTTGCATGGTCGGTTATCGGCATTTTTCTCGTCGTCATGATGGCGGTCATTCATGAATTGTCTCTGATCCTCATACCGGTGGTGCTGGCGATTGTCGTGGGCATGATCCTCGGCATCGCGGCGGAAAAGCTCAGTTCCTATGGCATTCCCGGAGCCGGTGTCGCTGTCATTCTCTCCGGCCTTGTCGCGGCCGTGATGTTTTTCGTGATCAATTCGCTGATCGACCCGTTGTCGCAGCTCGCCTCCGAAGGACCAGCGCTGATCGAACGCAGTATGGACCGCTTCCTGCCCTATCTTCAAAGCATCCGATGGCTGAACATTTCGGCAGCGACCTTCAGCATGGGGTCGATTTCGATGGAGTCGCTGATTTCGCGCAGCGGCGAGATAATTTCCCTGCTCGGTTCCAACGTCACCCCCGCAGTCGTTCAGGGCATGATCTTCCTCGCCGCGCTTTTGATGTTCCTCTACAGCCGCCTGCGGCTGCGCAAGGCGATCATCATGGCCTTTCCGGCCCGGCACCAGCGGCTGAGGGCCATTCGCATCATCGCTTCGGTGGAAGAAGTGCTCGGCACCTATTTTGCCACGGCAGCGCTGATCTATGCGGCGCTGGGCGTGACGATGGTGGCGATCGCCTATTTCGGCGGGCTGGCCATGCCGCTTCTGTGGGGGCTCTTCGCCTTCCTCTCCAGCTTCGTGCCGTTTCTCGGCATCACCGCCATGACGGTGTCGCTGGCGGTGGCAGGCATCATCACGCATGACAACATGGTGCTGGCGTTGCTGCCATCCGCGATCTTCTTCACCATTCACCTGTTGATGGAAAACCTGGCCTTTCCGGCAGTGGTGGGCCGCAACATGGAGATCAACCCCTTCCTCGTCTTCGTGATGATCATCTTCTGGACGTGGATGTGGGGTGCTGCGGGCGCCATGCTGGCACTGCCGCTGTCGCTGATCGCCATGACAGTAACGCGCGAGCTGTTTCCTTCACGCCGCATCGTTCCAAACCTGCCGGCCTGATGGCCGGTCAGGAGGCGAGAGGGATGCGGAGCTTATCGGCCATGCGCCGCTCGTGCTCGATCAACCATTTCTTCCGCCACAGCCCACCGCCATACCCGGTCAGGCTGCCATCTGCGCCCAGCACCCGGTGGCAGGGAACGACGATGGCAATCTGGTTAGC
This sequence comes from Rhizobium sp. Root491, assembly GCF_001427205.1. Taxonomy (NCBI): domain Bacteria; kingdom Pseudomonadati; phylum Pseudomonadota; class Alphaproteobacteria; order Hyphomicrobiales; family Rhizobiaceae; genus Rhizobium; species Rhizobium sp. Root491. Next base: position 579,129 of record NZ_LMFF01000001.1, read on the forward strand.
GCCATTGGCGCGGGCGACGGCACGCACGGCGGATGGCCGTTGCATCGACGTCGCAAGCGAAGAATAGCTGACGATCTCTCCCGCCGGTATCTCCCGCAATGCGTGCCAGACATCGCGCTCGAAGGGTGTGCCGTGTCCGGCAAGCCGGGTTTCGAAGTCAGCCGAGTGCCCGGCGAAATAGGCCGCGAGTTCTGCTGCGATCTGGCCGGTGACCGGCGTCCTGCCCAGCACCATATCCGCGCCGGTGCGGGCCTTCAGCCGCTTCAATTCGGCCGGAAGCGCTGGCCGGTCAGCAAATTCTAGAAGATGCAGGGCGTGATCATCGGCAACGACCAGCATCGGACCGATCGACGTGTCGATCCAGTCGCCCTTCAGGAACCCCTTGCCCTTCATGGCGGCGGGAGAGGTGCCGAAGAACTGGTTGATGGCCGAGCGGAAACCGCTGCCGGATTCATATCCGGCATCGATCTGCGCGCCGATCACGGCTTCTCCTGATGCGAGGCTTGTCGCCGCATCTCCCAGCCGCCGCAACCTTGCGATTTCCAGAAAACTCATGCCGAAACGGCGTTTGAAGGTGCGACGCACCGTGGAAGGGTCATGGCCCATCGCCACCACATCGTCCTCACGCCAGCGCCGCGCCGGTTCGTTTTCCAGTGCCGTCAGAAGGGTGGTGACGGTTTCATCCGCCGTGCCATAGGAAAGCATCGGCTTGCAGCGCTTGCAGGGGCGGAAGCCAGCTTCCAGACATTCGGCGATGGTTTCGCGAAAGCGGCAGTTTTCGATCTTCGGCTTTCGCGCCGTACAGGTAAAGCGACAGAAAATCTTCGTCGAGGTCACGCACACATAGGCCACGCCCTCATAGGCGGGGTCCTTGTTCACAAGGGCGGAATATAGGGTTTCGGTGTCGGGGCGTTTGAACAGCATGGGAGGATGCTAGCGCAAATTTGCGCGGTATGCCGCCGAAAAACGGGCGTGGATGTGGGATGCTCATTTCCCTCGTTCCCGTGCTTGTTACAGGAATGAGGAGAGAGCCGCCGCGCTCAATTACCCGGCGGCGTAAACGACGGGTCGTCCAGCCTTGTGAACACCACGCCGCGCGCCTTCAGCGCCAGAAGGCCCCTCACCACGCCCTCACCCGCTTCGTGGGTAGGCTGGTTGATGTGGGAGATGATGACGTCGCCGTCCCTGGCCGAAGCGATGTGCTTTGCCGTGGCGGCCGCGCCCAGAAGCGAGCCGCCATCGCCATTGACGGAATAACCCGCCACCCGCATGCCGAGCCTGTTGATAGTGGCCATGGACGAGGTGGTATATTTCGCCGTCGCACCGCGAAACCATTGCGGTTGAAGACCGGTCATGGCGACAATTGCCTGCCTGCCGCCCTCGACCTCCTGCTCGACTGCCGCTTCCGAGCCGGCAGCGGCAATGCCGTAGATGGCAAGGGGCTTGTCCACCGCTGGCACATGGTTTTCGCCGTGGTTTTCAATCTCGAACAAATCCGGATGCGCCATCATTACGGCAAGTGCTTCGCTGTTGTGCTTCAGCCAGCGGGCAGTGACAAAGATCGTCGCCGGTATCTTTTCCTGCACCAGCGTATCGAGAATGCGATGGTCGGTCTTGCCCATGCAGGCGTCCAGAGTCATCGCCACCCGCACCCTGCCGTCATGCCTCGGCGTCATTTTCAGCGTCGGCTCGACGAGACCCGTCCCCGCGAAGGCGGCAGTGGAGAGCGACAGGAAGAGAGCGGCAAAGGGCAGGCTACGCAGCATTTTTCAGTTTCCGAAGGGTAAGATGTGGCAATCCGCCTGCAAAACGCCCGAATTATGGCGCGGCTTCCAGCGTTGACAGAGCGTTCAGCACCTCTTCCACCCGCTGGCGCTCCGCGCTGGTGAGCGACAGGATTGGCCGGGGCGGCTCGCATGCCGTTACCGACAAAGCATTGGCGGCGGCGTAGATCACGCGGATACTGCCGAATTCCTTGAAGAGCGGCTGGAAGGCCAGATCGAGCCTGCGCGTCTCCTCCGCATCCCCGGCCTGGGCGGCGCGCATCAACCGCAATGCCGGAACCGGCAGCAGGCCCGCAACGACGCTGTACCAGGCATCGCCACCGGCAAGCGTTGCTTCCGCACATCCCCAGTCGCCGCTGTAACCGATGGCGAAATCATCCGTCAGTTTCGGCCGCAGCCGCGCAAGCTCTCCCGCATAGTCGGAATCGGCCGGCAGCGGCATCTTTATGGCGCGGATATTCGGAATATAGGCGAGCCTGACCAGAAGCTCATCGCTGAAGGAGAATCGCGTCGTCGTCGGGTTGTTGTAGATGGCGAGCGGCAAATCGGTTGCGCCGGCGACGGCGGCGAAATGGTGATAGGCCTCTTCCTGAGTCAGCGGCGTATAGGAAACGGGCGCCAGAAGCAGCGCATCGGCACCGGCAGCTTCGGCGTCTTTCGCCAGCGCCACGGCCTCATCGGTGCGCAACGCGCCGACGCCTGCCATCAGCGTGCGCCTGCCCTTGAGGACGGCATGGGCTGCCTCGACCGCGCGCCGCCTCTCGGCACGCGACAGATACATATAGGTTCCGGTGCTGCCGAGAATACCGATGGAATCGACCTCCGCCGCATCCAGCCGCTCGACGAGGGCGGAAAAGGCTTGGCTATCCACCTGCCCGGCCTCGTCAGCGGGCGTGATCGGAAAAGCCGAAAGTCCCTTGAATTGCTTCGCCATGTTCTCGCCCCTCAATTCGATCGAAGGACAGCGTTACAGACCCATTGGCAGGGCGGCAAGAAAAGCGGGGTTTAAACCGGCGACCGCGGACGAAGAATTCCCCGATCAATCATAAAGATACAACTTCTTCCACTGCTCTTCGGGAATCTTGTCGCCGACACGGTAATCGAAGGACTGGATGGAGAGGCTGTCGCTTTTCAGCTGGCACTTGTATTTGAGCTTGTACCATTCACCGGCGCTTCTGAAGACTGCACCCGACGCCTTGATCGAATTCTTGCCAACCTCGGGATCACCGAAGGTATAGGCAATGACCTTATCCGGCTTCATGCCCTTCTGCTCCGTCGCGATCCGCTCCATCGCCTCTATGTCGCAACGCTGCTCCAGACGCTCCTCGGGGGCGAGCACGTTCAGCTGCCGCATGACGTTGGCGTCTATTGCGAAAGCGGGTGTAGATGCCTGCAAGGCAAGGAAAAACGCAGAAAGAGCAGCGGGAAGAAACTTTCGCATGGGATCCTGTCAGTTTTCGTTTGTTCTTATCGATGCACGGCAGGCCGGTGGCAGGCGCGTATCATCGCTGATTTGCCGGATATTGCCAAAATGTGATCGAAAACTGACGAAATTGTGCCCAAGCCTCATTTCACCTGTGGAGATTTGAAACTTGATCGGTGGTGAGGGGCACTCTACATCTTGGGTGCCGCCCACGCATTTTTCATACGAAAGCGAGTTTCCCTTGCCGATTTTCAAGAACCTGCCCGCCGCCCCGACCGCCGAAAAACGGCCCGTCCAGGATACGCATCACGGCATCACCCGCACCGATGACTACGCATGGTTCCGGGCCGATAACTGGCAGGCCATGTTCAAGGACCCTACCCTGCTCGACCCAGCCATCCGCGCCCATCTCGAGGCCGAGAACGCCTATATGGAAGCCGCAATGGGCGACACCAAGGCGCTTCAGGAAAAGCTGTTCGAGGAGATGAAAGGCCGTATCAAGCAGGATGATTCCTCTGTTCCGGTCAATGATGGACCTTATGCCTATGGCACGCTGTTCGTGACCGGCGGCGAGCAACCGCATTATTTCCGCACCCCGCGTGATGGCGGCGAAAAGCACGTGCTGCTTGATGGCGACAGGGAAGCTGAAGGCAAGGATTATTTCCGTCTTGCCGGCCTCGACCAGTCTTCCGATCACAGTCACGGCATCTGGGGTTATGACGACAAGGGTTCGGAATATTTCACGCTGCGCATCCGTAATCTCGAAACCGGTGAAGACCTTGCCGATGTCGTGGAAAATACCGGCGGCGGCGGGGCATGGGCGCCTGACGGCAAGAGCTTTTTCTATACGCTGCAGGACGAAAACCACCGCCCCTCGAAGGTCTTCCACCACATCATCGGCGAGCCGCAGTCGGCCGACCGGCTGGTCTATGAGGAAAAGGACCCCGGCTTCTTCATGGGCGTTGGCGCGTCCGTGCTCGACGACTTCATCTTCATCGACATTCACGACCATGAGACCAGCGAATACCGCATTCTTTCCACCAAGGACCTGATGGCCGAGCCTGTCGTGGTTGCGGAGCGCAAGGAAGGTATCGAATATTCGATGTGCGAAGGCGGCGATGTCTTCTACATCCTCACCAATGACGGCGATGCCAAGGATTTCCGCATCATGGAAGCGCCGGTTACCGCGCCGGGCAAGGAAAACTGGAAGGAGGTCGTGCCGCATGAGCCGGGTCGCCTCATTCTCTCCGTCGATGCCTATGCCCGCCATCTGATCTGGCTGGAGCGCCGCGACGGCCTGCCGCGCATCGTTATCCGCGATCGCCGCACGGGCGAGGAACATTCCATCGCCTTTGCCGAGGAAGCCTATTCGCTTGGCCTGCATGGCGCTGCAGAATACGACACCGATGTCATCCGCTTCTCCTACTCCTCGATGACGACGCCGAGCCAGTTGTTCGACTACAATATGGTGACGCGCGACCGCACGCTGCTGAAAACGCAGGAAGTGCCTTCCGGCCATAATCCCGACGACTACATTACCCGCCGCATCATGGCGCCTGCCCATGACGGCGAGTTGGTGCCGGTCTCGCTGCTTTACCGCAAGGATGTAGTGCTCGACGGTTCGGCCCCCTGCCTGCTTTATGGCTACGGCGCCTATGGCATCACCATTCCCGCTTCCTTCTCCACCACAACGCTGTCTTTGGCAGACCGTGGCTTCATCTATGCCATCGCCCACATTCGCGGCGGCAAGGACAAGGGTTTCGAGTGGTATGAAACCGGCAAGATGAAAGACAAACAGAACACGTTTAAGGATTTCATCGCGGCTGCCGATCATCTGGTCAAGGAAGGCTTTACCTCCTACGATCGCATTATCGCGGAAGGCGGTTCGGCAGGGGGAATGCTGATGGGCGCCGTCGCCAACATGGCCCCGGAAAAATTTGCCGGCATCATCGCTGCGGTTCCCTTCGTGGACGTGCTGACGACCATGCTTGATGACACGCTGCCGCTAACCCCGCCGGAATGGCCGGAATGGGGCAATCCGCTGGAATCGGAAGAGGAATATCAGTGGATCGCCGCCTACAGCCCCTATGACAATGTCGGGGAAAAGCCCTATCCGCCGCTGCTTGCGCTTTCCGGCCTCACCGACCCGCGCGTGACCTATTGGGAACCGACCAAATGGGTGGCGAAACTGCGCGAAAAGACGACGGGGGAAGCCCCGATCCTGCTCAAGACCAACATGGCGGCTGGCCATGGAGGCAAGTCGGGCCGTTTCCAGCGGCTGGAAGAAATTGCCTTCGAATATGCCTTCGCACTGAAGGTCGCGGGCAAGGACACCGTCTGACACGCTGAATGCAGAAACGGGCGGCGATCCAATCGTCGCCCGATCTTATTTTGGACGAAAATACCTGCAAAAATCTCGTTATTGAATATTTTTTCCACAAATTACCATACGCATCTTTTATTTAAATAACATCTTTATCGACATTGAATTTTTATTTCCGGTTGCTGCAACTCATAATATATCTTCCGCAAATGCAAATAATTCCCATGTATTACGTCACCGGAAAAAATGTTCCGGAAATCGAACGCATGGCTGCGTTGCGCCATTTCGCATTGCAATATCACTTTTCGGCCGTATTATCCGGGCCGTTGACATATTCATGCGCCTTTTCGCCGCCCTTCTCGCGGCAATCCTGCAGCACGTCTTGCGGATAATCTTATCGCCGGATTTTTTCGGCTTTTTCATGCGCCATGTCAGTTCGCCCTTGGCAATCCGGGCTTTGCAGTGCTCCCGCTTTGCCAACTGAAAACACTGCATCAGACTTGGAGGTCTCCCATGAAGAAACTCCTGGCCTCGACCATTCTCGTAACGGGCTTTACCATCGCTGCCGGTGCAGCAAATTCCGCCAACGCCGCAGAAACATGCGGCAGCGTCACCATCGCCGAAATGAACTGGGCGTCCGCCGGTGTTGCGGCTTACGTCGACAAGTTCATCATGGAAAACGGCTATGATTGCACGGTCAACGTCATCAGCGGCGACACCACTCCCACATTCACCTCCATGAATGAAAAGGGCCAGCCGGATATGGCGCCCGAAATGTGGGTGAATACCCTTGGCGCCCCCTATGAGGACGCCGTCAAGAAGGGCAACCTGATCCAGGAAAGCAAAATCCTGAGTGAAGGTGGCGTTGAAGGCTGGTGGATTCCCAAATATCTCGCCGACGAACACCCTGATATCAAGACAGTTGAGGACGCACTCAAGCATCCCGAGCTTTTCCCGGCGCCGGAAGACGCCAGCAAGGGTGCCGTGTTTGGCTGCCCGCCGGGCTGGGGCTGCCAGCCAACGACCGCCAACCTGTTCAAGGCACGCAAGGCCGATGAGAAGGGCTTCGCCCTGATCGATACCGGCTCCGCCGCGGGCCTCGATGGCTCGATCTCCAATGCCTATGAGAAAAAGCAGGGCTGGCTCGGCTATTACTGGTCCCCGACGGCCATTCTTGGCAAGTACGACATGGTGAAACTGGACGATGGCGTGGCACTCGACCGCGAGGCCTACGACAATTGCATCGCCAAGCCTGATTGCGCCGATCCCAAGCCAAACGCCTATCCGGTGGCAGAGGTATTCACTGTTGTCACCAAGGACTTCGCCGAGAAGGCCGGTCCTTCCATCGACTATATCCGCAAGCGGCAGTGGGACAACGAGACCGTCGCCAAGGTTCTGGCCTGGATGGATGAAAACCAGGGCACCAACGAAGACGGCGCGGAATATTTCCTCGAGAACAACGAGGATATCTGGACGAAGTGGGTTTCGCCCGAGGTGGCGGAGAAGATCAAGGCTTCGATGTGATTGGTTGATGAGAGTGGGAAACTTCGGTTGTCATCCGTGGCTTACCCCCTCTGCCCTGCCGGGCATCTCCCCCCAAGGAGGGAGATCGGCTGGGCTCACCCTTCTCATAAATCCGCAACCTGTTTGATGGGCGAGACTTTGTCTCGGATCGATCTCCCCCCTTGTGGGGGAGATGTCCGGCAGGACGGAGGGGGGTGCCCCGCGCTCCAGCCTCGACCACCCATCCCCCAAAACCCAAAGGGAAAACAACAATAATGGCCCTCTGTAACTATCTGCCGGATATGCTGTGCAAGTTTCCGGCCATCGATAACGGCACGATGCGTGTGGCACGCAAGACCATCGATGACGGTTTTCGCGATATCGTGCGCAATTACGGCGATGCGATCGATGTGATCGTGCATCCGCTGCAGCTCTTTCTCAACTCCTCGGAGCGGCTGTTCATCCAGACCCCGTGGATCGTCACCATGCTGGTCATTCTGGCGATCGTGCATCTGGCCGGGCGCAGCTTCAAGATCACCGGTGGCACGGCCATCTCCCTGCTCATGATCGGCGCAGTCGGCCTCTGGCGCGACGCCATGACGACGCTTTCCATCGTCGCCATCGCCACGCTGATCGCCATCGTCATCGGCCTGCCGCTCGGCATTTTGATGGGACGCTCCGAACGGTTGCAGCGTATCATCAATCCCGTGCTCGACGTGATGCAGACCCTGCCAAGCTTCGTTTATCTCATCCCAGTGGTGGTGATTTTCGGCATCGGCAAGGTACCGGGCCTGATCGCAGTGGTGATCTATGCCATTCCGCCCGTCATCCGCCTGACCAGCCTCGGCATCCGCCTGGTAGACCGGGAGGTGCTGGAAGCCGCCGATGCCTTCGGCTCCTCCAACGGCCAGAAGCTGTTCAATGTGCAGCTGCCGCTGGCGTTGCCCACCATCATGACCGGTATCAACCAGACCATCATGATGGCACTCGCCATGGTCGTCGTCGCCTCCATGGTCGGCGTCGGTGGTCTCGGCAAGAATGTGCTGCAGGCCATCAACAACCAGTTTTTCACGGTGGGCTTCCTGAACGGTTTCGCTCTGGTCGCCATCGCCATCATGTTCGACCGGGCAAGCCAGGCTTTCGGCAAGCGCCTGCAGAAATACCGCGAGGTCTCCCATGGCTAAAAGCATCGAAATCAGGAATCTTTACAAGATCTTCGGCAAGCATCCCGAGAAGTACCTCGAAGCGGTGCGATCCGGCATGGACAAGGTCGAGCTGAACGACAAACACAACCATGTGCTTGGCCTCAACAACATCAACATCACCATGCCGGGCGGCAAGATCACCGTGGTCATGGGGCTTTCCGGTTCCGGCAAGTCGACGCTGATCCGCCACATCAACCGGCTGATCGACCCGACCGCAGGTGAGGTTCTCTACGACGGCGAGGACATTTGCGGCATGAGCACTTCGGCGCTGCGGAAATTCCGCCGTCACAAAACGGCGATGGTGTTCCAGAAATTCGGCCTCCTGCCGCATCGTACCGTGCTGGAAAACAGCGTCTACGGCCTCGATATTCAGGGCATGCCACGCAAGGACAGCGAAGAGAAAGGCCGTTACTGGCTGGATCGTGTCGGTCTTGCCGGCTATGAGGATTATTATCCGAACCAGCTTTCCGGCGGCATGCAGCAGCGTGTCGGCCTTGCCCGTGCGCTTGCCAACGATGCCGATATTCTCCTGATGGACGAGGCCTATTCGGCTCTCGATCCGCTGATCCGTGTCGATATGCAGACGATGCTGCTCGACCTTCAGCAGGAGCTGAAAAAGACCGTGGTGTTCATCACTCACGATCTGGATGAGGCTTTGCGGCTCGGCGATCACATTGCCATTCTGAAAGACGGCGAAGTGGTGCAGCAGGGCGACGGCCAGAGCATCATCCTTTCCCCTGCGGATGGTTACGTCACCGACTTCGTGCGCGACGTCAATCGCAGCCGCGTGCTTCAGGCGACCACCGTGATGGAGCCGCTGACGGCGAAACCCGAGGGCATGTCGGTGCCGGAAAACGCGACACTGGAAACCATCGCCCGCGATATGTCGGAGGCGAACGAAACCAGCGCCCATGTGGTGGATGAAGATGGCAAGCCAGTCGGCGCCATCGGCCTCGACACGCTGGTGGCGGCGATGGTCACGCCGGCACCTCAGGAGACGGAGGCCGGGGTGGTAGTCGTGGAGGAAGCGGAAAAAATCCCGGAACCGGCGGCGCCTGCGGAAAAGGAAACTGCGTAATCCGGCACCAACAGGATTTGCCTTTCTTTCAGAGGACCGAAACAGCCCCAGCCCCGCTACGCAAAAGACATCGGAGCTGCCTGGCGGCGTCAAAACGCTCTTTCGTCATACCGGCCTAGAGCCGGTATGACGGGAGTGGGGTGTTTGGCGCCACAGTTTGAGCGGCACAACAGGGTCGCCATGGCGAGCACGACGCGAAGTGTGGGCAAGGCCGGTAATGCCCGCCTTTCCGTCCAACCATGCAAAAACGAAGCACCCCTTTGCCACGTGTCAAGCCGGGAAAGACATTGCAATGCAGCAAGCGCAAGCTTCGGGCAAGCCGCCGCCGTTAACCATTTGTTAACTTTTGAACGCGGAATCACTGGCATGCAGATCGAAAGCAATATTGGCGGATACAATTATCAGGCTCGTGTCCGCGACATCGAAAAACCCGGCAGCGCGCAGAGCGCGCCCGAGGAACAGGCCGTAAAACGCGGCCCCGGCAACCCGACCGTTTCCAGCACCGTTCTTTCCCGTTCGCTGGCAAACGTGCTGTGGGCCGTTGGCAATGGCAGCGCGCCGGCCCACACGCAGGCTGCGACCTCCGCCGAGGACAAGGCAGAAGCGCAGGCCGAATGGGTGCGCAGCGCCTATTCCGAATACGAATAGATGATTCCGATCAGGCCCTTGCCGGGCTGACCTCCACCGTTACATGTGAGAGTTCATGTATGGCTGCAAGCTTCTGCTTGTAGAAAGCCGGTGCCTTCGGCACCTGCGAGTGGATGGCGACAATGGCGGCGTGATGCCCCGGCCCCACCTGCCAGACGTGCAGGTCGGTGATGCGATCTTCTTCCGTTTCCACGCTTTCACGAATTTCCTGCGGCAAGTCCTCCGTCAGCGGAACCGCATCCACCAGCGTCGTTGCCGTGGAGCGAATGAGTCCCCATGACCAGCGGGCAATCACCACACCGCCGACAATACCCATCAACGGATCGAGGAAGGACCAGCCGTTCCACTTGCCGAGCAGCAGTGCGACAATGGCGAGAACGGAAGTCAGCGCATCGGCGAGTACATGCAGATAGGCTGCGCGCAGATTATTGTCCCTGCCGCCCTTCGCTCCGTGCTCGCCGTGATGCGCGTGCGAGCCGTGATCGTGATGGGTGTGGCTGCCATGGCCGTGATGGGCATGCGAACCATGTGCGTGACCATGGCCATGGCCGTGATCGTGGTCATCCTTCAACAGCACGGCGCTGACGAGATTGACGATAAGACCGATGACGGCGACGAGGATCGCCTGATTGAAGTCGATCTGAACAGGATTGAAAAGCCGCATCGCACTTTCGACGGCGATGAGCAGCGCCACCACCGCCAGCACGATGGCGCTGGCAAAACCGGCGAGATCACCGAACTTGCCGGTGCCGAAGGTGAAGCGCGGATTGCGCGCCTCGCGCCGGGCATAGAGATAGGCCAGCGCCGAGATGAGCATTGCGCCCGCATGGGTGGACATGTGCCAGCCATCCGCCGTCAGCGCCATGGAACCGAACCAGTGGCCGGCGACGATCTCCGCCACCATCATGACTGTGGTCAGCGCAATCACCATCCACACGCGCTTTTCATTGCGCTCATGGTTCCGGCCTAGGAAAACATGGTCGTGGCCGGACGCTGCGGAAAATTCGGATGTCGTCGTCATGTCGCTAATCCTGTTCGATCCTGGAATATTCTGTTTCACGCATGTCTTTTCCCAAAGCCGCGGACACTTTTGGGAGAGAGGTTAGCGGATGTAGGTCTTCAGCACCTGGGCCAGCTCTTCCGCCGCACGCGCCCGCTCGTCTTCATTTTCGGCGTGCACGACGTGCTCATGCAGATGTTCCTGCATCACCTCCCCCGTCAGGCCGGAAAGCGCACCGCGCACCGAGGCCAGCAATTGCAGCACCTCGCCGCAGGGCTTGGAATCGTCCAGGGCTCGCTCCACCGCCTCCATCTGCCCCTTGAGGCGACGGATGCGAGCGAGAAGCTTCTCCTTGTTGCGGATCGTATGGGACATGAGTACCTCATATACTATAGGGGGGTATACTATATTGCGATGTTTTTTGGTTCAAGCCCTGCGCGACGCAATCTTCGCGAATGTTTCGACCCCTAAAAATACCCCATGAAACTTAGGGGACTCAGTCATGACGACTATCGCAGCAACAACCAGCAGCTATTACGCAACTCCGGTCCGGACCCTTGAGCCGACAAAGACCAGGGAAACAAATGCAACCACCGAGGCCCTGCTGGAACTGACACGGGCGGCACACCGCGCGATTTCCAGCGCCGAGAGCGTTGCCGTTTCCGCCGCACCTGCCGCCGCCAGCGTTTCCGCCGGCCTTGCCGCAGCACTTTGGAACCTAGACAGCGGCGCACAGGCCAGAACCGAACCGGCGGTAGATATCGCCGCATCAGCGCAGCCTGACGCCGCCTCCAGCATCGAGACAGAAGTTCTCAAAGCCCTGGCGCAGGCACTCGGCGTGGAGGCCGCCGCCTGACACCCATTGAACGGCAGGCTGAAAAGCTATATCTCTAGAGACTAGAGCATCCGGTTCGTTCTTGTCCCGGCTGCTCTTGAGGATATGGAGAAGGCAATGCTGTCCATCGGTGAATTGTCCAAACGTACCGGCGTGAAGGTTCCGACGATCCGCTATTATGAGCAGATGGGCCTCATCCGCGAGGCAGACCGCTCGGAAGGCAACCAGCGCCGTTACGAAAAATCCGATCTCGAAAGGCTGGCTTTCATCCGCCATGCCCGCGATATCGGGCTCAATATCGACGCCATCAGAGAATTGATCGCGCTCAGCCAGCACCGGCAAATGCCGTGCGAGGGTGCGGACCGCATTGCCGCCGAACACCTCGCCCATGTGCGCGAGAAAATCAGCAGCCTCAAGAAGCTCGAGCATGAGCTGGAACGTATCGTCTCCCATTGCCATGGTCATTCGATCGAGGATTGTTACGTCATCCGCGCACTTTCCGACCATGGCATGTGCGAAGGGGAGCATTGAGGCTGAAGAGCAGGCTTGACAGATTTCAGATTCGAGCGCATTGCATGGACATGATCAACGAACGCGCACCCATCTCCTGCTCGTACTTTTGGGCCTACCTGTAAAGGGCGGCTCGACAGATCATTTTGTCAACAAGCCGCCGTCAGGCGGCTTTGTTGTTTTTCAAGCGTCCTGACGGCACCGATAAAACCGAAGGACCAGAAAAATGACCGAAGACAGTTCCCTTACATTGGAAAGACCGCCCGTCGTCATCATTCGTGGCGCACGCAAGACCGATTTGCCTGAGCTCAATGAGATGATCACCCTGCTTGCCACCTTTCATGGCGATGCGGCGGCGATTACGCCGGCGAAACTGGAACGCGACCTGTTCGGCCCGCTTCCCTGGGTGCATGGGCTGGTAGCGGAAGCCGACGGCGCATTGATCGGTTACGCCCTGATGCTGCCGCTCTACAGGGCGCAGGAAGGCCGCCGCGGGCTTGAGCTACACCATCTTTTCGTGCGTGACGGTCACCGCGGACATGGCACCGGCCAGCACTTGGTTTCCCGCGCCCGCGATATCGCCAAGCGCCTCGGTTGCGACTATCTTTCCGTCAGCGCCACGACCGGAAATGTCGCCGCGCATCGTTTCTACGAAAGCATGGATTTCGCGCCGCGCCCGGTCACCGGCATGCGCTACATGCAGTCTATCGCCTGATTGCAACCTTCGGAGACGGTCATGACACGGATTGCCATTGCGCTTGCGCAGGATTTTGCGGACTGGGAACCGGCGCTGCTTGCCGCCGCCGCGCGCGGCTATCTCGGCGTCGAGATCGTTTACGCGACCCCGGACGGCCGGCCCGTGGTTTCAATGGGCGGGCTCAACGTTACGCCCGACACATCCTATGACGCGCTTGATCCTGCTAACATCGATGCGCTCGTCATTCCCGGCGGCCTCGGCTGGGAAAAGGGAATGGCTGTCGATCTTGGCGGGCTGGTACAGCGGTTTCGCGAGAAGGGCCGGCTGGTTGCCGGCATCTGCGCGGCTGCCAGCGCGCTTGCAGGCACGGGCGCCCTTGATGACGTCGCCCATACCGGCAATTCGCTCGCCTCTCACAAGGCCTATCCGTCCTATCGCGGCGAAGCGCTCTATCGCGACCAGCCGAAGGCGGTCAGCGATGGCGGAATCGTAACCGCAGCCGGCAGTGCACCCGTCAGTTTCGCAGTGGAAATTCTGAAACACCTCGGCCTCTTTGGTCCGGAAGCCGAGGCGGAACTTGGAATTTTTGCGGCGGAACACCGGTGAAGCTCACCTTGGTGTCGAGAGTTTTGCGGATCCTCCCACCCTCATTCCTGTGCTTGTCACAGGAATGAGGGTGGTGGGGAAGTTGAGCCGCGAGACCATCACAAATCACCCCTGATCAAGCACCCGGCAGACACGGGGCGCGACATCCCCGCCCTCCCCCGCCATCGCACGGCGGATATCGCGGCTGTTGAGATGCAGACTGCGACCGGCCGGCAAAGCCGAGCGTTTTATCTTGGCAAGGGCTGCGACCGTAAAGGCAGCCTCATTCTCATGAAAATAGGCGAGCGCCGCTTCCCGTTCCGGGCTGACGCCAAGGACTGCCTTGAAAGCAAGGCGATGCACGGCGCAGAAAGCGCCGTGACCGGGAACGGCAAAACGCAGCGCGTCGAGTTCCTCACTCCATTCGGCTGCGTCCTGCATGGATTTAAGCCTGCTGGAAGCGCTTCAGGAAAAACGCGCTCAATGTTCCGAGCAAGGCCCAGAAGACAAAGCTGGTCACGGTGGCGGCGACGATGAACTGTCGTTCCAGCGGCAGCGGTGCCAGCGCATGTTCACCTTCCGGCGGCAGGGGCGCGCCCACCACATGTGGAGCAACGATCAACACCAGTGCGAGCACGATTGCCCAGGGTTCGCGCCGGAATGCGATCAGCGCAATGCCGCCCGCGGTTGCGGCAACCGTCGAAAGCCACCAGATTTGACGCGCCTCAAGCGCGGCCGCCGGGCTGCCCGGTAGTTCCGGCGGCAGGCCGATCATCGGCGCAAGCATGACGGCGGCAAAACCGGCCACACCCCACAAAAGGCCTTCGCGCCAGCCGGCATCGGTGCCGCGCAGCGAGATGAGGCCGGTCAGCACCAGCGCATAACCGATGGCGGTCAGCACGTTGGCGGCGACCGTATAGGCGGTGCGCTCGAAGCCGTCGGCCGGAGACCAGGCTTCCTTATTATGTTCGTGCGCGGGAACGGCAGCGCCGGTCGTGGCCGGAGCATCATGGCTGTGGGGCGCTTCGCCACCGGCATTTTCATAGGTTTCCGCCTTCAGGATCAGCGGCGTGGTGCCGAAAGCCTGCATGGCCGAAACGGCGAAGCCGCCAACGATGCCGACGAGGACGGCGGTAAAAACGATATTGCGAAAGAACGACATGCTTTTTCCCCTCAATGGCAAGGGAAAGCATTGGCATGACGCGTGTCATGCGCGGCGTTGTGAACGGCTTCCACATGCGAAAAGCCGACAAACCCGACGACGAACAGACCAAGCACGATCGCCGTCAGCGATTGCGCGAAGCTGCCCGTTTTTGCTGAAACGGCGGCATTTGCCGTATTCTGGTTGATGGACATGGTGACCCCTCTTACGGCGCGACCCCGCGCCTTTAGACGCGGCGGAACGGCAAACGCCGTGCAGCCGCATGCGATACACTTCACCACGGGGATACGAGACTGACACAGGGCGGCACGTTCAAGCGCCACCACCCTGAAATTCCGCTCTTCCGGACACCCCGCCGGCATGGACATTTCCGTGATGGCAGGTCTCCTGGCTTACGGGTCAAAACCTGAAACACCTTCCCGGCATTGCCCTCGCCCATATCCGGCGAGATGCTTACCAGTGGCATTTCGTTTCAGGCTCTCCGCTCACAGTTGCGGGGGCAGCCACGAATGAGGATGTCTCCCTATCGTGTTCCCTTTTCACCTTCCGGAACGCCCGGAAGGAACCATCACAGGATCGTTATCCGATGGGTGTGGGTGGGAGTCAATGGCAGGCCGGCGTGAGAATTGCGCGCCGCGGCTGGATGCCGGATCAAGTCCGGCATGACGGCAAAGGGCTACCGTGCCGGGATGGCCTTCAGATAGGCGGCGATCGCATTGCGGTCATCGACCGTCAGATGCGCCATATTCTGCTGCACCTTGACCATGGAGCCGCCGACGCTGTCGAATTCCGGGGTGAAGCCGGTTTCCAGATAGTTGGCAATATCGGCCGCTTCCCAGCTTCCGACGCTCTGCGAGCCGGGGGTAATATCGGGAATGCGGCCCTCGCCTTCGGGATTGGGACCACCGGCCAGCCATTTGCCATCGAGAAAACCGCCAAGCGCATTGCGCGGCGTGTGACATTCGCCGCAATGGCCCGGGCCTTCCACCAGATATTGGCCGCGCAGCAATTCGGCATTGGCATCGGCAAGCTCGACGCGGGGTGGCGCGGATGTATCGAAATAGAGGAATTTCCAGCCGCCCAATGCCATGCGCATGTTGAAGGGGAACGGCAGTTCGTGATCCGGCGCGTCATTCTGGCTGGCGGGCAGAACCCGCAAATAACCGAAGAGGTCGTTGATGTCCTTCTGCGTCATGCGGGCATAGGAGGCGTAAGGGAAGGACGGGTAGAGATGTTCGCCGTTCTTGCCGACGCCGCGCGTCATCGCATCGCCGAATTCCGAAAGCGTCCAGCCGCCAATGCCATGCTGCGGATCGGAGGAAATATTGGGCACATGGAAGGTGCCGAAGGGGCTTTTCAACGCTTGCCCGCCCGAAAGCGTCAAAAGCGCATCGCCCTTGGCATCTGGTGCCGCATGGCAACTTGCGCAGCCGCCCGCCCAGAACAGCGTTTCGCCATTGGCAAGGTCCGGCTCGCCAAGGCTCACCCAGTGGCTGGGTGCCTGACGCACAGGCGCGGTGACCCAGGCGAAAATGCCGAAACCGGCAATGGCCGCCACCGCGATCCCGCCCGCGAGCTTCGTCCAAATGGAGGCCATGACCCTTCTCCCCATTATCACCTGATGAGATCAGGCATCATTCCCGCTGAAAAAAAACGCCGCCGGGAAGCGGCGTTCTTGATAGGATCACTTCTTCAGACGGTAGGTCTGGTGGCACGCACCACAATCGGCACCGAGGGTCTGCATGGCGGCGGTGACGCCTGCCTGATCGGCGGGAAGGCTGGCGAGGACCTTGTCCGCATCGGCACCGAGCTTGGCGGCCTTGGACTTGAAGTCATCGAAATTTTCCCAGATCGCGGGTGCCGCAGCACTGCCGGTCTCGCTGCCCGGGGGAAACTGGTCGGGGAAAGCCTTGGCGTTGGTGCTGATGGTCGTCACGGCAGCCTTTACGGCTTCGGCGTCATAAGGCTTCTGGCCTTTGGAGATGGCAGCAAGCGCCCCCATGGAGCCGCCGATCTGCTTCATCATGCCTTCACGTTTTTCGACTTCGCCGGCAGCGTAGACCGCTCCGGCGCAAAGACAGCCGAAAAGCATGGCCGCCGCGATGGTTTTCAGTTTCATACACTCTCTCCTTGATTCCGGCAGATGCCGAACGCGCGATAACGGCGCGAGGATGCCCTTTCCGCATGGCGAAAAGAAGTCACATTGCAGTGAATTTCCCCAAGAAAACAGAAGTCTAGGAGAGTGCTTCCCAAAGCGTAACCAGGGCTGCGGCAATCAGCATGAAACCGGCGGCGCGGCCGATGAAAATCGTCGCGGCAGGCGAGGAAACGAGCCATGCCCGGCTTTTATCCGCCGTCAGCGCCAGAGCGCCATAGACCGTGAACTGCGTGATGGCCACCATCGCGCCCATTACCAGCCCCTGCATCCAGATTGGACCATAGTCGGGTTTGAGGAATTGCGGATAGATCGCCATCATGAAGAGATAGGCTTTCGGATTGGAAAGGCAGGTGAGCACGGCCCGCCAGAACGCCTTTCTGACAGAGGCGCTCGCCTGCGCCTCATCGCCATTGACGGTGATGGCGCTGCGCATCAGGCCGACGCCGATCCAGACCATGTAAGCGGCGCCGGCGACCAGCAGCGGCAGGAACAGCGACGGCATCCAGGCGGCAAGCATGCCGACGCCCAACGCACCGTAAAGTGAATGCACCATGCCGCCGGCGCTCATGCCGCTTGCGGCGGAAAGCCCGGTTCTTTTGCCACCCGTCAACGCACTTGCCAGCACGAACAGCATATCCATGCCCGGCAGGATGATGATGCCGAACAGGACCAGAAAGAAAAGCCAGAGATTTTCGACGTAACTCATGTCAGTATCTCCCAAGACAGTTTGCGACACATTCGAGAAAACTCATGTTTCTCAATGTGTTTTGCTGCTTATAGGAAAAGCCAACTGACAGCGTTGTGTCAGTTGCGTTGGGAAACCACCGGGAAAAACGGCAATGCGCAAGGCATCGAGACTGTTCGAGATCATCCAGATCCTGCGGGTGGCGCGCAGGCCGATCACCGCGCAGACCATTGCCGAGGCACTGGAGGTCACGGTGCGCTCGGTCTATCGCGATATTTCGGCCCTTCAGACCATGCGCGTGCCGATCGAAGGCGAACGCGGCGTCGGTTACATCCTGCGTCCCGGCTTCAACCTGCCGCCGCTGATGTTTTCCATCGAGGAGACGGAGGCGATCGTGCTTGCGCTCGCCATGGTCGCGCGCACGGGCGATACTGAATTGCGGCAGGCGGCCAAAAAGGTCAGCGACAAGATTGCGGCATCCCTGCCCGACCCCCTGTCGAAAACCCTGTCCGCCAATGCCCTGCACGCCTGGGGCAGCATCGCGCCCTCACCCGCCGGCGTCGATCTTGCCATGGTCAGGCGGGCGGTGCGCGACGAGGAGCGGTTGGACATAACCTATGGCGATGAAACCGGCGTGGAGACCCGGCGGCAGATCCGGCCCATCGCCACGATCTATTATTCGGAGACGACCAATATCTTCGCCTGGTGCGAACTCAGGCAAGCGATCCGCAATTTCCGCTCCGACCGCGTTCTGACCTGCAAGACAACCGGCAGCTTTTTCAAGATGGAAGGCGAAAGGTTGCGGCAATTGTGGATGAGCGGCTGGCAGAGCAATCAGCTGGGGACTTCGGAACGAACGACGAATCAAGCCAGCGCGTAAAGCAACTGATTTAGCGCGTCTTTCAACCTTCGTTCTGTGTCGGTGCCCCCGTCTCAACCGGCATTCCTGTGACAGGGACGGTAATGACGGTTGAGAGGGTGGTGCTGACTTTAAAGCACGGCAGCGTTATGCCGCAAATGCTCCAGCACCCTATCGTCCTCGCGCCCGAAACCGCGGATGACGATTCGGTCGGCAAACACATCGGCAATGGCGAAGGTGTTCTGGTCGGGCGTATCCACCATGCCCTTAAAGTTGACGAAGTGAGTGTTGCCCTGCACCCCGTAATTGCCCTCATGATTATGGCCGCTGAACCATGCGACGACCGAAGGGTGTACATCAAGAAGATCAACGATGCGGGGCGCGTCCCACATATTATGGGCGTTGTTCGGATAGACCGGATAGTGGCAGAGAATGACCACTTTTTCACCCGCCGCATCCGCCTTTTGCAGAACGGTCCGCAGCCATTCGAACTGTTCGTCGCTGAGCGACGCATTCCAGTCCTGCGCATTGATCGCACCCACCTCTTGCAGGCGCCTCAGACGCTCTTGCGCCAGCGTGCGGCGCGGATCGCCGGGCGGCGTGGCAAACAGGCTGACCTCGTTGCCGTCAAGCACCACGAAACGTATCTCACCGATGGTGAAATCGTGCCAGGGCGACGCCATGCCGAGGCGGGCATGGATGGCGGACAAGTGTTCGGCGGCAACGGCGAAATCGTGATTTCCCGGCAGCATCACCGAAGGGTGGCGAAGCTGCTCGTAGACGCCAAGGATCGCATCGAAATTTTCAAAACCGCGATCGATGATATCGCCCAGCGTTACCACGAAGGCCAGTTCCTCGCGATTGAAGGCGTCGATCGCTTCGCCAAGCTTTTTCGGGCTTTCGGCATAATACCGGCCCATATCCGGGCGGGGCTCGGCATCGGCATATTGGGGATCGGCAACGATGCCGAATGAGAAGAGCGGTGTGGTTTTTTCAGTCATGATGCGCCGCGATAAACCGGGCGGATGACAGGCTTGTGACAAATGGGAGCGACACGCTGGATTGTTGACCTCAAAAGCAGAACACCCGGCCTTTGGGGGCCGGGTGCTCAGAAAATTACAATCCGCAAAACTTACTTGGAAGCGGCTTCGTAACGCTCCAGGACGTAGTCCCAGTTGATGAGGTTGTCGACGAAGGCTTCGAGGTACTTCGGACGCAGGTTGCGGTAGTCGATGTAGTAGGAGTGTTCCCATACGTCGACGCCGAGGATCGGTTCTGCGCCATGAACCAGCGGATTTTCGCCGTTCGGGGTCTTGGAGATTTCGAGCTTGCCGTTCTTGACGGAAACCCATGCCCAGCCGGAGCCGAACTGCGTGGTGCCGGCAGCGATGAAATCAGCCTTGAACTTGTCGTAACCGCCGAGATCGGAGGCGAATGCCTGTTCCAGCTTGCCCGGCAGCTTGTTGCCGCCGCCGTCCTTCTTCAGCCACTTCCAGAAATGGACGTGGTTGTAATGCTGGGCAGCATTGTTGAAGAGACCAGCATTGGTGCCAAAGGACTTCTTCACGACTTCCTCAAGCGAAAGGTCGGAAAGACCGGCTTCCGCCGCCAGCTTGTTGCCGTTGTCGACATATGCCTTGTGGTGCTTGTCGTGATGGAACTCGAGCGTCTCGCGCGACATGTATGGTGCAAGCGCGTCGTAGTCGTAGGGGAGTTCAGGAAGTTCGAAGGCCATGGTTTTTACTCCTTTTTGCAGCGGGTTACCGCTCCTAGAAACCGTGTGAGCGGACCATAGGAGCGAACCTCTGTTTGGGCAACCTGTGAAATATCAAAATGTTCCGACAAAAGAGAAAATTCCTCTCAAGCCAGCCGCCACCACATTTGTTTCACAACCCTGGCGTACCGTTTTCCACCCTATCGGTTCGCTTTTGATGAAATTGCAGGAAGGAAATTCCATGACCCGCTCCATGATCCATCGCGCGCTGCTTCTCGCCGCCTTCTCCTCGCTGGCGCTTCCGGCCGTCGCGTCGTCTGACGATGCCTGGAAGGAATTCGTGGCGGATGTGCAGACGGCGTGCCTTGGCGCCGGCAAAGACATGATCGAGGACGCCAAGGTGGTGGTCGATCCGGTGGGCAGCGAGAATTATGGCCTCGCCGTCCTCACCGGCAAGGCCAGGGGCGCGGATGCGACGATCAGCCATATCTGCGTTTACGACAAGAAGACCAAGGCCGTCGAACTCGGCAGCGAGCTTGCCGGCGATACGCTGAAGGTTGAAATCCCTGGTTCCACCAAGCCCTGAGGTTTCAGAAACGGGGCGTGGTGTCGCCATCGCCCAGCGCGCGCTGCATCAGCACCGTGTCCAGCCACTGGCCGTGTTTCCAGCCGATGGACTTGAATGTGCCGACATGCTCGAAACCGGCGGCGCGGTGCACACCGATGGACGCGGCGTTGGCGCTATCGCCGATGACCGCAATCATCTGCCGAAAGCCGCGCGAAGTCGCATCCTCGATCAGCGCATCGAGCAGCTTGCCGCCAATTCCCATGCCCTTCATGGCCGGATCGATATAAACGGAATTCTCCACAGCAGCACCATAGGCCGGACGCGGGCGATAGGCGCCGGCATAGGCATATCCGGCTACCTTTCCGTCGATTTCGGCGACGAGATAGGAGTAGTTGCCTTCTACCAGCAGTCGGCGGCGCTCAAGCATCATATCCACGCTTGGCGGATCGATCTCGAAGCTGGCGCGGCCATGCAGCACGGCATCCCGGTAGATTTCGGTAATGGCTGGAATATCCGCCTCCTCGCAGGGGCGGATGGTAAGGCTGGAAATTGTGGGAAGGGTCATTCTCGTGTCCTGTGGTCATTCACGGCATTATTGTGCATTGCGGCTCAGTCAAAATAAAGATTATCTGTCTTATACAAACGATAAGGTTTTCTTTGATGATGGACCTCGATCTGCGGCAGGTGCGCAGCTTCATGGATGTCGCCGATCTCGGCAGCTTTTCCGCCGCAGCCGACAAGGCGGGGCTGACGCAGCCGGCCATCAGCCTGCACATCCGGCTGCTGGAAAAGCAGCTCGGTGTGCGGCTGATAGAACGGGTCGGCAGGCGCGCGCAGCCGACAGCGGCGGGCCGGGACTTTCTCATCCATGCAAGACGGATTGCGGAAGAAGTGGCGCATGCCATCGATACCGTAGCCCCTCATCGCAGCGGCGTGACGGGACGCCTGCGCATCGGCACGGGCGCCACCGCCTGCATCTATCTTCTGCCGCCAGTGCTGGGCAAAATCCGCCAGGTGATGCCGGGGATAGACATCGTCGTGCAGACCGGCAATACCCACGATATACTGAGGCTTCTCGAAGCCAATACGATCGATGCGGCGGTGGTGGCCCTGCCGGCCAGCGGCCGCAGCCTCGATATCAGCGACATCCATCTCGATGAACTGGTTGCGGTTTTCCCGCTTGGCACCATCAGCGACGCAACAATCCTGAATGCCGAGACGCTTTCGACACAGCCATTGCTGCTTTACGAGGGCGGCAATACGCGCAAGCTCGTGGATCAATGGTTTTCGGCAAGCGGCCGCACCGTTCAACCCGCCATGGAACTGGGCAGCGTCGAGGCCATCAAGAAACTGGCGGGTGCGGGCCTTGGCCTTGCCATCGTGCCACGCATGGCGATGGAGCATGAAGATGCTCCATCGGGGCTTGAATGGCGCTCGCTCGAGCCGCCGCTCGAACGGCGGATCGCCCTTGCCCTCAGACGCGACAAGCACATGACCGCGCCACTAAGGGCGCTCGCTGCTGCATTGCCAAACCTGCAGAAACGATGAAGCCCGCGTCGATTTCGGACGCGGGCTTCGATCTGTTGATGCTTGCGACTTTTTTCTTTCGTCATGCCGGATTGGATCCGGCATCCAGCCACGGCGCGTCTGCGCCGTGAGAAGAGTCGTGCGCGATCAGAGACTTGACCGCGCTGGACCCCGGAGCCAAAGGCAATCTCGTCCTCAGAACTCGGTCCAGTCATCACCCTTCACGGCCAGCGCGGCATTGCCACGCGAAGCAGTGACCGGGCGGGATCTGGACGGCTGGGAGACGGGTGCGCGTGCGGGGCTTGCCTCTCGCATGTGCCTTGCCGTCTCGCGCAATGCGGAGGTCTGCTGGCCGAGCTGGAACTGCGCCAACAAAGCCTGGAGATTGGCACATTCCTGCGCAAGACCCGCACCGGCCGCATTCATTTCCTCAACCATCGCGGCGTTCTGCTGCGTGGCCTGATCCATGTGGTTGACGGCGGTGTTGACCTCGGAGAGACCGGCGGACTGTTCCTGCGCCGCGGTGGCGATGGCGTCCATATGGGTGTTGACGGACAGTACGAGCTGCTCGATCTCGGAAAGCCCGACGCCAGTATCGGCGACAAGCTTCACGCCCTCACCCACCGCAACGGCTGACGTGTTGATGAGCTGCTTGATTTCCTTGGCGGCCTTGGCGGAACGCTGGGCCAGTTCGCGCACTTCCTGTGCAACGACTGCAAAACCCTTGCCCGCATCGCCCGCCCGCGCCGCCTCGACGCCCGCATTCAGCGCCAGAAGGTTGGTCTGGAAGGCGATTTCGTCAATAACACCGAT
The DNA here is from genome assembly GCF_001427205.1 of Rhizobium sp. Root491. Taxonomy (NCBI): domain Bacteria; kingdom Pseudomonadati; phylum Pseudomonadota; class Alphaproteobacteria; order Hyphomicrobiales; family Rhizobiaceae; genus Rhizobium; species Rhizobium sp. Root491. The sequence continues at coordinate 602,206 of NZ_LMFF01000001.1, forward strand.
GATCTGGCCGATCTGGCGCGAGGAATGCTCGATGCGTTCCATGGCGGAAACGGCATCGCGCACCACCTTGCCGGAAAGATCGGCCTTTGCCCTTGCCTCACGCACCGTGTCACGCGCATCGCCTGCCCGCTTGGAGGTGGCCGAAACATTGGCGGTGATCTCTTCCAGCGCGGCAGCGGTCTCTTCCAGAGAGGCAGCCTGCTGCTCCGTGCGGCGGGAAAGATCGTCCGATGCCGACGAAACCTCGTGAGCGCCGCCATTTACCGTCTGCACGGACTGGCCGACACTTGTCAGCGCTTCGCGCAGTTGAACGACCGAGCTGTTGAAATCGTGCCGCAGCGCCTCGAATTGCGGTGCGAACGGCGTGGCGATCTCGCAGACCATGTCGCCGGAAGCGAGACGTCGAAGACCGCCCGCCAGCGAACCCGTGGCCTGATTGAGCCGTTCTTCGGCCTCGGCCTCGGCGCGCTGCTGCAACTCGATGCGGTCCCGCTCGGCCCGCTCGCGGTTGGCCAGGGCTTCGGATTCCAGCTGCCTGTTGCGGATTGCCGCCTCGCGGAAGATTTCCACGGCGCGGGCCATCTCGCCGATCTCGTCGCCGCGTTTTGCGCCGGCGACATCGATCGAAAGATTGCCGCCCGAAAGCTCCATCATCGCGTTGGTCAGGCGGCTGATCGGCCGGGTGACGCGCCCGACGATGACGGCAAGCGACAGGATACAGAGCGCCAGCGTCGCGATGAAGACAACGAGATAGATCATCGCATCGATGAAGGCGTCCTGTTTGGCCTGTGCGGCATTTGCGTCCAGAACATCCATGGCGGCAGAAGCGATTTTCGCGATCGTGCCGAGGTTTTCGGTGACGGTGGTGCGCCAGCTGTCCATGGTGAAGGCAGGCGTGCGACCATTCATGAGATCGTCGATGAGCTTGGCGCGCTGCGTGCTGAAATCGCCCTTGAAGTAAGTCTTGTCCGCCGTGGCGTAGATATCCTTGAGCGATTGCGGCGTCGATTCATGCGTAACCAGATCGCCGGTCGCTTTCCAGGCGAAAGCCGCACCGGCATCGAATGCGCCGAGTTGCTGCATCTCCTGCGCCGTCAGTGGACGGTTCTGGGCAACGGCAGCGTTGAGAATGACGGTGGCGCTGCCGCCAAGGGCACGGGCAGACCAACCGTAAGAGCGCAACTGGATCAAACCGGTCTGACCCTGATCGAGAGAGCGAACAGTGCCTTCAAGCGCCGTCGAGCCCGCCTCGAGCGAGGCGAGGAAATCGCCGCCGAGCGCCATGACCGTCTTGTCGAGACCGCCTTCGCGCCGGTCAAGCGGCAGCGAAACGTTGGCGTCAACCTTCTTTCGCAATTCGACGAACTGCGCGTAGACATCTTTAACGCGCTTCAGCGGTGCCTGAAGCTGCGTGTCTTCAAGCGACGAAGACTGCGTGAGGAATGCCGTCATGGCAGCATCCACCTTCTGGCGTGCGGCCTGCACGCTGGCGACGCTGCCCGTCGATTTCGACGGATCGAGCGTCAGTGCCGTGGCGCTGTCGCCGCGTTCACTGCGGAAATTCAAAAGAGCGTTGAAAAGAAGCTTGTCGAGCGAGACGAGTTGCGCAACCTCTGAAAAGGTGCCGGCGCGATTGGCCGACCGCCACAACTCGTTTCCGACCAAACCGGCCAGCGCGAGGCTGATGGTAAGAAAAAACCCTACAAGTACATTACGAATGCTGAAAGACATCTGGCGGCCCTCGTTAGCCGGAAGGGAAGATGCTGCAAACTACGTGTGGTTTGTCTAAAATTGGATTAAATTCCCCTCAGTTTTCGCGGGAAAATACTGCACTGCAAAAACAAAAGGCCACGGCAAGCCGAACGCCTGCCGTGGCCCTGATCGAAATACGTGTCAGCTTTGCCCACCAGACAGAAAATCACATTCGATTTTCGTCCGTAACGATGCGCAGATCAAAGAGAGTCAGAGCGTCCGGCGGGACGCACGGCGCTCTAGACGTCTGCGCCGAGACGTGCCCAATCCATGTAAAGATCGAGCGCCTTGCGGGCGACCGGGCCTGCCTGCAATGCGCGGTCATCCAGTTTCACAACAGGGGAAACCTTGGAATAATTGCCCGAGCAGAAGATTTCATCCGCCCCGCGGAAATCCTCGACCGACAGGGTCGCTTCGCGCACTTCGAAACCGGCCTGGCGCAGAAGGCTCATCACCCGCGAACGGGTGATGCCGGCAAGGAAGGTGCGGTTCGGAACCGGGGTGAAGACGACGCCGTCCTTGACCATGAAGACGTTGGACGATGCCGATTCAGCGACATTGCCGTTCATGTCGCACATCAGGGCGTTGTCGAAACCGCGTGCACGGGCTTCCAGAATGGCGCGGCCGCTATTGGGGTAAAGGCTACCGGCCTTGGCATCCGTCATCGCGGTTTCCGGTGAAGGACGGCGCAGCGGCGAGACGGTGAGTGTCAGCGATGCGCCGGCATTCATCGGCGCTTCGAAAAGGCACAGCGCAAAACGGGTGGAATTGGCATCGGGCGCGACGACGCTGCCCGGCGAACCGTGTTCTGCCCAATACATCGGCTTGATGTAGATTTCGGTCTTGCCGTCGAATTTATTGACGCCTTCCAGCGCCAATGCCTCGATCTCTTCCGCCGTCATGGTCGGCTTCATGCCCATGTTGGTGGCCGAGCGGTTGACGCGCTGGCAATGCAGATCGAGATCGGGAGCCACGCCATCGAACCAGCGCGCGCCGTCAAACACCGTGGAGGCCAGCCACATGGCATGCGAGGTCGGGCCGATGAGCGGCGGATTGCCGGGCAGCCATTGACCATCAACATAGGTCCAGGTGGTTGATCGGGGTGCGGTATCGACGGTCATGACTGTCTCCTGTCTTGAGCATCTCCGCCTTTCTGCAAAAAGCGAAAGAGCTCCATCTTTTTCGTCCTGCCACATTGCCGCACGCAAAACCGCTCCGCACTTTTGCTGGCAATGCTCTGAAATCGGCGGGAGTGAATGCCTCTGACCGGGTGAGGTCAAGTTTTAATTGCCGCCATGTCTTATTTTGATGGAAAATAACAAATGCATGCCCTGACAAAGACGTTTTGTGAGGCGAAACAAAAGGTTGATGAATAGATCCATCACAATAATTCATGCGTTGGATGATGGCGGGGGGATTTCGCCCATGCGATGCTGGCAGTCTGACGGCGCTTGCAACGCCCCTTACCATTCTTGTTCGCCGATCCGAATGCAACACGTCAGCAGGAGAAAATCATGGCATGGTCCGCCCAGCAATATCTGAAATTTGAAGACGAGCGGACACGCCCGGCAAGGGATCTTCTGGCGCAGGTGCCGCTGGAGCGCGTGCTGAACGGTTACGATCTGGGCTGCGGCCCGGGCAATTCCACCGAGCTTTTGACCGATCGTTACGGCGTCAACGTCATCACCGGCATCGACAGCGACGACGACATGCTGGAAAAGGCGGCGGACCGGCTGCCCAACACCCGTTTCGGCAAGGCCGATCTCGGCAACTGGCGGCCCAGCCAGAAGGCGGACCTGCTTTATGCCAATGCGATGTTCCAATGGGTGCCGGATCATCTTGCCGTTCTTTCGCAGCTGATGGACCAGCTGGAAAGCGGCGGCGTTCTTGCCGTGCAGATGCCTGACAATCTGCAGGAGCCGACACATCGCGCCATGGAGGAAACGGGAGCAGACGGCCCCTGGAAGGACAAGTTTGCGGATGGCAAATTACGCCGCAAACCCCTGCCCGCGCCATCAGCCTATTTCGATGCGCTGACACCGAAATCCGCGCGGGTGGATGTGTGGCACACCATCTACAACCACCCCATGAAGGATGCGGAAAGCATTGTGGAATGGGTGAAGGGCACGGGTCTGCGCCCCTATCTTGCCGCCGCCGGCGAGGAACACCGCGAGGCCTTCCTCAACGACTATACCAGGCGCATCGCAGCCGCCTATCCGCCCATGGCAGACGGCCGGCTGCTGTTGCGTTTTCCGCGCCTGTTCGTGGTGGCGGTGAAGAAGTAGCGTAGTTTTCGCCTCCCCTCATTCCTGTGCCTGTCACAGGAATGAGGAGAGCTTAGAGTACGACATGGCTACGGCACTATTTAGCCAATCGGCCTCAACGCATTATCTCTAACCCGCGAAGGCGTAGACCCTCAGACGATGGCCGTCGGGGTCGGCCGCTGTGAATGTGTAGCCGAAGTCCATCGTGCCGGGCTGCTGCAAAATGGCGATGCCCTTTGTCTTCCAGTCGGCGAAGGCTTCATCCACCTGCGCATCACTTTCGACGCGGAAGGCAAGCTCGCCGCCACCGCCCCCGACCGATGCCTTCGGCTCCACCGTATGCCTTGACCAGAGGCCGAGCTTCATGCCGTTTTGAAGCACGAAAAGGGAGAATGTCGGAGAGGCTTCGACCGGCTCTGCGTGAAGCAGGGCTTTATAAAATTCCGTGCTGGCCGGCGGGTTGTCGACGTAGAGAATGGTGAAATCGGGGTGGGTCATGGCTGTTCTCCTTGAGTTGCGGATGAACAGGTTCTAGACCCCCGTGCTGTCAGTTTTTGTCAGCATGACTTTGTTGCCGTCGCTTTTTTTCCCGCTCGCGCCAGTCCTTCAGCAGGGAATGGCGGCGGCGGGGATAACGCTTGTCCAGAGGGTTGAAGCTCTCGATGCGGTCGGCCCGGAAACTGCGGAAATCCTGCCGCGTCTCGCACCATGCCAGCACCACCCGCACCAGATCGAAAAAAGCGAGCGCGAAGGGCCAGATCACCCGCTCCGTCAATTCACCCTTCTCGTCGCGATAGGTCATCACGACCTTGCTCTCCTTGCGAATAATATCGCGAATGGCGGCGAGATCGACGTGGATGGTGGCCATGGCCTGCCCGGGGCCGACAAGCAGGGTGGAATTATCGAGTTCCTCACGCAGGGCATCGGGCAAAACGGCGGCGATCTTGACGAGTGCTGCGCGGGCGGCCTGCGCCAACCCCTCATCGGCACGGCCCGCGACCCATCGCGACCCGAGCACAAGCGCCTCGATCTCCTGCTGCGAAAACATCAGCGGTGGCAGCAAAAAACCGGGACGCAGCACATAACCCACACCCGCCTCGCCCTCGATGTCAGCACCCTGCGCCTGAAGCGTTGCTATATCGCGGTAAAGCGTGCGCAGGCTGACGCCGGTTTGCGCGGCCAGCGCCATACCGCTGACCGGCATGCGGTGGGCGCGCAGGATCTGCAACAGATCAAGAAGCCGTTGTGAGCGCGACACGCGTGGTTCCTCCACATTCCGATCATGCCATCTACGACGTTTCACCATCGACTGGTAGCCTCGCGCACATCGCCTCGCAATGGCGAGACGCTTGAAACCAATGGCGCGGACACCAGTTAATAAAAGACCGATTCCCCATCCGGCAGTCCTTGCCGGCCATGTTTGCAATAAACAGGAGAGACATGCATGTATGACGTCAACGCGAATGGCGCGAACATTCCCGCCCTCGGTTTCGGCACCTTCCGCATTCCGGAAGAGGATATCAGGCGCATTTTGCCGGAGGCGCTGAAACTTGGTTTCCGCCATGTCGATACGGCGCAGATCTACAAGAATGAAGGTGCGGTTGGCGAAGTGATCGCGAAGTCCGGCATTTCCCGGCACGATATTTTCCTGACCACCAAGGTCTGGGTGGACCGCTACCGCCACGCTGATTTTCTCGCCTCCGTCGATGAAAGCCTGCAAAAGCTGAAGACGGATTATGTCGATCTCCTGCTGCTGCACTGGCCGAAAAGCGATGTGCCGCTGGCGGAAAGGATCGGCGCGCTGAACGACGTGCGCAAGGCCGGAAAGGTGCGCAATATCGGCATTTCCAACTTCAACGTGGCGCTGACAGAAGAGGCGGTCAAACTCTCCGACACGCCGCTTGCCACCAACCAGATCGAATACCATCCCTATCTGGACCAGACGAAGGTGAATGCGGCAGCGCGCAAACACGGGCTTTCGGTCACTGCCTATTATCTGATGGCGGATGGCAAGGTGCCTGATGATTCGGTTCTGAAGGATATTGGTGCAAGGCACGGCAAGACGGCCGCACAGGTGGCGCTGCGCTGGGCGGTGCAGCAGCCGGATGTCGTGGCGCTTTCCAAGACTGCAACCGAAAGCCGCCTCAAGGAGAATTTCGACATTTTCGATTTTGCGCTCTCGGAAGAGGAAATGCAGGCGATCCACGCGCTTGCCAAACCCGATGGCCGCATCGTCAACCCCGGTCACCTCGCGCCCGACTGGGACGATTGACTGCGTTGAACCCGGTCCGGTCTCACCGCTGCGTCAACGCCAGTTTCGCCCCGAGCGCCACAAACGCGGCGGCGAAACTGCGTCTCAGCCAGGTGAGCATGGCCGGGCGCGCCACAACCTGCCGCCTGACCGAGGCGGCAAAACAGCCGTAAAGCGCAAAGACCAGAAACGTCATGGCCATGAAGATCAGCCCGAGATCGACCATGCGCCACGTCGGAGAAACCTCCTCCGGCGCGATGAATTGCGGCAGGAAAGCAAAAAAGAAGATCGACAGTTTCGGGTTCAGGAGATTGATGAGGATCGCCTCACCGATGACCCGCCCTGCCTTGCGGTGCTCCTGCTTGTCGTCGATCTTCAGCGCCCCATCTTCCCGAAGCGTGTTCCACGCCATGTAGAGCAGGTAGGCGACACCCAGATATTTGATCACGCCGAAGGCAAGGGCGCTCGCGTGCAGAATGGCGGCAAGTCCGGTGATGGCGGCCAGCAGATGCGGCACGATGCCGAGCGTGCAGCCGAAAGCCGCGACGACGCTCGCCTTCGACCCTTGGGACAGGCCGGCGGCCAGCGTGTAAACTACACCTGTTCCGGGCGAAGCGGCGATGATCAGGGATGTGATGAGGAATTCGGGCGTCATGGATTCTGCAAGTCCTGTTGAATGGAGGACAGGAGCTTGACTGTGTCCGACGCGGGGGTCTTGGATGAAATTGCAGCGTTGAGGCTTGGAGGCTCGCGTCTGTAGCCCTATTACCCAAACCTGCCCTACGAAACCGCCGCCCTATACGCCGCAGGCGTCACTCCGAACTGCCTTACGAAAAACCTGTTCAAATGGCTCTGGTCGGAGAAACCGGCGAAAAACGCCACCTCGGCGGGCGGTGCGCCTTTGGCCAGTGCACCCCGTGCCAGATGCAGGCGTCGCTGCAAAAGGTAGCTGTGCGGCGTCAGCCCCGTGGTCTTGCTGAAGGATCGCAGGAAGCGGAACTGGCTCATGCCGGCCTCCTGCGCCAGATCGGTTAGGCGCAATGGCCGGGCAGGATCGTCATCGATCCTGCTTTTCGCCCGTCTTATGCTATCGGGCGCTGCCGTCTCGCGTGGTGTTGCCACCGTTTCCATTGCACCCACGAGCAGCATAAGCAGGGTCTCGTCGCAGCGAAGGGTGTCACCCGGGCGATCAGTTGCCGTCACGGCTGAAAAAAGCACGCGGAACCGGTCCGCCAGAGGCCTCGTATCGACGGGATAGGCGAATTCGAAAAAGCCGTGATCCTTTTCGATGATATCGGCAATGGCGGCCTGCACGATATCGATGTCGAGATAGATCATCCGCCAGGCGCGCCCGCCCTCTCCCAGCGGAATGCCGTCATGAACCTCACCCGGATTGACGGTGATGACATGGCCGGCTTCAGCCTCCACCATGCCGCGCCCGCTCAGCGATTTCTGCGCGCCGCGCTCCACAAGGCCGATGCCGAACTGGTCGTGCATGTGACGTGGAAAAGAGCGGTCGCTATCCGCAACCACGGCAGCAATACCGGGCATGGCGGTTTTCGGCATGAGGAATTGACGGCTGCCCATGAAAAGCTGGCGCTCCCTTTAAAGAGCGTCACGCTATCACAGGCGATGCGTCCGAGACAGGGCCGAGCCTTACGGATGCATGCCGTTGACCATCGAAAACACCTGATCGAAATTGCCGTTCTGCGCGGCGAAACGCAGCGGCTTGCAGCGTTCCACAACCACTTCCTTCTCATCCGGGCGACCGCCAAGAATGTCCATCACTTCCGAAATGAAGGCCTCGAGCGGCATGGCTCTTTCGTCGCTTGCCTGGCCTTCCCCCATCAGCGTCGTCTGCACATAGGGCGGCACGATTTCGATGACCTCAACCGAGGTTTCTTTCAGCTGTTCGCGAAGTGCGACCGAATAGGCATGGATGGCCGATTTGGTGGCGCTGTAGGTTGGGGTGACCACCATGGGCACGAAGGCCAAGCCGGAGGATACCGTCAGCACTGTCGCTTCAGGCTGCTTGAGGAAATGCGGCAGCAACGCCGCCGTCAGGCGAATGGGCGCCAGAAGGTTGGTGGCGATGGTTTCCTCCGCCGTGTCCAGATAGTCCGGGGCCGAGGCGATGTCCTCCGGCCGCATGATGCCGGCATTGTTGATGACGGCGTTGAGCGTCGGATGTGTCTTGATGAGATTGTCGGCGAAAGAGCGGATGCCTTCGGCGTCGGTCGCGTCCATGACCATCGCGGCCATGCCGGGATTGGCGGCCGTTACCTCATCCAGCACATTCTGGCGGCGGCCGGAAATGACGACCTTGTTGCCCAGCCGGTGAAACGCTTCCGCCAGCGCCCGGCCGATGCCGGAGCCGCCACCGGTGATGAGAATGGTGTTGCCTGTCGTTTTCATCGAAAAATCCTTTGCCTGTTGGATGACGGGAAATTAGCGGCTATACTCTCCATTCGTAAGTAGGCACCCAAAAGAATTATACTTACCCAAAGGAGAGTGTAAGATGAAACGGTATGCCGCCGATCCCATGATCGAGAACAGGCGCAAGTCTCCGCCGCCCACGGAAACCGATCCGGTCATCGAGGCGCTGGTTGAGGATATCATCGCGAAAGTGGCGGACAAATGGACGATGCTGATCCTTGAGGTGCTGGAAGAGCATGGCACGCTTCGCTTTACGCAGATCGGCAGGCTGGTCGGCACCATCAGCCAGAAGATGCTGACGAAAACGCTGAGGCAGATGGAAAGCGACGGACTGGTGCGCCGCACCGTGCACCCCGTCATTCCACCGCATGTGGATTATGGCCTCACGTCTCTCGGAGAGACCCTTGGCAGCGCCTTTTGCGGCGTGTGGATATGGGCGGAAACCCACCATGCGGAAATAGAAGAGGCGCGGCGCCGATTCAATGAACAGCCGCCGCGCCCCGCTATCGAATAAAATGTCGCCTTACGCGAACTGGCTGAGGCCCGGAACCGAAGCGATCACCTGATCGACAGTCTCATCGCCCGCGTGCTGGCGAGCAACGGCGATGGTTTCCTTGGCGAGCGTGGTGATTTCGCTCATGCCGATGCCCTGGCTCATCAGTTGCTGGCCGAGACCCATGATGCCGCCGCCGCCGATCGCGCTCATCAATCCGCCCAGCAGACCGCCGCCACCAGCGCCCTCGCCATTATACTGTGCCACGAGATCGCTGGCACCCGGAATGGCTTCGATCATGCGGGCGATCGGACCATCTGCCGCCTCGCGCTGGAGAAAACCCAGAATCATGCCAACAGCCTTTTCGGCCAGCGCAGGGTCTATGCCCGCCTTTGCGGCGATCTGGTCAACGACTTCGTTCATTCTTGCCTCCTGTTGAAAAACGACGCCAACACCGAATAACTGACGTTAACGTCAACGTAAAACAATCTCATGCCGCATTCAAGCGGGCGGCAGGCGGGTGCGGCAACTTTCATGAAGCGGTTTTTCTTCATCGCCATCAAGCAGTTGTTGCGCCTTGAAACTGTCCTTATAAGATCATCACAACCATACTATGAAAAGGCCGCTTTGGCAGTAGCGGCCAGAGGGTGCCGTAAAAGTTCAATTCGGACATGACCATCTTCAAATCGATCGCGATTTAAGGGGCATGCATCAGTCGCAGGAGAAAATGGTCGATGTTGCAGGACGGACAGATCTATATCGGGACCAGCCGCAATCCGGACGACAGCCTGAACAAGGGTGAATATCTGGAGCTGAAATTCGGCAACCGCCACGGCCTGATCACCGGCGCAACGGGCACGGGCAAGACCGTAACCCTGCAGGTTCTTGCCGAAGGTTTCTCGCAAGCCGGCGTTCCCGTTTTCTGCGCCGATATCAAGGGCGACCTTTCCGGCATCGCCGCGCAGGGCGAAGCCAAGGACTGGGTGCAGAAACGTGCCGAACAGATCGGTTTCACAGATTTTTCCTATGGCAAATCGCCGGTGATCTTCTGGGATCTCTACGGTGAAAAAGGCCATCGCGTGCGCGCCACCATTGCCGAAATGGGCCCGCTGCTGCTGGCGCGGCTTATGGATGCTTCGGAAGCCCAGGAAGGCGTGCTCAACATTGCCTTCAAGATCGCCGATCAGGGCGGGTTGCCGCTGCTCGATCTCAAAGACCTGCAATCGCTGCTGAACTACATGGGCGAGAATGCAAGTGCGCTGTCCAGCCAGTTCGGCCTGATTTCCAAGACCTCTGTCGGTTCGCTGCAACGCGGGCTGCTGGTTCTCGAACAGCAGGGTGCCGCAAACTTCTTCGGCGAGCCGGCGCTGAATATTGCCGACATCATGCGCGTCGGCACGGACGGGCGTGGCACGGTTTCGGTTCTCGCCGCCGACAAGCTGATGATGAACCCGCGCCTTTACGCCACCTTCCTGTTGTGGATGCTCTCGGAGCTCTTCGAGGAACTGCCGGAAGTGGGCGACCCGGAAAAGCCGCGTCTGGTGTTCTTTTTCGATGAGGCGCATCTGCTGTTTAACGACGCGCCAAGGGTGCTCGTCGAGCGCGTGGAGCAGGTGGTGCGGCTTATCCGCTCCAAGGGTGTGGGCGTCTACTTCGTGACGCAGAACCCGCTGGACGTGCCGGAAACCGTTCTTGCCCAGCTGGGCAACCGCGTGCAGCATGCGCTTCGCGCCTATACGCCGCGCGAGCAGAAAGCTGTGCGCACCGCAGCCGATACGTTCCGCCAGAACCCCGCCTTCAACACAGCCGACATCATCACCACGCTCGGTACGGGCGAGGCTCTGATTTCGACCCTGCATGACAAGGGCGCGCCCTCCATCGTCGAGCGCACCCTTGTGCGGCCGCCCTCGGGCCGCGTCGGGCCGCTCACCGATGCCGAGCGCAAATTGCTGATGGATACCGGCCCGCTTGCCGGTCAATACGACAGGGATGTGGACCGGGAATCGGCCTTTGAAATCCTCAACGCACGCGCCCAGAAGGCTGCGGAAGCCGAAGCCGCCAAGCGCGCGGAAGAGGAAAATGCCTCCAGCCAGTCCGACAGTGCCTCGGGACGCTGGCGCCTGCCCGGTTTCGGCGACGAGGAACCCACAAAGGCCTCCACCACCGGCGCCCGCAAGACGAGCGGTTATCAGCGCGAAACCGTGATCGAGGCGGCAATGAAAAGTGCCGCCCGCTCGGTTGCCACATCCGTGGGCCGCGCCATCGTGCGCGGCATACTGGGAAGCCTGAAGCGTTAAAACAGATAAGCCGCCCGGCCTCGATCAGCCGGGCGGTTTTTATCCTGTTAGCGTGACGGTTGGTTCACGGCTCGCGATAGAAAATCATGCCGCCGTGGTAGAGCACATCGTCGATGAACTCGCCATCGGCGGTAAAGCCGGTATCATCCCAATAGTCGATATGGTTGCCCCTCACCTCGTAGCGCCCCTGATAGGCGCTTTTGCGTTGGCCGCGCGCCTCGTCGTAGCGGCCATCAGGCAAAAGCTCCTGACGGATATGGCCATCGCCGGTGACCCACATGCCGATATAGGGGTGGCTTTCGGTCTGGGCCATCTTGTCCATATTCCCTTTCACGGCACGATCCTCCTGATGGTGGCCGGTATCGGCGGCGGCCGTTGCGAGTACAAGGGCAAGCGATGTCGAAACAATCTTCATTGGCCCGATCCTCCCTATGCGGCGGTCGGGCGGACGACGATTTCATTGACGTCCACGTCGTCGGGTTGTTCGATGGCATAGCGGACTGCGCGGCCAATGGCGTCCGGCTTCAATGCTATGGCCCGGTAGCTTTGCATCAGCTCCGCAGCGGCCGGATCGGTGATGGTGTCGGCAAGTTCGCTTTCCACCACGCCGGGATGAATGCAGGTGACCCGCAGGTCGCGGTTTTCCTGTCGCAGCCCGTCCGAAATCGCCCGCACCGCAAATTTCGTCGCGCAATAAACGGCAGCCGTGGGCGAAACGGCCAGTGCGCCGATGGAAGCGATGTTGACGATGTGGCCGGAAGCGCGGGCGGTCATCTCAGGCAGAACAGCGGCGACGCCATAAAGCACGCCCTTGATGTTGACGTCGATCATGCAGTCCCATTCATCGACCTTGAGGGACGACATCAACGATAGCGGCATGATGCCGGCATTGTTGACGATGACGTCGATCCGTCCGAACGCCTTGCGTCCCGCCTCGGCAAACTCCTCGACACTCTGCCTTTCCGTGACGTTAAGGGGATGCACGACAACCTCAGCGCCCGTTTGGCGCAGTTCGTCGGCCAAGGCCTGCAAACGGTCCATGCGGCGCGCACCCAGAACCAGTTTCGCGCCTGCAGCGGCAAGTTCTCTGGCGATACCCTCACCGATCCCGCTCGACGCACCTGTTATGAGAATAACTTTGTTCAATGTCATGGCTTTCTCCTTGGCTTTACGGCCCGCTTTTTCGAGAGGAGGCCGTTGCAGGAAAGATAAAGCTTTGCCATTGTCGTGATAATTACCTCAATGATAACCTCCATGGATAGATTTACTAACCAATGAATGTTGATCTCAACGCGCTTTCCACCTTCTGCATGGTTGCCGAGGAACGCAATTTTCGGGCTACGGCGGACAGGCTCGGCGTAACACGGTCAGCCGTCAGCCAGACCATCCGCAGGCTTGAAGAAACGATGGGGATAGCGCTCGTTCAGCGCACAACGCGCAGCGTTAGCCTGACGGAAGCGGGGCAACAGCTTTACGCCGATGTTTCGCCATCCATCGGCAACCTCATGCAAGCGACACAGGCCGCCTCTTCCCTGAGTGGAATGCCTCGGGGGCAATTGCGGCTTGCCGTTTCCTCGATAGCGGAGCGCTTCTTGTCCGGGCCATTGCTGGCGCGCTTTGCTGAAATCCATCCGGAAGTGCAACTCGATATTGTCGTGACGGACGAGGAATTCGATATCGTCGCCGAACACTACGATGCCGGCGTGCGTCTGGGGGAGCTGATCGCGCAGGATATGATTGCCGTTCCGGTTTCCGGGCCGCAGCGGCAGCTCGCCGTCTGTTCCCCGCAATATCGAGATCGCGTCACCTTACCGACGCAGCCGCGCGAACTGATCCATCACAGATGTATCGGCTGGCGGCCTCGTCCGGACGTTGCGCCATATCGGTGGGAATTTGCCGAAAACGGCCGGGAATTCGCGGTCGCTGTCCAGCCGGACTTCACCACCAACGACATGCAGTTGATGATAAAGCTGGCCTGTGCCGGCGCCGGCATCACATTTGGCATGGAAGAGACTTTCCGTCCCTACCTGGAGAGCGGCCAGCTTGTTTCCATGCTGGAGGACCATTCTCCGACTTTTGCGGGTTTTTATCTCTATTATCCGAATCGACGTCATCTTGCGCCGAAGCTCCGCGCCTTTATCGATCACGTTCGGCTACCGAGAAACCGGTAATCTGCCGGAGTAACCTCCGGCAGATCGGTATATCAGCCCAGAAGGGTTACTTCTTCTGCGACAGCAGCGAGAAGAAAGCGCCCTGCGGGTCCTGGCAATTGACGATCCAGCTCTCGCCGGGAACCTCCATCGGGCCGTTGACGACCTTGCCGCCACCGGTGCTGACCCGGGTGATGGCGTCATCGATGCCGTCGACGTTGAAATAATAACCCCAATAACAGGTGGGCGCACCCGCCATGCATTTCATCATGCCGCCGACGACCTTGCCGTTATGGGCGAAGATGCGATACGGGCCCATTTCTGCGCCCATGTCAAAATCATGGTCCTTGGTCCAGCCAAAGACCTCACCGTAAAAGGCTATGGCGTCGTCGACATTGTTGGTGGCAAGTTCGTACCAGCCGACGTGACCCGGCAGGTTCTGCGTCTCCTGCGGAAAACCGCCGGTTTCCATCGGCAGCGGCGTCATGATGCACAGAACCGCACCGGAAGGATCAGCCACCACGGCGAAACGGCCGATCTCCGGGATATCCTGCGGCGGACGCCTGACCGAACCGCCCTTTTCCGCGAAAAGTTTTGCCGTGGCGTCCACATCGTCAACGCCGACATAACCCGTCCAGTTGGGAGGAATACCCTGGCCCTTGTGTTCTTCGGTCAGTTCCATGATGCCGCCCATGCCTTTGCCATCGGCTTCCAGCACCAGATAGGGCATTTCCGGCGAACCGAAATCCTTGGTCTGCCAGCCAGCGACATGACCATAGAAGCGGGCACCCTGCTCCATGTCAGGCGTCATCAGTTCAACCCATATGAATTTTCCGTGTGTATCGGACATTGAATCTCTCCGGGGTTATGGCGTCATTTTTCTGGCGATCGGCTGCCGCAGGACGCGGCAGCGCATTATTCGGCGTGATCGGGCAAATTCCGGCGGGGCGTCATGCCTTACGCTGGAACTCCGATGTCATGAAGGTCTTGAAACTGCCATCCGGCTGCCGGACGCTGCCGGAAAAGCTGCGGTTATTGTCGTCGTGCAGCACCAGCACGTCTCGATAGGTATCGATGCGGCCGGAACCGTCAAAGGCCGGTCCTTCCGCTTCGAGTGTCAGGGTCTTGCCGTCGTCTTCCAGCCAGCCCTTGTAGACCCAGAGATTGGTCATCATCGACCCCACCCAGGTGCCGACGAAATGGCCCTTGGCAGGGTCGAAACCCACGGTGATGACAGCCGTCATCTCCGTCCCGTCAGGCATCTTGCCGGTGCCGTGCCCGATGATCCACAGCCCGCCGATGGAGCTGACGGTTTCGGTGAACCGCTGGGCGGGATCATCGGGATCGTATCCCTCATGCCCGGAACTGGCGGTCATGACCCAGTCGCCGACGATCCTGCCTAGGAACGCGTGTTCCTTCTGCGGCTTGGCATTTTCCATTGTCGTCTCCTCCTCCTCGTCCTATTTCAGTGGCAGCAAGACGCGGCCTTGGGCTCGTCCTCGTACTGGTCGTGCCGGCGCACCCAATCCATTACACCGTCTTCATTACGGCCTTTTGGCACCAGATCGAGCAGCATCAATGTACCGAGCGTCTCTTCCATGCCGCGGGCATAGGCGGAATAGCTATGGTAAATCCTGCCGTCCTCGCCCTTGGCGAAAATGCTGACGCCGTGCAGGTCCTTCAGGTCGCCCATCGGCTCGATCTCACGGTAATTGTAGGTGATCGCCCCGCTCTCGATATCCTCATCACGGAAGGAGGCCTGATAATCATAGTTGAAGTCGCTGCCGTTGGCCGAGACCCAAGGGAATTTCCAGCCCATGCGTTTTTTATAGGCCTCGATCTTTTCGAGCGGTGCGCGCGAGACCGCAACGAAACCTGCATCGCCGTGCTTCAGGTGAACCATCGCACCATCGACATGGTCGGCGAAAAAGGAACAGCCGGTGCAGCCCTCCTCCCAGTCGGGTGCCAGCATGAAGTGGTATACGATGAGCTGGCTGCAATTGCCGAAGAGTTCCTTCAGCGATTTCGGGCCGGACGGCGCGTCGAAAATATAATCTTTCGTCACCTCTTCCCATGGCAATGCGCGGCGCGCCTCGTTCAGCCTGTCGCGCGCGCGGGTCAATTCCTTTTCCTTCACCAGCAGATCGCGGCGGGCCGCAAGCCACTCCTCATTCGAAACGACGGGATGAGACATGATCTTTCCTCCTTGGATCCGTCTTTCACCACGGCACCGCTCCGCTTCCATGGTGGGCGCCGCCTGTGTCTGCATTGAAAGCCAGGAAAACCGTCAGCAAGGCGACAGGTTCCGCTTGACTAATTACGTTGATATCAACATATATAGTCCATGTCAAACGCCAGCGTGATTCCTTTTTCGGCAACTCTTTTAGTGCGGGACTCCTGTCTTTGCCTGCATGCGCAACGTGCGGCGCGGGCGCTGGCGCGGCTGTTCGATAACGCATTGAAGCCCGTCGGCATCAACAACGGCCAATTTTCCCTGCTGATGTCGCTCAACCGGCCGGAGCCGCCGCCGATGGGGCCGGTCGCCAATCTTCTGGCGATGGACCGCACGACGCTGACGGCAGCGCTGAAGCCACTGGAGCGGCGTGGGCTGGTCAGTATCGAGCAAGACCCAAAGGACAAGCGCGGCAAGCGGCTGCGGCTGACAGTGGAAGGCATGGCCGTACTCACCGCCGCCTTCCCCATCTGGCAACAGACCCACGCCGAAATCGAGGCCCGCATCGGCAGCGGCGACCCCGACCGGCTGCGCCGCGACCTCATTGATCTTGGCTGACGGGAAAGCGGCATATAGCCACTTTTACCCGTAAAAATGTCATCTACCCGTCGCGCCGGACGGCGAAACTAACGAGGAAGACGCAACAAGGGAGGAAACCATGCGTGTTATCGTTTTTGTAAAGGCCACCCGCAGCAGCGAGGATGGCATAATGCCGACCACCGAACTGATGGAAGCCATGGGCAAGTTCAACGAGGAACTGGTCAATGCCGGCATCATGCTTTCCGGTGATGGCCTCCACCCTTCCTCCAAAGGCAAGAGAGTTGTTTTCGACGGTGACAGCCGTAGCGTGATCGACGGCCCCTTCCCGCACACCAACGAGCTGGTTGCCGGCTTTTGGCTCTGGAAGGTGAAGGACATGGATGAGGCCGTGGAGTGGGTGAAGCGTTGCCCCAACCCGATGCTGGAGCGCAGCGAAATCGAAATCCGCCCGATGTTCGAAATGGAGGATTTCGGCGACGCGGTGACACCTGAAATGGCCGAACATGTGGAAAAACTGCGCGAGCGCGTGGCAAAACAGTAAGGGCGCCGCGCTTGAGGGCTGGAGAATGCGGGTCGCCATATTCTCCGGCACCACCCTCCTCTTCAAAAGCCATTGCCTCGAACCCCTGCCGCTGTTAATTGTTGGATGGTTGAACACGTATCAAGAAAGGAGGCTTCGCATGGATATTTCCTGCTTCTGGCGCAACCGCGAGATCTGCCACCTTTTTGCCCTGCAGACGCGTTTGCAGGGCTGACCGGAACACCAAAACTCTGGTTTGCCCGAAAGGCCGCGCAGAATGCAGCTTGTCTGCCGTTGCGCATGTTTTCACGACGGATCACCTCGAACCGATATCCCGTACTGCATTGTCGCAGACCACGGTTCGTCACAGATCCGTTTTGCCAGAGACAATTTCATGACCCTTATCACGCTTCGAAACCTCGGAATCATTCTGGGAAAGCCGCTTTTTTCCAATCTTGGCCTCACCGTGAATGCCGGAGACCGCATCGGCATCGTCGCTGCGAATGGCCACGGCAAATCCACCCTGCTGAATTGCCTTGCCGGTGAACTGGACGCTACCAGCGGTGATATCACCCGGCTGCGCGGGCTGACGCAGTCCATCGTCCACCAGCACCTGCCCTCCCCGCTTTTGGAAAAGACGATGCGGGACGCCGTGCTTTCCGCCCTGCCGGCGGATGAGATCGACAATGAGAGCTGGCGCGCCGACATTATTCTTGATGCCATGCTGGTGCCGGAACCCTATCGTCATCGCCATTTGAAAGAACTGAGCGGTGGCTGGCAGCGACTTGCCATGCTGGCGCGGGCGTGGATCACCGAGCCTGACGTTCTCCTGCTCGATGAGCCGACCAACCATCTCGACCTCGAAAAAATCAACGTGCTGGAAAGCTGGCTCGGTCAATTGCCGCGCGACACGGCGGTCGTCATCGTCAGCCATGACCGCGCCTTTCTCGACAATGTCACGAAGACCACGCTGTTCCTGCGGCCGGAAAATTCGGCGCTGTTCCGGCTGCCTTACGGCCATGCGCGCACGGCACTCGAAGAGGAGGATGCCGCCGATGAGCGGCGTTTCCAGCGCGACATGAAAACCGCGCAGCAATTGCGCCGGCAGGCCGCCAAGCTCAACAATATCGGCATCAATTCGGGCAGCGATCTTCTGACCGTCAAGACCAAGCAATTGCGCCAGCGTGCCGAGAAACTGGAGGAGAATGCGCGCCCAGCACATAGCGAGCGCTCCGCTGGCAAGATCCAGCTCGCCAATCGCGGTACCCATGCCAAGGTTCTGGTCACTCTGGAGGATGTGCCGGTCTCGACGCCGGACGGGACATTGCTGTTTCGCACCGGCCGGCAATTTGTCCACCAGGGCGACCGCATCGTCATTCTCGGCCGCAACGGCGTCGGCAAGACGCGGCTGATCTCGCTTCTGAAAGCGGCGGTGATGGATGAAGGCCAAATACAGGACGGCATAAAGGCCACGCCTTCGCTGGTGGCCGGATACGTCGATCAGTCGCTTGCCGAAATCGACGACGACAGCACGCCATTTGCGCTCATGACCCGCCGCTTCGACATTGGCGACCAGCGCATACACGGCCTGCTTGCGGGTGCCGGTATCGACATGGAAATGCAGAAACGTCGGATCGCAACGCTTTCCGGCGGCCAGAAGGCGCGGCTCGCCATGCTGGCGCTGCGGTTGGCGGAACCGAATTTCTACCTGCTGGACGAGCCCACCAACCATCTTGATATAGATGGGCAGGAAGCGCTTGAGGCGGAAATCATCAACCGTTCGGCCAGTTGCGTCTTCGTCTCGCATGACAGGAGTTTCGTGCGGGCGGTCGGGACACGTTTCTGGCTGATCGACAAGCGCAGGCTGGTGGAAGTCGATGATCCCGAAGCGTTTTTCGCGTCGGCATGAGGCCCGTCAAACGGGCTGAGAATAAAACAAGCGAAACGCCCGTCAGCCCAGCAGGCTGGCGAGGCGTGGATCGCCGGAAAAATCCGCGACCGCAAACCCTGTTCTGCGCATCGGAAATTCGCACAGTGCCTGCACCCCGGTCTTCGACAGGCGGATGCGCCAGCTCATCCGTTCCACCGGCATTTTTTCGGCAAAGGCTTTCGGCGACAGCACCGCGATATTGAGGCCGCCTGCGGGATCGCGCACCGAGCGGTAGAGGATCGCCTCGATCTTTGCCAGACGCGCCTGCTCGGCCAGCGCCTGGCATGGCTCGTAATTCTGCAGGTCGGCCCACAGCGCCTCGTCCCGGTTCAATTCCGGTTGCGTCAGGTCCAGCGCCGCATCGGTGGCGATACGGGCGGCAAAGGCGGAATAGTCGGCGGGATTGGCAGGCAGCGGTGTGCCGGGAGATTCCGCATAAAACAGCAGCCGGTAGAAGGCCATTTCTGCAAGCGCGGTTTCCACCTTGGCTGCGGCGTAATAAACGCCTTCGGTAAAGCCAGCCCGGCGGAAACGCGAGCCATGGGGATAGGCCGCGCCATACCGGAAGGGCGTGGCAAGAAGATAATCGAGCCCGGCGCATTCCGGCGGAAAGGGCCGCTTGCTCGCCTCCAGAATATCTTCCAGCAGCGATTGCTCCTCCACCGTATCCACCAGCTTCATGGTGGAAACCTGATGCTGCGCTTCCACCAATCGCCAGTATTTTCCCGATGCGGCGCGCTTTTCAGACAGGAGCGCGTCGGGCGTCCAGATAGGAGAGGACATCGATCAATCCGGTAATGGTGGTGAGCCTCTCGGCAGGCACGGCGTTAAGCGCCGTATTGTGATTGCGCAGCCAGTTTTTGGCTACCGCCTCGTCGCCGCCGGCGATTGCATCCAGCGAACGGAAAACCCGGATCAGCAGCACCGCAAGCTCGAAAGACTTGGCGCCCGGCTCCAGCAGGAAATCGAGCCGCTTCATGCGCGACACCGTCGGGGCGGAAACACCGAGAATATCCGCAGTGCGGGCCGCATTAAGGCCCAGCCGCTCGGCAGCGGTCATAACGGCCTTGGTGACGACCCTGCCCTGCGAAGCAGGATCCATGGCGGTCTTGGCGTGAATATTCATGGCATATATCCTTTCCTTAGAAAGAATATAGCACTTTTCTTTCCATAAACAAGAAGGCCGGGGATTAACCCGGCCTTGCTGCTGGAACTTGCTGGGTCAGGCCACAGAGACCGGCACTTCCGTGGAGGTGCGCATGGCGTGGCTGTAAGGGCACACGATGTGGGCGGCGGCTACCAGTTCTTCTGCCTTTTCGCGCTCAAGACCGGGAATGTTGACCTTCAGCGACACTTCGATGCCGAAGCCGGTGCCGTCTTCGCGCGGACCGATGCCAACGGTTGCCGTCACAGTCGTGTCTTCAGGAATCTTTACCTTCTGCTTGCCGGCGACAGCCTTCAATGCGCCGAGGAAGCAGGCGGAATAACCGGCTGCGAAAAGCTGCTCCGGATTGGTGCCGCGGGCGCCATCGCCGCCGAGTTCCTTCGGAACGGTCAGCGTTACGTCGAGTACGCCGTCTTCCGACTTGGCGTTGCCGGCGCGGCCACCGGTGGCGGATGCTTTGGTCGTGTAGAGAATAGGCATGGCATTTACTCCCGTTGGGTTGGTGTTGGGTTTCTTATAATGCGCAATTCAATTGTGCGCAATATAATTTTGCACATTGAATAAAAAATTGTTTTTTGCGATAATTTCACGAAATTTCGCCGCGCATCCATGTGGCAGGAACCGAAAGGCAGGGCTGATTGTTCCCTTCCCGGTTGATTTTTGGAGCAGAACAATGGGCGCAGAGAGCGACGACACCAATTTGGAAAGCCTGTTGAGGCTGGACCAGCAGATATGCTTTGCCCTTTACGGCGCGGCGCACGCTTTCACCCGCGCCTATAAGCCGCTGCTGGACCCGATCGGCCTGACCTATCCGCAATATCTGGTCATGATGGCCCTGTGGGAAAAGGAAACCTCCACCGTGAAGGCACTCGGTGAAATGCTGGGCCTCGATTCGGGCACGCTTTCGCCGTTGCTGAAAAGGTTGGAACATGCCGGGCTGATCACCCGCAAACGCGGAACTGTTGACGAGCGGCAGGTGCTGGTGGCCGTAACGCCCAAGGGCGCCGATCTCAAAAAGGAGGGCGTGAAGATCATGGCGGCAATCGGCGACGCCACGGGCTGCGGGCTGGAGGAACTGGTGCAACTGCGGGACCAGGTTAATGCGCTGAAGGAAAATATCGCCCGGCCGTGATCCCGAAAAAACAAAGGCGGCACAAGGCCGCCTTTTTATTCGAACAGGCTTGGCTTACTGCCAAACAACCACACGCGCCTTCTGCGGCACGCGGTCGTAGAGGTCGATGACGTCCTGGTTCATCAGGCGTACGCAGCCGGAAGAGACGGCCTTGCCGATGGAGTTCCATTCCGGCGATCCATGGAGGCGGTAAAGCGTGTCCTTGCCGTTCTGGAAGATATAGAGCGCGCGGGCACCGAGCGGGTTTTTCAGGCCCGGTGGCATGCCGCCGTTCTTGGAAGAATATTTGACCAGTTCCGGCTGGCGGGCGACCATTTCGTCCGGCGGGGTCCATTTCGGCCATTTCTGGCGCCACTGGATGACGCCTTCGCCGGACCAGGCGAAACCATCGCGGCCGATGCCGACGCCGTAACGCATGGCGCTGCCGCCCTGCTCCACGACATAGAGGAAACGCGAGCGCGTATCCACGACGACGGTGCCGGGGCGTTCGCCGGTCGGATCGACTACGCGCTGACGATAATAACGCCGGTCGATCTTCTGGTAGGGAACCGCGGGAATGACGTAACCGCCATCCTCGACCGAACCGTACATGACGGCCAGTTCCGCATCGCTAACGCCCGACGAGAACATCTGGCGGAAATCGCTGCCGATGCTGCTCGCCTGCTGGCGAATGGCTTCACCCGTGCCGGAAGAAGCGCAGCCCGCCAGCAACGAAGCGGAGGAAATACCCAGAAGGGAAAGGAAAGTGCGTCTGGAAAGATCTGTGTCGGTGCTTGTCATAAGGCCGGATTGTCCCACATTTCGAACGGCTATATCGCCGTTGTACATCGTTTGTTCCACGTACACAGGCGTATTGCGAAAATAGTTAACCGACCGCTAAAAGCCAGCCAGAAGGCGCTGGGGGAACCCCACGATGCAGCGCTTTCTTTTAGAAAGTGGTCAGATAACCACAATCTGTGCGCCCTTCGGTACGCGCTCGTAGAGGTCGATCACATCCTGATTGAGCATGCGCACGCAGCCGGACGAAGTTGCCTTGCCGACGGACT
Organism: Rhizobium sp. Root491; assembly: GCF_001427205.1. Classification (NCBI taxonomy): domain Bacteria; kingdom Pseudomonadati; phylum Pseudomonadota; class Alphaproteobacteria; order Hyphomicrobiales; family Rhizobiaceae; genus Rhizobium; species Rhizobium sp. Root491. The sequence continues at coordinate 624,415 of NZ_LMFF01000001.1, forward strand.
GCCAGTCGGGCGTTCCGTGCACGCGGTAAAGCGTGTCCTTGCCGTCCTTGAAAATGTAAAGGGCACGCGCGCCGAGCGGGTTGTTGAGACCCGGCGTCATGCCGCCATTGGCGGCGGAAATGGAGGTGAGTTCCGGCTGGCGCCTGACCATTTCGTCGGGCGGCGTCCAGCGCGGCCATTTCGCCTTCCACTGGATCTTGCCGCGACCCGACCAGGCGTAACCGTCGCGCCCGAGGCCAACGCCATACCGGATAGCCTTGCCGCCCGGCTGCACCAGATAGAGAAAATGCTGCTTTGTATCCACGACGATTGTACCCGGCGCTTCCGCCGTCTGGTAGCTCACCTCCTGCCGGAGATAACGCGGATCGATGCGACCATAGGGAATGGCCGGCAGGGACCGGTCGTCATCGCGGATCGGGCCATACATGACCCGGTGCAGCGGATTGGAGACCGGAAGCCCATAGGCCATCGCCTGACCCTGCGCCTGCGGCACATTCAATCCCTGCACCTGCGGCGCGCTCAGGCCCTGCCCGCGCACCGGCGGACCGTATTCCTGATGGAAGCGGGTTCTGAACAGATCCGGAGGGCGCGTGGAAAGCTGACCCGGCTGTGGTGGCAGTTCCGGCTGGCGATTGGAGCTTACGGAATTGAAATTGAACACCGGCGCCGTTTCCTGAACGAAGACGTCCGGGTTCATCCGGCTCGTATCCGTCACGAAAAGGCAGCCGCTCAGGAAAGGCAGCAGCGCAATGACCGCCAGCGAGGCCGCCCGGCGGCAGTTTTTCAATAGGAGTGCTGTCATCTGAACCGCTTCATGAAACCAAGTTTGAAGGCATGATGCATTGCGCGGCTGGCGCGAGGCTGGTGTGTGCCTTTCAAAAAAAATCGGAAAAGCGCATTTTTGCCCTTGAACCTCTAGTTGCTAGAGGTGCCAGATTGGCTGTCGAGTGGAATTCAGGAGCTAGAACCATGAATATTTCGACACGCGGCAGTTTGAACGGGGAATCAGGAGACCTGACCTTCACGGTCGGCGGCATGGATTGCGGCAGCTGTGCGGCGAAGATCGAAACGGCGCTCTCCCGCCTGCCCGGCGTTGCCGACGTCAAGGTCTCCGTTGCGCGCGAAAGGCTGAACCTTTCGCTGGCGGAAGACAAAACGTCGGTCGCAAAAATCGAGGATACGCTGCGCAAACTTGGCTTCAAGCCCGCTTTGCTGCCGCAGGACAAGGCTCCGCGCGAAAAGATTGCGGCGGAACATCACGATCATGGGCATGATCATGACCATTCATCGTGCGGTGGTCATCACCATGCGGAAGCAGCACCGAGCATCGAGCAGAAAAATGCCCTGACCTTCTCTGTCGGCGGCATGGATTGCGCCAGCTGCGCGGCCAAGATCGAAACCGCGCTCTCGCGTCTGCCCGGTGTTGCCGACGTCAAGGTATCCGTTGCGCGCGAAAGGCTGAACCTTTCTCTGGCAGACAACAAAACCCCGGTCGACAAGATCGAGGACACGCTGCGCAAGCTCGGCTTCAAGCCTGCCTTGCTGCCGCAGGAAAAAACCGCACTCGGCAAGGTCGAAGAACATAATCACGATCATGCGGACGACCACGACCATGGATCATGCGGCGGTCATCACGGCCATGATCACGATCACAAACATGATCATTCAGGCCACGACCATTCGGGCCACGACCATTCGAGCCATGACCACGCCGACCACGACCACTCAAGCTGCGGCGGCCACCATCATGACGATGCGAAGCACGCGCATAGCCACGGGAGCGTTGAAAACGTCGCGCAGAGCGCCGACATAGGCCACGCCCATGGCGCGGATGAAAAAGGCGTGTGGTGGCGCACGGCCAAGGCGCGCAACACCTTCACCGGCACCATTCTCGTGGCCGTTGCCTATGCGGCGGAGCTCGGCTTCCCGGCATGGGGCAGTTACGCCTTCATCGTCGCAACGCTGGTCACGCTGTTTCCCATTGCGCGCAACGCCTTCAACGCCGCGCGTTTCGGGGCGATCTTCACCATCGAGATGCTGATGACGATTGCCGCCATCGGCGCCATCATCATTGGCGAGGCGGAAGAAGCGGCGATCGTCGTGCTGCTGTTCTCCGTTGGCGAGTTGCTGGAAGGCTTTGCCGCCGCACGTGCCCGCTCGGGCATCAAGGCTCTCGGTTCCCTGCTGCCAAAAACGGCACTGGTGGAAGAAAACGGTACGCTTCGGCAGGTGGCCGCCGATAAGGTTCGCATCGGACAGGTGGTCGTGGCGCGTCCGGGCGACCGCATTGCCGCCGATGGCGTGGTGATGGAAGGCGAATCCAGCGTCGACGAATCGCCGATGACCGGCGAGAGCATTCCGGTCGCCAAGGAAAAAGGCGCACGCGTCTTTGCGGGTTCGATCAACCATGACGGTTCGCTGCGCATTCGGGTCGACCGTGCGCCGGAAGACAACACCATTGCCCGCATCATCACGCTCGTTGAAGAAGCACAGGACGCCCGCGCCCCGACCGAGCGCTTCATCCAGAACTTCTCGCGTTACTACATGCCGTTGATCGTCGCGATTTCCGCACTTACCATCGTCGTGCCGCCGCTTGTGGGCCTTGGCGACTGGGACACCTGGATCTATCGCGGTCTCGCCCTGCTGCTGATCGGTTGCCCCTGCGCACTCGTCATTTCCGTTCCGGCTGCCATCGCCTCCAGCCTTTCGGCTGCGGCACGGCACGGTATGCTGGTGAAGGGCGGTGCGGTTATCGAGATGCTGGCACGCACCGAAACCGTGGCCTTCGACAAGACCGGCACGCTGACGCTCGGCGAACCTGTCGTGACGGATGTGGTGGCTCTTGACGGCAACGAGGCCGGGCTGATCGCGCAAGCCGCAACCATCGAGAACGAGTCCAGCCATCCGCTTGCCAGAGCCATCGTCAACCATGCCAACAAGGCAGGCGTAACTCCCCTGCCCGGCTCGGAGATCAAGGCGATTTCCGGTCGTGGCATGCAGGGCACCGTCGGCGGCAAGCGCCTGTTCATCGGCGCGCCGCGTTTTGCAACCGAAGTCGGGACCGTATCGACGGAACTTGCAGAGCGCATTTCCGCACTGGAAAGCGAAGGCAAGACCGTGGCCGTCGTCATGGCCGAGGGAGCGGCGAGCGGTCTCTTCGCCATGCGCGACGAACCGCGCAAGGATGCGGCAGAAGGCATCAAGGCACTGAAGGAGATGGGTATTTCCTCGCTTATGCTGTCTGGCGACAATGCCCGCACGGCAAAGGCAATTGGCAACAAGCTGGGACTTGAAGCGCGCGGCGAACTCCTGCCGCAGAACAAGGTCGAGGAAATCCGCAAGCTTGCCCAGAAGAAAACCGTGGTGATGGTGGGCGACGGTATCAACGATGCGCCCGCCCTCGCGGCTGCAAGCGTCGGTGTCGCCATCGGCTCAGGCACGGATGTGGCGATGGAAGCGGCGGATGCAGCGCTGATGCGCAACAATGTCGGCGATGCTGCCCGCCTGATCGGCCTATCGCGCGCCACCATGCGCAATATCCACCAGAACGTAACGATCGCGCTCGGCCTGAAGGCGGTATTCCTGGTGACAACGGTTACCGGCCTCTCCGGCCTGTGGCTCGCTGTCTTCGCCGACACCGGCGCTACGGTTCTCGTCACCGCCAATGCCATGCGGCTGCTCGGCTACTTCAAGAAGAGCGCCTGACTTTACGAGAGGGCCGAAAGCTGCAAAGCGGTTTTCGGCCCTTTTTTATGCAAATTCGTTGAAAAAGCGGATGCTTTCCGTCACGGCGCCCGGCACCACGCCATTGTGTGTGCCGGGCAGCAGTTTTTTGTCGACCTTGAATCCCGAATACACGGCGCGGTCGACGAAAAGCTGGTGATCGGCGTCGAACGGGCGCTCCTCCGTGCCGCGCAGCAACAGCGCCGGGCATTTGAGGCTGGGACCGAAACAGACCGAAGAGCGCATGATGAATTCCCGCTCGTCGGTTTCGTCGAAACAGAGTTCGTCCGAATAGCGGTTGAAGTAACGCCATGAATTGACGCCCGCAGAAATCGGCGCGGCGGCACGGAATTTGCGGCTCATGGCGGCCAAGAGCGTCAGCGTGCCGCCATTGGAATGCCCGGCAATGAAGAAGCGTTTCCTGTCGATACCGGGCAGGCTTTCCAGATAGGTCGCCGCCGCCAGCGCATCCGCTGTTTCGTCGTAGAAACCGGAATAATTGCCGTTCTGGCCGTTTTCGCCCCGGAAGGACGGCAAAAGCACCACGAAACCCGCCTCCCAATAGGGCTTCATCATCGCCCAATGGCCGTCACCGGTGGCGTTGCCGCCGTGCAGGAAAAGCACCGCGGGTTTGAGTACCGTCGAGGGCTGATAATGGGAAAGCCAGGCCACAAGCTCAATGGAACCATCCGGCCCGCCACGATAGGTGACCCGTTCCGCGCCCGGCGGTGTGCCGAGCGGCGATGATTTTTCCGGAGCGGACATTTTGCGCAGCAAATGGGTATGGAACCGTTTACGCGCCTCGCCGTAATCCTGCTTTTCCAGCGGCAGCACCTCGGGCGTGGGAATGCCCGCTTTCGCACCCGCGGGCAAAAGTGCCGCTGCTGACAGGCCCATGGCACCCACAAGCAGATTGCGCCGCGTCAGGCTCCTTAAGGTCGCGCCGCTTTCTTCCTGTCCGAATGCTGAGGAGAGAAAGCGTTTATCTGGCATATGCGCACCTGAGTGATCAAAACATTAGAAGCAGTTCAGCACTGCGGCGAGAGGCTGTCCAATCACGGATTCGCGAATGACAACAATGTATTCGCAGCCATCATGGCATTTTCTGGACAAAACATTCCCTTACTCCTGGGCTTGTTACAGGAATCCAGTCGACGCGCATCGGCGCGGCGGGAAAAGTCCCATCAGCCCAAGGACTTGGGCTGGCTGGATTCCTGTGACAAGCACAGGGATGAGGGAGACAGCGGAGACCCCTACCCATCAACGCCATCGATCATAGCCACAAGCGTCGCCAGGCGATCCGCCTCCGCCGGGAGTTTGTCGGCGCGGAGCCTCGCAATGCGCGGAAACCGCATGGCAACGCCGGATTTGTGGCGGTTGGAACGGTTGATGCCCTCGAAAGCCACCTCCAGCACGAAACCGAAATCCGGCGTGGCGCGCACCGCGCGCACGGGCCCGAAACGCTCGACGGTGTTGTCACGCACGAACTTGTCCAGCACTTCAAGCTCCGCATCGGTAAAACCGAAATAGGCCTTGCCAACCGGCACCAGCTGTTCACCATCCTCCCCTTCCGCCCATACGCCGAATGTGAAATCGGAATAATAACTCGAGCGTTTGCCATGGCCGCGCTGCGCATACATCATGACAGCATCGATATTGTAGGGATCGCGTTTCCACTTGAACCACGGTCCCTTGGCGCGACCCGCCTGATAGGCGCTGTCGCGGCGCTTGATCATGACGCCTTCGATCACCGGATCGGGCGGCGCGGCGCGCAGCGTATTCAGCTCGTCCCATGTTGAAAAACCGATGAGCGGAGACAGGTCGAAGCGGTCATGCGGGGCATGCTCGATGATATCCGACAGGCGGCCACGGCGTTCTAGATAGGTCTGCGCGCGAATGTCGCTCTCGCCATCGAACAGCAGGTCGTAGGCGCGGATGAAGGCCGGATAGTCATCCTGCATCTTGGCCGTCACCGTCTTGCGGTTCAGCCGTTGTTGAAGGTCGGAAAAGGTGCGCGTGAGATTGTTGGAGCGCGCCGTGCCGCCAATCAGCAATTCACCATCCATCACGCCTTCGAAATCGATGGCATCGAGCACGTCGGGAAATGCGCCGGAAATATCGTCGCCGGAGCGAGAGTAGAGTTTGCGCGTCTCGCCTGCGCGGGAAAGCTGCACACGGATGCCGTCCCATTTCCACTCGGCCGCATAATCGGCAGGGTCCAGACCATCGAGATCGCCGTCTGCAACCGGGGTGGCCAGCATTACCGAGTGAAAGATGGCGGGCGTTGCCAGAACCGGTCGCTCGGACTTGCCCTCCAGCCAGGCGAAAAGCGTCGTGTAAGGCGGCGTCAGACCGTGCCAGAGGGTTTCGATTTCGATGATGTCCTTATCCGCGAAATCCGCCAGTGCCTGCCGCGCCAGCCGCGCCGAAACGCCGATGCGAAGGCTGCCTGTTGCGAGTTTCAGGAAGGCGAAACGCGAGGAGGTATCGAGCCGGTCGAGCAGATCGCGCACCGCTCCGCGCACTTCGGTGCGGCCGAGCGAATTCATCAGCGTCACGACTTCGCCAAGACGGGGATCCTGCGCCTCGGAATCATCCAGACCGCCGATATTGCCCCAGACCAGCGAGATGGTCTCGGCCAGGTCGCCGACATAATCGTATGAATAGCGGAACAGCACCTCGTCCATGCGCTCCAGCACCAGCTCGCGCAGCATTGCGGGCTTGACGCTTTTGAGGTCCAGCGTGCCGGCAATCGCCGCCAGACCGTACCCCCGGTCGGGGTCAGGCGTATCGCGGAAATAATCGGTCAAAAGCTTCAGCTTGCCGTTGCGCGATGGGGTGAGGACAAGTCGGTCGAGAAGGGTGGCGAAGGCTTTCATCTCAATCCCCCTCGTCTTCGTAACCGACAAGATGCAGCGGTTTGGCAGCAATGCCCTGCAATTCGCACCAGCGCACCAGCGCCTCCTCGCGACCATGCGTGACCCAGACGGCCTGCGGGCCAATTTCCTTGATGGTTTCCAGCAGTTCCGGCCAGTCGCAGTGGTCGGAGATGACCAAAGGCAGCTCCACGCCGCCCTGTTTCGCCCGCTGTCGGACCATCATCCAGCCGGACGCGAATGCGATCAGGGGCTCGTTGAAACGGCGCGCCCAGCGCTCCTGAAATGCAGAGGGCGGGCCGACGACGATCGCGCCCTTGAAGATGGCGGGATCGCTTTTTTCAAGCGTCGCGGGGCGCAGCTCACCGAGATCGATGCCTTGCGACACGTAATAATCGCAAAGCCGCGCCAGCGCGCCGTGGATATAGATGGGATCGGCATAACCATTGTCGCGCAGGAGCCTGATAACGCGCTGCGCTTTGCCGAGTGAATAAGCGCCGACCAGATGGGTGCGCTCGGGAAACTGCTTGATGGAGGTGAGCAGCTTGCCGATTTCCACCCGCGGCAGCGGGTGGTGAAACACCGGCAACCCGAAGGTGGCCTCGGTGATGAAGACATCACACGGCACCGTTTCGAAGGGTGTACAGGTGGGATCGATACCGCGCTTGTAATCGCCGGAGGCAACGATGCGCATGCCGTTCATTTCCACGGAGATCTGCGCCGAACCCAGCACATGGCCCGCCGGGCGGAAACCGACGGTCACGCCGTTTACCTCCACAGTCTCCCCGAATGCGACCGCCTGCTCGCTGCCGCAGAAGTCCTCGCCGTAACGGATGCGCATGATATCGAGCGTCTGGCGTGTAGCCAGCACCGCCCCGTGGCCGGCGCGGGCGTGATCGGAATGGCCGTGGGTTATCAACGCGCGCGCCACCGGCCGCACCGGGTCGATATAAAAATCGCCCGGCGGGCAATAAAGACCCTTGGGCGTGGAGTTCAGGAGCTGTTCCGGCTTCATATGCATTGAGATAGGGCCGCCCGCGCGAATTTAAAGTGCTGCGAGCATAACGCGGAACGGGCGTTAAATTTCCAGGGGTGCGGTTTTGTTTTCGCGCTCAGAGGTCACGGGCATATTGGAAAGGCCCGGAACCATCCCTCATCCTTGTGCTTCTCACAGGGATGAGGGAAGAGCTAGTTGCCGGAGGAAGGCACAGCTCGAGTTAACCGCGCCTTATAAGGACAGCCGCCCCCTACTCCCCCGCACTTTCCGCCGGCTTGGCCGCCTGTGCTGCGGCTGGCAACCGGACCGGTTTCAGCATCAGTGCTGCGGCAAGGCCGATGGCGGCGGTTGCGGCGGCTGCGAAGAACAGCGGCGTGAAGGCATCCGAATAGAGCGAGGCAACGGCGGCCTGGGATGCCGCGGGCAGTTCGGAGAGCATCTTCGGCGTCAATTCCTCAATCCGTCCGACACCCGGAATGGTCACGGCAACGCCCTTGAGGCTGGAGGTGACGATCGCGCCATAGACCGAGATGGCGATTGCTGCGCCGCCCATGCGGGTGAGCGTCACCGCGCCGCTTGCGGCACCGATATCGGCCTTCGGCGCGGAATTCTGCACGCCGATAATGGGTGCCTGCTGGCCGAGGCCGACGGCGAAACCCTGCGCCAGCATGAGAATCGCAATCAGCCAAAGCGGCGTTCCCGCATGCATCTGCGTGAAGAGCAGCATGGCGATGACATTGATAGTAAGCCCGGCCACCGAAAACGGTTTGTAGACGCCGGTGATCGAGATCAACCGCCCGGCCGACAGGGAACCCATGACGATGCCGCCGGTGACGGCGATGAAGAACAGGCCGGCATGGGATGGGGAAAGCCCGGTCGTGGTCTGCAGGAACAGCGCGTAATAATTGACCATGCCGATGCCAATGCCGCCGCTGGTCAATGAAACGATCATCAACAGCGGAAAGGTGCTGTCCTTAAAGAGCCTGAGCGGCACCACGGGCTCCGGCGCGCGACGTTCCACCTGCACCCAGAGGAAGGCGGCGATGACGGCGAAAGCGATAATACCGAGGCTGGGACCGGCGATGAGCGAACCGAACAATTCGCTGCTGTCGGCCCAGAAGACGACGCTTGCGATCGTCGCTGCCAGCAGGACGGCGCCGAGATAGTCGATCTTCGGCTGACGCGCGGGACGGCGGTAGGGCAGCAGGAAAATCAGGCCGGTGATGACGATAAGCCCGAGTGGCAGGTTGATGAGGAAGATCGACCGCCAGCCGAACAGATCGCTCATCGTGCCGCCGAGAATGGGCCCGACGCTGCCCGAGGCCATGATGGTGAGGCTGGAATAGCTCTGGTAACGAGCTCTTTCACGCGGTTCGAACAGATCCGCATTGACGGAGAAGATCGAAACCATGATGCCGCCGCCGCCAAGGCCCTGAAGCACGCGGGCCGCGATCAGGCTATCCATCGACCAGGCCAGCCCGCAGGCGAGCGAGCCGAGCGTGAAGATGATAACCGCCGCGATCATCACGTATTTTCGCCCGAACAGGTCTCCGAGCTTGCCATAAACAGGCATGACCGCGCTGGTCGCCAGAAGATAGGCCGAACCGATCCAGCCGAAACGCTCCAGCGCGCCGAACTCGCCGACGATGGTGGGCAGCGCTGTCGAGACGATCTGGTTGTCGAGGGTAGCCATGAACATGGCCAGCATCAGAAACAGGAAAACGATGAGCCTACGCCGGTGATCCGACACAAGCGGCGCCACGGGGGCAACGGACATATCCATGAAAAATCTCGTTGAGTTTCGGCAATTTTGCTGCGACAATTTGTGTGCTATTAGCATATATATGTCAATGGCAAGTTTTTGACATCCATGATATTGGCGCTAAATGTGATCGCAAATCGGGATTGAAAGGAACGGCTGAGCGTGTCGACTGAGGAAGACTGGAACGAGGATCTGCCCGAAGACATCAAGCGCATCGGCAATACGATGACGCGTATGCGCATCATGATCGGACGGCGCATCATCGGGCGTATGGCGCTTGCCAAGGTGGCTCCGGGTCTGGAACTCTCCCATATCGACGTTCTCGATATATTGCGCCGCGCGGACGGTGATGTCACCGTTGGTGCGATTGCCGAGGGCATGCGCATCGACCCCTCGCGCGGCAGCCGGGTGGTGGCGGATATGGTCGGGCGCGGCCTGTTGAAACGCGGCGTCTCGCAGGAAGATGCCCGCCGCAGCATCGTTGAGATCACACCACTTGGCACCAGTCTGCTGCAGGAAATGCGCCGGACCAAGATGAGCGTCATCCAGGATGTGATGGATGGATGGCCGGAGGAGGATGTCGAGACATTCGCCCGGCTTTTCGATCGGTTCATCGACCGTTTCGAGGCCCGGCTGTCACCGGATACGGACCTCCTGACGGATCAGAAAAAATCATAGTTGACCCTGACATCCACAACTTCACTTTAAAAGGACGAGACCTTAACGTGCCGCCATCGAAAAGGTAAAAGGGTGACTTCGATGTTGACGATCTATGGTGTCTACCGTTCCCGCGCCACGCGCACGCTCTGGCTTGCCGGGGAACTGGGCATGGAATTCAAGCACGTGCCTGTCGTGCAGGCCCGCCGCGTTGCCGATCCCCTGGCCGCAGATGCGCCGCTCAACACGCTGTCCCCCGCGTTTCTGGCCATCAATCCGATGGGCACCATCCCCTGCATCGAAGATGACGGCATGGTGCTTTATGAATCCATGGCCATCAACCTTTATCTCGTCCGCAAATATGGCGGGCCGCTTGCACCGGTCGACCTGAAGGAAGATGCGGCGATGCTGCAATGGTCGTTCTTTGCCGCGACCGAAATCGAGACCAATTCGCTGAAGATTTCCTCCGCCATCGCCGAAGGGCTTTCGGAAAGCGATGCCGGCAAAGCGGTGATCGATGTCGCCGCGCGCCTCTTGAGGCGGCCCTTCCGGGTGCTGGAGCAACATCTTGCCAGCCACGATTATCTGGTAGGCGACCGTTTCACCGTCGCCGATCTCAACGTGGCGGAGATCGTCCGTTACGCGCAGGGCCACCAGCCGCTGTTTGACGCCCATCCGGCGCTGAAAGCCTGGCTGGAGCGCTGCCAGGCCCGCACGGCATTCAAGTCCATGTGGGACAGCCGGGCCGCCGAGGCGGCGTGAACGAAGGCAGTAGCTGGGGATAGTTGGCAGACCTCTCTTCGCACTCGACGTCATCCTCGGAACAAGCCCGAGGATGACGAAGCAAGCTTTTTAGCACATCACCCCTTCTCACCCGCCAGCGCCCGCTGCACGGCCGGGCGCTCGTTCATGCGTCTGAAGTGATCATGCACCTTCGGGAAGCGGGCGATATCCACGCCGTCGCTTTCCAGCCAGCCGGACATGACGAATAGATAGGGATCGGCGACCGAATAGGCGGTGCCCAAGACCCACGGGCCGTGCAGCATGCCGTGCTCGATCAGTTCGAAACAATCGGTCATGGTCTGCGGCACCTTCGCTTTCATATCCGCCAGGGAGCTATCCTCGCTCGCCCAGCGGCTGCCGCGCCGGCCATGCGCATGGGCGACATGCACCGTGGAGGAAATGAAGGCGTTGAAGGCTTGCATCAGGGCGAATTCGAAGGGATCGTCGAGTGGGGCGAGTTTCTTCTCCGGAGCCATCTGCGCAATGAAGGCGAGGATGGCAGGCGTTTCCGTCAGCACCCCGCTTGCCGTTGCCAGCGCTGGCACGCGGCCTTTCGGGTTGATCTTCAGGAATGCCTCGGAGCGCTGCTCGCCCTCGGCGAAGTTGACGCGATGGGCCGTGTAAGGCAGGCCGGATTCCTCAAGCACGATATGGCTGGCGCGGGAGCAGGAACCGGGGGAGAAAAACAGTGTGAACATGGATATGCAACCTCCAGGGCAATGAGGGGCGCCCACCTCCTCGCGTGGAGACGCCAGCCCCTGCGGCGGCGATCTGGCAGACCATCACATGCAAGGGCAATCCATAATCCTGCCGGCAGCGGGCCGCGTCAAAGGTTATTTCTGAAGCGTGTCGCGTTTAACCGAAGGCATACCGCGCGCCTTATTTTTTGTATTAAGCCGCTGCGCAGTTTTACAGGAGATGCCTCTAGAGGCCGACAACCCGGATATCGCCGACGTGGATGCCGTTCCAGTTGCGCATCTGCCGGTTTGCCATGGCAAGCAGCGCCTCGTTCTCGGCGCCATCGAAATATTTCGCCAGCATTGCGGCAATCATCGCTTCCGCCGCACGCGTCGTGCCGTCTTCGCATTTCACCGCCATGGCGATGCCCTTTTCCGGCAGTGCGGCCACGAACACGCCTTCTGCGCCGGTCTTGGCGAAAATCCTGCCCGGCGCGATCTGCATCAGCCTGGTGCAGGTGCGGCCGGTGCCCGCCACGTAAAAGGGTTCCGCCATGCAGGCGTCAAAGAGCCGGCGGGAGGCTTGCGCGCGCCCGGCCTCCAGCCCCCTGCCCGTCGCCATCTTGGCAAAACCATGCGCCAGACCCTTGAGCGGCACGGCATAAGTGGGGATCGAGCAACCGTCCACGCCGCAATTGTCATGGCCAAGCGTCGCACCCGTCAGGCTTTCCATCGTCGCGCGAATTTCCCGCTGCAGGGGGTGGTCGTAACCGACATAGCCCTCGGGGTCGGTGCCTGTGTGACAGCAGGCGCAGATGAAGCCGGAGTGCTTGCCGGAGCAGTTATTGTGAAGCGCCGTCGGCTTTTCCAGCGTGCGGGCCTGATGGATGATGGTCTTCTGGTCGGAAGACCAGTGCGCGCCGCATTCGAGCGTATCCACATCCCTGCCCGCCCTTGCGAGCATGGAGGCGGCGAGCGCCGCGTGTTCATCCTCGCCGGAATGGGAAGAGCAGGCAAGCGCCAGTTCGCGATTGCCGAAGCCATAGGCATCCGCCGCGCCGCTTTCCACCAGCGGCAGCGCCTGCATGGCCTTGCAGGCAGAACGCGGGAAAACGCCACGCTCGACATCACCAGCTGAAAACACGACGCCACCATCGCCATCCACCACCACTGCAAGACTCTGGTGGCGGCTTTCGACCAGACTGCCCCTGAGGACTTCGACGGTAACGGAATTGTTCATTTTTGCGGCCTCAAAAAGTTCTGATTTTATGTCGTTGATAGCGCAATTGATTTTTCGATGCACGAGGCTATCAGTGAAATTTGCAAAACGTCTGCTGCTGGCGATTGCCATCATCTATCTGCTGCCAGCTCTGGCATCGGCGGGGTTGTGGGCCATGAGGGATCACCCGCAGGGCTGGCGTGACGCGCGCTGGTCTTCCTCCGGCACCCTGCCGCAAGCAGGTGCCGACCGGCAGGCGGCGGTTTACGTTTTTTCCGCCATGACCGGTGGCTTTAAAGGCTCCGTCGCCAGCCATGCCTGGATCGTGCTGAAAAAGCCGGGCGCGACGGCCTACGATCGCTACGACAAGGTGGGCTGGGGAATGCCGATACGCCACAATGGCTATCCGGCGGATGCCTATTGGTATTCCAACACGCCGCGTCAGGTGGTGGCCATTCATGGGGCGGCAGCGGAAAAACTGATCCCGAAGATCGAACAGGCGATTGCCGACTATCCCTATGGCAAACCGGGCGGCTATCGTATCTATCCCGGTCCCAACTCCAACACTTTCGTTGCCCATGTGCTGCGCAGCGTGCCGGAGCTCGGTGTGGTTCTGCCATCAGACGCGGTGGGCCGCGACTATCTGCCCAACGGCGCGTTTTACCACGTCGCCGACGACTGGAAGGATGCGAGCCTCTCGCTTGGCGGGTTGTTCGGTATTTCGGCGGGCGCACGCAGTGGCTTCGAGGTCAATTTCCTCGGCCTGGTCGCGGGCTTCGATTTCAGCCGGCCCGGTGTGAAGATACCGGGACTTGGCTATTTCGGAGTAGCGGGTATCCGCGCGTAAAGTCGGGTCAGGTCTCAGCGGCGTGTGCTGCGCGTTTGGCGCGGATGCTTTGGGCAATAAAAACACGCGACAGGCCGTGATAGAGCGGCTCCCGGGAGAACAGCCGGGAGGTTAGATATCCCAGCATCGATGCCACCATGATGGGGATGACGCCGTCATGATTGCCGGTCATTTCGAGGATGATCACGAAAGCCGTCATGGGGGCCTGCACCACGCCCGCGAAATATCCCGCCATGCCGACAATGGCGCCAAGGCCGATGCTCGTACCCAGCAAAGTCGCCATCGTACTGCCAAAGCCCGCGCCCACGGACAGCGACGGCGCGAATATACCGCCCGGAATGCCCGACATCATCGCCAGAAACGTGGCCGCCAGCTTTTCGATGAAGAAGAATGCCGGTGCGGCCTGACCCTCGATTGCGGCGCGCGCCTGTTCGTAACCCGTTCCGAAGGTCGCGCCATCAGTTGCAATACCGATGACGGCGGAGGCAAGGCCGCAGGCGGCGGCAACCGCCAGCATCCGCCTTGACGGCATGGCCTGGGCGAAGCGCCGGATACGCGCGGACAGGCGCAGCGCGCCCGCGCTGAACAGCGCGCCGAACGCACCACCACCAATGCCGCAGACCAGCACGAGCAGCCAGTCCATCATGGTTTTCGCCATGACGGAACTGGTGCCAAAGTAAGTATAGCTGCCGACCAGCGCCAGCGAGGCAAGGCCGGACAGGATGACGGCGGTAAGGATGAGGCCGTTTGCCCGGGATTCGTAGGTCCTGCTCATTTCCTCGATGGCAAACACGATGCCGGCCAGCGGTGTGTTGAACGCTGCGGCAATACCCGCCGCTGATCCGGCAAGAATAAGACCTTTTGCCTGTGCCATGCCGCCCCAGCGCGCCGCCTGAAGCATGATCGAGGCCCCGACTTGCACCGTTGGTCCCTCTCTCCCGATCGACGCACCGGACAAAAGCCCGACGACCGTCAGCAAGACCTTGCCGAAAGCGAGTTTCAGCGACAGGAGCCGCGAACGATCCGCGTCGTCACGCAGGTGCCGCGCGGCGATGGCCTGGGGAATGCCGCTGCCGCCGGCATTGGGAAAAACCGTCAGCGCCAGCCAGGCGCACAGCGTGAAACCGAGCGGCGTCACGACAAGCGGCAGCAGAAACGCCCATTCGCCGGAAGATGTTGCCGAGAAGAAAAGATGCTGGGCGCGATCCGCCGCCCAGGCAAAACCGACGCTGATAAGGCCCACCGCAATCGCGCCGATCCAGAAAACCGCCCTCGGCTTCCACACCCGCCATGAACCCCACACAACACGGGAACGGCGCAGCATTTTCAGCTTCTTGTAATCGACAGGCATGGCGGTCCAGATCGGTGGTTTTGGTATTTAGCAGACGGGAAACCCGTTTATCTGCCTGCCAGCCGGCGATTGCAAGTTTTGCATTTGACTCGTTGCGACAGATGGCAGAAGCTGCGCATCGCAAATGCAACGCATGGAGAGAAAAGATGAAAACCGCAACTTTGCCTTCGCTGCGTGTAACGGCGGATTTCCGCGAGGCGGCAGAAAGCGTTCTGAAAGACGGCGAGACACTATCGTCATTTGTCGAGGATTCGGTCCGCAGGCAGGTGGAAATCCGCAAATCGCAGGCGGAATTCATTGCGCGCGGGCTGGCGTCGCTCGAACAAGCGGAGCGCACCGGTGTCTATTATAGCACCGACGATGTTCTTTCGATGATGCAAAGAAAACTCGATGCTGCGAAAGCCGCGAAACGGAAATGACATATCAGCTTCGTCATACCGAAGAAGCACTGGCGGATTTCGATCGCATCTATGATTTTCTGATCGCATACGACATCAATGTGGCCGAGAAGGCCATTCACGCCATAAGAGCAGGATTAGACATTCTCAGCGATTTTCCCTTCAGTTGCCGTAAGGCATCTTCTGAAAACGGGCTGATACGTGAACTCCTCGTGCCGTTCGGGTCATCCGGCTATATCGTGCTGTTCCGCATCGACGGCCCGGAAACAGTCACCATTGCCGCCGTTCGCCATCAGCGTGAGGATGATTACCATTGACCCTCACCGGTCGCTGACGGCCGCGCGCGGGTTTAACCACGGCTCCTGATTGGAGCGCGGCAGCGGGGTTTTGCCAAGGATGTGGTCTGCCGCCTTTTCGCCCGTCATGATCGACGGGCCATTCAGATTACCATAGGTCACATGCGGGAAGATCGAGCTGTCGGCGACCCGCAGCCCCTCCACGCCGATCACCCGGCATTCGGGATCAACCACCGCCATGGGGTCGTTCCTGTCGCCCATCCGGCAGGTGCCGCAGGGGTGATAGGCGCTTTCCAGATGTTCTCGCAGGAAGGCGTCGATCTGTTCGTCCGTCTCCACCTTTTCGCCCGGCTGGATTTCCGGCCCGCGAAAATCGTCGAAGGCTTTCTGGCCGAAAATCTCGCGCGTGAGGCGCACGCAATGGCGGAATTTTTCCCAGTCTTCCGGGTGGCTCATATAGTTGAAGCGGATGACCGGGTCGTCATGCGGATCGGCGGAACGCAGCGTGACATTGCCGCGCGACTTCGACAGGTTGTAGCCGACATGTGCCTGAAAACCATGGCTTTTCGCAGCCGCCTTGCCATCATAGGAGATGGCGACGGGCAGGAAATGGTACTGGATGTCAGGCTGTTTCAGGCCAGGCGCTGAACGCAGGAAGGCGCAGGCCTCGAACTGGTTGGAGGCCCCTAACCCGCCTTTCGACAGCAGCCATTGCGCACCCGCGACCCCCTGCCAGAACCAGGGCAGCCAGGAGTAAAGCGACACCGGCTTGGTGGAGACCTGCTGGAAATAAAACTCCATATGGTCCTGAAGGTTTGCACCCACACCCGGCCGATCCGCCTGAACCTCTATGCCCATGTCCTTCAGATGAGCGGCAGGCCCGATGCCCGAAAGCATCAGCAATTTCGGCGAGTTGAAAGACGATGCCGAGACGATGACCTCACGATCGGCCTTGATGGTTTCCACCCCGCCCCTGCGCTCGATTTCGACGCCGACGGCACGGCCGTTCTCGATGACGACCTTGCGGGCGAAGCCGTTGACCAGCGTGACATTACCGCGCTTCAGCGCCGGCTTCAGGTAGGCATTGGCGGCGGACCAGCGGCGGCCATTATGGATGGTCTGCTCCATCAGGCCGAAACCTTCCTGTTTGGAGCCGTTATAGTCGTCTGTCAGCTCGAAGCCTGCCTGCGCACCAGCCTGAATGAAGGCGTGGAACAGCGGATTGCTGACCGGCCCGCGCTGAACATGCAGCGGCCCATCCGTGCCGCGCCACCCCTCTTCGCCGCCATGGCTGTGTTCCATGCGCTTGAAATAAGGCAGCACATCCGCATAGGCCCAGCCATGCGCGCCCAGTTCCTCCCAGCGGTTGAAATCCTCGGCATGGCCGCGCACGTAAACAAGGCCGTTAATGGAGGACGAACCGCCGATGACCTTGCCGCGTGGGGCGGTGATGCGGCGATTGTCGAGGTTCGGTTCGGGTTCGGAGAGATAGCCCCAATTGTAGCGCTTCATACTCATCGGCCAGGCCAGTGCGGCCGGCATCTGGATGAAAGGCCCGAAATCCGAGCCGCCAGCCTCGATGACAATCACCGAATAACGGCCGTCTTCCGACAGGCGATAGGCGATGGCGGAGCCTGCGGAACCGGAACCGACGATGACGTAATCTGCGTGCATGATTTGCTCTCTCTTCAATGAGCGTTGGTTCCGATTGACGGGCTGAGGGTGGGGTCCCCCCCACCACCAAATCTCAATAAGGCGCGTCCACCTTCCCCGTGCTCACATAAACCGTCTTGAGCTCGCTATAATGCTCCAGCGCCGCCGCCGAATTCTCGCGCCCGAAACCAGACTGCTTGGAGCCGCCGAATGGGATTTCCACCGGGCAGAGATTGTAGGTATTGATCCACAGCGTGCCCGCCTCCAGCTGGTCGACCACGCGATGAGCGCGGGCGAGATCGGCGGTGAAGACGCCGCCGGCAAGGCCGAATTCGGTGGCGTTGGCGCGGGCCAGAACCTCATCCTCATCATCGAAATCCAGCACGCACATGACCGGGCCGAAGATTTCCTCGCGCGCGATAGTCATGTCATCGGTCACATCGGCAAACACGGTCGGCTGCACATAGGCGCCCTCGCCTGCAACATTGTTGGGAATGCCGCCGCCGGTTACCAGCGTCGCACCCTCCGCTTTGCCCTTTTCGATATAGCCAAGCACCTTTTCCTGCTGGGCTTTGGAGACCAGCGGGCCGAGATGGGTGGCGTAATCCAGGGGGTCGCCGAGGATCATCGCCTCAGTGCGGCGCTTCAGGTTTTCGAGGAAGCGGTCCTTTGCCTTTTTCTGCACGAAAACGCGGGTACCGTTGGAGCAGACCTGACCGGAAGAATAGAAATTGCCGAGCATCGCCCCGCCGACAGCGCTTTCGATATCGGCATCGTCAAACACGATCAGCGGCGATTTTCCACCGAGTTCCATCGTCACATGCTTGAGATGCCCGGCGGCGGCGGCGGCCACCTTGCGGCCGGTGGGCACCGAGCCGGTGAGCGAGACCTTGGCGACATCCGGGTGGTTGACAAGAAGCGGGCCGGCATCGCGATCACCCTGAATGACGTTGAACAGGCCCTTGGGCAACCCTGCCTCGATCAGGATTTCGGCGATCTTCAAAGCGCCGAGCGGGGTGTTTTCCGATGGCTTGAAGACCATGGCGTTGCCGGCAACGAGCGCCGGGGCCGCCTTCCAGCAGGCGATCTGCTGTGGATAGTTCCATGCGCCGATGCCGACACAGACGCCGAGCGGCACGCGCTTGGTATAGGCGAAATCGCCGCCGAGCGGGATGTAGTTGCCGTTCAGCGCGGAAGGCGCGATACCGCCGAAAAATTCGAAGGCATCGGCACCCGAGGTCGGATCGGCGACGATGGTTTCCTGGATCGGCTTGCCGGTATCCAGCGTTTCGAGCGTGGAGAGCGCCTCGTTGCGTTCACGCATGATATCGGCGGCGCGTTTCAATATACGCCCGCGCGCCATGGGGCTCATTGCCGCCCATTCCTTCTGGGCGCGTTTGGCCGATGCAATGGCGCGCTCGACAATCGCGGGCGTTGCCGCATGCAGCCTTGCAATGACTTCGCCGGTGGCCGGAAAGACGCTTTCGAAAAGCGTGCCGGCATTGTCTTCGACATAGTCGCCATCAATGAAATGCGAGGCTTTGGGCTGCGCCCTGAGAGACGTCGCGATAGTCATGTCGAATACTCCTAGAGAATGCGGACGGACGGCTTCGGGCGCTGTCCATCAGGATATGGTTTGAGCTGCAAGTCGAAATAGTCTTCGACAAGGGCCGGCGCTGAGGCGAGCCCAAGCGGGGCCGAACGCAGGCTGTGCCTGATATACAGCCCGTCGATAAGGGCTGCCGCCCCTTCCGCAATGCGCGCCGCGTCATCGGGCGGGCATAGCCGGTTTAGGCTTGCCATGAGGTTCGAGCGCAGGCGACGGGAATAGAGCACCAGCAGGCGGCGCGTTTCTTCCGAGCGCTGCGCCTCCACGTAAAAGGCAAGCCATGCCGCCACCGTCTCGGGCGTGAACTGGTCGCTCTGGAAAGAGACGTGAACGATGGCGCTCAGCCGTTCGCGCGGGCCATTGGCGCGGGTCAGCGCCGCCACCGCATCGCGCCTCAGATCCCGCAGCAGGCTGCGGATGGTTTCCAGAAGAAGCTGCTGCTTGCTGCCGAAATAATGATGCGCAAGCGCCGGAGATACGCCCGCTTCCCGGGCAATATCCGACATTGTCACATTCAGCGAACCATGGTGGCCTATGGTGCGCAACGCCGCATCCACAAGCGCCTTGCGGCGCAAAGGCTCCATTCCGATCTTGGGCATAAGGGTCTCCTTGATGGCGGGCAAAATATTCTTGATTGATCAATCAATCAATAAAAAACGCGCCATTTCATGTCGCTGATTTGCCATGGATCAAAGAAAACCGGGCAAGGCCGGATAAGACTAGCCGCTCCCATGCTGAGGAGCCGCTCACAGGGGAAAAACTAAACCGTGATATACTGCAAATTGGGAATGGAACACGTTTCGTGCTAATATGCAGAGTGATACAAATTTCGCTGGAAGCGGCGCCAGACGAAAACTGAAAAAACGCCCGCAAGACCGCGATCCCCATCAGGTCCCGACACGGACCGGAGATGCCTTCGCAACGGTTGAACAAGGGAGTGATATCATGCCAATGGTGACAGTATCGATTTCCCCGGAACAGGCAGCAAGAATGCGCGAGGCCGTGAATAGCGGCGCCTACGCATCCGGCAGCGAGGTCGTAAGGGCCGCGCTGAGACTATGGGCGGCCTCTGCTGCCGCAACCGGCGCAGATACAGAGGCTGCAGCACCTGTCGAGGCGGATCGCGAACGCCTGAATGTTGCGGAACTTTACGCCGCTCACACCGGACATGTGCGCCGGGCCTGAGGGCCTGCCGGATACCCCTGGCTATTGAGGGGCCCGTGACAAAACCTTCATTAAAGCTTCACAGTCGTGAAAGCTTTTGTTGACCTGTAATCTGCGATTGTCTGCTGAAAAGAGACAAGTTCCCGTGTGTGCATTTGACTTGTCATGCCACCAACGGGAACTGGCAATAGCGGAGAACAGAAATGCCGGCCGTAACGCTGGAGAACGATGTCATAAGGCGGTTTGCCTCCGGGCACATGTTTCCCATGGCGAAGCTTGTGCTTGAAACCGCGTTTCAGCCGATCGTCGAGGCGACGACGGGCACGATTTTCGGATATGAATCACTGATGCGCGGCCATGACCGGCTTGGGTTTTCCAACCCGCTCGCGCTTCTCGACCAGGCTGCCGAGGATGGCGAGCTGAAGGCCTTCGAGCAGATGCTGGCGAGCCGGGCGCTCGCTAAATTCTCCACCCTGGCGGATTTTTCCACCACCACCCTGTTCCTCAATCTCGATGTAAGGCTTATCCCGCACGGGGACGCCATTCTCGACAAGCTCGTTGGCCATCTGGCGCGGGCGGGCATTCCGGCCTCCTCCATCTGCTTTGAACTTTCCGAACGTTTCGACAATACCAGCGTGCCGGAGTTCAAGGCGCTGATCGCCCGCATGCGCAAGGAAGGTTTCAAGCTGGCGATCGACGATTTCGGCGCCGGTCACGGCGAGATGAAGCTTTTATGCGACTATCCGCTTGATTACCTGAAGATCGACCGGCATTTCATCAGCGGTGTCGATCATCTTCCGCGCAAGCAGCATCTCGTGCGCAACATCGTCAACATCGCTCATGTTCTCGGCGTCCGGGTCATTGCAGAAGGCATCGAAACCGAAGCGGAATTTCTCACCTGCCGCGAATATGGCGTCGATCTGGTGCAGGGCTGGCTGATCGCCAGGCCGACGGTTTTCACCAGCGAACTTCCCGAGAGCTTTCCGCACCTCAACCGCGTGGGCGTGGCGCGGCGCAACAGCCAGTCGCTGGACGAAATCCTCATCCGTCGCGAAATAGAGCGTCTTCCCACCGTCTATGAGCATGACAGCGTCGACAGCGTCTTCGAATTGTTCCGCAGAAACCCGCAGCAGGCGTTTTTCCCGGTGCTCAACGCCAATGGCGAACCGCGCGGCGTCATCAACGAATATCACCTCAAGGAATACATCTACCGGCCTTTCGGGCGCGATCTCCTCAAGAACAAGATCTACGAGCGCACCATTTCCCACTTCGTCGATCCTGCGCCGATCGTGGGTCTCGACGCCGATGCCGATCAACTGATGAACATGTTCGCCAGCATGGGCGGCAGCGCCTGCATCATCCTGACCGAAAACATGCGTTACGCCGGCATCGTCTCAGCCGCATCGCTCATCAAGGTCATCAATGAAAAACAGCTCAAGATGGCGCAGGACCAGAACCCGCTGACGGCGCTGCCGGGCAACCGCGCCATCGGCGGCTTCATCGCCGACAGCTGCGGTGATGGCGATGAGACCCGTTTCTTCTGCTATTGCGATTTCGACAATTTCAAACCCTTCAACGATAAATACGGCTTCAATGCCGGCGACCACGCCATCACCCTGTTTTCCGCACTGATGCGTCGCTACTTTTTCGCCGGCGACTGCTTTCTCGGCCATATCGGCGGCGACGACTTCTTCGTCGGCGTGCGTGACTGGGCGGTGGAGGAACTGACGGAAATCCTCGAGCGGCTGCTCAGCGATTTTCACGGTGAAGTGGCCGAACTCTATTCGCCAGAGGACCGTCAGGCCGGTCGCATGGTCGGGCTGGACCGTCGCGGCAATGAGCGGGATTTTGCCTTGCTGCGTTGCTCCATCGGCGTTCTCACATTGCCAAAAGGTTTGATCATCGCCAATCCCGAGCGCATCGGCAGCGAGATCGCCGGCATCAAGACAGCCGCGAAAGAAAACGAAGGCGGCCTCGTCATCCGGGTGTTCGGGGAGACAAAATGACATCAGCGACAAAGGGCCTCCTTCCCTAAGCGGTACATCTGTCCTAAATCTTCAGGTAACGCCGACAAATGAGGAATTGCCCCTGGCCATGCCCGAAAATGTGACCCTGCCCGAAAAAATGCGCTTCATCGACCTTCCCTCCCATGGTGGCCCGGAGGTGATGCAGCTTTCGCAAGCACCTTTGCCAACCCCCGCCAGAGGCGAAATCCTGGTGAGGGTCGAGGCGGCCGGCGTCAACCGCCCCGATGTCGCGCAGAGGCAGGGCGCCTATCCGCCGCCGAAGGACGCAAGCCCGATCCTCGGCCTCGAAATTGCCGGAGAAGTGGTGGCGCTCGGCGAAGGCGTCAGCGAATTCAAACCTGGCGACAAGGTCTGCGCGCTCGCCAATGGCGGCGGTTATGCGCAATATTGCACCGTGCCGGCCGGACAGGCCCTGCCCTTCCCCAAGGGGTACGACGCCGTCAAGGCCGCCGCGCTGCCGGAAACCTTCTTCACCGTCTGGGCCAACCTCTTCCAGATGGCGGGCCTGACCGAAGGCGAAAGCGTGCTCATCCACGGCGGCACCAGCGGTATCGGCACAACCGCCATCCAGCTCGCCAAAGCCTTCGGCGCTGATGTCTATGCGACGGCGGGTTCTGCGGAAAAATGCGAGGCCTGCGTCAAGCTTGGTGCCAAACGGGCCATCAATTACCGCGACGAGGATTTCACCGCCGTCATCAAGGCCGAGACCGATGGCAAGGGTGTCGATGTGGTTCTCGACATGATCGGTGCGGCCTATTTCGAAAAGAACATTGCCGCACTCGCCAAGGATGGCTGTCTGTCCATCATCGCCTTTCTGGGCGGCGCCGTGGCTGAAAAGGTTGATCTGCGGCCAATCATGGTCAAACGCCTGACCGTCACCGGCTCCACCATGCGGCCACGTACCGCTGACGAGAAACGCGCCATCCGTGATGAGCTTATCGAACAGGTCTGGCCGCTCATCGAAAGCGGCAAGGTTGCGCCTGTCATCAACAAGGTCTTCACGCTGGACGAAGTTGTGGAGGCCCACCGGCTGATGGAAACCAGCAATCATATCGGCAAGATCGTGATGCGGGTGTCCTGATCAGACCTCTTGCATTAATGACGAATCGTACTACCTTCTAGTTATGTTCAACGTATCGGAAGGAGGTGATCCAATGTCTAATGAGATTTCGGTCTCTGGTGCAGGCAATGGAAAGGGTGGGTTTTCGACGGGGCAGCCCTCGGCGTAAAAACCTCTTGCCTTCGGAACGTTGAGAAACAGTCCCGGGTCTGTAAACAGGACCAAGCTCATGGAAGGGTCGCCTCTGGCGACCCTTTTCCGTTTCTGGGGTGATCGCGCGTTTACCCGGTTCCCTCATCTCTGTGCTTGTCACAGAGATCCAGCCAGACCAAGTGTTTGGGCTGGCTGGATACCGGCTCAAGGCCAGTATTACCGGGAACCGCCAGCTGCCAATCGCAGCCGCATCTCCCCTACTTCTTGCCAAACACCTTCCACCGGGTCGGACGAAACCGCAGTTCGGCACCTACCGCCACGGCGGCGTTGAGCGGCACCTCGATTTCGAGGTGATAGGGGTCATGGCCGTTATTGGCGATGTCGATTTCGGCGATGCGGGTGCCGGCGAGGCGGCGACAGGTGGTAACCTTGCCGTAAAGCGCGTTTTTCTCGTCGGTCAGCACCACATCTTCCGGACGGAAGAACAGTTCGCCCTCACCTGCGCCATTTTCGGCGACGCCGATGCTCTCGCCCTGAAACACCACCTGGCCGTGGCGGATCGTCACCGGCAGGCTGGAGGATTCGCCGATGAAGGAGAAGACGAACGGGGAATTGGGCGTGTCGTAGACGTCATCCGCCGTGCCGACCTGTTCTATCTTGCCCTGGCTCATGACAACGACGCGGTCGGCCAGTTCCAGTGCTTCTTCCTGATCGTGGGTAACGAAGACGGTGGTGTGGCCCGTGCGGTCGTGGAATTCGCGCAGCCAGCGGCGCAGTTCCTTGCGCACCTTGGCATCGAGTGCGCCAAAGGGTTCATCGAGCAGCAGCACCTTCGGCTCGATGGCAACTGCGCGGGCAAGTGCCACGCGCTGACGCTGGCCGCCGGAAAGCTGGGTGGGGTAACGCTTTTCGAGGCCGGTCAGATGCACCATGTCCAGAAGCTCCGAAACTCGCCTGCGGATTTCCGCTTTCGGCGGGCGGGAGGCGGAAGGGCGCACCTTCAGGCCGAAGGCTATGTTGTCGGCAACCGTCATGTGGCGGAACAGGGCGTAGTGCTGAAACACAAAACCGACATTGCGCTCCTGCACCGAGCGGTGCGAGGCATCCTCATCACCGAAGAAGATGCGGCCTTGGGTCGGCTGCTCCAGGCCGGCGATGAGGCGCAGCAGCGTCGTCTTGCCGGAACCGGAGGGACCGAGCAGCGCGATCAGCTCGCCGGAACGAATGTCGAGCGACACGTCGTTCAGCGCCGGAAAGCGATCAAACTGCTTGGTGATGCCGGAAACTTTCACTTCCATGAATATGCCTTTCAATGCTTGCCGGCTGCGTTGCCCGCGCCAAAGCGTATTTCGAGAATGGTTTTGAGAACGAGCGTCACGAGCGCCAGACCAGCCAGCAGCGTCGCCACCGCGAAGGCCGCGCCGATATTGTACTCATTATAGAGTATCTCGACATGCAGCGGCATGGTGTTGGTCTCGCCGCGAATATGGCCTGATACGA
Organism: Rhizobium sp. Root491; assembly: GCF_001427205.1. NCBI lineage: Bacteria > Pseudomonadati > Pseudomonadota > Alphaproteobacteria > Hyphomicrobiales > Rhizobiaceae > Rhizobium > Rhizobium sp. Root491. Next base: position 649,167 of record NZ_LMFF01000001.1, read on the forward strand.
CAGAGACGGCGCCGAACTCGCCCATGGCGCGGGCGTTGCAGAGCAGCACCCCGTACAGCAGTCCCCATTTGATATTCGGCAGCGTGACATACCAGAAGGTCTGCCAGCCGGTTGCGCCAAGCGAGATCGCCGCCTCCTCATCGCCATTGCCCTGCTCCTGCATCAGCGGGATCAGTTCACGCGCGACGAAGGGAAAGGTGACGAAGATGGTGGCTAGCACGATGCCCGGAACAGCAAAGAGGATTTCGATGCCATAACTCTTCAGCCATGGCCCGAGCACGCTGTGCGAAGAGAACAGGATGACATAGACCAGACCCGATATGACCGGCGAGATCGAGAACGGCAGGTCGATCAGCGTTATCAGGAATGCCTTGCCCTTGAACTCGAATTTCGCAATCGCCCAGGCGGCGGCGACACCGAAGATAAGGTTGAGCGGTACCGAAATGGCAGCGACAAGCAGTGTCAGACGGATGGCGGAGAGTGCATCCGGCTCGACGATCGCTTCCCAGAAAGCATCGGCGCCTTTGCGAAATGCCTCGAAGAACACCGATACCAGCGGCAGCACGAGGAAAGCCGCAAGGAACAGGAAAGCAATGGCAATCAGCACCAGCCGGGCAGGCAGGCTCTCGCTGGCGGGATCGCGGAACGGTCGGGACGAGGTGCGGGAAGCATCAGACATAACCGTACCTCTTGCGGCTCCAGGCCTGAATGAGATTGATGAGGAACAGCATGGCGAAGGAAATGATCAGCATGATGGTGGCGATGGCCGTCGCGCCCGCATAATTGAACTCCTCCAGCCGTATGACGATGAGGAGCGGTGCGATTTCCGAGACGTAAGGAATATTGCCGGCGATGAAGATGACCGAGCCGTACTCTCCGATACCGCGCGCGAAGGCGAGTGCGAAGCCCGTCAGGATGGCGGGCGTGAGGCTTGGCAGCAGCACCCGGCTGATGGTCTGGAAACGGTTGGCGCCGAGCGTTGCCGCCACCTCCTCCACCTGCCGGTCTATTTCTTCCATGACCGGCTGCACGGTGCGGACCACGAATGGCAGGCCGATGAAGATCAGCGCGATGACGATACCGGTCGGCGTAAACGCGATCTTGATGCCGAAGGGTTCGAACAGCGAGCCAACCCAGCCGCGATTGGCATAAAGCGTGGTGAGCGCGATGCCGGCAACCGCCGTCGGCAGGGCAAAGGGCAGATCCACGATGGCATCAACGAAACGCCGGCCGGGAAAACGATACCGCGTGAGAACCCATGCGACGATGACGCCAAAAACAGCGTTCACCAGTGCGGCGATGAAGGCGGTGCCGAAACTGACGCGCAGCGCATTCAGCGTACGGCTATCGACAGCGATCGCAATAAAATCTGCAAAACCAAGTTTCGCCGTGGACCAGATGAGGCCGCCGAGCGGAATAAGAATGATAAGAAACAGATAGACGACCGTGTAACCGAACGTCAGGCCGAAGCCGGGTATCACGCTCGATTGACGCCACTTCCACCTGTTTCCGGATGTATTATTGCTCATCAACGCTCCGGATAATCTTTAGTTTGGTACATTTCCGGACAGAAAACCGGGGTCCACTTTTCCTGGAAATGCTCTCTGGGAGCCGGTGTTCCCCGGCCTTGTTATAAAGGATCGACCGGCACGGTGTCCGGTCGATCGATTTGTCGTTTTTCAAGTTCCCTTAAGCGGGGTGGGCGGATTTGTCTTCAGCCCATCATCCGCTTACTTGGCGGGCTTGTAAATCTGGTCGAAGATGCCGCCGTCACCGAAATGTTCAGGCTGCGCCTTGGCCCAACCGCCAAACTGCGGATCGTCGATGGTGACGAGCTTGATGTCGGGCAGCTGCTTCAGCAGATCCTTGGAGACAACTGCGGGGTTCGAAGGACGATAGAAGTGCTTCGCCGCAATGTTCTGACCTTCGTCGGAATAGAGATATTGCAGATAGGCTTCCGCCGCCTTGCGGGTGCCCTTGGCGTCGACGTTCGCATCAACCACGGCGACCGGCGGCTCGGCGAGGATCGAGATCGGCGGCACGATAATGTCGAAGGCATCCGCGCCGAATTCCTGACCGGCCAGATAGGCTTCGTTTTCCCAGGCCAGCAGCACGTCGCCGATCTGGCGCTGCGCAAATGTGACCGTGGAGCCGCGGGCACCGGTATCGAGCACCGGAGCGCGCTTGTAGAGTTCGCCGACATAGGCCTTGATCTTGTCCTGGTCGCCCTTGAACTCTTCATTCGCCCATGCCCAGGCGGCAAGGTAATTCCAGCGTGCGCCACCAGAGGTCTTGGGGTTCGGGGTAACGATCTGCACGTCGCCCTTTACCAGATCGCCCCAGTTATGGATGCCCTTCGGGTTGCCCTTGCGGACGAGGAACACGATGGTGGAGGTGTAGGGCGAGGAATTATGCGGCAGGCGGCCGCGCCAGTCCTTGTTGATCTTGCCGGAATTCTGGACGATGGCATCGATATCGCTCTGCAGCGCCAGCGTCACCACATCGGCTTCCAGACCGTCGATGACCGAGCGAGCCTGCTTGCCGGAGCCGCCATGCGACTGCTGGATCGTGACATCCTCACCGGTATCGGCCTTCCACTTCTTGGCGAAGGCTTCGTTGAAATCCTTGTAGAGTTCGCGGGTCGGATCATAGGACACGTTAAGCAGCTTGGTCTGCGCGGCAGCCGAGCCGACACCTCCCAGAGCCAGCGATAGACCGAGAGCGAAAACGCTCAAACCGGACAGAAGCTTGGACATCGGTATTCCCTCCTGATGAAGATGGCTTAACTCTACTGGACCGGTAGAGTTGGTCAATGAGGCCGAATACGATCGAAAAAGTGTTTCCCGAGAGCGTTTCCACGGGCAACAAATACAGCGCAGCATAGGCGAAAGGCGCAACAAGCGTCGTGTAAAACTTTGCTGAATGCAAAACCGTTTCACATTTTTGACGATTTTTTGGCGTTACAGCGAAAAATATTCAGGTGTTTTAGACGATTTTTTCGTCAGGCCGTCAAAAGTTCGGGCACTTCCACGCCTGCAACGGCATCCGCAACGGTGGTGTTGAAAAGGATATTGCGGGTCGCATCGGCCACGCGGGCGAAGACGTGGCGTATCTCGCACTGCTTTTCGCCATCGCAATCCTCGCACCGGCGATAGGCGGTCTGCGACAGGCAGGGCAACGGAGCCAGCGGCCCGTCGATGAGGCGCAGCACCTCGCCGAAGGTGATATCGGCAGCTGGGCGCGCCAGCAAATAACCGCCCTGCTTGCCGCGCCTGCTTTCGACGATGCGTTCCTTCTTCATTTCGAGAAGGATCTGTTCAAGGAATTTTTTCGGAATGGCCTGTTCGCGGGCAATATCGGAAATTTGCACAGGACAGCCGCCGTCGGCCTTTGCCAGCGAAAGAAGCGCCCTCAGCGCATATTTTGCCTTCTGCGAAATCATCGTGAAACCAGTAGAACACAAGCCCGGATACCCGGCAATTCCGGCTTAGCGCAGAAGTTGTCACAATTCAAATCCAAGCTGCAAAGAAGGTGAACGGGCATCTTTTGCTCATAGATCGTGCGCGTGAGGCATTTTTGCTCTGAAGTGCAGCGCACAAAGACTGTCATTTCTGTTCCAGAGGCCCGATTTCAACAATAATCGGCCATGGAAATCCCGGACGTGACAATGACGATCAATTCAGCAAATGCCTCTGCCGATACCGCTTCCCTCGACGCCACGCTTGCCGGGCTCGATCTTGCGGGACGACTTTCCTTTATCGCCGGTCTTGGCGGCCGTGCGGTCTTCACCACCAGCCTCGGCATCGAGGACCAGGTCATCACGGCGGCCATCGGCACCCACCGGTTGCCGATCGACGTCGTGACGCTGGAAACCGGCCGACTCTTCAAGGAAACCGTCGATCTCATCGAGGAAACCGAGGAGCGCTTCGGCATCGACATCCGTCGCTTCCGGCCCGAACAGGACGATATCGACGCCTATGCCGAAAAATACGGCCTCAACGGTTTTTACGAAAGCATCGAGGCCCGTCACGCCTGCTGTCATGTCAGAAAGCTGATCCCGCTCGGCAAGGCGCTGGAAGGTGCCACCTTCTGGATCACCGGGCTCCGCCGCGGCCAGTCGGGCAATCGTGCGACCACGCCTTTTGCCGAATTCGACGCTGAGCGTAATCTGATCAAGGTCAATGCCTTGGCGGACTGGGACATCGACCAGATCAAGGCCTATGTCGCTTCTGAAAACATTCCCGTCAATCCGTTGCATGCGCGTGGTTACCCCTCCATCGGCTGCGAGCCGTGTACACGCGCTATCAAGCCCGGCGAGCCTGAGCGCGCCGGACGATGGTGGTGGGAAAACGACGAGAAGCGCGAATGCGGTCTTCACGTCGCCGGTGCGGACCAGACGTCCGCCATTTCCGCCATCCCACAACGATAATCATTCAGACCAGTTCCGGAGTTTAAAATGTCCAACGCAGTCCACGAGACGGACAGCAAGAATACTGTCGCATCCAAGCCGCCGCTCGATCCGCATCTGAAGGCGCTTGAAAACGAAGCCATTCATATCTTCCGCGAAGTCGCCGCCGAATTCGACAATCCCGTAATGCTCTATTCCATCGGCAAGGATTCGTCCGTGCTGCTGCATTTGGCGCGCAAGGCATTCTTCCCAGGCCGCGTGCCATTCCCGCTGCTGCACGTCAATACGGGCTGGAAATTCAAGGAAATGATCGAATTCCGCGACAAGATCGTCAAGGAATATGACCTCGATCTCATCTCCTACACAAACCCGCGCGGCGCGAGCGAAAACGTGACGCCCTTCACCCACGGTTCGGCGCTCTACACCGACATCATGAAGACGGAAGCGCTGCGCCAGGCGCTGGACGCCGGTCAGTTCGATGCCGCCTTCGGCGGTGCGCGCCGCGACGAGGAAGCAAGCCGCGCCAAGGAGCGCATCTATTCCTTCCGCACGCCGGACCATAAATGGGACCCACGCAACCAGCGCCCTGAGCTGTGGAACATCTATAACGGCATGGTCCGCAAGGGCGAAAGCGTGCGCGCCTTCCCGCTCTCCAACTGGACCGAAGTCGATATCTGGCGTTACATCGAGGCGGAAAACATTCCGCTGGTGCCGCTCTATTACGCCGCCGAGCGCCCCTATATCGAGCGTGACGGCATGATGATCCTTGCCGAAGACGAGCGGCTGGAGCTGCTGCCCGGCGAAGAGATCCAGCACGGCTCGATCCGCTTCCGCACGCTCGGCTGCTTCCCGCTCACCGGCGCGATCCACTCCGAGGCCGCGACGCTTCAGGAGGTCATCGCAGAGCTGGAAATCGCCACCGTTTCCGAGCGGCAGGGCCGCGCCATCGATCGAGACCAGTCCGGCTCGATGGAGAAGAAGAAGCGCGAGGGCTATTTCTGATGACCGCCGCTGCTACCAACACCGCCTCCACGGCCACCATTCTGCCCTTTGCCGAACATTCGAAGGCGACGCGTGATACGCGCCCGCTTCGTCTCATCACCTGCGGCAGCGTCGATGATGGCAAATCGACCCTGATCGGCCGTCTCCTGTGGGACACCAAGGCCGTCAAGGAAGATCAGGCCGCCACCCTGCACCGCGATAGCGGCAAGCAGAACGATCTCGGCCTGCCAGATTTCGCGCTGCTGCTCGACGGTTTGCAGGCAGAGCGCGAACAGGGCATCACCATCGATGTCGCTTATCGCTATTTCTCGACCGACCGGCGCGCGTTCATCGTGGCCGACACGCCCGGCCATGAGCAATATACCCGTAACATGGCGACCGGCGCTTCCACGGCCGATCTCGCCGTGCTTTTGGTCGATGCGCGCACCGGCATTCTGGAACAGACACGCCGACACGCCACCATCGCGGCGCTGATGGGCATCCGGCAATTCGTGCTGGCCATCAACAAGATCGACCTGACGAATTACGACAAGGCAGGTTTTGAACTGATCGCCCACGAATTCCGCGATTTCGCCTCCGACCTCGGCATCAAGCAGATCACAGCCATTCCAATGTCGGCGCTGAAGGGCGAAAACGTCGTGCTATCAGGCAAGGCCTCCATGCCCTGGTATGAAGGCCCGACGCTGGTCGAAACGCTGGAGCTTGCCACGGTGCGCTCGGCGCAATCGGGTGGTTTCCGCTTCCCCGTACAGCGCGTGTCGCGCCCCGGCGAAAGTTTCCGCGGTTATCAGGGCACGGTTGCCGGCGGCTCGGTCAAGCCGGGCGACAGCGTTGTCGTGCTGCCGTCGGGCATGGTCGCGAATGTCAAGCAGATCGTCACTTTCGATCTGGTGCGTAACGCCGCCGTTGCTGGTGACGCGGTCACGCTCGTTCTCGACCGTCAGGTGGACGTCTCGCGCGGCGACATGATCGTGTCCATCGAGGCACAACCGCAGACAGGGCTTGCCTTCGACGCGCAGATCGTGGCGTTGCAGCCGGGTGGCATCGAGGCCGGCAAACGTTATTGGCTGAAAAGCGGCAGCCGCCGCCAGCGCGTCAGCGTGCAGCCGGTCAGCCAGCTCAACCTGAAAGAAGGCGAATGGCAGGCGCACGAGACATCGCTGCCGATGAACGCCATCGGCAAGGTGCGGCTCTCCTTCGACGAGACGGCGATCTTCGATGCCTATGAGCAGAACCGGGCAACGGGCTCTTTCATCCTGATCGACCCCGACACCAACAACACGGTGGCGGGTGGCATGATTGCCGGCAAACGCAGCGTTGGCGCGACGGAAGAACAGGGTGACCGCGTCATTCTCTCCCTGCCCGCCCATCTGGCCGAGAAGCTTCTGGCAAGCGAACTGCTGGCCAAGCACCGCGACGAGATCGACATCCGCCGCACGGATGGTGCGACAGCCTCACGGCTGATCAGCGATCTGGACTGACAGACACGCGCACACAACAAAAAGGCGACCGTCCAAGCGGTCGCCTTTTTTGTTTGAAAGCCTTTGGATCAGGCCTCGTTTAAAACACGAACATGTAAAGCAGGATGATCACAAAAATCGGAACACCCATTGCCCACAGTGCAATACCTTTTAGCATGTTATCCTCCATCGTTGTTGTGGTGGGATAACGGTTGAGGCGCGGTTGCGTTCCCTGCGACTGCGCTGACGACGGCTTCATCGCAGTCGATAAAGTCAAACGCATCAAGTTTTCGACGCTTGGCAGAGCCTAGAAGATGGCCAGCGTCATGGCGCTGTGTTCAGGCCCGGTTAATGACCGACACCTCACTCTCTGAGCAATGGAACTGCGTGGTTCAGCGCACGTTAGTGTCCGTCATTTGGAGATGAAGATTATGAAAATTCTGACTGCAGCGATCTGCCTGGTTTCGGTGGGCATCCTAAGCGGCTGTGTCGATGATCGGGGCTACCGTAGCGGCGGATATTATACGACAGGCGTGTACTACCGCACCTATGAACGCGATCGCCACTACCGTGACTATGACCGTCGCGACTGGCGCGACCGGAGGGATTGGCGCGATCGTCGCGACTGGCGCGGTGATTACCGCTACCGATGATCGACTGGACCTACATTCAAGACCATTGGGATTGGGCGGGGCACATTCTAGAGGCCGTCATCATGGCGGCGATTGTCGCCGTTCTGTTTCGCCTGCTCGTTAGCTGGCGAGTGGCGTGGATAATCGGTCTGGCCTTCGCCGCCGGTCATTTTCATGGCCGGGAAAAGCGGGACTACGAGGTGTCCATAGAAATGCCTCCTCCCCATCTGGAGGGTTATTACTTCTGGAATTGGTCCTGGGATGGTTTAACCGACTTGTGGCCGACGGCTGTTGTTTGCGTTTTGCTCATTCTCCCGTTGGCGAGTAGGAGAAATTGACCTTCCGTGCAATCACCAAAGTCGTGATTTGCAGCTGCGGACGCCGAATGCGTTTACCCGTCCGGTTTTAAACGGTCAGGTCTCCGTACGATGCCTTGATCCAAGGATCTCCAGAAGTGTTGGGATCATTTGAAAGCCCCGGGAAATATTGGGCTTAAGCTGGTCGGAGTGAGAGGATTCGAACCTCCGACCCCGTCGTCCCGAACGACGTGCGCTACCAGACTGCGCTACACTCCGTGACCAGCGGCGCTTCTATAGACCAGCCTCCAGCATTCGACAAGCGGCATATTGCATTTTTTGTGACAAGTTTTCAACGCGCTGCGAAGGGCGGTCGCCAAGTGCCTGCCGCACCGGGCGGCGTGTGAGAAAACGTTACAAAAAAGCAATTGTGGCAGGAAATTTTCGTCAAGCGGCACAGCTCCCCTGCCCGTCGCCGCCAAATCTGCTAGGGGAACGTAATGACCGGCGGGAAGCCGGACACGGCACAAAGGACATTTCACCATGCTATTTCGCAGCGTAACGCTCGCAGGGCTCGCCATTGCGCTCTCCGCCTGCACGACATCGACGGGCTCTGCCCCTTCCTTCACCCAGAAGAGCCCCGTTGAAACGCGGTGGGTCGGTCAGTCCGCAGGTATTTTCTTTGCAAAATTCGGCCCGCCGCTGAGCGACACGGAAACCGGCAGCTCGACCATCTATAACTGGCGCGGCGGTTACAAGAAGGCCACCATTCCGGCCAAGTTCGAAGAAGGCAAGGACGGCAAGAAGGGTCGCCAGATTTCGCCCGCCCGCACCGCCTCGCTCTCCTGCACGGTTCAGCTCACCGTCTCCAGCGACTACACGATCACTTCGGTACGCACGGTTTCCGACCGCCCCGGCGTCAACGGCCCGAGCTATTGCGCGGAATTCCTCGCCGCAAACTGAGTTTTCGTCCAGCTGACGAAACGAGCCAAGGCCTGCCCTAACCGGCGGGCCTTTTCACTTTTTTGCGATTATTCTCATTTTTCCTGAATTTTTTTCACACGGACCAGCGCAACCTGATCCGCCAAGCGCGGCGAACGCCGAATTGACGGCGTTTTCGCGATATTCGCGCTTGAGACACTTTCAACCGTTTGAAAGCACCGTCTAATCCTCGCAACCACAAAAATGACAATCCGCAAAATGGCAGAAACTGCCAATGCGACCTTATGTCCCGGCAAAATCCTCGCAAAAGCGCTTGAACTGGAGTGAATAAGTCAGGGTTGTGCCTGTTTCGGCTTTGCTGTAACGGGGCGGCTGGGAGGAGTGTTTTTAACACAAAACAAGAATCAGGTATGGCCGTGACTCCCATCGATCAAGACAAATCCCAGCTCACTGATCTTTCCTCAGACGCGCTTCCCTCCCATGCGCTTCCAATGAACCGCAGACAGGTTCTCGGCACTGCGCTCGCAGGGCTTGCAGCGACAGCGCTGCCGACATCCTCGCTTCTCGCCAATACGGCTACCAAGAAGGTCGACGTGCTTCTGATCGGTGGCGGCATCATGAGCGCGACGCTCGGCGTGTGGCTGCGTGAACTGGAGCCAACCTGGTCGATGCAGATGCTCGAGCGGCTGGACGGCGTGGCGCTTGAAAGCTCCAACGGCTGGAACAATGCCGGCACCGGCCATTCCGCGCTTGCCGAGCTGAACTACACGCCGGAAGACGACAACGGCAACATCAAGATCAGCCAAGCCGTCAACATCAACGAATCCTTCCAGATTTCCCGGCAGTTCTGGGCATGGCAGGTGCGTAACGGCGTTTTGAAGAACCCGCGCTCCTTCATCAACCACACGCCGCATATGAGCTTCGTCTGGGGCGATGAGAACATCGCCTATCTCGAAAAGCGCTACGAGGCGCTGAAGGCAAGCCCGCTTTTTGCCGGCATGGAATATTCCAGCGACCCCGAGCAGCTTAAGAAATGGGTGCCGCTGATGATGGAAGGCCGCGATCCTTCCCAGAAGATCGGTGCGACCTGGTCTCCGCTCGGCACCGACATGGAATTCGGCGAGATCACCCGCCAGTTCGTTTCGCATCTGCAAAGCGACCGGAATTTCGACCTGCAGGTCAACAGCGAGGTTTCCGATATCCAGCGCAATGCCGATGGCAGCTGGCGCGTGACCTATAGCAACCTGAAGACCGATGCTGAGCAGACCGTGGATGCGAAATTCGTGTTCATCGGCGCCGGCGGCGGTGCGCTGCATCTGTTGCAGATGTCCGGTATTCCGGAAGGCGACAATTACGCCGGTTTCCCGGTTGGTGGCTCGTTCCTGATCAACGACAATCCTGACGTGACGATGCAGCATCTGGCCAAGGCCTACGGCAAGGCCTCGGTCGGCTCGCCGCCCATGTCGGTTCCACACCTCGATACCCGCGTGCTTGGTGGCAAGCGCGTCATCCTGTTTGGACCTTTCGCCACCTTCTCCACCAAGTTCCTGAAGGAAGGCTCCTATTTCGATCTCGTCTCCTCCGTTACGACAAGCAATGCCTGGCCGATGGTGCGCGTCGGCATCGATGAATATCCGCTGGTGGAATATCTCGCCGGCCAGCTGATGATGTCGGACGACGACCGCTTTGCCGCGTTGAAGGAATATTTCCCGAACGCGAAGCAGGGCGAATGGCGTCTGTGGCAGGCGGGCCAGCGCGTGCAGATCATCAAGCGCGACGAGGAAAAGGGCGGTGTACTCAGGCTCGGCACGGAAATCGTCGCCGCGCAGGATGGCAGCATCGCCGGTCTGCTCGGCGCCTCCCCTGGCGCCTCCACGGCGGCACCGATCATGCTGAGCGTTCTGGAAAAGGTCTTCAAGGACAAGGTGGCAACACCGGAATGGCAGGCCAAGATCCGCCAGATCGTTCCGAGCTACGGCACCAAGCTCAATGACGACCCGGAAAAAGTGCAGCAGGAATGGGCCTATACGGCCGAGCACCTGCAATTGCCGACCCCGCCGCAGATCGATCTTGGCGCGCTGAAGGGCGCGGGAGCGGCACCTGCTGGCGCGCCGGTGAAGAAGGTTCCGGATATCGCGCTTTAAGGCTTAGCCGCGATTTTAAGTTTGGACGCCGCGTGTCTTTGGATGCGCGGCGTTTCTGTTTAAGCAGGCCTTTAACACACACGCGTCATCCTGGCCTCTTCGCGAGGATCCATGGATTTCAACGGTTTGTGGATTCTTGGGTCAAGGCTGGTGATGACGGAGGACAGGTTTTCGCGCGTCACAACATCCGGGATCGCAGTGAAATGGTACGGCTGATAGATGCCCGCCGGCACCTGTGCACGCTGTTCTGATTTTGGAAGTGATGGCTGGGGCGCCAGGATTCGAACCTGGGAATGCCGGTACCAAAAACCGGTGCCTTACCGCTTGGCGACGCCCCAACAGGGCAGCTTGGGCGAAACGCCGCTGCCTGAACCGGGCCTGATTAGCAAAGCCTGCCCGACGCGGCAATGACCTGACGGCTTATTTTTTCACAAAATCCAAGCTTTTTGGATGCCGTGCCTGACATGGCATGTTAGGGCTTGGCGATTGCGCGGCTGAGGCTGCGGCTCTGCGTGGCATGGCATATTTCAGGAGGTCTTGATGGCGGACCCGGCATTCGATCTCGATTTCAGGCCGGCCTATGGCGAGGCGGTTCCCGTTGCCCCGCTTATCCAGCGCATCACCGTCAACAATCCTTCCGCGTTTACCTTCCATGGCACCAACTCCTATATCGTCGGCGACCGGTCCGTTGCCGTCATCGATCCCGGCCCGGAGGATGAGGCGCATTTTCAGGCGCTGATGGCGGCGCTTGATGGACGCGAGGTCACCCATATCTTCGTCAGCCACACCCATCGCGATCACTCGCCGCTTGCGCAGCGGCTGCGGCAGGCGACCGGCGCTATCACGGTTGCGGAAGGCCCGCACCGCGCCGCCCGGCCACTGCATGTGGGTGAGACCAATCCCTTTGCCGAAAGTTCCGATACGGCTTTCGTGCCGGATGTGGCACTTGGCGACGGGCAGAGCCTTTCCGGCGACGGCTGGGCGCTGACGGCGCTGCACACGCCGGGGCACACCGCCAACCACGCCGCTTTCGCACTTGATGGCAGCGGCATCGTCTTTTCCGCCGATCACGTCATGGCCTGGGCCACCACCATCGTCGCACCGCCTGATGGGTCGATGAGCGATTACATGGCCTCGCTGGAGCGCCTGCTCGCCCGCGACGACCGGCTGTTCCTGCCCGGCCATGGCGGCTCGGTCAACGATCCCGCAGCCTTCATGCGCGGGCTTCGCGCCCACCGCCGCATGCGGGAACGGGCGGTTCTGAAGCGCATCCGGGAAGGCGACCGGCGGATCGCCGATATGGTGAAGGTGATCTATGCCAGCACCGACAAACGCCTGCATGGGGCTGCGGCACTTTCCGTACTGGCCCATATCGAAGACCTGATCGAAAAGGGCGAGGTGCGGACCGAGGGTGCGCCTTCGTTGCTGGGGGAATATTTTCCGGCGTGAGGCTGGCGTCTGGGCGCAACGCTCATATCGGCGTCATCATATCCGGTTCAAACATTTCAACCACCGTCGCATTTTCCCGTCGTTCCGGCATTGAGCCGGAATGACGAAGAAGGAAACTAAGCCTTAATTGTCGTTCAGGCCTTGCATTTCCGCATCCAGCGCATCGAGATACGCTTCTGCGATTGCTGCACCCATGCCGAGATCGTGCGGGCCGTAACGGGACGCAACGCGCACATCGACGATCGTGGTTTCCGCCTCCTCTTTCAGGCGGATGAGGATGTCGAAACGCAGGCCCCAGATGCGCGTGCGCTTTTCGCCCTGCATCAGCACCACGCCGCTGCCGTTAAAGAAGGTGGGCTGCGGTGCCTCGACCGGCCGTGCCATGGGAACCGGCACGATGGAGGGGAGGTCCTCTACCGGCGCTTCCTCGGTGGGCTGAGACTTGTCCTGTTCGGGAACGCCGACGGAGGGCGGCTCCACCGTGCCGATGACGCCTTTGGTATGGGTGATGCGGATGCTCTGGGCGGCGGCCATTTTTTTGGCGGCGGCGTAGATGCGGTCTATCGCACCTTCATAACGGCGTCCGGCAAGGCTCGCATAGGCCACCGCCTGCGCGTCCCGGTCGGCTTTTGCAACAGTGGCCGGTCTTGACAGCCATTGCTGATTGGCAACGGGCGGCACCAGCCATTCCGGCGCATCGGCAAGATCGGTGGAGATGTCGTAAATCTTTGGCTGCTGCCAGTACAGAAATGCGCCGTAACCGACGACGCCGAGCGGCAACGCCGACAACAGCAGCGCGGCAAGCGCAGAAAGGCCGCCGCGCGCACCCGTGGTCCACAGCCGTTCAAGACCAACCAACGCCAGAAGCATCGCCACCAGAGCGATTCCAGCGGCTATCATCAGCAGGCCGACGAGATCGGGCGTCGTCAACGGTCCGAAACGGTGGATGCCGGCGGCGGCAAGAAAAAGCGCCAGCGCCGCCATACCGAGATAGCGGGAAAGATAGGCTGCAACTGAAAAAGGCCGGACAAAACGCACAGTCATGGAAGCGGATATCCGTTAGATCGCATTGGCGTAAAAGCGTTGCACCCGAAATCTGGCAAGGGAATCACCTGCATATGATGTCATAGACCGGATTTGCGGTTAGGAAAACAAGGACGGGTCTGATCTGCGGGTAAAGTGCGTAAACCCACCTTTGTCGCGCCGGACTTGATCCGGCATCCAGCCACGGCGCGTCTGCATGGTGAAAGAAGCCTCCCACGATCAACGACTTGATCGCAATGGACCCCGGATCTGGTCCGGGGTGACGGAGTGGGAACGCAGCGGCCTCAGCAAACGCAAACGCTCTTCTAGCCTCCGACATCGTTTTGAGCGCGTGAAAGCCCACGGCCACGATAGAGCGGAATATTTTTCCGCATTATCTCCCCTTAAGAGAATAATGCATCGTCAGTGCAACAAATACGCAAGCTCATCCCTTATTTGCTGAGGAAATCGGCGTATTCTTCGTCCCTTCCTCCGAGAATGCGTGTAAAAAGTGCATTATCCTCGTTTTCTTGCACAAAAAAGAGACAAGCCATGTCACAGGCAACGACGCCAGCCCCCTCATCCGGGCCAAAACCCTTTTATCGCAACTTCGGCTTTCAGGTTCTGATCGCCATGGTCATCGGCCTGCTACTCGGGCTCGTTGCGCGCAATATCGGTCCTGATGCCGCCGGCAGCCCGAACTGGCTTTCCGTGACGTTGCAGACCATCGGCAGCATTTTCGTGCAGCTGCTGCGCGCGCTGGTGCCGCCGCTGATTTTCACGGCCATCGTCGCCTCCATCGCCAATCTCAAGAACCTCTCCAATGCGGCAAAGCTTGTCTGGCAGACGCTTCTGTGGTTCGCCATCACGGCGCTGATCGCCGTGGTCATCGGCATCGTCCTTGGCCTCGTCATTCAGCCGGGCGTGAACACCGCGATTGCCAATACGGCAGCGGCGGCACCCTCCTCCACCGGTTCCTGGCTCGACTTCCTGAAGGGTCTCGTGCCGGCAAACGTGTTTGGCCTCGAGGCCTCGACCAAGGTCAATAACGGTTCCGCCAGCACCTCGCTGAACTTCAACGTGTTGCAGCTGCTCGTGGTGTCGATTGCCTTTGGTGTCGCGGCACTGAAAGCGGGCAAGGCGGCGGAGCCGTTCCTTGCCTTCAACCAGTCGCTGCTTGCCATCGTGCGCAAGATCCTGTGGTGGGTCATCCGCCTCACGCCCATTGGCACCATCGGCCTGCTCGGTCGCGCCGTTGACCAATATGGCTGGACGACGCTTTCGCAGCTTGGCTGGTATGCGGCGGCCGTTTATATCGGTCTGGCGCTGGTTCTCTTCGTGGTCTATCCGGCGCTGCTTCTCGCCCATGGCCTGAAGCCATCGCGCTTCTTTGCAGGCGCATGGCCGGCAATCCAGCTCGCCTTCGTGTCGCGCTCCTCCATCGGCACCCTGCCCGTCACCGAAACCGTGACGGAAAAGAGCCTCGGCGTGCCGCGCGAATATGCAGCCTTCGCCGTGCCGCTTGGCGCCACCACCAAGATGGACGGCTGCGCCGCCATCTATCCGGCGATTTCAGCGATCTTTATCGCCCAGTTCTTCCAGGTGCCGCTCGGCATTCAGGACTATGTGCTGATCGTGTTCGTCTCGGTGCTTGGCTCGGCCGCAACGGCGGGTCTCACGGGTGCCGTGGTGATGCTGACGCTGACGCTCTCCACGCTCGGTCTCCCGCTCGAAGGTGTTGGCCTGCTGCTCGCCATCGACCCGATCCTCGACATGGGCCGCACGGCCGTCAACGTCGCCGGTCAGGCGCTGGTGCCCACCATCGTCGCCAAACGTGAAGGCATTCTGGACGAGGCAGTCTACAACAACGCCAAGGACATCGAGGCGCTCGATGACCACGACGCGGTTCCTGCCTGAACAAAGAACGACTGAAAGTGGTGCCGCCGGGGTGGTACCTTCATATCTCCATGATGGGCGTCGCCATCACTTTAGCGACGCCCACATTGACAATAATCTCAAAAATATTGAAGTATAAATTTGCGAATCATCAACTTTAACTGCAATTATCCTAATATAATTATGGAAAACAAAATTGCACCGAGAAAAAATATGAAAAAATCGCCTATAATTCTCCTGAGTATTTTCTCCTTCATTGCATTCCCTAATTTGACCGCAGCAGCGGGAACAACTGTTGATTCCGTATCCTATTCGTGCGCCAACAACGAAGTCCTACGTGTAGTTTACGTCAACGGCGCCGATGGAAAAAGCTTCGCGATCCTGCAGCAGATGGAAGAAATGATACCTATGGCGGAAACAATATCGGCGTCCGGAGCGGTTTATAACGCAATAGACCCGAACTATAGCTACACTTTGCGCACGAAAGGCAGCAACGCCTCGCTTGAAGATAGCAGGGGCACGATACTGGACGGCTGCTCAGAGTAATAATGCAAAACAAGAACGGGTGGCGGCCGCGGACATCCCTGGCGTGAAAAGAAGATTGCGGCATCAGGCAATAGACGATGCAACTTTCCAGTCTTCACCCGCTTTTCCCGATCATGAAACAGGCGTATCAATCGCGGCAATAAAAGTGCCGCTCGGCTGTCATGTTCTAGGGAGAAACAAAATGCGCGTTTCCATCGTCTTAGGTTCGCTCGCCGCTCTGCTGGCGCTCACCGCCTGCCAGACGCTGACTCCGGAAGAGCGCCGGGCGCGGGATGAGGCTACATGCCGGGGTTATGGTTTCCGCCCCGGCACCGACCCCATGGCGGGTTGCCTTCTCGATCTGGAAATGGATCGTCGCGCCGACAACCGCGCCTGGCAGGCGCAGATGAACCGCGACATGTTCTATCGTCCGGTGGTGGTGGAGCGGCGGATCATCGTCCAACCAAACCCCTGACCGGAATGAAGGCGACATTGCTGGCGGTTTCACCCTGCCTTGCCCTTGCGGCAAGTGTCGCCTGCGCGGCGGCAAGACGCGCGATGGGCACGCGGAAGGGCGAGCAGGACACGTAGTCGAGATCCGCATCCTCGCAGAAATGGATCGAGGCCGGGTCGCCGCCATGTTCGCCGCAGATGCCGAGTTTCAGCTCCGGACGCGTCTGGCGGCCGCGCTCGGCGGCAATGCGGATCAGTTCTCCCACACCGTCGAAATCGAGCGAGATGAACGGGTCGCGTTCAATAATGCCCTTGCGCTGATAGGTATTGATGAAACGTGCCGCGTCGTCACGGGAAATCCCGAAGGTCGTCTGCGTCAGATCGTTGGTGCCGAAGGAGAAGAACTCCGCAGCTTCCGCAATCACATGCGCGCGCAGCGCCGCACGCGGCAACTCGATCATGGTGCCGGTCAGATATTCGAGCGTCATGCCGGTCTCTTCCGCCACCTCGGCGGCCACAGTGTCGATGACGGCCTTGACGTAATCGAGTTCGGACCGGAGGCCGACCAGCGGCACCATGATCTCAGGCACGACAGGTGCACCGGTGATGCGCGCCGCCGCAACCGCAGCCTCAAAAATGGCGCGTGCCTGCATTTCGGCAATTTCGGGATAGGAAATGGCAAGCCGGCAGCCGCGATGGCCGAGCATGAGGTTGAATTCGTGCAGCGCATCCAGCCGCTGGCGGAATACGGTCTGCGGCATGCCCATGGCGGCGGCGACCTCTACGATCTCGCCATCGCTCTTCGGCAGGAATTCGTGCAGCGGCGGATCAAGCAGGCGGATCGTCACCGGTAGGCCGTGCATGATCTGGAAAAGCTCGGTGAAATCCGAACGCTGCATCGGCAAAAGCCGGTCAAGCGCTGCCCGCCTGCCCTTTTCGCTTTCGGCGAGAATCATCTCGCGCATCACATGAATGCGGTCGCCTTCGAAGAACATATGTTCGGTGCGGCAAAGACCTATACCTTCTGCACCGAAAGCACGGGCGGCGCGGGCATCGGCCGGTGTATCGGCGTTGGTACGCACTGTCATACGGCGCAGATTATCGGCCCATTGCATCAGCTTGCCGAAGTCGCCTGACAGTTCAGGCTGCGTCATCGGCACTTCACCTTTCATCACCCGGCCGGAAGAGCCGTCGATGGTGATGACATCGCCGCGTTTCAGCATGCAGCCAACGCCGATCAGCACCTTGTTGCGCATATCGACGCGCATCGAACCCGCACCGGTAACACAGGGAATGCCCATGCCGCGCGCTACCACGGCGGCGTGGCTGGTCATGCCGCCGCGCGTGGTCAGAATGCCTTCGGCGGCATGCATGCCGTGAATATCTTCCGGACTGGTTTCGATGCGGACCAGAATGACGCTTCGGCCTTCGGCTTCCGCAGCGACCGCTTCTTCCGAGGTAAAGACGATCTCGCCGGTTGCCGCACCCGGGGAGGCAGGCAGGCCGGAGCCGATGATGGGCCGGGAAATACCGGGATCGATGGTGGGGTGCAGCAATTGGTCGAGCGATGACGGCTCGATGCGGCAGACGGCTTCTTCCTGCGAAATCAGCCCATCCTCGACCATATCGACGGCGATCTTCATGGCGGCGCGTGTGGTGCGCTTGCCGGAACGGGTCTGGAGCATCCAGAGCTTGCCGCGCTCGATGGTAAATTCCAGATCCTGCATGTCGCGATAGTGGGTCTCCAGCCGTTTGCAGATCACCATGAACTCGGCGAAAGCCTCCGGCATCAGCTTTTCCATGGAGGGTTTGTCGGAACCCGACGCCAGCCTCGCGGCCTCGGTGATGGATTGCGGCGTGCGGATGCCCGCTACCACATCTTCACCCTGGGCATTGACGAGGAACTCGCCGTAAAGCTCCGCCTCTCCGGTGGAGGGATTGCGGGTGAAGGCAACGCCGGTTGCGGATGACGAGCCGAGATTGCCAAAGACCATGGCCTGGACGTTGACCGCCGTGCCCCAATCGCCGGGAATATTGTGCAGGTGTCGATAGGTCACGGCGCGATGGTTCGTCCAGCTGGCAAAGACTGCGCCGATAGCGCCCCAGAGCTGAACATGGCAATCCTGCGGGAAAGCCTCTCCCAGCTCGTCCTCGATCAGTTGCTTGTAAAGCGCAACGACATGCTGCCACTCGACCGCCGACATATCGGTATCATATTCATGGCCGAGCCGGCCTTTCTCGTCCTCGAGAATTTCTTCGAACAGCTCATGGTCGAGACCCATGACGACATCGGCATACATCTGGATGAAGCGGCGATAGCTGTCCCAAGCGAAACGGGCGTCGCCCGCATCGTGGCCCAGCGCCTGCACCGTGCGGTCGTTGAGGCCGAGATTGAGCACCGTGTCCATCATGCCCGGCATGGAGGCACGCGCGCCTGATCGGACCGACAACAGCAGCGGCGTCTGGCTGCCGCCGAATGTCTTGCCGGTCACGGCTTCCATGCCGTGAAGGCCGGCCATGACCTGCAGCTTCAGCTCTTCGGGGAGATCGCGGCCGTTCTTGTGATAAAGGGCGCAGGCATCGGTTATGATGGTGAGGCCGGGGGGAACGGGAAGGCCGAGACTTGCCATTTCGGCAAGGTTTGCACCCTTGCCGCCCAATATAGCAACGTCACCTGCCCGGCCTTCGGCAGCACCGTTGCCGAAGGTATAAACCCACTTTTTCATTCCACGCTCTCCACCCAGAAGCGTTGTCATTTTTCTATCATCTACAGCATTGGCAGCATGTTGGAAACGCCACAACGTCCAGTTTACATCGCAGTGCAGCATAATTGCGGCGAATTGCGCGCCAGAATTGCCGCAAAAGCAAAATAACAGCGTTACTGACGCATTCGTGTAGTGCGCAGAAACGGAGTGTTCCCTAAGCCATCCACATCGCCCAAAAAGAGATTATTCATGCAATTTACTCGCCGCCACACGTTGAAATTTGCCGGAATTTCTTGCGCCGCCACCGCCCTTGCCGGTGCTCTTAGAGCAGAAGGCGCCCCACCCGCAGCAAGTGCAGGCACCGCCCTTCCCTTTGCGCTGACCACGCCGATGCATGTCAGTCAGGCGGCGCTTCGGGTGCGCGATCTCGATCCGATGATCGATTATTACCGTTCCGTGCTCGGGTTGAATGAGGTTGCGCGCAACGCACGGGGCGTGACGCTCGGCGCCGGCACCGTTCCCCTGCTTGATCTCGTTCACAAGCCAACGGCGGATTATGAAAGCCCCACCTCAGCCGGTCTGTTCCACATCGCCTATCTGATGCCCACCCGCAAGGATCTGGCGCGGTGGCTGGTACATGCGGCGTTAAGGCAGGTGCCCCTCACAGGCTTTGCCGACCATAATGTCAGTGAAGCGGTCTATCTCAACGATCCCGAAGGCAACGGCATCGAGGTTTACAGCGACCGGCCGAAGGACACATGGGTCTGGAGCGGCAGCGTGGTTAAGATGGGGACCGAACCGCTCGACGTCGATGATCTCGTAACGCTGACCGACACCAAAAAGAGCGATTACGAGGCCGCACCTTCCGGCATGCGCATCGGGCATATTCACCTGCGGGTCGGCGAGATTGCCACCGCACGCGCCTTTTACGAGGAAGCCGTTGGTCTCAAACCGACGCAGGATGCCCGTTCGGATGCCTCCTTCCTGTCATCGGGCGGATATCACCACCATCTGGCCGTCAACACATGGAACAGCCGGGGCGCGAAAGAGCGCAACGCCACTGAAACCGGCCTCGACTGGTTCTCTCTTGCCATCAAAAATCCCACGGACCTTGAAGCGCAGAAAACGCGGCTGCGGGCGGCCGGTTATGTGCTGGTGGAGATGGAAAACAAGGTTGTGGAAGCGATTGATCCGTGGGGCACGCGGCTGCGGTTGGTGCCAGTGTAAGAGGGCGGCAAGTCGGCTGGTTTCCTGTGACTGGTACAGGAAAGAGGGACGCGAGGCACAACACCAAAAAAAAGCCTTGCGAGGCCACGGCAGCGACCTCGCAAGGCTTTCCATCCGGTACAGGAAACCGGATGGGGGGTCTGGAAAGAGCCCAAATTCCTTTCAAAAAGACATAGCAAAATGCCGCGCATTGTCGCCCACCCGAATGGGTGATGCGGCCAGATAAATTCGCGATGGACAAGGCTTAAGGGGCAAGCCCGGAACGGGAAACTCAGACGGCTTCGCGCAGTTGCTCGGCAGTCTGCAAATCCACGGAAACCAGTTGCGACACGCCCTGTTCGGCCATGGTGACGCCGAAGAGGCGGTTCATGCGCGCCATGGTGATGGGATTGTGGGTGATGATGACGAAACGCGTTTCAGTGGAGGCAACCATTTCGTCCATCAGATTGCAGTAACGCTCGACATTATGGTCGTCGAGCGGCGCGTCCACCTCGTCCAGCACGCAGATCGGTGCGGGATTGGTGAGGAAGACCGCAAAGATCAGCGCCATGGCCGTCAGCGCCTGTTCACCGCCGGAAAGCAGCGTCATGGTCTGTGGCTTCTTGCCCGGAGGACGGGCGAGAATTTCCAGGCCGGCTTCCAGCGGATCGTCGGATTCGATCAGCTGCAATTCCGCCGTGCCGCCACCAAACAGATGGGTGAAAAGCCGCTGGAACTGCGAATTGACCACATCGAAGGCCGCAATCAACCGTTCACGGCCTTCGCGGTTGAGGTTCTGGATACCGGCGCGCAGCTTGCGCACCGCGTCGATGATATCGTCGCGTTCCTTGATGAGGGCCGCGAGCTTGGCGGAAAGCTCCGCCTGCTCTTCCTCGGCACGCAGGTTGACGGCGCCCAGCCTCTCACGCTCGATCTTCAGCCGGTCGAGATCGCGCTCGACATCGCGAATATCGGGCTTCGGCTGGTCGGGACCAAGGCCGGTCAGGCGCAACGCCATATGCGGCTCGGTATTCAGCGTTTCGCGGATGCGATGTTCGGTTTCCTGCCGCTTCTCGCGGGCGGAAACAAGCCGCTCTTCGGCGCGGCCGCGCTTTTCACGGGCTTCTGCCAGTTCGGAAAGGGCGGTGGTGGCAACGCGGTCGGCGGCGCGTTGCAGGTTTTCCGCCTCCGCCAGCCGGTCCGCGGCCAAGCGGCGGGCGTCTTCGGTTTTCTGAAGCTCGGTCAGGAGGTTGCGGCGTTTCTCGTCGAACTCTTCCGGCGCAATGTCCAGTTCGGCGATTTCCTCGCGCGCCTCTTCCTCACGCTCACGCAGGGTGGCGATGTGATCGGCGGCACTGGCGGCCCGCGATGCCCAGGTGGAGCGCTCCTGCGCGATTGCCTGAAGCCGGCGCTGGCGGCTTTCCGCCTCGCGGCTCACCCCCTCGTGGCGGGCGCGCGCTTCTGCCAGCAGGCCACGGTCTGTGGCGACTTCCAGCTGGCTTTCACGCAGGCGCAGATCAAGGGCGGAAAGATCCGGTGCATCTTCCATTTCGATGCGGGCGTTTTCTTCCTGAACGACGATCTCGTCGATCTGCGCGCCGATCTGGTTCAGCGCTTCCGAGACGATATCCCGGCGGCGCAGAAGATCGCCCGAGGCGCGTTCGGCTGATGTCAGCGCCTCTCGTGCCTCGGCAAGATGACGCGTCACCAGCCGGCTTCTGTCGCGCACTTCCGAAAGCCGCAACTCGGCGCTTCTGATGTCGTCGGTCCTGATGGAGAGCTGTTCTTCGGCCTCCTCCAGACTGAAACGGGCCTCTTCCAGTTCCGTCTCGATTTCGGCAAGCCGGTTCTTTTGTGCCAGACGAAGGGCGGCGGCTCCCGGCGCATCAGCGCTGGCGATGTGGCCATCCCAGCGAAACAGCGCGCCCTCGCGCGTCACCAGCCGCTGACCGGCCTTCAGCGACGGCATCAGGCGCAAGGCTTCCGCAGTGTCGGCTGCAACGCCGATCTGGGCGAGACCGCGCCTTAATGCGTCCGGCGCCTGCGCATAGTTCAAAAGCGGCTTGACGCCCTGCGGCAAAGCAGGATCGCCCGCACCATCGCCATTGCCGGCCCAATAGGCGGGAGCAGCGGGATCAAGGGCACTTTCGAGGTCGTCGCCAAGGGCTGCACCAAGCGCTGCCTCAAAACCACGTTCCACCGTCATTTCTTCCGCCACCGGCGTGAAGCTGCCATTGGCGGCAGCACTGGCCGCCAGGATTTTGGTGATGGTGCGCGCTTCCGTATCCAGAGCGTTCAGCCGGTTTCGCGCCGTTTCCAGCGGGCCGCGCGCCAGCGCTTCGGCGGAACGCGCCTCGGCAACGGCGGCTTCGGCTTCTTCCGCCACGATCAGAGCGTCTTCCACCGCGATCTCGGCTGCCTCGACCGCCTCGCGGCGCTCCGAAGGATCGGGAAGGCCGGAGAGTTTTTCATCGACGGCATCGATCTCGGAGGATGCCTCCTGCGACTGGCGTTCCAGCCGGAGTTTACGATCGGAAAGCTCGCGGATCGCCCGTTCCAGCTGCTGGCGCCCGGCGGCGGCCTCGGCGCGCTCGGCGGTGATGGCAGTGAAAACGGTTTCGCTTTCAGTCAGTTTAGCGGCAGCTGCCTCAAAGGCTTCGCGCATCTCTTCGGCATGACGACCGGAATCGGCGAGAATTTCGAGAAGGTCTGCCTCTTCCTCATCGAGCCGCGCAAGGATCTGGGCGTTATCAGAGACAAGCCGTTCTTCGCGAACGATGTCTTCGCCAAGCTGCGATAGACGGCGCGCCAGCTCATCACGGCGGCGCAGCAGGCGGTTCGCCTCGTCATCCAGCTGGGTGCGGGCAATCTGCAGACGTTGCAGGGCGGCAGCGACACGCGCTTCATCCTCGCGCAGTTCCGGCAGCTTCAGGCTGGCAATGCCCTGTTGTTTGGCCGCCTCCATCTGCGCCTGCGCCTTTTCGGCAACGATGTTCGTGGCCTGATTAAGCGCGCTTTCCGCTTCGCCTTCGGCTTCCTTGGCTTCTACCCAGCGGATATGCAGCAGGGTCGCCTCGCGGGCGCGGATATCCGCCGACAGCATCTTGAAACGGTTGGCCTGCCGCGCCTGGCGTTTCAGGCTTTCGATCTGGCTTTCAAGCTGGGCGGTCACATCCTCCAGCCGCTCCAGATTGGTCTCCGCAGCGCGCAGGCGAAGCTCCGCTTCATGGCGACGGGAATGCAGGCCGGAAATGCCGGCCGCCTCTTCCAGAAGCTGGCGGCGGGCCTGCGGCTTGGCATTGATGAGTTCACCGATACGCCCCTGCCCCACCATCGAGGGCGAACGCGCGCCGGTGGAGGCATCGGCAAACAGAAGCTGCACATCCTTGGCGCGCGCTTCCTTGCCGTTGATGCGATAGACCGAGCCGTTTTCGCGCTCGATGCGGCGCGTCACCTGAATTTCATCGGCATCGTTGAAGGCGGCGGGCGCGGTGCGATCGGAATTGTCGAGATAAAGGCCGACCTCGGCGGTGTTGCGGGCCGGGCGATTGCCGGAACCGGAGAAGATGACGTCATCCATGCCGGATGCGCGCATGTTCTTGTAGGAGTTTTCGCCCATCACCCAGCGAAGCGCTTCGACCAGATTGGACTTGCCGCAACCATTGGGACCGACGACACCGGTCAGACCCGGCTCGATGATGAATTCCGAGGGTTCAACGAAGGATTTGAAACCGACGACGCGGAGCTTGTTGAACTTCATGCCGCTCCGCTCCGCCTGAAATAACGGCAATAAAAAACGGGCGAACGGAAATATCCGCCGCCCGTTCCTTTAAGGGTTCGGCGATCAGAGCAGCTTGTCGATGACAGCCGACATGGTTTCAACCGACATGTCTCCCGCGTATTTCTTGCCGTTGATGATGAAAGTCGGCGTGGAGTTGACGCCGAATTCCGTCGCACCGCGTTGCATCGTTGCGTTCACATCATCCAGAAGCTTCTGGTTCGTCAAGCAGGCCTCGAAAGACTCCTGTGAGAAACCGGCCATTTTCGACAATTGCAGCAGGGCCGCACGGGCATCCTGGGCTGTTGCCCAGCTCTGCTGCTGCTTGAACAGCATGGAAACGAACGGGAAATACTGTCCTTCCGGTGCGCAGCGCGCCAGCATGAAGGCAGCGGCGGCACGCGGATCGAACGGGAATTCGCGGATGACGAAATAGGCCTTGCCGGTATCGATGTATTTCTTCTTGATCTCGTCAAAGGTCTTGTTGTGGAAATTGGCGCAATGCGGGCAGGTCATCGACATATATTCGACGATCTTGACGGGAGCGTTCGCATCGCCGAGCGCCGCTTCCGGCAGCGGACCGGGCTTCAACACCGCAGCCATATCCACGTCACCGGTGGATTCAGGCAATTCCTGCGCCTGGGCAACGCCCGGCGTGAAGGCAAACGGCAGGGCCGTGGCAAGGGCAGCAAGTGCAACGCCGCCGAGAAGGCTGCGACGGGAAATGGTCAGTTCGGAAAAATGCATGAAAGCACCTGTTGGTAATAGACTCTATTGTCTGTTGATTCCGATATAGCGACGGCCTGTTCATCACAAGCGGGGTTTTGAACTCTTCTTGTCAAAGAATTGTGACCAGTCAAGGACCGTGCGCGACATCAAATCGTCCCGCCCCGCGGCTTCTTCTTCTGCATCACCGCCGTGCCGAGCCTTTCCACTGCCTTGCGCAGCGCTTCGCTCTCGATGCCGTCCATCATGTCGTCGAGACGTTTTGCCGCATCACCGCGCAGCGGCGGCGGCTTTCGCCGGCGGGGAACGGGCTGCGATACCGGCTTCTGCACGATCCTGATCTGGCGTACCGCCGGAAAGCCAAAAAAGCCGTTGATGCGGGCGATGAGCTCGCCCTGTGCATGGGTGAGGAACAGAGCGCGCGCGCCTTCGCAGGCAATCGTCAGCACGCCCGGCTGGTAACCGCCGCGATCCGGACCCTCGTCGCGACGCGGCCAGGTAATCTTTTCCGGCCGCGTGCAATCGGCGAAGTCATCGCCGGCGATCTCGTCCCACGAGCCGAGCAGCGCCGTGTTGATGCCCGCCCGTTTCGACAGGAGGGGATCCATGATGCCATTGGCTATTTCGGCAATCTGGATGACGCCTTTGCGTGGATATCGCATTTTTCACTCGGGTTTCAGGACCGGACAGTCCGGAGCTTCTTGATAGGTCGGTATGAATGGCCCAACTATAGGCCGAATCGAAGAGAAACGGCAAACCATGCTTCAAAAAACCGCCCCGTCATCGCACGCGCAGATGCTGCTCGCATGGTACGACCGCCACCATCGCGAGTTGCCTTGGCGCACCTCGCCGGCCATGGCGGCACAAGGAAAACGTGCCGATCCCTATCATGTCTGGCTCTCCGAAGTGATGTTGCAGCAGACGACGGTGCAGGCGGTGAAACCCTATTTCCTGAAGTTCCTCGCGACGTGGCCTCATGTCAGCGATCTGGCGGCGGCACCGGTTGAGGATGTGATGGCTGCATGGGCGGGACTTGGTTATTACGCCCGCGCCCGCAACCTGAAAAAATGTGCGGAAGCTGTGGCGAAAGAGCATGGCGGAGTCTTTCCCGATACCGAAGAGGGCCTGAAGAAGCTGCCCGGCATCGGCGACTATACATCTGCTGCCGTGGCGGCCATTGCGTTCAACCGGCAGGCGGCGGTGATGGACGGTAATGTGGAGCGCGTCATCTCCCGCCTTTTCGCGATAGATGCACCCCTGCCCGGTTCGAAACCCGCCATGAAGGCGAAGGTGGCGGAGCTTACGCCTTCCGACCGGCCGGGCGATTTTGCGCAGGCGATGATGGATCTCGGTGCGACGATCTGCACGCCGAAGCGCCCTGCCTGTGCGCTCTGTCCGTTCAATGGCGGCTGTCTGGCGCTTGCCCATGACGAGCCGGAGCGGTTTCCGGTCAAGGCCGCGAAAAAGGCAAAACCGGTGCGGCTGGGAGCCGCCTTCGTGGCGGTGAATGCAAGCGGCGAAATTCTGCTGCGGCGGCGCATAGAAAGCGGCCTTCTCGGTGGCATGACGGAGGTGCCGACAACGGCATGGACCGCCCGCGTGGATGGCGGCACCGACACGAGCCACGCGCCTTTTGCCGCGTCTTGGCAAGCGGCGGGCGTCATCGTGCATGTCTTCACCCATTTCGAGCTGCGGCTCTCCGTCTATCGGGCACAAGTACCGGATGGGCTTGAAACTGGCGCGGATGACGGATGGTGGGAGCCGGTTACAAATCTTGACGCGCAAGCCTTGCCGACGGTGATGAAAAAAGTCATCGCACAGGCTATTCCATCCGCATTCGATGAAAGCAGGAAGTTTCGATGACCAAGATTGAGCATATCGTATTCGACATCGGCAAGGTACTGATCCACTACGATCCGCATATTCCCTATAGCCGCCTCATTCCCGATGCCGACGAGCGCAAATGGTTCTTCGAGAATGTCTGCACCCATGACTGGAACCTCGAACAGGATCGCGGACGCGGCTGGGAAGACGCCGAGGCGCTGCTGATGGAGCAGTTTCCCGAGCGGGAAGAGCATATCCGCGCCTTCCGCAAGTTCTGGCATGAGATGGTCTCGCATTCCTATGACGACAGCGTCGCGATCATGACCGGCCTGATCGATAACGGTCACGACGTGACTATGCTGACCAACTTCGCCTCCGATACCTTCCGCGAAGCGCAGAAGATGTTCCCCTTCCTCACCCTGCCGCGCGGTGTGACGGTTTCTGGCGATGTGAAGCTGCTGAAACCGGATGTGGCGATCTACGAGCTGCACGCGAAGGAATTTGGCCTCGACCCTGCCGCAAGCATCTTCATTGACGATACGCTTGTGAATGTCGAAGGCGCCAAGGCCGCCGGCTGGCAGGCGGTGCATTTTACCGGAGCGGAAAAGCTGAAGCAGGATCTGCAATCCTACGGCGTGGATGTCTGACAGACCATCAGATCCAAAAAGAAAATTGGCGCAGGCGGAAATGGCGGTCTCCTGCCTGCGCCAGTCCTGCCGCAAGCGGCATGGGACAGCAATGTTTTCGTGAACTTTCCGAACCGGATTTTCACAACCATTGCTTTGCGTAGGACACTATGACCGTTCTCTTGCGCGAAACTTGTCTGGCTAAATTTAGATATTCAAAAATACCAACGCCCGACACCGAAGTGCCGGGCGTTGGTCGTTCTCCATCCGGGACTGAAGGTACTAAACCGGACGGAGACGTATGCTGACAATGGCGGGCGGTGGATCGTTGCCTTCAGCCTTTTGGGCTTTAGACTGTCAGGCCTTTGCCAGTTCACTGCGGATGATTGTTCTCAGATCATCGATAGGCTTCAGCTGGTCGCCATCCTCGAAGTGCCAGAACGTCCATCCGTTGCATGCGTCGAGACCCTGCACCTTTGCACCAAGACGGTGAATGGAGCCGGCAGTCCCGCCGGATGCAATCGTACCATCGGCACGAATAATGGCGCTATAACGGCGCTTTGCATCGGTCAGCACCTGGCCGGGACGGACGAGACCGCTTTCCACCAGGGTGTTGAAGGCAACACGCGGTTCGGCCCTCTTGCCGGTCATAACGGTCAGCTCCGCCTTGCCGAGCGGCTCGACGGCGGCGATGCGGGCAGACGCCGCGTCGATGTAATCCTGTTCGCGTTCGATACCAACGAAGTGGCGGCCGAGACGTTTTGCAACCGCACCCGTGGTGCCGGAGCCGAAGAACGGGTCGAGCACGATGTCGCCAGGCTTGGTGGAGGCCATGATGATGCGTGCCAGCAATGCTTCCGGCTTCTGGGTCGGATGCACCTTCTTGCCGTCGTCACCTTTCAGCCGCTCATGGCCGCTGCAAATCGGGAACAGCCAGTCGGAGCGCATCTGAACGTCGTCGTTGGAGGCCTTCAGCGCTTCGTAGTTGAAGGTATAGCCCTTGGCTTTCGGATCGCGGCTCGCCCAGATCATGGTCTCATGGGCGTTCTGGAAACGGCGGCCCTTGAAGTTGGGCATGGGATTGGTCTTGCGCCAGACGATATCGTTCAGGATCCAGAAATCGAGGTTCTGGAGCATGGAGCCGACACGGAAGATGTTGTGGTAGGAGCCGATGACCCAGATGGTACCATTCGGCTTCAGCACGCGGCGGCAGGCCAGCAGCCAGGCGCGGGTGAAGGCATCATAGGCCTCGAAGGAGGAGAACTGGTCCCACTCGTCATCGACCGCATCAACCAGCGACTGATCTGGCCGGTGAAGCGTACCGCCAAGCTGGAGGTTGTAGGGCGGATCGGCGAAAATCGCATCCACCGACTGGCTCGGGAGGGCATCCAAGGCAGCGACACAATCACCTTTGATTATGCTGTCTTTCCAGGCGTCACTCTCGCCCGCACGATCAAAACCGGCACGCCGAAAATCGGCCAGCGGAAAAACTGCTGCCATTGGTACTCGCTCCATACGCTTACTCTCTACTGATGCTTATGGTTACCGAAGATGGTTATCAAAGCCTGAACAAGTCACGGAAAATGCGAAATAAATGGCTGTTGCGGCCGACACGCGCAATTTGCTGGCGCGGGCGGGGAACCCGAAGTGGCGCAAAAACGTTGTGCACAACGGGTTGTCGTGTTCCGCATGTCGGTGCTGGCAATACCGGCAACTCAGGGGGTAATCCGCAATGACGTCCGTAACGCGAGTGGCTTCTTTTTCAGTGCATGCCTTTTCCGCGGCTCTTCTTCTGGCGGCGCTGCCGTCAAGCTTGGGGGCGCAGGAGCCGGCACCGCTATACAACGTCGTCACCGACGCTGTGCTGTTCGATGGCGGCCCATCGCTCGGCAACAGCGACAGGGTGCGGTGGGATTTCTACAAAGCCGACCGGGCCGGAGTGCGCAGCGACGTCAATGCCGGCGGCTCCTACGACGCCACCTTCGAAGCGAAGCTGCCGGCGGGCAAATATGTCGGGGTGGCAGCGCTGGGCAACATCCGTCGCGAAATACCCTTCGAGGTGAAGGAGGGAAGCCTTACGAGGCCAAAGGCGAATTTCGACGCGGCGGAACTGACGGTGGTGCCAAAACGCAGCCCCGGCGGCGATGTGGAAAGCCAGGCGAAAACCGAAATCACCAAGGACGATTTCAAGGACAGCGTTTACGGGCAGAACACGACCTTCGTGCCGGCGGGCGAACTCCTCCTCGCCGGCAGCATCGGCCCTGCGCGTGCGCAGGAAACGCTTGCCATCAAGGCGGGCGAGACGATCAGCCACGATCTAGTCATCCCGAGCGGCGTGGTCGTTGCCAAGGCGGCCTATACGGACGGTGGCAAGGCTGTGGAAACGGACGATATCCGTTTCGAAGCGCTTTCAGCCAAGGAGACGCTTGATGGCACGCGCCAGACCATCAACGGCGTTTACGGCACCGGCAAAACCATGGAAATGCCTGCAGGCGATTTCGTGATGCGGGCGCGTCTGGGCAAGGTCACGGTGGAACAGCCCTTCACCGTAACTGCAGGAAAACGCACCGAGATCAACCTCAACCTCGATGCTGGTGTTCTGGCAATCACGGCACCGGGTGCGGAGCGGATCGACATCGTCGAAACGACCAAGGACCTTCAGGGTACGCAAAAGGAAATTTCCGGCCGTTACGGCAACCGGCATCAGGAGACCCTGCATCCCGGCGATTATTCGGTGAAGGTGAGCTACGACAAGAAATCCGGGCGCGAGCCGAAGGAGATCAAGGCGACGGTCAAGGCCGCCGAGAGAACCGAGACGAATGTGCCGCAGTAGCAGTAAGCCGCTGCCCGGCCGGGTGCGGCGGCGGTTCGCCAATTTTCACGCCGGTAAATCCTGATGCCGCGATGCGATCGCACAGCCTAATCCACTGGCAGCCGCGACAGGCCTGCCGGATGTCTCCGGCGGCGAAGGCCAGACGCATTTTCTCCAGTAGCTCCGGCGTTGCCCGCAGCCGCTTTCCGGCGGTGATTGTCTCGTTCAAAAGCGTTGAAACCGAAAGCCGGGCCGCCTCGTCCCTCTGGACCACGCCCTCGTTGAAACAGTGGGCATGGCTTTCGCACAACAGGCCAACGCAGATATCGTCCGGCCCATCGACCAGCTCGATATCCTCTTCGCCGGCGTTCAGCCGAGCGGCGACACGGTCGTAGTTTTCGACAAAACCGGAGGTATATCCCTTCCCCACATAGGTCAGCATGCAGAGAAGGTGATGGGGGCGAAGGCGGACCGTCACGGGACGCGTTTCCGATCAAGGAAACAGATCGGCGGACAAAGGAAAAATCCGCTCCGTGATTTCGCCGTATCAGCAGCCATCCATGCTCCCTTCACGCACCGCAGATCGTCATCGCGGGCGGATATCGATAACCGACTTTTCCGGCGGAGTCCAAGCGAGCCCAGCCAATCATTCCCGGCCTATCCGACGATGGCGAAGGCATCGTGCACCGAGCCTGAAGGGGTGCGGATTGCCTTGCGGCCGATCCATTGCACATGCCCGTCGAGAATTCGCACCGCCTCCTCGGCACGGCCGCCGCGCAATGCGTCGAGGATCGCGCGATGATCGGTATCGGTGCGGCGCTCCCATCCTGCCCGCCAGGCGGAAAACAGGAACCGGGCGCTCGCGGCATGCAGGCCGTCGATCGCCTCCATCAGGCGCGGCATGTTGCAAGGCGCCGTGATGAGGCGGTGGAAGCGGCGATTGGCCTCTTCCCAATGCTGCACGTCGACCGCGCTATCGCCTTCGAGCGTGGCGGCCTCCGCCTGGTCGAGAATGGCTGAAGTCATGTTTGGAATGGCGTGGCGCAGCGCCAGAACCTCAAGCGCGGCGCGCATTTCCGCGACTTCGCGCACATCGGCGAGGCCGAAATCCGCGACCCGCACGCCGCGGCGCGGAATGCTGGCGGCCAAGCCCTGCGCCTCCAGCCTGCGGAACGCTTCGCGCACCGGCACATGCGATGCGCCGAATTCGGCGGCGATGTGATCCTGCCTCAGACGTTCACCCGGCGACAGCTCGCCGCGCACGATGCGGTCAGCCAGTGTGCGGCTGATGCGTGCGGCAATGGTATCTTCGGGTCTGGTTTTCGCTGTCTTGGGCATAACATCCCATAACGCATCCGGCGCTGATCTGTGTAGCTGTTTTTGCACGCAGGAAACGCGCAAAGCCAAATCCCAGCTATGAGCCGGGCGCGACCGACCCTTGCGGGCCAGCCGGTTGAGCTTGACGCGGACTTGGTCTAAAAGCCCGGGCATCACTTTTTTCCAAGGCAAATCCGATACAGGGAGCGCCCATGAGCGGCTTCGACCTCATTATTTTCGACTGTGACGGCGTTCTGGTCGATTCCGAAATCATCGCCGCACAGGTGGAGTCCCGCCTTCTGACCGAGGCCGGGTATCCGATCTCCGTCGAGGAAATGGGCGAGCGTTTCGCCGGCATGACCTGGAAAAACATCCTCCTGCAGGTGGAAAGCGAAGCCAGCATCCCGTTTTCCGCATCGCTGCTCGACAAGTCGGAAAAGCTGCTCGACGCGCGGCTGGAACGCGACGTGAAGATCATCGAGGGCGTCAAGTTCGCTCTGTCGCGCCTGACGACACCGCGTTGCATCTGCTCGAATTCCTCCAGCCACCGCCTCGACATGATGCTGACGAAGGTGGGCCTGAAGCCCTATTTCGCACCGCATATCTACTCCGCCAAGGATCTCGGAGCCGACCGCGTCAAGCCGAAGCCGGATATCTTCCTGCATGGCGCAGCCCAGTTCGGCGTTTCACCGGATCGCGCCGTGGTAATCGAGGATTCCGTGCACGGCGTGCATGGTGCAAAGGCAGCCGGCATGCGCGTCATCGGCTTCACCGGCGCATCCCACACCTATTCGAGCCATGCCGACCGGTTGACGGATGCGGGCGCGGAAACGGTGATTTCACGGATGCAGGACCTGCCCGCCGTTATTGCAGCGATGGCGGAGTGGGAAGGCGCTTTTTAATCTCTGACTTTGTCACAAACGCCACTTCGTCATGCTCGGGCCTGTCCCGAGCATCTGCAACGACTTGATTCCACGATACGTGTTCGGATCCTCGGGACAGGCCCGAGGATGACGTTGCGTATGAGGCATGGTTTGTTTGCGATCTGCCCGGAAGCCCGCAACAGCAGCCTCCGGGTTTTTACATTTCGCCCGTCAAATCACCGGCGCTTGGTCTTGGCCTTTGCGCCCTGCTCGGCAAAACCGATATAGACACTGACCGACCTCGGTGCGCCGCCCGGTCCGTTGGGAATGGCGACATGATCGTTGTTGAAGATGAACTGCGTGCCGGCACCGCCTGCAGCAACGTCGATGGCGAAATTGGTCGTTTCGCCGTAAATCTCGCCGTCGCCGTCCTTAACGGTGACGCGGATCGGTACGGTCACGCGGCCGGGCTTCGACATCGGGCCGGGAACGAGACGGCCCTGGGCCAGCACGTTTACCGTCAGCGTGGTTTCGTTCGCGGTACAAGAGCGCGTCGTGTCTGACAGCGAAACCTGATAGGCGAGTTTCTGCGGATCGTCCTTTGCGCCACCGGCATAGACGCGGTGGACGGCATTGGCGTCGAGAACCGTGACCGTCGGGCAGTTGGCCTGCACCACCGGAGCAACGGCATTTGCCTGCGCCGCCGGAGGGTTGACGGCAAGCGAGTCTGACGGATTGGAGGAATTGCATCCTGCAACAACGGCCAGAAGCGACATCGCGGCGGACAAACGCAAGAAATTCCCTGACACTCTTCTAATTCCCTCTCCATTGTCCCGGAACCGAACCGGAGACGCTGTTTATTGACCTTTCACGCAGGTTGGCGATGGTCTATAGCAGCGACGCCGGAAAAAATCGATTGGCATGTTTGGTTTTGCTTGAATTTTCAAAAAAGCCCTTCATTACCTCGCCAATCGCCTCATTCCGGCGGGATGCTGCTGATAAAGAGCCGGTAACGGCAACGGACAGACCGGTAAACGACAAGGGACTATCTCGTGAAATATGTATCGACCAGGGGTGCGGCCCCTTCGCTTGGTTTCTGCGACGCGCTTCTGGCGGGCCTTGGCCGTGATGGCGGGCTTTACGTGCCGCGCGAATGGCCCTCCATGTCGAAAAAGGAAATCCGCAACCTGCGCGGCAAGTCCTATCAGGACATCGCGTTTGAGGTTCTCTACCGTTTCACCGGCGGTGAAATTCCGGCCGACAAGTTCCGGGCGATGATCGACGACGCCTATGCGACGTTCCGCCATCCGGCCGTAGCACCCCTGACGCAGACCGGGCCGAACACCTTCGTGCTGGAGCTTTTCCACGGCACCACGCTTGCCTTCAAGGACGTGGCGATGCAGCTTCTCGCCCGCCTGATGGATTATACGCTGGCTGAGCGTGGAGAGCGCGCCACCATCGTCGGCGCCACCTCCGGCGACACGGGCGGCGCAGCCATCGACGCCTTTGCCGGGCGCGAGCGCACCGACATCTTCATCCTTTTCCCCAATGGCAAGGTCTCTCCGGTGCAGCAGCGCCAGATGACGACCTCCACCGCCTCCAACGTGCATGCGCTGGCGATCAACGGCAATTTCGACGATTGCCAGAACCTCGTCAAAGAAATGTTCAACGACGCGAAATTCCGCGACGGCGTCAAGCTTTCGGGCGTCAACTCCATCAACTGGGCGCGCATCATGGCGCAGGTGGTCTATTATTTCACGGCGTCCCTGTCGCTCGGCGGTCCCGACCGGAAGATTTCCTTCACCGTCCCAACGGGCAATTTCGGTGATATCTTCGCCGGTTACGTCGCCAAGAAGATGGGCCTGCCGATCGACAAGCTTGTCATCGCCACCAACGACAACGACATTCTGGCGCGTACGCTGAAGACCGGCCGTTACGAGATGCGCGGCGTCACGCCCACCACTTCGCCCTCGATGGACATCCAGATATCCTCGAATTTCGAGCGGCTGCTGTTTGAGGCCTATGGCCGCGATTCCGCTGCGGTAAAGGCGTCGATGGATGGCCTCAAGCAATCCGGCGCGTTTGAAATCCCGCCGCATGCGCTGAAATTCATCAAGAAGGATTTCCGCGCCGGCCGCGCCACCGAAAAGCAGGTGGCGGCGACGATCCGCGATACGCTTGAGAAAACCGGTTACCTGATCGACCCGCATACGGCGACCGGCGTTTTTGTGGCGGAAAAACACGAAAAGGCATCAAGCCCGATGGTGGTCCTGTCCACTGCCCATCCGGCTAAATTCCCGGCCGCCGTAAAATCCGCTTGCGCAATCGACCCGGCGCTTCCAGTATGGCTAGCTGACATTATGAACCGGGAGGAGCGTTTCGACATTCTGGACGCAGAGCTGAAGACGGTGGAAACCTTCATCGGCAGCCACGCACGCGCCGGCAAATAGAGACGCGGAAAGACTTGATATGAGAGTTAATGTGACCCGGCTTTCGTCCGGGTTGACCGTTGTCACGGAAAGAATGCCGCATCTCGAAAGCGTTGCTCTTGGGGTGTGGATCAAATCCGGGTCCCGCAACGAGACGACTGCCGAGCACGGCATCGCCCATCTTCTCGAGCATATGGCCTTCAAGGGTACGGCGCGCCGCACCGCCCGGCAGATCGCCGAAGAGATCGAAAATGTCGGCGGCGAAGTCAACGCCGCGACATCGACGGAAACAACTTCATACTACGCCCGCGTCCTGAAAGACCACGTTCCGCTCGCCGTCGATATTCTTGCAGACATTCTGACGGAGTCGCTGTTCGACGAAGACGAGCTGGAGCGGGAGAAAAACGTCATCCTCCAGGAAATCGGTGCCGCCACCGATACGCCTGACGATGTGATTTTCGACAATTTTTCCGGCGTCGCCTATCGCGACCAGACCATCGGCCGCCCGATCCTCGGCACTCCGGAAACCGTGCAATCCTTCACCAGCGCCCAGATCAGGCATTATCTCGCCCGCAACTATACGACGGATCGCATCTTCGTCGTTGCAGCGGGTGCTGTCGATCACCAAAGCTTCGTGAAGCAGGTGGAAGAACGCTTTGCCTCGCTGCCGCAGCTGCCGGTCACCACGCCGGTTCTCGAAAAGGCGATCTATACCGGCGGGGAAATCCGCGAGACCCGTGACCTCATGGACGCGCAGGTGCTTCTCGGCTTCGAGGGCAAGGCCTATCACGCGCGCGATTTCTACTGTTCGCAAATTCTCGCCAATATTCTTGGGGGCGGCATGTCATCGCGCCTGTTCCAGGAAGTGCGAGAGTCCCGCGGCCTTTGTTATTCCGTTTATGCCTTCCATTGGGGTTTTTCCGACACCGGCATTTTCGGCGTGCATGCGGCGACCGGCGGCAACGACCTGCCGGAACTGATGCCCGTCATCGTCGACGAGTTGCGCAAATCTTCCCAGACCATTCATCAGGAAGAAATCGACCGCGCCCGCGCACAAATCCGCGCGCAACTGCTGATGGGTCAGGAAAGCCCGGCAGCCCGTGCCGGCCAGATGGCACGGCAGATGATGCTTTACGGCCGGCCCATCCCCAATGAGGAGATGATGGAGCGCCTGAACGACATCACGCGGGAACGCCTGACCGATCTTGCAGGACGGCTGTTTTTCGATACAGTTCCGACGTTGTCTGCAATTGGCCCGCTCGAACAGCTGCCGCCTCTTTCAGACATTACTGCCGCGCTTTCCGCGCAGCAGCCCGCAAGGATAAAGGCGAACGGCTGAGGGTTGCGGTTTCTTTCCGTACAGGGATGGTGAATGCTGCGTTTTCTTTCCCGACATAACGACACCCCGGAACTGCGCAGCGCCAACCATCTTCTCAGACTGCCGCGCTATGGCGATTTCAAGCAGTGGCACGTTCTGCGCTCGGAAAGCCGTCAGTTTCTCCAGCCATGGGAACCCACCTGGCGCCCGGACGAACTGACGGAAGGCTCCTTCCGCACGCGTGTGGTGCGCAACGGCCAGGAGTTTTCCTCC
Source organism: Rhizobium sp. Root491 (assembly GCF_001427205.1). NCBI lineage: Bacteria > Pseudomonadati > Pseudomonadota > Alphaproteobacteria > Hyphomicrobiales > Rhizobiaceae > Rhizobium > Rhizobium sp. Root491. Next base: position 685,274 of record NZ_LMFF01000001.1, read on the forward strand.
GGCACCGCCGTGTCGTTTCTGCTATTCGAGAAGGAGACGTTGCTCGTTGGCGGCATCACCATCGGTTATATCAGGAGGGGTGCTGCACAAAGCTGCATGATTGGATATTGGGTGGGCGAACGCTACGCCGCGCAAGGCCATATGTCTGCCGCATTAAAATTGGTAATACCCTATATCTTCAACGGACTTCAGTTGCACCGTATCGAGGCAGCCTGTATTCCGGAAAACTTCAAAAGCATCCGGCTTCTCGAAAATGCCGGGTTCCAGCGGGAAGGCCTCTTGCGGGAATATCTGAAAATCAACGGCCAATGGCGGGATCATACGATGTTTTCCCTTCTTGCCGACAAGCAAAGCTCCAGTGGAACGAAGTACGATACATGACTTACACTCACTCTGCGCCGTGCCTGTCGAAACGTCTGGCGGCAATTGCACTGGCTGCGCCGTTCTTCCTGTTTTTCCTGCTTTTTTCGTCTCTTTCCTACGCCTTCGAGCCAGTGAAGATTTCCCGTGACGATACGGCGCTCGATCTCACCGCGACAACCGATATCTATGCCAATCAGGGTGAAGCCTTTCAGGTCTCGACCGCGCCCGGTCCGGATGGCATCCGCCGCCGTATCGAGGTGCGTGCCAGCTCCACCGACCATCAGGGCGACTGGGCCGTCTTCGCGCTCGCCAACGTCTCGGAAGAGCAGCTGGAGCGCGTTATCGTCGCACCGCATTTCCGTCTGGTGAATTCCAAGCTGTTCTGGCCCGATCTCGGCTCGCAGCGCATCATCGCGATCACACCGAGCGAAGGCTTTGCGCTTGACCGGCAGCCAAGCCCGGATGCCGACGTGTTCCGCATCACGCTCAATCCCGGCTCCGTCATCACCTTCGTCGCCGAGCTGTCGACCCCGCAATTGCCGCAGATCTATCTGTGGGAACCGGAAGCCTACAAGGATACGATCAACGCCTTCACGCTTTATCGCGGCATCGTTCTCGGCATTGCCGGCCTGCTGGCCGTGCTCCTGACCATCCTGTTCGTCGTCAAGGGAACCTCGGTTCTGCCGGCGTCGGCCGCGCTCGCCTGGGCGGTGCTCGCCTATATCTGCGTCGATTTCGGCTTCCTTGAAAAACTCATCACCGTCACATCCAGCGATCAGCGAATATGGAGGGCGGGCGCCGAAGTGGCTCTCGCCTCCAGCTTCGTGGTCTTCCTGTTTACCTATCTCAATCTAAACCGCTGGCACGCGCATCTGGGTTATGCGACCTTTGCCTGGGTGGTGGGGCTGGCGCTGCTGTTCGGCGTCGCGATTTACGATCCTTCGGTCGCCTCCGGTATCGCGCGCGTCTCCTTCGCGCTGACGGCGACGGCCGGCATCGCACTCATCATCTATCTTGGCTTCAACCGTTACGACCGGGCGATTTTGCTCGTTCCGTCCTGGGCGCTCATCCTCGTCTGGCTGTTCGGCAGCTGGCTGACGGTGACCGGACAATTGGACAACGACATCGTGCAGCCGGCGCTTGGCGGCGGGCTGGTGCTGATCGTGCTTCTGATCGGCTTCACAGTCATCCAGCATGCCTTTGCCGGCAGCGCCTATCAGCAGGGCCTGTTTTCCGATCTCGAACGGCAATCTCTCGCACTGACGGGCAGCGGCGATACCGTGTGGGACTGGGACGTGACGCGCGACCGCATCGTCACCACACCTGATATTTCCAACCGTCTGGGGCTGGAGCCCGGCACGATGCATGGTGCTGCGCGCAACTGGTTGCCGCGCCTGCATCCTGACGATCGCGACCGGTTCAAGGCAACGCTCGACGTGCTGCTCGACCATCGCAAGGGCCGCCTCAATCACGAATTCCGCATTCGCGCTGAAGACGGACATTTCCATTGGCTGCAAATCCGCGCCCGCCCGGTTCTCGGCTCTAACGGCGAAATCATCCGCTGCGTCGGCACCATCACCGACATCACCGAGCAGAAGAACTCGGTGGAGCGGCTGTTGCAGGATGCGATGAATGACAATCTGACCGGGCTACCGAACCGGCAGGTCTTCCTCGACCGCCTGCAATCGATCCTCAACCTCTCTCCTGAAAGCGACGGCGTGCGCCCGACGGTGATGGCGATCGATATCGACCGTTACAAGCTGGTCAACGATACGCTCGGCATTGCTGCAGGCGACAATATTCTCATCGCGCTGACGCGGCGTCTGCGCCGCCTGTTGAAACCGCAGGATACGCTGGCGCGTCTCGGCGGCGATGAATTCGGCCTGATCCTGACCTCGGAGCGCGATCCGCAGCGGGTGGCCGATTTCGCCGATGCGGTGAACAAGGCAATCATGGTGCCGATCAATTTCGCCAATCGCGAAATCATCCTCACCGCCTCCATCGGCCTCGTTTCATGGATCGACCAGCAGGAAAGTGCCGCAGGTCTCTTGAGCGATGCGGAACTGGCGATGTACCGCGCCAAGCGCGCTGGCGGAAACCGCGTCGAGCCGTTCCGTCCCGCTTTCCGCACGTCCGGCACCGACCGCCTGCAAATGGAAAGCGATCTTCGCCGCGCCATCGAGCGCAAGGAGCTGTCGCTCGCCTATCAGCCCATCGTCAAGCTTGACGATGGCGCGCTGGCCGGTTTCGAGGCGCTGATGCGGTGGGAACACCCCAAACGCGGCAACATTCCGCCGAGCGAATTCATCCCCATCGCGGAAGCCTCCGGCCTGATCGAACCGCTCGGCATGTTCGCGCTGGAGAGGGCAGCGACCGACCTGATGGACTGGCAGCATTCCATCGAGAAGATGCCGATCTTCATCTCCGTCAATATTTCCAGCGCGCAATTGCTGAATAACGAATTGTATAACGACGTGCGCGGCATGCTGACGCGAACGCGCTGTAATCCGCAGCAGCTGAAGCTGGAGCTGACGGAATCCGTGGTGATGGAGAACCCGGAACAGGCGCGGCTGGTGCTTTCCAAGCTGAAGGAAACGGGCATCAGCCTCGCCATGGACGATTTCGGCACCGGCTATTCGTCACTTGCCTATCTCACCCGCTTCCCCTTCGACACGATCAAGCTCGACAAGGCACTGGTGGCCAATACCAGCGACAAGCGCAACGTGCTGCTGCGCTCTGTTATCGCCATGGCGCGCGCGCTCGATATGCAGGTGGTGGCGGAAGGCATTGAAACGCCTGAGGATGCGGCGGAACTCTCACGCATGAACTGCCATTTCGGCCAGAGCTTCCTGTTCGGCACACCGGTTTCCGGCGATGCGGCGCTGAAGCTTCTGCGGGAGCGGTTCCAGCCGACGAAGCGAGCTTCGTAAGAGGAATTGGAGTATGGGGTGGTAAAGGGCTACTCCATCCACCGCCGTCATTCCGGCATTGAGCCGGAATGACGGGAGAAGGAAACGACGCGTTTCCTGACTATGACTTCTCGTGTCTCGTATTCACTGCGCCATCGAGAACTGCTGCATCTGCTGTTGAGGCATCGCGTCGATCCTGCCGTGTAGCAGGTCGTGGATGAATTCCATCTTGCTCACAACAGGCGGGGCCAGCACGAAGGGATAAAGGTCCGCCTCCCCCATGCTGCGCTGGATCGAGTTGATGGCGACGCTGAGCGGAATCCAGGCCTTGACCAGTTGTGCGGCGCTACGGGCATTATAGGGATCGAAAGTGACCTCCGCCGCCATTTCCTCATGTCCGTCGGGGTCTATCGCCACGCCAAAGGCGCGCGCGGTTTCCAGCGTATCGACGATGTGAAGATAATGCGCGAAACACTCGGCAAAATCCTCCCAGGGATGCACGGAGGCGTAGGCGCTTATGAAAGTTTCCTGCCAGTTGGGGCGCGGCCCCTGCTCGTAATTGCGCTGTAGCGCCGCGGCATAGTCTTCGCGCTCATCACCGAATACCGCGCGGCAGGCCTCCAGTCGGTTCTCATCACGAACCAGCTTGTTCCAGATGAAATGCCCGACCTCATGGCGGAAATGGCCAAGCATGGTGCGATACGGCTCGTTCATGTTGGTGCGCACCTGCTCGCGCGTCGCATCATCCACCTCTGCCGCGCGAATGGCGATCAGGCCCTCGTCGTGGCCGGTCATGGCGGGAATGACCGAACCGTCAGGTGCGACTTCGTCGACCAGAAAGTCGAAGACTAGCCCGCCGACAGGATCGGCATCGCGGTTGGGATGCGGCAGGCCGAGACGCAATATCGAATAGAACAAATGCCGCTGCGCCTGGCTGATGCCGCGCCATTGTTCGATACCCTCATCCGTCGCGATATTTGGCACGAGACGGTTATGGCTGCAGGCCGGGCAAAAGGCGTTCTGGCTTTCCGCCGGCACAGACCAGTTGCAGATGTCGTTCACCTCATTGGCGCAGAACCGCACCTGTCTTTCCGGCTGGGCCACGAGTTGCCAGTTCGGCTCACCGGCAGGCGCCAGCGCTTCCATGGAAAGGCGCTCCGGCACGAAGGCCAGACGATGGCCGCAAGAGACGCAGAAACGATTGTCGAAGTGGACCGGCTGGCCACAGGAAGCGCAGGAGAAAAGCTTCATTCATGAAACCCTTGCGGTGGATGAATTGGGTGAAGGCGAATATAAGAGACCAAGGTGAAAGGCGTAACAAACCCGCCCTTCAGGCCCCCAGACGACAAGAGCGCATGTGCGATAACACATGCGCTCCAAAGCACCGCATCAAAGACACGGGAGCCCGTCAGGTGACATTACATACGATCAACAACACCCTTGACCGCATCCTTGGCCTTGCCGACGTTCTTCTGTACCTTGCCTTCGGTTTCCTGAGCGGCACCCTTGGCGCGCAGCTCGTTGTTGCCGGTTGCTTCGCCGACGTTTTTCTTGACCTTGCCAGCAACTTCCTTGGCTGTACCGGCGATCTTGTCTGATGTGCTACCCATGTTACTGCTCCCTAGTTGAGCCGTACTGTCTGTGCGGCTTTCGGGATTGTTAACGTCAGGGATTGGGATTGGTTCCAGCAGTCGACAAAAGGAGCATCACGAAAAAATCAGGCGTGGCCGGCTTCCGCAGAAAGCATGCGAGCATCCACACCCATAAGCGCAAGCGCCCGCTCGTATTTGTTGTCCAGTCCACGGTCGAAAATCAGCTCTTCCGCCGCCGGGCAATTCAGCCATCCATTATTGGCGATCTCGTTTTCCAGCTGGCCCGGACCCCAGCCGGCATAACCGAGCATCATGGTGGCCTTTTGCGGGCCGCGACCATTGGAAATGGCGCGCACGATATCCAGCGTCGCCGTCAAGGAAATGTCGTCGCTGACCGGAATGCTCGATTCACTTAAATAATCATCGGAATGCAGCACGAAACCCCGGCCGGATTCGACCGGGCCGCCGCACTGGATCGGAAATTCCCGGGTGCGGTTGGGCAGCATGATGGCGTCGTTGCTGTCCACCAGCTTCAGATGCAGCAGAATATCCGTGAAGGTGATCTGCTGCGGCCGGTTGATGATGAAACCCATGGCTCCGGCATCCGAATGGGCGCAGATATAGACCACCGAACGGGCAAAATTGCCATTGTCCAGCCCCGGCATCGCAATGAGGAACTGGCTGTCAAAAAAGCCACGTTCGCGTTTGTCCATCAGGGTTGAAAAGCTCACCGGCGCCTCCAGCTTGCCGAATTCCATCGTTGAACGGGAAAGCGGCGTTCGCACTTCGACAAAGCACAGGATGCGGCATCGCGCCCGATCAATCAACCGAAAATGATGAACCGCACGAATTCGTAACTGGTCCATCAGGCGATGTTGGGTTAGACGGAAAGAATGAGCGTCAGGACATTCTTTCGATTTTCACATCTTCGCCTCGCCGTTGCCTTCGCCGCCCTACTCGGTGGCGGGCAAGTAGCGCAGGCCGAAATTACCGACTGGGCGAGAAGTGAAGGCGGCCAGATGCGTGTGGCAAGCCTTGCCATGGATGCGGACGGCGTGGTGCGCGGCGTGTTGCAGATCGAGCCGAAAGACGGCTGGATAACCTATTGGCGCGAACCAGGCGAAGCTGGAATACCGCCCAAGATCACGCTTGATCCGGCAAGCGGTGTAAGCCTGACATCGATGGCCTATCCTGTTCCCAAACTCATCGAGAACGGCGATATCACCGATATCGGCTACGATCACGCTGTCAGCATTCCCTTTCAGTTGAAAGCCGTGGACGCCAAAGCGGGAGGCAATATCGACCTCACCGCCTTCATCGGCGTCTGCCAGAATATCTGCATTCCCTTTGAGGCGACGTTTTCGATCAGCCGCGGCAATGCGGGCGATGACGACCACGAAGAGCGGCGATTGCTGGAAGAGGCGCGCGAGACGCTGCCAGAGGCTGCGTCCGACGATTTCAAGGTTGTCGATTTCCACATCACGCCCGACAAGACCATGCTTGGCGTGCAATTGCAGCTGCCGGAAAACGCGCCGAAGGAGACCGAGATATTCATCGCCGGCCCCTCCGGTTTTGCCTATTATGAGCCGCAGAACCTGGTGCGAGACAAGCGCAAGCTCTCCTTCTACATGAACATCAAGGGCTTGCCAAAAACCTATCAGGTGCAGGGCAACAGCTGGCCCATTCTTGTCAAATCCGGCGATCGGACCATGGAGACCATGCTCAATTTTCCAAAGCCCTGACCGTTCAGGCGGCATATCCCGAACGGCTGTCTCAGCCATGGAATTTCCCGCGAAAACCGTATGACAGTTTTCTTTTCCTTGCTCTATAGTCGCGCGAACCAAACGGCCATAGGAGCATGGACATGACTATCAAGATCGGCGAAAAACTGCCTTCCGCAACCTTCAAGGAAAAGACCGCCGATGGCCCGGTGGAAACCACCACCGATGCGCTTTTTGGCGGCAAGACGGTGGTTCTTTTTGCCGTACCCGGCGCTTTCACTCCCACCTGCTCGCTGAACCACCTGCCGGGCTACCTCGAAAACCGCGACGCCATTCTCGCAAAGGGCGTGGATGACATCGCCGTCGTTTCCGTCAACGACTGGCACGTCATGGGCGCATGGGCACAATCGTCCGGCGGCCAGGGCAAAATTCACTTCCTCGCCGACTGGGACGCCGCCTTCACCAAGGCGCTCGGCCTCGATGCCGACCTCTCCGGCGGTGGCCTCGGCGTGCGCTCCAAGCGCTATTCGATGCTGGTGAAAGACGGCGTGGTTACATCGCTCAACGTGGAAGAAAATCCCGGCCAGGCGACGGTCTCGGCCGCTGCAGCGATGATCGAGCAGCTTTAAGCCACCTCTCTGTCGTCGCGAATGAAGTACAGTATCCATTAAAGGGCGGTCAAACCGCCCTTTTTCACACATTCATATCGAACACCAGAAGCCCGGCCAGACCGCCATCGGTCAGCGAGACCAAACGTTGACCGACTTCCATGTGTTGCGGGTGCGCCAGATATTCGTCGCGGGCTTCCGGGCTGTCCAGCGTCACGATGAAGCCATCGACGAAACCGCCATTCAGGCCTTCCGGCGAAACGTTCTGGCCGTATTTCACGTCGATTATGCCGGGTATCACGTTCTTGAGGGCCGCAATTGCTTCAAACACCGCGTGTTTTTCAGAGGATGCCGTTGCAGCCTTGAACCGTAGAAATACACAATGCAGGATCATCTGAATGTCTCTCCTCCGCTGGAACATCGTCCAACTGTTTGACGACAAGATAGATCGGGTTTCAGTTTTCACAATCCCTTATCACGGTTGGCCCGGATCAGGGCCGCATGGAAGAAATCAGACTTCCGTTACCGGCGTTTGAAAGGCTCCATGCCCTTGCGTGCCAATTCGTCGGCGCGCTCGTTTTCCGGGTGGCCTGCATGGCCCTTGACCCAGTGCAGCGTCACTTTATGGCGCTCCTGCGCCGCCTCCAGCGCCTGCCACAGCTCCACATTCTTGACCGGCTTGTTATCGGCGGTTTTCCAGCCCTTCTTTTTCCAGCCGAAAATCCACTTGGTGATGCCATCCTTGACATAGGCGCTGTCGGTATAGAGATCGACTTCGCAGGGACTTTTCAGCGCGTTGAGCGCCGAGATGGCCGCCAGCAGTTCCATGCGGTTGTTGGTGGTATCGGCCTCGCCGCCGGACAATTCCTTTTCGGTCTCGCCATATCGCAGCACGGCACCCCAGCCGCCCGGACCGGGATTGCCGGAGCAGGCGCCGTCGGTGAAGATATCGACATGTTTCATTCGCCAACCAGCCCGTATTCGGCGACATGACTGATGGAGCGGTGGAACCGCAGCTTGCGCAGATATTCCAGCGGGTCTTTCTTCACCACCAGCGCGCCCGCCGGCGTCGTCAGCCAGTCATAGAGGCGGGTCAGGAAGAAGCGCAGCGCCGAGCCGCGTGCCAGAAGCGGCAAGGCATCCAGTTCCGCCTCGCTCAACGGGCGCACTGACTGGTAACCTTCCAGCAGCGCCTTGCCCTTGGTGACGTTGTACGCACCATCCTTCTCGAAGCACCAGGCATTGAGGCAGATCGACACGTCATAGGCGAGCAGGTCGTTGCAAGCGAAGTAAAAATCGATGAGGCCGGAAAGCTCGTCACCGAGGAAAAAAACGTTGTCCTGAAACAGGTCCGCATGGATGACGCCCGCGGGCAAATCCTTCGGCCAATGGGCGGCGAGATAATCGATTTCCGGGCGGATCTCTTGCTTCAAGCCCTTCTCCACCTCGTCGGCGCGGTCTTCAGACTTGTCCCATAGCACCTTCCAGCCATCGACGGAGAGTGCATTGGGGCGCTTGATCTCGAACCCCTCACCGGCCAGATGCATGGCGGCCAGCGCCTTGCCGACTTCCCGGCAATGTTTCGCTTCCGGTTTTCGCAGCCACATGCCTTCAAGGAAGGAGATCAGCGCCGCTGGGCGACCGGACAATTCGCCCAGCAGTTCCCCGTCCTTGCGCGGCAGCGGCAAGGGGCAGGACAGACCCTTGGCGGCCAGATGCTGCATGAGACCGAGGAAGAACGGCAGATCGGATTTTTCCACACGCTTTTCGTAAAGCGTCAGGATCAGTGGATCCTTCGTCGTATGCAGCAGGAAATTGGAGTTTTCAACGCCTTCGGCAATGCCCTTATAGGATGTGAGGCTGCCAACGTCGTATTGTATGAGGAAATTCCTCAGATCATCTTCGGTGATGTCCGTATAAACTGCCAATTTCAAATCTCTTGATGAAGGATGGAGTGAAAATCTGAAGAGGGGATGACATATGCGCGGTGGGAACCGCTCACATATCTCGCCATCCCGGTCTAGGCGCCAGTGGCGGCTTTCGGTGGCAGGGCATTGCTGGCATTGCCGTTCACGAAAGCCATGTCGTCCGTCGTCAGCTCGATGCTGCGCAGTTCGCGGTTGACGAGGAAATGTTCCGTTTCCTCCACCGTGACGGCCAGATCGAGCGTCGTATCGAAACGCGCCTTGAAGGCTTCGATGATCTCATCAACTATGACCTCCGGCGCGGAAGCGCCCGCCGAAAGACCGACGGTGCGGATATCGCCGATCGCATCCCAGTCGATTTCCGCCGCACGCTGCACCAGAACCGAATGTTTGGCGCCAGCGCGCAGCGCCACTTCCACCAGCCGCTTCGAGTTTGACGAATTGGGAGCGCCGACCACGATGAAGAGATCGCAGCCGGGGGCCGCCTGCTTCACCGCATCCTGACGGTTGGTGGTGGCGTAACAAATGCTGTCGGCGGCTGGCGCCTGAATGGCCGGAAAACGTTCCTGCAACCGGGCAATAACGCCTGCGGTATCATCGACAGACAGCGTTGTCTGGGTAACGAAACCGAGGTTTTCTCGGTCCACCGGTTCATAGGTGCTGGCATCCTCCACCGTCTCGACCAGCGAAACAGTACCTTCGGGCAGCTGGCCCATGGTGCCGATGACCTCAGGGTGACCGGCATGGCCGATCAACACGACATGACGGCCGAGGCGCTGGTGGCGCATGGCCTGCTTATGGACCTTGGAGACGAGCGGGCATGTGGCATCGAGATAAAACAGGTTGCGCGCCTGCGCATCCTCCGGCACGGATTTCGGCACGCCATGGGCGGAAAAGACCACCGGCTGCTCGCGATGCTCGGTGGGGATTTCGTGCAGTTCCTCGACGAAAATCGCGCCCTTGGCTTCCAGCCCCTCGACCACATATCGGTTATGGACGATTTCGTGGCGGACATAGACCGGCGCGCCATAGGCTTTCAGCGCCAGCACGACGATCTGGATCGCCCGGTCCACGCCCGCGCAAAAGCCGCGCGGTCCGCACAGCCTTATCGTCAAAGGGGGTTTGGAAACGGCGATGTTCATTCGTGCTCCTTGGCGTGCTCCTTGCCCTTGCCCGGTAGCCAGCCTTACCGGACAGGGCGCGCGTTATTCACCTTGCGCCTTACCGTTCCGGAAATAGGCAAAACCGGCGACGATGACAAGGGCCGCCGCCAGACCATACCACGTTATCGCATATTGCAGGTGATTGTTGGGCAAATCTATCAGCGTCACGCCGCCCTGTGGCCAGCCGCCGGGGTTCGGCGCATCGTCGGCATCCACGAACAGGTTGACCAGCCTGTTGGGCGGGATATCGGTGCTCGACGCCATGGCCGCCAGATCCTTCCAATAGAAGATGTTCTTGGCGATATCGTTATCCGGCAGCAGGGAAGACGGTTTTGCAACGAGCGGCGCGCGCGCCAGTCCCTTGATCTCCACCTCGCCAGCGACCTGCCCTTCAGGCCGCTTCGTTGCCTCCTTCATCTCAAACGGCACGAAGCCGCGATTGACGAAGAGGATACGGCCATCGGCAAGCGACAGCGGAGTATAGATGTAATAGCCGGTTCTGCCCTGGTGGGTGGCGAAGAAATGCCGCTCGCGGGCATGATCGAAAACGCCGGAAACGTTGACCCTGCGATATTCAATTTCGCCGCCGCTTTTGGCAATGACCTCGATCTGCGAGAGCGTGGCCGGACTTGCGTTGCGCCGCGCCTCGATATCGGCAATCAGCGCTTCTTTCCAGTAAAGCCGCTTCACCTGCCATGTGCCTAGCCCGAGAAGGATGGCAAGTGCCAAAAGGACGAGCGGCGCGGCAAACCAGATGCGTCTTTCCGCCGCCTTCATGTGGGAAACCTCATTCACGATCAAGCCTGCCTTCGCTTGCATTGTTGCGGTATTGCAGCGCAATCATGATGCCCTTCATCTTGCGCAGCAGCACGAGGGAGACGATCACCGCAAAAGGCAACCAGAGCATGACATGCACCCAGACGGGCGGCGCAAAACGCTGATCGAACCAAAGCGCCAGCCCGACGACAAGGAAACCGACGATCAGCATGACAAAGACGGCCGGGCCTTCACCCGCATCGGCAAAGCCGTAATCCAGCCCGCAAGCACTGCATGCGGGTTTCGGGGTCAGGAAGCCGTCGAACAGCCTGCCATTGCCGCAACGTGGGCAGCAGCCCTTCAGCCCGACTTTTATTGGGTCCACCGGCGCAAAGCCGCCGTTTCCGGGTTCAGACATGATGGCCTCCCGCCTTGGGCCGGTTAAACCTCCGTCCGGCCCGCCTGTTTAAACACAAAGGGCGGCAGATGCCGCCCTCCGAGTCAGAAAACAAACCGCATCACTCCGCCAGCGGCGCGCCCCAGCCGCCCCAGATGTAGATCGCGAAGAACAGGAACAGCCAGACGACGTCAACGAAGTGCCAGTACCAGGCAGCTGCTTCGAAGCCGAAATGCTGTTTCGGCGTGAAGCCGCCGGCAATGGCGCGCAGCAGGCAGACCAGCAGGAAAACAGTGCCGACGAAAACGTGGAAACCGTGGAAGCCGGTCGCCATGAAGAAGGTCGCGCCATAGATCGAGTTCTTGAAGTCGAACGGGGCGTGCATGTATTCGTAAACCTGCACGGTCGAGAACAGGACGCCGAGCGCAACGGTGAGGACGAGACCGGTGATCAGCCCCTTGCGGTCATTGTGCAGCAGGGCATGGTGCGCCCAGGTGACGCAGGTGCCCGACAAAAGCAGGATGACGGTGTTGTAGAGCGGCAGGTGCCAGGGATCGATGACCTCGATGCCCTTTGGCGGCCACTGACCGCCGGTATATTCGAGGCGCGACGCCTGAATGGCCTCGTGCGGATAAAGGCTGGCATCGAAATAGGCCCAGAACCACGCGACGAAGAACATCACCTCAGAGGCGATGAACATGATCATGCCGTAACGCAGGTGAAGCGAAACGACGCGGGTGTGGCTACCCTCATTGGCTTCCTTGATCGTGTCTGCCCACCATGCGTACATGGTGTAAAGCACGATGACGAGACCGATGTAAAACAGCCAGGGATTGGCCAGTTCCATGCCGAACAGCTTGAAGGAGCCAGCCGACAGGTAACGCATGTAACAGACGCCGCCGAAGGTCAGAATGAAGGCGCCGATCGAGGCCAGAAGCGGCCAGGGGCTTGGATCTATGATGTGGTAGTCGTGGTTCTTCTGATGCGTATCTGCCATGTGTGACAATCCCCTGGTATCTCTTCCCAGACCCGGCCCTGCTCAAAAGGCCCGAGTCTCCTCTCACAATTTGCTTTCGCCAGATTCAGTCTTTACCGGCAAGGACGCAACCGGTTTTTCGGTTTTGGCCGGATAAAACGTATAGGACAGCGTCAAAGTATGAATGTTCTTCGTTTCGCGCGCCGTGGCGATATCCGGATCGATGAAAAACACCACCGGCATTTCGAGCGTTTCGCCCGGCTGAAGCGTCGTTTCGGTGAAGCAGAAACACTCCACCTTGTTGAAATAAGCGCCTGCTTCCATGGGCGTGACGTTAAAGACCGCCGTGCCCGTGGTTGCCACCGCTGAGCGGTTCGTCGCCTTGAAATTGATCTGCACCGTCTCGCCGATTTTCGGCGTGACCAGCTTGTCGACCGGGCGGAAATCCCAGTTGAGGCCATTCGACGTATTGGCGTCGAAGGTGACGTTGATGGTCTTGTCGAGAATGACGTCGGAATATTGCTCGACGCGCTGGGTCGTGCCGTTATAGCCAGTGACGCGGCAGAACAGGCTGTAGAGCGGAACGGCGGCATAGGCCATGCCGATCATAGCGCAGAAAAACACGAGACAGAGCACGAGGATGGAGCGATTGCTCACCCGCTGCGTGCCGGCCGTTGCCTTGTCTGCCCCGATATTTGCCCCAGTATTCGCCATGTCCCCCTCCTCTCCTCCGATCATTCCCTCACTGTCAGGCCGTCAATGCGAGCCGATCTTGATGATGGTGATGACGTAAAACAGCACCACCAGACCGGCGAGCAAGACGCCGAGCGCGACGTTGCGCCCGCGCCTCGATTTTTTCTGCGCCGCGCTCAGTTCCACGGTTTCCATCAAAAAACTCCCGAAATCACGGCTTTCAGGGCCGGAGCGAAATGATCGGCCAAAAGGCCGGAGAAGATGGCGAAGAGGTAAAGCACCGAATAGGCGAACATCTTCTTGGCGGGCAGCATTTTCTCGTCACTGTCAGGCATGCGCCGGACATCGAGCGAACAGTAAACGAAGATCGCGCTCAGCACGGCGGCGAAAATGCCGTAACCGAGGCTCGCCAGACCGGTGAAATACGGCGCGACCGCAACTGCAGCCGTCAGCACCGCGTAGACGATCATCTGGTTCTTGGTGGAGCGCTCGCCCGCCACGTTCGGCATCATCGGAATGCCGACGGAGCCGTAGTCGCGCATCTTGAACAGCGCCAGCGCCCAGAAATGGGCTGGTGTCCACAAGAAGATGATGAGGAAGAGGATGACGCTATCAAGCGAAACGCCGCCGGTGACGCAGGCCCAGCCAAGCATGGGCGGGAAAGCGCCGGCAGCACCACCAATGACGATGTTCTGCGGTGTCGAGCGTTTCAGCCACATCGTATAAACGACGGCGTAGAAGAAAATGGTGAAGGCGAGCAGTCCGGCGGAGAACCAGTTGACCGCAAGCCCGAGGATGACCACCGAAAAGGCCGAGAGCGTCAGCCCGAAGGCCAGCGCCTCGCCAGGTGCTACGCGGCCGGACGGGATCGGCCGCTTGGCGGTACGGCTCATCACGGCGTCGATGTCTGCATCGTACCACATGTTGAGCGCGCCGGATGCGCCGGCACCGACGGCAATACAGAGAATGGCGATGAGGCCGAGGACCGGGTTGATGTGGCCCGGCGCCAGCACGAGGCCCGCAAACGCCGTGAAGACGACGAGCGACATGACGCGCGGTTTCAGCAACTCGAAATAATCGCGCGCGCCGGCTTCCGAAAGTTCGGAGCTTTCCAGGCCAAGCATTTCGCGATTGTCGATGACGGTCATTTCGTATCCTGTTTTTCTTCAGATGCCGCTTGCCGCGGCATCCCTTGCACCAGCCCGAAAACAGAGTGTCGTTTTCGGCGTGCACGGTGCGTCAATTCATTGGTCCGAACGTTCCGGCACGAGCAGCACCGGGGTCAAAGACCCGATGCCATGCGCCTGGCATATCGCCACGCCCGTTCCGTCGCCCTGCTGCGTCTGCCCATTCATAGTGGCAGTACTTGGCTTTTATCATGTCGCACGAAAAGCTTCGCTTGGACAAAATGCCTCACGCAGCATCAGACTCCGTCCGCCTCAAGGGAAACGGCGCGGATAAGCCCACACCATCCCCTCTTTTCAGCTTCCGGAGTTCGCAAGCCCTGCCCGCGCACTCCGGTCCGGCATTCAGCGAATGCGCGGAAGCTGTTCCCACTGGTGGTACGGCGGCGGAGAGGACAGCTGCCATTCGAGCGTCGTCGCACCTTCACCCCAAGGATTGTTGCCAGCGATCCGCTTCTTGGCGAAGGCTTCCCAAACACCGAAGAGGAAGATCAACACGGCAACGGCCGAGATATAGGAACCATAGGAAGACACCAGGTTCCAGCCGGCATAGGCATCGGGATAATCGATGTAACGACGCGGCATGCCGGCAAGGCCGAGGAAGTGCTGCGGGAAGAAGATCAGGTTCACGCCAACGAACATCACCCAGAAGTGCAGCTTGCCGATGAACTCGTTGTACATGTAGCCGGTGATCTTCGGGAACCAGTAATACCAGCCGGCGAAGATCGCGAAGACCGCGCCGAGCGATAGAACGTAATGGAAGTGCGCCACGACGTAGTAGGTGTCGTGCAGCGAACGGTCGAGACCGGCATTGGCGAGCTGGACGCCGGTAACACCGCCGACCGTGAACAGGAAGATGAAGCCGATTGCCCAGACCATCGGGGTCGAGAAGGTCAGCGAACCGCCCCACATCGTCGCGATCCAAGAGAAGATCTTGATACCCGTCGGCACCGCGATGACCATGGTTGCGAAGACGAAATAACGCTGCGCTTCCAGCGAAAGGCCGACCGTGTACATGTGGTGCGCCCACACGATGAAGCCGACAGCGCCGATGGCGACCATGGCGTATGCCATGCCGAGATAGCCGAAGACCGGCTTCTTGGAGAAGGTGGACACGATGTGGCTGATGATGCCGAAGCCGGGCAGGATCAGGATGTACACTTCCGGGTGGCCGAAGAACCAGAACAGGTGCTGGTAGAGGATCGGATCACCGCCGCCTTCCGGCGAGAAGAATGCCGTGCCGAAGTTACGGTCGGTCAGAAGCATGGTGATGCCACCAGCCAGAACCGGCAGGGAAAGCAGCAGTAGGAATGCGGTGACCAGAACCGACCAGGCAAAAAGCGGCATCTTGTGCAGTGTCATGCCCGGAGCGCGCATGTTGAGGATGGTGGTGATGAAGTTGATGGCGCCAAGGATCGAGGACGCGCCGGCAACGTGCAGCGAGAAGATCGCAAGATCCACCGCCGGTCCCGGCATGCCGTTGGTCGAAAGCGGCGGATACATGGTCCAGCCGCCACCCACGCCGTAACCGCCCGCCGGACCTTCGACGAAAAGCGACAGGAGCAGCAGGATGAACGCCGGAACGATCAGCCAGAAGGAAATATTGTTGAGGCGCGGGAAAGCCATGTCAGGAGCGCCGATCATGATCGGAATCATCCAGTTGGCAAAGCCGCCGATCATCGCCGGCATGACCATGAAGAAGATCATGATGAGCGCGTGCGCTGTCGTGAACACGTTGAACATGTGCTTGCCGCCGTCGATGGCAGCATCGCCCTCGAAGCCGTAAACCATGGAGGCCAGACCGTGGAAGATCTGGATGCCCGGCTCCTGCAACTCCATACGCATGACAACCGAAAGCCCGCCACCGATGATACCTGCCATGATGGCGAAGATCAGGTAGAGCGTGCCGATGTCCTTATGGTTGGTCGACAGGAACCAGCGGGCGAAAAAGCCCGGCTTGTGGGAATGATCATGCGAATGATCATCATGCGCGTGCCCATCATGAGCGGATTGACCATGCGAGTGATGATCGTCGTGTGCGGAAGGTCCAGCCATTGTCGTCACTCCAGGTCTCAGTTGGTTTCGTTGGCGGCAACGTCGACCGT
Source organism: Rhizobium sp. Root491 (assembly GCF_001427205.1). NCBI lineage: Bacteria > Pseudomonadati > Pseudomonadota > Alphaproteobacteria > Hyphomicrobiales > Rhizobiaceae > Rhizobium > Rhizobium sp. Root491. The sequence continues at coordinate 701,666 of NZ_LMFF01000001.1, forward strand.
GCGCGGAGCGCCATCGACGGAGGCCATCAGTGCCCGGTTCGCGCCGTTCAGATCTGAAGCGGCGGCGGCGTGCCAGGCATTGTACTGCTGTTCGGAAACCACCCGAATGGCGATCGGCATGAAGGCGTGGTCCTTGCCGCAAAGCTCGGAACACTGGCCGTAATAAAGGCCTTCCTTCTCCGGCTTGAACCAAGTTTCGTTGAGGCGGCCCGGAACGGCGTCGATCTTAACACCGAAAGCGGGCATGGCGAAGGCGTGGATGACATCCGTAGGCGCCGCCGTCACCAGAAGGCGAACGGTCTTGCCGACCGGAACGACCATTTCATTGTCTACCGCGAGAAGACGCGGGTAGCGGGCCTTGTCCTCCTTGCCTGCAGCTGCACGATCCTGCTCCTTCAGCAGATAGCTGTCGAAGGCGAGCGGCTCGGCGCCCTCGGCAGCCTTGTATTCGTAGTTCCAGAGCCATTGCGTCGCAGTCGCCTTCAGCGTCAGATCAGGGTTTTCCGGCTGCGTCAGCTGCGCGTTCAGAAGATTGAACGACGGGAAAGCGAGGAACAGGAGAATGAGAACCGGCGCAAGTGTCCACACCACTTCGATCGCGGTGTTGTGGCTGGTCTTGGACGGCACCGGATTTTTCGCTGCACGGAATTTCAAGGCGACGATAATGAGCAGCGCAAGAACGAAAAGCGTAACCGGAACAATGAACCAGAGCGTATATTGTTCAAACCAGCGTATTTCGTGCATGATCGGCGTGGCGGCCTCCTGCATGCCCATTTGCCAATGCACCGGCTGATCGGCGTGGGCGCCGACAGCCGTGAGCAGACAGGTCATCCCCGCCAATGCTGCGTAAATCCTATTCGTCACGGTACCCTCTCCCTCACGCGTCTGATCTTGATCAATTACAGACGCAGAATCCATGCTTATGGTACTAACTTCAAACCACAGTTTGTCCTCTGCCGCAATATGCGTAAGGACACGGATGTCAGCCAATTTCACCATTGTTCGTCGCAGCCGAGTTTCCCATGTCCCGTATCCTGCAAGATATTTCAGGCGCGCTTGGCAATGGTCAAAATCCGGCGCAGCCCCTGCTGGCAGCGCTTTTGCAGCAGGCTTGAGCCACCAGGCACCGGCTGCCGCACGGTCAAATCAGGCGCCTGCACCTGGCAACAGGTCCTATTTCCGCCCAACTCGGCTGGAATTGAGGTACCAAGGCTTTTTTTTCCGGATTATGGCGTCAAAATAGCCGCACTGATTCGAATCCCAGAGGTATCCATGCGTCTTTCCCCGCTCGCGCGCACTTTTCTTGCCGCCGCCGGTCTTGCCATCATCGCTCCCGCCGCAGCGGCGCTGGCGCAACAGCAGCCGCCCGGAACGCCGAAGTCGACGCATGGAGCATGGTCGGTGATCTGCGACAAGCCGGCAGGCGCATCCGAAGATCAATGCGCCCTGATGCAGAACGTGATTGCCGACGACCGCCCGGAAGTGGGGCTTTCGGTGGTGGTCCTGAAAACCGCGGACCGCAAGTCGCGCATCCTGCGTATCCTCGCACCGCTTGGCGTGCTTCTGAAGGACGGCATGGAGCTTTATATCGACAACAACAATATTGGCCGCGCCTATTTCACCCGCTGCTTCTCCGAAGGCTGCTATGTCGAGGTCGATATTGACGACGAGCTGCTGAAGGTTCTGCGCGCCGGCAAGAACGCGGTTTTCGCGCTGCGTGAATCCGTCGATCAGGATCGTGTCGGTATTCCGATCGAGCTCACCGGCTTTGCCGAAGGCTACGACGCGCTTCCTTAAACAATAAGGTTGAATCCGAGAGACTAAAACTCTACCATGAAAGTATTGTTTTAACTATTTTCGGATATCATGAAATATAGAAAACCGGTAACCCTCCGTCAGTTTTGCGGCGTTTTTCTGGTACTTATACTATTTGCTTTTGCGGTGAGCTTTGCTCATGAAAGTGGCCTCTTGCCCGATTTCATGGTAGGAAACGCGCAGCCGCAAATGCTGATTATGATTGTGACTGGGAATATTCTGTCGCAGTTCCACTGGGAACGCGTCGTACCAAATCCGCCTGAGCACTGGGGACGTCTGACGTTGCTGGTTCTTCTCCATAGCGTCCCTGTCTATGTGGCCATGGCTTTTTTCGTGCACCTCATATTCAAGCTGACTTGAGCCAAATCACGCTTTGGCTTGCCACCGACGCCCCACAATCCTACATGCTTGCCAGACACTATTCAGTTTGGAGCCTTCAATGACCAACGACCTTGTAAATCTCTTCGATTGCGACGAGACGCAGTTGCGCAAGCTGGTCGCGGAAGCGCTCACCGGCGCAGACGATGGCGAGTTGTTCATCGAACATGCGCAGGCCGAATCGCTGACCTTCGATAACGGCCGCCTCAAGGGCGGCTCCTTCAATACCGACCAGGGTTTTGGCCTGCGCGCCGTGGCCGGCGAGACCGTTGGCTACGCCCATGCGGGCGAGCTGTCGCAGGCTGCGCTGAAGCGGGCGTCGGATGCTGTCGGCGCCGTGACCAGAGGTTATTCCGGTTCCTATGCCGCAGCCCCACAACGCACTAACAAAAAGCTCTATGGCGACGAAAACCCGATCGGCAGCCCGAGCTTCGAGGAGAAGGTGAAACTTCTCACCGATATCGATGCCTATTTGCGCGACAAAGACGCGAATGTCCGACAGGTGACGGCGACGATTTCCGCAAGCTGGCAGGTAGTGGATATTCTGCGCGCCGATGGCCATCGCGTCAGCGATGTCAGGCCCATGACCCGTATCAATATTTCCGTGGTCGCAGGTGAAGGCGACCGGCAGGAAAGCGGCTCCTACGGCATTGGCGGCCGCGTCGGCTTTGGCGATTTCATCACCACGGAGAACTGGCAGCGCGGTGCGGACGAGGCACTGCGCCAGGCGCTCGTCAACCTGACCGCCGTCGATGCGCCGGCCGGCACCATGGATGTGGTTCTCGGCTCCGGCTGGCCCGGCGTCATGCTGCATGAGGCTGTGGGCCATGGCCTCGAAGGCGATTTCAACCGCAAGAAAACCTCGGCCTTTGCCGGCCTGATGGGCGAGATGGTGGCAGCCCCGGGTGTGACTGTGGTGGATGACGGCACCATCGACAGCCGCCGTGGTTCACTCACCGTCGACGACGAGGGAACACCGTCGGCCTATAATGTGCTGATCGAGAACGGCAGGCTGGTGGGATACATGCAGGACCGCCAGAACGCCCGGCTGATGGGTGCAAAGGCGACAGGCAATGGCCGCCGGCAGGGTTATGCCTATGTGCCGATGCCGCGCATGACCAACACCTACATGCTGTCAGGAGACAAGACGCCCGAGGAGATCATCTCCTCCGTCAAGAAGGGCATCTATGCCGTTTCCTTCGGTGGCGGTCAGGTGGATATCACATCAGGCAAGTTCGTGTTCGGCTGCACCGAGGCTTATCTCATCGAGAACGGCAAGATCGGCGCGCCGGTGAAGGGTGCAATGCTGATCGGCAACGGGCCGGACGCAATGAAACGCGTCTCGATGATCGGCAACGATTCGAAACTGGACACCGGCATCGGCAATTGCGGCAAGGCCGGGCAATGGGTTCCGGTTGGCGTCGGCCAGCCGCATCTGCGCATGGACCAGATCACCGTCGGCGGCACGAAGGCGTAGTTCCGGCCTCGAGCCGGAATCCAGCCTACCCGCGTCCGCTTGGCGAGATGAGTCTTTGCAGCCCAAGGACTTGGGCTGACTGGGTGCCAGACCATGTCCGGCATGAGGTGAGAAAAGCTGTGGCAGGACGAAAAGTTGAACCCGCTTCAGCCCACAACTCCGCACATGGCTGCCATGATGAGGATTCCTCTGGCAAGTCACCCGGAAGACGATAATATCGCCCCATTACCGCAGGCCACGCCTCCCATCGCCGGGCCTGCGCGGCAAAGGAGACCATGACCATCATACGAAATGCCCTCGTCCCGGAACTAGCCGTCAGCGACTGGCAGAAAAGCCGCGCTTTTTATTGCGACCTGATCGGTTTTCATGTGGTTTATGAGCGCGCCGAAGAGGGCTTTGCCTATCTGGCGCTGGGTGATGCGCAGCTGATGATCGACCAGATCGGTGCGACCCGGACCTTCGTGGCGGAAAATGCAGCGCTTGAATTTCCGCTGGGCCGCGGCATGAATCTGCAACTTGCCGTTCCTTCCCTGCTGCCCATCCTCGCGCGGCTTGAGCGGGCCTCGATCGATCTTGTCCTGCCGTCAGAGGAAAAATGGTACAGGCGCGGCACAGTCGAGGTCGGTAACCGGCAATTCATCGTTGCCGATCCGGACGGTTACCTGCTCCGCCCGTTCGAAAGCCTCGGCGAACGCCCCTTCCGGTTCGGTTGAGCCGCCATGCTGCCTTTTCTCCCGCATGCAGTCGTTTTCGACATGGATGGATTGCTGATCGAAAGCGAGACGCTTTATCGCGATTCCTTTCTGGCCGCGTCAGATGAGGGCGGCCACGGAATGCGGGTCGAGACCTATCAGAAGGTCTGCGGCAGCCCGTGGGATGTCATTACCGGCACCATTTTCGCCGATTATGGCGCGGATTTTCCGATCGACAGCTTCCGTGACGCCTGGCTCCGGCATCTTGCCGTGATGATGGCGGAAGGCGTGGCGCTGAAACCCGGCGTCGTCGAAATCCTCGATCTTCTCGACAGGCTTGATATACGCCGCGCCATCGCCACTTCCTCGCGGCACGATTCCGTCACGCGTCATCTCGGCCCCTATGACCTGCTCAAACGTTTCGATACCATCGTCGCCCGCGGCGACTATTCGGAGCCGAAGCCGTCGCCCATGCCATATCTTACTGCCGCAAAACGTCTCGGCATCGATCCGGGCCGTTGCCTGGCGCTGGAGGATTCCTGGCACGGCGTGCGCTCCGCCTCATCGGCGGGCATGATGACGATCATGGTGCCGGATGTCGCGCCGCCGACCGAGGAAATGCGGGAAAAATGCATTGCCGTTTCAACCGATCTTCATGCGGTTGCCGGCCTCCTGCAACAGGCGCCGTTATCAGAGGCATGAAGGCGCGGCGCATGCCTTTAGCCATTGGTCTTTATGGTGCCTCACGTATAGGCTGGCAGGCCGATCCTGCGCGAATTCATTTGTCGGCACATCCATAAACGGAGCAGCGCTGATATTGCTCGCTCTTTCCGCATTTCAGATTACCCTGCGGCAGGTCATGACACCGGTGGCCGCCATTCTCGCAGCTCTGCTCTCTATCGTTTCGCTCTCGTAATTGCGGCAGCGGCAGAGCCGCAGCGGTAGGGTCGCGTCCCTCCCCGCAAACTGTCAAACCGACGGTGTAAAACGCCACTTGCGCTCTATCGATGCTTCGAGGGCAGCAACACGTGGCCCAAGAGATCGGCGGTTTCGTCGGCAAGATCGAGTTTCATCTCCTCTTCGCTTCTGCCTTTGCTGCGCCCACGCCCCGTCAGCCGGTTCCAGGCCTGCGTGACCTCACCAACCTCCTCCTGGAGCTTCAGCATATACCAGTCGGGATCGCGGACGATCCCATTTTCCTCGGCGTATTTCTGTGATGCAGCTTCAAACTGGCGCATCAAGACAGCAAGCATTTGTTCATCCTTTGTTCGTGAGATACAAGTCTGATCACGATTCTCCGGCGGCGTCGATTCGAAAGCGTATCGTGCGATAATCAGCTGAAACTTCCGCGACAGGTGCCTGCATGCGGGATAAAGAGGTATTCGAAACCCATGCAGTCACCCATGCCTCTCCTCGATTTTTTCTCGGCTCTCATCACCGCGCATAGTCCGACGCTGCTCGTCATGTTTGCGGGCGCCGCCTTTCTCGCCGGACTTGCCCGCGGCTTTTCCGGCTTTGGTGCGGCCCTCATCTTCATTCCGCTAGCAAGCGCCATTGTCGGCCCGCGCATCGCCTCGGTGGTTCTTCTTGTGGTGGACGGCGTTTTGACGCTCGGCATGATACCGCCGGCCTGGCGCATGGCCGACCGGCGTGAAGTCTTCACCATGGCAGCCGGTGCGCTTGTCGGTGTCCCGCTTGGAACGCTGCTGCTTTCCGGCGGGGATCCGCTCACCCTGCGCTGGATCATTTCCATCGTGGTTGTCGTGCTGCTGTTATTTCTCGTTTCCGGCTGGCGTTACAGCGGCCGGCCGAAAACGCCGCTCACCCTGTTCACTGGACTTGTTGCCGGGCTGTTTTCGGGTGCGGCGCAACTGGGCGGTCCACCCATCGTCGCCTATTGGCTTGGCGGGGCCCTCAAGGGCGCTTTCGTGCGCGCGAATGTCATTCTCTATTTCGCGATTTCGACCGTGATCTCCGCCACCAGCTATTTTTTTGGTGGCCTGTTCACCGCTGACGTCTTTGTTTTTTTCCTGCTGGCCCTGCCGTTTTACGGGGCGGGTCTTTATGCCGGTGCGCGGCTGCACGGGCTTGCCGACGAGGCGGCGTTCAGGCGCATCTGCTACTGCCTGATCGCCATTTCCGCCGTCATCGGCCTGCCGCTATTTGATTCGCTGCTGAAATAGGCAGGCAAGGACGGCCTGCCTCCTGCAGCTTTCAAGGATACATGCGGACCTTGGACCACGGTTCATCCGGCGTCTCGCGGCGGAATTCGACACGGTCGTGCAGGCGGAACTTGCGGTCGTGCCAGAACTCGATGCTGACCGGGCGAATGCGGAAACCGGACCAGTAGGAGGGGCGCGGAATATCGCCGATCGCATATTTCGCGGTGTATTCGGCAACCGCCTTTTCCAGCGCAAACCGGCCTTCCAGCGGCCGCGACTGCTTCGACGCCCAGGCGCCGATGCGGCTTCCGCGCGGACGCGAGGCGTAATAGCTATCCGCTTCCGCGTCGGTAACGATCTCCACCTCGCCGCGCAGACGCACCTGCCGGCGCAGGCTTTTCCAGTGGAAACACATGGCCGCTTTTTTCTGGCCCAGGATCTCGCGGCCCTTCTGGCTTTCGAAATTCGTATAGAAAACGAAGCCGCGATCGTCGACGTCCTTCAGCAGCACCATGCGCACATTCGGCAGGCCGTTTTCATCGACGGTTGCGAGTGCTACCGCGTTCGGATCGTTGATTTCGGAGGCCGTCGCGTCCTTCAGCCATTCGGCAAAAAGCGTGAACGGTTCATTTTCTTCAGTGAAGTCACTGGATGTTAACCCCGTTTCCGACATATTGACTAAAATGCTCCCGAGCTGATTTGGACCCCAGAGATGATCTCTGGCGAAAGATGGTGACCGTCATAGCAAAGTCGAACAGTCGAACAAAGGGCCTCCTTTCATCGATAGCGGAAGTTTCCGCCATCGTGTCAATGCTTGTGGTGCTGAGCGGATGCGTCAGCCTTGACCTGTTCGGCGGCGACAAGGTCGATCGCTCGCTTTCCACCGCCTCTGTTCCCAACCAGCCCAATAATAACCCGCAGACCGACGACGCGACCATCCGCAATGCGGTCACATCGGCGGATCTCACCAAACTCGCGGAACAACCCCTGCCCTGGGCCAATGCCGCAACCGGCAGCGCCGGTGTCGTCACCACCATTCACGAAGACAAGTCCAGCGGTTTCGTCTGCCGCGATTTCAAGACGACGCGCCACTCTTTCGAAGGTGTGGCGAGTTACGCCGGACAGGCCTGCCTGTCGGAAACCGGCGAATGGTTACTTACCCGCTTCGAACAGAAATAAACTGTTTACCCTGGCGCGCGGAATTAATCCGGCCGCATGGCAGCGCGCATTCCCCGTAAACAACTGCTTAGCAACTTATTGCCACAGTCGACGTTGTTTGAACCGAGGGCATGCATGCGAATGATCGCAGGCATCCCTTTTCGGAGGGGTTTGTTTCAGGATTGCGCCATGAGCGGCTGCACGTGCCTGAGCCAACGTAACTGGTGTTTCGCATGCGCGATCCGTATTCTATCCTCGGCTTAAAACGTGACGCCCGTCACGAAGACATCAAGGCTGCCTGGCGCACGAAGGCAAAAACCGTCCATCCGGACGCCAATCGCGATGACCCTGACGCGTCGGCGCGATTCGCCGAGGTCGGGCAGGCCTATGATCTTCTGAAAGACCCCAAAAAGCGCGATCTTTACGACCAGGCCCGCAAGGCGGCCGAGAAAAAGCAGCGCGGCGAAACAATCATGCAGCAGCGGGAGGCGGCACGCGAGGCCGCCGAGCGCGCCAGGGCCGCTGAGAAGCTCATGGAGGAACTGGCCCGTGCGGATGCCCGCAACAGGGCGCAAACCGGCCAGAAAGCCGATGCAAAACCCGAAACGGCCGAAGATATCGTCGAGCGGATTTTCGGCGCAGACGCGCAGAACGACCCCAAGGTGCAGCAGGCAGCCGAAGCGGCGAAAGCCGCAGCCACTGGCGTTAAAGGCGATGCGCCCGGTGCTGGCGAGACCACGCAGACGTCTGCAAGCGAAACCGCAGCCGCTTCGCTCGCCGCCAATCTCTTCAGCGCTCTCGTGCGCCGCTTCCGCCCCCCGCAGACACCGCCGGAAAAGGCACCTGACATCACGGCGGAAGCCACCGTTACGGTCACCGAACTTCTGGAGCGCAAATGGATCACCGTATCCCTTGCCGACGAACGCGAGGTACGCTTCCAGCTTGAACCCGGCATGACGGACGGTCATGTGGTGCGGCTAAAGGGCCAGGGGCTGAAGCTGCCGAACATTGCGCGCGGCGATCTGGCCGTCACGTTGCTGGCGGCACGCGACGACGCCTTTTCCCTTCGCGGCTTCGATATTCATACGACGCTGCCAATCTCTCTCAGTGACGCGGTTCTGGGTTGCGAGACGAGTATCCGGACGCCGCTTGGCGAGGAAACCGTCACCATTCCTGCCTGGTCCGGCTCCGATCGCGAGCTGCGGCTTGCCGAAAAGGGGCTTGCGGACGGCAAGGGCGGATATGGCGATCTCGTCATCGAATTGCGCATCATCCTGCTCGAAAAGCCGGACGAGAAGGTGACTGACCTCATGCGCCACATGCGCGAAGGCCTTTATTTGTAAAAGTCTTGCGAATAGGCGGGACAACGCACCCTTTGTTACGTTCCCTAACAGTAGATGATCCTCGGCAATCTTGAACAGGATTGCAGCCTATGCCATAGGCAGGATCAATCGAAAGTATCAGGGAGCATACAATGGCTCAGGCATCCGGCCTTATGGCTGGCAAACGCGGCATCATCTTGGGTGTCGCCAATAATCGTTCAATCGCTTGGGGCATTGCCAAGGCTTGCGCGGACGCGGGCGCGGAAATCGCGCTCACCTGGCAGGGCGACGCGCTGAAGAAGCGTGTTGAACCGCTGGCGCAGGAACTGGGCGCCTTCATGGCCGGCCACTGTGACGTGACCGACCTCGAGACGATCGATGCGGTTTTTGCCGGGCTGGAAAAGCATTGGGGCAAGATCGATTTCGTCGTGCACGCCATCGCCTTTTCCGACAAGGACGAGCTGACCGGCCGTTATCTCGACACCAGCCGCGACAACTTCAATCGCACCATGGACATTTCCGTCTTCTCGCTGGCCGCCGTTGCCAAGCGGGCGGAGCCGATCATGAATGATGGTGGTTCGATCATCACGCTCACCTATTACGGTGCCGAGAAGGTCATGCCGAACTACAACGTCATGGGCGTGGCCAAGGCTGCACTCGAGGCCAGCGTTCGTTATCTCGCGGTAGACCTCGGCAGTCGCGGCATCCGCGTCAACGCGGTTTCCGCTGGCCCGATCAAGACGCTTGCGGCTTCCGGTATTGGCGATTTCCGTTACATTCTGAAATGGAACGAATACAACGCGCCGCTGAAGCGCACCGTTTCCATCGAAGAAGTCGGCAAGTCGGCGCTTTACCTGCTGTCCGACCTTTCGACGGCTGTCACCGGCGAAATCCACCACGTGGATTCCGGTTATCACACCATCGGCATGAAGGCCGTTGACGCGCCGGATATTTCGGTGGTCAAGGACTGAGCCGACCGAACTTTGAAACAGGGGTATCGCCTTGCTCGTCTATGTGATCCGGCACGGACAAACGGACTGGAATGCGATACGCCGGCTTCAGGGCCAGAAAGACATTCCGCTCAATGATTTCGGCCGCGCGCAAGCGGTCGGCAACGGCAAGGTTCTGGCGCAAATTCTCGGCGACACCGCGCGTGATTTCGATTACGTGGCAAGCCCGCTCGGGCGCACGCGCGAGACCATGGAGCTGATGCGCGGAGCGATGGGGCTCGATCCCCACGCATACCGCACCGATGACCGCCTCGTCGAAGTTTCCTTCGGCGACTGGGAAGGCCAGACCCTGCCGGAACTGAAAAAAGAATTTCCCGACCGGGTGAAAGCGCGCAAGGCCAACAAGTGGGACTTCATTCCCCCAGGTCAGCATGCCGAAAGCTATGAAATCCTGTCCTGGCGTATTGGCGCATGGCTTTCCTCAGTCGAGGTGCCGACGGTATGTGTCTGCCACGGCGGCGTGATCCGCTCGATCTTCCGCCTGGTTTCCGGCATGGACAAGGATGAAGCCTCTACGACGCAGATCCCGCAGGACCGGATTTTGAAGGTCGAGATCGACAGGAACAGTGCTGAGTGGATTTCGTGAGGGTATCGATCCTCCTCCGTCATTCCGGCCTCGAGCCGGAACCCGGCCAACCCAAATCTTTAGGCTAAAAAAACCAATCCCGCCACGCAGACGCTCGTCGGCTGGATGTCGGATCAAGTCCGGCATAATGGAAATTCTGGAGCTTCCCGACCGGGATTAGAGAGGTCCGCCTCGACAACAGGAGAGCCGAAACCGCAGTTTACTGCACGACCTCGAGATCATCGACCACGCGTTTTCCGTCCACTTCCGTGTAGAAAACAACGACCTTCACACCTGCCTTCAGGCCTTCGAAATTGAACTCTTCCGGCACACGGTAATTCTTGCCGTCGTTCAAGGTAATGGTCAGCGCATTCACGTCTATCTTGCTGATCGTTCCCTCGACATCGACGCTCTGGGCGTAGCTGTTGATAGGCATAAGCAAGTTGGCGGTGGCCAGAAGGGCGGCAATCATCATACGCATCGATCTAGCTTTCGTGAATTTGCGTGAAAACCTTACATGCATGAAGAATTGCCTTTCGAATGTGGCGGAAATTGCCCGCAACCATGACATTTTCGGCCCAATTGATGAACGGATTTTGGATCGCGTTCAAGTCGTTAGTGATTTTTACACCGCATTTCCCGGCAATATTGGAAAACCGCGAAACAGCGTGGAAAACACCAGCACCTTTACACTTTTGTCATCTGGAAAACCCTGCACCGTTTCCGCCGAATCATTCATCCGGCCAGTCGTCAGCCATCGTCACGCCTGTCGTTTTCCGGGCTGCTCGGCGTCGTGAACGCAGCGTCACCTTCTTATCGGACTTGCGATGAAAGAAAGGCTTTTGCCTTGGTCCGATTTTCTACTATGACAAATCCGCTTGTTTTAAACGGCCCCTGTCCGCAGGCGCGCCCTCGTTTTCCGGTCTAGAGAAATATGTCGCATAACAGCTTCGGTCATCTTTTTCGCGTTACCACCTGGGGCGAAAGCCATGGGCCCGCTTTGGGCTGCGTGGTGGACGGCTGCCCGCCCGGTATCCGCTTCACGCTTGCCGAGGTGCAGCACTGGATGGACAAGCGCAAGCCCGGCCAAAGCCGCTTCGTCACCCAGCGCCGTGAAGATGACATCGTCAAAGTCCTGTCCGGCGTGATGCTGGATGAGGACGGCGAGACGATGATAACCACCGGCACGCCGATCTCCATGCTGATCGAAAATACCGACCAGCGTTCCAAGGATTACGGCGAGATTGCCCGCAGCTTCCGCCCCGGCCATGCCGACTTCACCTATGACCTGAAATACGGCATTCGCGATTATCGCGGCGGCGGACGCTCTTCCGCCCGCGAGACGGCGGCGCGTGTTGCCGCAGGCGCAATCGCCCGCAAGGTGGTACCGAGCCTCAACGTGCGCGGTGCGCTGGTGCAGATCGGCAAACACAAGATCAACCGTGACAATTGGGATTGGGACCAGGTCGATCAGAACCCATTCTTCTGCCCCGATCCGGCCATGGTGCCGGTGTGGGAAGAATATCTTGACGGCATCCGCAAGGCGGGATCGTCGATCGGCGCGGTCGTCGAAGTCGTGGCGGAAGGTGTTCCGGCCGGCATCGGCGCGCCGATCTACGCCAAGCTCGATCAGGATATTGCCTCCAGCCTGATGTCGATCAACGCCGTCAAGGGCGTGGAGATTGGCGAGGGATTTGCCTCGGCCGAGCTTTCCGGCGAGGAGAATGCCGACGAGATGCGCATGGGCAATGACGGCAAACCGATTTTCCTGTCGAACCATGCCGGCGGCATTCTGGGCGGCATCGCGACTGGCGAGCCCGTCATCGCCCGCTTCGCCATCAAGCCCACCTCCTCCATTCTGACGGAGCGCCAGTCCATCGACACCGACGGTCGCAATGTGGATGTGCGCACCAAGGGCCGCCACGACCCCTGCGTCGGCATCCGCGCCGTGCCGATCGGCGAGGCGATGGTGGCCTGCACCGTTGCCGACCATTATTTGAGAGATCGTGGCCAGACCGGCCGGTTGAAGTGAGGTAATCCGAAATGGCCTATGATCAGAAACGTGTCGTCGACGCTATCCGCGCTTTCGAAGCTGGCGAGATCGTTGTCGTGACCGACGACGACGACCGTGAAAACGAAGGCGATCTGATTATTTCGGCGGTTCATTGCACGCCGGAAAAAATGGCGCTGATCGTGCGCCACACATCCGGCATCGTTTGCGCGCCCATGCCGCGTGACGAGGCAAAGAGGCTGAACCTCAACGCCATGGTGGCGGAGAACGACAGCGCCCACACCACCGCCTTCACCGTCAGCGTCGATTTCAAGCATGGCACGACGACCGGTATTTCGGCGGATGACCGCACCTTGACGGTGCGCAATCTCGCCAACCCGAATGTCGGCGCGTCGGATTTCACACGGCCAGGCCACATTTTCCCGCTGATTTCCCGCGAAGGCGGCGTGCTGATGCGTTCCGGCCATACCGAAGCGGCCGTCGATCTCTGCCGGCTCGCCGGCCTGCCGCCCATCGGCGTCATCAGCGAGCTGGTCAATGACGATGGCACCGTGATGCGCGGTCCGCAGGTTCTGGATTTCGCCGAAAAACACGGCATGAAGCATGTTTCGGTCGCCGATCTGATCGCCTATCGCCAGCGCAAGGAAACGCTGGTGGAGATGGAATCCTCCTTCACCATCCAAACCCCGTTCGGACCGGCCAAGGCGCATACCTACTCCCTGCCATGGGACCGGATGCAGCATATGGCGGTGATTTTCGGCGATATCCGCGATGGCGTCGATATTCCCGTCCGCCTGCACCCTGAAAACGTTGCTGACGACGTGTTCGGCGACCGCCAGCCGGTGCAGCACTATATGCAGAAGATCGCCGAAGAAGGCCGCGGCGTCATCGTCTATCTACGCGAAGGTTCTGTCGGCGTCGGCCAGGTGGACGGACGGCGCAAGGCGCGTGATCCCGACGAAGCGCACGCACAGGCCCGCTCCCGCGAAAATGAGTGGCTGGAAATCGGCCTCGGCGCGCAGATTCTCAAAGATCTCGGCATCAGCTCGATCAAGCTGATGACGACCCGCGAGCGCCACTATGTCGGGCTGGAAGGCTTCGGGATCAAGATTTCGGCAACGGATATCGGGTGATTTAGGGACGTCGCGAGGGCGCTTCGATTTGGCGTCCTCTCCGCCCGTCCGGCGTCATCCTCGGTCTTGTGCCGAGGATCTGCAGACGCATCCTATACATTTTTCGTTGCAGATGCTCGGGACGGGCCCGAGCATGACGGAAGAGGCAGTCGCCGGCTCAAGGCGCAATTACACATCCCGCCACCCCTCCAGATAATTCACACTCTCCACTCCCGTAAACTTCGCAAGCCGCGACAATTCCGCGTCTAGTTTCTCGAGCCTTCCCGCTGAGGCGCGCACGCCCGGTTCCAGCCACAGGCGGCGCACATCCAGCGTGCTGCGCTTGCGGTCTGCCTTCATGTCGATACGGCCGATCAGCCGGTCGCCTTCCAGAAGCGGGAAGACGTAGTAGCCATATTGCCGTTTCGGCTCGGGTACGAAGACCTCGATACGGTAATAGAAGCCAAACAGCCGCTCCGTGCGGTTGCGGTCGCGCAACAGCGGATCGAAGGGGCTCAGCACACGGACGCGGGACGACGGCTCCGGCAGGTTGGCGACATCGGCGCTGAAATCCGCAAAAGCATAGGACGGACGGGCAGCACCGCCATCGCTTGCGAGAAGCGAGACCTCACACAGTTCGTCACGGTGGCTCTTGACCCAGTCCCTCGCCTCCTGCGGGGTAACGAGATCAAAAAAGGCGGCGATTTCGCCATGGGTGGCAAAACCCAGCCGGGTGAGCGCCTGCCGGCAGGCCCAGTCTACGAATTGCGTATGCTCCACTTCGCTTTCGTGGTGCTCGCCGGGAATGACCCGCTCCGCCAGATCATAGACCTTCTGGAAATTCACGCGGCCGGATATGGCAAGCTTGCCGGTGTGCCACAGATATTCGAGTGCGGTCTTGGAAGGATGCCAGTTCCACCAGCCGCCGGACTGATGCCCCTCCTCCTTCAACTCACGCGCCAGAACAGGACCCGTGGCGGCGATGCGCTCCAGCGTCTCGGCGAAAGCCGCATCGAACCCCTCACCATGCCATTTGCGCCAGCGCTCCTGAATGATCGGCTCGCGGCGGCGGAAGCGGTGCTTCCAATAGGGGTAAAATTCGGTCGGCACGATGGAGGCATCATGCGTCCAGTGCTCGAACAGCGCGCGGTCCTTTTCCAGCAGTGCTGTCAGATGTTCGCGCCTGTAGGTCTGGTTTCGGGAGAATATTATCTGGTGATGGGCGCGCTCCACCGTGCCGATACTGTCCACCTGCACGAAACCGATATCGGTAATGAGCTGCAGCAGGCCATCCTTGGAAAGCGCCTTTCCGGGCGGAGAGCAAAGCCCCTGCCGCGCCAGAAAAATCCGCCTTGCCGCTTCGTTTGAAACCTTGATCGTCATAAAGCAGAAGGTATGACGGCTTTTTCAGGATTGCAATGTTCTTTTTTTGTTCTTTGTTTCACTTCTGTTGATGACACGATATAGAACCGGAAAGCGATAGAGGGATGCATCAATTTTGGAAATCCGTTTCGACACCGCAGGCGTCGCCTTCGAGGGCAGGCAGGCTTTACAGCCCGTGTCCCTGACATTGACTGAACGGCGTATCGGCGTGATCGGCCTCAACGGCTCGGGCAAGACCACCTTTGCGCGGCTGATCAATGGTCTGACAAAGCCGACGCGCGGCAAGGTGTCGGTGAACGGTCTCGACACCGTCAAAGATGCGAGAGCGGTATTGCAGGCAGTCGGTTTCATCTTTCAGAATCCGCAGAACCAGATCATCCTGCCGATCATACGCGACGATGTCGCCTTCGGCCTCAAGCGACTCGGCATCGGCAAGACGGAGACAGAAACACGGGTCAAGGCCGTGCTTGCCCGGCTCGGTATCGCTCATCTGGAAGAACGGCGCGCGCACGAGCTTTCCGGCGGCGAATTGCAGCTGGCGGCGCTGGCCGCCCTGCTCGTCACTGAACCGCAAATCCTCATTCTCGATGAACCGACCAATCAGCTCGACCTCAAAAACCGCGCGATCGTTGAGAAGACAATGGCTGCACTGTCGCAGGCGCTTGTCGTCATCACCCACGATCTGCCGCTGCTTTCCGGCTTCGATCGCGTACTGGTTTTTCACGAAGGCGAGCTTGTTGCAGACGCCAACCCCGAAGAGGCGGTGGCACGTTATCTGGAGGTTGCGTCGCGATGAAGTCCCTGCATGTCGAAGGCACGGGCTGGCTCTACCGCGTCTCTCCGCGCCTCAAGCTCGTGACGCTGATGGTTTTCAGCATTGCGCTGTTTCTCACCCGCGATCTGCTTTTGCTGGGATGCGCCGTCGTTGTGGCCGCCGCCATTCTGCGCGAGACGCGGCTGCAATTCCGCGAGATCGGCCTGCGGCTACGCCCGGTGATGCTGACCATTCTCCTCGTTGCCGCCTTCAGCTATCTGCTGCTTCCGGTACACGATGCGAGTGTCAATCTTTTGCGGCTGACTGCACTGGCGCTTCTCGCCACCGCCGTCACCATCACCGTCAGCATTTCGCAATTCATGGACGAAATCGCGCTTGCCGCCGCCCCGCTGGAAAGGCTGGGGCTGGTCAAGGCGGCCGATATCGGGCTCGCGGTCGGGCTCGTCGTGCGCTTCGTGCCGGAGATCGTCAATCGTTACCATGCGGTGCGCGATGCGCACCGCGCGCGCGGCCTCCCCGTTCGGCTGGCCACGATCATCGTGCCGCTCGTCATTATGACGTTGAAGGATGCGGATGCCATCGCCGACGCCATTGACGCGCGCGGTTTCAGAGGCCAAAGCTGACGGCAAAACAACCATCCGGAGTTCCCGAGCCATGACGACCCGCGACCTTGTGCTGATCTCGCTGTTTTCCGCCATCATCATCGCACTCGGACTTTTGCCGCCGATCACGCTTGGTTTCATTCCGGTGCCCATCACCGCGCAGTCGCTTGGCGTAATGCTGGCCGGTGTCGTGCTGGGGGCGAAACGCGGCACGCTCGCGGTTCTTCTGACCATCCTCATCGCCGCCATCGGCCTGCCAGTCCTTTCAGGCGGACGCGGCGGCCTTTCCATCTTCACCACTCCGACCACGGGCTTCCTGATCGGTTGGATTGCTGCCGCTTTCGTCACCGGCACGCTCTCGGAAAAACTCGTCAATCGCGGCCAGTCGGCTCTGACGCAGGGTATCGGTTTCTTCATCGCAAGCCTCGCCGGCGGCGTGGTCGTGCTTTATGCCTTCGGCATCTCCTATCTGGCGCTGGTGGTCGGGCTCGGGTTTGAAAAGGCGTTCATGGGTTCGCTCGCCTTCATTCCCGGCGATGCGTTGAAGGCCGTGCTTGCCGCCCTTGCCGGCCGCGCTGTGATGGTCGGTTATCCGCTTTTGCCGCAGCGCGCTTGATCAGCTTATTTCGGGAGGATTAGAGAATGGCGACCCGTCTTTACGAACATCCGATCTTCCTTGAACACATCACGCCGGAAGGCCATCCCGAGCGGCCGGATCGGCTGCGATCTCTGAACATTGCGCTCGAACATCCGAATTTCGAGCGGCTGGTCCGCAAGCAAGCGCCGCAGGCCAACGAGGATGCCGTGCTTCTGGCGCATCCGGAGGAGCATCTGCTGTCCGTCATGCGCCAGATTCCCGAGGAAGATGGCGAGATCAACCGCGTCGAGGCCGACACCTATGTCTCGCCGAAAAGCCTGCAAGCGGCGCTGACCGGTATTGGCGCTGCGATGGTGGCGGTAGATGACGTGTTTACGGGTGCCGCCGACAACGTCTTCGTTGCGTCCCGCCCGCCCGGCCACCATGCGGAAACCGCAAAGGCCATGGGGTTCTGTCTCTTCAACAATGCAGCAATCGCCGCCCGTCACGCCCAGAAGGTGCACGGCGCAGAGCGCGTCGCCATCATCGACTGGGACGTGCATCACGGCAACGGTACGCAGGATATCTTCTGGAACGACACGTCAGTGCTGTTCTGTTCCACCCACCAGATGCCGCTTTACCCGTGGAGCGGCGATAAAAACGAAACTGGCGTGAAGAACAATGTCGTCAACGCGCCACTTTCCCCCAATACCGGCAGCGAGTATTTTCGCGAGGCGTTCAAATCCCGCGTCCTGCCGGCGATTGCCGATTTTTCGCCCGATCTCATCATCATCTCCGCCGGTTTCGACGCGCATCACCGCGATCCGCTGGCGCAGATCAATCTGGTGGGCGAGGATTTCGACTGGGCGACGGGGCGGCTGCTGGAAATGGCAGACAAATACGCCTCGAACCGGGTCGTCAGCCTGCTTGAAGGCGGTTATGATCTGGAAGGGCTGGCGGAATCGGCGGCCATGCATATTTTGAGAATGATGAAGGGTTGAAAATGACGGAAAATGCCAACACAGCCGATGTCAGCGGTTATTCCTTCGAAAAGGCCGTCGCCGAGCTGGAAAGCATTGTTGCACGCCTGGAGCGCGGAGACGTGGCGCTGGACGAGTCTATCGCCATCTACGAGCGCGGCGAAGCCCTGAAAAAACATTGCGAGACGCTGTTGAACGCCGCCGAAAAGCGTATCGAGAAAATCCGTCTCGACCGCGCCGGAAAACCGCAGGGCGTGGAGCCGCTGGACGGCGAATAAACACGTCCTGTTGAACGGGGGCGACACAGCGTTCAACATTACGGCGCTCCCACGTCGTATCGTTCGTGGTAAGCTTGCGTGTAACGA
Source organism: Rhizobium sp. Root491 (assembly GCF_001427205.1). NCBI lineage: Bacteria > Pseudomonadati > Pseudomonadota > Alphaproteobacteria > Hyphomicrobiales > Rhizobiaceae > Rhizobium > Rhizobium sp. Root491. The sequence continues at coordinate 720,050 of NZ_LMFF01000001.1, forward strand.
TACGAGGAGCTTCGGATGTCCTTCTTTCCCGGCAACGATCCTGTCGCGGGTGATGCTTTCGCCTGCGACGCCATCGAAAACCTCATCATTCCGCGCACCAGCGATATTGGCGGCTTCGCCGTGCGGCGGGCGCTGCCGACGCGGCAGCGGCGGCTGGTCGGCCCATTCATCTTTTTCGACCGCATGGGTCCGGCCATCCTGAAGGCGGGCGAGGCGCTGGATGTCAAGCCGCATCCGCATATCGGGCTTTCCACCGTTACCTATCTGTTTGACGGCGAAATCAAGCATCGCGACAGTCTCGGCACCGAACTGGTCATCCGGCCCGGCGACATCAACCTGATGACGGCGGGGCGCGGAATCGTGCATTCGGAGCGCACGCCGGAAAACCTGCGCGGCCATCCGCTTTCCATGTCCGGCCTGCAGACCTGGCTTGCCCTCCCCGATCATATGGAGGAAATCGCTCCGGCCTTTTCCCATACCGCCCGGGAAGACATGCCTCTGATCGATATCAAGGGCGCATCCGGCCGGGTCGTTATCGGTGATTTCGAAGGCCTCACTTCCCCCGTTTCGGCTTTTACTGACACGCTTTACGTTGACCTGACGCTGGAACCGGGTGTGAAATTCCCGTTCTCCGCCGACCATGAGGAACGGGCGATCTACATTCTTTCCGGTTCTCTGGATGTCGCAGGTGACGTTTTTGCCGCCGACCAGTTGCTCGTCTTCCGGCCCGGCGACGACATCACATTACAGAGCGGCAGCGGCGGCTGTCACATCATGATCTTCGGCGGTGCGGCACTCAACCAGCGCCGTTACATCTGGTGGAACTTCGTTTCGTCATCAAAAGAACGCATAGAGCAGGCCAAACAGGAGTGGAGAACCGGACGCTTCGATATCGTTCCCGGCGACGAAGAAGAGTTTGTCCCTTTGCCGGAGGGTTGAAATTCTATAGAAGTGAACGACATGCAGGGCTCAACTGCTGGCTTTCCATATGAAAGACGCACTGGTGCCCGCCGCTGACACGAGAAAAGGCCGAACGATTGACCGGAATGCCACAGACCCCATTGCTTGACCGGGTGAATTTTCCATCCGATCTCAAGGAGATCGACGATCGCGACCTGCCGGAACTGGCAAGGGAGTTGCGCGACGAGATGATCGACGCGGTGTCGAGCACCGGCGGGCATCTGGGTGCCGGTCTGGGCGTGGTGGAGCTAACGATTGCCATCCATAAGGTGTTCAACACGCCGGAAGACCGGTTGATCTTCGATGTCGGCCACCAATGTTATCCGCACAAGATCCTGACCGGCCGTCGCGAGCGCATCCGCACGCTGCGCCAGGAAGGCGGGCTTTCCGGTTTCACGCGTCGGGCCGAGAGCGAATATGACGATTTTGGCGCCGGCCATTCTTCCACCTCCATTTCCGCCGGTCTCGGCATGGCGGTGGCTGCGGGGCTGGATCAGAGCGACCGCAAGGTTATCGCCGTCATCGGTGATGGCTCCATGTCTGCGGGTATGGCGTTTGAGGCGCTCAACAATGCCGGTGCGCTCGACGCGCGGCTGATCGTCATCCTCAACGACAACGACATGTCGATTGCGCCGCCGACGGGCGCGATGAGCGCTTATCTCGCGCGGCTGGCCTCCGGCCGCACCTATATGGGCTTTCGCGATTTCGGCAAGAAACTCACCGCCTATCTCGGCAAGACCATCGACCGCGCCATTACCCGCGCCGTGACCCATGCGCGCGGTTACGTGACCGGTGGCACGCTGTTCGAGGAGCTTGGCTTCTATCACATCGGCCCGATCGACGGTCATTCCTTCGATCACCTGCTGCCTGTGCTGCGCAATGTGCGCGACAACCAGAAAGGCCCTGTTCTCATCCATGTGGTGACGCAGAAGGGCAAGGGTTATGCGCCAGCAGAAGCGGCAGCGGACAAATATCACGGCGTCAACAAGTTCGATGTCATTACCGGCGCGCAGGCGAAAGCCAAGCCGAATGCGCCGAGCTATACCAGCGTGTTTGCCGAAGCGCTTATCCAGGAAGCGACCCTCGACGACAAGATCATCGGCGTCACCGCCGCCATGCCTAATGGTACCGGGCTGGACAAGATGGCCGAGCTTTTCCCGGCCCGCACCTTCGATGTCGGTATTGCCGAGCAGCACGCCGTCACCTTCGCGGCGGGGCTTGCGGCGGATGGCTACAAGCCGTTCTGCGCGCTTTATTCCACCTTCCTGCAACGCGGTTACGACCAGCTGGTGCATGATGTGGCGATCCAGAGCTTGCCCGTGCGCTTCCCCATCGACCGTGCCGGTTTCGTCGGCGCAGACGGACCGACCCATGCCGGGTCTTTCGACACCACATTCCTTGCCACCCTGCCCGGCATGGTGGTTATGGCGGCGTCCGACGAGGCCGAGCTGAAACATATGGTTCGCACAGCCGCAGCCTATGATGAAGGCCCGATTTCCTTCCGTTATCCGCGCGGCGAAGGCGTGGGCGTCGAGATGCCCGCACGCGGTGAGATTTTGCAGATCGGCAAGGGCCGCATCATCAAGGAGGGCACCAAGGTCGCACTCCTTTCCTTCGGCACACGCCTTGCCGAATGCCTGGCGGCTGCCGAAGACCTCGATGCCGCCGGACTTTCGACCACGGTTGCCGATGCGCGCTTCGCCAAGCCGCTCGACCTCGACCTCATCCGCCAGCTTGCCGCTCATCATGAGGTTCTGGTGACAATCGAGGAAGGCTCTGTCGGCGGTTTCGGTGCACATGTGCTGCATTTCATGTCAAGCGCAGGCTTGGTCGACCATGGCCCGAAGGTTCGGACCCTGACGCTGCCCGACCATTGGGTGGAGCAGGCCAAGCCCGAGACCATGTATGCCAATGCCGGCCTAGACCGCGCCGGCATCGTTTCCACCGTGTTCAATGCGCTCGGCCAGCGTCAGGCCGGCGTCGGTTTCGCCGGCTGACAGCATTAACGGGACAGAAGGCGGGACGACCCGCCTCTGCCTCAGGATGCGGCGACATCGAGAAAACCGACGACATTTTCAATCTGCCCCTCGGCATTTAGGCTGACGACATCGGTTCCGCCGGCGACATCTTCTCCGTCAGGCGAAATGAGACGCCATGAAAAACGGGTGAAGTTGCCGTGGCCGTCCGGGGTGCCTGTGAGCACAAAGCGATATCCCGGAAATTTCTGCCGCGCCGCCTCGATCATCGCGGCAATCCCCTGCTGCCCCTCACCCTGCATCAAAGGATCTGTATAGCACGCCATTTCAGCCCAGCCTTGGCTGACGAGGCGCTGGCGGCGTTCATCGTTCTCCTCGTTCCAGACAGCGAGGTAGGTTTCGGCGATTGCGAGATGTTGCGTCATGATTGCGCTCCTTTTGGTTGACGGCCTGAGCATGCCGGGGGCTGTGACGCAGAACAATTACCTGCGAGGTAATCGCATTGCCGATATCTTCTGCTAGGCTGCGGGGCATGACACATCATCAAGAACATGTCGGCCAGGTGCTTAAGGAATGGCGGGCGCGCCGCAGATTGAGCCAGCTCGATCTGGCGTCCGATGCCGAGATATCGGCGCGCCATCTGAGTTTTGTGGAAAGCGGGCGATCTTCGCCCAGCCGTGAAATGCTGGCGAGGCTGGCAGAGCAGCTTTCCATGCCAGCCCGCGCCGCCAACCGGCTGATGCTGGCGGCAGGCTATGCGCCGATCCATTCCGAACGATCACTGGATGCGCCTGATATGACGGCCGTTCGTAAGGCCGTCGAAACCGTGGTGCAGGGCCACATGCCTTTCCCGGCACTTGCCGTCGACCGCCACTGGAATCTGGTTCTTGCCAATGATGCGATCAAATCGCTTCTCGCCGGCATATCCGAAGACCTGCTTCACTCGCCCCTCAATGTATTGCGGCTGAGCCTGCATCCTGATGGCTTGAGTTCACGCATCGTCAATCTTGCCGAATGGCGGCATCACCTGCTGGATCGCCTACGCCGCCAAGTCGAAGATACCGGAGACGAGACGCTTTCCCGGCTGCATGCGGAACTTTCCGCCTATCCCGCGCCTGCAGCTCCACGGCATTCCGCCGGGGCCGATCCGCTGGCGATACCGCTCGAACTACGCGATCCGTTGTCCGGGGGCGTGCTGCGCTTCATTTCGACCACCACGGTTTTCGGAACCGCCACGGATGTGACGTTGTCCGAGCTGGTGCTGGAATGTTTCTACCCGGCCGACGCCGAGACCCGCGCCGCCCTGATGAACGGTACAAAGGAGTAACTATCCATGCACACCACCTATCTCATCGGCTTCAAGGTCCGTGCCGATCAGCGCGAACGTTTTCTAGGATTGCTGAATGATCTGCTCGACGCCATGCGACACGAGGACACCTTTGTGAATGCGACCCTGCATCGCGACGGCGAGAACGAAAACCACTTCCTGCTGCACGAGACCTGGAGCGACCATCAGGACGTACTCGACGTTCAGATCCATCGTCCCTATCGGCAGGCGTGGCACGATGCCTTGCCCGAGCTTCTAGATGCCCCGCGCGACATTTCCGTATGGCACCCCGTGCGGGCCGATCATGCCGCGTGACTATCATCGTCCCACCAACGCATAGTGCATCAGTGTCGCTGCGAAATGGATATTAGATGAGCGAATGCCCTGCATTTTTCAGCAGAACGAAAGCTTTTTCCAGATCGTTCGATTTCACAAGCAGGTGGTCGCCATCGAAAGTCGAAACCACGAATATACCGATCTCATTGGTCGAGAGCGGCTCGATAACGGACAAGACGATGCCCGTTTCATCGAAGGCAAATGGCCCCTGTAGCTTTAGACAGGACCAACCCGTATCAGATCTGACATGCCCAGGTATACGATCTTCCCGGCAGACGATGGAAAGCTCATCATCAGTCCGGGTGATACTGACGAAGCCACCGCCATCGGCCCAGGCCGGAATGGCTTCAGATGCCTCAAGTCGGGCCACCCCATATGCACCATCCAGAACTTTCAACTTGATGCTAGGTGCCATCTCGAAATCACCTTTGTTGAGAAACGGCGACAGAACGCGTGGTTGAGTGCTCGCGCCGTAAATCTAGCAACAAAAAGGGGGCTTCACAGCCCCCTGATTCACGCTTGATGATCGTGACCGTCAGGCTCAGAACTCCGTCCAGTCCTGATCCTTGGCAGCCGGCGCTTCCGCTTTGCCGCCAAAGGCGCGGGCGAGGCTTTGGCCAAGGGCGCGGGCGGGTGAAGCGACCGGCCTTGCGGTTGTGGAGGCAGGCTTCACTGCGGCTTTTCTGACTGGTGCGGCGGGTGCGGACTGGTAGACAGGCTTCACCGAGGACTGGCGAGGAGCAGAATATCCGCCGGCGCCGGCAACGGCACCGCGAACGCCGCCCACCTTGAACTGGCCGAGCAGGCTATTGAGCGCTTCGGCTTCACGGGCGAGCGAATGGCTGGCAGCGGTCTGCTGCTCAACCATTGCGGCATTCTGCTGCGTGCCCTGATCCATGGTGTTCACGGCCGTGTTGATTTCCTGCAGACCAGTCGCCTGTTCGCGGGCAGCGACGACGATGGCGCTGACATGGGCGTTGATCTCCTCGACTTCCGCCACGATGAGTTCGAGCGCCTTGCCGGTCTCGTCGACGAGGTTGACGCCGTTTTCCACCTGTTGGCTGGAAGCGCCGATCAGCGTCTTGATTTCCTTTGCGGCATTGGCGGAACGCTGGGCGAGTTCACGCACTTCCTGCGCGACGACGGCAAAGCCCTTGCCCGCATCACCCGCACGGGCGGCTTCGACGCCTGCGTTCAGCGCAAGCAGGTTGGTCTGGAAAGCGATATCGTCGATGACGCCGATGATATTGCCGATTTCGCCTGATGATTTTTCGATCTCGCGCATGGCGGCAACCGCCTTGCGGACCACGACGCCGGATTTTTCCGCTCCGCTGCGGGCGCGCTGAACCAGATTGCCAGCGTCCTCAGCACCCCTTGCGCTGTCGCGCACCGTGGTGGTGACTTCTTCCAGTGCCGCGGCGGTTTCCTCGATGGAAGCGGCCTGCTGTTCGGTGCGGCGCGACAGGTCGTCGGCAGCAGAGAGCATTTCCGAAGCCCCGGCATTGATTGCAGCGGCATTCTCGCCAACTGCGCGCATGGCCTGCTGCAGCTTTTCGACAGCGCTGTTGAAGTCGATACGGATGGGGTCGATGTAGGAGGCGAACGGCGTTTCGATACGGTAGGCGAGATCGCCTTCCGCCAGAGCCGCAAGACCCTTACCAAGCTCGTCACGCGCAAGGGCGTTAGCGGCTTCGTCCTGGGCCTTCTCTTCTTCGTTGCGGCGGCGTTCGGTCTCGGTTGCGGAGCGCATGCGCTCGGTTTCGCTGGCAAGGCGGGATTTTTCCAGCCCGGCTTCCTTGAAGACGAGAACGGCCTTCGCCATTTTGCCGACTTCATCCTTGCGGTCGAGAGCCGGAACTTCCGTGGTCATATCGCCGTCGGCAAGCCTGCTCATAGCCGCCGTCATACCGACGATCGGCGTGACGATGGAGCGCGACAGCGCCCAGATGAGGGCCACGGCCAGAAGACCGGCAACCGCGCCGCCACCCAGAAGTGCGAGCTTGAGGTTGAGTGCGGCAGCGTCCTGCTGTGCGGCGTAGCTTGCCGACAAGCCGTTCAGCTGGTCCTTGATCTTGGCGGCGGAGGCGCGGAAACCGTCGAGCTGACCCTTGGCCTGATTGCGACCGATCTCGATGATTTCGGAAATCGGTGCTTCGGTCGTCTTGCGGGCGGCAAGCTGCGGTTCCGCCAGTTCCTTGAAGAACACGGTGGCGGATGCCTGCATGTCATCGATGGATTTCAGAATGTCCGGCTGGCCGGCGGCAAGCGCACGGGCTTCACCAAGCTTCTTCAGCATCAGATCGCGCTGGGCGAAAACATCGTTGTAGGTGCTGTCGCTGCGAAACAGCAGAAAGCCGCGCTGGTTGACGGCCTGTTCCAGCATTGCGGCCGTCGCACCGTCAACCGCATGCAGGATTTTGTTGGCCTTGTTGTTCTGGACCGTGACGTGCTCGCTCCCCAGCGTCTGCCAGAAGACCACCGCCGAGGCGAGCAGGCAAACGCCCATCAAGACGCAGAAGGTGACAATGAGCTTAATGTTGATGGGGAAATTTTTTAGCGACATCGCAAACTCTCTCGGCGACCTGATGCCACGGAGCAAGCGTCTGCGCTGCAACGGTCGCAATTTTGGAAATGGGAGGAGATGCCGTCATGGCAGGTTCCGACTGGCCGCACGGGCCTTGCAGACAAAGTGCAATACAAGCCTTTATATTGGATTAATCGCATATGCTGTTTAACGACCACGAAACGACCCTGCGCTGCGGCAAATGGTGCCGTTGCGAAGCCTTGCGCGCGATAAATCGCTTGCATCTGCGGGGTTTGGCGGTCATTGACACGGGACCATGTCCAAAACACCTGAAAATGAACGGCTTGACCAGCTTCTTGTTTCGCTCGGCCACTTTGCCAGCCGCTCGCGTGCGCGCGATGCGATTGCGCGCGGCACCGTGAGCGTCAACGGGAAAACGGCCACAAAGCCCAGCCAAACCGTTGCCGGAAACGTCAAGATCGCCATTACCGATCCGGCGCAGGCCTATGTTTCCCGCGCCGCCCTCAAGCTCACCGCCGCGCTCGATCACTTCGGGCTCGATCCAAAGGGCCATGAATGCCTCGACGTCGGCGCCTCCACCGGCGGCTTCACCGAGGTATTGCTTCATCGCGGCGCAAAACACGTCACCTCCATCGATGTCGGCCACGGGCAGATGCATCCACGGATCGAGAACGATCCGCGCGTGACCAATCTGGAAGGGCTGAATGCGCGCTTCCTGACAACCGACGACATTGATGACCGGTCCGTGGACTTCATCGTCTCCGACGTGTCCTTCATCTCCATAAAGCTCGCCCTTGCCCCGGCACTCGCACTTGCCGCCTCCGGCGCGCAAGCGGTTCTGCTGGTCAAGCCGCAATTCGAGGCAGGCCGTGATGCCATCAGCAAGGCCGGGCTGTTGAAAGAGCCGGAAACGGCGCCTGCCGTTGCTGCCGAACTGGAACGCTGGCTCGTTGAAGACATGGGCTGGAAGAGCCTCGGTCTCATCCCCTCGCCGATTTCCGGCGGCGATGGCAATATCGAATTTCTTCTCGGAGGCGAAAAGCCATGAGCACGCAGACCGTCAGCATCAAGAGCCTTGGCGCCCAGGGCGACGGCATTGCGCACTGTCCCGACGGCCCGGTCTATGTGCCCTTCGCCCTGCCCGGCGAAACGGTGGCGATCGCCAAGGTCAAGGATACCGGCACCATCATCTCGATTGCGGAAGCCTCCACGGATCGCCGCGAACCCGTGTGCCGCCACTTCGGCCCCGAGGGCGTTAACGGCACCTGCGGCGGCTGTTCGCTGCAGCATTTTGCCGACCAGCCCTACCACGCCTTCAAGCGGGAGCTGGTGGTCTCGGCGCTGAGATCGAAAGGCCTGACGCCGCCAGTAGACGATCTAGTCATCTGTCGCCCCGGCGAGCGCCGCCGCGCGGTGTTTGCCGCCCGCAAGACGGAAAAGGGCCTGCTGCTCGGCTTCAACCAGGCAAACAGCCATCACATCGTCGCCATCGAGGAATGTCCCGTCACCTCGCCCGGTATCGTCGCGCGGCTGGACGCCGTGCGCGCAATCGGCCTTTCCCTTGCGTCGAATGCCGAACCGTTCCGCATGACCGTTCTTGAAACGCTTTCGGGCCTCGACATTTCCGTCGACGGCATCAAATCCGTCGGCGACAAACAGCGGCGCACATTGACGGAAACGGTGCTGGCCATGCGTGGCATCGCCCGTGTCGCGCTATCAGGCGAAATCCTGATCGAACCGCAAAAGCCGATCATCGAATTCGGCGGCATTCCGGTTTCCCCACCGGCCGGCGGTTTCACGCAGGCAACCAAACAGGCCGAAGACGCCATGGCGGAACTGGTGCTTGCCCATGTTGGCAAATCCAAACGCATCGCCGATCTCTTCTGCGGTTCCGGCACGTTTGCGCTGCGGCTTGCGCGCGTCGGCCGCGTGCATGCGGTTGAGGCAGAGGACAAGCCGCTGAAAGCGCTCGATTTCGCCGCGCGCAACACGCAGGGCCTGAAACCCGTCAGCATCGAAAAGCGTGATCTTTTCCGCCGGCCGTTGATGACGAGCGAAATGAAGAATTACGATGCCGTTGTGTTCGATCCGCCGCGCGCCGGTGCGGAAGTCCAGTGCAAGGAACTTGCGCGCAGCGCGGTGAAGAAAATCGTCGCCGTCAGCTGCAATCCGCTGACGCTTGCGCGCGACCTCGCCATTCTGGTGGAGGGCGGCTATCGCGTCACGCGCGTCACGCCGGTCGACCAGTTCTTGTGGTCGCCGCATGTGGAAGCGGTGGCGACGCTCGAGAAATAATCACCAGGCGGTGTCAACAGTGCCGTTGCCGACGACGCCCGAGCAACGGCAGGCGCCGCCAACGCGGCCCTGCTCGATGGGGCAGACATAGGGCCGACGACGATTGGCGCTGTCCGGTGGAGTGATGACGCAAACGAAACGCGCGCGGCGCTGGCGATCGCGGGAATTGCCGGAGTAATAATTCGGGCTGTCGTCTTGCGTGGACTGCGCCAAAATGACGTTATTGCTCGAACCCGGCAAAGGCACGGTCGCCGCCGCCTCTGCGACAGTCGCAGCGGAGAGGAGGACGGTCAGGGCGAAAACAAAGTGACGCATGGCGGGTGGCCTTCGAAGGATGACGTTGCGTTATCTAACCCAAGCCATATTACCCGGTTCCTTAACCGCAAGGAATTCCTGCCGGAACGCTTAACGCCGCATGAATGCCTCGAAAGCGGCCCGCGCCTCGGCACTCTGCAATTGCGCGGTGAAATGGCGGGCTTCCTCATCGATGCGGGTCAGCACATCCGCCGGATTGCCGCGCACGAGATCGCGGGCGATCTTCAGCGCCTGCTGCGGCTTGGCGGCAAGCCGCGTGGCAAGCGCCAGCGTTTCGCTTTCGACATGTTCCGGCGCCACGACTTTCCAGATCATTCCGGCCTGCAAGGCCTGTTCGGCGGTAAAACCTTCGCCCATGGCCAGCAGGGCAAAGGCGCGCTGATGGCCGATAAGCTTTGGCGCAAGCAGGCTGGACGCAGCTTCCGGCACCAGCGCCAGATCCACAAACGGCGTCTTGAACAGGCTGCGGTTGGAGGCAACGGTCAGATCGCAATGCAGGTTCAGCGTCGTGCCGATGCCGATGGCCAACCCATCGACGCCCGAAACCAGCGGCTTTTCGAAGGTTGCCAGCGCCTTCAGAAGATCCAGCACCGCGAGCTTGCCCCTTGCACCAGACATGGCGAAGGCAAGAAAATCGGCCATGTCATTGCCGGCGGAAAAGCAACCTTCCGTACCCAGAAACGCGACGACACGGATATCCGGGTCTGCATTGGCGGCCTTCAGAGCCTCTGCCATGCGCAGATACATTGCATCGGTGATGGCATTTTTCTTTTCCGGCCGGTTGAAGCGGATGGTCATAACGTCAGGCGCATGACTGACCCGCTCGACTAAAATATGGTCGTCCGACATGGTTTTCTCCTTAACCCAGTACGGCGCGGGCGGCGGCAAGGCTTGCTGCACCGGCGATGACGCGATCCCTCAGCGCTGCCGTTTCCGCCAGCAGGTTTTCCGCCGCAAACCGGCAGAGCGATGCGCGATGCGCTCCCCTGCCGTCATCCACCTGGGCCAGGGCGCCCTTGGCAAGATAGGCTCCGGTGAGCGCCAGCCCGAAGAGGCGCTGATAGGGCGTGGCACCGGCGAGCGCGGTTTCGGTTTCGCCCGCTTTCAGGCGTTCCAGCAACCAGTCGGTCGCCGTTTCGAGATCGGTGAGACTCGTTTCGAGATAACGGGCAGTCTCGCCGAGATCGCTGCGGTTCGAGGCAGCAGTTCGGGCGACGATTTCACGCAATTCTGCGATGAAACCGCGCACCTGTGCGCCATTGGAAAGCGGCAGCTTGCGCACCACCAGGTCGATCGCCTGAATGCCGTTGGTGCCTTCGTAGATCGGCGCGATGCGGGCATCGCGCAGGTAACGCGCCGCACCGGTTTCCTCGATGAAGCCCATGCCGCCATGCACCTGAATGCCCATGGAAGCGACATCGACACCGGCATCGGTGGAGAAGGACTTGGCGATTGGCGTTAAAAGAGCTGCGCGCTCCTGCCAGTGGGCGCGTTCAGCCACGTCCTCGGCGGCATGCGCCATATCGATGGCGTGGGCGCAGTTGAAGGAGATGGCGCGCGCCCCTTGCGTCAGCGCTTTCATCGTCAACAGCGTACGGGCGATATCGGGATGCTCGATGATAGGGCTCATGCCCGAACCCTGCCAGCCGGGCGCCTTGCCCTGCGTGCGTTCCCTGGCGTATTCGATTGCCTTCTGTGTCGCCGCCTCGCAGATCGCCACGCCCTGCATGCCAACGGCAAGGCGGGCGTTGTTCATCATGGTGAACATGCAGGCGAGACCCTTGTTCTCCTCGCCGATTAGCCAGCCCAAGGCACCCTTCTCTTCGCCAAACTTTCCGTCCCCGAAGATCATCGTGCAGGTGGGCGAACCGTGAATGCCGAGCTTGTGCTCCAGCGAATGGCAGAAGACGTCGTTGCGGCTGCCCGGCGTGCCATCGTCTTCGGGCAGGAATTTCGGCACGAGGAACAGCGAAATTCCGCGCGTGCCGGCCGGCGCATCCGGCAGGCGGGCGAGAACGAGGTGGATGATATTGTCCGCGGCGTCATGTTCGCCCCAGGTGATGAAAATCTTCTGCCCGAAAATGCGGTAGGTGCCGTCACCATTACGCTCGGCACGGGTTTTCAGCACGCCAAGGTCCGATCCCGCATGCGGTTCGGTGAGGTTCATCGTGCCGGTCCATTCGCCAGAGACGAGTTTGGGAAGATAGATGCGCTTCAGGTCGTTGCTACCGTGGGCAACGAGAGCTTCCACCGCGCCCATGGTGAGCGTCGGCGCAAGCGCGAAAGCCATGGAACCGGAATTCCACATTTCGAGTGCGGCGACATTCAGCATATGCGGCAGGTTCTGGCCGCCGAATTCTTCCGGTGCGGTGAGGCTGTTCCAGCCGGCCTCAGCCCAGCGCCGGTAAAGATCGGCCCAGCCGTCCGGCGTTGAGACCTTGCCGTCGCTCAGCCGCGCGCCCTGTCGGTCGCCTATATCGGCAAGCGGCGCGACCTGCTCGGTGGCGAAACGGCCGGCCTCCTGTAATATGGCATCGACCACATCTTCATCGAGGTCTCCCAGAGCACCTCTGGACAACGCGTCTTGCAGACCCGCCACATGTTTGAGTGTAAAGGCGATATCATCCACCGGCGCGGTATACATGCTGCCTCCTCCCGAAGCTCTTGCCTATCGTGCTGTTGCTTTCGGGCTAAATGATTTTTACGTAAACGTCAATTTGAAAATTCCCGCCTTTTAAGCGGGATTGTTATAAAACTGTCATATGAATTTGCTCAGCATGCGCTGACAGGTGCCGTGCCACCGCTGCCGTTTCCGTCTTGGGGCGACGGACGCCTCCCCTCCCATTCCGCCGGTCAGGACTGCCTTGATGGATCCCATAACGCCCGCTATCCCCGGCCTTGTCTGGGCCTATCAATTCCACCCCGGAACGGCGCCATGCCGGCGGCTTGCGCCCGATGCGGGCTTTGGCGAGATGGCGCAATGCGAGGGCTTCTTCTGGCTGCACCTCAATCTCGCGGATCAGCGGGTGGCGGGCTTTCTCGAAACGATCGATGGTCTCGATCCGGCAGCGCTGGCAAGCCTCACCACCCATGAAACCCATCCGTCCATCACGGTGGATGAAAAGTCACTTTATGGGACGCTGGTCGATTTCCAGCGCGAGTTCGATCAGGAAACGCGTGATTTCGGTTGGCTGCATTTCGCGGTCAGCGACCGTTTCATCATTACCACCCGTCTGCAACCGTTGCGCTCAGTCGACCGGCTGAAAGCGGCAGTCGACAAGAATTCCAACCGCTACCTCACGCCGGCCCATGTCTTCGAAGGCCTCGTCGCGGAATTCCAGCGTTCGCTGATCAGCCTGGTGATGGAAACGACCGAAGAGCTGAACGCCATCGAGGACCTGGTCTATGACAGCGAAAACCGCGACGAGCGGCGGCGGCTTGCGCCGCTCAGGCGCACGGTCGTTCGCCTCCATCGGCATCTGCGCACGGTGCTCACCCTGATGCGGCGGGCGTCTGCCGCCGATGAGGACGAGATGCCTGACGGTTTCGAGGATGTCGCCTCGCGGCTGATGGGCCGCCTCGAGGCCGTCGATCACGATGTCTACGCCCTACAGGAACGCGCAAGGCTGCTGCACGAGGAAATCGATTCCAAGCTCTCGTCCGAAACCAACCGGCATCTTTATATCCTGTCGCTGATGACGGCATTCCTGCTGCCGCCATCGCTGGTCACCGGCTTCTTCGGCATGAACACGGATGAGTTGCCATTTACGGTCGGCACCGGCGGCACGATGGCGGCCAGCATCTTCATCGTGATTTCGGTTATGCTTGCCTGGTTCGTGCTGAAGCGGGCGCGCATTCTGTGAAAACAAAAAGCCGCCCGTATCCGGGCGGCTCGTAATAACTATCAGGCTGGTCAATCCCTACTCCGTCTTGCCGGATGAAGGCCGGAGTGACGGAGTAGTGCTATCAGCTGTAAGGCGAATAGCAGGGCTGGCGTGGGCCATTGTAGGGCTGGAACGTGTTGCTATAGGCATCGTAGGACCGATAACGGCCATAGCACCAGTTCACATGCGCCTGGCTCATGCCGGCACGACGGACCGGACGATATTCGCGGTAGACCGGACGCGGGCGATATTCCGGAACCGGGCGGTAGACTTCGCGCGGCTGCGACAGTGCGCCGCCGATGATCGCGCCCGTCGCAAAGGCTGCGAGCGGGAACCAGTAACCGTCGTGGTGACGATAACCCGGGCGGTAGTCGCGATAACCGCGATGGCCGCCGTACCAGCCGCGGCGTTCGCCGCCCCAGCCGCCACGATAGTCACGATCGCGCCAGTATTGCACATTGACGACATTCTTGCCGGCATCGTTACCCAGGGTCTCGACACTCTTCGGCGCCATCAGCAATGGCATTGCCTCAGCGGGAACAATCGCTCCTGCAACCACGATTGCAGAAAGACCGACAGCCAGGATATTCTTCACATAGCTTCTCATCTGACTTCCTCCATTCACGACGGTCGACAGGCCGTTGCACGTGAATAATAACACCTTTTTCTTTTTATCCAGCCAGTTTGTCGGTGCTGGCTGGAACATCACAGGTTGCAGGCTAGGCGCTTTCGCCTGAACCCAGCATTAACGGCGTTGTCACGCTTCGGTTACCGAAACTCGCCACCCGAAAGCAAAAGCCCGGATCAGATCCGGGCTTTCGAAAGGCGTGCTTAACGGCTGTATGGAGATACACATACACGACGCGGACCGCTGTTCGGCTGGTAGCTGTTATCGTAGGCGCGGTAAGAGCGCCAACGGTTCTGGCACCAGGCAACATGGCTGCCGCCATAGGCCGGTCTCGGCTGCGCCATGGCACCGCCAATGATTGCGCCAGTGGCGAAGGCCGCCAGCGGGAACCACATTCCGTTGTGATAGCGGTAACCCGGACGGCGGTCGCGATAGCCGCGATGGCCGTTATAATATCCGTCCCGCGACGGGCGCGGACGATACATGCGGTCGCCGTATCTACGGTCACCTCGGCGGTCCCATTCACGGTACTGCACCGGCACTACATTCTCGGTTGAGATTGCCGGCTTTGCCATCGGAACAGGCGCCTGGAACGCCTGCGACGGCGTGAAGCTTGTCAGGAACAGGACAACCGCCGTAGCGACGCTCGTCGTGCGGAAATTCATCATGATCTTTCCTCCGTTTGCTGTAGCGCGTTGAACCGCGCTTTCTAACTACTCGGTCTTGTCGGAGGTAGGGGCAGCCCCATTGAAACACCCGAAAAGAATTCGATGACGTGCAAACGAGTTTTAAGACCTTTGGTTCCGGTTCAAAAATAGATTCCCGCATAAGACGCAGGATTTCGTGCGCTCAGGCTTCCACCTTCACGTCGGTCAACGGCCGCGAGCAGCAGGCGAGGATATAGCCTTCATCGATTTCGTCATCGAGAATGCCGCCATTGTGGTTCATCTCCACCTCGCCGGAGAGCTTCAGCACCCGGCAGGTGCCGCAAATCCCCGATTCGCAGGCGGCACCGATGCGCACACCGGCGGCGCGCGCCGTCATCAGAACGGTCTGGCCGGGCTGGCACGGCACTTCCTTGCCGGAAAGCGTAAACCCCACCATCGAGAGTGCTTCGCCATCCGCCACGGTGTGAATACTCTCGCCCACAACAACCGGGGCGGCTGGCGAAAAGCTTTCCTGGTGGTAACGGCTCATGTCGAAGCCGGAAGCATCCAGCATGGAGCGGATGGCGGCCATGAAAGGCTCCGGTCCGCAACAGAACACCGTGCGATCCATGAAATCAGGCGACAGAAGCGCAATCTTGGCCTTGTCGACCATGCCCTTCAAGCCGGACCAGAGATCAGTGCGGCCGCAATTTTCCACGATGAAACCGAGCGACAGTTTCGGCATGAAGCGGGCAAGATATTCCAGCTCGTGACGGAACACGATATCGGATGGCGAGCGCGAGCAATTGATGAAGGCGATGTCACTCTGCGGCGCGCGGTCGCTCATGTCGCGCACCATCGACATCATCGGCGTCACGCCGGAGCCGGCCGAGATGAACAGGTATTTGTCGCCGGGATGCCGTACATAAGAGAAATCGCCGAGCGGGCCGAGCGCCCGGATTTTCATGCCGGGCTTCAGATTGTCGAACATCCAGCGCGTGCCGATGCTGGTGGCCTGCGCCTTGACCGTGACCGACAGCGCATAGGGTCGCGACGGGCTGGAGGACAATGTGTAGGTGCGGTAGAGCGGCTCCTTGCCTACCGGCAACTCCAGTGTCACGAACTGGCCCGGCAGGTAACGGAACCAGTTCTGATCCTCCGACCGGAACAGGAATGTCATCACGTCAGGCGTCTCGGGCGTCACCGAAATGCATTCCAGCAAGTGGAGCTTGTCGCTCCACGGCTTCATCTCGTCTATGTGCTTGTAGGTCACAGCCATATTCATCTTCGCGTTACGCTACTGCCGAAAGGCGGGCCTTGTCGCCCGACAGCCGGTCAACCATGAAATCGGCATACCAGTTGACGAACTGCATCACGCCGCCCTCGTCTTCCATGGAATAGGGGCCGGGCTGGTAAGCGGGCGAGCGGATGCCGAATGCGTTTTCCTCGACGATGCGGCGGTCCTGATCGTTGGTTTCGTTCCAGACGTGCGTGAGATCCTCGAGATCGTAATCCACGCCTTCAACCGCATCCTTGTGCACCAGCCATTTGGTAGTGACCATGGTCTCATTGGCGTTGAGCGGCAGCACGCGGAAGGAAATGGTGTGGTCGCCGAGGAAGTGGTTCCAGGTCGTCGGATAATGGAACAGAAGCAGCGCGCCGATATGGCTGATGCTGACATCATCGGAAAGCGGCCGGCGCACGGCGCGTTTTCCCGACATGGTGTAGCTTTCCGCCTCGCCGATCAGCGGCATGCGGGCAACACGGAACTGGCCTTTCGGATCGATCTTGAAGCGGCTCGGCAGGCCGGCAGCCTCGCAGCGTGCCCAGTGGCCACCGATCTCGGGATCGCTTGCACCACCGTCCGTACCCGTAACGCTCGGGTTTTCAGGATAGGTGCGGCAGAGTTCCGGATGGTTGGCGGCGCAATGGTAGCACTCGCGGTTGTTTTCCCAGACGAGCTTCCAGTTACCCTTTTCGATGATCGTGCTTTCGTGCGCGACCTTGGCTTCCCAGATGCGATGCGGCGCCATGTAGCTTTCGACCTCGGCGCGCATCGGCGCGAAATCGGCGGGCTGGTCTGCCAGGCAGATGAAGACGTAACCGGCAACGGTTTCGCAGTGGACCGGCTTCAGGCCGAATTCAGCCTTGTCGAAATCATCGCCCATATGGCGGGCAAACAGCAGCTTGCCGTCCAGATCGTAGGTCCACTGGTGATAGGGACAGACGAGGCGTGCGGACTGGCCCTTATGAGAAGAGCAGACGCGGGAACCGCGATGGCGACAGGAATTATGGAGGGCGCGAATCTGTCCGTCGCGACCGCGAATGATGACGACGGAATAGGCGCCGACCTGAACGGTGATGTAGTTACCGGCCTTCGGCACTTCGCAATCATGGCCGACAAACAGCCAGTCGCGATACCAGATGGTTTCCATGTCCAGATTGAAATAATCCGGGTCCGTGTAGAAAGACTGTTCCAGGCTGAAGCCTTCGCGGCGGTTCTTCAGCTGACGCAGTACGGTATCACGCAATTCCATGGCCAAATCCTCGATCAAACCGCCCTGCCCCACACCATTTATCGGACTGCGGAAGTGTGATCCCATCTAAACATCAGCGTTCATTTGCGGTAGCGCAGACAGCGACATCGGCTTCCGCATTGGCGACAAATTGCGACATGCGCCAATGGCCGTTGCACGCCATTCCGCTGCGAAATCCGGCAGCTATTCCCCGCCGGAAACAACGTCGCAATATGACGCATGATGTCGCGCAGCTCCCTCTCTACCCGTTAAAAAACGGGGGGTGTGGCGCAACGGAGTTTTAACATGCCCTAAACTATATTGCCTGATCGACAACAACGAGGGCGTTCCGGGTGGAGAAGGCGACACGCATACGTTATTTCGATGCCGGCAAACATTCGGTCACGCCGATACGTTCAAAGACCGCGCATTCGGATTTCCTGCGAACCGGGCGCATCAGCCGCTACGAAGAACGCTGGCTGCCGAGGGAACGCGTCTATTACAGCCATGAAGAAGTGGCGGCGATGACCGGGCGCAAGCTCGAGGCTGCTGCCGACGCCACCCATAGCCGTCTCAATGGCTTTCACCAGTCCATCCGTTTTCCCAAGATGGTTTTCCACCATCTGCTGGATGAGCGGCCGCATCTCGGCTATTGCCATGTCACGGCAGCGAAAACCAGTTTCGACGCCGAGCGCCATGTGCTCTGGTCATTCTATTTCGCGAATTTCTTCGCCGAGTTGAGCGGGGCCGAGAACTTCTTCGAAAACATCGATGCGCGCTATTCGCGGATGTATTTCGCAGTCGCCATCAACGCGCTTCCAAACAAGAACGTCGCCATCGATACCTCCTTCCATCGCGGCGGCCTGCTGTTCCAGACCCACGACCCGCGCGTAGCGCTCAAAAACGTGCTTATGCTCGGCGCCCGCTCGGATGAGATGCGCAAGATCATCAAGGCAATATAAAAGCCACGATAGCGCTTTCCATAAGGCCCTGAAATACGCTATTGACGCCCTGAAAGGCAGCATCATGGCGCGTCATATCGATATCGAAAACGAGCGGGAAACCGCCTTGCAGGCGGCTGTCGAGGAGCTTTCCCGCGGCCAGCCAATCGCCCTGCCCACGGAAACCGTCTACGGCCTTGCTGCGGACGCAACAGATCCGGCGGCCATTGCCCGCATTTACGAAACGAAAGGCAGGCCGCAGTTTAATCCACTGATCTGCCATATGGCCGATATCGCCATGGCCGAACGTTATGCGGTTTTCGATCCCGTGTCGCGACGCCTCGCCGAAGCCTTCTGGCCCGGCCCGTTGACGCTGGTTCTGCCACTGAAACCGGCAAGCGGCATTCACTCACTCGCAACGGCGGGGCTCGATACCGTCGGCATTCGCGTGCCGCAGGGTTTCGCCGGTGATCTGATCCGCCGGTTCGACAAACCTCTTGCTGCGCCCAGTGCCAATAGTTCCGGCAAGATCAGCCCCACCAGTGCGGCCCATGTCGAGGCCGATCTCGGTAACAGGATCAACCTCATTCTTGATGGCGGTGCTGCCTCCGTCGGTGTCGAATCCACCATCGTCAAAGTGGAAGACGACGGGCGGGTGCGGCTGCTTCGTCCCGGCGGCATCGTCACCGAGGAGATCGAGCGCATCACCGGCACCCAGCTCGAACGGCCGGAAAAGGCATCAGCCGCCATCGAGGCACCCGGAATGCTCGCCTCGCATTATGCGCCCGGTGCAGCCGTTCGCCTCGACGCGACGTCCGTTTCTTCCGACGAGGCACTGATCCGGTTCGGCGGCATCGCGGTTGAGGGACAAGAGACGGCCCGTACCGTTCTCGACCTCAGCCCTTCCGGCGACCTTGCCGAGGCGGCCGCCAATCTGTTCGATTATCTCAAAGCAGCCGACGCGAGCGGTGCCGCGACAATCGCGGTCACAACCATTCCCGGCCACGGTCTTGGAGAGGCGATCAATGACCGCCTTTCCCGCGCCGCCGCGCCGCGAGGCTGACGGTACTTCACCATTTCGCCCACCGTTTCAAATGACAGCGAGACGCCAATGACAATCGCAGCCCCCTCCTCCGACATCCTCGACCGCTTCACTGCCATTGTCGGCGAAAAAAACGCGGTGCGCGACGCTGTGGAAATGGCGCCGCGTCTTGTGGAAAATCGCGGGCTTTACCATGGTGCGTCACCGCTGCTGCTCAAGCCCGGCACTGTCGAGGAGGTTGCAGCCATCCTGAAGCTCGCCAGCGAGACCGGCACGCCCATCGTGCCGCAGACCGGCAATACTGGCCTTGTGGGTGGCCAGACGCCGCGTGCTGACGGAACCGACATCATCCTCTCGCTCGAGCGCATGAACCGTATCCGCGACATCGATCCGGTCGCCAATACCATCGTTGCGGATGCCGGTTGCATTCTCGACGACATTCACAAGGCCGCATCGACCGTGGAGCGGATGTTCCCGCTGTCGCTCGGTTCGCAGGGTTCGTGCCGCATCGGCGGTAATCTGGCCACCAATGCTGGCGGCACGGCGGTTCTCGCTTATGGCAATATGCGCCAGCTTTGCCTGGGGCTTGAAGTGGTGCTGCCGACAGGTGAAATCTGGGACGGGCTTCGCCGGCTGAAAAAGGACAATACGGGTTACGATCTGCGCGATCTCTTCATCGGTTCGGAAGGCACGCTCGGCGTTATCACCGGTGCGGTGCTGAAGCTTTTCCCCGTGCCGCTCGGCCATCAGGTGGGTTTTGCCGGTCTTCGATCCACCGACGATGCGTTGAAGCTGTTCGAAATGGCCTCAAACCTCTGCGGCACAGCGCTGACCGGTTTTGAGCTGATGCCGCGCATCGGCGTGGAATTCACCGCCAAACATATTCCCGGCGTGCGCGATCCGCTACAAACGCCGCATGACTGGTACGCGCTCATCGATATCTCCACCTCCGATTCGGCTGAGACGGCTGAAACAATGATGCAATCGCTGTTGGAGCGCGGTTTTTCGGCCGGGCTGGTCGAGGATGCGGTGATCGCTTCATCGGAAGCGCAGCGTCAGGCGCTCTGGCATATGCGCGAAAGCATGTCGGATGCGCAAAAGCCGGAAGGCGGCTCTATCAAACACGACGTTTCCGTTCCGGTGTCGAAGATACCGGAATTCATGGCAACGGCGGAAAAGGCCGTTCTTGCCGCCATTCCCGGCGCCCGCGTCTGCGCCTTCGGCCATCTGGGCGATGGCAACATCCACTACAATATTTCCCAGCCGGTTGGTGCGGACAAAGCTGAATTCATCGGTCGCTGGCGGGATATGAACGAGATCGTGCACGGCATCGTATTGTCGCTCGGCGGCTCGATATCGGCCGAACATGGCATCGGCCAGTTGAAGCGCGACGAGCTGGCCGCGATCAGGCCTGGCATTGAAATGGACCTGATGCGACGCATCAAACACGCCTTTGACCCCGCCGGCATCATGAACCCCGGCAAGGTGATCACCACCCGCTAGGGACAGCAGCTTCATCATCGTTGCAGGTTAGTTGGAAGTTCTCGCCGTCCAGGCGGGAACCAGTTCCGCATTCAGGCGGCGCGGCTTTTGCGCGTGCACGAGCTGTGTCAGGCCCATGCCGGATTTTGCGATCGCCACCGCATGTTTCTTCGGCATCAGGTAGCCGCATTCCAAGGGAGGACGGCGGCGCACTATCCGGCTGAAAAAGGGCCGCTTGTGATACCGGGACGGCGAAAAACGCGCGGGCTCGGCACAGACAGCCACATATTCGAGAATCTCTTCGATCCAGCCGCTCTGCGGACGCGCACCAGGTTCGACCAGCAGGATCCAATGCCCGCGCGCCGAGCGCATGACATCCTCAATATCCCACTGCGCATAAAAACGGCAACCAGCGGCATCGGCGACGCGCGACGATCCATCGCGCGAACCGTGATCGAGGATCACAACGTCGCTTACCAGCCCTTCCACGGCCCCGGTTACAAGCGCAGACAGCGTATGCGCCAGTTCCGGTTCCTGATCCCGGCATTCCATTATGACTGTCAACATATGCATAGCTCTAACGCATCGCACAATAAATTGCCACTGCACTGGATGTCAGAAAATCCGCGACCGTTCAGGCTTAACTCTAACCCACCTTCAGGTGGGATTGACACAAACAAGACCCCGGCCGCGGGTCGGCCAGCTATCGATTTTGCATTTTTTGTTCTTGTAATGTTCTCATTTTTGCGGTAGGAATTTAATCATTCGAAGAGGCAATGAAACGCCGGTTCGAGTGGAAACGGTTTAGGGCGTTGGCTTGCCTTGAGAGGCGTGCGGCACCCTGGGAGCATCCAGATGAGAGACCATACGCTTTCGGGGCAGGCTGCTTTCCAGCCGAGCCATACGCCTGACATTGCCAATGCGTTGGCCGATGCGTCGGGCCTGCGCATCGAGATCGACCGTCGTCGCGGGCGTGGTGCCGGACTTAACCCGGGTGGGCGCTTTGAGGCCCTGCAGCGGGAGGTTTTCGACGATGGCTGGCAGACTCTGGAGGAGCTGCCGGAGTTCCGCACCGAAGTGCAGGTGGAAAAGCCGCGCAGCATCATCAGCCGCAACGAATCGCCTGACATCCCTTTCGACCGTTCCATCAATCCCTATCGCGGCTGCGAACATGGCTGCATCTACTGTTTCGCCCGTCCGACGCACAGCTATATGGGGCTTTCTGCGGGGCTGGATTTCGAGGCGAAGCTTTTCGCCAAGCCGGATGCGGCAAAACTGCTCGAAAGGGAGCTGGCGAAGCCCGGCTACAAGCCTCGCGTCATTGCCATCGGCACCAATACCGACCCCTATCAGCCGATCGAGCGCGAATGGCGCATCATGCGGCAGATACTGGAAGTGCTGGCAAAGGCCGACCATCCCGTCGCCATCGTCACCAAATCGGCCCTGATCAAGCGGGATATCGATATTCTCGCGCCCATGGCCAAGAAAGGTCTCGTCAAGGTTGGTATTTCCGTGACGACGCTGGACCGCAAGCTGGCACGCAGCATGGAACCGCGCGCCGCCACGCCCGAAAAGCGGCTGGAAGCGGTCAAGGCGCTGACGGATGCCGGCATTCCCGTGGCGGTGATGATGGCACCCGTCATTCCCGCACTCAACGATCATGAGATCGAACGCATTCTCGAAGCCGGCAAGGCCGCTGGCGCAACGGAGGCCTCCTACGTGCTGCTGCGCCTGCCGCTGGAGGTCAGCCCCCTCTTCCGCGACTGGCTGCTGCGCAACTATCCGGACCGCTACCGGCATGTCATGTCGCTGGTGCGCTCCATGCGCGACGGCAAGGATTACGATGCGGAATTCGGAAAACGCATGAAGGGTGCTGGTCCCTATGCATGGCAGATAGGCAGGCGTTTCGAAATGGCGACGAAACGGCTTGGCCTCATCCGCCGCGGCATTCACCTGCGCGACGATATCTTCGTGCCGCCGGGAGGTGCCGGCGTGCAATTGTCGCTGCTTTGAAAATATGAGGCCCGCTTGGCCGATCGAGGGCGCAGTACGATGCGTGCAACGATACCCAGCGGTGCAGACACATAAGGAGTGGTGGCCCTTTCCTGTTGACGGGGCCATGCTCTTGACGAAATGCCCGGCGGGTTTTCCCTGGCCCGTCGGACATCACCCCCGGAACCCGCCGCCTCGCGTGCGATCGTTTTTCCTCCGCCGCCCCGTTGGAGGATCAAAGGTCATGACGACCTAAGGGGCACGGTTGGCCACGCCCCTTGACCCGGCTGGCCGCGCCCGTCATCGCCCGCTTCCGGGGGCTTGCAGGAGATCGGGTGTGTGTGCAAGTTTCTGCCGCATGAAACGCCGCACCACACCCGATTCTCCTGCCCTCTTTGATCTCGCCGATACGGGCCCCGATTTCTCCTTCGAACTTGAAGCGAGGAAGAAGGGGCTTTGGCCCGTGGCCGGCACGGATGAGGCAGGCCGGGGGCCTCTCGCGGGACCAGTGGTTGCGGCAGCTGTCATTCTCGATCCCGACAATATTCCTGGTGGTCTTGACGATTCCAAGAAACTGACCAAGCTGAAACGGGAAAGCCTGTTTCTGCAAATCATGGAAACATCGATAGTTTCCGTCGCCTCCTCCGGCCCCGGCCTTATCGACACCATGAATATCCTGCGCGCCAGCCTCGACGCGATGCGTCGCGCCGTACTCGGCCTCGAAATTTCCCCAGCCCTCGTGCTGGCAGATGGCCGCGACAAGCCGCCGGGCATCACCTGCGAGTCGAAGGCCGTCATCAAGGGCGATTCCCGCTCCCTCTCAATCGCCGCCGCTTCGATCATCGCCAAGGTGACCCGTGACCGGATGATGGAACGGGCCGGTGTAGTGCACAGCTCCTATGGTTTCGAAGGCCATGCGGGTTACGGCACACCAGCCCACCTGCGCGCCATAGAAAGCCATGGGCCCTGCCCGCTGCACCGGATGAGTTTCAGGCCGCTGAAGCAGGATTGATCGAAAACCACGATCCTGAAGCGGAGAATGCGGTCTCGCCCCGGATTTCAGCGCCCTGCCATGAGGTGACGATCTACGTCTCCACTGGTAGAATTCTATCTCAATGCGTGGACTTGACGGGCTTTGGGAGAAGAGATTTGGATTTCATGAAACTGTTGAAGTCGCTCGAAGAACTTCTCTACGAGCTGGTTTCATGGCTCCTCTTCTATCCGCTGACAATGTGGCGATCGGTCGTCGCACCGCTCAGCATGATGCGCTACGCCGATAGCGAACTCGCGGATCGGCTCGAGGACCAGTATGACGACACACTGAGCCCACCCCTCTTCCTCCTGATCACTCTGCTATTTTCGCAGGGGCTCTCCGCCTCCCTTCCGACCATTTACGATCCCACATTGGCCGCCCGGGAGCTTGGTTCGGGTTCGAACCTGCTCATAGCGCGTGGCGTTATATTCGGGATTTATCCGCTGTGTATGGCCGTCACGCTTCTGCGGTGGAAGCGGGTGAGGATCACCCGAAACTCCCTGCGTCCGCCGTTCTTCAGCCAATGTTACGTGGCTGCGCCGTTTACATTTGTCCTGGTTCTGGGCTTCGATTTTGCATCCATGCCTCTGGAACATGGCCTTACGTTCGGGCTCACCATTATCGCGCTCGCCACGATCTGGTATGCGCAGGCTCAGATACGATGGCTGATGCAGGATCTCGGCTTGGGCATCGCGAAAGCAGGCCTGGCTTTCAGTGGCGCATTTCTGGTTGCCACCGCTGCAGCTTTTGTACTGGCGGTGCTGATAGCGCTCGAGGCCAAGACAATCTATCCCGCGATCACTTAACAAGCCTCGACAAATTGGCAGCCGCGAATTGCCGGCCAGCATCCAGTCTTCAAAGCCGATGCTTTTGCTCCAAAGGTCGACAGACATCGATAGACACGCTGCAAGCCGGCACCACAGTGTGCAACCGCGAGCCTGCCAACACCGCCCCGGGCTGAGGCATAAAACAAAAAACCCCTCGCGGCGGGCGCCGGAGGGGTTTTGAATAGTCCGAGATGAACTTAGTTCAGCTTCGACTTCACTTCGCCAATGGTGTTGGCGAAAAGTTTGGCCTTTGCGGCAGCGGTGGTCTTTTCGGCAATGAGCTTCTCGGAAGCTGCAATGGCGATGTCCACGGCGGCGGCACGAACGGCGCCGATGGCGTCTTCTTCGGCCTGCTTGATCTTCTGTTCCGACAGGGCCGTGCGGCGGACGACGAATTCTTCCGTCTTCTGCTTGGCTTCGGCGGTCAGGGCGGCCGCTTCGCGTTCGGCAGCGGCAACGATGCCGGCTGCTTCAGCTTCGGCTTCCTTGCGCTTGCGCTGATATTCGGCCAGCAGGTGCTGTGCCTCTTCGCGCAGACGCTTGGCTTCGGCCAGTTCGTCCTGAATGTTCTGTGCGCGCTCGTCCAGGGACTTGGAGAGCATGCCCGGAACCTTGAGATAGGCGATCAGGACGAAGAAAAGGACAAGACCGACAAGAGCGAAAAATGATGCATCAAACGCCATATCAGGCTCCCTTCACAGTCGAAGCGGCTGCAATGGCGGCCTTGACGTCGGCATCCTTGACCTTGGCGCCAACCAGCTGGTCGACGATTGCGGTCGCGGTTTCCTCGGCAATGGCGCCGACATCCGCGAATGCCTGATCCCTGATACCCGCAATGCGCTTTTCGGCGGCGGCAAGCTTCTCGGCAAGTCCGGCTTCGATAGCGACGCGGTCGGCATCGGCTTTCGCCTTGGCGGCGTCACGTGCCGCGGAGCCTATCGAGCTTGCCTTGGCGCGGGCTGCCGCGAGTTCTTTTTCATAGGTTTCGACGGCTGCGTCGGCTTCGCTTTTCAGCCGTGCCGCTTCATCGAGATCCTGTGCAATGCGCCCATGACGGTTTTCAAGAATGCCGCCGACGCGAGGAACGATGACCTTCTGCATGAGCAGGTAGAAAAGGCCGAACGTGATCGCCAGCCACAGGACCTGCGATGCATAAGTAGACTGGTCGAACGGCGGGAAAACGCCGGAAGCACCGTGTTCGGCGCCGTGCGCTACACCGGTTTCCGTGTGCGTGGCTTCCGGTTGCGGCTGGCCGACAGCCGGAGTTTCCGTATGCGTTTCACCTACGGTCGGTGCTGACTGGGCATAAGCCTCGGTCACGAACATGCTCACCTCCAGGGGGACTGCAAATGCGAAGGATCACGGCACGCAATTTGCGCGAGCCGTGATCCAGACCTGATGCCGTTATTAGACAGCGAACAGGAGAAGGAGAGCTACGAGCAGCGAGAAGATGCCCAGAGCTTCCGTAACGGCGAAGCCGAATACCAGACGGCCGAACTGGCTGTCGGCAGCAGAGGGGTTGCGCAGTGCGCCGGAGAGGTAATCACCGAAGATACGGCCGAGTGCGAGGGACGTACCAGCCATGCCGAGGCATGCGAGACCTGCGCCGATGTACTTTGCTGCTTCCGCTTCCATGTGAGACTCCTTGAGATATTGGTTGTTGCGGCTATCTTTTGGCGCCCGTTGCCGGGGCCAGCGACTTTACTTCTCAGTGACCACCATGCACGGCGTCGTTCAGGTACATGCAAGTCAGTACCGCGAACACATAAGCCTGCAGGAAGGCAACGAGAAATTCGAGAGCGGTCATTGCGACCGTCATTATGAGAGGCAGGACTGCACCGCCGATACCGAGCGCGCCGAGCGCACCCATGGAGGCGACGAAGCCTGCGAAAACCTTGAGCGTGATGTGGCCAGCCAGCATGTTCGCGAAGAGACGAACGGAAAGGCTGATCGGACGCGACAGGAACGAAATCATTTCAATTGACGCGACAAGCGGCAACAGCGCCTTCGGCACGCCAGAAGGTGCGAAGATGCCGAAGAAATGCAGACCGTGCTTGTAGAAACCGTAAACGACGACCGTGCCAATGACGAGGCAGGCAAGCGCGAAGGTGACGATGATCTGGCTGGTGACCGTGAAGAAATACGGGAACATGCCGAGAAGGTTCGCAGTCAGCACGAACATGAACAGCGAGAATACGAATGGGAAGAACACCATGCCCTTTTTGCCGGCGCCTTCGCGCAGCATGGAGGCGATGAATTCATAGGACATTTCAGCAACGGACTGCATGCGGGTCGGGATCAGACCGCGGCTCGACGTTGCGAAATAAAGGAAACCGGAAGCGGCGGCCACGGTCGCGACCATGAAAAGCGACGCATTGGTGAAGGAAAAATCGACGCCGCCAATTTCGATCGGAATGATCGGCTGCACCAAGAACTGATGGGTCGGATCGTTTGCCACCGGCTGCCCTCTTTACCTGTCGCCGCTCATGGCGGCATCTCAACTGCAAGAAAAAACAGCTTAAACGCCGTCTTTTCCACCCTCGTCTCGCTTGTCGGCTCTCTCAAGCAGCGGCGGCTTTGCCACCGCGCCCGTGGAGCGCAACACATTCAATACGCCTGCGCAGAAACCGAGAAGAAGAAGAACGATCATCCCCCACGGCGTCGTGCCGACAAAATAGTCCAGAAGATAACCCAGCATAGCGCCGACCACGATGGCCGAAATGAACTCCGATGAGAGCTTCACCGCCATCGCAAAGCCTTTCCGGCTTTCCGCGGCATTGGTCTCCGCCCTCACTTCCGCCTCATCCTCCGCCTTCACCTTTGCCAACTCTTCGGCAAGGCGCTTGCGACGCTCGTCCAGACTATCGTCACGGTTGCCAGTCATCTTAAAATCCCACCCATTTTCTCCGTTCCAGCCATGCCAGAACCCTTTGGAGTTGTAAACGGTGACGGATTAAGCCTGTTCCAGCCCGCTCTGAAGTCGCGCGCAACATAGTTTTAGGGGCTTCGCTAGTCAAGGCACTGGCGAAGCTTGTTTTTTGACAAATTAAATATTTAAAAACAAAGGCTTAACGCCAAATCGCCGTTTGTCGACGATGTTTCCCCCGGGAATCGGCATTTTTGACACGCAAATTGCGACAAATTGGCGGTGGTATCAGCTCCAGCCGCCACCATAGGTTCGATAAAAGACGTGCAAGCCAATCCTGCCGACCTTCTTCATGGATTTTCCCCAGGCGGGACGAACATAGACGGCATGATAGTGAGTCGCCGAGCCCACTTCCGTCAGCCAGATTTTGCCGGCGGTGGTTGCCATGGCCACTTCGCGCGCCATTTTCCAGTGACGTTCGGAATTCACCCGGTCCTTTATATTGTCGCAGGCGAAGGAGAACTGGCAGCGGTTGCGCCAGTCCTTGTTCTGATAAACCACACCGCAGATGGTTTTCGGATAAGCGGGATTGCGCACGCGGTTTAGGATCACCTGTGCCACCGCCGCCTGTCCCTTGACCGATTCACCGCGCGCCTCGAAATAGATGCCGGATGCGAGGCATTGCTGTTCGGCTGCGGAAAACACGGCAGCGGGCAGCGGCGTTGCCGCCCATGCGTGATCGTCCGCGCCGATCAACGGCACGAAGCGGCCGGCCTCCGGCTTTTTCAGAATGGCGTCGAACGGCGATTCACGGGCGAAATCCGGTTCGGCCGGCGCGTAAGCCGTGGCGAGAATATCGGGAGTCCTGTTGGTGACGAGTTCCGCCAGCATCGGAGAGACGCTTTTGTCCGCCTTCTTTTCTTCACGGCGGAAATAGAAGGAGGCAAGTTTGACGTCGCTGCCGCGTTTCGGTTTCACGAAAGCCGTGCGGTCCTTGCGCTTCAGCGGCTCTATATCCAGCATGCTGGTGCGTTCCAGCACGGAACCGGCGGTGAAGGCCTTTGGCGGCTGCATAATTTCGGTTGCGACGATGCGACCCTTCTTGGCGGCACGGTTGACGCGCTCGCTGTCGGGTGTCGTCTCGTCACCCTTCTTGTTGGTGACGAAAGCCACCTTGCGGCCATCGGGCAGGGTCATGCCGCTGCCATGCAGCGCCGCCTCCCCTTCCGCATCGTTAAAGGTGAGCGAGGCATTATGGACAGAGCCTGCCGGAGACGCGGTCAGCACCATGCGCCATTGCTCGCCGCCATTGTCCAGCCCTGCCAGCAGGGAGGCCAAATCCGCGCGTCCGGCAATGGAAGGAAAGACGAGCCAGGCAGCAAGGCCGAAGACAACGGGTGAGGTCCATGCCTGAAGGGACGCAAAGGACCGACGACGCATTACTCTTTTCGAACGCAAAACCAGCACTCCGAACACCAGGAACCATATTTGTTACAGGTGTTCGAGAATCTCTTATTAACCTTGATGCTTGGTTAACGCCGCGCGCGGGCGCGGCTTCACGTTAATGTGTAACCACCTTCTAATAATCAGACGACGACGTGAGACCCGAGTTCCACCACGCGGTTGGCCGGAAGGCGGAAGTAGTCCGAGGGATCGGCGGCCGTTTCGGCAAGCGCGATGAACAGTCGGTTCTGCCAGCCGGGCATGCCCGATTTCGGATCCGGCACCAGCTTGCGACGACCGAGATAAAACGAGGTGGACATGATGTCGAACTTGTAACCCGTGCGCCTGAGGTAACCGAGCGCCTGGGTGACGTTCTGCGTTTCCATGAAGCCGAAATGCAGTTCGACCACGGCAAAACGATCGCTCAACTTCGTCAGTGTGTAACGATTTTCGGGCCGGACGCGCGGCTGGTCTTCCGTGCGGATCGTCAAAATCACGTTCTTGTCGTGCAGGACGTGGTTGTGCTTGAGATTGTGCAGCAATGCAGCGGGTGCGGCATCCGGATCGCCAGTCAGGAAAATCGCTGTGCCGGGCACGCGCACCGGCGCATGGGCGCTTTCCTTTTCCACCGAAGCCACGAAAGCCTTCAGCGGCACATCGCTGCGGCGGGTTTTGGCGAAAAGGATTTTCGAGCCGCGCTGCCAGGTGGTCATGATGATGGTGAAAGCGATTGCCAGCAACACCGGCACGTAGCCGCCATCATGTATCTTGAGCAGGTTTGCACCGAGGAAAATCAGTTCCAGCAGCAGAAGCGGCGCCAGCACGCCAATCGCCAGCCAGATGGACCATTGCCAGCGCTTGCGAACGAATTCGAAGAACATCATGCTGGTGACGACCATCGCGCCGGTAACGGAAATGCCGTAGGCGGTGGCCAGTGCATCCGAACTTTTGAAGGTGAGCACCAGTGCGACGACGCCGAACAGCAGGATGGTGTTGACGGCGGGAAGATAGATCTGCCCGGTATTGGTTTCCGAAGTGAAGAGGATTTCCATGCGCGGCAGATAGCCGAGATGGATCGCCTGACGCACGAGCGAGAACGCGCCTGTTATAACCGCCTGGCTGGCGATGATGGTGGCGGCGGTCGCAAGAATGACGGCCGGCAGGATCGCCCATTGCGGGAACATCAGGTAAAACGGATTGGACATCGCCGCCGGGTCCTTGAGAACCAGCGCGCCCTGACCGAGATAATTCAGCGTCAGTGCCGGGAAAACCAGACAGAACCATGCCCACTGGATGGGACGGCGGCCGAAATGGCCAAGATCGGCATAAAGCGCTTCAGCACCGGTGATCGTCAGGAAAACCGCGCCCAGCACGACGATGCCATAAAAGCCTTCATTGGCGAGAAACTCGACCGCATGCCAGGGGTTGAAGGCATAGAGAATGCCGAAATCATCGGCGATGTGAATGAGGCCGGCCACACCCATGACCAGGAACCAGACAGCGGTGATCGGTCCGAAGAATTTCGCCACCGTTCCCGTACCGTGCGATTGGATCGCGAAGAGGCCGATGAGAATGCAGACGGAGATCGGAATAATAAAGTCGTCCATGGCCGGAGTGACGAGCTTCAGCCCCTCCACCGCCGAAAGCACTGATAGCGCCGGCGTGATCATGGCATCGCCCAGGAACAGGGCTGCGCCGATGAGGCCGAGCACGATGAGAACGCTGCGGTGAGTGCCCGCCGTCTTCATCAACAGCGCCAGAAGCGAGAGTGTGCCGCCCTCGCCGTCATTGTCGGCGCGCAGCAGGAGCGTGATGTATTTGAACGTCACGATGATCGTCAGAGACCAGATCATCAGGGATGTCAGGCCGATGACTTCTTCTCTCGTCACGCCATCATAGGCGATCGGCTTTAGCGCTTCGCGGAAGGCATAGAGCGGGCTGGTGCCGATATCGCCGTAGACGACGCCAATAGAACCAAGGATCGCGGCATAAAGCCCCTTGTTCTGATGCTTGTCATCCGAATCCGGCTTCTCGGTAAAGTCCTTGTCTGCGATTTGAGACATGATGATCCTGGCTCCTTAGAGCCAGCCCTTCCAACGGAAAAAGAGAAACGGGATGATTGCCGACATCAGCATGACGACGAGCGCGAGTGGATAGCCAAACGTCCAGTTCAACTCCGGCATGAGCTGAAAGTTCATTCCGTAAACCGACGCCACCAGAGTGGGCGGCAGGAACACGACCGACGCGATCGAGAAGATCTTGATGATGCCGTTCTGCTCGATGTTGATGATGCCGAGAGAAGCGTCCAGCAGGAATGTCAGATTGCCGGAAACGAAGGAGGCATGTTCGCTCAACGACTGGATATCCCGACCGATCGATTTGCTCTGTTCCCTCGCGTCCTTGTCCTGCTGGACCTGCGCACTTGTGGACAGGAAAGTCTGCAGGCGTGCAAGGGAAGCAAGGCTGTCGCGAACCTTGGAGATCAGCCGGTGATAGGCGGCAATGTTCGTCAGTCGGTCTTCCAGATAACGCGGTGCCTTGCGCTTGCTGCGCGCCTGGCTGCCGAGAAGATCGGCGGCGAGATTGTCGATGCCTGCCACCGAGTTTTCGAGAATTTCCGCCGTGCGATCGACGATGGTTTCCAGCAGTTTCAGCAACAGCGCGGTGCCGCTGCGCATCTCGTGCGGCACGCGGGTGATGGCGGCGGTGAAAAGGTGGAATGATTTCGGCTCGGCATAACGGATCGTCACAAGGCGCTTGCCGGCAAGAATAAAGGCGACATCGGTCAGGCGCGGACCGTCGGAATCTGCCTTCCAAACCAGAGAGGCGGTCATGAAGACGTTGCCATCTTCCATGTAAAGGCGGCTGGAAGGTTCGATATCCTTCAAATCCTCGCGGGTGGGCAGCTCAAGCCCCAGCAGTTTTTCAACATACTGCTCTTCCGTCCTCGTCGGATTGATAAGGTCGATCCAGACGATATCGTCGGGAATCTGTTCACGGCCGTCGTCTGGCGACAGGCTGATCGCCTCGCAGTTGGCGCGATAGGCTTTTATCAATCCGTTTCTCCGGTCCGCATCGCTGGCTTCAGCCGCAATGCTGCTTAACATATCCTGTTCAAGGTCGGCAAACCTTTGGACGACACTTCAGGGAACACCGGAACGAGCGGGATTTTCACATCCCGCCGGACTGACGGACCAAGAACCAAACGGCGCAGGGCTATGCTCCCAAAGCGAGACCCAATCAAGCAATATTTTCTCGCGACAGCATTGCAGGCGATGCATCTCTGGCGTTCAAATGCATCGGCCTTTCCCGAAGCCACCAGTTAACATATTGTTTTTAAAATATATCCAGGCAGGGCGACCGCCCGGCCTTTTTTTCTTCCGCAACCGGTACGTTATTCGAAAACGATTTTCGGGGCGGCTTTTCTTTCGCCCGCACCGATGCGGGCCCAGACTTTTTCCGCAATATCGCGGTAGATGGCGGCCTGCGGACCATCCGGCTCGGCGGCAACCACCGGCGTTCCGGCATCAGACATTTCACGGATGGAAATGGTGAGAGGCACTTCGCCGAGGAACGGCACGCCAATCCGCTCAGCCTCTGCCTTGGCACCGCCATGGCCGAAAATATCATAACGCGCGCCGGTATCCGGTGCGATGAAGTAGCTCATATTCTCGACGACGCCGAGAAGCGGCACTTCCACCTTGCGGAACATGGTGATGCCCTTGCGCGCGTCGATCAGCGCCAGATCCTGCGGCGTGGAGACGATGACGGCGCCGGCGAGCGGCACCTGCTGGGCGATGGTGAGTTGCGCGTCGCCGGTGCCAGGCGGCATGTCGAGCACCAGCACATCGAGTTCACCCCAGGCGACTTCACGCAACATCTGCATCAATGCGGACTGAACCATCGGCCCGCGCCAGATCATCGCCGCTTCCTCATCCACCAGAAATCCCATGGACATGACCTTCAGTCCGTAATTTTCCATGGGAATGATGATGCGGTCTTCCTGCTGCTGCGGGCGTCCTGAAATCTTCAGCAGTCGTGGCAGCGAGGGGCCGTAAATGTCAGCGTCGAGCATGCCAACCTTGAGGCCCAGCGCCTGCAGGCCCAGCGCCAGGTTGACGGCGGTCGTGGACTTGCCGACCCCGCCCTTGCCCGAGGCAACGGCGATGATCGCGCCGACGCCGGGAACGCCGACCTTCGACGAGCCGGGCTGCGCGGCCGGCCGGCCGGTTGCAGCCGCAGGGCGCGCGGGTGCTGGCGCCGGGCGCGCCGGTGCGGGTTGTTGTGTGCCGGGTTTGCGATCCGCTGTCAGCGCGACGACGGCACCGGCGATACCCGGAACGCCCTTGGCGGCCTGTTCAGCCGAAAGCCTCAACGGCTCCATGTCAGCTGCCCTGTCGGCCGGGACGGTAATAGAGAAATAGGCTTTCGCGTCGGCGATGAAGATTTCCGAGACCATGCCAAGCGCCACAATGCTTTTGCCGCTGCCCGGATAGATGACTGCCTCCAAAGCCTTTTCGACCTGGTGCTTGCTGACCTCTGCCATATGTTTACTCCGCTACATCATCCCGCCGGATATGGGCTGCATTCCGCGCCATCCATAGACAAACGCGGCCCGTTCGCCAATGCCAAACCGCAAACAGCGGATCACCGCGACGGTTTATTCGCAGACTTCAGATTTCGTCGTCCATATCAAGCGTTTCCGGATCGAAAACCCGACCATCGAAAAAACAGTCGGGGCCGAGGACAAGACCCGAGCGTGACGCCCCGACATGGACCGGCTCCCGCAACGTGCCTTCCAGCTTCAGGTTCGCGCCCGGCACCGGCACGAAAAGCGGCTTCATCGCCTTGCGGAAGATATCCGGCCGATAGGCATTGCGCGCGGCCTCCACAACGGCTGCATCGAACCGGCGATCGGGGGGGACCTCGCCCCAGCGCAACATCTGGCTGAAGAACCACAGCGCCTGGCTTTGCCAGGGGAAATTGGCGGCCTTGGCGCTTGTTACGAAAAACTCCTGAAAACGCTGCATGTCCCTTTGCGAAGTGGAAATATAGCCCGTCAGCGCCGGAAGCAGGAATTCGCCGTTCTCGTCAATATAATGGGGGGCGGCAAGAATGCCGGTAAGTTCCTCGATATTGGCGGAGTTGGCGCACCATTCGCCGGCGCGATAAAGCGAACGCAGCAAGCCTTCCAGCACAGTGGCGTTCTCTTCCGCCCAGGGCCGCTTCACGGCCAGTATCTTTTCAGGCGCATTGTGCCAGATCAGCGCTCCCGTGGTGACGATCCGCCCGCCGCCACCCAGCACCACAGCGCTGCCCGCCGGTTCGGCGGTACAGAGCGCATCGACCTTGCCGCTTTCCAAAAGTGCCGGCATAGCCTTCGGCAGGGCTTCGACGATTTCCATGTCGCGGCCGAGCAGCACACCGCAGCTTCCGAGCAGATAACGCAACGCATAAAACGGCGTGGACACGATATCCTCGATCGCAAAGACCGGCGGTTTTTCACCCGCCGCCCGGCGCGCGGAACAGACACGGGCCATCGCCCGCCCGAACGCGGCCGGGTCCGGCAGCTTCATGCCCTCCCGGTAAAGCTCGTCGAAAAATCCGTGCGAAACGGTCGTTGCCGATCCGCCAAGGGAAAGAGTGAAGACGCCGACAATATCGGCCGGCAGGTCATCGAGGCCAACCGCGGAACCGACGGGAACCGCGGCAGGCAAATGGGCGATCTGAACCTCGTCCTCGCCAAGTGCTGCAAGCACAGCGCGCGCGGATTGTTTTCGGATGAGTTCCAGTTCTACGCCTTCGTCGGCAGCAAAGCCTTTTTCGGCAGCGGCTATCAGTACGGCGCAATCGACAGTCGGAGAAAACCCCGCTTTTATCCTATGCCGTTCCGGCAAACGATTTCTCCTTCCCGGTGATTCGAAAGAAGGATCGCCCAGGAACCCATTTATCACAATGATAAATTTGCGGTTTCGCTATTTAATCAGACCGACACGGAGCGCCTTTGCGACGGCTTGGGTGCGGTTGACAGTATCGAGTTTTTTCGTCGCACGGTTCAGGTAGTGATTGATGGTATGTTCCGAGAGCATCATGATTTCAGCGATCTCGGCGCTGGTCTTGCCGGCGGCCGTCCAGTTCAGACAATCTATCTCGCGCTCGTTCAATGTCTCGGGAACCCGCAGATCAAGGCGGCGGATTTCAGATAGCCGGGCAAAGATGTGGCTGGAAATGTAAAAAAGTTCCGCTAGCTGGCTGGTGGGCAAAGTCGTTTTGTTACCGGAAAAGGACACCGCTCCCCGCATCGTGGTGATGTCGTGAACGGGAAACCACACCGAATTGATCATATCGAACCGCTCAAAAAGTCCGATGACCGGTTTCTTCGGCGCGTTTTCGTCGCCGCTAACCAGAAAATCCAGGGAGACGGAAAAGGGTGTGGTCGATTTCTTCAACTGCGCCATAACCCGGCTTCTCTGCAGCATGCCCTCTTCATCATAACGCTGCAAAAGCTCGGCCGGCCAGCTGGTGATGATGGTGCATTGCGACAATTCGCTCGCCATTTCGGCCGACAGGTCAAGCACCATGAAGGCCTTGAATCCCCAGGCTTCCGTCAGCCGTTTCAAAAACCGGAATATATCAAATTGCGTGTTGAGACCGGCGATCTCGCGAACGCAATCAACACCAATCGACTGAACGGCGGCCGTCTCTGTTTTCTGCATGAAGCGGTTCTTCAAAAAAGAGAAAATACCGCCGCAAAGGCCTGCCTTCGTGCGGAAATTGCGCGGATGTTACTCGCCAAAATGATTCATGCAAACAAAAGTTGAAACTTAATTCCGAATAATCGAAAATAAGATTTCACTTACACGCATCGCCGCGCGATCTGCCGTTTTTGAAGCGGAAACCAACAGCTTCACGCATCCATTTTTCTCAACCATTCGCAACCGGAGATAATCTGCAGGCAAGTTCCGCCGAAATTTGATCGGCCGTTTCGCGCACCAGAGGACCCCATTTCCGCAGTTGCTCCACATCCACGCGATAGGCTGGGCCGGTGACGGAAATCGCCGCGAGAAAATTGCGCCCCGGCGCCATTACCGGCGCGGCAACGCAGTGAATGCCGATTTCATGCTCCTGAAGGTCGAAACCGTAGCCATTGCTGCGAATGGCGGCCACATCCTGCCCCAGCATTTGCGGGGTTACGATCGTATTTTGCGTGAAGCGGTGGAAGTCCAGCTCTGCGGCAAGTGCAGCGAGATCGTCAGGGGAAAGCATTGACAGCGCGGCCTTGCCCACCCCTGTGCAATAGGCGGGTGATGTCTTGCCCACCTGCGAATGCATGCGCAAAGTATGCTTGCCCTCCATCTTGTCCAGGTAGGTGACTTGCCCGCCGTTCAGAACGGCAAGATGCACGGATTCCTGCGTCGCCTCCTGCAACGCCGCCAGATGCGGCGCGGCAACGCTGCGCAGATCATTGCTGCTCCAGGCCTTGGCGGCCAATTGCAGCAGCCTTAGACCCACGACATAGGTCTGGTCGGCGACATGATCGACCAGACCTTCGGCCACGAGATGGGCGAGCTGGCGGTGCACCGTGCCGCGCGGCTGGCCGCAAGCCTCGACAACGTCGGTGAAGCGCATCGGTTTTTCGGCAAGGGCGATAAGCTCCAGAAGCGAGACGGCCTTACCGAGCGTGCCGGTTACGCTTTCCTTTTTTCGATCCAAGGCAGGAACCACCTCATGCTCGCTGTCATTTGGGTTTTTGTGATCGAGCATGGCAACATCCACCGTCATCTGTCTTGACATAAGCCTATGGCCAAGAGAATAATTCCACTTAGTAAAATCTAGTTCCAAATAATGGAACAATCAAGCCCCTCACTGGACGAGACGATGTCGATGATGCAAGCCCATTTCCCTGACCTCAAGGACGCGGGCGTGCTCGTCACCGGCGGCGGCTCCGGCATCGGGGCATCGCTGGTGGAGGCCTTTGCGGCGCAGGGCGCAAGGGTCGCGTTCATCGACATCGCCGAAGAGCCGAGTGTGGCGCTCGTTGCGCGGCTTGCTCATGCCGCACGCCATCCGGTCCATTTCTTCAAGACCGACCTGCGCGATATTGCGGCGACCCGGCAGAGCGTGGAGGCGGCAGCAGCTGCAACCGGCGGCATCAAGGTGCTCGTCAACAATGCCGCATGGGACGACCGCCACGACATCGATACCGTCACAGAAGCCTATTGGGATGCCAATCAGGCCGTCAATCTCAAGCAGATGTTCTTCACGGTTCAGGCCGCCTTGCCACATCTGCGGCAAGCGCGAGACGCAGCCATCATCAATTTCTCCTCGATTTCGTTTTTGCTGAACATGGGCGAGCTTCCTTCTTATGCGGCAGCCAAGGCCGGCATCATCGGCCTGACGAAAAGCCTGGCCGGACGGTTGGGGCCGGAAAATATCCGCGTCAACACGTTGCTGCCGGGCATGATCGTGACGGAACGGCAGAAAGAATTGTGGCTGACGGACGACGACGTCACCTCGACCACGGCACGGCAATGTCTCAAGCGCACGCTTGTCGCCGCCGATCTGGTGGGTCCGTGCCTGTTTCTCGCATCATCGGCATCGAGCGCGATCACCGCGCAATCCATAATCGTAGACGGAGGCCTGTTATAATGTCTGAACCCGCTTTTATCGCCGTCGACTGGGGCACGACCAGTTTCCGGCTCTGGCTGCTCAGCCGGTCCGGCGCGGTGCTGGCTGAGCGCAGAAGTGCTGAAGGCATGACGACGGCCATGCGGACCGGCTTTACAGAGGTGCTGCAATCGCATCTCGATGCCATCGGCGCACCGGAAAAACTGCCTGTTCTTATCTGCGGCATGGCGGGTGCGCGGCAGGGCTGGGTGGAGGCCGGTTATATCGACGTGCCTGCATCGCTTTCAGCGGTTCTCGATGGTGCGGTGCGCGTGCCGGGTCAGGAGCGGGATGTCCGCATTCTGCCGGGGTTGGCGCAGCGGGACAAAAACGCACCTGATGTGATGCGTGGCGAAGAAACGCAATTGCTCGGTGCACTCAGCTCCGCCGGTGACGGCAGGAAGCTGGTCTGCATGCCCGGCACCCATTCCAAATGGGTAACGGTGGATGGCAGCGACGTGACGGGCTTTGCCACCTTCATGACCGGTGAGTTGTTCGAGGTCATCTCGAAACAGACCATCCTTTCCCATGCGGTGGCGGAAGCCGAAGCCTTTACCGGCGAGCACGAGGTATTCAGGGCGGCCGTGCGCGACGTCTATGCCAATCCGCAGCTCGCCACCAACCGTCTGTTCACCCTGCGCTCCGGACAATTGTTGCACGGCCTCACCGCGACAGATGCCAAGGCCAAGCTTTCCGGCATCATGATCGGACTGGAAATCGCCGGTGCGCATTCCTCCGTACGGCGGGACACGCCGGTGGTGCTGATCGGCTCCGGCGCGCTCGGCGCGCTTTACGAGGGTGCATTCGCAGCCCTTGAGATTCAATATACTGTCATCGACGCAGACGAGGCCGTTCGGCGCGGGTTGTTAGCCGCCGCAAATGCCATCTGGTCATAGATTATTCAGTGGAGCGGAATTCCAGGCGAAAACCGCTCACGCTTTTCGCCATCCCGCTCAAGGACGAAAGACCCACCATGCGTATCCCCTTCCCCGCCATGAAATATCCGCTGATCGCCATCCTGCGCGGCCTTAAACCCGAGGAAACCGAAGGCGTCGTCGGCGCGCTGATCGAGACCGGCTTCCGCGCCATCGAAATCCCGCTCAATTCGCCCGATCCGTTCCGCTCGATCGAGATCGCCGCGAAGATGGCGCCCGCCGATTGCCTGATCGGCGCCGGCACCGTGCTCAGCACGGACGACGTGGATGCGCTGGACGCCGCCGGTGGCAAGCTGATGGTCAGCCCCAACGCCGATGCCGACGTCATCACCGCCGCGCGCGTCAAGGGCATGGTGACGATGCCGGGCGTTCTGACTCCGACCGAGGCTTTGGTTGCCGCAAAGGCCGGAGCAACCGGGCTGAAGTTCTTTCCCGCCAGCATCATCGGCCCGTCCGGCATCAATGCGATCCGGACGATCCTGCCGAAGGATCTGGTCATTGCCGCCGTTGGTGGCGTCTCGGACAAGAATTTCGCCGACTATACCAACGCCGGCATCCTCGCTTTCGGGCTTGGCACCAGTCTCTACAAGCCCGGCATGAAGGCTGCGGAAGTGCGCGAGCGCGCCATCGTCACGCTTTCGGCCTATGATGCAGCAATTGGAGGATAAAAGCATGGCGACCGTGTTTCCCTTTGCCGGACGCGTTCTTGACGAAACGCCGATGACGCTTGGCGAAGGCCCCACTTTCGACCCAGCGACTGGCACGGCCTGGTGGTTCAATATCATCGGGCGCGAACTGCATGAATTGCATCTCGCTTCCGGCCGCAAAACGGTGCACGCCCTGCCCTTCATGGGCAGCGCACTGGCGAAAATCAGCGACCACAAGCAATTGATCGCCTCCGATGACGGCCTTTTCCTTCGCGATACGGCAACCGGCGTGTTGACGCTGCATTCGGAGCTTGAAAAGGACATGCCCGACAACCGCTCCAATGACGGGCGTATGCATCCCTCGGGCGCGCTGTGGATCGGCACCATGGGCCGCAAGGCGCAAATCGGCGCGGGCAGCATCTACCACGTTGCCAGGGGAACCGTGACCAAGCTGTTTGCCGATGTCAGCATTCCAAATTCGATCTGCTTTTCGCCCGATGGCGCGACCGGATATTACGTCGACACCAAGGTCAACGAGCTGATGAGGGTGCCTCTCGATGCCGAGACGGGACTTCCCACCGGCAAGGCAGAGGTGTTCATTGACACCGCCGGCATCGACGGTGGCGTCGACGGATCGGTCTGCGATGCGGAAGGGCATATCTGGAACGCCCGCTGGGGGATGGGTGCGGTCGATCGTTACGATGCCGACGGCAACCACATCGAACGCTATCTGGTGCCAGCGGGACAGACGACCTGCCCGGCCTTCATCGGCCCCGATGCGTCGCGCCTTCTCGTCACATCCGCCCGCGAAAATCTTGACGACGACGCCATTGCCGCCAATCCGCAGCATGGAAAGACATTCGAGCTCGGGATTCAGGTGAAGGGCAGGTTCGAGCCGCTCTACCGGTTGTGAAGCGCGGCGCGGGCCGCCTTCTCATTCCTGTGCTCGTCACAGGGATGAGGTTGGGGAGGTCCCTACAGCCTTATGTGCGAGGCCACTCCATTTCTCAGGGAATATCCGACAGGATCTCGCGATAGTTTTCGTGAAGGTAACGCTGCGTGGCGGCGGCATCGGCGGGGCGGCCGTAAAAATAGCCCTGCCCCATAGCGCAGCCGAGCGCGCGCAGTTTTTCCTCTTCCGCCTGCTCCTCGATACCCTCCGCGACGACCTCGAGATCAAGCCCTTCGCACATGGCGACGATGGCCTTGATGATATGTTCCGAAGGACGGTCGCTGCTGATGCGGGAGACAAAGGCGCGGTCGATCTTGACCTTGTCGAAGGTAAAGTCGCGCAGGCGGCCAAGGCTCGACTGGCCGGTGCCGAAATCGTCAAGAGAGATACGAACACCCGCACCCTGCAATTCGCTGATGATGCGCTGCGCGGTATCGGCGGAAGTCATGACAGCGGTTTCGGTTATTTCAAGCTCCAGCCGGTGCGGATCAAGGCCGACACGCGACAGGATGGACAGAATATTATCCGCTGTGCCGGGGTCCATCAATTGCGCGGACGACAGGTTGAAGGACAGGAAAAGCTCTCGCGGCCAGAACAGCGCCGCTTCCGCCGCCTTCCTCAGCAGCGCTTCCGACAGCGCGTCGATGAAACCGCGTTCTTCGGCCAGCGGCACGAAAACGGCGGGCGACACGAAACCGAGATCGGGGTCATTCCAGCGGGCGAGTGCCTCGAAACCGATGACCTTCGCTTCTTCCAGCCTGACGATGGGCTGGAAATGCACGTCGATCGCATCGGTGATGATGGCGTTACGCAACGCCTGTTCCAGCTGGGTGGCGCGCTTCATTTCCTGCGCAATCTCGCGCGAATAGACCGTTATCTGGCCACGGCCACGGCGCTTGGAGCGGTAAAGCGCAGTCTCGGCGCTTTTCAGCAAATCCTCGAAATCATCGCCGGCGAAGGGATAGATGGCAAAACCGAAGGAGGAGGAAAGCCGGACGTTGCGGTCGCCGAGATCGTAAGGCGCAGAAAGCACGTCCTTGATCATGTTGCCGATGCGCTCTGCGCCGGTGCGTTCGAATACCAGCGGCAGCACGAAGGCGAACTCGTCGCCATCATGGCGCGTCACGGCGGCGCCATCTGGAATGCAAGCCTTCAGCCGATGCGCGACCTGGCACAAAATCTCGTCGCCCGCCTGCACGCCGAAAAGATCGTTGATGGGTTTGAAGCCGTCAATATTCGCAATGCCGACGGTGAAGGGCGCGGGATCGCTGGAACGCTCGCTGGCGAGCATGCGGATCTTGTCCCGCAAACGGTAACGATTGCCAAGCCCCGTCAGCGGATCGCTGTAAGCCATCGCCTGCAGCTCGTTCTGGCTGACGTGCAACGCCTGCGGCTCTGCCCGTTTCATTCCTGCATCTCGTGAATCCCGTGTCGACCGCGATCACAATGCAGGGCAAGTATTAAAAAAGCCATAGAACCGCGCACCGAAAATGCGGCGGCGTCTCCGCAATGCCAGCGGCTCGAACACAAAAAGCTGAAATGGAGGAGCTTCAGGCTTGCAGCCGCAGGGCATCCTTGCCGAAAAGGCGCAGGAAAACGGCATCGACCATATCGGGACTGACGGGTTTCAGCAGCATGTCTTCCATGCCCGCCGCCAGGCATTTGTCGAGATCGCCCTCGAAAGCGTGGGTGATGACGCCGACGATGGGAATGCGCTCGTCGCCAGCCAGTGCACGCATACGGCGGGCGACCTCAAAACCGTCGATATCGCCAAGCGTGGTGTCGAGCAGGACGACGGACGGTGCCTGCTCCTCAAAAAGACGCAACGCCTCCTCACCCGACGTGGCAAGCCGCCAGGACAGCCCCAATCCCTCAAGGATTTGTGAGAAGACGATCTGGTTGACCCTGTTGTCCTCAACGAGAAGTATCTCGCAGACGCCGCCGGTCTTGAGGATTTTGGGCAGGTCTTCGGTCATGATCTCCCAGTCCTCGTCGGAGGACTTTTCCTTCGGAGACGATTTGAGGCCGACGGCGAGATAATGCAGCAGCGAAGCATCGATCTCCTCTTCCTCGATGGTGACGACCGGCAGGTCATGCGCGGCCGCGATATCGAGGCATGTGACGCTCATCTGGGCGTCGACGACGACGACATCGATGCCGACGCCTGCGGAAGCGGCGATATCGATGAAACTACTCTGTTCTTCCTCGCTCCTCACCACGGCATGATCCATGCCGCTCGCGGCCAGCCGGTGGCAGGCGGCTTCGGCAAAGCGCCCGTTTCCGGAAACCACCAGCACCGCCTTGCTTTTCAGCAGACCGCCTGCGGAATCGCGATCTTCATCCTTGCCATAGGTGGAGGCGACGAAATCGACATGTTCGAGCGAGGGGATGACGGGCATGCCGTTCGCGTCGATGGTGGCGAGCGCGGTCACGTCCTCCATCGTCGTGACCAGAAAATGCCGGCCAGGCCGACCCACCCGCTGCTTGCGGGTAATCGTCAGCACCTCTTCACCATTCGCGCGCCTCACCCTTTCGGGAAGGATGCTCGGCGTGCCGCTGTCCAGCACCATGCGATCGGCAGCGTCGATCCGGCCTGCGACCTGGCGCGAATGCAGATCGAAAACCGTGCGGCCGAGAATGCTCTCTGCACTGGTCTCGACCATGGTGCAGGCGGCTTTATTTACGGCGACATAGGCGAGGTTCCGGTCCTTGACGAGGACCGGAAACGGCAGATTGTCGAGAATGTCTTCGATCAGCTGAACGCGTTCGAGGTCGATGCGCCACTGTTCTTCTCTTTTCTTCTGTTCGGAAATATCGGCAACGACGCTGATGCCCAGCCCGGAAGGCAGGCGGTTCATGACGAAGCGCAGGAAGCGCTCCCCCTTCAGCCGCTCGGTTTTTTCAGACCTTTCCTTCCAGTGCAGCGCCAGCCGCTCGCCGATCCATTCCTCGCGTCCCAGCTGCCGGGCATTGGCGGACAGGCTTTCCGCTTCCAGAAGATAACAATCGTAAAGCGCGCTCAGATAGTCGCGCAGCCGCGCGCCCGGCCCGATAACGGCCTCTTGCAGTGGAAAAAAACTCAAAAGCTTCCGGCTTGCGAAAACGATGTGATCGTTCCGGTCGTAAACGACGATCGCCGCGCCAAGCGCGTCGCAAAGGGCATCAAGCATCACCGTATGAACGCCCGCGCCGGAGGACGCCAAATCACTCAACTGCAAACTCCCACCTGTTTTCAGGGTCAGGCTTATGTTTCTATTGGAATCGTCCGAGGCAAATGCCGGGATGAAACGGTAAATTCCGCAAAAGAGACATCAGGGTTCGCTACTTGAAGCAGTCTTGAGGGGAAGATGACGTTCACCCATATACGACGTCACA
The DNA here is from genome assembly GCF_001427205.1 of Rhizobium sp. Root491. Classification (NCBI taxonomy): domain Bacteria; kingdom Pseudomonadati; phylum Pseudomonadota; class Alphaproteobacteria; order Hyphomicrobiales; family Rhizobiaceae; genus Rhizobium; species Rhizobium sp. Root491. Next base: position 763,681 of record NZ_LMFF01000001.1, read on the forward strand.
CCACCCGGCGAAGGGGGGCCTCGTTCCTGCAGTCATTTCAAGCCGCCTCACCATATGCAAGGCCGATTAAAGGCGGATTAACGCTTAACCTGACGTTGAACGGAAATGATCAAACGCCGGGCAGGCCGCAAAACATGTGCAAACTTTCACGACTTGAGTTTTTTGCTTTCGAAGCCGTGACGAATCCGCGAAAATGATGATCATGGCCATCAAGCAGCTTTCAGAAACCCTCATCAACCAGATCGCCGCCGGCGAGGTCATCGAAAGACCCTCCAGCGCCACGAAGGAGCTGGTGGAAAACGCCATCGACGCGGGCGCAACGCGCATCGAGATCGCCACGGCGGGCGGCGGCAAGGGACTGGTGCGCATCACCGATAACGGCTCCGGCATGTCGCCTGCCGATCTGGAGCTTGCGGTCCGACGCCATTGCACCTCGAAAATATCCACCACGCTTGACGATATACGCACGCTTGGCTTTCGCGGTGAGGCCCTGCCCTCCATCGGCTCGGTTGCCAAGCTTTCCATCACCAGCCGGCAACACGGCGCAGAACAGGGTTCGGTGATCTCCGTCACCGGCGGCAAAGTCTCCGAGGTCCGGCCCGCCGCTGCCAATGCCGGCACCATCGTCGAGGTGCGCGACCTGTTTTTCGCGACGCCAGCACGGCTGAAATTCCTGAAGACGGAGCGAGCGGAGTCAGCCGCCATTACCGAAGTCGTCAAGCGGATGGCAATTGCCTTTCCGCATATCCGCTTCGTGCTGTCAGGCACCGACCGCTCCACGCTTGAAATCCCCTCCACCGGCGACGATCACCTTGCCCGCATGGCGCAGATTCTCGGTGCCGAGTTCAAGGACAACGCCATCGAAATCGATGCCGGGCGCGAGGATGTAACGCTCTCCGGTTTTGCCGGCGTGCCGACCTTCAACCGCGGCAACTCGGCGCATCAATATGTTTTCGTCAACGGTCGCCCGGTGCAGGACAAATTGCTGTTGTCCGCCATTCGCGGTGCCTATGCCGAAACCGTGCCGCACGGGCGATATCCGGTCGCGGTGCTGTCCCTGACGCTCGATCCCGCATTTGTCGACGTGAACGTGCATCCGGCGAAATCAGATGTGCGCTTCCGCGATCCCGGCCTCGTTCGCGGGCTGATCGTCGGTGCTATCCGCCAGGCGCTGACCCGCGACGGTGACAGGGCGGCGACGACTGGTGCCAGCCAGATGATGAACGCCTTTCGCCCCGGCTACAGCCCGTCCAATCTCCGGCCGTCTGCCGCTGCGACATGGTCCGCCGCGGCCTCGCCTTCCCGACCGCTTGCCGTTTCCGGGAACATGCAATTTGCCGAGGCCGTGCAATCGCGCTTTTCCGACATCACCATGCCGACCGCGCGGGCAGAACCCCGCGAGGTTTACGAGGCCTCTGCAAGCCCGTCGCTGGAACCGTCACAATATCCGCTCGGCGCCGCGCGGGCGCAGTTGCACCAGAACTACATCGTCGCGCAGACGGAAGACGGCCTCGTCATCGTCGACCAGCATGCGGCGCATGAACGGCTGGTGTTTGAGGAAATGCGCAATGCGCTGCATTCCAGACGCCCGCCTTCACAGGTGCTGCTCATTCCTGAGATCATCGACCTTCCCGAAGAGGATTGCGACAGGCTGATGGACCATGCGGCTGGTTTCGATGCGCTGGGACTGGTCATCGAGCGTTTCGGGCCGGGGGCGGTCGCGGTTCGCGAAACGCCGGCGATGCTTGGCGAGGTGAACGTGCAGGGGCTGGTGCGGCAGCTTGCCGACGAGATCGCTGAATGGGACGCTGCCTCCACGCTTGCCAACAAGCTGGAATATGTCGCCGCCACCATGGCTTGCCACGGCTCGGTGCGTTCAGGGCGGCGCATGCGGCCGGAGGAGATGAACGCGCTTTTACGGCAGATGGAAAACACGCCGGGTTCAGGACAGTGCAATCACGGTCGTCCGACCTATATTGAGCTAAAACTTTCCGATATAGAACGTCTCTTCGGCCGAAGCTGAGCCTTAACCCCGGGGGCAGCAGGCAGGGCTGGCCTTGGGCGTAGCTCAGCGATATAAATTCAAGGGACTGGAGCATCCGGATTGTTCAGGAGAACGCTACGCCGTTTCGGGCTGGATGCACTGACAGGACATAGCAGGAGACGAAAACGGATGAACAGATTTGAGGGAGGCGGAAACCGCATCGCCGTCATCGAATATCTCGACGGTGACTTCCGGATCGTGCAGACCGGCTCGCATGTCATATGCGCCATCACCGGCAAGACCATTCCGGTCGACGAGCTGCGCTACTGGAGCGTCGCCCGGCAGGAAGCCTATGTGGATGCCAGCGCCTCACTGGAGGCAGAGCGCAAGGCTGGTAATTTGCCAGCATAGTGTAGACGCGACGATGTAGTGAATATGCTTCGCGAGCACTGGTATTATAGAAAATACTAATTCACGTGTAAATTGAAGTATGCGATAGTTCTCTTGTCAAGCGAGCAAAGGAACGATTCGTTATGATCACTGCCAGAATTAGATGCATCAATAAAACTGACAGAAGCAGCGCTTGGGAACGCATAAGAAGCGTCGGCGGCGTCAACCCGGACGGTAAGAACTGGAAACTTACGCTCAACGACGCAATCGTAGGCATCGAGAACAAAACTTACGCGTTCTATGTAGAACGTCCTGCAGGGGATAGGGTCAACGTAGTCGTGGCCAAAAGTGCTTATGGAAACAAGTATCTAAAAACTACATCAGACGGTGATCAACCAAATAACCTCCTAAGCTTGCCTGAATGCCCTTAAGACGAGTATGGCATAGCGCACTGAAATATAAATCTTTATTTTGGTGCGCCTACCACAAAATACTTGGTATATTTGTTAGAATGACGTCCGCGCATTTTCCCGCAGCAAACGGGCGCGGCAGTTCCGCACCGCCGTCTCGATGATCGTTGTGGCCGCATTGGGATCGTCGAACACCATGTCGACCTCGATCACCAGGCTGTTCCACAGCAATTCTTCCGCACGGCCATGGTGCCCGTTAAGACGCACGGCGTCCTTGGCCGTTGTCACCAGCTGCAAGTTTTCCTTATCCGCGTCCTGCAGAAGATCGGCGATCTCATCATCGCTGAAATGGTGATGGTCAGGAAAAGAGCGCTGCAGCACGATTTCGCCACCAAGCCCCTCGACAGTTCGGAAAAACTTGGCGGGATCGGCGATACCAGCATAGGCCAGCACGCGCCTTCCCCTAAAATCCTGCGGTTCCTGCGGCTTTATCGCCGCAACGAAAACCGGTTTGGCGGCCTTTGCCGCGGTTCTGACCAGCGGATCGGCCGCATGGCCGTTGCCGACTTTCAAGAGTCCGGTCATATGCCGCATCTGTTCGGCAAGCGGCGCCCGGACCGGGCCGCCCGGCACAAGATGACCGTTGCCGATGCCACGCACCGTATCGATAACGACCAACGCATAATCCAGCGTCAGGCGTGCGCTCTGGAAGCCATCATCCATGATGATGAGATCCACGCCCTCCTTCACCAGCCGATGCGCACCTTCCACCCGCTTGCGGGAGATGACCGTCACCGCCTCGCGGGCAAGCAGCAGGGGTTCATCGCCTACATCAGCTGAGCGGTGCTGCGCGGGATCGACGAGGGTGGTGATATCAAGTGTGCCGCCATAACCACGGCTCAGGAAGCCGGGTTTCAGGCCCTTTGCGGTGGCGGCTCGGGCGATTGCCATTGCGGTCGGCGTCTTTCCGGCACCACCAACGGTGAAGTTGCCAATGCAGATGACCGGAACGGAAACGCTCGCCCGTTTTGCCGTGCGCATCCGCCGGCCGGCAATATTGCCGTAGAGAAGGGAAAACGGTGATAACAGCCAGGCTTGCCAGCCTGCTTTCTGCCACCAGAAAGGCGGCGCTTCAGAAACCATATATGCCTGCTCCCGGCCGCATCACCCACGGCATTGCGCTTAAATTCGATAAATCACATGGGTATTTGCCAGAAAAAACCCTGAATTGCAAAACCCGGCTATACATGCGCAGCTTGTCTCTTCCCATCTTGTGCGACAAGTGGCGCGCACTGCGGGGACATGACCTAAACAACGCGTTCCGGAAGCAGGGTTTCCAGCGCGGTAATATCATCGAAACAATAATGGGCGTCGGCGCCAAGGCTTTCGCGCGAGCCGGTTCCGGTGAGAACGGCAATGCGCAATCCTGCGCCGGCATTTCTCGCCATGTGCAGATCATGATTATTGTCGCCGACCACTGCCACGCGTGCAGGCGCAAGACCAATCGCGTCGCAGAAACCGATAACCATGCCGGGTTGCGGCTTGGTGCCGTAACCGCTGTCATAACCGGCGACGAAATCGACATCGCTTTCGAAACCGAAACGGATCGCCGTCTGGCGGATGGATTTTTCGTTGTCGCTGGAGGCGATGCCAAGCTTGTAGCCGCGTGCCTTGAGCCTTGCGAAAAATGCCTTGAGATCGGTGACCGGCACGGATTTATCCGCTGCTTCAGTGAATAGCCGGTCGAGCCGCGCAGTCAACTCCACGACATCGCAAGGCGAACCGGCGGCGACGAGACCGGCAGCTATCTCCGCCGTATTGCCGGCAGCCAAAAGACTGTCGGGCACCACATGCCCGGTAACCGGATCCATGCCGCAGGCGGCGAGAAGCTGGTCCGCAAGAACGGGATCGCCCTTGGCGGCAATCGCCGCAAGTTCACGGTTCACCGGCCCCCAGCTTGCGTCATAACCCAACAGCGTACCGTCCTTGTCGAAAAGGACTGCGGCAATCGATTGGGTCGCATCAATCTCCATATCCGCTACCATGAACCGATGGCACTCCGCGGTTGCAGCTTGGCGGTGACTGTGAGCGGGTTGATGTAGGGCTCCAGCGCCTTGACGGTGGCGGAAAGCGCGCCGCGCATGTCCTGAATGACCCGGTTGCCGGCATCGATCATCTTGTAGCGTTCATTGTCGTTGACCAGGAGGTAATGCACCGCCTTGGCCAGCATCTCGACATCGCGGACGATGCGCCCGCCGCCTGCGCGGATCAGCTTCTGATAGGCCTCGCGGAAATTCTGTACATGCGCGCCTGACAGTACGGCGCAGCCCAGCATTGCCGGCTCCAGCGGGTTCTGCCCACCCTCGGCCGTCAGCGAACGGCCGACGAAGGCAAGTTCGGTGAGCCTGAGGTAAAGCCCCATTTCGCCAATGGAATCCCCGAGGAAGATATCGGTTTCCGGCGTGATCACGTCGTTGCGGCTTCTGCGCGCCACGGTCAACCCCATGCCCTTCAGCATGGCTTCCACGTCGTCGCCGCGCTCGGGGTGGCGCGGCACGATGATGGTCAATTGACCGTTGCGCGACTTGATCGCCGCATGCACGGTGGCTGCTGCCTTCTCTTCACCGTCGAAGGTGGAGATCGCCGCCCATGTCTTGCGGGGGCCGATCTGCCTGCGATAGTGCTCGAGCAGAGCTTCGTCGCAAGGCGGCGGATCCGTATCGCCCTTGAGGTTGCCGGATATCACCACCGGCCAGGAGCCGAGATCACGGAAGCGTTCGGCATCGACATCGGATTGCGCAACCACCAGCGCCAGCTTGGAGAACAGCGATTCCGCAATGTCGTGCCGGTTGTTCCAGCGGTCGAAGGAACGGTCTGAGAGCCGCGCATTGACCCGGATCTGCGGAATGTGCCGGCGCTCCAGCTCCATCATCGTTACCGGCCAGATTTCCGATTCAGCGGTGATGGCGGCATCCGGTGCCCAGTAGGCGAGGAAACGGTTGACCGCGATCTTGATGTCGAGCGGCACATATTGGTGGATCACATCATCGCCAAGCCGGGTACGGGTCAGCTCGGCCGAGGTGACGGTGCCTGTGGTCAGAAGCACGAAGATATCGCGCTTGCGTATTTCGCGGATCAGCGGAATGAGGGCGAGCGTTTCGCCGACACTTGCGGCATGGAACCAGACGAGCGGGCCACGGGGGCGCTCCGCGCTGGCGTAACCGAAACGTTCTAGACGGCGGCGCTTGTCTTCCTTGCCCTTTGCGGCCCGATAGGAAAGATAAGGCCGTGCAAACGGATAAGCGGCGATACCGGCAATCCTGTAACCGGAAAGAGCGAAACGTGCGATACGGCTGCTCATGACATTCTGCCCTTGATCATTCCGCGCAATGCCCTGCCCCTGTTCTTTGTTGTTATCGCCGCCTACTTCTTCTCAAATTGCGTCATTTTTTATCATCGGAAACAAAAGCGCGATCACGTTTTCTCGCAACCGAATTTCCTGCCTGCCATTCCGGGCAGGAATCACGGGAAAACTCGCCTTCACCCAATAGTATTACAACGCAAGGGCAAAAGGACTCAATTTTTATCGTCGGGATTGAGAAGACGGTGCATATGCACGATAAAATAACGCATATGGGCGTTATCAACAGTCATCTGCGCCTTGGATCTCCACGCGGTCAGCGCGGAAGCGTAGTCAGGATAGATGCCGACGATATCGAGCGCATTCAAATCCCGGAACTGAACATCCTGAAGATTTTCCAGTTCGCCGCCGAACACAAGGTGCAGCAGCTGTTTCTGTTTGCCAGATTCCGTCATGTCTTGTCTCTTTCTTAAGCTCTGAGAGCCCCTCATCTGCGGGATTTCCGGGCAAACGTCAACCATCGGACAGATGTGAAAACGCTTTCAAAAGCGCGGGAAGCGCATATTCTGCTGCAGCGCACAATGCGGGGTGGTTTACCTCGCGGCGATTATACATCAGGGGTTTTCCGTCAAGTCCGACCAGACTGCCGCCTGCCCTTTCGAGGATCAGGTCTGCGGCGGCCAGATCCCACTCGTGCGAGTTCGCCTTGACCAGCGTTCCATCGATGCGGCCATCCGCCACCATCGCCAGCCGGTAGGCGAGCGAGGGCACATGCGGAATGCGCTTGACGGTGCTGCGCACCTCTTCCGGCAGATGCGTAATCACGTCTTCAGGTGCGGCCAGATGGAAGACGCCGGTGTTTTCACGGGCGGCTGAAATCGGCTTGCCATTCTTCAGCGCTTCTCCGCCTTCAAGTGCGGTGAATTCCTCTGCGAGTGCAGGCGCAACAAGGGCGGCAACGACGGGTCGGCCCTCATGCACCACGGCGACGCTGACGCACCAGGTATCCCGCCCACCGATGAAGGCGCGCGTTCCGTCGATGGGATCGATGACGAAGACGGTGGAGCGGGCAAGCCTTGTCGTATCGTCATCCGTCTCTTCCGACAGCCAGCCATATTCCGGCCGGGCGGTACGCAGGATGGTCTCGAGAATTTCGTTTGCCGCGTAATCGGCCGCGCTGACCGGTGAAAGCCCGCCATTCTTCCACCAGACCTCGGGGTCCTTGCGGAAGAAACCGAGGGCCGTCTCGCCCGCCTTGCGTGCGGCTTCGAGGACCAGCCTCAGATCGGAAGCCCAGCGGGCCTCAGCCATATCGTTCATTTTGCCGTCTTTTCCGCGCGCCTCATACGGCGCGCCTGTTTTTCCCTTCGCACTTGCACACAAAGTGCTGGCGAAAACAACCCGCAGGTCGCCTCACTTGCCCGCGATCGTCATGCCTTCGATAGCAAGCGTCGGTGCTGCGACACCATATTTGCGGTCGATATCGTTAGCCGGCGTGACACGCATGAACATGTCCTTCAGGTTCGAAGCGATGGTGACCTCGGAAACCGCGAAGGATTTTTCACCATTCTCGATCCAGAAGCCGCTCGCACCGCAGCTATATTCACCGGTGAGCATATTGGCGCCATGGCCAATCAGTTCGGTGACGTAAAAGCCGGTTCCGACGTCCCTCAGCAGATCTTCCGGCGAAATATCGCCTGGCTCCAGCGCAAGATTGGTTGAGGACGGCGATACCGAAGTGCCACCGCGCACGCCGCGACCGTTGGTTTCAAGGCCGAGTTCACGGGCTGCCGAGGTAGAGAGGAACCAATGCTTCAGCACCCCGTCCTCGATCATCGTCATCTTCTCGCCCCGGACACCCTCGCCATCGAAAGGACGCGACGAGGGGCCACGAACGATCTGCGGATCGTCCGTCAGATAAAGGCCCTTTTTCAGAACCTGCTGCCCCATCCTGTCGCGCAGGAAGCTGGTCTTGCGGGCAACGGAAGCGCCATTGATCGCGCCGGCAATGGCGCCGACGAAACCGCGCGCGATGCGGGGATCAAAAACCACGGTAATATTGCTGCCGGTATCGACCTGACGCGGGCCGACCCGCCGCACGACTTTTTCGCCGGCGCGGCGGCCGATCTCTTCGGCTGCATCCAGATCGGCGTAATAGAGGCGGCTGTCGAAATCGTAGTCGCGCTCCATCTTCGTGCCCTCGCCGGCGATGACACTGACGGAACGGCTGAAACGGCTGCCCATGTAGCTGCCGGAAAAACCGTGCGAGGTGGCAAGGACGAGGCCGCCCATGCCGCTCGATGCGCCAGCACCGGAGGAATTGCTGACGCCCTTGACGGCAAGCGCCGCCTCTTCCGAGGCGAGGGCTGCCTCACGCAATTGATCTGTAGAGACCTCGGTCGCATCGAAAAGCTCGAGATCGTCGTAGGAGGTTGCGAGCCGTTCCTTGTCTGCCAGGCAGGCGAAGGGGTCTTCCGGCGAAACCTTCGCCATGGCCACCGCCCGTTCCGCCAGGGTCTTCAGGTCGAAGCCGGGATTGGCCGAAACGCTCGCCACCCGCCGCCCGACGAAAACGCGAAGCGAAAAATCATCGCTTTCGGAGGATTCGGTACTTTCCACCTTGCCAAGCCGGACGCCGACCGATTGCGACCGAGAGCGGACGACGACGGCATCCGCCTCATCCGCGCCTGCAGCACGGGCAAGATCGACAAGCTCGCTGGCGCGATCGAGAAGTTTGGAAGAATCTATTTCTGAGGACATGAGTTGGCCTTTCATTCCTGTTCCATTTATTGTGCCATCAACCCCGCATCAAGGGCGAAACGCCGCTTTCTCCATCGACAAGGCTTTGTCGCCACCATATTCGAAAGTCAGCCAGCATGACCGAGCACGACGCTCTCTTTTCCGAACCCTTGCTGCTTCTGGCCGGCGCTGTCATCGCGGCGTCGATTTTCCGCAAACTCGGCCTTGGCACCGTGCTCGGTTATCTGGTGGCGGGCATCGTCATCGGGCCGTTCCTGCATCTGGTGACAGACGCGAAAGATATCTTCAACGTCTCGGAACTGGGCGTGGTTTTCCTGCTCTTCATCATCGGCCTCGAACTCAAGCCATCGCGCATATGGCAGATGCGGCGCGATATTTTAGGGCTGGGGCTGGCGCAGGTGCTGGTGACGGGCAGCGTGCTGGCATTGATTGCCTGGTGGGCCGGACTGATCGACGCGCGCGGCAGCCTCGTTGCGGGTTTCGGCCTTGCACTCTCCTCCACCGCCTTTGCGTTACAGATTCTTGAAGACGATGGCGACATGAATACGCGGCATGGCAACCGCTCCTTCTCGATCCTGCTGTTTCAGGATCTCGCTATCGTACCGCTTCTCGCCCTTGTGACCATTCTTTCCAACCGCCCGGACGTACCAACGGATTCGATGGCCTACGATCTCGTCGCCTCCGTTGTCGCGGTGGCGGGCATGGTGTTGGCCGGGCGTTATCTGCTGACGCCGATGTTCCAGATCATCGCCCGCACGGGTGCGCGGGAGGTGATGATCGCCGCCGCCCTCTTCGTCGTCATCGGTGCGGCCGCCATCATGGAGGCGGTTGGGCTTTCGATGGGCATGGGTGCGCTGCTGGCCGGGCTGATGCTGTCGGAATCTTCTTATCGGCACGAGCTGGAAGCCGATATCGAGCCGTTTCGCGGGCTGTTTCTGGCGCTGTTCTTCATGGCTGTCGGCATGTCGCTGCACATCAACATCGTCTACGAGCACATTCTTCTCATCCTGATCGCCGTGCCGGCGATGATGGCTGTGAAGGCGGCCGTAATCTATGGGCTGTGCCGCATCGCCGGTTCGTCCCGTTATGCATCGAGCCGTATCGCGCTGCTGCTGGCGCAGGGCGGCGAATTCGGTTTCGTGCTATTTTCCACTGCTGCCGCCTCCCGCCTGTTTCCGCAGGCGACGGCTTCCATCCTTGTCGCCATCGTGACGCTTTCCATGGCGCTGACGCCGCTGCTGGCAGTGGTTTCTCGCCGGCTGACGGCGGAGGATGCCGATGAGGACACGCTGGACGAGGATTTTGACGGGGCTGGCGCCGATGTGCTGATGATCGGCTTTTCGCGCTTCGGCCAGATCGCCTCGCAAATCCTGCTTGCCGGTGGGCGCGACGTGACTGTCATCGACAGTTCGGCCGATCGTGTACGTCAGGCTTCCCGCTTCGGTTTCCGCATCTTTTTTGGCGATGGTACACGCAAGGACGTGTTGATCGCGGCTGGCATAGAGCGCGCCGATCTCGTGGCGGTCTGCACCCATAAAAAGGAAGTCACCGACCGCATCATCGACATGATCCAGTCGGAATTTCCAAGCGTGCGCATCTATGCCCGCTCCTATGACCGCATTCATTCCCTCGATCTCAGGAAAAAGGGCGTGGAATACGAAATCCGCGAGACGCTGGAATCCGGCCTGCTGTTTGGCCGCCGCATTCTGGAAGGGCTGGACATGGACGGCGAAAGGGCGCTTGCCATTTCCGACGACATACGCGAGCGCGACGAGGAGAGATTGCAGCTACAGGCTGTGGAAGGGCTCGCCGCCGGCAGGCAGATGCTGCACAACAAGCCGGTGCGCGAAGTGAAGCCAGAGCCACTGATGAAGCCGAAGAACAAGGTGGAAAAGCGCGAGGAAGAAGAGGACGAAGACGAGGGTGAAATAGCAGTCACCCACTAAGCGGCACGCGCTCGCCCATAGCGAATACTCAAGGAGTACCGCTCAAGCCTCAACGCCCTGCCCGCGGTGGAACAGTTCCACCTGCATTTCGATCTGCCGTTTCAGATCATCCTTGATCCCGGCGGAAGCGTTCAGAACTTCTTCCGATTTGAGGAAATCCAGCACGCCGAAACGGTGCACCGGTGGGCGCAGGAAAATATGCGGCGGTCGCAATCTGAGTTTCAGGGCAATGGCCGCCTGCATCATCAGCTGACTGGCGCCGAACAGGCTGTCCAGCCGGTTCGGCATGGTGGTGCCGTCACCTTCAGGGCCGCCAACCACATCGATGCCGACGATGATATCGGCCTGATCCATCAGATGCTCATAGGGCACAGGATTGAAGATGCCGCCATCGATCATGATGCGGCCGTTGACGCGCACCGGCATGAATAGAGCCGGAATAGCCGCAGAAGCCGCCAGCGCCTGGATGATCTCGCCGGTTTCCACCACCACTTCGGTCTGCGCATAATAATCCGTGGTCACCACTTTCAGGGGAATGGCAAGTTCGGAAAAATCCTTCGGCAGGGCCTGCGGCATCAAGGCGTGCAGAATGAGTTCGAGATTGAACTGGCCAAGACGAAAACCATCTACCGCATGGCGCATGGATGCGGGGCCTAGGCTCCAGAGACGGTTGGCGACCGAACCCTTCCGCCCCATGAGTTCCAGCGTATATTCGCGGATTTCCTTGCCGCTCATGCCGGCCGCCATGCCTGCTGCGATGATGGAGCCGATGGAGGAGCCGGAAAGCGCGACCGGGCGAATGCCTAGTTCGTCGAATGCCTCGATAACGTTGATGTGGCAGATGCCGCGTGCGCCACCGCCGCCGAGCGCCAGGCCGAATGTCGGCTCATGACCGCTCTCGCGGCTAGCATCGATTGCCTCTTGCCCGGCGTGAACCATTGTGACGCTGTCGTTTACACCCTGCTCCATGCCAAATACCCAAGACCCTTTCCACGGCAAAGCCTCTGCCTATTCGGCAAACAAGACAAGACCGTGACGTGACGGGAAAGTGCTGCCGTCAGAGCGTTTTCGCTTTTCTTCAAATCGCGAAAACACTCTAACTCTTTGTTTTGCGGCATTTCCGCACGGAAACCGGGGCCGTTTTCGCTGGAAATGCTCTAGGGCTCGTAGCGGTAGAAGTGCATTTTCGAGTCACCGAAGATGCGGCTTTCGAGCGGTTTGAACACCGGCTCGACATTGACCACAACATCGCCGCGCTCTTCCAGAATGGCGAGCGCACCGGGGGCCAGCCAGCCGCCAGCATGGGCAGCAGCAAATGCCTTCTCCCCGTGGCCCTGGCCATAGGGCGGATCGGCGAAAAGGAGATCGAAGGGCTCGATATTGTTGACGCCGCCAAGCTTGGTCGCGTCACGCCGCAGGATGCGGGCACGCCCATGCAGCCCCAGCGCATCGATATTTTCCCACAACAGCCCCCTGCCCTCAACGCCGTTTTCGACGAAGAGCGCCACACGACAGCCACGCGAAAGCGCCTCCAGCCCGACCGCGCCCGTTCCGGCAAAAACGTCCAGAACGCGCGTACCGTCAAGACTTTCCGGATAGGCGTGGCTTAGAATATTGAAGAGGCTTTCCCGTGTCCTGTCGATTGTCGGACGAATGGAATTTGTTTTCGGCGCGGCCAGGTTTCGGCCGCGGAACTCACCGCCTACGATCCGCATTACGTGTCATTCCCCTGCCACCAGAAGGTTTGCCACCCGGGCCTTTGCCACCCGGTTTGCCGCCGCCGGGGCCGCTACCGCCACCGGGGCCTTTGCCCTTGCCAGAAAAACCCGAACGTTCGCCACGTTCACCCGGTTTTCCAAAAGAAGGCTTGCCCGATGCGGGCCTGCCGCCGGGTTTTCCACCCGGTTTTGCGCCTCTTGGCTTGTCACCAAAAGGCCGGTCGCCGCGTGGGCGATCACCGTCTTCGCGGGGCTTGTCGCGGAACGGACGCTCACCGAAAGGTTTCTCACCACGTGCCGTGCGATCTCCGAAGCTCTTCTCGCCGCGTGGGCGGTCGCTGCGCGGGCGATCACCCTCCTCACGTGGCTTGTCACGGAACGGACGGTCGCCAAACGGTTTTCCACCGCGTGCGGTGCGATCTCCGAAGCTCTTCTCGCCGCGAGGACCGTCGCCACGCGGGCGATCTCCCGCTTCACGTGGTTTGTCACGGAACGGGCGGTCACCGAAGGATTTCCCGCCGCGATCTCCAAAGCTCTTTCCACCGCGCGGGCCGTCGCCACGTCCACGACCGCCTTCCTCTTCGCGCGGGGAATCCGAACGGATCCACTCGCCCTCGGAATCGGCATGCCTGACGACGTTGCGGCGCGCTTCCGCCTGGGCGGATGGCTTCTTGAACAGGCTTTCCGCTTCCGCGCGGGCAGAAGACTTCCGCTCCTTGCCATCACGGGTGGGCTTTGCGCCGGGCGCCATCCAGACATTGGCCGTGCGGCTGGTGCCCGCGGGCGGGCGGGCGGGGCGGCGTTCTTCGCCATCCTCTTCGCCACGGGTTTTCGCGCCGAATTTCCCGGCAGGTTTGCCACCGAACTTGCCGGCTGGCTTGTCACCGCGCTTGGTGTCGAGACGGCCGAGCGCCTTTTCGCGGCGATCTTCCGGTTTGCCGGCAGCCCTGTCGAACCGCGGCTTGCCTTCCGGCGCATCGCTCTTTGCCCATTCGGACCGGGGCGCGCGCTTGGGCGTATTTTCTTCTTCATCGTCGGCGACAGGCGCATCGTAGATCGGCGCGTCGAAATTGGCGCCGGATTGTTCGATGAGGCGCGGACCAAGCTGGTCACGCAGCATGCGGCCACGCACTTCAAGCACCTTGCCTTCAGGCAGATCGCCAAGCTGGAACGGGCCGTAGGAGATACGGATCAGGCGGTTGACCTCAAGGCCGAGCGCGCCGAGCACGTTCTTGATCTCGCGGTTCTTGCCTTCGCGCAGACCCATGGTGATCCAGACGTTGTGACCCTGGGTGCGGTCGAGCGTCGCGTCGATAGCGCCATAAAGCACGCCGTCGACGGCAATGCCTTCCTTCAGCTTGTCGAGCGCTGCCTGATCGACCTCGCCATGGGCGCGCACGCGGTAGCGGCGCAGCCAGCCGGTCGTCGGCAGTTCCAGCACGCGCGAGAGACCGCCATCATTGGTCAACAGCAGCAGGCCTTCGGTATTGATGTCGAGGCGGCCGATAGAGAGCACACGCGGCAATTCACCCGGCAGATTGTCGAAAACGGTCGGGCGGCCTTCCGGGTCGGAATTGGTCGTCACCAGGCCAGCGGGCTTGTGGTAAAGCCACAGGCGCGTGCGCTCGGCCCCGCGGATGGGCATGCCATCCACTTCGATCTTGTCGGAAAGAGTCGCGTTCATCACCGGAGTGTCCAGCTTGACGCCGTTCAGCGACACGCGGCCTTCCATGATCATGCGCTCGATATCGCGGCGCGAGGCAACGCCGGCGCGCGCCATGATCTTGGAAATGCGCTCTGGCTTGGTGCCCATAACGGCTTCCTGCACCGGAGCCGCCTTGGCTTCTACCGGTTTCTTTTCACGCTCTGCGGCGGGCTTGCCGGGGCCTTTCGGCTTCTTGTCGCGGCTAAAAGTCTTGCCACCGTCACGCTTCGGCTTGTCTTTAAAAGTCATTTGCTGTTTGCCTGTTGTTTGGGCTGTCCTATCAGGTCCAAGCACAAGGGTTAAGAGGAAATTGAAACGCAATGGCCGAAAGGACGCATTTCATGGAACTGGCGCTGGCGGAAGCCCGTGCCGCCGGTGAGCGGCAGGAGGTTCCGATCGGCGCAGTCCTGGTTATGGACGGTCGCGTCATCGCCCGTTCCGGCAATCGCACCCGTGAATTGAACGATGTGACGGCGCATGCCGAAATCGCCGTGATCCGCATGGCCTGCGAGGCGCTGGAACAGGAACGCCTGCCCGGTGCCGATCTCTATGTAACGCTGGAACCCTGCACCATGTGCGCGGCGGCGATCTCGTTTGCCCGCATCCGTCGTCTCTATTACGGTGCGGAAGACCCGAAGGGCGGCGCGGTGCATAGTGGCGTGCGCTTCTTCAGCCAGCCGACATGCCACCACGCGCCTGATGTGTATTCGGGGCTGGCGGAAAGCGAAAGTGCTGAAATTCTGCGGAAATTCTTTCGCGAGAAACGTCTCTACGAATAAGCAGCCGGCGGGAGATGCAATCTTTCCCGCAGGCCATAAGCCCTTCATTTTATCAGAAGGGGTTCCACCAGGGTTTGCCGGTGTTTGCCATCGCCGCTTCTTTCTTACGGCGCTTTTCCTTCTTCTGCTCCGGCTCACCGAGGTCAGTCAGCTGATCCTGCGGAACGCTACGATATTCCTGCGGCGGATCGGTCAGGAACTTGCGCTGGGCGTTGACGACAGAGCCACCCTGGGCATCTGCCTTGGCCTTGCGGAAGGCTTCCCATTTCTGGCTTTCGGTCATCTGGCCGGCCGTGCCATTGCCGGCAAGCAGCGGTGAGCGGTAATGCGGATTGTTCTTATTGGCATCCGCCTCGTCGCGCAGGCGTTCACGGGTCTCTTCCGGCGATTCGACCCATTGCGGGTTGTTTTCGCGGCTCGCCATGTTCTGCTGCGGCGTCGTCAATTGCTCGGCGCGGGACTGGGCGGGGACAACGAGACCGGGACGCGGGCTGTACTTCAGGTTACGTTTTTCCTGATCGTTGCCGGTGATCGAAGTCGCGTTGCCGAGGTCGTCTACAAGCTGTTCTGCCGCAGTCTTGCCCGTACCATAGGTCGGGCTCGTGCAGGCGCTGAGCAGCACGCCTATCGCCGTGATACCTGCAACCGTGCGGAACATGCTCAAACCCTGCGCGTTATCCTGCCCAAAAGCCTTCATCGTCTTCATAAAAACCCTTCCAGCCGTCCGTCCCATTGCGCCAGACATCGTCTTTCGGCAGGCGGTAGCCCGCATTGCCGTGCAAATCCGGCCATTTTCAGGCAGGTGTACCGGATGAAGAGCTAAAGCGCAATTCATCCGGCCATTTTCCTCGCGCATCGGCCCGAAACTCGAAATCGATTTTTCGACAGGAACGATGCGCAGCAGCTTTAAATCATCCCAGCGCGGCAAGCTCGCGCAGTGCCGCCGCATCACGGGCCGAAACCTCCGGATAGTCCGGATCGGAACCGACATCGGTGGTGATACGCCAGGAGCGTGCGCATTTTGCGCCTTCCGCCAGCTTCTGCTCGACCACGACCTTTGCGACCTCCGGCAAGCGGAAGCCATCGGCAGGGCCTTCATCGCCGACCACCGAAATGGCCGAGGTGATGCAGATTTCGGCAAAATCCTGCCCGGAGAGAGCCGCCAGAAGATCGGCGTCGGCAATGTGCACGACGGGCGCTGCCTCAAGCGAGGAGCCGATACGCTTTTCACGGCGTTCCACTTCGAGCGCACCGGTGACGACCGTGCGGACCTTGCGGATTTTCTCCCACTTCGCTTCCAGCGCGTCGTTGTTCCACTCCGCCGGAATTTCCGGGAACTGGGCGAGATGCACAGATTCCGCATCCGGATAGCGCGAAAGCCATGCTTCTTCAGTGGTGAAGGGCAGCATGGGCGCAAGCCATGTGACGAGGCAATCGAACAGCTTGGCGATGACCGACAGCGATGCACGGCGCTTCAGCGACGACGGCGCGTCACAATAAAGCGTGTCCTTGCGGATGTCGAAGTAGAAAGCCGACAGCTCCACATTTGCGAAATCGATCAGGGCGCGGGCGATCTTCTTGAAGTCGAAGGCGTCGTACCCGTCGCGCACGACCTTATCCAGCTCGGACAGGCGGTGCAGCACCAGCTTTTCCAGTTCCGGAAGATCGGCATAGGCGATCTCCTCGCCCTTGTCGTGGGCAAGCGTGCCGAGCATCCAGCGCACGGTGTTGCGCAGCTTGCGATACGCGTCGATATTGGTCTGGATGATGGCCTTGCCCAGACGCTGGTCTTCCCAGTAATCGGTCGTCATGACCCACAGGCGCAGGATATCCGCGCCGGACTCTTTCATCACGTCCTGTGGTGCAACAACGTTGCCGAGAGACTTGGACTGCTTGCGGCCCTGCTCGTCCATGGTGAAGCCATGGGTGACGACGGCGTTATAGGGCGCGCGGCCACGCGTCGCGCAGCTTTCCAGCAGCGACGAATGGAACCAGCCGCGATGCTGGTCCGAGCCTTCGAGATAGACATCCGCCGGCCACTTCATGTCCGGGCGGTCTTCCAGCGTGAAGGTATGGGTGCAGCCGCTATCGAACCACACATCGAGGATGTCCATGACCTGCTGCCATTTGGCGTGGTCATGGTCATTGCCGAGGAAACGTTCTTTGGCGCCTTCGGCGAACCAGGCATCCGCACCTTCAGCCTCGAAGGCCTCGAGGATGCGGGCGTTGACAGCCTCGTCGACCAGAACCTCACCCTGCTCGTCGGCGAAGACCGCGATCGGCACGCCCCAGCTGCGCTGGCGTGACAGAACCCAGTCGGGCCGACCTTCGATCATGGCGCGCAGGCGGTTCTGGCCGGATGCCGGAACGAAACGGGTCTGGTCGATGGCATCAAGCGAACGCGAGCGCAGCGTCGTGCCGTCGCCCAGTTCCTTGTCCATATAGACAAACCACTGCGGCGTGTTGCGGAAGATCACCGGCTTCTTGGAGCGCCAGCTATGCGGATAGCTGTGCTTCAGACGGCCGCGCGCGAACAGGTTGTTGGCCGCGATCAGCGCCTTGATGACGCGCTCGTTGGCATCGCCCTTCTTGCCGTTATCATCCATGACGCGGGCCGCACCGCCTTCGGCAGACGGGCCGAAACCGGGTGCGTCCTCGGTGTAGAAACCGTCATCGCCAACGGGGAACGGGATGGCCGGCGAAACGCCGCGCGCTTCCAGCTCACGCTGATGCGCGGTCCAGACGTCAAAGTCCTCGCGGCCATGGCTCGGCGCGGTGTGCACGAAGCCCGTGCCTGCATCGTCGGTGACGTGGTCGCCATCGAGAAGCGGAACCGGGAAATCGTAGCCAAGCGACGCCAAAGGATGGGCGCAGGTGATGGCGGCCAGTTCTTCAGCTTTCACATCGCGCACGAACTTGAAGGTCACCTTCGCCTTGGCAGCAGCTTCATCGGCAAGCTTTCTGGCGAAGATCAGCTTTTCACCCGGCTGCGGCCCGAAATCGTTCTGCGCGCTTTCGACTTCGAACAGGCCATATTCGACCCGCGAGGAGAAGGCGATGGCGCGGTTGCCGGGGATGGTCCACGGCGTGGTTGTCCAGATGACGACAGAGACGCCGGAAAGAGCTGGCGCAGCGTCCTTCACCGGGAACTTCACCCAGATCATGTCGCTTTCAACGTCGTGATACTCGACCTCGGCTTCCGCCAGCGCCGTGCGCTCGACAACCGACCACATGATCGGCTTGGAACCGCGATAGAGCTGGCCGCTCTTGGCGATCTTCAGCAGTTCGCCGGCGATGCGGGCTTCCGCGTGGAAGTTCATGGTTGTGTAGGGGTTTTCGAAGTCACCCTCGATGCCGAGGCGCTTGAACTCTTCCGACTGAACCTTGATCCAGCCAGCCGCGAAGTCACGGCATTCCCTGCGGAACTCGTTGACCGGAACCTCGTCCTTGTTCTTGCCCTTGGCGCGGTAGGCTTCCTCGATCTTCCATTCGATCGGCAGGCCGTGGCAATCCCAGCCGGGCACGTAATTGGCGTCGAAACCGCGCATCTGGAACGAGCGGGTGATGACGTCTTTCAGGATCTTGTTCAGCGCATGGCCGATGTGGATGTTGCCGTTGGCATAGGGCGGGCCATCATGCAGCACGAATTTCTCGCGACCGGCGGCGGAGGCGCGGAGCTTTTTATACAGGCCCATTTCCTGCCAGCGCTTCACCGTTTCCGGTTCTTTCTGCGGCAGGCCGGCACGCATCGGGAAATCCGTCTGCGGCAAATAGAGGGTCGAGGAATAGTCGAATTTTTCTGCGGTGTCGCTCATAATTGTACCGTTGTTGCGCGCCGTGTCGGTCGCGCCGTCTCAATTTCAAAGAGGGCAAATACGGAAAGCGCCATGTCAAATGCCATGACGAGCGCCAAAATCCCGGACCTTCCGGCTCTTCAGAGCGGGCGGAAGGCCGGGCCAATAATTCGGCCTATCTGAACTTTAAACAGCAACCGGTATTGGGACATGGCCGGTTGTTTATGCGGTTTTCCGGCAAAAAGGAAGTGAAAAGCGACGACAATCCGGGACAGGATTATCTGCCCGCTCAAAATGCTATCTTCGCATCCAATTCACTGAGCGGCCGCACGCCTGACAGCATCGCCCGCGCCTCTTCCTCATCCCGCCTGATCTGCGCGACCAGCGGGTCCAAGCCGTCAAATTTCAGCTCGTCACGCAGGTGCCCGAAGAAGGATACCGAACAGACCTCACCATAGAGATCACCGGAAAAATCGAAGACGTAGGTTTCCAGAAGGGCCGCACCGTTATCGGTGACCGTCGGGCGGTAACCGAAGCTTGCAACGCCATCGTAAATCGCCCCGTCGGGGCGGCGGAACCGCACAGCATAGATGCCGGCTTTCAGCTCCGTTTCGGGTGAAAGCGCCATGTTGGCCGTTGGGTAACCCAGAGTTCGCCCCAGCTTCTGGCCGCCGATGACTTCACTTTCCACCGTGAAACGATACCCGAGTTGTCCGGCGGCACCTGCCACATCTCCTTCGCACAGAAGCGAGCGGATACGGCTAGAGGAGACGACATCCGCACCCTCGTCGCGAAAGGCATCCACGAGCGTCACGTCGAAGCCGTTGCGCTTGCCGGCCGCCATCAGAAATGCCGGGCCACCTTCGCGGCCCTTGCCGAAATGGAAATCAAAGCCGGTGACGACGGCGCTGGCGCCCAGCCAGTCGACCAGAATGGAATTGACGAACTCTTCCGCCGAGCGCTGCGAAAACTCGCGGTCGAAGGGGTATTCGATGACCGAGCGGAAACCGATGGCCTCGAGAATACGTGCCTTCAACGGCGCAGGCGTCAGGCGGAAGACCGGCGTTTCAGGGCGGAAGACGGAACGGGGATGCGGTTCGAAGGTCAGCACCAGTGCCGGAACGCCACGCGCCTCGGCCAGTTCCAGCGCCCGGTCCAGAACGGCGCGGTGGCCGCGATGCACACCGTCGAAATTGCCGATCGCGATGACGCCGCCGCGCAAGCCTTCAGGCAGCGGCTCCTTTTTTTCATTGCGATGAAAGACGGTCATTGCAGTCGATCCATTGTTTACGCCGGCTTACGCCAGACGTTTCCTAGGCAAGGCGGGGCATCCACCAGCCGGGAGCCGCGCCCTGCCCCTTCAGGTAGGCGTTCAGAAGCGCCTCGTCCGTCTGGCCATTCAACGTATATTCGGCAGCGTGAATGCCGCCGCTGATATAAAGAAGGTTGAGGCCGCTCGCAATTGCGCCCTTCACATCCGTCGGCATGCCATCGCCGATGGCGAGCACGCGATCCTTCGGGAAATCGCCGCGCACTTCTTTCGCCGCCGCAAGGCAGGCTTCATAGATCGGCGCGTGCGGTTTGCCGGCAATACGGACTTCGCCGCCAAGCTGTTCGTAATATGCGGCCATGGCGCCGGCGCAGGGAATGATGCGCTCGCCGCGCTCTACCACCAGATCGGGGTTGGCGCAGATCATCGGCGCCTTGCGGGCGATGAAGCCTTTCAGCATTTCCGTATAATCTTCCGGCGTTTCCGTCTCGTCATCGAAGAAACCGGTGCAGACGACGGATTCCGCTTCCACCTCGCCGACCCGTTCGACATCGAGACCTTCCAGCAGCGGCATGTCCCGCTCGGGGCCGAGCAGAAAGACTTTTCTCGGGCCTTCCGCGAACAGGCCGCGGGTGACGTCGCCCGATGTGATGATGCGGTCATAGGCCTCATCCGGCACGCCGAGAACGCGAAGCTGGGCGATGACACCGGGGGCCGGACGCGGCGAATTGGTGATGAGCACCACGGTCTTGCCGGCCTTGCGCGCGTCGTGCAGCGCAACCGCCGCATCCGGGAAAGCGCTGACACCATTATGCAGCACGCCCCAGACATCCGAAAGAACAACGTCGAACCCATCAGTGATTTCGCCGAGGGTGAGAATGCGATGGGCCATGATATGCTTTCCGGGTGCGAAAAAAGGGTGTGCGTCACATGGCAAAGCACGACGCCGATGGCAAGGAAAAAAGCGGTGCCAGGCCCGCCTCCAGACCACCGGCCACCATCCGAACATAAAACCCCTCTACGCCGAAAACGAAGGTTGCCTGAAAAAGAGCGATTTGTCCGCGCCCGTCAGAGCGTGGAAATTTTCTGTCATGGAACGCTGGTAACCATAGGCCGTGAAATTTTTCCGGCAGTGCGTTCTTGACTCCGGGGGGACGCCTCCTTATCTCGGCTTTGCTGGCACTCCAACAAGAGGAGTGCTAACACCCATCACGTGAACCTGCAAAAGGTTCCTGAAGTCATTTGATCGAGGGATTAGGCAATGACAAGCACCAATTTCCGCCCGCTTCATGATCGCGTCGTCGTTCGTCGCGTTGAGTCCGAAGCAAAGACCAAGGGCGGCATCATCATTCCCGATACCGCCAAGGAAAAGCCGCAGGAAGGCGAAATCGTCGCCGTCGGTTCCGGCGCTCGCGATGAGGCCGGCAAGGTCGTCGCTCTCGACGTCAAGGTTGGCGATCGCGTCCTGTTCGGCAAGTGGTCGGGCACCGAAGTCAAGCTCGACGGCGAAGACCTTCTGATCATGAAGGAAGCCGACATCATGGGTATCATCGGCTGATTTCGCCGCACCCATCGTTTCCTTAAATTTCAAGCCGGACCCCGTCCGGCCATTCGAAACCAGGAGTTTTGAAAATGGCAGCCAAAGAAGTCAAATTCGGCCGCACAGCGCGCGAAAAGATGCTCAAGGGCGTCGACATTCTCGCTGATGCAGTGAAGGTTACCCTCGGCCCGAAGGGTCGTAACGTCGTTATCGACAAGTCCTTCGGCGCACCGCGCATCACCAAGGACGGCGTTTCGGTCGCCAAGGAAATCGAACTCGAAGACAAGTTCGAGAACATGGGCGCACAGCTCGTTCGCGAAGTTGCCTCCAAGACCAACGACATCGCCGGTGACGGCACCACCACCGCAACGGTTCTGGCCCAGGCCATCGTTCGCGAAGGTGCAAAGGCAGTTGCTGCCGGCATGAACCCGATGGACCTCAAGCGCGGTATCGATCTGGCCGTTGCTGAAGTCGTCAAGGACCTTCAGGCCAAGGCCAAGAAGATCAACACTTCGGAAGAAGTTGCACAGGTCGGCACGATCTCTGCAAACGGCGAGCGTCAGATCGGTCTCGACATTGCTGAAGCAATGCAGCGCGTCGGCAACGAAGGCGTCATCACCGTTGAAGAAGCCAAGACCGCTGAAACCGAACTCGAAGTCGTCGAAGGCATGCAGTTCGACCGCGGCTACCTGTCGCCTTACTTCGTGACCAACCCGGAAAAGATGGTTGCGGACCTCGAAGACGCATACATCCTTCTGCACGAAAAGAAGCTTTCGAACCTCCAGGCCATGCTGCCTGTTCTCGAAGCTGTCGTTCAGACCGGCAAGCCGCTCGTCATCATCGCTGAAGACGTAGAAGGCGAAGCCCTTGCAACGCTCGTCGTCAACAAGCTGCGTGGCGGCCTCAAGATCGCTGCCGTCAAGGCTCCTGGCTTCGGCGATCGCCGCAAGGCCATGCTGGAAGACATCGCCATCCTGACCGGTGGTACCGTCATTTCCGAAGATCTGGGCATCAAGCTCGAAAGCGTTACCCTCGACATGCTCGGCAAGTCGAAGAAGGTTTCGATCTCCAAGGAAAACACCACGATCGTTGACGGTGCTGGCCAGAAGTCCGACATCGAAGGCCGTGTTGCCCAGATCAAGGCGCAGATCGAAGAAACCACTTCCGACTACGACCGCGAAAAGCTGCAGGAACGTCTTGCCAAGCTCGCTGGCGGCGTTGCCGTGATCCGCGTTGGCGGTTCGACGGAAGTTGAAGTGAAGGAAAAGAAGGACCGCATCGACGACGCTCTCAACGCGACGCGCGCTGCTGTTCAGGAAGGCATCGTACCGGGCGGCGGCGTTGCCCTGCTGCGTTCTTCCACGAAGATCACCGTCAAGGGTGAGAACGACGACCAGGAAGCCGGCATCAACATCGTCCGCAAGGCTCTGCAGTCTCTGGTTCGCCAGATTGCAGAAAACGCAGGTGACGAAGCTTCCATCGTTGTTGGCAAGATCCTCGACCGGAACGAAGACAACTACGGCTACAACGCCCAGACCGGCGAATATGGCGACCTGATCCAGCTCGGCATCGTCGACCCGGTCAAGGTTGTTCGCACGGCTCTGCAGAACGCAGCTTCGGTTGCTTCGCTGCTGATCACCACCGAAGCCATGATCGCCGAACTTCCTAAGAAGGAATCGGCAATGCCCCAGATGCCTGGCGGCGGCATGGGCGGCATGGACTTCTAATCAGTCCTGTCACTGGAATACGAAAGGGCGGTCTTCGGATCGCCCTTTTTTCGTTGCCGCCCATGCCTTTTGGTGATCTGGCGTCGCAAGCGCGACAGACGGGCGGCATTGAACTTCCAATCAGTCCTGTCACTGGAATACGAAAGGGCGGTCTTCGGATCGCCCTTTTTTCGTTGCCGCTCATGCCTTTTGGTGATCTGGCGTCGCAAGCGCGCCAGACGGGCGGCATGGACTTCCAATCAGTCCTGCCATTTGAATACGAAAGGGCGGTCTTCGGATCACCCTTTTTTCGTTGCCGCCCATGCCCCTTGTGAGAGCTGGCGCGATATCTTCACTTGCCGGGATCGGGCTTAAAAAATATTGTCTCTTTTTGAAACAGCGATAACTTTAGTCGGCTTGTTTTTGGCAGCGTGTGCAATAATCGGGTGCCGATAGAGGCGAATCACAATTGCCGATGGGGCGGATTTTCGCCCTCTCCAGTTTATAAGCACGACATTTAGTTGTCTTTTTTTCATATATTTCGCGATTACGATGAAGGAATACATATTATTTTTGATTTTCTCTCTGACAGGTTGTTGTGGGTAGAAGAAAATAAACTATAAGTCAGCGCCCGTGAGGGTGCCGCGGCGGGATGCAAGCATTGAAGGGGTTCGATGCTTGGCAAGCACGCTCGAATGCGGATGGCGATGAAAAATCAACTTGGCAGCGACGCTTGAGATTGCAGCGCTGGTACGATGTTCATGCGGGGGCGCGATTTGTTCGAAATATCAAGACGCAACGATGCTCTGCCTGCGGCCGCGACAACCATGCCGGATACTCAGACCCTCTCGCATTTCTTTATTTCGGAGGAATGGAGCGGCGATCTTTCGAGCGGCGTCATCAAGCTTGGCGAACATGCATCTTTCATGCATGGGCTGCCGCAGGGTGAGTGCGGCCTGCTCAGCCTGATTCGCTGTTACGATCGGGGTCACCACGACCGCGTGCTCGAAATTTTCGAACAGGCTTCTGCCGCACCCTCACGCTTCTGCTTTTCCACCGGCCTGTTCACCCTGCCGGCAATGCGGCAGCCGCTTATTTGCATGGGCGAATCCTCGGGTTTCGAGATCGGCCAGCAAGGGCGCATTTCGGGGCTCTTCCTGTTTCCGCGTTTCGAGGATATGCGCTTCGCCGCCTAGCGCGTTTCCAGTAAAACTGCGCAGCGGCTTTATGTCAGGAAATTTGCTAAAACAATTAGATAGATCGAGTCGAATGGTCCCGTTCAAACGGGGATGCGCGCTCAATGTTATTAGACGAGATTGTTGGTCGTTCACAAAATGAAGACAATTTGTCTTCTATTGTTCATCTTTATAGATGCATGATTTTCGGTCATTGATATCTCCAGACATCACCTTGCAGTTTAACCGGCGACACGCCGATCACTTACCGGAGATACTCCATGTCCAGCAGCCAGAACGCTCTCGTTCTCATCGCCCGCATTCTGCTTTCCTTCATCTTCATCTATTCCGGCTTCGGCAAACTCACCGATCCGGCTGGCACTGCCGGCATGATCTCGGGCGCCGGCATGCCTGCCGCAACCGCGCTTGCCTATCTTGCCGGCCTGTTCGAACTCGTTGCCGGTCTTGCCATTCTCGCCGGTTTCCAGACGAAGATCGCCGCATGGGCGCTTGCAGCATTCTGCGTGTTCACCGGCCTCGTATTCCACAGCGGCACCGTTGCCGTTCCCGGCTGGCCTGAGCCTGCTCTCGGCTGGATCAACACGCTGAACGGCATCATGCTGATGAAGAACATCACCCTTGCCGGCGCCTATATCCTGCTCGCAACCTTCGGTGCAGGCGCCTATTCCGTCGACGCAAAGCGCGGCTTCGTTACCGCCCGCGCCTGAGCCCATAGGCTGACCAAGAAAAAAGCCGCCGGAGCGATCCGGCGGCTTTTTCTTTTATGCTTTCAGACAGCCGCTTTTATTCGCGCCGCGATCTCCTGAACCGCCGGATCACCTTTGTGCTCCGGCTTGCGGGCGCGCACGAAACAGGCTTCCGAGCGGACGACGATGCCGTCGGAGAGGATTTTCAGGTGGTTAGCTTTCAGCGTCGAGCCGGTGGAGGTGATATCGACGATGATATCCGCCTGCCCTGCCGCCGGCGCACCTTCGGTGGCGCCAAGGCTTTCGACAATACGGTAAAGCTGAATGCCATGCTGGCGCGAAAAGAACTGCTGCGTCAGCCGCCAGTATTTGGTTGCGATTGCCAAACGGCGACCATGACGGGCACGGAATTCCGAGGCCACATCGCCGAGATCGGCCATGCTGTCCACATCCAGCCAGATTTCCGGCACGGCGACAACGACATCGGCATGGCCGAAACCGAGGCGGGCGCAGAATTCCACCTGCGCATCGGCGTTGGTCAGCCCCTCTCGCACCAGGTCTTCACCCGTCACGCCGAAATCCACGCTGCCAGCACCAATTTCGCGGGCGATCTCGGAGGCTGAGAGATAGGCAATCTCGATATCGTCGCGCCCTTCGATGCGGCCGCGATAGGACCGGTCGTTACCGACAGCTGCGACCTTCAGCCCGGCGCGTTCCAGAACGGCGGAGGCGTCTTCCTTCATCCGGCCCTTGGAGGGCAAGGCAATGGTGATCATGGCTTATCGCTCCCGCGCACCGTTTCGATGCGATCCAGCCAGAGGGAAAAGCCCACGGCCGGTATTTTTTCCTGCGCGCCAAGCAGCGTCAGCAGCCGGTCAAAACGGCCACCACCGGCCAAAACGCTATCGCTACCTTCTTCCATCACCTCGAAAACGAGGCCAGTATAATAATCGAGCGGACGGCCGAAGGCCGCGCCGTAGCTGACTGTTTCGAGATCGACCCCGGCATTCGCAAGGGCCGCGACACGCTTATCGAAAGCGGAAAGCGCACCGTCCAGTTTCAGCTTAGCCTTTGCGGCAAAATCGGCCAGAACTTGCGAGGCCTGCGGCAAGGGCGCCTGCAGGGCCAGGAACTGCTTGAGCAGTTCGAAACTCTCATCCGGCAGACGCGTGGCGGCAAGCGCCAGCTTTTCCCGCAGACGGCGGGCGATTTCCTGCGGCGAGCGGCTGGCATTGGTGGAATAGCCGGTTTCCTGCATTACCGTGTCGAGATAATCGACCAGCACCGCCTCTTCGCCCGTTGCCAGAAGTCCAGCGACCCGCGCGTCAAGGCCGGTCATGGGCTTGGGGTGCACGAGGCTTTCCAGCAGCGCGTCGAGCTGCGCCATATCGCCGAAAGCCTGCACCAGCCGTTTCTGCCAACCGAGCGGCAGGCCGAGCGCTGCCACGACCGCCTCGAACACCTGCTGGTCGCCCAGCGTGACGGCGAGCGAACGGCCAGGCAGAAGGCGTTTCAGGATGGCGGTTGCATCACTCACGGCGCGGGCATCGGCGGCGGCGATATCGGTATCGCCAAGATCCTCGATGCCGGCCTGATAAAACTCGTTCGCACCCTCCCGGCGCTGGCGGAAGACCTCGCCCAGATAGGAGTAACGCTTCGGCGTACCCGTCGCCGTCTCGATATGGCGCAGGCAAACGGGAATAGTGAATTCCGGGCGCAGACAAAGGCTTTCACCTGTCTCGCTCTCCGTCATGAAAATACGCCGGCGCAAATCCTCGCCCGCCATATCCAGAAACGGTTCGGCAGGCTGGATGACAGGCGTGTTCACACGACTTGTGCGGCGCGCGGCGAATTCTTCCAGTAGCTCTCCGGAAAATTCCGGCATGTCGATCAGGGGCATGGAACGGTACTTTTCGTCACGGTTCGAGCGGCTGCATCATTTCGATGCGGTTTCCGAAGGGATCGAGGACATAAAACCGGTGATATCCTTCGAGCGGCTCATCCTCAACCACATGGTAGCCTGCAGTTTCAAGTGTTTTTCGCAAGATACTGAGATCGTCTACCAGAAAGGCAGGATGGGCTTTCCTGGCAGGTCTGAAATCCTGATCGATGCCGAGGTGGAGTTTTATCGGTCCAGATGAGAACCAACATCCGCCGCGCGCCGCCAGATTGGCGGGTTTTGCCTGCTCCGCAAAGCCGAGCAGGTCGCCATAAAAGGCGCGCGCCTCGTCTTCCCGGCCGACGGGCATCGCCAGTTGAAGGTGATCGAGCGCGAGGATCGCCATCGCCTCAGCGCCCTTCAACGGCGCGGCGAACGTCCTCTGCATGATGCTCCAGAATCTCGCGAACCTTCGCCACCAGTTCGGCTTCTGGCGCGGTGATCTGTGCCACCCGCGCTTCGCGCCAGCTGGCATTGTCCTCGATTTCACCCGACAGGCGCTTGCCTTCGATCAGGTCCTTGATCTGCACCACGCCTTCGGCGCGCTCGTCACCACCCTGGATGATGGCGATGGGGGAGCCGAGACGGTCGGCATATTTCAGCTGATTGCCGAATTTCTTCCAGTTGCCCTGGTACATTTCGGCGCGGATGCCCTCGGCACGCAGCGCCTGCGTGAAGCGCTGGTAACGGCCCATGCTGTCCACATCGCCATCCATGACGGTGATGAGAACCGGGGCGAGCGGCTTGACCTGACCGAGTTTGCCGAGGTTCTTCAAGGCCGTCATCAGACGGGAAACGCCGATGGAGAAGCCTGTTGCCGGAACTGGCTGACCCATGAAGCGAGAGACGAGACCATCATAACGGCCGCCACCGCCGACCGAGCCGAATACGACCTTTTCGCCCTTTTCGTTGGTGACGTCGAAGGTCAGTTCGGCCTCATAGACAGGGCCGGTGTAATATTCGAGACCGCGCACGACGGAGGGATCGATCTTGATACGCGTCGCATCGTAACCGGCACCGGAAACCAGAGAGCCGATGATGTTCAGTTCATCGACGCCTTCCGCGCCTTTGGATGTGCCCGCAACCAGTTGTGCGAGATCATCGGCGCTTTCCGCATAATCCTTGATGCCGACGAAAAACAGAACCTTTTCGATCTGCTCTTCACCGAGACCCGCACCCTTGGTGAAATCGCCGGACTCATCCTTACGGCCAGGACCGAGCAGCAGCTTCACGCCATCAGGGCCGAACTTGTCGAGCTTGTCGATGGCGCGCAGCACGTTCAGGCGACGACCGGCATTTTCCTCGCCACCAAGGCCGATGGCCTCCATGACGCCGTCCAGCACCTTGCGGTTGTTGACGCGGATGACATAATCACCGCGCGCAATGCCAAGCGCTTCCAGCGTATCGGCCATCATCATGCACATTTCGGCATCGGCCTGCACACCGGCAGCACCGACCGTATCGGCATCGAACTGCATGAACTGGCGGAAGCGGCCGGGGCCGGGCTTTTCATTGCGAAACACATAACCGGCGCGATAGGTACGGTAGGGCAGCTGGATTTCGTTGAAATTTTCCGCGACATGGCGGGCAAGCGGTGCAGTGAGATCGTAACGCAGGCTCATCCACTGGTCGTCGTCATCCTGCAGCGAAAATACGCCCTCGTTCGGACGGTCGCTATCAGGCAGGAATTTGCCGAGCGCATCGGTATATTCAAACAGCGGTGTTTCCACCGGATCGAAGCCGTAAAGCTCGTAGACCTTGCGGATCTTGTCGATCATTTCATTGGTGGCATGGATATCGGCAGCAGAACGGTCCACGAAGCCGCGCGGCAGGCGGGCTTTCAGTTTCTGAGGCTTTTTTGCTTTTTCGCTCATGATGCCAATCCGATATTTTCCTGAAATTATGCCGGTGTATTAGATGATGAAGCCCGGTGCGGCAAGCCGCAAAGCCTCTGGTTCTATTGGCCGCACGGGGCAAACAATGCTATATGGGATGCATGTATCCCATTTTAGTCGAAAAGGGCGCTAGCAATGAGCAAACAGACTGCCATCCGCCTGCCGGACGAGACCTATGAACGGCTGAAAGCGCTTTCCGAGCGCACGGGCCGTACGTCCGCTTACTATATCCGCGAAGCGATTGAGAAACATATTGAGGATATGGAAGATCTCTATCTAGCCGAAGAGGCAACGCGACAGCGCATTGCCAATAAAGAGCGCACCTATAATCTGGAAGAAGTGATGCGCGATCTTGACCTGGAAAATTGAATTTCAGCACCGAGCCGTCAAACAGCTTGGAAAGTTGGCAAAGCAGGACGCGAACCGCATCGTTTCTTTTCTGGCGGACCGGGTCGTCCAGGACGACAATCCCCGCCAGACAGGTGCCGCCCTGCAAGGCTCAGAACTCGGCAGCTTCTGGCGTTACCGGGTAGGCGATTACCGTATCATCTGCGATATACAGGACAACAAGCTTGTCGTGCTGGTGGTGGAAATTGGCCATCGCCGCGAAATTTACCGTTAGGCATCAATGATCCTCGAAGCCCTGCAATATGCCGCCACGCGTGCGGCCACGCCGAACCCATTCCGGCCGCATATCCGCTATTCCGTCAATCTATGGGCGCGCGCCAATCGCTGCGCAACAGCATGGGCGGAGCATGAAAACAACAGCCAGCAATTTGTGCTGCAATCGGTGAGAAAACTCAAACAGAGACGGACGGCGGTGGTGCTCGGGTCGGGTCTGCTGCGCGACGTGCCATACGATGCGCTGGTGGCGATGTTCGATACCGTGGTTCTGGTCGATCTGGTGCATCTTGCCAGCGTGCAGGCGAAACTGCGCTTCAATTCCAAAAAGAATGTGCGCATCGTCAACCGCGATCTTTCCGGTTTTGACGATATCGCTGCCGGTAAAGAACCGGAACCGCTCGAGTTCCTGCGGCGGGTGCCCTATCTGGATTTCGTCGTCTCGGCCAACCTCC
This sequence comes from Rhizobium sp. Root491, assembly GCF_001427205.1. Lineage (NCBI taxonomy): Bacteria > Pseudomonadati > Pseudomonadota > Alphaproteobacteria > Hyphomicrobiales > Rhizobiaceae > Rhizobium > Rhizobium sp. Root491. The sequence goes on from NZ_LMFF01000001.1 coordinate 793,836, forward strand.
TGTCACAGATCGGCACCGGCGCGCGGCATCGGCTGGAGCGGGAGAAGATTGCCGGCGCGCCTGATGACCTTTTGCCGAGGCTCATTCAGACGCATCTGGATGCGCTGGCCGCCCTTCCCTGCAAGGCGTGCCTGGTAACGGACACATCCTTTGACGTTATCGGCAAAGACGGCAGCCTGCACCAGCATGAGGACTTGCTGCATGGCGTTGATCTGTCCGCGCCGGCCGCCGCATGGGAATGGCCACTCGCTCCGTTGGGAGAGGAAAGCAGGGACTATCGAATCGTTCATCACGTCGTTGCGCATGAGCTGACGTGATAGGCTCTGCCCGCGCACCGCGATCCCGATAATGCCGCGCGGCCTTTCGACCTACAAACCGGCAAGACCGGCCTTGTAGTCCTCCGAGGCGGCACGGCTGAGGCGTTCCAGTTCCATGGCGGCACGGCTGGTGTGACGTTCCTTGTGGCGCAACAGAGCAAAATTGCGGGCGGGCAGATCGATGCCGGCACGTACCAACAATCCCTGGCGTAAGAAGAGGGAGGCGACGGAAGCGGAAACCGCTGTCGCCGCGCCGCCGGAGCGTGCCGCCATCACCACGGCCTCGTTGGATGGCAGTTCCAGCATCACGGAAAGATCTGCCGGGTCGACACCCATCTGCCGCACCGCCGCCTCGAAGGCGGAGCGGGTGCCGGAACCCTGTTCGCGCAACACCCAGGACGTTCCGTATAGAATATCGAGGGCGGTGAGATAACGGCCGTCGGCGAAGGGGTGGGCGGAGCCGGTGACGACCAGAAGCTTGTCGGATACCACGGGCTGCACCATCAGCGCCGGCTCGTCGATCTTGCCCTCGATGAAGCCGACCTCAGCCAGCCCATCGAGCACGGCCTGCGTTACCGTTTTCGTATTGCCGATATCGAGTTTCAGCGTCACACCCGGATAAAGCTTCTTGAATTGCATGAGGATCGGCGGCAGCCAGTAGCTGGCAATGGTCTGGCTGGCGCAGACGGTGATTTCGCCGCGCGTCAGACCGCCCATTTCGGAAAGAATCAGTTCGGCGCTGCGCACACGCGCCAGCGTCGCCCTGGCCTCACCCAGAAACACCCGGCCGCTTTCGGTCAATTCGATATTGCGGCCGACGCGATGGAACAGCTCGACATTGTAAAATGCCTCGAGGTTCTTGATAGCGGAACTGACGGCCGAGGCGGTCAGACCGATCGCCTGCGCGGCCCTTGTCAGGTGCTCGCGTTCGGCGACGGCGATGAAAATGCGGAGTTGTTCGAAGGTCATGGCTTTTTCATTCGATTTTATCGAATAATATATGCCATATTATTTGATAGAATAAAACAGGCCATTCCGGCATTGTCTGGCCATGGCACAGCATCGCACCCTCACTCATCCCTTCCAGTCTTCTTTTCGTTCGCTGACCCCGCTTCTGCCGGGCATTCTGCTTTGCGCGGCGGTCAGTTGCGCTGCCATTCTGGCGGAACGCTTTCAGGTGCGGCTTGCCGGACATGCATGGCTCGGCGATCTGGTGCTGGCTATTCTGATCGGTACACTTTTGCGTTCGCTCGTGTCGCTGCCAGCGGTTGCTTCGGCCGGCATCAAGTTCAGTGCCAAGACCCTGCTCGAGATAGCGGTGGCGCTTCTTGGCGCATCCTTGAGCCTTGCCATTCTCAAAGGCGCCGGCGGTTTGCTGATCGGCGGCATCGCTGTCATCGTCGCCCTGTCGCTGATCTTCAGCTATGCCGCCGGGCGGATGCTGGGGCTGCCACCCAAACTCGCAACCCTTATCGCCTGCGGCAATTCCATCTGCGGCAATTCGGCGATCGCGGCGGCAGCGCCCGCCATTGGCGCCAAGCCAGAAGATGTCGCCGCATCGATTGCTTTTACAGCCGTTCTCGGTGTCGCCGCCGTTCTGCTAATGCCGTTTCTGCCGCAGCTTCTCGGTCTTGATGCCACCCAGTATGGCATCTTCGCGGGCCTGACGGTCTATGCCGTACCGCAGGTGCTAGCCGCCACCGCCCCGCTCGGCGCCGTTGCGGTGCAGACCGGGACAATCGTCAAGCTCATACGCGTCCTGATGCTGGGGCCGGTCATTGCTGCCCTCTCCGTCATCCACGGCCAGTCCGGCAAGGGCCGGCTGAAGTTGCAGCAGATGGTTCCGTGGTTCATCATCTGCTTCGTGCTGATGATAATGGCCCGTTCCTTCGGCCTTATTCCCGAGGTTCTGCTAGGCTCCCTCGCCTCGCTCTCCAACATCCTCACCATCATGTCGATGGCGGCACTTGGTCTGTCGGTCGACATTCGCAGCCTTCGCCATGCCGGGGGCAAGGTCATCGTCGCCGCCAGCCTCTCGCTCGTGCTGCTTGGAATCTTGAGCTTCGGCCTGATCGCGCTGACGCAAACGGCCTGAAGGTGCGGCGGGCCGTTATTTCTGAGTGCTGACCGTCAGGATATAATGCGCGCCGAGCCCGCGACGCGGTGATCCCAGGATAAGCGTCGGGCGGATCAGCCATTCGGTATCCGCCTTCGGCGTCAACGTGGCGATTTTACCTTCGGAGTCGTTGAAAAAGATCGCGTCCTGATCCGGCGTCGAAAAATCAAAGATCGCCATCAGGACGAATTCGCTGGAAGAGGTAAGCTCGACCTTCATCGTCTGCCCGGCCTTGACCTTCAGGCGGTAGACATCGCCACGGCCGCGCCGTGTCCAGCCATCTAGTTTCAACGGCCCGGTGGGCGGCAGGGCAACTTCCTTGAGCCTTTCGCCGTCGTCCAGCCAGATGCCGTCGACGTTGCGGCTTTCCGCAAGGGATGGATGCGGCACGGCCGCCACGGCCATGGCAAAAGCCAGAAGAAGGGACTTTGCTTTCATGGACGTACAAACTCCCGCCGCATGGCCTCGATCGGCTCACGGCAATGACAGCCTTCGATATGATCGTTGACCATACCCATGGCCTGCATGAATGCATAGACGGTCGTCGGGCCGACGAAGGTCCAGCCGCGCTTTTTCAAATCCCTGGAAAGACGAATGGACGCGTCGCTGGTGGGGTTGGCCCTTAACGTCGCATAGTCCAGCCTTTGCGGCCTTTCTGCGGCGGAAGGCTCGAACCCCCAGAAATAATGGGCAAGCGAACCGAATTCGTCCCGGAGCGCTAGGGCGCGACGGGCATTGTTGATGGTCGACACGATCTTGCCTCGATGGCGGATGATGCCCTTGTCCGCAACACAGCGCTCAATGTCGGCTTCACCGAACTGCGCCACTTTTTCGAATTCGAAATTGGCAAAGGCAAGACGGAAAGCCTCGCGCTTGCGCAACACCGTCAGCCAAGAGAGGCCGGACTGGAAGCCCTCGAGACATATCTTCTCGAACAGGCGGCGATCGTCGGTGACGGGATAACCCCATTCTCTGTCATGGTAGCGGCTGTAATCCTCAAGTCCCTGCTGCCAGAAACACCGCACGCGGCCATCCGCGCCCGTTTCAAGTCCCGCCTCGTTCATACCGCAACCACCCTTTTTCGCTCCCGCCCGTGACCGGCGTGATGCGCGCACTTACCACTCATTCACCACGTTTCAAAACGGGTCGCTAACCTTAAATCCAGCTTTTTCTAATCAAGCGCTTTTTAATGAACAGCCATTTACGATTCGCTGGCGTCAAGGTGCGAACGTAGCCGGCAAGGCGGGCGAATGATCCCGCAATTGCTATTGTTGCGACATACCGCAGAGAGAGTCCACCCGATGACGATGAAGTCCGTTTTTCTGGCGCTGAGCCTCGTTTCCACCTTCGCCGCCCCGGCCGCCGCAGCCGGTGAGCGTTACCGGGAGCGCCCGCCTGTCGTCGTCAGTCCAGACCTTTCCGCACCCTGGGTAACGCAGCTTGGTGGCGGCAATGTGCGGCCTGTGGTTTACCCGCGCGCGCCAGCAGCCCGCCAGCCTTTCTTCCAGCAGCGCCAGGCCGCCATGCCACAGCGCCCAAGCTCCGGCGTCACCTCGCAGCGCCCGGCCCGGGTACAGAACGCCGCCGTTCGCCCGAATGCGCCGGTGCGCACGCAGATCGCCCCGCAATTCCTGCCCCAGATCGTGAGCTACCAGACCACTCAGAAGCCCGGCACCATCGTCATCGATACGCCGAACCGCTTCCTCTATCTCGTCATGGCGGGTGGCAAGGCCCGTCGTTACGGGGTCGGTGTCGGCAAGCCCGGTTTCGAATGGGCCGGAACACACAAGGTGACCCGCAAGGCGGAATGGCCGAGCTGGACGCCCCCGAAAGAAATGATCAGCCGCGAAGCGACGAAGGGACACTACCTTCCGGCTTTCATGGAAGGCGGCCCTGCCAATCCGATGGGCGCGCGCGCCATGTATCTCGGCTCCACGCTTTACCGCATCCACGGTACCAACCAGCCCTGGACGATCGGCAGCAACAATTCCTCAGGCTGCATCCGCATGCGCAACGAGGATGTCACCGATCTTTACGAGCGTGTGAACGTCGGAACAACCGTCATTGTGATATGACGGCAACGGTGCCGCTAATACGCGGACTTGCAGCCGACACCACGGCAGATCGCGCTTGAATTGATGCCCCGCAGCGGTACAATCGCTACTAGATTGATTGAAGGAGACTTGGCGGGGGACGCCAGGCGCCGGACCTCTCTCAGGGGGATGATGGAACGGCCTTGAAACGGGTGGTCAACTGACCGCCCGTTTTTCGTTTCTGTCATTTAAATGTTACTAAAAAGCGGTTTGGTGTGTCCTCAACACCAAACTGGATTCTCCCCATGCTGCGCCACGTTTCCATTCTTTGCGCCCTGCTGCTCAGCGGCGTTTCCTTCTCTTCCGCAATCGCGGGGGAATTTGAATTTTCCGGTTACGGCGGCTGGCAAAGCGCCCCGCACAGCGATGTCACGGTTTCGGACGGAACGGACTTCCGGGCGGGGTGGGAAGGCAAGTCATTTTCGAGCCCTGCCTATTGGGGGGTGCGCGGCACCTACTGGTTCGAGGAAGGCCAGCTCAACAATCTCGGCATCTCGCTCGATTACACCCATGACAAGGTCTATGCCGACGACCAGACGCTGGCGCGTTCCGGCTGGTCGCATTTCGAGTTCACCGACGGCCTGAACCTTTTGACGCTGAACGCGCTCTATCGTTTCCCGCTGGAGACCTGGCGCCTGACGCCTTACGTGGGCGCGGGCGTTGGCATCAACGTGCCGCATGTGGAGGTTACCCGGGCTTCCGGCAAAACCTTCGAATACCAGTTCGGTGGCGCAACCCTGCAGGCGCAGGCCGGCCTTAGCTACCGCATAACCGACAACTGGTCGACCTTCGTGGAATATAAAGGCACCTACTCCTTTATCGACGTGGATATCGACAATGGCGGCAAGCTGAAAACCGATATCATGACCAATGCGGTGAACTTCGGCGTGGCCTACAAGTTCTAAAGCTGGGATGGAAATAGAGGGCGCTCTCCGACAGGGTGCCAAGCTACCCTCAAACCCCACTCCTGTGCTTGTCACAGGATGAGCAGAGCGAACGACGCACCGGCCCGAACCTTGTGTCGGGTCCCATGGCCCTTACAAGCGAACGGCGCTCTAAGCCAAAAGCCTCGCGGGTTTCGGTCCGCCATAAGCCCAGTCCAGCAGCTCGACCGTGTGCAGGATCGGCATTTCCGTGCCAGTCGCGATCTGCGTGATGCAGCCGATATTGCCGGTGGCAATGACATCCGCGCGTGTGGCCTCGATGTTCCTCACCTTGCGCGCCTTCAGCTTTCCTGAGATCTCCGGCTGCATGATGTTGTAGGTTCCGGCCGACCCGCAGCAGAGGTGCCCTTCCGCCGGATCGCGGACGGTAAAACCAGCCGCTTTCAGCAATTGCTTCGGCGCCATGGTGATCTTCTGGCCATGCTGCATGGAGCAGGCCGAATGATAGGCAACCGTCAGGCCCTGGCTTTCCTTTTGTGGCAGGTCGAGCGTGGCAAGATATTCGGTGATGTCCTTCGCGAGTGCCGATACCCGTGCGGCTTTGTCCGCATAGGCCGGATCAAGCCGCAGCATATGGCCGTAGTCCTTGATGGTCGTGCCGCAGCCGGATGCGGTGATGATGACGGCATCGAGGCCGCCATTTTCCATTTCACGCATCCATACATCGACATTGCGGCGGGCGGCGGCGAGCGCCTCAGCCTCGCGCCCCATATGATGCACCAGCGATCCGCAGCAGCCTTCCCCCTTAGGCACGACAACCTCCACGCCAAGCCGCGCCAGAAGACGCAGCGTCGCCTCGTTGATACCAGGGTCAAGCACCGGCTGGGCGCAGCCGATAAGAATGGCGACACGTCCACGCTTTTCACCTTCGGCTGACCGTTCACCCGGACGGGCAGAAGCTGAAACGGCGGGCACGGAAGCCGGGGCGAGAGCGAGCATGGATTGCAGCGGTTTCAGCGCGGGAAACTTCGCGAGCACACCGGCGAAGGGTCGCGTGATCCGTGCCAGATGCAAGGCCAGCCGGAAGCGACCGGGATAAGGCAGAACCGCAGCCAGAAGATTGCGGGTCAGGCGGTCCATGAAGGGACGTTTATAGGTTTGTTCGATATGGGCGCGGGCGTGATCGACCAGATGCATGTAGTCGACGCCGGACGGACAGGTGGTGGTGCAGGCAAGGCAGGACAGGCAGCGGTCGATATGGGTGACGACTTCGCGGTCCGCCGGGCGGCTATTTTCCAGCATGTCCTTGATGAGGTAGATGCGGCCGCGCGGACTGTCCAGCTCATTGCCAAGCGTGACATAGGTGGGACAGGTGGCGGTGCAGAAGCCGCAATGCACACATTTGCGCAGGATTTTTTCGGATTCCGCCACATGCGGATCAGCCAGTTGCTCGGGCGTGAAGGATGTTTGCATGGTTCAGACGGCCCTTCCCATCTTGCCAGGATTGAAGATGCCCGCCGGATCGAGCTTTTCCCTGATGCGCGCAGACAATATGGCCTCCGCCGCCGGGCGCGGTTCGAATGCCGGCACGGTGGCGCGCACCGCGTCGCTCGCCCGTATCAAGGTGGCGTGCCCGCCGCCGAGCGCGCGGATGGCACCGCGCAGCAATTCCGCTTCGGGGTCCGCCTCCATCTGCATCCAGATGAGACCACCCTGCCAGTCATAAAAGGCATCGATGCCCGCTTCCATGCGCAAGGCAGCAACCAGCCTGTGGCCTTCGCTCGGCGCGACCGAGACTTTCCAGAGCGGTTTGGCATCTTGCCCGGCATAGGGCGCGACATTCCGCACCTGCCGCCATAAAACAGCACTCTCCTCGCCTTCCAGCAGCGCCCATGGGCCAACCCGATCCATGACGGAAAGGAGTTTCGCCGCGCGCGCCTCGACGGAAGCCCCGAGCCCTTCCAGCCGCAGGATTGTCGCCGGACCTTCCGGCAGCGCGCCTGCAATGAAATGGGAGCGAACGCTTTCCGGCAGATGGGCCGCACCGGAAACCTCGACGCTCATCGCCATCGCTGCCGCCATGATCCGCGTCGCGGCCTCGTCGTCCAGACCGGAGACAACCACGGTTTTTTCCGCTGGCGGTTTCGGCAACACGCGGAAGGTTACTTCCGTGAGAAAACCGAGCGTGCCGTGTGAACCCGCCAGAAGCTTCGAAAGATCTAGCCCGGTGACATTCTTCATTACCCGGCCACCCGCCTTGATGACTTCCGCCTTTCCATTGACGAAACGGATGCCGAGCAGGCTGTCACGCGCCGCACCAGCCACATAACGGCGCGGGCCGGAAACATTGGCAGCAAAGACGCCGCCGATGGTCGGCTCGCCTGTGGTTCCCATGATCGGGCGGTGGTCCATCGGCTCGAAGGCCATCATCTGCCGGTTTTCCGCAAGGGCGGCCTCGACGGTGGCGAGCGGTGTGCCTGCTTTGACCGTCATGACCATTTCTGCGGGGTTGTAGGCGATGATGCCAGACATTGCGCGGGAGGAAAGCGTTTCATCTGCCTCGACCGCATTGCCGAAACCGGAGCGGGTGTTGCCGCCGATGATTTTCAGCGGAGTTTTTCGGGTTGTGTGGTCGCGGATGATGTCGGCGACCTGGGTTTCTGCATAGGGGGTCAGCATGGGGTGCGCTCCGAGCAAGAGATACCCTCCTCTGCCCTGCCGGGCACGGAGGGGTGAGCCGCACCCACCAAGGCTACAAACCTAAAGTACATCATCCCCTCCCCTCCAGCGGAAACACCTTGGAAGGGTTCATCAACCAACCCTCGTCAAAAGCAGCGCGAACCGCCATCTGCTGGGCAAGATCAGCCTCGGCATATTGGTGCCGCATCAGGTCGCGTTTTTCGATGCCGACACCGTGTTCGCCGGTGAGGCAACCGCCCGCATCGACGCAGAGCTTCAGGATTTCATTGCCCGCCTCTTCGGCCCTGGCGGCGTCTTCCGGATCGTTGGCGTTGAACAGGATCAGCGGATGCATGTTGCCATCGCCCGCATGAAAGACATTAGCAACGCGAAGGCCGAGGCGGTCGGTGATTTCGCTTGTTTTTTTCAGCACATAGGAAAGCTGGGAAAGCGGCACCGTGCCATCCATGCAGATATAGTCCGCGATGCGGCCCGTTGCGCCGAAAGCGGATTTCCGGCCCTTCCAGATCGCCGCGGCCTCCATGGCCGACTGGCATTCCCTGACCGTCTTCACGCCGTGTTTTTTCGCAATGGCGACAATATCGGCCAGCATGGCGTCCATTTCCGCCTCCGAGCCTTCGACCTCGACAATCAGCAGCGCGCCGACATCCAGCGGATATCCGGCCTTGGCGAAGGCCTCGCAAATCTCGATTGCCGGCTTGTCCATGAATTCGATGGCGACAGGAATGATGCTCGCGCCGATGATATCGGCTACGCAGGAGCCAGCTTCTTCGGAAGTTTCGAAACCAAACAGTACCGGGCGCGCGCCCTCCGGCTTGGCAATGAGCCGGACCGTCGCCTCGGTGACGATGCCGAGTTGGCCTTCCGAACCGCAAATGAGGGCGAGAAGATCGTAACCGGCGGCGTCAAGATGCTTGCCGCCCAGCTCCAGCACCGTGCCATCGACAAGCACCATTTTTACGCCGAGCAGATTATTGGTGGTGACACCGTATTTCAGGCAGTGCGCACCGCCGGAATTCATGCCGACATTGCCGCCGATGGTGCAGGCAAGCTGCGAGCTTGGGTCCGGCGCATAAAAGAAGCCTTCCGCACCGGCCGCATCGGAAATGGAGAGATTGGTGACGCCCGCCTGTACCCTTGCCGTGCGATTGTAAAAATCGAGTTCGAGGATCGCGGACATCTTCGAAAGGCCGATCACCACCGCATCTTCCTGCGGAATGGCGCCGCCGGAAAGCGAGGTGCCCGCGCCGCGCGGCACGACAGGAATGCCGTAACGGTGACAATATTTCAGTACCGCTGCGACCTCTTCGGTGGTCTTCGGCAAGGCGACGGCCAGCGGCAGGCGGCGGTAGGAGACGAAAGCGTCGGTCTCGAAAGGCACGAGCTCACGCGGCTCGTGCACGAGACAGTCCTCGGCCAGGATATCCTTCAGATCGGATATAATGCGGTCACGGCTCGATAAAACCGCCGCACGCGGCTCCAGAAACTTGATCGGCTGCGTCACCGCCCCCTCCTCCATGCACGTCTTGCCAAGTGGTATTGTTTCTTTACCACTTTGAAGGAGCGCAATCAAATGCTAAGGATTTTTTCCGTTCTGGAAATAATCGGGAGGCAACTGTGACAAATCTGGGCGATCTGGAGGTCTTCGCAACCGTTGCCGCCTCCGGCAGCATGTCGCTTGCCGCCAAGGAGCTTGGTTATTCGCCCGCTGTTATTTCCAAGCGTATCAAGCGGCTGGAAGAAAAGCTCGGCGCACGGCTGTTCCAGCGCACGACAAGGCAGATCTCACTGACCGAAGCGGGCCAAGGCTTTTACGAACGGGTACTTGCCGTGCTGGAAGGGCTGGAGGATGCCGAGGATTTCGTGTCTGGGCGCGCCAACACCGTCAACGGCACGCTGAAAATCTCAGCTCCCACCTCCTTCGGTCGCATGCATATTGCGCCGCATCTGAAGACGTTCATGGAGCGCCACCCGGACCTGTCGGTCAATCTGGTGCTCAGCGACGAATTCATCGATATCATCGAAGGCGGTTACGATCTGGCGATCCGCATCGCCGATCTCAATTCCTCAAGCCTCGTCGCCCGCCGGCTGGCGCCGGTGCGCCGCGTGCTATGCGCCTCGGCGGAATATGTCACTGCCCACGGCATGCCGGCGACGATCGAGGACCTTAAGAAGCACCGTTGCCTGCCGGCCCATAACAACGATATCTGGCGACTGGAAGGACCGGGCGGGGCGCTCAGCATCCGCCCGGAAGGCATGCTGGTCACAAATTCCAGCGAAGTGATCCGCGAGGCGGTGATATCGGGATTGGGAATTGCGTTGCGCTCCACCTGGGATATCGGCCACGAATTGCGCGCCGGCCGGCTGGTGCAGGTTCTACCCAGCTATGAGGGATCGCGAAACGTCACGCTGTCGGCGGTCTATCCAAGCCGCCAGTTCCTGCCCGCGAAGGTGCGGCTGTTCATCGACTATCTCGCCGGACTTTACGGCCCCTCACCCTATTGGGAGCATGATTGACGCCGGTATTCAGTGCCCGCCCTCGACATGGGAGCGGCGAATGCGGCGCACCACCCACCAGACGCCGAGCACGGCAAAGGGAACGGAAAGACCGGTGACCACGGCGGGATCAACCGGCAGCACGTCGTGGCTGATCGCCTTGGTGAGATAACCGATCAATCCGACGACGTAATAGGAGATGGCGGCGACGGACAGGCCTTCCACCGTCTGCTGCAGGCGAAGCTGCATGGCGGCGCGCTTGTTCATGGTGTTCAGGAGCACCGTGTTCTGCCGTTCCAGTTCCACGTCGATCCAGCTTCTGACGAGTGCCGTGGCGCGATAGAGCTTGCGCGACAGGTTGGCCTGCCGCTCCTCGACCGACTGGCAGGTGCGCATGGCGGGCGCCAGACGCCTTTCCAGAAAGCTGCCCATGGTCTCGTGCCCCTGAACCGGCGTTTCCGCAAGCGCGCGAATACGTTCATGCACGATGCCGTCATAGGCGCGGCTGGCGCCAAAACGATAGAGGCTGAGCGCGGCATTGGCTTCCAGTTCCGCCGCAAGCCGGGTCATCTCCGCCAGCAGCGCATCGGCTTCGTCGCGCGCGCCGTTTTTCATGCGCTGGGTGATTCCCGTCAGGCCATCTTCGATGCGACGGATTTCCGGCGACAGCGTCTGCGCCATCGGCAGTCCGAGCATGGCGAGCGTGCGATAGGTCTCGATATCCAGCAACCGCTGCACCAGCGCACCGCGGCTGTAATCGCTCAAGCCACGGTCGATCACCAATATCTGCGTCAACCCGTCGCGATCCTGACGGAAATCGGTGAGGATCGCCGCCTGCCCGTCGCGCACGTCGCTGTAACAGAGGCTCGTCGGCTCGAACATGGTCTCCGCGTTGGGGGCCGTTGCGCCATCTGGACGGATTTCCAGCCGTATGCCTGATATCAGGGAGCCGGGTGGTGAAAAACCGTCGCCGAACGGATCGCCGACAATATCGCCGCCGAATTTTTCCGGCGCGGGGCCATCCCAGAACCATGTCGAGAATTCGGTATGCCGCTCCCAGCGCAGCGTGCCCTGCCCCCAGGGCATGGCATGGTGGCGGGCATCGCGTTCCGGCGGCGCGACACCCCGGCTGCGCGACATTTCCGCAATGACCGAGTGATGCACGGCAGAACCGCCATCCATCATAAAGGCAAGCTGGACGATGATGCGCGACGGCGCGAGAAGCACGGTCGGCCGCGCATGAACCTCGCCGAGAGCCAGCGATCTTTCCGGCGCGCTTGCGAAAGCAAATCTACCCTTGGCCATTGCGATATCGTCCCCGCCTGTTTCGCCGGTTATCTAGAACATCCATCGCGATGACGACACCGCAATCGAAGCATATGTAATTGTTTTGATGCACCTGACGGAGAAAACCCGCCATTACCACCCTGTGCGGGTGCTTTAACAAAAGCCAGTTTAAAAAGGCAGGTGCCGTGTTGCCGCAGGCATGGCGCAGAGCTTACGGCAGAACTGGACAGAATATTTGACCAGTGCGATGCTTCGCTGATAATTTGCCTCATCGAATACGGGGCGAGATTTCGCCGGAGAATGTTGCGATGGACGAAACACTGTTCGCCCGAATAGAGCACAGCCGCACATCGCAGGAGGTGATCTTACGTTTCGAGGAGCTCATCCTCGACGGCATATTGCGGGATGGCGACCGGCTGCCCGGCGAGCGTGAACTGGCGCAGAAGCTCGATGTATCGCGGCCAATCCTGCGGGAAGCGCTGAAGGAACTCGAAACGCGCGGCCTTCTCACCAGCCGGCACGGCGGTGGGACTTACGTGGCGGATATTGTCGGTCCGGTATTTTCCGATCCCTTGAGCGCGCTGATCACACGCCACAGCCGCGCAACGCGGGATTTTCTGGAATATCGCCGATATATCGAAGGCATGACCGCCGAACTTGCGGCACAGCGGGCGACTGAACCGGACAGGCGCAACCTTGCGGCTATCGTCGAAAAAATGCGGGAGGCCCATGAGGCTGGCCGCTTCGAAGAAGAACTTGCAAGCGATGTGGAATTTCACAACGCCATCGGCGAGGCGGCACATAATATCGTGCTGATGCACACATTGCGGTCCTGCTACCGGCTCTTGAGCGACGACATCTTCTATAACCGCCATCTCATATTCAGTGTCGCAGGTGCGCATGACGAGGTGTTGAGACAGCATATCGCCATCCACGAGGCCATTGCGGGCGGTAATGCGGCAGGGGCAAGGGCTGCGGCGGAAACCCATATCGATTTCATCGTGGACACCACATCAAAGGCGCATCAGGCAAGGGAATGGGACCGGATTTCACGCCTGCGACAACAGCAGCGCAACGCCTGAAAACAGCTTCAGACGAAATGCGGCATCGCTTTTCTTCAGATTTTATGGAACCTTTTGTCCTCTTTGGTCTTTTTCTGGGGTTAATTGGAAAAATTTACCAAGATGGGACCCATGACGACCACGAGCGAAACTGAACGCTATCCAAGGATAGCTCTCATATCGACGCATGGCTATGTCGCCGCGCACCCGCCACTCGGCGCAGCGGACACCGGGGGACAAGTGGTTTATGTGCTTGAGCTTGCACGCAAACTCGGCCAGCTCGGTTACACCGTTGATCTCTATACCCGCCGCTTCGAAGACCAGCCGGAATTCGACGAGGTTGACGAGCGCGTCCGCGTGGTGCGCATTCCCTGCGGCGGGCGCGATTTCATTCCCAAGGAATATCTGCACCGCCACCTGATGGAATGGTGCGAAAACGCGTTGCGCTTCATCAAGAAAAACAACCTCAACTACTCTTTCATCAACAGCCACTACTGGGATGCGGGCGTTGCCGGGCAGCGGCTTTCCGAGGCGCTGAAAGTCCCGCATCTGCACACGCCGCATTCGCTCGGCCTCTGGAAAAAACGCCAGATGGAAACCGATTACCCGGAAAAGGCCGATACCTTCGAACTTGAGTTCAATTTCAAGGAACGTATCCAGCACGAACTCATCATCTATCGCAGTTGCGACATGGTGATTGCGACGACGCCGGTGCAACTCGACGTCCTGATCGAGGATTACGGTCTGAAGCGCAAGCACATCCACATGATCCCGCCGGGTTATGACGACAACCGCTTCTTCCCCGTCTCTGATGCGACGCGGCAAATGATCCGGCAGCGTTTCGGTTTCGAGGGCAAGGTGGTGCTGGCGCTTGGACGCCTTGCCACCAACAAGGGTTACGACCTTTTGATCGACGGCTTCTCGGTTCTCGCGGCGCGCGAACCTGAAGCCCGCCTTCATCTGGCCGTCGGCGGCGAGAATATGGACGAGCAGGAAACCACCATTCTCAATCAGCTGAAAGAGCGGGTCAAATCGCTCGGGCTGGAGGACAAGGTGGCGTTTTCCGGCTACGTCGAGGACGAGGATTTGCCTGATATCTACCGGGCAGCCGATCTTTTCGTTCTGTCGAGCCGTTACGAGCCATTCGGCATGACCGCAATCGAGGCGATGGCGAGCGGAACTCCGACCGTGGTAACCATCCACGGCGGGCTGTTCCGCGCCGTCAGCTACGGCCGCCACGCGCTGTTTGCCGATCCTTTCGATAAGGAAGACCTTGGCATCACCATGATGAAGCCGTTCAAGCACGAGCGGCTGTATGGGCGGCTTTCCCGCATGGGGGCGCACAAGGCGCGCAGCCTGTTCACCTGGACGGGAATCGCGCAGCAATTGCTGGCGCTGGTGGAAGGCAGGCCGCTGATGCCGGTTCTGGAAGAATCCGATTGGGCAGAGCCATGGAACGACGGCGATTGAAACCGCTTCGCCTGTTTTCCACCGATCTCGACGGAACCGTCGTCGGCGATAACGCCGCTACGCGCCGGTTCCGCGATTTCTGGCATTCGCTGCCGGACGATCTTCGCCCGGTTCTGGTCTTCAATAGCGGCAGGCTGGTCGATGACCAGCTCGCCCTCTTGGAAGACGTTCCCTTGCCGAGGCCCGACTACATTATCGGCGGGGTCGGCACCATGCTGCACGCAAGAGAGCGGGGCGAGCTTGAAAGCGCCTATACGCATTCGCTCGGTACGGGTTTCGACCGGCAAAAGATCGCCGATGTCATGGCCGGCCTGCCGGGTGTGACCATGCAGGCGGAACGCTATCAGCATGGCCTCAAATCCAGCTGGTTCCTGCATGGTGCGGATGAGAAGACGCTCAGTGATATCGAAGACACGCTCGTTGCGGCGGATATCGATGCCCGGATCGTCTATTCCAGCAACCGCGACCTCGACATATTACCCAAGGCCGCGGACAAGGGTGCGGCATTGGCGTGGTTATGTGGACAACTGCACATTGGTCTCGACGAATCAGTGGTTGCGGGCGATACTGGCAATGATCGGGCGATGTTCGAGTTGAATGGTATTCGCGGTGTGATCGTTGGCAATGCCTTGCCGGAGCTTCTTTCGCTGGCGAACCATGACAGCCGTTTTTTCCTCTCGCGCGCGACCGAAGCTGACGGTGTGATCGAAGGTCTCCAGAATTGGGGATTGCACACTGGCCAACGCAGTTCCGGCAATAATTCATAGCGGTTTTGCGTTCTGAATAGCGTAAAACAGAAAAAATGCAGTATTTCCGCGATCGGTCGCTGACGGTTACGTACCGGGCAAAGCCTTCGTTCGCACCCCTGCCACATCCCCTGCTGCCTACGATCTTCAACGGCATGAAGACAATCGTGGGTTATGCGTGAGAGGGGATTGGCGGGACATAAAGGATATCTATATTAGCAGTTACGACTAACAGGCGAAGAAGGATCCACACGGATTGAAGATTTTGAATCGATTGGCGACAGATGTAGGCTTGATGTTGCGCAGACCGCCGCGACAGCAATATGCAGCGCTGTGCTATCGATCGTCCAAAAAACATCATGAGCCGGAAGTCCTTTTGCTGACAAGCAGGGATACGGGGCGCTGGGTCATTCCCAAAGGCTGGCCCATGGCCAACAAGAAGGCGCATGCCGTTGCCGAACAGGAAGCCTACGAGGAAGCCGGTGTCAAAGGCAGGGTGGATAAGGCCCCGTTCGGCTTTTATGAGTATGAGAAAAAGCTGAACAGCGGCATCAATGTGCTGTGCAAGGTTCAGGTACATCTGCTCGAAGTGGCGGAGCTGCAAGACAGCTTTCCCGAGAAGGATTCCAGACGGCTTGAATGGGTCACTCCCGAAGAGGCCGCCAAACGGGTCAACGAGCCGGAACTGAAAGCGCTCATGCTCACTTTCGACAAGCGGATGGCGCTTTCGAAATAGCGTCGACGCCCGAATAGTGGCAATCTGCAGTTTGTTTTTCCAACATGGCTTTTACTGTCTTTCATTTTGGAAAGATGTGCGAGATGTAACAGTCTTTCTGTAAATTGCCTTCAGCCCGCGACATTGCCGGACGAATGGGAATGCTGGCGAACGAGGTCTGAATGGCAATAAAGCCGCCACCGAACATGAAGCCGACGCTCGACAAGGATCTCGAGAAGATCACCCGTGTCGAAGAGGCGACGCTGCACGTCACGCAGCAGCTTGCCGGCCTTGGTGCGGGGGTGATGTTCGTTGTTCTGGCGGCGATATTTGCGGGCGCCTTCGTCACGGGCACGGCGGGCGCCGTCATCATCATCGCAGCCGTTGCCATCGGCGCCTATATGGCAATCAACATCGGCGCGAACGATGTGACAAACAATGTCGGCCCGGCGGTCGGCGCCAAGGCGATGCCGCTTGCAGCGGCACTCATCATCGCCGCCATCTGCGAAATCGCGGGTGCCTTGATCACCGGCGGCAACGTCGTCGAGACCATTTCCAGCGGCATCATCAACATCCAGACCATTCCCGACCGCACCGTGTTTTCCTGGGCTATGTTGTCTGCCCTTCTCGCCGCCGGTCTTCTCGTCAATATCTCGACCTGGACGAAAGCGCCGATTTCCACCACCCATACGGTGGTTGGCGGCGTTGCGGGGGCTGGAATGGCGGCCTATGGCATCCGGGCAGTCGACTGGCTGTCGCTTGGCAGCATCGCCTTTGCCTGGGTTCTAGCGCCCTTTATAAGCGCGGCCATCGCCATCGCCCTCCTTGCCTTCATCAAGGAATTCATCATCTACCGGGAGGACAAGATCGACGCCGCGAAGCGTTGGGTTCCTGTTCTGATCGGCATCATGACCGGGGTCTTCACCGCTTATCTCATCTGGGTGGGGCTGAGGCAGATCGTGCATGTCTCGCTTGGCCATGCAAGCGGCATCGGGCTTTTGACCGGCCTCGTCGCCTGGCGGCTGTGCGTGCCGATCATCCGCAAACAATCGGTGGGATTGGAAAACCGCAACCAGTCGCTTCGAACGCTGTTTCAGTGGCCGCTCGTTCTTGCGGCTGGCCTCATGTCCTTTGCGCATGGGGCAAATGACGTTTCGAACGCCATCGGCCCGGTGGTGGCAATCGTTCGTGCGCTGCACGACGAGGCAGTGGAGACGTCCGCCCGCGCGCCGCTCTGGGTGATGCTGGTCGGCGCATTCGGGCTTTCCTGCGGTATTCTTCTCTATGGCCCGCGCCTCATCCGCCTTGTCGGTGAACAGATCACCAAGCTCAACCCGATGCGCGCTTTCTGCGTTTCCGTGGCTACGGCTCTGACGGTTCTCGTCGCATCACGCTTCGGCCTGCCGGTCAGCACCACCCATACGGCGATCGGCGCCGTGTTTGGCGTCGGCTTCTTCCGCGAATGGTACACGCAGGCGTCTCGACGGCGGCAGGAACTCGTCCAGGCCGGCACCAGTCAAATCCGCCGGGCCGATCGATATCTGGACAATCCTTCCGAGATACGCCGCCGTTATCTCGTCCGGCGATCCCACTTCATGACCATCATCGCCGCCTGGCTGGTAACCGTTCCCGCAAGTGCTACGCTTGCAGCACTGTTATATTGGCTTATGTCCTTCCTCTTTCTCTGACGCTGAAACAGAAAAGTCCCATGCGCGCAAATTTCCGGATGCAACGCCTGTTCGTCGAAACCCCGCTTGTCGCGGGCGCGGCGCAGGAAGCGACGACCGAACAGTTCAATTATCTCGCCAATGTGCTGCGCATGACCGATGGCGCGGAAATCCTGCTGTTCAACGGCCGCGACGGCGAATGGAAGGCGAGACTCTCCTTTCCGAGCCGCAAGAAGATCATCCTTATCCCTCTGGAACAGACACGGCCCCAGCCGCCGGCATCGGATCTGCACTACCTGTTTGCGCCGCTGAAAGTCGGACGCATGG
Organism: Rhizobium sp. Root491; assembly: GCF_001427205.1. Lineage (NCBI taxonomy): Bacteria > Pseudomonadati > Pseudomonadota > Alphaproteobacteria > Hyphomicrobiales > Rhizobiaceae > Rhizobium > Rhizobium sp. Root491. The sequence goes on from NZ_LMFF01000001.1 coordinate 811,715, forward strand.
ATTATCTGGTGCAGAAGGCGGTCGAGATGGGGGCCGGTCTTTTGCAGCCGGTCATGACCCAGCATGTGCAGGGGAAGATCCACAATACCGAAAAACTGCGCGCCAATGCCATCGAGGCCGCCGAGCAATGCGGCATCCTGTCGTTGCCTGACGTGGCCGAGCCGGTGAAACTGAAAGACATGCTCGAGACCTGGCCCCAGGATCGACGGATCATCTATTGCGACGAGGGCGACGCGGGCCAAAATCCGCTGCCTGTCCTGCAATCCATCAAGGAACGCAAAATCGCTCTTCTGGTCGGCCCGGAAGGCGGGTTTTCCGAAGAGGAAAGAGAGCTGCTGCGCAGCCTTGCCTTCGTCACCCCCATCCCGCTTGGGCCGCGTATCCTCAGGGCCGATACGGCTGCGGTCGCAGCCCTTGCGGTCATTCAGGCATCGATCGGCGACTGGAATTGACCTATCTGGCACATGTCTTTATCGCAAAACCGCTGCACAGTTTTACGCGACATGCGCTGAACCATTGCGCTTCATGCATCTTTAAAAGAAATTCATTTGCCTCCGGATACGATCCGGCTCTATCTGCCACACATATGCCTCGCCGCAACAGAGACGTCATAACAAGGTAAGCCATGGCACGCGATACGACCGACCAGACACCCCTCTCCTCCGTCACGGAGCTTACAGATTATCTGGCCGGCGGTTGCAGAGCTGAAGCCGACTTCCGCATTGGCACCGAGCACGAGAAATTCGCCTTTTTCCGCGAGGGCAACCGGCCGGTTCCCTATTTCGGCGAGGCCAGCATTTCCGCTCTGCTGAAGGGCATGCAGGAAAAGCTCGGCTGGGAGCCGATCATGGATGGTGAAAACATCATCGGACTTGGCGAACAGCACGGCATGGGCGCCATTTCCATCGAGCCGGGCGGCCAGTTCGAACTATCAGGTGCCCCGCTCGAGAACCTGCATCAGACCTGCAAGGAATCCAACCAGCATCTGGCGACCCTGCGCGAAGTGGCGGAGCCGATGGGTATCCGTTTTCTCGGCATTGGCGGCAGCCCGCTGTGGAGCTATGACGAAACACCGCGCATGCCGAAATCGCGCTACGCGATCATGACGCGCTACATGCCGAAGGTCGGGACCAAGGGTCTCGACATGATGTACCGTACCTGCACCATTCAGGTTAACCTCGACTTCTCTTCCGAAGCGGATATGCGCCAGAAGATGCGCGTTTCCATGAAGCTCCAGTCGCTGGCAACCGCATTGTTTGCTTCCTCGCCCTTTACCGAAGGCAAGCCGAACGGCCTGCTTTCCTGGCGCGGCGATATCTGGCGCGATACCGACAATCGCCGCTCCGGCGTGCTGCCCTTCACCTTGAATGACGATTTCGGCTTCAAGGATTATGTCGAATGGGCGCTGGATGTGCCGATGTATTTCATCGTGCGCGACGGCAAGTATCACGATTGCACCCATGTCACCTTCCGCCAGTTCATGAACGGGGCGTTAAAGGGTGAAATCGCTGAATGGGAACCGACCATGGGTGACTGGACGAACCATCTCTCCACGCTGTTCCCCGATGTGCGCCTGAAGCGCTTTCTGGAAATGCGTGGTGCCGATGGCGGCCCATGGAGACGCATCTGTGCCCTGCCCGCTTTCTGGGTCGGCCTTCTCTATAATCAGGAAGCGCTTGACGCAGCCGATGCGCTGACAGCCGACTGGAGTTTCGATGAGGTCATCGCCCTTCGCAATACCGTGCCGGCCAAGGGGCTGGCGGCGGAGATCGCCGGCAAGCCGCTTCTCGGTTTCGCCCGCGAGGTGCTCGACATTTCCCGCACCGGCCTCAAGAACCGCAACCGGCTGAACGGCGAAGGCCAGGACGAAACCGTGTTCCTGTCCTCGCTGGACGAGGTTCTTGCCAAGAAGACCACGCTCGCCGAAGACCTGCTTGCGCTCTATAACGGCCGCTGGGGTGGATCGGTGCTGCCAGTATTCGATGAATATCAGTATTAAAACATTCCGCTGAAACTGCGCAGCGGCTTTACGTCCAGACAATGCGCAAAACAGGCAAGGCGTTGCCATAAAAAAACCCGGTGCGGCCGAGGGGCCTGACACCGGGCAAAGGCAGGGTTATTGGCAAATCACCCTGCGGGGAAAACCTTATCGGTTCGCAAGCAATCCCGGCGTCTGGAGGTACGCCGGAATTGCACGAACACAAGCCTAGAGCGTCTTGAACCGCGTGACTGAGCGCGTGCGTGCGGCGCGGGTCAGATGGGCGGTCGGATCTTCGAGCAAGCCGGTATTGAGCGCGTTGGTCACATCCGAGCGCGCCAGCCCGATATCGGCGAGCAGGCGATCGTCAAGCTCCGTGAGACCATTTGCGACGATTCGATTGTAGATGCGCTGCACAAACGTTTTCACGGTGGAAGCAACACCGAAAGCGATGCGACGCAGGGTGTCGCTCTGCTGGCGGGTTGCGAATTCCAGTTCCATTTTCCGTTCTGCCGTGCGCATAACAATGATCCTTCCGTAACGGCACGATGCGGCACCGCTCCCGACGCACCGTGCGCGGGAAGCTGCCTTGGGTTGGGGGCCTGACGATGTGCCCGCCCCGGGGTTGAGATTGATTTGCTGGGTGTCAAAATGTCGCAAGACTATTGATCAGTCCAACGAATGTTTCTAATGTGAGACATCAATCATTCTGATGGATGAGTATCAATGTCCGCACCTCTCGACATAGACCAGCTGCACACCTTCATCGCCATTGTCGATACCGGCAGCTTTACCAAGGCCGCTGAGCGCGTTTTCAAGACGCAATCCGCCGTATCCATGCAGATGCGGCGACTTGAGGAGCGGATCGGCAAACAGCTCTTTGCAAAGGACGGGCGCGGCAACCGCCTGACGGCCGAGGGCGAGAAACTGATGAATTATGCCCGCCGCATCATTCGCCTTAACAACGAGGCGATTGCGGCCTTCGATGACAACAGGCTCGAGGGCACGTTGCGTATCGGCACCCCGGACGACTATGCCGACCGCTACATGCCAGAGATCATCGGGCGTTTCGCCAAGACGCATCCGAATGTCGAGCTTTACATCGTCTGCGAACCTTCGGTGAGCCTTGCCGAAAAAATGGCGCGCGGCGAGCTGGATATAGCACTCGTCACCCACAATCCCCGCGCCCGCTCCTCCGATGTCGTGCGCACCGAGCCGCTCTGCTGGGTCACCTCCGCGAACCATCCGCTGAAGGATGATGCGCCAGTGCCGCTGGCCGTCGGCCGGCGCGACTGTCACTGGCGCCAACTTGCCTGCTCGGCGCTCGATGCCGACGGGCGGGATTATCAGGTGCTGTTCACCAGCTGGTCTTCCACCGTGGTTGCCGCCGCCGTGCTGGCAGGCATGGCGGTTTCCGTGCTGCCGGAATCGGCGCTGCGTACCGGCATGAAGGTTTTGACCGCCTCGGACGGTTTCCCACCGCTGCCGCCGGTCCAGATCGGCCTGATGAAACGGCCCGGCCTGTCGCCCTCGCTGGTGAACGCCATTACAGACCACATCACCGCCTGCCTCGACAACATCTCTCCGATGAACGTCGCCGATGAGCTGGATAACGATGTGAAGACCTACCCGAAGATGCCGCGCCTGCGCGCCGGGCACATGCTGCCGGGCTGGTGAATGGGTCCGCAAATGCGGTCGTGTGAGACGCCTTAACCGGGTAAGCTCGGCCTTTCCATCGTCCGTCTTCGCTTTCCAGCCTACCGCGCACGCAGCGATGCGACAGCCAGCAGCGTGTCGCCGCTGATGCCCACCGAGCCGCTGCCGTTGAACAGCATCATGATCGGGTTGGTGGTGTTCTGCTTGTCGTCGTACATGATGGTAAAACGGGCGATCAGCTTCTTGACCTTATCGGGGTCCTGAAAGTCCTCGATGTCGAAATATTTCTTCATCATCGCCACCTGCGTATCGACCCCGGCATTGCCGAGTTCATCGGGAATGCCAAAGGTGGTCGTGATGAAGTTCTGGATCGCGGTGTCGGCAAGAATGGAGTAATAGGACGTTGTTCCCGCCGCCATTCGCTTGAAATAGAGCGCCAGACGCACGCCCGCATTTTCTTCACCTGCCTGCGTCTCCAGCGTCTGCGTCAGATAATTGTCCAGCGTCTCGTAGAGGCCGCGACGAGTCTGGATGGAGCTTCGATCCTCGCGCAGGATATTACCATCCGTATCGAAATTGAACGCGGTGACGAGACGGCGAAAAGCCGGGTCCATCTCCTTGTTGAGATAGCTGTCCTTGTCATCCAGATTGGACGTGAACATTTTTTGCAGCTGGTCCTTGGTGACCTTCGTCGGGTCGATGCCAAGCGATTCCATCGCGAATTTCGTCAGGCGATCATTCCCCAGAAAATCGCTGAGCGTCTTGACCTTCTGTAGCTCCGAACGGAAAAATTCCGCCTCCTTCTTGGCGGCTTCCTTTTCCTGGTCTGTTCCGAAGGCTGATTTCTTCTTGATGTAGTCGACCGACATGCTCTGAATTTCAAGTTCGGACTGCGCAAGAACCGGAGAACCTGGCGATCCGTCAGACTTGAAGTTGAAGAGTTCCGCGAGTTTGACGTAACGGTCGTCTTTCAGCGCATAAACGTAGCTCTTCTTGTCCAGCAGGTCGCTGGTCAGGGCTCTACGAACGTCCGCAATATTCACCTTCGTCGGATCGAGGCCGACCGCCTTGAGCGCATAGGTGTAAACCGCGCTGCTTTCCAGGAAGTCCGCAACGGATTTGACGTTGGCAATATCGCTCTTGAACAGCTTCAAAGCGTTTTCGTCAGCGGCCTCGTCCTTGTCGTTATAATGGTTCATGTACCCGTTGGTCGTGGTAACGGTCTGGGTCGTCGTCTGTGGTGCCGTACCGTCCGGCAGCGTTCCATCCGCCTTGAAATTGAACGCTTCACGCAATGCGATGTAACGTTTGTCGCCATTGCCGAACTTGGCGATATAGTTGTTGGGATCGCTGAGATCGCTGGTCAAAATGTTCTCGATCGTCGCATTGACTATGGTCAAGTCATTCAGGTCGAATGCGACCTTGATGTAATTCACCAGACGCGGGTCTGCCATCAACTCATCGACGGTCTTGATCGAACCGATCTTCGATTCGAAATAATCCCTGTTCAAGGTGGCAACGGTCGGGGTTACACGCGGGGCACTGCCGACATAGGCCTGGGTCAGGATCTTGACGTTGTCGGCGGTCTGCGCCTGGCCGGCCGCAACGGTACCGTCATTGGCAAATTCGAAAGCCTGGGCCATCTGTGCCATCGTATTATATTGCGAGACGGTATTCGAGAGCTGGGTCTGCTCCGCCGTGATGGAGGCAAGGGTCGCCGCCCACTGGTCCTTCGGCGGCAGCACGGCTTCAAGCTGGGTGAGCTGATCCTGCCGGGTGGTTTTCTCTGTTTCAAGGGCGGTTCGCTGTTCGGCGGTCAGCGTGGTATCAGCCAGCGCGGTATCGATGGCCTTTATCCGATCCGTCACATCCCCATGCAACTCGATATTGCCCTTGGTCGTAAGCTTTTCCACGGCAGCGGAATAGGCCGCGCCGAACTTCTGGTTCAGATAGCTGTTCGGGTCATCGATATCGCTCGTCATCAATCCCTTGATGTGGGAATAGCTGTAGGTCTTCTCATCAATGCTGAAGACCTCGAAGATGTAGGCGCGGGTTCTATCGTTCTGAAGCAGCTGGTCGACGTTCGTGACCGTTCCGATGATCGCCTTATAATAACGGGTTTCTTCGGACAGGCTGTCATCGAGGTTGGTGATCGAGGTGTCGTAAAGCCCGATCATCTTATCGAGCTGCGCCTCCGTCTGCACCGTGGTGGTGGACTGCGTGAAGTTGAAGGATGCGGCAAATTCGCGATAACGTTCATCGGTCAGCTTGTTGGCAAAGCTGTTCTGGTCGTTCAGGTCGCTTTCCAGCACCTTCTTCATGAAGGCCTTGGCGTAGGTCATCTCGCCGAGACCGAAGGCATCCATGGCATAGGAATAGAGCTGGTAGTTATTGAGGAACTCGTCGACGCTTTTTACATTGCCGATGTTTTCCTTGTAATATTTCGTCTGCCGCTCGACGATCCCCTGCTGCGACACGCGTGAAATGCTTGCCTTCATATCGCGGTTGATGAGGTCGTAGCTCAGAAAAGTCGATACCATGCGAATGCCCCATGGAGCACCGCGCATCACGCTGGATACGGCCGGCTCCGGTTTTGAATTCGCCCACCACGCCTCCATCCGGACGCACGGCAGGCCTTGGCGCGACTGTGCATGACGCGCCTTGCCCGGAGCTTGAAAGAGCACAGTTTCGGGACTGAGAAAAATCGCATTGTCTCAATCGGCTTTACCTCAGCGAAACCATGCCACGGTGGGTTTTGCTAACCATTTGGGAATGCAAAGTTTTCTTAACCGCGATTTTTAAGCAGTCTCGAACATGCGGCGGATATTCTCCTGACATCAGAGGACGAAAAGTCCCGATGAGAAGACCGGAAACCGGCTCTCAGGTAAAACAAGGGTAGAATAAACATGACCAAGACCGTTCTGAAGCCCGACTGGGCCGTCGCCACACTCAGACTCGACCCGGCACGTTTTCCGCAACAGGTCACCTATGGCAGGGGCAATGGCGCAACCGATGTTGCCGTCACGCTCGATGAACGGGGCGCCGTTCTGCGAAAGGTCCTGTCCTCTTCCGGCCTGCCTTTGTCCTTCGCCCTGCCAGCCCGCGCTTTCAAGGGCGTTGCCGCCCGCGCCATCGACCATGGTGATGGACAGGTGACGGTGACGCTGGAGCTTCACCACGACGATCCGGAACTTTGCGTTCCGCTTCTCGTCGCCCATGATCTTTGCGACATCGCCGCCGACTGGCGCAGCTGGTCCGAGGCCTATCGTATTCCGATGCTGATGGTGGAGGCCGATGGCGTCGCCCGTCCGCTGGAAGAACATCTCGGCAAGGTGCGCACCAAGAACAGCCGCCCCCGTCGCCGGCACTCCTATTTCGCGGATCGTCGCCCGCGCTTCCTCGTGCGCCGCTCCACCGGTTCTCTCGGCATGAGCATGAAGATCGAGGGCAAGGAAATCATCGCCCGCAGCTGATAATCTTCAGACAAAACAATAAAAAGCCCGGCGCGGATATCGCGGCCGGGCTTTTTTGCATCTACCTTTCAACAACCTCACGCCAACAGAAGCGGCAGAATGAGGCCGGCGAAAATCAGCACGCCGACGCGGTTGTTGGATTTAAACAGCACAAGGCATTGCACCACGTCGTCGATATCGAGCACCCAGACCTGCCGGAAAAGCATGATGGCGGCGGCGGCAAGGCCGCTATAGGCGATCAGGTTAACGCCCGCTCCCCAGAAGGACAGGGCGATCATGACAAGGGCTGTGCCATAAAGAAAAACCAGCCAGCGATGTGTGTTGTCTCCAAACAGCAGCGCAGTTGAACCGATGCCCACTGCCGTGTCGTCTTCCTTGTCTTGATGGGCGTAGATTGTATCATAACCGATCGTCCAGGCGATGGAGCCGACATAAAGCAGGACAGCGGGCCAGGCGATGGACCCGAACTGCCCGGCCCAGCCCATCAGCGCACCCCAGGAAAAGGCAAGGCCGAGAAAAAATTGCGGCCAGTTGGTGAAGCGCTTGGCGAAGGGATAGATTGCCACGAAGACCAGCGAGAATATGCCGGTGGCAATCGCAAATCCGTTGAACTGCAACAGCACCACGAGTCCGGCGAGCGCCTGCAACACGATGAAGACCTTCGCCTGCGCCCTGCTCACGCGACCAGATGGCAGCGGCCGCGAGCGCGTGCGCGCCACGGCCATGTCGATCTTGTGGTCCGCAAGATCGTTATAGGTGCAGCCTGCACCGCGCATCGCCACCGATCCGATGAAAAACAGCGCCAGATGCCAGATCAGCGTGCCCCAGGAAAAACCGCCGCTTGCTACCGCGGCATTGGCCGCGAGTGCTGCGGACCAGAAACACGGCCACATCAGCAATTGCCAGCCGATGGGGCGGTCCCATCTTGCCAGCTGCGCATAGGGCCAGAGGGGTCTCGGCAAAATCCGATAGACCCAGTTGTTGGATGGTGCGTCGGAGACGCGGTCTGACAAATCGCTGTGGTGAACCATGGGGATGGTTCTACAGCATCGGCGGGCGAATCGGAATCGATTTCAGCACTTGGCCGTAGACACAAAAAAGCCCCGCAACGCTTTCGCGGCGGGGCTTAGGGTGGGCATATTCGCCGCGCCTCAGGGCAGCGTGAAGCCGAATTTGTAGCTTGCCTGGACGCCGACGACGAACTGGTTCTTGGAGCCGCGCTCCCGCACCAGCGAGCTGTCGGCGGCATCGCCCGTCAGGCGGCGATATTCGGCGAAGGAACCAACTTCAGCGGCTTCCGTGACTTTCCAGGTGATGGCGGCGCCGACGCCGGCGGAATGCAGGCCGCCGCCGGGGCTGTAGGGCGATGGCGCGCCGGCCGCTGTCTGCGCGGCGCTCACGCCGTAATAGCGTTCATTGTATTTGCTGCTGACCCATGTGGCGCGCGGGCCGGCGGAAATCTGAATACCGGGGGCGATATCGGTGAAGACGTCGGCCGAGAGGTCGGCGACCACGCCGCTATGGCTGCGGATGCCCTGACGGGCTTCGCCGCGAATACGCAGCCAGTCGGTGGGATAAGCCTCGGCGAAACCGCCAAGCTCGCCGCCGCGCTTGATGCGGGTCATGCCTTTCAGATCGGCCGAATCCTTCTGGTCACGCGGAGACACCAGCTTTCCCGCAAGACCCATGCTGATCGGGCCATTGTCCAGCAGCGAGATCGAGGCGCTGTCGTTGCGCGACGTGAAACGCGCGCCCTGACCCTGACGGCCGAGAGAAATGATGGGCGAAAAGCCGAATTCGTTCTTGTTGTCGCCCTGATATTTCGGCGCAGAAAAACCCGAACCGCCGAGCTTCAAATACCAGTCGCCGGAAAACCAGCCATCGGCATGGGCGTTACCGACGGCAAAAAGCGATAAAACACAAGCGGCGACGGCCGCTGATGGCTTGAACATGAAAATAACCCCAGGAAACGCAATACAAACAGGTAATCGTAGAATTAGAGGGATTCCGTTTCCATTCCATTAACCAGCGCGAGAGGGCGGCGATTAGCTCTTCCGTCATTCCGGCCCTGAGCCGGAATTCAGCCGTCGCGCGTCTGCGCGGCAGGAAGCCTTCTTTCAGTCCGAGGACTTGGGCCGACTGGAGGCCGGATCAGGTCCGGCATACGGCGGAGAAGGCGCAAGCCTTAGAACATAACCTTCTCAAGCGGCGGCCGCGTCTTTTCGAACTCCAGCAGCTTTTCCTCGTTGCGGGCAATGTAATCGCGATTATGCGGAACGGCGTCGCGATCCTTGGCGAGCTGGATCTGGAAAATATGGAAATTTTCGTGGGTAAAGGCCATTTCGGACCCCGCCAGATAAAATTCCCACATGCGGAAGAAACGTTCGTCATAAAGTGCTACCGCCTCTGCCTTGCGCGCCACGAAACGTTCGCGCCAGTGCCGCAGCGTATGCGCATAATGCATGGGCAGGATTTCGATATCCTTCACCAGCAGCCCCGACTTCTGGATGGCCGGCAGCACCTCGGCAAGCGAGGGGATGTAACCACCGGGGAAAATATATTTTTCGATGAAGGGATTGGTCGCCAGTGCCGGACTGGGCTGGCCGATGGAATGCAGCACCATCACGCCCTTGTCGTCCAGAACCTCCGCCACCTTGTCGAAATAATCGCGGTAATGGGTCGGCCCGACATGTTCGAACATGCCGACAGAGACGATACGGTCGAATTTCTTCGAGGCAGGCAGGTAACGGTAGTCCTGCAATTCGAAACGAACATTGCCGGCAAGCCCACGTTTTGCTGCACGGTCGCGGGAAACGCGCAGTTGCTCCTCGCTGAGCGTGATGCCGGTCACATCGGCACCTGCACTTTCGGCAATATACATCGCCATGCCGCCCCAGCCGGACCCGATCTCCAGCACGCTCTGGCCCGGCTCCGTCATCAGCTTGGCGGCGATGTGCCGCTTCTTGGCGACCTGCGCCTCATAAAGGCTGATGCCCGGCGGATTGAAATAGGCGCAGGAATATTGCCAGTCCTCATCAAGGAAGATGTCGAACAGCTTGGCGCTCAGATCGTAGTGATGGGCGACGTTGCTCTTGTTGTGGTTTACCGGCAGATGCATCCTGATGCGGGCGGCGATGATGCGGGCCATACCACGCCACACCATGCCGAAGGACAGCGCCTCGCTTAGCGTGTTGCTTTTAACCAGCGCCAGAAAGTCGTAGATGTCGCCCTCGACGACCTGCATACGGCCTTCCATATAAATTTCGGCGAGTTTCAGCGCAGGATCGGCAGCGATCTCCTGCATGGCAGCTTCGTCGGTGAAATTCAGAACCACCCTTGTTCCGGTACCGTTACCAAATGTACGGCTACCACCCGGGCTATTGACGACAAGATTACCGTTCTTGATTATCTTTTCGAGAAGAACATGCAGAGACGACGCCATGGCACCCCCAATTGCTAAGTCTCACTTATCAATTTTTCTGACCGTATTCCTTTCGGCACAAGTTTCAAGATAGTCTTATTTCAAAAAAATTGAACGATTTCATCAAGCAAAAACCCCCACCGGGGTTTCCGGCAGGGCTTTTCCATAGAAATCATTTCAACCGGAGGTCAGCGTCGCTTCATCGCTTCGGCCAGAGCCGCAGCAAGAGCACCACCGGATTGCGACCCTTCGTTGTGTCCCTGCGGTTTGGAATTCGCGTGGCGCATGGCGCCCGCATTGCCCTTTTCGCGCATTGGCTGGGGTGCCGCCTCGCCGCCGTCCTTACGCATGGTGAGGGCAATACGCTTGCGCTTCACATCCACTTCCACGACACGGACCTTGACGACATCACCCGCTTTCACGACCTCATGCGGGTCTTTCACGAAACGGTCGGCCAGCTGCGAGACATGCACGAGCCCGTCCTGATGCACACCGATATCCACGAAAGCGCCGAAGGCGGCGACATTGGTGACAGTACCTTCCAGCAACATGCCCGGTTTCAGATCGGTGATCTCGTCCACGCCGTCAGCAAAGGTCGCCGTCTTGAAGCTTGGGCGCGGGTCTCGGCCGGGCTTTTCCAGTTCGGCGATGATGTCCTTGACGGTGGGCAGGCCAAATTGTTCGTCGATGAAGCGCTTCGGATCCAGCCCCTTCAGCGTGGCGCTGTCACCCATCAGCGTGCGCAGGTCGCGACCGCAGGCGGCAACGATCTTTTTCGCAACGCCATAGGCTTCGGGGTGCACGGAGGACGAATCCAGCGGTTCCTTGCCGTTGGGAATACGCAGGAAGCCGGCGCATTGCTCGAAGGTGCGCTGGCCAAGGCGCGGCACCTTCAACAGCTCCTTGCGGCTGGCAAAGGGGCCGGTCTGGTCGCGGTGTGCGACGATGGCATCGGCAATCGAAGCACCGAGGCCGGAAACGCGCGCCAGAAGCGGCGAGGAGGCGGTATTGAGATCGACACCGACGGCATTCACCGCATCTTCCACGACCGCGTCGAGTGAACGGCTAAGACGGCCCTGATCGACATCGTGCTGATACTGCCCGACGCCGATGGATTTCGGCTCGATCTTCACCAGTTCGGCCAGCGGGTCCTGAAGGCGGCGGGCGATGGACACCGCGCCACGCAGGGACACGTCGAGATTGGGGAATTCCGCCGCCGCCCGTTCCGACGCGGAATAGACTGACGCGCCCGCCTCCGAAACGATGACCTTGGTGGGCTTTGCGCCGGAAGCCAAAGCCGGCATCTGTGTCAGCAGATCGGCGACCAGCTTTTCCGTCTCACGGCTGCCCGTGCCGTTGCCGATGGCGATCAGCTCGACATTGTGCTTGCGGATGAGCATGGCCAGTTCCGCCTGCGCGCCGCGCACGTCGTTCCTCGGCTGGAAGGGATAGACCGTCGTGGTGTCGAGCAGCTTGCCGGTGCCATCCACCACGGCCACCTTGACGCCGGTGCGGATGCCCGGATCGAGCCCCATGGTGGCGCGTGAGCCCGCCGGTGCGGCCAGCAGCAAATCCTTGAGATTGCGGGCGAAAACATTGATCGCCTCTTCTTCCGCACGTTCGCGCAATTCGCGCATGAGATCGAGCGAAAGCGACATGGAGAGCTTCACCCGCCAGGTCCAGCCTGCCACTTCCATCAACCATTGATCGGCGGGGCCGGCATTGCGGATATCGAAGGCGGCCGCGACGGTACGCTGCGCGGGTTTGACCGGAGAGGGATCATCCGCATCGACATCGATGGTCAGCGTCAGAATTTCCTCGTTCCAGCCGCGCAGCATGGCCAGCGCGCGGTGTCCCGGCACTGTCGCCCAGCGCTCGAAATGATCGAAATAATCGGAGAATTTTTCGCCTGCCGCCTGCTTGCCGTCGACCACCTTGGCGCGGAAAATGGCGTTCTGGCGCATATAGTCGCGCAGGCGTCCAAGAAGATCGGCGTTTTCCGTCATGGTTTCCGCCACGATGTCACGCGCGCCTTCAAGCGCTGCCTTCACATCCGCCACCTCGCCCTGCACATAGGCCTCGCCAAGCTTTGCCGGATCGGCTGCGCGGTTTGCCCAGATCGCTTCGGCCAGCGGACCGAGACCGCGCTCGCGGGCGATTTCGGCGCGGGTGCGGCGCTTCGGCTTGTAGGGCAGATAAAGGTCTTCCAGCTCCGCCTTGGTGCCCGCCTGCATGATCTTGACCATCAGGGCGTCCGTCATCTTGCCTTGACCGTTGATGGTATCAACAATGGAGGCGCGGCGCGCATTGAGTTCACGCAGATAGACGAGGCGTTCGGCAAGCGTTCGAAGCTGGGTATCATCCAGCCCTCCCGTCGCTTCCTTGCGGTAACGGGCGATGAAGGGCACGGTCGCTCCCTCGTCCAGCAACGCCACTGCCGCCTTCACCTGATCGGCGCGGGCGTTGATTTCGGAGGCGATGAGCGTGGCGAGGCGGGCATTATCTGCGGTCATGGGGTTCTCTGATGTCACATCTGGAGCGGCGAACATAATGTCTGATTGTGGCGTGACAACAAGAGGCGGCAACGATTCCACAGGAAAGGCTGAGTTCGAGGGAAAGACGGGCATTTGCGGCGCTTTCTCCTTGACCTTTCGCCCCCCTGCCCTTAACGCCCCTCAAACAAGGTTAAAGGCGAATTTGCAGGGGTGTTGACCATGAAAGTTCTGTTGATCGGTTCCGGCGGACGCGAACATGCGCTGGCGTGGAAAATCGCCCAGTCTCCCCTGCTCGATGAACTTTATGCCGCTCCCGGCAATCCCGGCATCGCCGACCATGCGACACTCGTTTCGCTTGACGTGGAAGACCACGCCGCCGTTATCGCCTTTGCCAGGGAAAAGGCGATCGACTTCGTCGTCGTCGGACCGGAAGCGCCGCTGGTTGCCGGTCTGGCAGATGATCTGCGTGCGGCTGATATTGCCACCTTCGGGCCTTCGAAAGCAGCCGCTCAGCTTGAGGGTTCCAAGGGGTTCACGAAGGATCTATGCGCCCGTTACGATATTCCAACCGGGGCTTATCAGCGTTTCAAGACCGCCGAACCCGCAAAGCAATATGTCCGTGAACAGGGCGCACCCATCGTCATCAAGGCCGACGGGCTTGCCGCCGGCAAGGGCGTAACGGTTGCCATGAGCGAGGCGGAAGCGCTTGCCGCCATCGACGACTGTTTCGACGGCGCTTTTGGCGCTGCCGGCGCCGAGGTTGTGGTGGAAGCTTTCCTCGACGGTGAGGAAGCCAGTTTCTTCTGCCTTTCCGATGGCAAAACCGCGCTGGCGTTGGCAACAGCCCAGGACCACAAGCGCGTGGGTGATGGCGACACCGGCCCCAACACCGGCGGCATGGGCGCCTATTCCCCCGCCCCGGTGATGACACCAGCCATGGTGGAGCGCACCATGAAAGAAATCATCGAACCGACGATTTCTGGCATGGCGAAAGACGGCAATCCCTTCTCCGGCGTATTTTTCGCCGGTCTGATGATCACCGCCAAAGGCCCCGAGCTGATCGAATACAATGTGCGTTTCGGCGATCCGGAATGTCAGGTGCTGATGATGCGCCTCAAGAGCGACCTGCTGCCGATCCTCTACGCCACTGCTACCGGCACGCTGGACAAGGTAGAAGCGGAATGGCGCGACGATGCGGCGCTGACGGTTGTTCTAGCTTCCAAGGGTTACCCCGGTGCCTACGACAAGAACACGCCCATTGCCCATATTCCCGATGCCAGCGAAGAGGCAAAGGTGTTCCATGCCGGGACGGCGCTGAAGGACGGCAGACTGGTGGCGACGGGCGGACGCGTGCTGAACGTCACCGCCTTTGGCAAGAACGTGACGGAAGCGCAGGCGCGCGCCTATGCGCTGGCGGCCAAGGTGGAATGGGAAAACGGCTTCTGCCGTCGCGATATCGGCTGGCAGGCCGTGGCACGCGAAAAAGTCTGACCATTCAAGGCATACAGCGGCCCGAGCGCAGATTTCGCTCAATTTTTACCAAGTTTGCTGACCTGATGGAAACGAAAGACCGATAATATCTGCCGAACATTGAAGGGCGCATTCTGTCTCGATCGTGAGGCTGCGCCGTCATTTCGGGGGTTTTTCGATGCGTCGTCTTCTTTTGACAGCGGTTGTCGCGCTGACCGGCGGGTCTGCGATGGCGTCTTCCATCGAATATGTAAACGGCACCCACACCGGCAATGGCAGCTTCGTTCGCCTCGACTGCGCCCGCTGCCAGCCCGTGAAGGACAACCCTGCCCCCGAGGGCTTTGCCATCCCCTCCATCGAGCCGGGCACGCAGCACACGGAAATGCGTGAAATCGAGGGTAAGCGCACGCTGGTACGCACCGAAGCCTGGCTTGGCGGCGCGCCCGTCACCTTCGTCAGCACCAACCCCGCGTGGATGCCGCAGGAAACTCCCGGCACCGCAATTGCCACCTATGATGAGGGTGAAGCTGGCACTCCCCCCCAGGAAACGGCAGCCACGCCAGCAGGCATAGACATGACCGCGACCACGGCAGCGACGAAGACAATTTCGGCGGCCAATGCCACGGCACCGTCAAGCGCATCAGCAATGGCGGCACCCGATTTCCAGGATTTCAAATTGCGCGGCAATTGACCGACAGTGTCGGCGGCGTCTTTGATGACAAAAGTCAAATAATCGCGTCATCGCTGCATTTTTCGAAGTGCACGGCAACCATCCGGTGAATAATAAATTATGCATCCATTATTCTGCCAAGCACGCTCATAAAGCTTTTGCTAATTAAATATTTATTCAAATTTTTTGCCGCTAAGTGACCTCATAGTGCGATGCAGCACGACATGAGGGCTTGGAGCGGACTTTCGCTTTCAGGCTGATCACAGCGCATCAGGCGCCTTCCCATTTTCGAAACTTCGGCAGCGCGCGGCTTTTTCCGGCTCGCGACGCAAAAGCTTGTGAGCGCCCATGAAGAATCTTTCCATTTCCCGTCAGCTGATCGTGCTCGTGGTGGCCCTTATGGCCGCCTTCGCAGCAGCAACGTTTTACCAGCTGAAATCCGCCACCGACGCGATCTATGAAGAACGCTACGGCATGCTGCGGACACAGGTGCAATCCGCCATTTCCATCCTGCAATCCTTCCACGACAAGGAAAAGGCCGGGACACTTTCACGCGAAGACGCCATGAAGCAGGCCTTCGCCACCGTCAGCGCCATGCGGTTCACCCCGGATGGCTATCTGTTCGGTTACGACTACGACGTGACGATGAAATTCCATCCCGACGCGAAGCGTGTCGGCGAGAACTACAAGGGCAAGCCGGACAGCAAGGGCTTCCAGTATCGTGACGAGCTCGTACGGCTTGGCCGCAACGGCGGCGGCCAGACGGATTTCTACGGTCCGAAGCCCGGCATGGAAGGTAATGACTACGCCAAAAGCTCCTACGCCCTTGCTTTCGAGCCATGGCAGGTGGTGGTCGTGACCGGCGTTTACATCGATGATCTGAATGCCCAGGTTCGTGGCGAGGTGATGAGGGCGCTGTCCATCGGTGCCGCCATCTTCGTGCTGGCACTTGCCGCCGCCTTCTACGTTATCCGGGGGATCTCGAAGCCGCTCGGCGACATTCACAGGGCGCTGGGTGAAGTCGCCAATGAGAACGTCTCGCTCACCATACCCCATACCGGGCTGACCAACGAGGTGGGCATGATGGCGAAGGCCACGGCCTCGCTTCAGGACAAGGTGCGGGAGCGCCACGCCATGCAGCGCCGGGAGGAAGAACAGCAGCAGCAGCTCAACGCCGAGCGCCAGAACAACCTCGACATGCAGCGCGACGAGGCCGCATTGCAGGCGCGTGTCGTCACCACCATTGGCGAGGCGCTGGAAAAACTCGCCGGCGGTGATCTGACCGTGCGTTGCGCCGATCTCGGCAACCGTTACGCCGCGCTGCGCGACAACTTCAACGAGGCATTGACCCATCTCGACGCCGCCATGGCCAAGGTGAATTCCAAGAGCATCGATATCGGCGGCTCGAAGGAAGAAATCCGCAAGGCCTCCAACGAGCTTTCGCAGCGCACCGAACGCCAGGCGGCAAATCTCGAGGAAACCTCTGCCGCGCTCGACGAGTTGACGGTTGCGGTGCGCCAGACGGCTGAAGGTGCAGCCGACGCCGCCAAGCGCGTCACGACAGTCAGTTCCGAAGCGATGCGCAGCGACCGGGTGGTGGAAGAAGCGATTGCGGCGATGAGCGGCATCGAACAATCTTCCGATCAGATTTCGAACATCATCGGCGTGATCGACGACATCGCTTTCCAGACCAATCTTCTGGCACTGAATGCGGGTGTGGAAGCGGCGCGTGCCGGGGAAGCGGGCAAGGGCTTTGCCGTGGTGGCACAGGAAGTGCGCGAACTGGCGCAGAAATCTGCCGCCGCCGCCAAGGAGATCAAGGACCAGATCGCCCGCTCTTCCAACCAGGTGGAAAACGGCGTGCGTCTTGTCGGCGAAGCCGGTGACGCGCTGAAACGCATCTCGGACCAGATCAAATCCGCCAACGAGATCGTCGGCAAGATCGCCCATTCGGCGGCCGAACAGGACACGACGCTGCGCTCTATCTCCACATCGCTCAACCAGCTCGACGTCGCCACCCAGCACAATGCGGCGATGGCGGAAGAGACCACGGCTTCGGCGGAAGCGCTGGCCGTCGATACCGAAGAGCTACTGAACCTCATCCGCGGCTTCCGCGTCTCCTCCGGCAACCAACCCCACGGCATGGCAGAGCAGATGCGCATGGCGGGGTGATAGACGCTGAGGTGATGGATAAACGAAAACGCCGGAGGGAACTCCGGCGTTTTTTTGTTTCAACGTGTCAGAGTATCCAGCCGGTCGATATCGGCAGGCGAAAAGACCGTAATTCCCGCTCTTTCAAGCAGCGCCGCCGTCACGCCATTGCCCGCATGTTTGATGCCGGAGAACGAGCCGTCATAGATCGCGACCGATCCGCAGGACGGGCTGCCGTCGATCAACAGCGCGTGCGTGCAGCCATTGGCTTTAGCAAGGGCCAACGCCTTTTCCGCACCGGCAATAAATTCCGCCGTGACATCGCCGCCGGTTACTTCCAGCACCCGGGCGCGGCCTTCCATCACATCGAGACCGGAAGCTCCCTTCTCGATTTCTGCCGGCGGGCGCGGCACGGACATGCCGCCCGCCATTTCCGGACAGATCGCCACCAGCCTGCCTTCATCCCGCCAGCGGTCTATCGCCGGGTGGACGAGAGGTTTGCCCTTGCCGTCATAGCGGACCGCCTGGCCGAGGAGACAGGCGCTGATTAGGATTTTGGTGATCATCAGGCCGCTGCGACAGCGAGATGTATACCCGAGTTCTTCTGAAGCGCTTGAATGACACTAAACAGATTATCGGCCCGGGGATTTCCCTTCGGGCCGAACATGCGCATCAGGCTTTTCGCAGGCACATCCACGTGTTTGGATAAAGTCTCGAAACCGATCGTGGCGTTGATGAAATCTCGCAATACCGACTTGCCGGTTTCGACATCTCCCTCCAGCAACAGTTCCACAGCATCCGACAAGAGAGCCGCCCGGAAGGCTGGGTCTTTTTCCGCCCTCGCCTTGACTGTCTGTTTGAATTCCCGCGTTAGCGCCATGTCACTCACCCGTCCCGGCACCCTTTCGGGCGCCCTTTCTGGATTTATAATCCTGCCAGAAGGCCTTGGCCGCTTCGATGTCGTTCTGCTGCCGGGCCTTGGTTCCGCCAATCAGCAGGATCACCAGCTCATCGCCGTCACGACCGAAATAGACACGATATCCGGGACCATAATCGATCCGGTATTCGAGAACACCGGAGCCAACGGATTTTACGTTGGAGAGATTGCCCTGCCCCATCCGGGTCACGGCAATCGTTACCTTCGACGCGGCAAGCGCCTCGATCTTTACGAACCATCGCCCAAATGGGCTCGATCCGTTCGGGTCCAGATATTCAACGACCTTCATGGGCCAATGGTAACATAAACATTACCATTGGCAAGCCTGTCTCAGCCGGTAATCTTCGAGAAATCCGCAACCGTTCCGGTGGCTTCACGAATGGCCTTCAACAGCGCCAGACGGTTTGCGCGGATGGCCGCGTCCTCATCGTTGACGAGAACATCCTCGAAAAACTTGTCGACGGGCGCGCGAAGCGTCGAGAGCGCCTGCATGGCGGAGCGGAAATCTTCCGTCTCGACGGCCTTTGCGGCATCGGCGGAAGCGGTCTTGATCGCCGCGTAAAGCGCCTTTTCGGCGTCGAGCTTCAGCAGTTCTTCTGAAACGCTGTTCGCAACCACGGTGCCCTTCTTTTCCTCTGCGGCCAGAAGCTGGGTGGCGCGCTTTGCACCGGCCAGCAGGTTCCGGCCATCTTCGCCGGTGATGAAGGCGGTCAGCGCCTCGACACGGCGGGCGATCATCAGCAGGTCGTCGGATTCCGGCGTCAGGACGGCGTCGATCAGATCGTAACGGGCGCCGAGGTCGCGCAGATAGACTTTCAGGCGGTCGTGGAAGAAGGAGAGAAGGTCAGTATCCTTCGCGACGCTCAAGAGCGGCAGGCGCACGTTCTTTTCAAGCAGAATACGAACCACGCCCAGCGCCGCACGGCGCAGTGCGAAGGGATCCTTCGAACCGGTAGGCTTTTCATCGATGGCCCAGAAGCCGACGAGCGTGTCGAGTTTGTCGGCGAGAGCAACCGTAATCGCCACCTTGTCGGCTGGCAGGCGGTCGGAGGGACCCTGCGGCTTGTAGTGATCCTCGATCGCCGCGGCGACACTTTCGTTTTCGCCCTGCAAGGTTGCGTATTTTCGGCCCATCAGGCCCTGAAGCTCGGGGAATTCGCCGACGGCTTCGGTGCGCAGGTCGGCTTTCGCCAGCACCACGGCGCGGTCCACCAGAGCAGCATCGGCACCGACGACGGGGGCCAGAGCCTTGGCCAGTTCGCGAATGCGGGCCACACGCTGCCCTTGAGTGCCGAGCTTGGCATGGAAGGTAACGTTCAGCGCATCGAGCTTGGCCATGCGCTGGTCGAGCGGCTTCTTGAGATCGAGGCCAAATTTCGCAGCCGAATCCTTCAGCGTCTCCAGATCAGGCAGATCGCCCTGGTCACGGTTCCAGAAATGGCGGGCATCCGACAGGCGGGCGCGGACGACCTTGCCGTTGCCATGGATGATTTCCTTGCCGCCGTCGCTTGCCTCGATGTTCGAGATCAGGATGAAGCGGTTGGAAAGACCCTCTTCCGCACCCTGATTGCGGGTGACAAAACACTTCTGGTTGGTCTTGATGGTCAGCCGGATGATTTCCGCCGGGATTTGCAGGTAATCCTCCTCGAAAGTGCCCATCAGCACCTGCGGCCATTCAACAAGGCCGGAGACTTCTTCCAGCAGGCCTTCGTCTTCCACCAGCTCAAGGCCGTTGGCAAATGCCAGATCCTTGGCATCGTGCAGGATGATATCCTTGCGGCGGTCGGCATCGAGAATGACCTTCGCCTTTTCAAGGCTCGAGACATAATCCTCGAAACGGCGCACGGTGATCGGACCCGGCGCATGGAAACGGTGGCCATAGGTAACGTTGCCAGCGACGATGCCGTCGATGACAAAGGGAATGACCTGGGTTTCGTCATGTTCGGGGCCGAACAGGCAGACGATGGATTGCAGCGGGCGCACCCAGCGCAGGCTCTCCGAGCCCTTGCCTTCGATGCCGGCATAGCTGGAACCCTTCGGCATGGAGGCCGGGCCGGAGCGCATGGATTTCGGCCAGGGGAAGGAGCGGATGATGCCGGGCATCAACTCGGCGATGATCTCTTCCGCCGGGCGGCCGGGCTTGTTGATGATGGCGATGTAGAAATCGCCTTTCTTCGGATCGGAAACGACCTGAGCCTCGGAGACATCATTAAGGCCAGCGCCGCGCAGAAAGCCCTCAATCGCCTTTTCGTTGGCATCGGTGCGCGGACCCTTCTTTTCCTCACGCACATCGGCGGAGCGGGCGTTGAGGCCCCTAATATCCAGCGTCAGGCGGCGCGGCGTCCAATATTCGCGCGCACCCTCATAGGTCAGCCCTCTCTCCACCAAGGCGTCAGTGACGAGTTTCTTCAGATCGCCCGCCGCCTTGCGCTGCATGCGTGCGGGGATTTCCTCGGAGCGAAGTTCAAGCAGAAGATCGGGCATGGGATAAGGACTTTAATCTGTTGCAAAAGAGTGTCGCGGACTTAGCAAGACCAGCGGCAAAAGTCATCAGCTATCGGTTAAATTACCGCCGGTGGACGTTACCAGCCGCCACCACCACCGCCGCCGCCGCCCGAACCGGAAGAACCACCGCCACCGCCACCTGAAAAGCTGGAGGAAGATGAGCTGACAGGCTGTGGAATGGTGGAAGCGATTGTATTCGCCATGGAAGTGGAGAACCCACCAATCCGGTCTCCGAAGCTGCCGTAATTGCTGCCCAAATACCAGCCGGGCGCATAACTTGCCGCGGCGGCACCAGCGGCGGCTGTCGCGAGCCAGGTCTCGAAGGTACGGCTCCAGGGTTTTTCCACGCCGAGCGCGACCGCATAGGGCAGCAATGTCTCAAAATGCTGCGGCGACATGGCGGGGGCATCCGCCATATTCATCCGGTCCTTTTCCGCCAGCGTCAGATAGGTTCTGAGGCCCTCGATGCCGTCCATCAGCTTGCGGCCGAGCGGCGTCGGCGCACCCATCAGGAACAGGAACAGCGCGTTGGTAAGCACGATGCCGCCAATGGCGGCCAGCGCCAGCGACTTGGTGTCATGCGTCACATCCAGCAGGATCTGTGTGGCAATGCCGCCAATGACCGAAAAAGCCACAAAACCGGCAAAGGCCAGCATGACGATGCCGCCGATGCGCTTGCTCAACGACGCGCCACGCGAGAACTGTCGGCCGATGCCGATCGACAGGATGCTGAAGAAGAAGGCGAAAAAGCCGAAGACCAGCACGGCGGCAATGGCGCTTTCATCGAGATCACCGAACACCAGCGTCGCGACGATGATGGCGACGCTGAAGAAGATGCCGAAAACGATGTAACCGGCGTTGCTGCGATAATATTTGCCGCGGTGCTCTTTCTCTATCGCCGCGCGAAACTGCTTGCCGACTTTTTCGACTTCCGTTCCATGCGCCTTGTCGATGGTGAGCGTCTCGCCCGGACCACCGATGGAGGACAACAGCGTCTTCTGCCCGCTCGGCAACTCCGCCCCAGCCTGCTTTTGCGTGCGGCGGATGACGATGGAGTTCTTCAGATCCTCCAGAACGACATAACGCTTGACCGCCAGATCAAGGGCGGAGGCGGACAGCGCTGTCCAGCCTGCGCCGGAAAAACCCCTGTTATCAACGTAATTGACCAGAGCCGGCGAAAGCCCCTCCGGTGCATCCCAGCGCGGCACGACTACGCCCCTGGCCGGATCACGGCCGACCGCGAACCATGCTCGCAGATAATAGAGCAGCACTGCGAAAAGCCCGCCGCCCGAAAGCAGGATGGCAAGATTGTCACGTAGCCACCAACCTGCCTCCTGGGAGGAGTCGGGGGCGGCAATGGCGCCCTTCGGTAACTTCACGGCAACTGTCATGCCCTCGCCCACTGAAAACGGGCGGGTAGAGGCAAAAAACACCTCGTTGCCTTCGCTCAAAATGCGCGCATCCTTGCCCTTGGCACCGAGTGGACCGGTGAAAACGGCAGTATCGGTGGCCTTCACGCCCTGTGGCAAAGTGATGGTGGCGGAAATCTCACCCATCGGAAACTGCCAGCCATTGCCGGTGACATTCCAGGTGAGTTCGTCATAGTCGCTGAAATAACGGATCTGCCGGGCGGTGGTGTAGGTGATCTGGAAGATATGCTCGCCGGTCGGAAGAAAACGGTCGGCGCTGCCGGTATAAATGCGGATGCCGCCATCGATATTCTCGGTGCGCCAGCTCTCCGGCGCGCCGTCTCGCTCCACCGATACGACGTTAAAATCCACCTTGGTGCGTCGGTTATTCGCATCCAGCGCATAAAGCGGGAAATCGCGGAAGATGCCACGCTTGATGTTCTGGCCTTCGGCACGGGCGGTGATGGTTTCCGTCACCGTCAGTTCGCCACTCTTCGCAACCTCGACGACGGAATGATAGGAGCGGATGAATTCTTCCGCAAAGGCCGGGCAGGTCGCGCCCAGGAAGACAAGCAGCGCGAGAAGTCTTGCGGCGATGGTCTTCACGGGGCGGTCTCCTCCAGCCGGTTTCAGTGCTGCGGCTCGGCAGCACTTTCCTTTTCGTTATAGTCGACGCCGAGCGAGGCGAGCGCCTTCCAGTAGCCCGGATACGTCTTGCCAACGCAGGCCGGGTTCTGGATGGCGATGCCGCCGATCTTCAGCGCCGCCAGCGCAAAGCTCATGGCGATGCGGTGATCGGCAAAAGTATCGATGGAGGCATCGACCGTCTGACCGGCCAGCGCCGGGTCGGCATGCACGATCAGGTCGTCGCCTTCCTCATGTGACAGACCGTTGCGGATTTCGTTGAGGCCGAGCGAGACGGCGCGGATGCGGTCGCATTCCTTCACACGCAGATTGGCAATGCCGACGAAACGTACTGGCGTTTCGTTGAACGCGGCGAGAACGGCGATGGTCGGAATGGCGTCCTGCATCTGCGAACCGTCGATTTCAGCGGGCAGATGCGGAAACTGCGCCATGACCTCATAGGCCTTGGCATCCGGCTGGGTGAACTTGTCGGCGGGCGTGCCGATGTCGATCGCACCGCCGGTCAGAAGTTCCGCGCCCCACAGATACGTGGCGGCGGATGCATCCGGTTCGATGTGGAAATCGGTTGCCGTGTAACCTGTCGGATGCACGCGCCAGATGGCGTTGCTAACTCGCTCAATCTTCGCACCGAAAGCTTCCATGGCTGATGTGGTGAGGTCGATATAACCCTTCGCGCCGATTTCCTCGCCCTTGAGGATGATATCGACAGGCTTGTCGCCGCAGGCGGCCGCCATCAGAAGTGCCGACACATACTGACTGGAGAGGTTGGCATCGATGGTGACGCTGCCCTTCGGGAAACCCATGCCCTTGCCCCGCACGGTAACTGGCGGGCAGCCGGTCGGCGCATCCGCTTCGACGCCGAGGGCGCGCAGCGCTTCCACCAGCGGCATGATCGGGCGTTTGCGCATGTGCTCGTCGCCATCGATGATGACGGCGCCATCCACCAGTGCTGCAGCCGCAGTCAGGAACCGAGTGGCTGTGCCGGCATTGCCAAGAAAAAGCGGCTTTTCCGGCTGTTGAAGCACGCCTGTACCCTCCACCACGAAGGTCGTGGCGTCAGGTTCTGTCACCTTAACGCCCATGGCGCGCAGGGCTTCGGCCATATAGAGCGTATCATCGCTCTTCAACGCGCCGGTTAGGCGGCTTTTTCCCTTGGCGAGGCCAGCCAGCAGAAGCGCGCGGTTGGTGATGGATTTGGAGCCGGGTGGCTCTACCTTGCCGGAAAGCGGGTGGCCGGGCGGGGTGATGGTCAGTTCGATCATGATCGTCGTCTTGTCAAAGAATGCGGCAGAGAGCCGGAATACAGGAATGTCGGCGGGAGGATTTGGACCCTGGGAACGGTGGCCTTAGAATTTCACGGTCGGCACGGCGCGGTCGGCCGGGTTGTCGATCTCGAAATAAGGTGCCTTGGCAAAACCGAACTGGCCGGCGATCAGATTGGATGGAAAGCTTTCCACCCTGACGTTCAGATCGCGCGCGGCGCCATTGTAATAACGGCGCGACATCTGCAGTTCGCCCTCGATTGTTTCCAGCGAGCGCTGCAATTCCAGAAAGTTCGTGTTGGCTTTCAGATCAGGATAGGCTTCAGCGAGCGCAAAGAGCTTACCGAGCGCCTGCGACAGCATGCCTTCCGCCTGGGCGCGGCCTTCGACATCGCCAGCCGGCACGGCTTGGGCCCGGTTGCGCATGGCAATCACCTCTTCGAAGGTGCTTTTTTCATGCGCCGCGTAGCCCTTCACGGTCTCGATGAGATTGGGAATGAGATCGGCGCGGCGTTTCAACTGCACGTCGATGCCCGACCACGCCTCCTCCTTCATCTGCCTCGCCTTGACGAGGCCGTTATAGATGAAGACGACATAGAGCGCGATTGCCGCGATGATTGCCAGCGTGATGAACATTCCCGACCCCTCCTCAAGAGGCGCGAGCGCCGCAACGGCACCCGCACGTTAGACTGTTGCCCCGCCTTACATAAAGGTTCAGGCGGCCCTGTTCCAGTTCAACCCGCCCGCATCCGTGAGCAGGAAGGCTTCGCCGCAGGCTTTTGCCAGCGTGCGCACGCGCAGGATATAGCTCTGGCGTTCCGTCACCGAGATCACGCCGCGCGCATCCAACAGGTTGAAGACATGGCTTGCCTTGATGCACTGGTCATAGGCCGGGAACACGCATTTATGCAGGCGCTGATTATCATCATCACCCGGCGCGCCCGCGGCGAGAAGCGCCAGGCATTCCTTTTCCGCGTCGATGAAATGGCGATGCAGCATGCCGGTGTCGGCAAATTCGAAATTATGGCGGGAGTATTCCTGCTCGGCCTGCAGGAAGACGTCACCATAGGAGATCTTCTCTTCACCCTCGCGGCCGTTGAAGTTGAGGTCGTAGACATTGTCGACGCCCTGAACATACATGGCCAGACGCTCCAGACCGTAGGTCAGTTCGCCAGCGACCGGCGAGCATTCGATGCCGCAGACCTGCTGGAAGTAGGTGAATTGCGACACTTCCATACCGTCGCACCAGCACTCCCAGCCGAGACCCCAGGCGCCGAGCGTCGGGCTTTCCCAGTCGTCTTCAACGAAGCGCACATCATGCAGCAGCGGATCGAGACCGATGGCCTTCAGCGAACCGAGATAGAGTTCCTGAAGGTTGGAAGGGTTGGGCTTCAGAATGACCTGATACTGGTAATAATGCTGCAAACGGTTGGGGTTTTCACCGTAGCGACCATCAGAAGGCCGGCGCGAGGGTTGCACATAGGCAGCCTTCCACGGCTTCGGGCCCAGCGCGCGCAGCGTCGTTGCCGGATGAAACGTACCAGCGCCCACTTCCATATCATAGGGCTGCAACACCGCGCAGCCTTTGTCGGCCCAGTAATTGTGCAGCGTCAGGATCAGCGCCTGAAAGGAACGCTTGGGGTTCATATGGTCTGGAATATCGGTCATTGCAGTCATCGCGGCGTTGTGAGGATAAGTAAGCACTGACTTACTTCGGATGCGGACTGGTGCCACGGCATGGCGAAGGGGTCAAGGATTTATGCGTGGAGACACCGGCTTACGTCTCATCCTCACGCTTCACGCGGTATTCGCCGGTTTCGGGATCCTTGATCAGCGTGCCGATGGCGCCGGTTTCGCGTTCCTTTTCGCGCTGCTTCGATTTTGCCGAAAGCTTTTCCGCATCGCGAACGAAGCGGCGGTAGAGGATGACGGATCCCACCACCAGAAGAACAATTGTAATAAGCTGCGCCATAAGGCCCTATTCCTGCGACATCATAGACCGAAACGCGACCACAATGCCTTTTCTTCGGCAACTTCCGCAAGTCCCGAGACGGCGCCTGCCGCAAGCCTTTCGGCATTGAGGCCGAGTGCCGCATTCACGCCCGGCACTTTTTTGCCGAACAGCGAGCGCCCGCCGGTGACGAGCTGAAGCTTGACCTTCGTCCCGTAACGGCGGCGCAGAACTTCCCTCATGTCGCCCAAGCCGTCGATCAGGCCGAGATCCAGGCCACGCATACCGGTCCAGAACAGGCCGGAGAAGACCGTCTCATCGCCCTTCAATTTTGCACCGCGGCGCATCTTGACCATATCGATGAAAACATTGTGGATTTCGACCTGAAGCGACTTCAGATATTCGATGTCGCCCTCTTTTTCCGGCTGGAAGGGATCGAGGATGACCTTGTTCTCGCCGGCGGTATAGACGCGGCGCTCCACCCCGATCTTCTTCAACATTTCGGGGAAACCGAAACCACCGGAAACGACGCCGATCGAACCGACGATGGAGGTGGGGTCGGCGATGATCTCGTCGCCGGCAAGCGCGATCATGTAGCCACCGGAGGCCGCCACATCCTCAACGAAGATCAGGACCTTCTTGTCCTTTTCCTCGGCAAGCTGGCGGATGCGATTATAGATCATTCGCGCCTGCACCGGCGAGCCACCGGGAGAATTCACGGAAATGGCGACGGCTGGCGCGTCCTTGATGGCAAAGGCCTTTTCCAGCAGCGGTGCATAGGAGGCAAGATTGAGAGCGGGGCGGAACTGGTTGCCGCCAGCCATGATGGCGCCATGCATGCGCACAACCGGGATGACGAGTTCTTTTTTGCGAAAGCGTTTCGGCACCAGATACTTCAGAAAACCCACAATTCACTCCTCGCAGCATTTGCCTGTTCGTCACGGATGTATGTATTGCCCTGCAAAACACAATGGTTTGCGGCCGGAGGAACGGCGAATTTATAGGCCAGGCCCGATTGCCTTTACATTACGGCGATAGGCGGTGCGGCCATTATTCAGGTCATCCACGATGGGCGTGAAGGCATGGCTGCCGGTCTCGTGCATGACGAGCGGCGCCCGGAACGACAGCCGCGCCCGCGACCCCTTGATCGCCGTTACGAGCATGCGCACCGCGTCCTCGCCGGGGCGTGGGTGGATGAGTGTGATCTCGATGCCGCCGAAACGGCTGCCACACGCGGCAATGATCTCCGCCACCGATTGCGGCCGTGCAATAAGGGAAAGCTGCCCGCCTGGAACCGTGATAGCACCTGCGGTCCTGATCCAGTCCTCGAACAGGCCCTCTGTCATGGCGTGGGCCTCAGCCTTCAGCGCATCGGGCGTGCGGCGGTCACCTGCATCATTATAGGGCGGGTTCATGATGACGTGGTGAAAATGCCCGTCCGGCAGACCGGCCTCGACGCGCGCCTTGCCACGCAGCGTCACGTCGGCCTCACACACGCTGATACGGGCGGAAAAAGCGGCATTTTGCGGCAATGCCAGGCTGCGGCGGGCAAATTCCACCATTTCCGGCGAACGTTCGAACAGGGTCACTTCGGCCTTTTCAAGCC
The DNA here is from genome assembly GCF_001427205.1 of Rhizobium sp. Root491. Classification (NCBI taxonomy): domain Bacteria; kingdom Pseudomonadati; phylum Pseudomonadota; class Alphaproteobacteria; order Hyphomicrobiales; family Rhizobiaceae; genus Rhizobium; species Rhizobium sp. Root491. Next base: position 839,344 of record NZ_LMFF01000001.1, read on the forward strand.
GCGTGGCGACCGCGAAACCTGCCGCGCCCGCGCCCGCGCCGAGATCGGCTATACGGCAGGCGCGCTCGTCCGCCACCATCGAGGCAAGAAGCATGGCGTCCATGCCGGCGCGGTGCCCCCTGCCCTTGGGCTGGAGAATGTGAAAACGGCCCCGGTGAAACGCATCCAAAGTTTCCGAAATCTCACCGCCCACGTTCGTTTACGCCTCTTCGTTGCGCAATTCGTCGCCCAGACCGGCATCCACGAGAATGCGGCGGGCCTCACCGGCGCGGTCTTCCTCCACCAGGAACCGGCGGGGCAAAAGACCGAGCGAACCTTCCAGAATGCTCATTGCCTGATCGGCGACAAGGCAATGGATGCCGGCGTCCTTCATCAGGCTTTCGGCGAAGGATAACAGCACGGCATCGTTGGTACGGATCAGTTCACGCATGGATAAGCCCCAAATTCCCATTTTTTTGAATGGCTAGCGGCAATTCGCCCCTTGCCGCGACAGGCGCCAGTTTTTATTGTCGAACTCAAATTCGAACAGGAGTCCTGTCCCTTGGGCGTCGTCATACCGCTTGAAGAAAGCAAAAACAAACTCGCATCCGTCAAGCCGCTTGTCGACCTGACCCGTGCCGACATGGAACGGGTGAACCAGCTTATCCTCTCCAGAGCCGGTTCCGATGTCCAGATGATACCTGAGGTGGCCAACCATCTGATCTCGTCCGGAGGCAAACGCCTGCGGCCGATGCTGACGCTGGCCTCTGCCTCGATGTTCGGTTACGAGGGCGACCACCATATCAAGCTCGCCACCAGCGTGGAATTCATGCACACGGCGACGCTGCTGCATGACGACGTGGTGGATGAAAGCGATCTGCGCCGTGGCAAATCCACCGCCCGCACCATCTGGGGCAACCAGGCAAGCGTTCTCGTCGGCGACTTCCTGCTCGGCCAAGCCTTCCGCATGATGGTGGATGTCGGCTCGCTGGATGCGCTCGATGTGCTGTCCACCGCCGCTTCGGTCATCGCCGAAGGCGAAGTGCTGCAGCTTTCGGTCGCCAAGAACATGGAAACGACCGAGGACGATTATCTGCAGGTGATTCGCGCCAAGACGGCCGCCCTTTTTGCAGCGGCCGCGGAAGTTGGCCCCATCGTCGCCAAAACCGACAAGGCAAGCCGCAGCGCGCTGAAATCCTACGGCATGAATCTCGGCCTCGCCTTCCAGCTCGTTGACGACGTGCTGGATTACGGCGGCAAATCCGCCGATCTCGGCAAGAATACGGGTGACGATTTCCGTGAGGGCAAGATAACCCTGCCGGTCATCCTGTCCTATCGCCGCGGCACGCAGGATGAGCGCGCCTTCTGGCGCAACGCCATCGAAAACGGTGAAAGCAGCGACGAGAACCTCGAAAAGGCGCTCGGTCTCATCACCAAATACAACGGTCTTGGCGATACGATCGGCCGCGCCACGCATTACGGCACCATTGCCCGCGATGCGCTTGCACCGCTGCCGGAAAGCCCGTGGAAAAACGCGCTTCTGGAAGTCATCGACTTCTGCATCGAGCGTCTCAACTGACGCTGGAGGCCTCAGGCAAACGGCGGATGGACAAGACCGTCCGCCGCTGTTTCGGACTGGGTGTCCCGCAAGGGGAGATTGTGGCGCGGGCCATAATTTCTTGCGGGGTTGCTTCAAAAAAGCCATTCTATCGTGACCAAACAATGGAAACTGATTTTTCCGTGCTTCTGCACAAAGGCAAAGGTTCCCTCATGCGGCGTAAACCAGCACTTCGTCTTCTCTGCAGCGCGGCTCTTGCCGCCGCTCTCGCACTTGGCGCGGGTGCAAGCCCCGGCTTTGCGGAGACGAAAACGGAAGCCAAGGCCGTTACTTTCGATCCTGCCAAGGTAAATACCTTCTCCGGCGCATTCCTTGCCGCGCGCAATGCCGATGTCGATCAGGATTACCCCACCGCGATTTCGCTCTACAAGAAGGCGCTGGAATTCGATCCGGCCAATTCGGAAATCCGCCAGCGCCTGATGATCGCCGAACTCTTGAGCGGCAATTTCGAGGCTGGCGCCAAGATTGCCGATTCGATGAAGGACGATACCTCCGTCGAACGCGTGACGACCATCGTGCGCGGCCTCGACGCCATCAAGGACAAGGAATTCGTCAAAGCCGAGAAAATCCTGAAATATACCGGCCCGAACGATCTCGACCGCATGGTCAACACGCTTCTGACGGCATGGGCGCGCGCCGGTTCAGGCAAGCCCAAGGAAGCGCTGGCCCTCGTCAACAACATGAAGGGTCCGGGCTGGATTTCGATTTTCCAGAAATACAATGCCGCGGCGATCGCCCTTGTCTCCGGCAACACAGATGCTGCCCGCAAGAGCCTCAATGAGGCCGTGACGGATCGTGAAGGCGGGGCAACCGCTTCCGACACCTATATGCGCGCGGTGATGGCGCTTGCACGGCTGGAAGCTTCAGCCGGCAACAAGCAGAAGGCGCTGGACGCAATTGCGGTCGGCGACACTTTTGCGCCGAACTATGCGCCTCTCAAAGCGCTTCGCCAATCCATCGAGAAGGGCGAGAAGCCGCCGCAGCAGATCACCAATGCCGTTGAAGGCGCGGCTTCCGTGATGTTTTCCATCGCGGGCGCGCTGAACCGCGAAGGTGCCGAAGAGATCGTCACGCTTTACCTTCAGACGTCGCGGGCGCTCGATCCGCAAAGCGCCGATACGCTGATCCTTCTCGGCGGACTTGCCGAGGCGATGAAACAGCCCGACCGCGCCATCGCCTTCTACCGCGACGTGCCGAAAGATTCGCCGATGCACCGCATCTCCGAGCTGCAGCTCGGGCTGACGCTGGCGCAGACGGGCAAGGTGGAGGAAGCGCGCAACCACCTGCAATCCCTGCTGCAATCCGATCCGAAGGATATCCGTTCTTACCTCGCCTATGGCAGCGTGCTTTCCGACGCCAAGGACTACAAGGCCATGGCCGAAAACTACGACAAGGCTGTCGAGGTGATCGGTGCCGTGCCGCAGAAGTCGGACTGGACCGTGTTCTTCCAGCGCGCCATCGCCCATGAGCGCCTGAAGGAATGGGACAAGGCCGAGCCGGACTTCAAGCGTGCGCTCGAACTCAACCCGGAACAGCCGCAGGTGCTGAACTATCTCGGCTATTCCTGGGTGGACAAGGGTATCAACCTCGACGAAGCGATGAAGATGATCAGCCGCGCGGTCGAGCTTCGGCCGAATGACGGCTACATCGTCGATTCGCTTGGCTGGGCGCATTTCCGGCTGGGCGCATTTGACCAGGCCGTGACCGAACTGGAGCGGGCAATCGAGCTCAAGGCCGGCGATCAGACTATCAACGATCATCTGGGCGATGCCTACTGGCGTGTCGGTCGCAAGATCGAGGCCGTGTATCAGTGGAACCGCGCGCTGATTGGCGACAATGACGATCTGGACAAGGCCAAGGTGAAGGAAAAGATTGCCAACGGCCTGCCGCCGCTGGAAAAGGACGCCGAAAACACCGCCAAGAAGGAGGCCGCGCCGCAGCCGCCGGCTCCGCCAGCACCGGCCCCTGTTGCCCCTGCCCCGGACAAGAAATCCTGACGCGACATGCGCGCGGATGACATTACCGGGGCTGTCGAAACAACCGAGGCGGCCCCGGCCAAGATCAATCTGGCACTGCATGTAACCGGTCAGCGGGCAGATGGTTATCATCTGCTCGAGACGCTGGTGACCTTCACCGAAGCAGGCGACGCGATCCATGTTCGTGATGCCGATGCCGACACTTTCTCCATCTCCGGCCCGTTTGGCGATCTGCTGCGCGCAGGCGATGGCGGCAACAATCTCGTCGTCCGTGCCAGAGACCTTTTGCGTGATGCGCTTGTGGCGGCAGGTCAATCGGCACGCCCGGTTGCCATCCATCTCGAAAAGAACCTGCCGGTCGCCTCCGGGATTGGCGGCGGCTCAGCGGATGCGGCAGCGACACTGCGGGCGCTGTTGCGGCACTGGAATGCCGGGATTGTTTCTGAAAATCTCGCACCCATCGCGCTTGCGCTTGGCGCTGACGTGCCGATGTGCCTTGAAAGCCGCCCACTCATCGCACGAGGTATCGGCGAGGATATCGAGCCGGTCTCCGATCTGCCGGAATTCTTTCTGGTGCTGGCCAACCCTCTGAAAGCGGTCTCGACGCCGGAGATTTTTCGGCGATTGCTCGACAAGGCCAACCCGCCCCTGCCGGAGCGGAAAGAAGGCGGCTGGATGGATTTTCTGGCGCAAAGCCGAAACGATCTGGAAGTCCCCGCGAAGGCACTCCTGCCGGATATCGGCGCAATCGCCGGTATGCTGTTGCAGGAAGGTGCTTCCCTTGTGCGCATGTCCGGTTCGGGTGCCACCTGTTTTGGACTATTTCATTCCTTCGAGGCCGCCCAAAAAGCGGAAACATCGCTTCGAAACAAGCGCCCCGGCTGGTATTTTCAGGCGACGCGGACCATCTGAAGACAACACAATTCGAGGATAAGGCCATGGCAGGCGAAAGACCCTTCATTCCCCTCGGCATCGCGGTTCTGACCGTTTCGGACAGCCGCACGCTTGAGAATGACAAGTCCGGCGACACGCTAGTCGCACGCATAGAGGAAGCCGGACACAAGGTCGCCGCCCGCACCATCGTGGCAGACGACAAGGCTGCTATTTTCAACACCGTGCGCGACTGGACGCTCAACGGGAGCGTGGATGTGGTCATCACCACCGGCGGCACCGGCTTTACAGGCCGCGACGTGACACCCGAGGCGCTGGAACCCCTCTTCGAAAAGCGCATGGACGGCTTTTCCGCCATCTTCCATCGCATTTCCTATGAAAAGATCGGCACCGCCACCATCCAGTCACGGGCGACCGGCGGCGTGGCAAACGCCACCTTCATCTTCGTGCTGCCCGGCTCTCCCGGCGCCTGCAAGGATGCCTGGGACGGTATTCTCAAAGCCCAGCTCGATTACCGCCACCTGCCCTGCAATTTCGTTGAGATCATGCCCCGGCTTGATGAGCATTTGAAACGCGGGGCTGGCGGCGTCTAGAGTGGAATTTCAGGGGTTGTCCGTCACAGCGGACCAAAACCCCATCACGCCAGATATTTTTTGAAGAACTCCGTTGTCCGGCCCCAGGCGAGATCGGCCGCGGCCTTGTCGTATCGCGCCGAGGACGTATCGTTGTTGAAGGCGTGGTTGACGCCGTCATAAACGAAGATTTCGAAGGTTTTGCCGTTTTGCTCCAGCGCCTTTTTATACGCGTCGATACCGGCATTGATGCGCTCGTCCAGACCGGCATACTGTAACAGCAGGGGCGCCTTGATAGCAGGCACATCGGCCGCCGGCGGTTGCTGGCCGTAATAGGCGACACCGGCATTCAGGCCTGCCGATTTGGTGGCGAACCGGTTGACCAGCCCGCCGCCCCAGCAGAAACCGACCGCACCAACCTTGCCGTTCGCACCCTGCCTTGCAGCGAGCCACACCCGACCGGCTTCGGCATTGGCGACTGTTGCGTCCATATCGAGGCCGCTGAACATCTCCCGTGCCTTATCCTCGTCCGAAGGCGTGCCGCCCTGCGGCGACAGAAAATCAACCGCAAGCGCCCTGAACCCCGCAAGCGCCACGCGTCTTGCCACATCGCGGATATGGTCGTTCAGGCCCCGGTTTTCATGGATGACGATAACCGAGCCAATGGGGCCGGAAACCGATTTCGGCGTGACGAGATAGCCCTTCATCTCGCCACCGGGGGCGGGATAGGTCACCTCTTCCGCAACGATACCCGCATCATCAGGCGCGACGATTGCCGCACGGGCGCTGTTGGCCGAAAGAAGCGGCGCGATTGCGGCAGCAGCTGCGCCGGAGCCGGCAAGCAGGCTGAGCTTTTCCATGAATTTGCGGCGATCGAGGCTGAGATGGGTATATTCATCGTAAGCGTCGATCATGGCCTGCGTAATCTTCGGCTTGTCGTCCATCGCTCTCTTCTCCCTGAACGCGCAGATGCACAGGGAGGATAGCGCAGATCGTCGCCCGGTGAACAAGCGGCGGCACACTTTTGCGTGAGCGCCGCCGCTGGTCATCTGTCTCAGGCGGCAAGGTCCACGACGATACGGCCGTCGATCTTGCCCTCTTCCATGCGACGGAAGATGTCGTTGATGTTTTCGAGTTTGTCCCAGGAGAAGTGAGCGGCTACCTTGCCTTCACCAGCGAAGGAAAGCGCCTCCTCCAGATCCTGCCGCGTGCCGACGATGGAGCCACGCACCGTGATGCGCTTCAGCACCGTTTCGAAAACCGGAATGGAGATGAAGCCCGGCGGCAGGCCAACAAGTGCCATCGTGCCCTTGGAGCGCAGGAAACCGTAGGCCTGCTCCATGGCTTTGGGCGAAACCGCCGTCACGAGCGCGCCGTGGACGCCGCCGGTCGCCTTCTGCACCTGTTCCACCGCATCCGGCGCCCGACCGTTGACGGTAAAATCCGCGCCCAGCTTTTTCGCAAGCTCCAGCTTGTCGTCATAAATATCGGCGGCAACGACATGCATGCCCATGGCCTTGGCATATTGCACGGCCATATGACCAAGCCCGCCAATGCCCGATATGACCACCCATTCGCCGGGCCTCACTTCGGTTTCCTTGAGACCCTTGTAGACGGTGACACCGGCGCAGAGCACGGGTGCAGCGGGACCGAATTCCAGATTGTCGGGAAGTCGGCCAACGAATTTCGGATCGGCAAGCCCGTATTCCGCAAAGCTGCCATTGACGGAATAACCCGAGTTCTTCTGACTTGGGCAAAGAGTTTCCCAGCCGGTACGGCACGGAATGCAGCATCCGCAGGCGGTGTAAAGCCACGGCGTGCCGGCGCGGTCGCCTTCCTTGATGCCGGTCACGCCAGCGCCGATCTTGGCGACGTAGCCGACGCCTTCATGGCCGGGGATGAATGGTGGATTGGGTTTGACCGGCCAATCGCCCGTTGCGGCGTGCAGGTCCGTGTGGCAAATGCCGGTCGCCTTGTAATTGATGAGAATTTCACCCGGGCCGGGATCCGGTATCGCCACTTCCTCGATGGTCAGCGGTTTGCCAAATGCGCGGACAACCGCGGCCTTCATTGTTTTAGCCATGACATACTCCCTAATCTCTGCTCGCCTGAAATTCTCGACGGCGAGGCAGAGACTACCGGGGATGGGGCGTCACGGAATTGACCCATCGCAAATCGCAGCATTTTAGAGGCGCGATTGTCTCACTTATGAAGCAACCTTACGGTGCCATCTCACTCCAGCGCCAACCAGATGGCGAGCCAGCCCCAGAGGCAGACGAGAAGCGCGAAACCAATCGCGAACAATGGCGCACGATAACGCAAACGGTTGCTGGTGACGTGAACGAAGGAGTGCGCATAACGGGAAATCACGAACAGCCAGGCCAGAACGACGGTAACGATATTGTCCGCGTCGGTAATATAAAGCAGCAGGCAGACGGGGTGGAAGAGAACCGGAAGCTCGAACTGGTTGGCAATGTTTCGGTTGACCAGATAGCTTTCGCGCCCTTCCTGTCCCGTATCGCGATATCTGAGCGCGGTGTCACGGTCCGTCAGCGTGTATTTTTTGCGGCGGTAAAGCAGTAGGGCGTAAAGAACGAACACGAGAAATGCATGGGCTATCATCGGCCAGAACATTGCGGTCGTTGGTGACATGCTTTCTCCTCCAATCACAATAACGCTCCCCGATCCGGCATGAATCGGGGAGCGCCAAATACTGAGACTATGTTGTTGCGGATTCGGTTCGAAAGATCAAACCGCGCCGGGGTAGTTCGGGCTTTCGCGAGTGATCGTCACGTCATGGGCGTGGCTTTCGCGCAAGCCCGCGCTGGAAATGCGCACGAAGGTGGCGCGCTCCTGGAATTCCTTGATCGTGCCGCCGCCGACATAACCCATGGCAGCCTTCAGGCCACCGGCCAGCTGGTGCAGGACGCCGGAGACCGGACCCTTATAGGGAACCTGACCTTCGATACCTTCCGGAACGAGCTTCAGCGTGTCTCGCACTTCCGCCTGGAAATAACGGTCGGCGGAGCCGCGCGCCATGGCGCCAACGGAACCCATGCCGCGATAGGCCTTGAAGGAACGGCCCTGATAGAGGAACACTTCGCCCGGGCTTTCGTCCGTGCCGGCCAAAAGCGAGCCGATCATGACGGCGGAGGCGCCGGCGGCAATAGCCTTCGCCAGATCGCCCGAGAACTTGATGCCGCCATCGGCGATGACAGGAATATCTGCAGCATTGGCCACTTCGACCGAGGCCATGATCGCAGCAAGCTGCGGAACGCCAACGCCGGCGACGATACGGGTGGTGCAGATGGAACCAGGGCCGATACCGACCTTGACGCCATCGGCGCCGGCATCGATCAGTGCCTTGGTGCCGTCAGCGGTCGCAACATTGCCGGCGATGATGCGAACGGAGTTCGACATCTTCTTGACCACCGAAACGGCATCGAGCACGCGCTGCGAATGGCCATGCGCGGTATCGACGACCAGAAGGTCAACACCGGCATCGATGAGGCGTTCTGCGCGCTCGATGGCATCGGCACCGACGCTGATTGCGGCAGCGGCGCGAAGACGGCCCTGCGCATCCTTGGTGGCGTTGGGGTTGAGCTGCGACTTCTCCATATCCTTGACGGTGATGAGGCCGACGCAATTGCCCTTTCCATCCACCACCAGCAGCTTTTCAATGCGATGTTTGTGCAGCAGACGGCGCGCTTCCTGCTGATCGACGCTGCTTTCCTTGACCGTAACAAGGTTTTCGCGGGTCATCAGTTCATAGATCTTCTGCTGCGGATCGGATGCGAAACGCACGTCGCGGTTTGTCAGAATGCCGACGAGACGGCCATTCTTGTGGCCGCCGGCACCGCCGTTTTCAACCACCGGAATGCCGGAAATGCCGTGCGCCTTCATCAAAGCCTGTGCTTCTGCCAGCGTGGCATCCGGGCCGATGGTGACCGGGTTGACGACCATGCCGCTCTCGAACTTCTTTACCTGCCGGACTTCTTCGGCCTGTTCGATGGGGGTAAGGTTGCGGTGGATGACGCCGATGCCGCCGGCCTGCGCCATGGCGATGGCAAGGCGGCCTTCCGTGACCGTGTCCATGGCGGAAGAGAGGATCGGCAGGTTGAGATCGATATCACGGGCAATGCGGGTGGCGATATTCGTCTGTCCCGGCATAACCTCGGAATGTCCGGGTTGCAGCAACACATCGTCAAATGTGAGAGCGTCCAAACCAGTGGGTGTTTGAATGATGCGTGCCATGACCAAATTCCTTCATAATGAAAATGCGTGGCCGTCCCGGAACGAAAAGTTCACCCCGGCGCCCTGCAAGGATTGCTTGGAAGTTGGCGAGGGCTGGTAACACGTTCATGACAGGAAGGAAATAGAAAAAACCCGGAATGACCTTCCGGGCTTATTCTGTTGCTGCATTGCAGCAGGCGTTAAAGAGCGTCCTGTGGATCCTTGTTCCGCACGACGCGCTTTAACTGCTTGTTTTTACGCATGTCGTTATCGCAAAACCGCTTAACGCTTTTGCGCGATATGCATCAGATGTCGAACTGGTAGGACTTCGGCACGAAACGGTACCCCGTATCCAGCTTTTCCGCGTAACCGACCGCCGGGAAAGGCATGTGATAGCCGAGGAACGGCAGCCGGTCCGTGGCGATCATGTCGTAGACCTTCTTGCGGGTTGCAGCTGCCGCCGCCTTATCCATGTCGAACTTCACTTCCCAATCCGGCTTTTGCAGCGACAGGACGAAATGGTTGGCCGTATCAGCCGTCAGGATCAGCTGCTTGCCTTCGGATTCGACACGGAAGATCATGTGGCCCGGCGAATGGCCAAACGCCGCAATGCCGGTGATGCCGGAAACCACGTCAGCGCCGTCGCCGATGAAGGTCGCCTTTTCCGCCAGCGGTTTGACGTTGGCGATGACGCCCTTCTGGCCGCCTTCGGCAGGCGTGCCAACCCGCTTCTCGTCCGTCCAGAAATCATATTCCGCCTGGCCGAAAACATAACGCGCCTTGGGGAAGGCCGGCGCGCCCTTTTCCATCAATCCGCCAATGTGGTCGCCGTGCATGTGGGTCAACACCACCACGGTCACGTCGTCAGGAGAGTAACCGGCAGCCGCCATGCCTTCGATAAGACGGCCGTTACCGGCGCCACGGCCGGACTCGCCGAAACCCGTGTCGAACAGCACGAGGTCCGTGCCGGTATTTACGAGAACCGGCGAGAAGGAATTGACGAATTGCTCCTTCGGCAGAAAATTGTCTTCCAGCAGCTTGCCGACGGTTTCCGCCGACTGATCGGTGCCGAAGGTCTCGCCCGGATTGGGCGCGGCGCGCGCGCCATCCTTCACGACAAGCACTTCGAAATTACCAAGCTTGAAGCGATTGGTTTCAGGCGGCATGGCGTGTTTGATCTCCATGGAAGTTTGCGGCTGGTTCGTCTGCGCCGTTGCGGTGCGCGCCATCAGAAGCGGCGCGCCGAGAACGCTTGCTCCCGCCACACCGATAAGGCCGCGTCTGCTCATGCTCAAGGATTGAGTCATCATTTTTCTCCCGATTCTCGCCAATGTCACTTTGCCCAACGGACAATAGAGCGAGAAAGTTGCAAGAAAACCGGCCTCACGCAGGTTTGATCGGAACTTCAGAAATTGATAATTAACGTGTTGGCAAGTCGGCCCATCAGGCGTAGGAGGAACTGCGATACCATTGTCGCAGCGGAGAGCCGCAGGCAGCCTCATGAACCGCATCATTCCCCTGATCCTGGCAGTCGCTCTCTTCATGGAGCAGATGGACTCCACCGTCATCGCAACGTCGCTTCCGGCCATTGCGGCCGATCTTCATGTGGGTCCGATCACGCTCAAGCTCGCACTCACGGCCTATATGGTGTCGCTGGCGATCTTCATTCCCATCAGCGGCTGGATGGCCGACAAATACGGCGCGAAGAAAATCTTCCGTTTCGCCATCGGCGTCTTCGTCGTCGGTTCGATCTGCTGCGCGGTCTCGTCATCGGTATTCGAATTCGTCGTTTCGCGCTTCCTGCAAGGCATGGGCGGGGCGATGATGACGCCCGTTGGCCGCCTCGTCCTCCTGCGGACGACGCAACGCAGCGAACTGGTTTCCGCCATGGCGCTTTTGACGATACCGGCGCTTGTCGGCCCTCTGACCGGCCCGCCGATCGGCGGCTTCATCACCACCTATTTTTCATGGCACTGGATTTTCCTCATCAACGTGCCCATCGGCGTCATCGGCATCTGGCTGTCGACGATCTTCCTGCCGGAAATCGAGACCACCAATCCGCCACCGATGGACGGCAAGGGTTTCGTGTTATCCGGTCTCGCAGCATCGGGCGTGGTTTTCGGCGTGTCGGTCGTCAGCCTTCCGGCACTGCCGCCCGCCATCGGCATCGCTTCGACGGTCATCGGTTTCATCTGCGGCTTTCTTTATGTGCGCCACGCGGCAAACCACCCTGCCCCCATTCTGGATTTCCGCATTTTCCGCAACCCGACATTCCGGGCGGCCACCGTTGGCGGCACCGCCTTCCGCATTTCCACGGGCGCCATTCCCTTCCTGATGCCGTTGATGTTGCAGATCGGTTTCGGGCTCAACCCGTTTCAATCAGGCATGATCACCTTTGCCGGGGCAATCGGCGCGATCACCACGAAATTCATGGCCAAGCGGGTCTTTGCCGCAACGGGGTTCAGATCAACGCTGATCGGAGCCGGCATCGTCGGCGCCTTCACGACGCTCGCCAACAGCTTCTTCACGCCGGAAACGCCCTACCCGCTGATCATGATCTGCCTGGTCACGGCGGGCTTTGCCCGTTCCTTCTTCTTTACCGGATCCAACGCGCTCAGCTATTCCGATATAGACGACAGCCAGGCAAGTCAGGCAACTTCGATGGCGTCCGTGCTGCAACAGATCAGCCTTGCGCTCGGCGTGGCTTTCGCAGCCGCCATCCTGGAAGTCAGCAGCATGTTATCCGGCTCGCATCTGCAGCTTGCCGATTTCCACGTTGCCTTCACCATCGTGGCGCTGGTCTCGCTGTTTGCAATCGTGCCGATCATCCGCATGGACGCGCAAGCGGGCGCGGCCGTTTCCGGCCACCGCGGCAAGGTCTCGCAACCGGCAGAATGATTAGTCTTCGTCCGCCTCATCCACGTGCATAACGGACTGCGTTTCGGCTGTCCGGCCCTTGAAATGCTTGGCGAGCAGGAACATTTCGACCGATTCCGAGCGCGAGGACGCCGGCTTGATATGCAGGACCTGCTTGAAGTTCTTCTTCAGCATGTCGAGCAATGCCTTTTCCGTGCCGCCCTGGAAGGTCTTGGCGAGGAAATGGCCGCCTTCCGCCAGCACCTGAACCGCGAAATCGGCCGCGACTTCGCACAGATGCATGGTGCGGATGTGGTCCGTCTTCTGGTGGCCCGTGGTTGGTGCCGCCATGTCGGACAGCACCAGATCCGGCGTGCCGCCAACGGCCTCCATCAACTGGTCCGGTGCGGTCGGATCGAGGAAGTCGAGCTGCAGGATCTTCACGCCGGGGATGGGATCGATTTCGAGAAAATCGATAGCGGCGACGCGGATATCATCCTCGGTGGAATCGGTAACCTTAGAAGCGATCTGCGACCAGCTTCCGGGTGCCGCACCAAGGTCGATGATGCGGGTGGCACCCTTCAGGATCTGGTGCTTGTCGTTGATTTCCAGAAGCTTGAAGGCGGCGCGGGCGCGATAGCCTTCCAGCTTGGCGCGCTGCACATAGGGGTCGTTGATATGACGTTCCAGCCAGCGGCGCGATGAGGCCTTGAGCTTGGTCTTCTTGACCTTCTGACCGATCTTTCGGCCGGTGCGATTGGTGCTTGTGGGCGCCTTGCTCATGTCAAACCTTCCGTTCTGTCCTGCCGTGCCATCTGCATGCGCCTTATCCGGTTACGCCGCCATGCGCCGTCATCCGCCATCATATCCGTCAACAGGCCTTCGCGCAGCCCGCGATCGGCCACACGCATGCGCCGCGCCGGCCAGCGACGGCGAATGGCCTCGAGGATGGCGCAGCCGGCCAGAACCAGATCGGCCCTGTCAGGACCGATGCAGGCATTGGCGGCGCGGCCGGCAAAATCCCATGCCAGAAGCTTGTCCTGCATCGCCGTCACCTCGGTATCTGAAAGCCAGAGGCCATCCACCTTGCGGCGATCGTAGCGCGGCAGGTCGAGGTGAACGCCCGCAAGCGTCGTCACCGTACCCGAGGTTCCGATCAGGTGAAAATCCTCGTGATGCGCAAGCGGCGCCAGAGGCGGGCACTGGAAGGCATCCAGCAGGCCTTCGACTTCCCGCACCATGGCGGCAAACACATCCGGCGTCACATCGCGGCCACCATGGCGTTCCGAGAGGGTAACAACGCCGACCGGCAACGATGTCCAGTGGGTGATGTGGTTGGCGAGCCGGTTGGAACGGTTTTCGCCGACCTTGATGACCGCGATTTCCGACGATCCGCCGCCTATATCGAACAGCACCACCGAACGGGCTTCACGCCCGACTAGGGAAGCGCAACCCGAAACGGCGAGACGCGCTTCCGTCTCGCGGCTGATGATCTCAAGCTTGAGCCCGGTTTCCCGGGTAACCCGCTCCAGAAACTCCTCGCCATTGGTTGCTGCCCGGCAAGCTTCGGTGGCGATGAGGCGCATACGCCTGATCGGGCGTCCAGCAAGTTTCGAGGAGCAGACCTTGAGAGCCTCCACCGCGCGATCCATGGCATCGTCTGAAAGACGGCCGGTCGATACCAGCCCCTCGCCCAGCCGGACGATGCGCGAAAAGGCATCGACGACCCGGAACTGGCCGGGCCGTGTCGGCTGCGCGATCAGCAGTCGGCAATTATTGGTTCCGAGATCGAGCGCCGCATACATGTCCGTTGCGAATTCGGAGCCATGCTCTTGATGGCGGGCGCCGTGACGGGCGGACATTTCGGATTGTTGCCGGTGCGGTTCCTGAGCCGTCCCATTGGCGCGACCGTTCTGCTTGCCAACATGTCGGGGCGCATGGGAGGGAACCAGCGGGCGACCCTGCGGATCGCGGCTGCGCGGATCACGGTGAGCCCGCTTGCGGTTACGCGACTTGCGACCACCGGCAGGCGGCACGGAGGATGGATTGGTGGCATCCGTTGCGACGACATTCTCTGGCTGTTCACTGGCAGCAGGCGGCGTCTGATGGGAGGTGCCTTTGCCACGGGAACGCCGACGCCGCTTTCTTTTGCGCGGTTCGGCATCCGGCTCGAGAGCCGATACATAGGGGGAACCGGCCGGAACATCTGCGGCAACATCATGCGACAGCACAGCAACGTCACGGGGTTTACCGTCACGCCTGTTTTTCTTGCCACGACGGGATCGCTTCGCTTTCCCTTTGTTTGCCACCGACGCCCCTTGTTCCGACGGCTTTGGGCCGTTTCCGGGGTCGATCACTGTCTTGTCCATTTCGCCGCGCACAAGCGTAGACGCTATGCTGCTGGCTTTCATAAGGTTTCGTTGGGCGGACAATACCAGCGCAAGAGATTTTAGCCAAATGGTTTTTGGAAGCGAGGAAACCGCACAGTCGACGCGCAGCAAAGACATGCGTTTGCGATAACCCAAATCGGGTTTGAAATCGCTGCAATGATTTTCAGGAATTTTAGGAAATTGGAGATGGTACGGTTGGGGGGTCTCGAACCTCCGACCTCAGGTGCCACAAACCTGCGCTCTAACCAACTGAGCTACAACCGCACATCAAACGCCGAACCGGCGCCACGGGGGGTGACATAAAAGGTGTTTTCGCTATTTGCAAGTCCTTCAGCGAATTTTGCGAAAAAAGGCTTGGAAAGGCAAGCCGTTTTCATGGCGCCAGAGCTGGCAACAGTCGATAGCCGGGTATACCGCTTGCAATCTGGAACGGGGCCAGAACGGGTCTCGCCGGGCCTGTTCATGTTAACTCTATTTGGCGATTCATTCAGGCGGCGGTGGACCGCGCCGCCCTGTGAAGTTATTTAAAATTCTGTTAACGTGGTGCCTCAGCGGGTTTACGTTTCAGCTTCATGAGGAAGCCGAAAGCCTCGCAAGGTCCGGTAGTGCCAGAATAGGTTTCGACATGCCCGCCGTCCAGTATCCCTTTATCGATATCGCAGTGCATGAACGGGTGCGCGAAGGTTTCGGGCGCGGCGAGGCGATGGCTTTGTTCTCGCTCGATCTTCAGAGTGCGCTCTGGGCCAATGGGCGCGGTGCAGCGCTGTTCGGCACGCCGATGGTCTATGATTTTCTCGAACAGGGACCCAAACGGCAGGACGTGACCTTCCGGCAGCTGGCCGCGACGGCGGCGCGTCTTTCGAAGACGGGCGACAGCCTGCCTTTTACCATTCGTATCAATGCCGGCTTCCGCAGCCTTGCCGTTACCGCCAAGGCGGAAATCATCGAGGCCGAACCGGGCCAGCCTGCTATTCTGTTTTCCGCCCTCACCGATCAAGCCGCACCCGACACGGCGGAATGCGCAAGGCGCATGATTGAAGGCTTTGACGATCCCGACATCCATATCGCTGTCATCAATGGCGATAACGAGGTCGTTGCCGCCTCGGCCAAGTTTGTGTCGCTCGGCATCACGCCGCATACGGCAAGGACGCTGGTTAGGATGGCTGCAGGTCAGGCTGGCCACCTCGTCAAACGGCCCGTGCCGACCGGCAAGGGTTACATGCCCGCCGCCGCCGGCCAGATCACGACATCGCCAGAACTCAATCTGTTGTTCGTGGTCGAAACCGCGCTCGGGACGCTCGATCCCGTTAACGGCTTTGCCGAAGACAAGCCGCAGGAAACCCCGGCCGCCGCCCAACCGGCTTTGCCGGTCGCCGAGACCGCGCCTGTTGCCGCAACGGCTGCCTCGTTCGATTCCGTGCTCGACGCCGTCGCCGGGATAGAAGATGTGGAGGACGTGCCGGAACTGCCTTCCGACGTCGAAGACGAAGTGACTGTGGAACAGGATGAGGAAACCGTCCTGCCATTGCTTGCAGCAAAAGAAGAAACGGATGCTCCGGCGGATGTCCCGCTGGAGGATGCCGATACGGCTGCGAATGCGGCGATGACGGACGATATTGCCGATCTCTTCGAACTGGATGCGGATGAGGCAGAGGTTCCGGCAGCTGGTCAGGCTTCCAGCGAAGACCATACCGAACAGGCCCCGGACGTGGAGCGCGCAGAGGCGGAAGATGAGGTCGCTGAAACAATAGCGGCGCAGGACGCTGCACCCGTTGAAGAGGATGCCCCGGCGGCCGTGGAACCGACCGACGAACCCCGGCCTTTTGTCTTCAACGCCGGTGCGCGTGCATCCCGTTTCGTCTGGAAAATCGATGCCGAGGGCCGCTTCAGCTCGATCTCGCACGAATTTGCGGAGGCTGTGGGCGCGAAGGCGGCAGCTGTCGAAGGCATGAGTTTTGCCGATGTGGCGGCACTGTTCAATCTCGATCCGGAAGGCAAGATTCGCGAGCTTCTCGGCCGCCGTGATACCTGGTCTGGCAAGACGATCTATTGGCCGGTTGAAGGCACGTCTCTCATGGTGCCGATCGATCTCGCCGCCCTTCCCACCTATACGCGCTCGCGCGAATTTGACGGTTTCCGTGGTTTCGGCATCGTGCGGCTGGCCGATGCCGCAGAGGATCCGCACGCCACCGGCCTCACCTTCCTGCACGGCGAAGACATCCTTCAAACCGAGGTTTTGCCGCAGCCGGCTGCCGCGGATGAAGACGAGGAATTGCTGGCTTTTCTCGATGAGCTCGATGAGGAAATCCCGGCCGCTGAAGATGCGCCAGCCGAGATTTCGGACGAAGAGCGGCCCCACGATTACAGCCCGCCGGAATTCGAAGTGCCGGCCTTGGCAATCGTACCGACCCCGGAACCAGAGCCGGAGCCAACCTCCGACAAGGTCGTCCATCTGGAAGAGCGCCGCTGGCGCTCCCGCGAGGGCCTGACCGCAGGCGAGCAGGCCGCCTTCCGCGAAATTGGCCGGACGCTGGCACCCGTAGATGCCGTTTCAGACGAAGGCCCGAAGGCGGAAGAAGACGCTCCTTCTACCGATCCGGCTGCACAGCATATCCAAGACGATATCGACGCGGTAACGCAGGTGGACCTGCCGCCCGTGCTGGAAGAAGACGTTAATGTCGCAGAACCGGCTGAGGAAGACGATCTCTTCGCGGACTATGTTCGCGGCGAACGCCCTGCGGCCACTAACAAGCCTGCCGATGAAATCCAGATCGAAGAAAAGACAGTCGCCTTCAACGAGGTGGTACCGGCGGCCGATATCGCCGCTGCGATGGTTAGCCCACCGCTGCGCCCCGCCGATGCGCTGAGCGCCGAAACGCTGGACCAGATGCCCGTGGCACTGCTGGTGCATGCCGGTGACAGGCTGATCCATGCCAATCCGGATTTTCTGCGGCTGACGGGCTACGGCTCTCTTGATGAATTGGACGAGGTCGGTGGACTGGAAGCCCTGCTGCAACGGCAGGAGCTTGAGGATATGCCTGATAACGAAGGCGGCATGGTCGTCGTCAGCGCCGAAAATGACATCATTCCGGTCAAGGCACGGCTGCAATCCATCCGCTGGGAAGACACCAAGGCGCTGATGCTGTCGCTGGTTCCGCTGGAAGAAAAGCAGGCACCGGTGACGGCAGCCAACGAGAATACGTCAGCGGCGGAAACCGCGAATGCCGACACAGGCAGCGTTTCCGTATTGCAGGGCGAAGTCGAAGAACTGCATTCCATTCTGGAAACGGCAACGGATGGCGTGGTGCTTTTGGGAGACGACGGCGAAATCCGTTCGCTCAATCGCTCCGCCAGTGCGCTATTCAACTACGACAATGGCGAAATCGCAGGAAAGCCCTTCGTCACCCTGTTTGCGCATGAGAGCCAGCGCGCGGTGCTGGACTATCTTTCCGGCCTTGCCAATAACGGTGTCGCCAGCGTGCTGAACGATGGCCGCGAGGTGATTGGCCGCGAGGCATCCGGCGGTTTTCTGCCGCTGTTCATGACGATCGGGCGGCTCAAATCCTCGCACGGCTATTGCGTGGTCATCCGTGACATCACCCAGTGGAAGCGCACGGAAGAAGAGTTACGCAACGCCAAACGCGCGGCGGAAACCGCCAATGCGCACAAGACCGATTTTCTTGCGCGTGTCAGCCACGAAATCCGCACGCCTCTCAACGCCATCATCGGCTTCGCGGACATGATGGCGACCGAGCGTTTCGGGCCGATCGGTCATCCGCGTTATGTGGAATATTCCAATGATATCGGACGTTCGGGCCGGCATGTGCTCGATATCGTCAACGACCTCCTCGACATCTCCAAGATCGAAGCCGGTCAGATGGATGTCGATTTCATCGCGGTTCCGCTGAACGAGACGGTGGCCGAGGCGGTCTCGCTGGTGCAGCCGCAGGCCAACAATCAGCGTGTCATCATCCGCACGGCGCTTTCGCAATCCGTTCCACAGATCGTTGCCGACCTGCGCTCGATCAAGCAGATCGTGCTCAACATCCTGTCGAACGCCATCCGCTTCACGCCATCAGGCGGCCAGATCGTGGTTTCCACCGCCTATGAGGCCAATGGCAGCGTCGCGCTGCGTATCCGCGATACGGGCATCGGCATGACGCGGGCGGAGCTGGAACAGGCCATGAAGCCGTTCCGGCAGGTGGCGTCATCGGGCAAGCGCGTGCGCGGCGATGGCACCGGGCTCGGCCTTCCCTTGACCAAGGCGATGGTGGACGCCAACCGTGCGAACTTCTCCATCACCTCGACACCGAACGAGGGAACGCTGGTGGAAATTACCTTTCCGTCGCAGCGGGTTCTTGCCAACTGAGGCCATGCGGGCGTAGCAATGCGGGAACCGCCGGCTAAACGGACAGCCGGTTGAGGCTTTCGCAGGACAGCAGGCTGGCATTTCCATGACGGTTTCCATTCCGGCAACAAGACGCGTTTCATTGTTGCCCATCACGGCGGTCATCGTCGCAGCCATCGCTGCCATGCCTGTTCTAGCGGTCTTCTGGCTGGCGCTGACCGGCAGCACGGAAGGATGGCAACACCTTCTAGCCAACGTTCTGCCGCGCGCCGGGTTTCGCACCTTCCTGCTGCTGGCGATGACGGCCGCAACGACGGCATTGTTCGGCATTGTCTGCGCCTGGCTCGTCACCACATTCGAATTCCCTTTGCGGCGGGTATTGTCGGCGGCACTTGTCCTGCCGCTCGCCATTCCCTCGTATCTGGCAGCCTATGCTTTCGGCGAGTTCCTCGATTTCACCGGCCCGGTACAAAGCGCCCTTCGCGCCGTCTTCGGCTATCACAGCATCCGCGACTACTGGTTTCCGGACGTACGCTCGCTTGGCGGCGCCGTGGTGGTTCTGAGTTCGGTGCTTTACCCTTACGTCTATCTCTCGGCCCGCGCCGCCTTTTCCATGCAGGGACGGTTTGCGGCCGAAGCTGCGCGCACGCTTGGTGCGAAACCGCTTGGCGTATTCTTTTCCGTTCAATTGCCGATGGCGCGGCCGGCGATCGCCATCGGTCTTTCGCTGGTCCTGATGGAAACGCTGAACGATATTGGCGCTGTCGAATATCTCGGTGTCCAGACGCTGACTTTCACGATTTACGAGACCTGGCTCAATCGCGGCAATCTTGCCAATGCGACACAGATCGCCGCTGTTATTCTGCTCATCGTCGGCGCGTTGATCTTCATCGAACGCAATGCCCGCGAAAAACAGCGCTTTGCCGCTCCAAAAGCCACGTCCATGGCGCAACGCCACCGGTTGAAAAGCCTTCGCGGCTGGCGGCGCTGGTCTGCAAGCCTCTTCTGCATCGTTCCCGTGGCGAGTGGTTTCCTCATTCCCGTCATCGTCCTTGGCGGTTACGCCGCAAAAAGGCTGGATGCGCTGTTTGCGCCGAAGCTGCTGAAAGCACTCGGTCACAGTCTCGAGGTCTCGCTTTCCGCCGCCTTCGTCACCCTGATTGCGGCTTTCGTATTTTCCTATGCCATCCGCACCGAGCGCTCGCGCACGTCAAAGGTGGCCGCGCGACTTGGCTCCATGGGATATGGCGTGCCGGGAACGGTGCTCGCCATCGGCGTGCTCATTCCCCTGGCCGGTCTCGACAATCACGTCGACGGGTTTGTCCGCTCCCATTTCGGATTTTCGAGCGGCCTGCTGCTGTCAGGCACTGCCTTTGCCATCATCTACGCCCATTCGGTGCGCTTCATGACCATGGCGGAGGGAACGCTTGATGCCGGGTTCCAGAAGCTCTCGCCGCATATCGACATGGCCTCGCGAACGCTTGGGCGCAACCGGTTGCAGACACTGTTCAAGGTGCTGTTGCCGAATATGCGGCCTGCGGCGCTGACAGCCTTTCTTCTGGTACTGATCGAATCCATGAAGGAGCTGCCGGCGACGATCCTGCTGCGGCCCTTCGGCTTCAACACGCTCGCCACGCTGGTCTATGAAGACGCGTCCCGCTCAAGGGTGCAGGATGCCGCCGTGCCGGCGATCATCATCATCATTGCCGGGCTTATCCCCGTGCTTCTCGTGTCGAAATCGATGGATCATCCGGAAAACCGCTGAAGGCAACCCGCATGGCGGCAAAAAGAAAGGCGGCCTCTCGGCCGCCTGTATTAGTTGTGCTTTTTTAACGAGAGAAAGGGGGACAACCTCGCCATATGGAAATTATCAATCCCGGCTATCTAAAGTTTGACAGCCCTGCGTTGGGATTTACTTTCCGCCAACTCCTATTAACAAGCGGTTAAAACCAAAATCGATCAATTACCGACGATAATTCCTATTTTGAGACCGTAAAAGTCGAAAACTAAATTACAGGTTTCTAATTTTATCGACGCCTCAACAGTAACGCGTAGAAATCGGAGAGGAATATTCGATCAGTTGCGCGCGGCTGCGTGTTCGTCCTTCATCCGCTGGAGTTCCGTGCGTTTGGAGGCGATGGAAGCGACAATCACGCCGATTGTGACAAGCCCGATAAGGATCGTGCAGATGGCGTTGATCTCAGGTGTGACGCCAAGACGAACCTGCGAATAAATCTTGATCGGCAGCGTCGTCGCACCTGGACCAGTGGCGAAACTTGCGATCACGAGATCATCGAGCGACAGCGTAAACGCCAGCATCCAGCCGGCGATGACGGCCGGGAAGATCAGCGGCAGGGTAATTTTGAAGAAGGTCTTGACCGGCGGGCAACCGAGATCGAGCGCTGCTTCCTCGAGGCTGCGATCAAAGGTCAACAGGCGCGACTGCACGACGATTGCCACATAACACATGGTGAAGGTGGTGTGGGCGATGACCACCGTCCAGAAACCGCGATCCACCCCGACGGCCACGAACAGCAAAAGCAGCGACAGACCGGTAATGACCTCCGGCATGACGAGCGGCGCATAGATCATGCCCGAAAACAGCACGCGTCCCGGAAAGCGCGCAAAGCGCGTCAGAGACAGCGCCGCCAGCGTTCCGAGGATGGTGCCGATGGTGGCGCTCAAAATACCGACACGAAGCGTCACCCAGGCTGCATCCATCAGCCCCTGGTTCGACCACATGGACTTGTACCATTGCAGCGAAAATCCGCCCCAGACGGTGACCAGCTTCGAGGCATTGAAGGAATAAACGATCAGGATGATGATCGGGATATAGAGAAAGGTAAAACCGAGGGTCAGGACGGTGATGTCGAATTTTCCGCGTTTCATGGCCTCACCCGACTTTCTTCTGCTGGTTCTGGAAGATGGCGATGGGCACCACCAGCAACAGTAGAAGCAGCACCGCAACGGCGGATGCCAGGGGCCAGTCGCGGTTGCCGAAGAATTCAGTCCAGAGGGTCTTGCCGATCATCAGCGTCTGCGCACCGCCAAGCAGATCGGGAATGACGAATTCGCCGGTTATCGGGATGAAACAGATCATCGACCCGGCCACCACGCCCGGCAGCGACAGCGGGAAGGTAATCTTCCAGAAGGCTTTCCAGGGCGGGCAACCCAGATCGGCCGCCGCTTCCAGAAGCGTATTGTCGAATTTTTCCAGCGCCGAATAAAGCGGCAGCACCATGAACGGCAGATAGGAATAAACGATGCCGATGAAGATCGCCGTCTCGGTGCGGAAGATATTGACCTGCTGGTCCGGCCCCAGAAAACCGAGCCATTGGAACAGCACCGTCAGCAGACCTTCGGGCTTCAGAATACCGATCCAGGCGTAAACGCGGATCAGGAACGAGGTCCAGAACGGCAGGATGACCAGCATCACCAGCGTCGGGCGGATGGATGACGGCGAACGCGCCATGGCAAGAGCCATGGGATAACCGATCAGCAACAGCAGGAAGGTGGAGATGAATGCGATGCGCAGCGACGAGAGATAGGCGTCGATGTAGAGCGGGTCTTCCGTCAGAAACAGGTAGTTTTCGAAATCCAGCTGCGAGAAGAACGCGCCAAGCTTCGAAAACCCTTCGAAGACTGGCGTATAGGGCGGCATGGATATCGCCGTATCCGAAAGCGATATTTTGAAAATGATGAAAAAGGGCGCTGCAAAAAACAGCATCAGCCAGAAATAGGGAACCGCGACGACCAGCCATCGCCAGGGACTTTGCCGGTTTTCAGGAGTGGTGATCGCCATAAAAGCCTCCCTCAGTGCGTTAGCACAAGACCGGAATCCTGTTTCCAGTTCAACCACACCATATCGCCGAAGGTGATCGGGCGATCCACGAGACGCGAGACATTCGCCTGCGCTGCACGGATGACACGGCCATCGGCAAGCTTGACGATGAACACCGAGAAGTCACCGAGATAGCCGATATCCCAGACTTCGCCATAAGCGGAATTGACGGCGCTGTCGGTGGGTTGATCGAGCGAGATGCGGACCTTTTCCGGGCGGATGGCGAAAGCCACCCGGCTTCCGGTGACCGCGGCGCATTCCTGCTCCACGGCAACTGTCAACCCGTCGCAATCGAGTGTCACCAGTCCCGGCTTGCCGATATCGGACGCGTTAGTGACGACATTGGCGTCGAAAATATTGATGTCGCCGATGAAATCCGCCACGTAACGGCTGTTCGGCGCTTCGTAGATCTCGGCAGGTGTTGCCACCTGCACCACAATGCCCTTGTCCATGACCGCGATCCGGTCCGACACCGTCATTGCCTCTTCCTGGTCATGGGTGACGATCAGGAAGGTGAGGCCGAGATTGGTCTGGATGTCCATCAGCTCGAATTGGGTTTCCTCGCGCAGCTTCTTGTCGAGCGCACCGAGCGGTTCATCCAGCAAAAGCACCTTCGGCCGCTTTGCAAGCGAGCGGGCAAGCGCCACGCGCTGCCGCTGGCCGCCCGAAAGCTGGCTCGGCTTGCGCTTGGCAAACTCGCTGAGCTTGACGAGCCGCAGCATTTCCTCGACCCGCGAGGATATTTCTGCCTTGGGCAGACCGTCCTGCTCCAGACCGAAGGCAATGTTCTTCTCCACCGACATATGCGGGAAAAGGGCGTAGGACTGAAACATCATATTGGTCGGGCGCTTGTAGGGCGGCACGCCGGAAATATCCTTGCCCTGAAGGAGAATACGCCCATTGGTCGGTTCCTCGAAACCGGCCAGCATGCGCATCAGCGTGGTCTTGCCGCAGCCGGAAGGACCGAGCAGCGAAAAGAACTCCCGCTCGTAAATATCGAGCGTCAGATTATCGACGGCGACGAAATCGCCAAACCGCTTGGTGACGTTTTCAAACCGGATGAAGGGAACCGCATCGGGATTGTCCCAAGGGCTAAATTTGCGTTTGACCGGCCCCAGAGTTTTCGCCATTCACCCTACCCTCAAATCCCGTTGATTTTGTAGATTTGAGCATCGGATTTCCCGAAAACCGCGTCACACTTTTCGGTCCGATGCCATGAGGCGGGCAGCGCCGGCAGGTTGCGTGACCTGCCGGCAAGGTATCAGAGAAACAGGCCCGCCGGCCGTTTCTCAACCAGCGCGCGGAGCTATCAGCTACCGGTCTTTATCTGCGTCCAGACACGGTTCAAGACGCGCTGTTCCTTCGGTCCGTAGGGTGAGATGGTGAAGAGCTTCTTCATCGTCTCGGCATTGGGGTAGACCGCCGGGTTCTTGGCAACCGACGGATCCATCAGCGCCTGCGAGGCAAGGTTGCCGTTCGCATACTGAACATAGTTGGACGCCTTGGCGATGACTTCCGGGCGCATCAGGTAATTTATGAAGGTGTGAGCTTCCTCGACATTCTTGGCATCCGCCGGGATGGCAAGGTTGTCGAACCACATATAGGTGCCTTCCTTCGGGATGACGTAGTTCACCTCGACGCCGTTCTTGGCTTCTTCGGCACGCTTTTTCGCCTGAAGAATGTCACCCGACCAGCCGATCGTGATGCAGCTGTCGCCATTTGCCAGCTCGTCGATATAGGCGGAGGAGTTGAAGGTCTTCACAAAGGGACGGATCTTCGAATAGACGGCACCGCCCGCTTCCAGATCGGCCGTTTCCTTGCTGTCCGGGTTCTTGCCGAGGTAATTCATCGCGATGGCGAAGGTCTCGTCCGATGCATCGAGAATATTGATGCCACAGGATTTCAGCTTTTCGGCATTTTCCGGCTTGAAGAGAATATCCCAGCTGTCGAC
Source organism: Rhizobium sp. Root491 (assembly GCF_001427205.1). Taxonomy (NCBI): domain Bacteria; kingdom Pseudomonadati; phylum Pseudomonadota; class Alphaproteobacteria; order Hyphomicrobiales; family Rhizobiaceae; genus Rhizobium; species Rhizobium sp. Root491. The sequence continues at coordinate 863,999 of NZ_LMFF01000001.1, forward strand.
CGGAACATCACCGAGAGCCGCCTTCACCTTGGCGACGTTATAGCCGATGCCTGTTGTGCCCCACATGTAGTTCACGGCATACTCGTTACCGGGGTCGTATTTCGCCAGACGCTCGGAGACATCCGGCCACATGTTCTTCAGATTCGGCAACTTGGACTTGTCGAGTTTCTGGAAAACACCGGCATTGATCTGGCGGGCGAGGAAGGGGCCAGTCGGCACCACCACGTCGTAGCCGGAGCTGCCGGCCAGAAGCTTCGTTTCCACGAGTTCGTTGCTGTCGAATACATCGTAAACGACCTTTATGCCGGTTTCCTTGGTGAAATCGGTGAGGATCGATTCGTCGATATAATCCGACCAGTTAAAGACGTGAACGACCTTCTCCTGGGCCATTGCCGAGCCTGCAGCAACGAGCGCCGTTGTGAGAGCCAAAGTGAAACGGAGCGAACGGTTTTTCATGATTTCTCCTGTTAACGCATCCTCGTGACGGAAGCGTGATCCCCTTTTTTAGTGAGACTAGAAAGGAAAACAAAAGGGAGCAAGCGGGAAATGTGCAGCACAGCATTTTCAACCGAATGTGTTCCACCGGGAAAAAAGTGATGCGAAACCTCTACTGGAAGTCGAAAACACTAAGACCGGTCACCATTTCGTCCAGGCCGAGCGGCCTCGTCAGCGGGGCCTCCGCCCGCGACAGACAGCCCTGCCTTTCACACAGCCGGCACGAGGGACCAATGGCAATGGTCGGCCCACCTGCGCCGGCAGCCCCGTAGACCGTCTCCCCGGCCTGGGCGAGATCGCAGCCCAGAAGCACGGCCGTTCGCCGCACCCTTTCGCCGAAACCGGCCTGCGGGCCTTCAAGCGTGCGCGACACAGTCAGGAAGGCGTCACCGTCAGGCATCTCCACCGGCTCCACCAGCACCTGCCCCGGCTGGGCAAAAGCTGCGTGGATATTAAGACGCGGACAGAGGCCACCAAACCGTGCCCTCGGGAAGCCACCGGCGCCCGCAAGACGGAAACGGTTGCCGGCATTGTCAGTCTCCATCAAAAAGAACGGGATTGCCGTAGCCGTCGGCCTTTGCAGGCTGACGAGCCTGTTGGCGGCCTGTTCGAACGACACATTGAAGCGTGATCGCAGGACATCGAGATCGTATTTCGCGCGCTGGGCGGCACTCAAAAACGCACCATAGGGCATCATCAGGGCGTGGGCGGCATAACGCGCCAGCTCGAAGCGGGCAATGCGCCGTGCCTCCTCCCCCTTCAGGCCAAGCGTCTCCAGCTCAGCGCCAATCTCCTCTCGAAGCGCCAGAAGACAGGTTTCCATCGCCATTTCCCTGAGCTGATCCGGCTGCGACAGGCGCTCGGACAAAAACAGCCGCATGGAATGGCGGTCATAACGCCGCCGCAGATTGGGCATGGCATGGACCGGCAGAGTTCTGACCACGATACCGTGGTTTTTCTGAAGCCATGCGCGAAGGCCCGCTGCGAGATCTTCGCCCGCCGACAATTGCTTGTGGAGTTCTTCTGCCGCCGTATCGATGGAATGGACATAGGCCGGCCGGTTTTCAAAGACGTGCCGCACCTCGTCTATCGGCAGGCGGGTGGAGGAAAGCGCCGTCTCATGTCCTTCGCGCGCCAGAAGATCCGAGAGGTCGGACAGGCGCTGCGCCTGTTCCCGATACGCCCGGTACAGCTTGACGACGCCACTTGCCGCATTGGGCGCGGCATCTGCCACCTCGATCAGCTCCTGCGGCGACGGCACCTCGCCCACCAGCAGCGGATCAGCAAAGACCTCGCGCAGCTGCCCGGCGGAACCGGCGCTTTCACCCTGCAGGTCATCCAGATCGACCTTGTAGACCGAGGCAAGCTTCAGCAGCAATTGCACGGTCAGGGGCCGCTGGTTGCGTTCGATGAGATTGAGATAGGAGGGCGAGATTGCCAGCGCCTCGGCCATCGCCGTCTGCGTCAAGCCCAGACCATTGCGAATACGGCGCACGCGCGGGCCAGCAAAAATCTTGTTTTCCGACACAGTCTTAACCTCTCCATCCCCGCGACTCATACAAGTCTGTTACAAGCTCACCGAGCGAAAGTCCTTTACAAAATTTACAATTTTACAGCTCCACCCTGTCATGCACACTACAGCATAACCTCTTTCAAGTCACTGTTTTTATGTTTGTTCTGGCGCTCAAACTCATGAAAATGTAAATGTAGTCACATCGAACGGCGCTTCACACAGTTGAAGACAGTACGTTTCTGAAACCGCATTTGTCATGGGAGAGAGAAGTATGACGGATTTTTACAAACTTGTTCCGGGTGCACCGCAGGGACGCTTCGACGGCATCGAGCGCGCTTACACCGCCGCCGACGTGGAGCGGCTGCGCGGCTCCGTTGAAATCCGCCATTCGCTGGCCGAGATGGGTGCCAACCGGCTGTGGAAGCTGATCAACGAAGAGAATTTCATCAATGCGCTCGGCGCGCTTTCCGGCAACCAGGCCATGCAGATGGTTCGCGCCGGGCTGAAGGCGATCTATCTTTCCGGCTGGCAGGTTGCGGCAGATGCCAACACGGCCTCCGCCATGTATCCGGACCAATCGCTCTACCCCGCCAATGCGGCGCCAGAGCTCGCAAAGCGCATCAACCGCACCTTGCAACGGGCAGACCAGATAGAGACGGCAGAGGGCAAGGGCCTTTCGGTCGACACGTGGTTCGCGCCGATCGTTGCCGATGCGGAAGCAGGTTTCGGGGGACCGCTCAACGCCTTCGAGATCATGAAGGCATTCATCGAGGCCGGTGCAGCCGGTGTTCACTATGAAGACCAGCTGGCATCTGAAAAGAAGTGCGGCCATCTCGGCGGCAAGGTTCTGATCCCCACGGCGGCGCATATTCGCAACCTGACGGCGGCACGACTTGCAGCCGACGTCATGGGCGTGCCGACGCTGGTCATCGCCCGCACCGATGCGGAGGCAGCCAAGCTTTTGACCTCTGATATTGACGAGCGCGACCAGCCCTTCGTCGATTACGATGCCGGCCGCACCGTCGAGGGCTTCTATCAGGTGAAGAACGGTCTTGAACCCTGCATCGCCCGTGCGGTGGCCTATGCGCCCTATTGCGATCTGATCTGGTGCGAGACCTCCAAGCCAGATCTCGAGCAGGCGCGCAGGTTTGCCGAGGGCGTGCACAAGGTGCACCCCGGCAAGAAGCTGGCTTACAATTGCTCGCCGTCGTTCAACTGGAAAAAGCACCTCGACGACGCGACGATTGCCAAGTTCCAGCGCGAACTCGGGGCGATGGGCTACAAGTTCCAGTTCATCACGCTGGCCGGCTTCCACCAGCTGAATTACGGCATGTTCGAACTGGCGCGCGGCTACAAGGAGCGGCAGATGGCGGCCTATTCCGAGCTTCAGGAAGCGGAATTCGCGGCCGAGGTTAACGGCTACACCGCCACCAAACACCAGCGCGAAGTCGGCACCGGCTACTTCGACGCCGTGTCGCTGGCAATCTCGGGCGGCACGTCTTCGACCACCGCCATGAAGGAATCCACCGAGCACGACCAGTTCCGCCCGGCGGCGGAATAAACTGGAAAACTGCCCTTCCCTTGAACGGGAAGGGCTTGCAAATCGCATCAAGAACCCCAACCAATAAAGAGAGGAGAAATGCCATGAATGCCCATAACCCCATCAAGACCCACGTCAAGGAACGCGCCGAGGAGCAGTCCTCTGCCATGACGCAGGATCAACAGGTCGCCATCCGCATGCTGGCCAACGATCTGCACCGCCTCAATCAGGCCGTCATGAAGGCAGTTGAGGCCGGTGTTTCCGTTGAACTCGTCCGCTCAGCCCGCCATCACGGCGGGGGCGGCAACTGGGGCGATCTCCTGATCCCGGTCATCGTCGCGCAGGGAAGTGCTGCTGCGTGACACCGCTCATGCCGGACGGCTTTTTCGTCCGGCGTACAAATCGGAATGTCGCTTGATGAGACGCGTCATCCGGTCCGCCACCGTCCGTATATCGCGGCGGTGGCGATCGTCATTGTTCATGACGATCCACTGATTGTGACGAAGCGCTTCGATTTCGTCACCCTCACGCATCAGCCGCGCGTCGGCATCGCCCACGAAACACGGCAGCACGGCAACCCCTGCCCCGGCCAGCGTGAGATCGAGCAGTGCCGTTGGCCTGTTGACGGTCACCACGATATTGTCCCGCCGGTTTTCATGCGGCCAGCGCAGGTAGGCGGAAATGGCGTTTTCTTCCGCCACCGCCAACCACCGGTCTGAAACGGAGCTGGCGGCGTTGCGCAACCTGTAGGGCGCATAGGCCACCTCCCCCGTCTTGATGGCAGCAAGGTTGCGTTCCTCGGGCTCGAAAGCGCGAATGCCGATGTCGTTTTCACGGTGCGCCAAAGACGCCCTTTGTTCGGCGATGAAAAGATCGATGCGGAAATCGTCGCGATCCGTGCAGATGGCGGAGAAATTTACTGCAAGCAGCCAGGCATTCCAGGTGCCGACGGCAATGCGCACGACGGAAGAGGCCGACGACGCCTTTTGCCATCCCTCGATATCCTTTGCCGCGTTTTCCATCGCCTGAAGGCGGTCAAACAGCGCGCGGCCATCCGGTGTCAGCGCGTATCCCGTCTGGCTGCGCTGGAACAGCGCCTTGCCAATGCGCTCCTCCAGTTCGATCATGCGTCGCCCGATAGTCGCAGGGCTCAAACCCGTCAGCGCCGCAGCACCCGTCAGGCCGCCGCTGCGTGACACATCGAGGAAAAGTTGGTATGAATCCCAAGTGACGTTTTTCATTTATGAAAAACGTAGCGCATTTTCTTGCGCAGATAAATCAAAAAACGGCGTGCATCATGGCCCTCCGCAACATGGAGAGTGACATGCACGTATTTTATTCAGCATTGGCCATCATCGAAAACCAGACGCCGCGCACGCGGCGGGAAGCCATCCGGCAGGAAGAGAAATTCTATGCCGATATGGCCGAGGCATCCTGGCCGTGGCGGCTGTTTATCGCGGTTGCTGCAAGGGCGAAAGCGAAGAGCCTGACCTTAATAAAAAAGGGCGATCAGGGCAGCCACGGCACCGGCTGCGATTGCAGTCAGGCGAAAGGCCAACTGCCTGCTCTCGCTTTCGGCGCGGGCGATGGCAATGGCGCGAGGGCGGCGATGTGCGGATCTGTTCATGCGCGGGCTCCTGACGAAAAACTCAACCGACCCATGCCCTGTTAAGAGCCTCCAGCATGACATCATGTACAGCGGAACCACAACGAGATTCGGCTTTGCTGGCATTCTGTCAGGATGACCCGTGCCCATTAACAAGGTGTTAATACGAGCGGTTTCAGGCGAATTCACCTGCTGCCTGACCGGAGGCCCAGGCCCACTGGAAATTATAACCGCCCAGCCAGCCGGTCACGTCAACACATTCGCCGATGAAATAGAGGCCCGCCACGGTTTTCGCTGCCATGCTGCGGGAATCGAGGCCGGTCGTATCCACGCCGCCAAGAGTGACTTCCGCCGTGCGATATCCCTCGGAACCGGCTGGCTTGATCTGCCAGTCCTGCACCTCATTTGCCAGTGTCGCCAGAGCCTTGTCTGACATATCGGCAAGGTTGCCGGTCAGCCCCGATTTTTCCACGACATGCTGCGCCAGCCGTTTCGGCAGGATTTCCGCAAGAGCGGTCTGGGCCGACTGGCGGCCGTTCTTCTGTTTCGCTTCCTTTAGCAAGGCGACGATATCGCGCGCAGGCTCCAGTTTAAGGCGGATCGTATCGCCCTCCCGCCAATAGGAGGAGATTTGCAGGATCGAGGGGCCGCTCAGGCCCCGATGGGTAAACAGCAGTGCTTCGTTGAAAGCCGTTTTGGCATGGGAAATTTCGGCTGGCACGGCAACACCGGCAAGGGGGCTCAGCCTTTCCAGTGCCGCAGGATCAAGCGTCAGCGGCACGAGGCCGGGGCGCGTCTCGATGAGCGACAGGCCGAATTGCTCGGCGATCTGGTAGGCAAAACCGGTCGCACCCATTTTCGGGATCGACTTGCCGCCAGTTGCGACCACAAGGCTTTCCGCCTCGATGACGCCGCCGGAGGTCGTCACGCGAAACCGGCCGCCATCATGGGCGACATCAGAAACAGCGGTTTCGAGCCTCAATTTCACCTTTGCAGCCTGCATTTCGCCAAGCAGCATGCGGATGATGTCCTTGGCGCTATCGTCGCAGAACAGCTGCCCAAGCGTCTTTTCATGCCAGGCGATACGATGTTTTTCGACCAGAGCGATGAAATCGCGCGGCGTGTAACGGGCAAGTGCGGATTTGGCGAAATGCGGGTTGGCGGAGAGATAGTTCTTCGGCCCGGCGTGGATGTTGGTGAAATTGCAGCGGCCGCCGCCGGAGATGCGGATTTTCTCGCCCGGCGCCTTGGCATGGTCGAGGATGATGACGGAGCGGCCGCGCTGGCCGGCGCGGATGGCGCACATCATGCCGGCAGCCCCCGCCCCCAAAATCAGCACGTCACATTTGTCTGCCATAGTTGTTTTCCGTTTGCTTCTCCCTTTCCTCTTTTCGAAGTGTCGCCCGTTGTCAATGGCGCTTTCCCCCTCGCCAATTGCCAAACTCCGGTTATGATGGCGCCAGTCGAAACACAGACCCGGTGATACATGCCCCCGAAGAAAACCATGCTCCGCCCGAAGAAACAGGCAACCATGGCAAAGAAACCTCCCCTCGACCTTTCCTCTACCCGTGGCGTTTCCTCCTGGCGCGAAGCTTCGCAATGGTTGAGGGCGCGCGGTATCGAGGATATTGAATGCATAACACCCGATCTCGCCGGGGTTGCGCGTGGCAAGATGATGCCGACGGCGAAATTTACGGGCGACACCTCGCTTGCCCTGCCCTCCGCGCTCTATCGCCACACGATCTCGGGCGAATACCCGGATGAGACGGCAAACTTCCGCTATGAGCCGCGCGACAGCGACCTGAAGCTTGTGCCTGATCTTTCCACGCTGTCCGTGGTGCCATGGGAAAGCGACCCGACCGCGCAGGTGATCTGCGATGTCGTGGATGCCGAGGGTAATTTCGTTCCCTATACGCCGCGCAACGTGCTGAAAAACGTGCTTTCGCTTTACACGGAAAAAGGCTGGAAGCCGGTCGTCGCGCCGGAAATCGAATTCTACCTGGTCGCCATGAATGACGACCCTGACTATCCGCTGCATCCGCCGAAGGGCCGCTCCGGACGCTCCATTGTCGGTGGGCAGAGCTATTCCATCGCCGGCATCAACGAGTTCGACGAACTGATCGACGATATCTATCACTTCTCCGAAAAACAGGGCCTCGAGATCGATACCCTGATCCATGAGGAAGGCCCGGCCCAGCTGGAAATTAACCTGCGCCATGGCGATCCGATCGAACTTGCCGACCAGGTGTTCCTGTTCAAGCGCACGATCCGTGAAGCAGCATTGAAGCATGGCATCTACGCCACCTTCATGGCCAAGCCCATGCAGGGTCAGCCGGGTTCGGCCATGCATATCCATCAGTCGGTGGTGGAGATCGACAGCGGCCGCAATATCTTCTCCAACAAGGACGGCGGCCCATCCAAGGAGTTCTTCGCCTTCGTCGGCGGCATGCAGCGTTATGTTCCGAACGCGCTGGTGATGCTTGCTCCTTACGTGAATTCCTATCGCCGCCTGACACCTGACATGGCTTGCCCGGTCAACAATGCCTGGGGTTACGACAATCGCACGACGGCTTTCCGCGTGCCGATTTCCAGCCCGCAGGCAAGGCGTGTCGAAAACCGCCTGCCGAGTTCGGATGCCAATCCCTATCTCGCGCTTGCCGCTTCGCTTGCCTGCGGCTGGCTCGGCATCGTCAACAATATCGAGCCGACCGAACCGACCGCCGATACGGCCAATGAAGGCTCCATCGACCTGCCGCGCGGGCTGCTGGAAGCCGTGGCGCTGCTGGAAGGCGAAGAACAGTTCGAGCGGGTGTTCGGCCATGAATTCGTCGGCCTTTATGCGGGCCTGAAGCGCGGGGAATTCGAGACATTCATGCAGGTCATCAGCCCATGGGAGCGGGAATTCCTGCTTCTCAACGTGTGAGGTCTGAAGCATGACGTGGCAAAGCCCGATAGCGCCGGGGATTTCCTGGTATCAGGCAAGCGCCCAGGAGCGGCCGCAATATCCGGCGCTCGACGGGTCGAAAGCAGTGGATGTCGCGGTCGTCGGCGGCGGCTATACCGGGCTTCAGGCCGCCTTTAATCTTGCCGCCAACGGTGTCTCCGTCGCCTTGATCGAGGCGCATCGTTTCGGCGACGGCGCATCCGGCCGCAACGGCGGGCAATTCGGCACCGGGCAGCGCTCTTTTCCCGACGAGATGGAAGACGAGATCGGCTTCGAGCAGTCGAAGGTACTGTTCGATATCGCCGAGGATGCCAAACACTACGTCCTCAACTTCGCCCGCGATCACGGCATCGACATGGAGTATCTGCCGGGGCAGCTCTATGTTGCGCACAAGGCTGCTTACGAAGACGATTACCGCAAAAGCGTCGATGCGATGAACAATCGCTACGGCTATCCGCATATTTCCTACATGGAGCGGGCGGACGCACGCAGACGTGTCGGCTCCAGCCATTATTTCGGCGGCACACGCGATACCGGCACCGGCCATATCCATCCGCTGAAGCTGCTGGTCGGGCTTGCGAAAGCCGCAAAAGAGGCGGGCGCCGGCATCCATGAAATGACGCCCGCCAAATCCATACGCCAGGCGGGCGGCAAGACCATCATCGAAACGCCCTCCGGCACGCTGACCGCAACGCGGGTGCTGATTGCGACCAATGCCTATATCGGCAATCTGGAACCGGTAACGGCGGCCCATATCATGCCCATCCGCTCCTTCATCGGCGCGACCGCACCGCTTGACGCTTATCCCGACATTATTCCCGGCAAGGAAGCCGTGGCCGATTCCCGTTTCGTGGTGCGCTATTTCCGCAAGACGGTCGACAACCGGCTGCTGTTCGGCGGGCGCGAGGCCTATACGGCCGATACGCCGCGCGACATTTCCAGCCATATTCGCCGGCAGATCGCTGAAATCTATCCCGAACTCGGAAATGTCGAGATCACCCATTCCTGGGGCGGCTCCGTCGGCATCACCCTGCCAAGGCGGGTGTTCGTGCGGGAAGTCATGCCAGGGGTCACCTCCATCGGCGGTTATTCCGGACACGGGGTGATGCTGTCGAACTATTGCGGCAAGCTCTATGCCGATCTCGTTCTCGGCAGACAGGATATGCTGGCGCCATTCGCGCGGTTGAAGGTTCCTTCGTTCCCCGGCGGCGCATCGCTGCGGGCACCGCTGCTTTTCCTGGCGCTCTCATGGTACGCATTGCGAGACAGGTTTTAGGAAATCCGCCCACCTCTGGAGATCTGATGGAAAGACCTAGCGACAGGCTTGTAACGATTGCGACCGGTTACGGGATGGCGGAAACCGCCGTGACGTGTTCGTTTCTGCGCGCCTATGGCATCCACACCACCCTGCCCTCGGCCCATATCGTTTCCGTGAACTGGCATTTGACGGTCGCGTTCGGAGGCATGGAAATCCGGGTGCCGGAGTGGCAGCGGCATGAGGCAAGACTGCTGCTGGACAGTATAGATGCCTCGCACAAGGTCGATGAGCCATCACCGCGATCATGGATGGGGAAAATCGCAGCAATCGTCGTTTTTTTCTTTTTTTCCGTTCCGCCGCCGGCCAAAGGCTTGTTCAAGAACCCTGCTTTCTAGCCGGCATCACTCAATGACAATCGGTACGGGTTTTCGACCCGTGAAACCAAAATTCATAATTTCACATAACTGAGACTGGCATTTTTAAATCGATTAGATTATGGATGCCCCAACCCTTGAAGATCGAGAGTATCGATATGAGCAGTCAGATCATTCCTGTTGAAGCTTTTGATTGTGTCGTTTTCGGCGGCACAGGCGATTTGGCAGAGCGCAAGCTTTTGCCGGCCCTTTATCACCGTCAGGTCGAAGGCCAGTTCACGGAGCCGACCCGTATCATCGGCGCGTCGCGTTCGGTCATGAGCCATGAGGAATATCGCAAATTCGCGCAGGACGCGCTGAAGGAGCATCTGAAGGCGGGCGAATATGATGATGCGCAGGTTGCGCTGTTCCTCAACCGGCTTTTCTACGTTCCCGTCGACGCAAAATCCGGCAACGGATGGGACGTGTTGAAGAAGCTGCTCGATGAGGGCAAGGAGCGCATACGCGCCTTCTATCTCGCTGTTGCGCCCGGCATTTTCGGCGATATCGCCGACAAGATCCGCGAACACAAGCTTATCACCCGCTCGACCCGCATCGTCGTTGAAAAGCCGATCGGCCGCGACCTTGCCTCGGCGCAGGAACTCAACGACACCATCGGCCACGTCTTCAAGGAAGAACAGATCTTCCGCATCGACCACTATCTTGGCAAGGAGACGGTGCAGAACCTGATGGCACTGCGTTTTGCCAACGCGCTTTACGAGCCGCTTTGGAATTCCGCCCATATCGACCACGTGCAGATCACGGTCGCAGAAGCTGTCGGCCTTGAGGGTCGCGCCGGATATTACGATACGGCCGGTGCGTTGCGCGACATGGTGCAGAACCACATTCTGCAATTGCTTTGCCTCGTTGCCATGGAGCCGCCCGCTTCCATGAACGCGGAAGCCGTGCGTGACGAAAAGCTCAAGGTTCTGCGCTCCCTGAAGCCGATCAACACCAGCAATGTTGAAAAGCTGACGGTTCGCGGCCAGTACCGCGCCGGCGCTTCCGCAGGCGGCCCGGTGAAAGGTTATCTGGAGGAGCTGGAGGGCGGCGTTTCCAACACGGAAACCTTCGTCGCCATCAAGGCCGAAATTGCCAACTGGCGCTGGGCAGGCGTTCCTTTCTACATTCGCACGGGAAAACGCCTTGCGACCCGCGTTTCGGAAATCGTCGTCACGTTCAAGCAGATCCCGCATTCGATCTTCGACGATGCGGCCGGCAAGATCGAAGCCAACAAGCTGGTCATTCGCCTCCAACCGGACGAAGGCGTCAAGCAGTCGCTGCTCATCAAGGATCCCGGCCCGGGCGGCATGCGTCTGCGTCAGGTCTCGCTGGACATGAGCTTTGCCGAAGCCTTCAATGTGCGCAGCCCCGATGCCTATGAGCGGCTTTTGATGGATACCATCCGCTCCAACCAGACACTGTTCATGCGCCGCGACGAAGTGGAAGCGGCCTGGGACTGGGTCGATCCGATCCTCAAGAGCTGGGAAGAGCTGGGACAGGGCGTACAGGGTTATACTGCCGGAACCTGGGGTCCGAGCGGCTCGATCGCACTGATCGAGCGCGACGGCCGCACCTGGCACGATGCTGACTGAGGGCGCGGGTATGAGCGAAACAATCCATGTCTTCGACACAGCCGCTGAACTGGCGAAAACCCTGGCGGCGGATGTTGCCGCGCGTCTCGACGCGGCAACGAAAGAATACGGAACGGCAAGCATTGCCGTTTCGGGCGGTTCAACGCCCAAGCTGTTCTTCCAGGCGCTTTCCCATCATGATCTCGACTGGAGCAACATCAGCGTGACGCTGGTGGACGAACGGTTCGTGCCGCCGGAGAGCGAGCGCTCGAACCACCGGCTGGTCAGCGAGAACCTGTTGCAGGACAAGGCGAAGGCGGCCTATTTCGTGCCGCTGTTCCAGCCCGCGGCCTCGCCTGAGGATGCAGCGACGCTTGCGACCGTCAAGACCGAAGCGATCTGCGATCCTTTTGATGTCGTCGTGCTGGGCATGGGAACGGATGGGCATACGGCATCGTTCTTTCCCGGTGGCGACAATCTCTACGAAGCGCTCGACCTTGACGAACCGCGCGGCGTTTTGACCATGGCGGCGGAAACCGCGGGGGAAGAACGGTTGACGTTCAACTTCTCCAGCCTTCACGATGCAGGTTTTCTGGTGCTCCACATCGAAGGTGCAGCAAAAAAGGCGGCGCTTGAAAAAGCACAGTCGGGCGAGGATGAGGACGAAATGCCGATCCGCGCCGTGCTGAACCGGGCAGAAACCGCCCTGGATATTTACTGGGCGCCATAACTGGATGCGGTTGCCGCGCAAGCGGCCCCGCGACAGCGCCCGACGACACAAGACGAAAACACGATAACCGGTCCTTCATCTCCCGGAACGCCGGTTCTCGACCAACGAACAGGATGAACGCTCATGTCCGCCGATTCCCGCATTCAGGCCATTACCGCCCGCATCGTCGAACGCTCCAAGCCTTACCGCGAGACCTATCTCGAGCGGCTGCGGCTGCAGGTTTCGAAGGGGGTTCATCGCTCCACTCTCTCCTGCGGTAACCTCGCGCATGGATTTGCTGTCTGTTCCCCCGCCGACAAGGACCTCCTTGCCGGCGACCGGGTTGGCAATCTCGGCATCATCACCGCCTATAACGACATGCTGTCGGCGCACCAGCCCTACGAGACCTTTCCGGCAATCATCCGCGAGGCCGCAGCGCAAGCCGGCGGCGTGGCGCAGGTTGCGGGTGCCGTGCCTGCCATGTGCGACGGCGTAACCCAGGGCCAGCCGGGCATGGAGCTCTCTCTATTCTCCCGTGATGCCATCGCCATGGCTGCCGGCATCGGCCTGTCGCATAACATGTTCGACGCCGCCGTCTATCTCGGTGTCTGCGACAAGATCGTTCCCGGCCTCGTCATCGCAGCGCTTTCCTTCGGTCACCTGCCCTCCATCTTCATCCCCGCCGGGCCTATGACCACCGGCCTGCCGAACGACGAGAAATCCCGCATTCGCCAGCTTTATGCAGAGGGCAAGGTTGGGCGCGCCGAGCTGCTGGAGGCGGAGTCCAAATCCTATCATGGTCCCGGCACCTGCACTTTCTACGGCACGGCAAATTCCAACCAGATGCTGATGGAGATCATGGGTTTCCACATGCCCGGCTCTTCCTTCATCAATCCCGGCACGCCGCTGCGCGACGCGCTGACACGCGAGGCCGCCAAGCGGGCGCTCGCCATCACCGCGCAGGGCAACGAATTCACGCCTGCGGGCGAAATGATCGATGAGCGCTCGATCGTCAACGGCGTCGTTGGCCTGCACGCGACGGGCGGCTCGACCAACCACACCATGCATCTGATCGCCATGGCGCGCGCAGCCGGCATCATCCTCACCTGGCAGGATATTTCCGACCTATCGGATACCGTGCCGCTGCTTGCCCGCGTCTATCCCAACGGTCTTGCGGATGTGAACCATTTCCACGCCGCAGGCGGCATGGGCTTCCTCATCAAGCAGCTTTTGAAACAGGGCTTCGTGCATGACGATGTCCGCACCGTCTTCGGACAGGGGCTCGAAGCCTACACCGTGGATGCCAAGCTTGACGAAAACGGCGCGGTGACCCGCGAGCCTTCTCCCGAGCAGAGCCACGACCCGAAGGTTCTCGCCAGCATTGAAATGCCGTTCCAGCCGACCGGCGGTCTGAAAATGCTGACCGGCAATCTCGGCAAATCGGTCATCAAGATCTCCGCCGTCAAGCCCGAACGCCATATCATCGAAGCGCCCGCGATCGTCTTTAACGACCAACAGGAGCTTCAGGATGCCTTCAAGGACGGCAAGCTCAACCGCGATTTCATCGCTGTCGTCCGCTTCCAGGGTCCGAAGGCCAACGGCATGCCGGAACTGCACCGCCTGACACCGCCACTTGGCGTACTGCAGGATCGCGGCTTCAAGGTGGCGCTGGTGACGGACGGACGCATGTCCGGCGCTTCCGGCAAGGTGCCGGCCGCCATCCATGTCACGCCGGAAGCTTCCGAATGCGGCCCGATCTCGCTCATCCGCGATGGCGACATCATCCGTCTCGACGCCATTTCCGGAACGCTTGAAGTGCTTGTTCCAGCCGCAGAGCTGGCAAAGCGCGAACCGGCGCGCGCCGACCTTTCCGCCAACGAATGGGGCATGGGCCGCGAACTTTTCGCCCCGTTCCGCCGTAATGTCGGCCCTGCCGACCAGGGCGCCAGCGTTCTGTTCCATTGATCGTCCGGAGGCGAAGGCCGGATTCGGCCTCGCCTCCGCACCCTCTTGGCATGACCCGCATAACCCGCGCTGAAACCGCTTTATTTCCCGTCTCTTAAACGCCAAACTTGTCATGCGGCTGTGATGATCGCCCTATAGGGGCTTCTCAGCCAGCCGCGGGACGATGACGCATTTCAAGATGATGGGGCCAGACATGACGATTTTCTCAAGCAAACGCCGTGACGTGCTGAAGCTTATGGCTGGCACCGCCATACTGCCGTTGATGGTGGTGGCAACGCCGGCGGAGGCGCAGGATGTGGCCCTGCGTGCAATCGTGATTTCCGACCTGCATTCGGCCTATGAGCGCATCGGGCAGCTCCTAGCAGCCATAGAAATGCGCATCGCAGCTGACAAGGCACCCCACATTATTCTTCTGAACGGCGACCTGTTCGAAACCGGCAATGCGGTGGCGACACGGTCGTCCGGCGAAATCGAGTGGACGTTCCTCTCGGCGCTCGCCAGGCTCGCGCCCACCGTCGTCAATATCGGCAACCATGAACCGGATATCGATAACGACCTCGCCAATTTCGTCAGTCGTGCCCGCGCGCTCGGCATCAACGTGCTGTCCAACATCATCGACAAGCGCAGCGGCGCACCCTATGCACCGGCCAGTGCGGAGGTGAGTGTGGGCGGACGGCCGGTCGTCGTTGCGGGCCTTGCCACCAACGCGATCAATACCTATCCGAAGGCGACGCGTGAGATGCTGGATATTCCGCAGCCTGTGGAATGGGCCAAGGCGAATCTGCCGGCAATCGTCAAGCCGGAGGCCATCAACATCGTTCTCAGCCACGCCGGTGTTGTTGCCGACCGCGATATCCTGCCATTGCTGCCTGATGGCACCCTGCTGGTCGGCGGCCACGATCACCTGAACTTCGTGCATGAACAGGGTGCGACGCGCTATGTACACACGGGTTCATGGTGCACCTCCATGGCCATTGCGACGATCGAAGCTGCTGGCAAGGCGCCGACGATCGAGACCGTCGCCATCGACAGCGACGCCCCCTCCTCCCCGGCGCTCAAAGGCCTGATCGAACAGACGCTCGACAAACATCTGACGGCAGAAGAGAAGGCGGTTGTCGGCAAAACGGAAAAGGCGATGACAGTTGACGAGGCCGGACGCCGTGTGGCGCAACTGATCGCCGCAAAAACCGGCGCGGATGTCGGCTTCATCGGCCACACCTCCTTCGGCGCTGGTTTGCCAAGGGGTGATATCCGCCGCTACGATTTCAACGCCTCGCTGCGTTTCGACGGCAAGCTGATGGTGACGGAAGTGGATGGCGAAACGCTTGCGCAAATCCTCAAGCGCTGCAATCAGGACGGCAACATTCCGCTTGCTGACCGCACCGGCGATTATCTTTACGCCATGCCGGAAAAACCGGTCGCAAGAGAGCGCTACAAACTGGTCTGCAACGACTGGTCCGCCACCAACCAGAAATCCTATTTCGGCCGCAGCGATCTTGCCTTTGCGGAAGTGCCGGATGTGAAGCTGAAGCAGACGGTTCTGGGTGGGCTTTCCTGAAGCCGGAGATTCTCCAGCTCCTTAGAAAGACCGGATATCGAGCTTCCGGTCCTTGTGCGCCGGATGTGTGCTGAACACGAAAATGCGGTCGAGTTCCTTTTGCGTCAACATGCGCAGAAAACGGACGTGGATGGTGTTGTTGGCGTTGACGCGCAACATAACGCAGCCGATCTTGGTGATGCGGGCGTCGGGAATATCCAGATAGAACTGGTTCGGAAGATTGTATTTCGTCAGCAGCGCCAGCACGGCCTCGGTCTGGGAAATGCGAATGACGTCGCAACGGCGAGCGGCCATATGCATGACGGCCTTCTCGGTATATTCGATGCGCGCCGCATTCATGGTGTCTTCCATGCGAAACCGGCCTTCGCGGTCGTACATGAAGGATTCTTCCTTGGTCAGGTAACTGTTCTTGATAACACCCGCACTGCTCTGCACGCCCTGACCTCCATGCTCTTTCAACGTCTCCAAGATTAAAACGTAGTCTTTAACAATTCATATCAGCGTCACCTTAAACAGACCGAAGACGGAACATTTTTGGCATTTTTCCACAGCGGCAAAATATCATGAAAAAACCCCGGAACGGGACGTTCCGGGGCATGTTTCCTGAAGCTCACGGCCATTGTCTCTGCAACTATCTGCGGTAGTTCTTGCCCTCGGCATCAAAGAGATGGAGCTTTGCCTGCGGTGCCGCAAAACGCAGGGTCTGACCCTTGGCGACGGATACGATGCCCGGCACCTTGACGATGATCGGCTCCTGCCCCTTGGGCGCTTCGAGATAAAGCAGGGTCACTTCACCGAGAGCCTCGACGATCGCGACTTTTCCCTCGAAAAGATAATCGTCGCCGGTGACGATGCTCAAATCCTCCGGCCGGACACCGAAGCTCGCGGCCTTGCCCTGCTCGGTTGCAGGCGTGGGAACGACGATGTTCAGCGTCTTGCCGCCGGCAAGTTCGATCGAAGTCCGCTCCCCGGTTACGGCAATTTTTGCCGCAATGATGTTCATGGCGGGCGAGCCGATGAACCGCGCCACGAAGAGGTTGGCGGGGTTTTCATAAAGTTCCAGCGGCGGGCCGACCTGTTCCACACGACCCGCATTCAAAACGACGATACGGTCGGCCAGCGTCATCGCCTCCACCTGATCGTGGGTGACGTAGATCATCGTCGTGTCTGCCATCTGCTCATTGAGCTTGGCGATCTCGATGCGGGTTGCGACGCGCAGCGCGGCATCGAGGTTCGACAGGGGTTCGTCGAACAGGAACACCTTGGGATTGCGGCAAATGGCACGGCCGATGGCGACGCGCTGGCGCTGGCCGCCAGAAAGAGCCTTGGGCAAACGCTCCAGATATTGCGTCAGCTGCAGGATTTCGGCAGCGGCGCGCACGCGACGGTCGATCTCCTGACGGTTCTCCTTGGCGATCTTCATGCCGAAGGCCATGTTGTCGTAAACAGTCATATGCGGATAAAGCGCATAGGACTGGAACACCATGGCAATGCCGCGACGCGAGGGCGGGATTTCATTGACCAGCTGGCCGTCGATGAACATTTCGCCGCCGGTGATTTCCTCCAGACCCGCAATCATGCGCAGCAACGTCGATTTCCCACAGCCGGACGGCCCGACGAAAACGATGAATTCGCCCTGTTCGATCTCCAGATCGATGCCGTGCAGGACTTTTACCTGCCCGTATGATTTGCGGATATCCTTGAGAACGAGACTTGTCATGGGTTGTTCCTCCCTGCTCTATCAGGCGTAACGGGCGAAGAAAGCGCCCCATGCCGGAAGTTCTACGCTTCTGCCGTCCACATCGCTTGCAAAGCCGTGGCCTTCGAGAACCTCCCAGTTCCCTTCCGGCAGCGTCGCCTTTGCTGACGTCGCGGACAGATTGAAGAGGCACAGAACGGTTTCGTTGCCGAGCGTGCGGGTGTAGCTCAGCACATCGCCCTCCACTGGCTGGAATTCGATGCCGCCCTTGGCAAAAGCGGGATGCTTTTTGCGGAAGGAAAGGAAGCGGCGGTAATGCTCCAGCACGGATGCCTCGTTGCCCTGCTGGGCGCTGACGGCGCGCTGCTTGTGTTCGGCCGGAATGGGCAGCCAGGTCTTGTCCGACGTCGAGAAGCCGGCCTGCGCATGGCCCGCATCCCACACCATCGGTGTGCGGCAACCGTCGCGGCCTTTAAATTCCGGCCAGAACTGAATGCCGTAGGGGTCCTGCAAATCCTCAAAAGCAATATCGGCTTCCGTAAGGCCCAGCTCTTCACCCTCATAGATGCAGACGGAGCCGCGCTGCGTCATCAACAACGCCGAGAGCACCTTGGCGAAAGCATCCTTATCCTCGACATGCTCGCCCCAGCGGCTGACATGGCGAACGACATCGTGGTTGGAGAAAGCCCAGCAGGCCCAGCCTTCCGGTGCGGCCCTGGCAAAATCCGCCTGCACATCGGCAACACGCTGCGGCGTGAGCGCATCCGGCGCCAGGAATTCGAAGGCGTAGCACATCTGCATCTTGTCGTCGCCGGAGGTGTATTCACCGACGATTTCGAGCCCGCGCTGGCTGTCGCCCACTTCTCCGACGGCGGCAATATCCGGAAACTCGTCCAGCACGGCGCGGAAGCGTTTCAGGAAAGCGATGTTTTCGGGGCGGTTCTTGTCGTAGAGATGTTCCTGGAAATTGTAGGGATTGACCGCAGGTGCCGTGGAGGCGTTGCGGCGCTCCGGCGCCAGCGCCGGGTTGTCGCGCAATTCCAGATCGTGGAAATAGAAATTGATGGTATCGAGGCGGAAACCATCGACGCCGCGCTTCAGCCAGAAGCGGGTGATATTGAGCAGTTCTTCCTGCACTTCCGGATTATGCAGGTTGAGATCCGGCTGCGAGGTCAGGAAGTTGTGCATGTAATATTGCATGCGGGTGGGGTCCCACTGCCAGCCGGAGCCGCCGAAGATCGACAGCCAGTTGTTGGGCGGCGTGCCATCCGGCTTGCTGTCCGACCAGACATACCACTCCGATTTCGGATTGTTGCGGCTGGCGCGGCTTTCCACGAACCACGGATGCTGGTCAGACGTGTGCGACATGACGAGGTCGATCATGACGCGGATACCCAGACGGTGCGCTTCCGCGATCAACCCGTCGAAATCGGCAAGCGTGCCGAACATCGGATCGACATCGACATAATTCGAGACGTCATAACCGAAATCCTTCATTGGCGAGGTGAAGAAGGGCGAAATCCAGATGGCGTCGGCACCGAGACCGGCAATATGCGCCAACCGGTCGGTGATGCCCTTGAGATCGCCGATGCCGTCGCCATTGGAGTCCTGATAGGAGCGCGGGTAGATCTGATAGATCACGGCGCCGCGCCACCAATCCTTGTTGGGCGTCAAAGCGGAAGTCACCGGAGCGGTCATAGTCTCATCCTGTCTGGTATGGGCGTTCATGGATAATCAGCCTCCCTTGACGGAGCCTGAGAGCAGGCCACGCACGAGATAACGTTGAAGGGCAAAGAAGACGCCGAGCGGCACGACAATGGTAACGAAGGCCGAGGCGGTGAGGATTTCCCAGTTGCCGCCGCGCGAACCGAGCAGCGCGTTCAAAGCACCGGTCAGCACCAGCTCATCCTTCTGCGTGCCGAGGAAGACCATGGCGACGAGCAGGTCGTTCCAGGTCCACAGGAACTGGAAGATGGCGAAGGAGGCGAGCGCCGGGAAGGACAGCGGCAGGATGATCTTGACGAAGATTTCGAAATCGCTCGCGCCGTCGACACGCGCACTTTCGATGATCTCTTTCGGCAGGCCGGAAATGTAGTTGCGCAACAGGTAGATGGCGAGCGGCAGACCGAAGGCGGTGTGCGCCAGCCAGATGCCGGCATAGGTCTTGGACGGTACGCCGAAGATATTGCCGATTTCGTTGTAGAGTTTCAGGAGCGGTATCAGCGACATCTGCAACGGTACGACGATCAGGCCCACCACCATCGCAATCAGAAAATTGCGGCCGGAAAAGCTCATCCATGACAGCGCATAGGCGGCAAAGGCGGCGATGAGGATAGGGATGACGGTTGCCGGAACGGCGACTGTCAGCGAGTTGACGAAGGACTGGCCGATGCCTTCGGAGGTCAGGACGGTTCGATAATTGTCGAGTGTGAAGACCGGCGGTGTCGCGACGGAAATATAGACGCGCTTGCCGCGAGAACCCTCGAAGCTTGAGGCCTTGCTGTATTCATAGGTGCCATCGGTGTTGACGAGCAGCGTTTCCCCGTCGCCGATATCTGCCGCTTCACCGGCTTTGAAGGCCGTCGGCTCCTGCACGCGAACGCCGAAGGCTGCAACCTTGCCCCCCTGTCCGCTTTCAAAAACATTACCTGATATGACGTAGCGGTTCCCGTCCTGCTTCTGCACGGCAGCGTCGGCAAGGCGAACCGCCGCGGTCTGCTCGGAACTGAAAAAGGCCGTCCACCAGCCCGACACGGTGATCTGGTCCTTGTCGCGCAGGGAACTTACGAGAATACCGAGTGTGGGCAGAAGCCAGAGAAGCACGACGACCAGCACGCTGGCATGGACGATGAGGCGCGGCAGGCCGACGCGGCGCAGACGTTTTACGATATCCATCTCAGCGGCCCTCCATCTCACGGTTCGCCTGGCGGATGTTCCAGACCATGATCGGGGTGACGGCCGCCATGATGACGAGCGCTATGACCGCACTTCGGCCACTGTCACCGCCGCCGCGGAACATCCAGTCGAACATGAGGTTGGCGAGAACCATAGTGTTCCACTGACCGTTGGTCATGGTCAGCACGATGTCGAAAACCTTGAGAACGAGAATGGTGATCGTCGTCCAGACGACGGCGATGGTGCCCCAGATTTGCGGGACCATGATCTTCCAGAAGATCTGCCAGCCATTGGCGCCATCGATGACGGCCGCTTCGATTGTCTCTTCCGGAATGCCGCGCAGCGCTGCCGACAGGATGACCATGGCAAAGCCGGTCTGAATCCAGATGAGGATGACCATCAGGAAAAAGTTGTTCCAGAAGGGCATGGAAATCCACACCTCCGGGCTGCCGCCGAAAAACTCGACGACGGCGTTGAGGAGGCCGATCTGCACCTGACCTTCGGCGCGATACTCGTAAATGAATTTCCAGATGACGGAGGCACCGACGAAGGAGATCGCCATCGGCATGAAGACGATGGATTTGGCGATGTTGCCCCACCATATGCGGTCGGTCATGACAGCAATAACGAGGCCGAAGAAGGTGCAGGCGGCCGGCACCACGGCCAGCCAGAGGATGTTGTTGAAGATCGATTGCCTGAAGCCGGCATCGAAAAATGCCCAGCGATAATTGGCAAGACCTACGAATTCGGCGCCGGTCCGGTCATAGAACGAGAGGATGAGCGTGGCGATGACGGGATAGACCAGATAGACGAGAAGAAGGAGAAGGGCGGGGCCGATGAACAGCCAGGGCCTGACCGACGCGCGGCGGTTGAGGTTGCGGGATGCCTGCAACACGTCTCCCGAGCGGACGGGAAAGATTACCTGCAACAGTTTGTCGGATAGCCAATAATAGGCAGCGCAGGCAAAAACGCCGGCCACCATGACGCCGATGGCAGAAACGAGTTGTTGAGCCATGTTCCCTCCCTTGATCCTCTCCGCGCCGCGCTGATTTTATGCGGTCGACGGCCGTTCCGTTGGCAAAGGCCCGGCGGCATCACCGCCGGGTCAAGCTCTGTTGAGGTTACTTCAGGCCGTCCCAGGCCTTCTGGATATCGGCAGCGACCTGATCGGCCGACTTGCCGCCGACGAAATCGATCATGCCGGTCCAGAATGCACCCGCGCCGATCTTGCCCGGCATCAGGTCGGAACCGTCAAAGCCGAAGGTGGTTGCGGAGGTGAGGATTTCACCCTGGCGCTTCATCTGCTCATTGGCATAGGTATCGACATTCACACCCTTATACGGCGTCAGGAAGCTGGACTGTGCCATCCAGACTTCGTGGGCAATCGGGGTTTTCAGGAAGTCGACGAAAGCCTTGGCGGCGGGCGCTTCCTTGGTAATGGTGACGAGCGTGCCGGCGCCCAGAACTGGCTTGCCGAGTTCCGGCTTTGCGGCATAGGTCGGCATATAGAAGAAATCCACATCCGTTCCGACCTTGGTACCATCAGGGAAGAAGGACGGCACGAAGGACGCTTGATGGTGGAGGTAGCACTTCGGCGGAATGTCGAAGAGACCCTTCGGGCTGTCGCGGAAGTCGGTGGAGGCCACAGCCGCAACGCCGCCGCTGACATATTTTTCGTTCTTGGCGAATTTGCCGAATTCATTGATTGCCGCAACTACGGCCGGATCGGTGAACTTCACCTCGTTCGTCGTCCATTTCTGATAGACGTCGAGTGGCTGCGTGCGCAGCATCAGGTCTTCCACCCAGTCCGTTGCCGGCCAGCCGGTCGCACCGCCGGAACCGAGGCCGATGCACCAGGGTGTGCCGCCATCGGCAACGATCTGGTCCGTCAGCTTGAACAGGTCTTCCATGCTCTCGGGCACTTTATAGCCCGCTTCCTCGAAGTTCTCAGGTACGTACCAGACGAGCGACTTCACGTCGGCCTTGAAGGGAAATGCAAAGTAAGCCTTGTTGCTGTCCTTGCCCTTGTAGCTGCCGAGATCAACCCAGGACTGGCCAGCGCCGTAATTGTCCTTGACCCAGTTTGCGGTCTCATCGCCGAGCGGAACCAGAAAACCCTTGGCGGCGAGATCGGCCAGAAGACCGGGCTGCGGCAGGATGGCGATGTTGGGCGGAGAACCCGCCTGCGTGTCGATGACGATCTGCTGTTCGTAGTTTTCCGAGGAGGAATAGCGGACGTTCACGCCGGTCGCGTCGGAGAAATAGGCCAGCACCGTCTGGAACAGCGCCTCGTCCTCACCGCGCCAGGGCCCGAAAATCGTCAGCGTCTGACCTTTCAGGTCGGCATGGGCCGCCTTGAAGTCTTCGTAGCTTTTCCAGTTGAACTTGGCATCCTGACCGGGCGCGAATTTCAGATCGGCGGCAAAGGCCGAACCCGACAGCAGCACTATAGAAGCCGCCGTCGCCAAAAAGGTCTTCTGCATGTGATTTACCTCCCATCACATAAAAGGCTCAAAGCATCTCCCATAAATCAAAGCGCTTTGGCTGCCTATTCATCTCATTGTCATTGAGAAGGAGTCAAGAGGCTCTTTCGCTGGACATGCCGCATTGTCGTATGAATAGTCATACTTACTTAGAAAGGCGGCTATCATTTTCGATTGAGAAAACCGGCAGGGACTGGTAAAAAACTAAAGCGCTTTGGGAGTTAGAGGAGAGGCTTTTGCCATTTCCGATGCGCGCGCATGGAGGAAAAACAGACATGAACCTGAAACAGTTGTCGCAACTGCTGGGGATTTCTCAGACAACCGTCAGCAGAGCGCTCAACGGATATCCCGAGGTGAGCGCAGAGACGCGCCGCCGCGTCATGGAAGCCGCCGAAAAGACCGGATATCGCCCGAATGCCGCGGCGCAACGGTTGGCGACCGGCAAGGTCGGCTCCATCGGACTGGTCATGCCGGTTGGCGAGCACCACCGCTCGGATGTGCATTTCGGCGAATTCCTGAGCGGTCTAGGCGAAGAAGCGGCTCGCAGCGGATTTCACCTCGTCATCACGCCCACGGAGCCGGAAAAGGAACGGGAAGCCCTGCGGGGGCTGGCGGCGAGCGGCAGCGTCGATGGCATCTACCTCGCCTATATGAAGAAGAACGACGCCCGCATCGCCATGATGCAATCGCTTTCCCTGCCCTTCCTCGTCCATGGCCGCTCCATCGGCGTGGAAGAGGATTATCCCTTTCTCGACGTGGACAATGAGGCCGCATTTCGCGATGCGACCCAGCTGCTGCTTCAGCTTGGCCACAAGCGGATCGGGCTTCTGAACGGGCCGGAGGGCTACGACTTCACCTTCCGCCGCTGTCTCGGGGTGGAAAAGGCGCTGACGGCAAACGGTCTGACATTGCGCCCGGAAAATACAAGACACAGCAGCATGACCGACGAGGAGGGTTATCTCGGCATGGAAGCGCTGTTGTCACAGCCGGAACGACCAACCGCCATTGTATGCGCGAGTACCGCATTGGCACTCGGCGTGATCCGCTCGCTCAACCAGCGCGGCTTGAAACCGGGCAAGGATATTTCGCTGATTGCCCATGACGATGTATTGCCGCTGTTGAAGCCCGACAATTTCTCGGTGCCGCTCACCACCACCCGCTCATCCTTGCGGGCGGCGGGGGTGCGTGTCGGGCAGCGCCTGATCAACCGGATCAAGCTTAACCAGACCGAACCTCATCAGGAACTCTGGAAGGCGGAACTTGTCGTCCGCGCCTCCACAGGACCGGCTCCGAAAGAGTAACTACCGATTTCAGAACTTCGGTGCGGTCTTTCCAAGTGCGCGATAGGCGGCGATGACGGTGTTGGCCATCAACATGGCAATCGTCATCGGGCCTACGCCGCCCGGAACGGGGGTGATGGCAGCAGCGACTGCGCTTGCCTCATCATAGGCGACGTCACCGACCAGCTTCGATTTGCCTTCACCCTTTTCCGGAGCGGGAATGCGGTTGATGCCGACATCGATGACGGTCGCGCCGGGCTTTACCCAATCGCCCTTGACCATTGCCGCGCGACCCACCGCCGCCACGAGAATATCGGCCGTCTTGCAGACGGTGGCGAGATCCTTGGTGCGCGAATGCGCCATCGTCACCGTGGCATTGGCATTCAGGAGAAGCTGGCCCATCGGCTTGCCGAAGAGGTTGGAGCGGCCGATGACCACGGCGTTCAGGCCGGAAAGATCTTCGCCGTGAATGCTGCGCACCAGAAGCATGGCGCCGGCTGGCGTGCAGGAGATGAGGCCGGTTGCGAGATCGCCGGTCGCCAGCTTGCCGGCGTTCAGCACGCTCAGGCCATCCACATCCTTCTCGGGCAGGATCGACTGGATGATCTCATCGGAATTGAAGTGTTTCGGCAAAGGAAGCTGTACCAGAATGCCGTGGATGGAGGGATCGGCGTTCAGTTCACCGACCAACTTCAGAAGCTGATCTTGAGTTGTTTCTTCCGGCAGCGTGTGCTGAACGGAATTGAAGCCGCATTGCTTGGCTGTCTTGCTTTTGGAATTCACGTAAGCGTGGCTGGCCGGATCGTTGCCGACGATGACAACCGCGAGACCGGGCTTCACACCCTGTTCCGCCTCAAGCGTTTCTGCCGATTTGCGGACCGCCTCCGTTACCGAAGCCGCCTTTGCCTTTCCGTCAATCACAACTGCCATGCGTCCTGCTCCTGCTGGATTACGTTGGCCCCGTATGGTGCCGACTTTGCAGGAATGCAAGCAAAAATGCAGCTTCGTCAGGCAGTTTTGCGGTAGTCGTCGCGATGCTCGGCGTAATCGGCGAGGCGCTCCCTCAAGAGCGCCAACTCGCGTCTCAATTCCGCCAATTCCTCGGCTTCGGCCTGCTCGTGATCGAAATGCCCGGCAAGGGCTTCACTGAGCAATGGCGGCAGCTCCGGTGTCGTCTGGGGGGTATTCCTGACGGTGCGGTTGCCCATCAGAACCTGCCGCACACGCTCGTCCAGCGGAATGTCATCGGTATCGAATCCGCTATCGTTCGCCGCCCCGGCGTAATAGTCCGCGAACTCAGCCTCCGGCTCGAATTCGCTATCCGCGGCCAGTTCTTCCAGATCATGGAACACATCCGGCTCGATCGGCTCGAACTCGGGAAACTGCCCCGATTGCTCAGGCGCTTTTTCGGAGGGCAGAACGTGCGCATCATCAAAGATGAGTGCCTCTTCCTCGTCATGGCGACGGTAGCTCAGGAGATACAGGCTGCCCAGCAGGCCGAGCAACGCGCCACCGCCTGCCAGCATAGCGGCTTGTGTGAGGTCGCGCGACAATTCGCCCGGTCCGGCCTTCCTGGTGAGGCGGGTCTCAACGGCGGTTGTGGTGGATGAGGACATGTCCCGACGCTCGCTCGCCTCAAGATAGGTATTTCGCGCCGTTTCCAGTTCACCCTGCAATCTGGAGAATTCACCGGGCGTGACACCAAGGCTGCTCAGGCGGTCGAGATGTTTCGTTCGTTCGGCGTTCGCGGTTGCAACTTCCTGTGCGACGCGCTTCTCATCGGCGCGCAAGCCATCGACCAGCTGACGCAATGCGGGAGCGACAAGCGGCTGCACGGCATCTACGGCATTCTGGGCGGCGATGCGGCGGGGATGTTTCGGGCCGTAATCGACCGAGACGCCTGAAAGCGCCATGCTGGCACTTGCATGTCTTTGCCTGATGTCCTCAAGCACAGAGAAAGCAGCGCCTGACGGCAGGGGCTTTGACAATACGTCATTCGGCTTGAGGCCGGTGGCCACCGCCAGATCCGTCTGAAGCGACTGCTGCTGCTGGGTCGTCCCCGCAAGGCTGTCATTGAGGTCGCGCAATTGCTGCTCGAGTTGCTGCACTTCCGCCAGGACGGTCTCGCCGTGGCGCATCTGGAAACCGTTCAAGGCGGCTTCCGCCTCGTCCAACCGGGTGCGCGCCCGCTCCGTCTCGCGCATGGCGGGCGTCATGGTGCCGGCCTTGCCATCCGCCATGACACGCATCGAAAGATAATCCGTAAGCCGCATCGCGGTTTCCGGCGTCGCTGCCTTCGAGGTTACGATCAGCGTGTTTTCATCCGGCGTCAGTTCCAGGCGGATCGCCTCGCCCACAGCACCGTTCAATGCTTCACGCGGGGAAAGCGAACGGGTATCCGCCCCGGTCAAAAGGTCGAAAAGCAGGCCAAGTTCGCCCTGATTGCGAACGCCGACCATGTCGGCGGGCTTCAATTTGAGGTCGCCCGTTATACGGTCCAGACCGGAAGGAGAAAGCAGGGTGCGGCGGGCCATGGCAAGAAAGCGTGCCGCATCGGGTGCATCGTAGCCGGTCTGGGTAACCTCGACATGCGCCTGCGAAACATATCCGCGAAAACCGGAATCGATGAGCAGCAGCGGAAGTGCAGCCCCCACAACGGTGGCGGCGGCTACGCAACCGGCTGTCAGAAGCCGCAGACAACGTTTGCGAAATTGCGACGCAGGCACGGCAACACCATCCTCATCAGGGCGCGTCGCCATCATATCGGGACTGTGATCAACCATCTGAAGCCGTCTGCCACGCTCGGCGCCGCCCGCAACAGGCGGCTTTCAAAACCTTACGGGAGGTTAAAGGATCGTGGCAAACAAATGGTTAACGCGGGCCTTGCCGACCCGCCTCAGCCCTTGCCGAGCGCGATGTGCCAGGGCTCGGCGCAAAGGCTGTAAAGCCAGCTCATATGCAGCTTGCGAAAGATTTCGGGCATGCCAGCCACTTCGGACGCCAGCACCTTGAACAGGGGACCGACCGCGATGACGAGACGCGCATCATCGCGATTGATGCTGCGATGCAGCCATTTCTCCTGGTTTTCCGCAAGCATGCCCGCCAGCACGACATCCACCTTCACGCCCGAAGTATCCCGGTTCAGCATCACGAAATCATGCCAGGGCGCATGTGCGCGCAGCTTGGCGAGGACCTCTCCGACCTGTGCTGCATCATCCCCCGCAACGCCGATACGTTTCGGCACCGCCATATAGGTCAGAAGTGCCATGACGAAGGCAACGCCATCGATGGTCTCGGGCAGAGGCTTGCCGTGTTCGGCGCGTGCGGCGGCATTCATCCCCCTGCCCTGCGGCAGAAGCAGACAGCTTTCCAGAATCTGCCTGTAAGCAATGTCCTTGAGGGACAGCCTGGCATTCTGGATGGTAAGAAACGAGAGCATCGTGTGGCCATCACAAGCTGAAGCCTGGCCGCTGACCATTTCCAGCGCCCCGTTCCAGTCCAGATCACAGACGCGCAGTCCGTGAATATTCCGTTGCGATCCCGTCCGCGCAAAATCTGCTGCGAAATTCATGCGAGCCCCCGAATGCCAAATCCACCGCCGCCAATCCGGCGCATGGTTTGCGGGACGGCAGCTCATGGGTCTGTTTATACAGGTGCTGGTTGAATTTACCCTGAAGGCAACCGATCGAATATTCCGGAAAATAGAAAGGGGCGATTAACCAGACCGGTGGCCTGCACCGCGCCGCCATCAGTGGCTTGGGGCCGCTTCTTTTCCGGTGTCGACTTTCTCGCCTTCGACAAGCTTCACCGACCGGGGCGAGCCGTTGCCCTTTTGCTCGCGAATATCGGCCTTCGATAGATAATCGAGCTGCTCGATCAGGACGTCCCCGACCACCTCGTCTCCAAGTTTCTTGTTCAGCCCCTCTCGGATGCGCTGCTTGAAGACATCAGGGTCGAAGGTGGAGATATTGGCGATGTTGACCATGGAAGAACCCGCCAGAAGCGTGAAGAGTTCGTCGGTCATCAATTGCGTTGCGGGCAGTTCGATCTTCGCCATCTTGTCCTTGTCGACACGCAAGGAAATGCGGCTGAGGAAATAACCGTTCACACCACCGTCATTGATGACGGGGATGGTGATGCTTTCGCCTTTGACCAATTGCAGACTTGCCTTTTTCGCCCCCGCCTCATCTCCCGACGAGGGGGCCGTCGCCATCTGGACGGAGAAATACACCGCGCCGAGCGTGACGGCGCAAACCCAGACGCCGGTGAGAAGAAGCTTCAACATCAGGAGGCTGCGCCGTACATGAACTGTTCCTGGGAATAGGTGCCGTCCGTATCGGCTTCCTGGATCGCGGTCTTGAGAAGATCCGCAACAGCGCGAACCGCATTCAGATGCGCCTCGACGCGGCTGGCATTGGTCGCGAGCTTGGACTTGATGCCCTGCACCTGATCGAGATGTCCGGCGGCGATTTCCTCATGGGGCGTATCGCGGAACAACATCGTCAACTCATAGAGGCAACGGCTTTTATGGGCATTGGAGACTTTGAAATCGAACTGGGGGTCCTTACCGATATTGTCATTCTCATTGTCGATGATCATTTCAAGACGGCCGAGAACGGATTTGATGCGGTGGTCGTTCGACATAAGGTCCATGCTTGTCTCCTCGTTATGATTTATCATGCTCAAGCCTCGTCCGTTTTATCATTGGAAACGCCGAGGACCTGCCTTTCGAACTCCGCCACCATCCGAATTGCAGCATTATGGTCTTTGTCATTCATGGATACGTCGGTAATGCCTTTGCTCTCGGCTTTCCGCAACGCATCCTTGTAGGCCTGTTCTGCAATGCCAACGCCGCCATTTCTGGAGATCGTGTCGGCAAACTGTTCCGCCATCATGCTTTTCCAGATCTCGCCGGCGTTGCCCTTGCCGTAGACCTCCTCGCTGTCTTTCGGCAGCATGTTGGCAACGAAGGTCTGAAGCACGGAAGCCTCATACTTGCGATATGTTTCCGGAACTTCGGTACGGGCAGAGCGGATGTTGGTATTGCCGAGACCTGCCTTCGAGGTGGCGCTGTCAAGCATATCAATGGCAGCGCCAAAGCCCTTGCCCGAATCGGCAAGGCTCGTCGCAGCGAAAGCCGCCTTGTTCGCCTTCAATTTTTCCTGGGCGACCTGCACTTCCTGAGGGTCCGCAGCGCGAACCACATCCATCACCAGATCGCTTATAACCGATATCGCCACGTCCAGAACTCCCGAGCTGACGAACGGGCGGCATTAAAACCGGGGCGTTCGCTCAATCAAGAAACACCGCTGAATACGTCTCTCTGGACGCCCAACGATGCAACAACGGGACAGACTATGGATCGCCAACCTTGCTGGAGGCTGGTGTCCGGGATGCGTTCGTGATTTCTAACAGATCGTAGATTGCATTGTCGTCGGCCTCCCGATCCTCGAGATCGCGCGCGAGGTGCATCCTGTCCTCCAGCCGGTCGGCCTTGGTCTTTTCCTTGAGCACCTTGTTTTCCTGCAATTGCTGCACGCCGGAGAGCTGACGGTCCTTGACGACAAGGCGGCCGTAACGATCCGAATAGTGCCTGGAGAACGTCTGGTGGACCGGCTCCATGGAACTCATCGCTTCAAGCACGTTCTCCATGGATTGCGCCACTTCGGCACGTACGCGGGTGGTGTCGGCCAGTTCCACCTCGGCCATTTTCTCCATGTGGCGCTGGACCGTTACCAGGCGCTTGAGTTTGGCCGAACGCTTGTCCGAAGCCATGGCGTTTTCTCCAGATCAGAAGCCGATGAAGACCGGGCCGAAACCATCCACGAATTGCCGGATGAGGGCCGCGATCGACAGGTAAAGCATGAAAATACCGCCCGCGAGAACGAAAGGCGTCGATATGAAGTAGACCGGTATCTGCGGCGCCAGCTTGTTGATGAGGCCGACCGCAACGTTGAACATCAGACCGTAAATTACAAAGGGGCTGGCAAGCCGCAGCATGATGGAAAAGGAGGCGCGCAGCGTGTCTGTCAGGGTTATCAGCATCTTCTGGCCGCTGATGAGCGCGCCGACCGGTGTCGTGGCGTAGGAATCGACCAGCGCCCGCAGGACGATATGATGGAAATCCAGGATGAACAGCACCATGAGCCCACCGAAGGTGATGAAGTTCGATATCTGGTTTTCCTGCACGTCTTCAACGGCATCCGCTCCGCCGGGAGCGCTAAGCCCGATGGATGCGCCGATGAGCGCGCCCGTGAACTGGAAGCCGAGCGTGTAAAACCGCGCGATCAGCCCGTACATTGCGCCAATGACGATCTCGGTGAAGATGAGGCCGACAACGGCGCCCTGGCTTGCGCCGGAGACTTTCGGATAGATCGTATCCCACAGTACCGGCAGAAGCGCCATGGACACCGCAACGCACAGGAGAATGCGTATCTGCGGCGAGATGCGCGAACTGGAAAAGCCCGGCATGGTCATGAAGCAGGCGCCGATACGGCAAATTGCAAGGAACAATGCGATAATTGTCCCTTGCGGGTCGGTTATCATGAAATGGCGCCCAGAATCTTGATCTCCAGCCCCTTGGCCAGTTCCACATGCGAGAGAACCGGCAGGGTCGCAAAGAGTCGTTCGATGATCATGCGCACATAGGACCGTGTTTCCGGCGACGTGACAAGGACAAAGGGTAGTCCGCGATCCATGAATTCACGGATAACTTTCGATGCCTGCTCGGAAAATTCCTCGAGATGGCGGGGATCGATATCGAATTCGACGATTTCGCCCTTTTGATCGCGCTTGAGCGCCTGATGGAAGACCATGTCCCATTTGTTGCCGAGGCGAAGCACACGCAATACGCCATTGTCGGCAAGATCGCCGCAGAGCTGCTGCGACATGCGCACCCGTACATGTTCGACGATCTGCTCGGTCTTGCGCACATGCGGGGCAAGTTCGGCGACCGCTTCCAGAATGAGATGCAGGTTGCGGATCGACACACGTTCGGCGAGCAGCAGTTTCAGCACGGCCTGCAGGCCGGAATAGGACATGTGCGACGAGCAGATTTCGTCGGCAAGCTTCTTGTATTCCGGGTCCAGCCGGTCGATGAGGATCTTGACGTCCTTGTAGGACAGCAATTGCGGCAGATTGTTGCGAATGACTTCGCTCAGATGCGTCAGCACCACAGAGACATTGTCGATCGGGTGGAAACCTTCGCGCTTCAAATCCTCGGTGAATGTCTCGAGAATGGAAACGGCCGGCATGCCGAAGGCGGGTTCGCGGATTTCGTCGCCCGGAATGCTCGGCTTGCGCCCTGCCCCCGTCACGACAAGAACATCGCCAACGCGCAGATTGCTCGACGCGATCGTCGTGCCATGGACACGGATCTGGTAGGCTTTTTCCGGGATCATGATGTCGTCGGAGACCTTGATCTCCGGCACCACGAAGCCGTATTGGGTCGCGAATTTCTTGCGCATCTTGCCGACACGGAAAGCCAGTTCCTGATGCGCGCCGAGGAGGCGGGTCGAAACCTGCTTGCCGAGGGCAAGTTCGATTTCGGACGTCTTGAGGACCTGCTTGACGGAGTCCTTTTCCGCTTCGTTGGTCTGGAGAACCTTGTCCTCCTCTTCCTGACGGCGCTGCGCGCTTTCCGCTTCGACCTGGCGCGGAATATACCAGCTGCCGAAGGCCATGATGCCGCCCAAAAGCGTGAAGGGCAGGAAGGGCAATCCCGGCATGACGGCAAGAAGCCCCATCAGCATGGCTGCGACCATCAAGGCACGCGGATATCCGCTCAGCTGATTGATGACGGCCTGATCCGTCGATCCCGAGGTGCCGCCGCGCGACACCAGAAGGCCGGCCGCCAGCGACACGATAAGGGCCGGGATCTGCGAAACGATACCGTCGCCGACCGAAAGCTTTACGAAAACATCGGCAGCCTCGCCGATCGGCATGCCGTGGCGGAAGTAACCGATGATGATGCCGCCGAAAATATTGATCGCGGTGATGATCAGGCCGGCGATCGCGTCGCCGCGTACGAACTTCGAGGCACCGTCCATCGAACCGAAGAACGAGCTTTCCTCTTCCAGCTCGCGGCGACGGCGTTGCGCTTCCTTTTCATCGATGATGCCGGCGGACAAATCGGCATCGATCGACATCTGCTTGCCGGGAATGGCATCCAGCGTAAAGCGCGCGCCGACTTCGGCGATACGGGTGGCACCCTTGGTGATAACGATGAAGTTGACGGTGATCAGGATCAGAAAGACGATCAGACCGATCACGAAGTCGCCGGACATGACGAGGCTGGAGAAGCCCGCAATCACGCCGCCCGCCGCCGTGGGCCCCTCGTTGCCGTGCGAAAGGATGACACGCGTCGTCGCAATGTTCAGCGACAGGCGAATCATGGTCGCGATCAGCAGCACGGTTGGAAAAGACGAGAAATCCAGCGGACGCTGGATCCAGAGCGCCACCATGAGGATGAGGACCGAAAGTGCTATGGAAAAGGCCAGCCCGACATCCACCAGAACGACCGGAATCGGTAGGAACAGCACGCAGAGGATCGACACGATGCCCAATGCGAAACCGACATCCCGCATGCTCGGGCTTACCTTGGGCAAGGAAATGACTGGTGGTTGCGCCATAAAATCGTCCTGTCTCTTCATGAGAAGGGCGACGGAAAAGCCGCCGCACGGTTCCGCGGCACCGGTTTTCTAAAATCGCTGACGCAATTCAGCCCGATGCTTCAGCCTATCCCTAGTCGCTGAAGCTTGCGCGAGGATGGCATCCAGACGGGACGGGCGTCAGAAGCCCGACTGAACCCGCGAAAAGACGAGATTGGAAAAAAGGGCGATCTGCGCGCCCACAAACGGGGCGGCAACGCCGAGAACGATCATGATCGTTACGATTTTAGGGACAAAGGTCAGCGTCATTTCCTGAACCTGGGTCAGGGCCTGGATGAAGGCGATGGCGACACCAACGATCATGGCCGCGAGAACGGCGGGACCGGCCGCGACGAGAACCGTCCAGACTGCCGCCTGCATGATATCAAGCGCATCGGCCTCGTTCATCGTCGCATCCTTTATTCCGGAAAGGCGGCATCATGCCGCCTCTTCAATGTCAGGAACCTGCCGGCACGTCCGAATCGGTGCCGCTATCAGGTGTAGTCGCGATCGGACCGTTCGAGAAGGTCACACCGGCCTGCAGCAGCACTTTGTCACCAGCTTCTGTGATGGCGACGACGCCGTCCGAATAGACTTCGACTTCCTTTACCACGCCGGTGACCTTGTCGTCGGCGCTCTTGACCGTTTTGCCAACCAGGTCGGAAGCGCGCGTCAGGGCTTCGGCCTGCAGCATGCTCTTCAGATGGGTGTTGGTCTTGATCGTCTGCTCGACCTGCGAGAAGCTCGCAAGCTGCGACATCTGCTGGCCGGCATCCATCGGGCTGGTCGGATCCTGGTTTTTCATCTGGGCGATGAGAAGCTTCAGGAAGCTGTCGTAGTTAAGCGAGGCCGCGCTTTTGTCGTTGCTGCTCGCCCCGGCATTTGCCCAGGGGTTAGAGGCTGCCGACGTGACTGCATCTACCGCCATGGTGCGATCTCCTTGCGAATCTGCTCGATCGTTGCGGGGGTCATTTCCTGATTGTTGAGGATCTTTTCCTCGGTCGGGTACAGGCCACGAATGGCCTTCAGCGCTTCGAAAGCCTTACCCGAGGCAACCAGACCGTCGATACGCTTGAGTTCGGCCAGAATCTCCTCATGCTGGAAGCAATTCAGCAGCATGCTCACGGATTTACGGAACAGGTTCGTCGACTGTTCGCGTCCTTCCGGATTGATGAGGATCATCTGGGCGATGAAATAAAGCTGTCTGAGCGGCGTCGTCGCCTGCTCCGGCTGCAGGACGTGGTTTTCAAGCAGGAACGTGACGTCGTTCAGGAATTCGAGGGCCACCTTGCGATCCACCCGCAAAACCGCGCCGTTGATGAAAATCTTTTCGCCCGATTTCAGCGAGATTCGAAGTGTACTTTTCATTTCAGTCCATCCCTGATGATGGTTGTCACGTCAATTATACCCTGGAAATTCGTCGACTGACGTTTCCGGATCAGTTCGCACTCTTTCAAAATCCAGATCGCGATCGAAATCAGATTTGCCCTGAGTTCCATGGCCAGCTGGTTTTCGGGCTGCTTGAGGTCCTCAATGAAGCGGATCCAGACCCGTCGAGTGTAAAAAAGCGCTTCGATCGTGTGGCGCTGGGAAGAGGAATCCTTTGCCTCCACCAGTAGATCGATCGATTTTGTCAACGCCTGCCGCTCGCGATCCTTCGCGTCTGCGACACCATCCTCCATGATTTCGGCGTAGGAAAACTGGTACATTCATGTATCCTTTATCTGCCGCCACCCCTGTTCATCAGAGGTAGTTTACCAGACTCATTTTTTGCAGACGCGACGTAAGGCTGTAGGCAATTTCAATCTGCTGCTGGAGCAGATCCAGGCGTGTCTTCACCTCGTAGGTATCGATCCCCTCGATATCCAGCAGATGAGTCTCGATGATCTTTTTCTGGGCGGCGAGCGAGTCGTTCGCTTTCGAAACACGGCTTTCGGAAAGGCCGAGCTGGCTCTGCTGCTGGTTCAAACCACTAATGACCGTGCCTATATTGGTCACCGACCTGGTTGCCACCAATTCGCGAACGTCGCTTGGGACCTTGTCATCAAGGAACGTCATCGCCGTCATTGCTGTCATCGCGAAATAACGCATGCCCTGCGAGTTGCTGTTGGTCGATGTCTCGACCACCTCGTTCTGGCTGATGCGGCTCGTCATGTTCGTGTCGCTCGCCTTCGACCCATAGGTCGTCCAGAAATCGTAATTCTGGCCGGCCGTCAGATCGCTGTGCGGTGGGTTCGTAACCGGCGTAGTACCGTTGAACACGCCTTCGATACGGGTCATGAATGCCGCGGCCTGATCCTTGGACAGGTCGGCAATGTTACCGACCGCAGGTGTCTGTGCGGCCATGAACGCGTTCAGCTCAACCTCATAGGCTGCCTTCAGCGTCGATCCTTCGGCAAAGTAGTCATCGATAGGCTTCACATCCGTATTGATGCCGGAAAACAGAAATTCGCCACTGACTGCCGTATTGGCAAAACCGGTGAAGGTGTTGAACGCATTCGAAATGGTTTTGGCGACCGTTGCCAGCGTTGGTGCTGCGCTGCTGGTATTCGGAACAAGAACCTTCTGAATTTCCTGGGCGGCCTTTGCCATGCCATCAAGTGCCGCCTGAGAGGACTTGAGGCGCTGCGTGGCGATGGAATTGACGCTGACGAGCGAAGAGAGACGATCGACATCGCGATTAAGGTCAAGACTGCGGGCCGTGTTGGCACCCAGCGTCACGCCCAGGTCCGCATGTTTACCCGTGGTCAGCTCGGTATTGAGGTTCGTCATCTCAAGCTGGGCCTTGAGGATGGTGCTGCGCATGCTGTTCTGCATCGCCAGCGATGAAATGAAGGACGTTTTCATCTATTACCTCACCATATCCATCAGCGACTTGAGCATGTCGTCGATGGTGGTCACCAGCTTCGTGGCGGCCTTGTAGGATTGCTCGATATCCATGAGCAGCGAAAGCTCCTCATCCAGGCTGACGGCAGTATTGTTCGAATAGGAGGTGGCGGAGCGCTCATAGAGCGCGCTTTTCGCTTCGTTTGCCGAAGTTGCGCCGGATCGTTCCTGTTCGAGCCACCCCACCGAGTTGGTGCCGTATTTCAGGATGCTTGTATTCGTATCGATACGTGTCGACGCGGCAAAATTCATGGGCGCGTCAAAAGCAGTGACATAGCTGTCGATCAGTGCGGAAAACCCGGTTCCGCCTGAAGTTGTGCTGTTGATTACATAAGCGGTACCGTTGATACCGCCGTCACGCAACAATTCCGGGTTTCCACCTTTGGAAATAATTAACGCAGGGTTGACGGTAATGCTCGCAGCGAGCCCGGGATAGACAACACCGCTTGCCGGAATGGTTGTGGCCGCAGGGGAGCCGTAGGTGAAGAGGCCTGGCATCTTCGGCAGCGTGCTGGTGGGGCTGGCCGGCTTTTCCGCAAACATGGTGATGAGGCCGCGCGCAATTTCGTCGAGCTGGCTCTGCATGGTTGGCGCCAGGTCGTCACGAACCTGCATCAGACCCTGAAGCGAACCTTCCGCTGTCGTGTTGCTGCCGCTGCTCGCCTTGATCGCGACGCCATCAACGTAGATCGCGTTCCCCGTGACCGTCGCGTCGTAGCCCGGCTGCGCCTTGAAAGTAACCTTGCGCGGTACAACTTCGAACAGGGTCGCGCCATCCGCCGTGTAGAGCGCCACGTCGTTGTTTTCACGATTGACGACGTTGATCCCGATGATGGACGAAATGTCCTTCAGCAGCGTCTCGCGCTGGTCGAGAGCATCACTTGGATTGCCGCCGATCGCGGTCTGCGCCTTGACCTCGTTATTGGCTTCCTCGAATTTCGCGAGCAGGCCGTTCAGCTTGTCGACCTGAAGGGACATTTCCTTGTCGGCACGCAGGCGCATCGCCTGCAACTCGGACGAAGCCTTGTTCAGGGAATTGGCGACGTCCACGGCTGATGTAACCGCAGTCGCAGCAAGCGCGGAATCGCTCGGCTTTGAGGCGTAACCGTCGAGGCTCTTCAGCAGTTCCTTCATATAGGTGGCAGGCGAACTCTCGTAATCGTTGCCGCCGAAAAGGCTTTTCATCTCCTCGAGCCCGGTCAGAACGGTTTTCTGGCCGGAAGCGAGTGATGCACTGGAGATCGTCTGCCTCAGGAGGCTCTCATTCTGGGCACGGCCGTTGGCGACAATACTTGCACCTGACATGGTCGTACCGAGAATGGCGGTTCGCTTGACGTAGTTCGCATTACTCACATTGGCAATGTTTTTCGAAGTAACGTCCGTCTGCTTACCTGTATTGTTGAAGATCGACTGCGCAGTATTCATTGCTGACGTGAGCGACATTCATTTGTCCTCGTGAGAATTACTATCTCTTCAGATTGATCAGGACATCCATCAAATCCGACCCGGTCTGGAAGACTTTCGAATTCGCTGTATAGATACGCTGGGATTCAATCATATCGGTGAGTTCGCTGGCGATATCGACGTTCGAGCCCTCAAGCGCACCCTTCTGGATGTAACCGAAGCTGCCCGTCTGCGGGAAACCGATGGTGACGACGCCCGACTCGTTGCTCGGCAGATAAACGTTGCCGTTCTGAGGGGAGAGGTTGTCGACGCTCGGCACCGTGGCAACCGCCAGCTGGTAGATGTTGCGGCGGCCACCATCCTGATAGACTGCAGTCACTACGCCGTCCTTGCCGATTTCCACGTCCTTGATCTGGCTCGGGCCGTTACCGTTCAGGATCGCGGTGCCGGGCGTGAACTTCGTCGAGAACTGCGACATGTCGGACAGGTCGATACTTATTGCCTGCGGGACGCCGCTGACCGTGTCGTTGATGGTGATCGACTTTTGAGAGGTAGGTGTGAGCTTATTGGTCGCCGGGTCGAATGCCAGCGTGACTGATTCCTTGACAAGGTTCGCTGCTGGGGTCGCCGTGTAAGGGAAGCCGCCATTGGTCGACTGGTCCTGACGATAGACTGCCACTTCCCAGGTATTGGCGCCGGTCTTGGTGTAATAGAAATCGTAGAGAACCTTCGCGCCACCGCTGTCGTACGCCGTCAACGATGTCTTGTTACCGATCGTCGATGTTGCAAGGTTGTCGCTCGGACGCGAGCCCGCCGCAACAGCGGCTTCATCGCGATTGAGGTTGGCCGGGAAGCTGCCCTGCGTGGAGGGCGATGCTGTCAGGCCGAAATTATTGACGTTGACGGCCTCAAGGCCGGTAAAGCCGTTGACGACGGCAGCTGGCGCATTTGCCCCGTAGGGGTAACCCATCAGCTGGAAGCCCGCTGCGTTTTCCAGGTAGCCTTCCGCATTTTTCACGAACGAGCCGGCACGTGTGAGATAAGGCGTGCCGCCACCATCCTGAACCACGAAGAAACCGTTGCCCTGAATGGCAAGATCGGTGCTCGACGTGGTGTAGGACAGGTTGCCCTGCTCTGAAATGCTGTAGCGAACGTTGGACTGCACGCCGCCGGATGCATAGCTGCCCGACGAGGAGGGCAGAACGAGCGAGGAGAACGACGTCGATGCGCGCTTGTAGCCGGTGGTGCTTGCGTTAGCGATGTTGTCGCCAACGGTTCCCAGCTTGTTAGCCTGTGCATTCATGCCGGACACACCGGTTCGCATAGTGCCGAAAATACTCATTCAAAAACCCTCGTGGTCATCTTCAGGGAGAAGGTAAAGCGTTTGGCTTGCGTGAAGCTGTCTGAAATACCGCGTTTGAAAAAGACCACGCGGATGAATGAATATTATTGCCAATCAATGCTGTAACCGAGGAAACGCTTGGAATCGACCGGATCGTAGCCGAGCTTCTTGCGAAGCTTCTTGCGCAGCTTGCTGATGTGGCTTTCCACGACGTTCTCTTCGACGTCATCATCGAAGATGCCGTAGATGGCATTGAAAATCTGCGCCTTGGAAACGCGGCGTCCGCGATTGGCAATCAAATATTCAAGGATGCGGCGCTCGCGTCGCGGCAAGGCAAAGACCTCGCCACCGACTTCGGGATCACGACCGTCGGAGAAAACCCGGATCGGTCCCGCATCGGTGAAATTCGAGATAACCTGCAGGCGGCGACGGATCGCCGCCGCACGCGCAAGGATTTCACGGGGGTGAACCGGCTTGCGCACGACATCGTCGACGCCGCTGTCGAACAGCGCCAGAGTCGATTCCAGCGAGGGCTGGTCGCTGACCGCGATCACCGGTGCCGTCGTGCGATCCCTGATCGCCTTCGGCAAGGAGAAGCTCCGGTCGCCCTGACCGATCAGGAATGCCTCTACGGCCGCCAGATCGCTGTCCGCTGCCGTCGAGACCCATTCCCCGAATTCGACCGGATCGAAACCGGTCGAGGGGATGCCCTCACGCCCAAATAGAGAAGTATAGCCGTCTTTAACGAGCTCGCGCTCATCAACCACTACGATCATTCGTCCGCCTCCGAATCAGTGTGGTGTTTTCCAATGCGGCATTGGTACGAATCGGGGGATTCAGCGACAACTGTAGGAAATCATCGATAGTTATTAATAATTGATTAACCATTTTGTGCCGATTTGATCTATATATAGTGGTTGTTAACCATATACGGTACAAAATTTTTGTGTAAAAATTTCAAAAATCCGAAAAAATCGCTTGCGACGCCTTTTTTAGGGCTTTCTCTCGCCACATTTCAAATTGCGAGTCCTTGACCGCACCAAAACAATCGATGGTTGTTATCCGTCGCAGAAATTTTTCGCGTTGGCGGTCCATTTTCCGTAGCCCGTCGCCACCAGATTGGCGATCACCCGGCAGACATATTTCTTTTGAGCCGGGTCGTTGTTGGGCCCGGCATGATAGCGGGCGACCGCCATGGTCCAGGTTTCATGCCTGTTGTGGAGATTGCGCAGGAACATGGCGGCATATTCGACATTGCGGCGCGGATCGAACATTTCACGCGCGGATGTGAAGTTTTCGCCATGGAAATAGTGGTTTATCTGCATGCATCCGAGGTCGATCAGCTTGGCGCCGTTGCGCTTTGCCGTCTCGAAAGTGGTCAATGCCTCCTCGGTGGAGGAGGCAAATACCGGTTTTCCCTCAATATTCATGGCGTTGGGGTCAAGCCGACCCTTGCGACCGGTCTCGGTCAGGCCGACAGAATAGAGAATTCCCTCCGGCACGCCGTATTTGCGGGCGGCGGACTGAATTTCCCTTTCACAGACACCTGACGTTGCCGAAGCGGAGGCGTTTTCAGAGGTAAACGCCGTTGTCAGCAGAAGTGCGGGCAGAGCCAAGAGCGCCATCCATGCCTTCATTATGCACCCCCAAATTATCACCATTGCCCTGCCGTCCGCCGCGTGTGCCGGACTCGTCACGGTTGCGCCCTGCGGCGGCCTGTTGGCCCTGCTGCTGCGCCTGCTGATTTTGCTGATTGTTGGCTTGTGTGCCCGTTTGGTCACTCTTGTCAGAAGAAGCAATGCTGATCGTGATGTTATCGACCGTCAGACCCTGCGCCTTGAGGCCCTCGAGGATGCTCTTGCTGTCCTGCTGAAGCTTTTTGTAGGCGGCCACGTTCTCCACCGTCATGTGAACGGCAAGCTCATCGCCGGCAAGACGCAACGACATCGTCACCGATCCCAGCTCGATTGGCGTCATGTGCAGCTTCAGCGTATGGACGACTTTGCCGGTGCTGCTCTGGGCCGCCTCATTGGACAGCGACGAGCCGGGCTGCATGGCGCTAACCCATTCAGAATCATTGGCGATGAGGCCAGTCAGAGCCGAGGCGTTGGATGAAGGTGCCAGACCAATGAACCGCCGCGAATCAAGAACGGTAATCGTCTCGGTCGCCTTGCCACTGCTTTCCCGGGCATCGAACTCGACGCGGCCATCCCGCTGAACCGTACTCATATCGAGAGCGCGGGCCGTGCCGGAACGAGGAGATGCGAAGCGGAATGCCGAGGCGTCGCCTTCAGTGCCCGATCCGGATCCGGCTTCGTTTCCGGCAAGCTCGGTCCGTGCGTGCATGTCCTTCGCCAGAGTCTCAGCCTTACCCCTGACAGTTTCAACCTTTTCGGATTTGACATCGGCCTTGCCGGCAATCGCCTGCGCAATTTCCTCAAGGGGCGTCTTGGCTGTCACGATATCGCCGACATTGGCCGTGAGCGTCTGCAGCTCTGCCAGCTTCGGATCGATTGCATCCGCCGCCGTCTGGCTCTCCTTGTCGGCGTCCTTGACCTTCTTGCCAGGTTTGCCGTTTTCAGGCGATGTGTGCGCCGTCTTAATCGCATTCTGAAGCTCCGCCAGCGCCTCGTGACCATGGCCTTCTCCGGAATGGTCCTTGACGAGCACGTTCAGGAAGCTCGGGGGCCGCTTGACCGGCACATCCGTCTTTTCAGCATCGTCATCCGGTTGCACATTCTGCTCCTCAGCCGATCCCGCTTCCTGCTGATGACGCGAATGCGGTGCCTGCGGCGGGCGCTCTTCCCTGACCGTCGCGAGGGTGTCGCCGAAACTTCCGCCTTTGGCGTCGTCCCTCACACTGGCGCTGCCAGCGCGCGGATCGTTATATGGCGCATTCACTATCGCGTTGATGGTTGCGTCGATCATGGTGCCCCCTCGCCTTTCTTCAAAAGGCTGTCGATTTCATCGAGCTTACTGCGGCCGCTCGTCACGAGTTGCCGGACGTTCTCGCCCTCATCCTCAGCCTTGTGGTTTTCAACTCTCCATATGCCCTTGGTCTCGGCACTGGCCGCCTCATTCGCGGGCGCGCCCGACCCGGCCCCCTGCCCTGCCGTGACACCGGGATCGGCGCCAGGCTGCGGGGAAGGCGGACGAACCACCTGGTCGGCGATTGCCCTTGCCGCGTCCCGCAGGGCCCTGTCGCGATCCGAAAGCTGGGCCTCGGGAATTTGCCCGATTGTTTCAATCGCGCTCACCACATCGGGCGTGCCGATATTGGAAAGGCTTTCATAGAGATTTGCCTGAACTTGCGGCTGGTCCGGCATATCCGGCGACAGCGTTTTCGCCTTTAACGCCGCCATGCGCGCCAGCGAATCCTTGCCGCTGATCGCCGCGAGACGGGACAGGCGCAGATAAGCTTCCTTCTGCCTCTCCGCGTCCATCATGGCGAATGTTTCCTCTATCGTGTCGTGCCCGATGGAATCGACACGTTTGACCACCAGTGAGACCAGAAGGTCCGCGAACTGGCTGGCATAGGGCGAATGCAGGAACCGCCGCGCGTAACGCTGTGCATATTCGACGCCACGCCCGGCATCGCCGTCTTCAACGGCGATAGCAAGCGAGCGGCGGAGTGCAGCCTCCTCCACGATGGTACCGGGCGCTTCGAGCCGGGCTATGTCATAGAAACCGAGGGCAGCCACCGGATCGCGGGGGATCGTCACATTGCCGCCGATCAGTGCGAGATAGGCGCCAATTCTCGTGCCGCGATACTCGGGCACCATGGCCGCGATGCTCTGGGCGACCAGCGTTCCCTTGCCGGACAGATATTTGCGCAGAATATCGGCGACGCGGCTGTCGAAATTGCCGTCCACATCCCGCGCGACGAGCAATTCGAGCGTGGCCGGATTGCCGCCGCTCATCGCGTAGACAAGCGCCGCATCGACATTGCGCGGATCCTTGAAGATCGCCGAAGGTGCGCTCTTAAGCCGCTCGTCGATCGTCTGGAGCAGAAACCGCTGCATTTCGGTTGCTGAATGGTCTCCCATGGTGACCGAATCCTGCACGAACTGCAGGGAGCGCAACATGGCATAGGGCATGAGGTTGTCTTGCGATTGCGCAAAAACCTTCGCCGGTTCGGCACCGAGACCACACAGTGTCGCCGCAAGAAAAACCCAACGTTTCGAGGATTTCGTCACACTCACCCCCGATCGGCCTCAAGCAGGATTTCGATACGGCGGTTCGCATTCGCCAGCGGGTCTGCCGGCACCTGCAATCTGCGGTCCGCAAAACCCGAAACCTGTTTCACCCGCTCTTCCGACAGGCCGCCGCGAACCAGCATGTAATAGGCGCTATGCGCGCGGTCCATGGAAAGCCGCCAATTGTCATTGGCCTCACCCTTGAACTGGCGTCCATCGGTATGGCCGCGGATCACCACGCTGCCGCCACGCTCCTGAAGCAACTTGCCGATCTTCTCCATGGCCAGGACCATTTCGCCGCGGGGCACAGCCGATCCGACATTGAACATCGGCGTTTCCGTCTGGTCGGAAATGGTCAACAGCAATCCGCCTTCGGCGGGCGTCACCACCAGACCTTCGGCGAGCTTGCCGCTAATGCCGGATATCTGCTTCTCGATCTCTTGGCGCAGCTCTTTGGCCTCTTCCTTCTGCGCAGCAGTACCTTGCTGCTGCTCCGGCTGAGGCTGCGTAAGTGCTGCCTGCTCTGCGGCACCCGGCCGCTGCTGCGGCACCACGGCGGCGACTTCCATGGCCTTGCCGTGATCTGCACCATCGGCTGGCTGCTGAGACGATTTAGCCGCAACCGCTTCATTATCCTTGGCAGCGTCCTGCTGCTTGTTCTCGGCAGATTGCTGCTGTTCGACCGGATTTTGCTGCTGGTCCGCACGTGTGATCTTCACCTGCTGGGTCCAGAAATCGGGATCGAAGGGATCGCGGTAAGCCTCACCGCCGCTCGCACCCGTCGCCGGGCCGGAATCGGCAGCACCACCTTCGCCCTTGGCGCTGACATTGGCCTGCTGCCCGACCTGCTGGGCAATTTCCGCCAGAACGGAATAGGGATTCTCGAAAAAGTCCGCTTCGGAGAAGTTCGACTGCTCCCCGGTCTGGGAAGTCAGGTCTTCACCTGTCGCAGCGGCCGAACCCTGGGTGACCTTTTCCGCCTTTATGTTGGACTGGTCTTTCTTCTCGACGCCCTCTTCCTTGTCCACGGGTTTTTCCAGCCCCTTGGACGAGGGTTTCTCATCGGACAGCTTTATCGGATTGAAATAGCTGGCGACCGAGGCCTTGGTTTCCTCGTTTGCGGCGTTGACCAGCCACATGACGAGGAAGAACGCCATCATGGCCGTCATGAAGTCGGCATAAGCGATCTTCCACGCGCCGCCATGGGCGCCATCGTGCCCGCCCTTGTGGCGTTTGACGATGATGATCTCGTTCTTGCCGTGGTGGTGATTTTCGCCTTCACTCATTTCATCACCTTGCGAAGACTGGACGCCCAGGCGGACATGCGCGTGACGAACACGCTTTCACCCAACTCAACGGAGAGATCGATATCTGTCGTCTCGGTAAATTTCATCGTCTCTTCTTCAAAGCCCGGCTGCGTCTTCAGCTGCTCAAACAAATCTTTCGGGCCTTTCACGACAAGGGTCACGGCCTCGCCATCCGGCATGGAAGCGCGAACG
This sequence comes from Rhizobium sp. Root491, assembly GCF_001427205.1. Classification (NCBI taxonomy): domain Bacteria; kingdom Pseudomonadati; phylum Pseudomonadota; class Alphaproteobacteria; order Hyphomicrobiales; family Rhizobiaceae; genus Rhizobium; species Rhizobium sp. Root491. The sequence continues at coordinate 907,906 of NZ_LMFF01000001.1, forward strand.
ACATCCGCAAGCGCCGAAACCGCCTTCAGCGACAGCTCTTCGGTCAGAACCGGGGCAAGGATATTGGCGGTCTGTTCGCTGAGATTGGTCGCGATCGCATCGATGCCTTCACGCAGCCTTAGCGACAGGAAAACGGCAATTTCTTCCAGATAGACGGAACGTAAGCCTTCGAGTTCTGCGGCATGAGCAGCAAGAAGCTCCTCGCGCTCGGCCTGCATTTTCTCCGTGATCTCGCGGGTCGCATCCTCGTGACCACGGGCATAGGCGGCCTGCTTTTCGCTTTCGACGTCGAGCGGCTCGAATTCATCGAAACCGGCCGCAATATCGCCAAAACCGGAAATGCCGTCGACATCCGCCAACGGTTCGCCGAACGTCAGTCCCGCGGGCTGCACGTCACCGAAATCCTTGAGATATCTTGCAATGGACGCGCTCATGCCCGCCCCCGGCAAAACAGGCCAAAGGGGCGAGACATGTTTCGTTGCCTGCGATCAAAGCCGTTTGGCGGCACCACCGTCATCCTTGCTACCCTGCCCGTCTCTTCAATTGTTTCCGGCCGGATCACGCCATGCGATCCACCCGATATTGCCCCGACGTTAGGTGTTCAAACTTGTGCGAGGATGAAGGCGGGCCCCGTTTTCAGAAACCTTGCAACCAACTCCCCCGAACCCGCCGGACCGACGCCGGGTTACTTGAAGAGCTGAAGGATGTTTTGCGCGTTGGCATTGGCGATCGAGAGCGCCTGGATGCCGAGCTGTTGCTGTGTCTGCAGAGCCTTCAGCCTGGTCGATTCCTCGTTCATATCCGCATCCACGAGACGGCCGATACCCTTGTCGATCACGTCCATCAGGCTCGAGACGAAGTTTTCCTGCATGTTGATGCGGCTCTGTAGTGAGCCGAGGCTGGAGGCCGTACTGGTCATGGCTTCGAGCTGCTTGTCGACAAAACTCATCATCACATCGATGGCGTCGGAAGCGGTGTAGTTCGTGGTGCCACCGGAAAAACCGCTCATGGCTGCCGCCACGACATCGAGATTGTCGAGATCGAGCGTGGAGACGGAAAGACCGAGGGATCTGGCAACGGAGGTCGGCGCACCGGTCGTGTCATAGAACCAATCGTTGCTGCCTATGTCCCGATAGGCCGCCGCGACGGTGGTGGTGCCGCTCGAAGGGTTGGTCGCCGTCACCTTGACCCAGGTATTCTCGGACAAACGAAGATAATTCACCGTTCCGTTGCTGTAGACGCTCGGGTCGGTATTCGTATCCGGCGTCGCCGCATTCAGCGTGCCGATTTCGGCGTCCGTCAATTTCTTGACGACGTAACCCGCATTGGTGGTCACGCCGGCTGTCGTCGATGTTTGGGTGATCTGTTGTTCCGTCTTCGCGACAAAAACGGCGCTCTTGTCGAGAATACCGAGTTTTCCGCCGCTGAGGTCGAAAAGCACGGCACTGCCGTCCAGCACATAGTCAACCGTGGTGACGCCGACATTGCCCGAACCGGTACGCGTGAAGGACGCGACGACCTTTTTGGTGATGGGTTCTACGACCGGCGGCGTGCCACCATTGCTGATGCTGGCCTGCAGCCAGTTCTCGCCGGAGAAGGAGGCAGATTCCGACGTGCTCTTCAGCTGTTCCTGAAGCTGCTTGATTTCGTCCTGGATCTTGCCGCGGTCAGCCCCGACGCCATAGGCGGCGACAAGCTTTTCCTTGATTTTCTTGACGACCTCGATCGAGTTCGCAAGGGCGTCATAGGCCGTATCAACCTTGGCGGCGCCCAGTCCCAATGCATCCTGCACGGCCGAGAGCGCTGCATTGTCGGAGCGCATGGTTGTGGAGATAGACCAGTAGGCGGCATTATCCGCCGCTGTTTCGACACGGTAGCCGGACGACACACGCGCCTGCGTCGTTTCGAGATTCTTGTCGATCATGCGCAAGGTTTGCAGCGCGGCCATCGCCGCCGCATTGGTCAAAATGCTGGTCATTGGGTCCACCCAATTGGTACTGTCAGGAAAAATCCGGCGCTGCGCCGAAAACGAGCAGAGGCATCATGCGCATCAGCGATGGTAAAAAGAGCCACCGCGACCTGCCGTTCGTTAACAAATCGTTAATTCGATAGGTACCAAACAACAACGCTGATTTGCAAGGCGTTCCTTGCCTTCACACGCCGGTTTTGCATAAACCGGCACGCTTCAGGCAAGGTCGGGTGAAAAAGTGCCCGAATGAAGCCATCGCGCCCGCGAATTCGGAAGGCGCAATGGATAATATACGAAAATGTCCGCTGGACTGGTTCAGGCAGCTTCGCCTTGGCGGGCCGACACGAATCGGGCAGCCGTCAGGCTCTGACGGAGAAATTCGGTGTTCTCGTCCGGATTTTCCGAAGGGTTCTGAAACGAAACATGATTGATCTCGACCGCAGCGTGCTCGTTGGCCAGAATCAATTGCGCATAAACCGTCGCGCCGTGCGGTTTCAGTTCGAGATCGAGGACGATCTCCGGCGCCCCTTCCCATTCGAGCCTGTATTCGCCACCGGCACCGAAATTGATCGTGCCCGGATGATAATAAAGCTCCGCGGCCGACGAGACGAGGTCGGCAATGCTGCCGTAGCACTCGAATCTGAGCAATGAAATCAGGTCGGCCGGATCGAGCAGGCGCAGTTCGGTGGCGATCGGGTTGATCGCCTCTGCGACGATCATTTCCCGCTTTTCAGAATAGGCGGATTTTTTCATTGGTTTTATTGAACCCGTATTTTCGATGACTTCATGGCGTAAACCCGATGAACGAGCTCAGCTACAGCCTTGTAAAAAGCTGGTGGAATCACACTATCGATCGAGACTTGCGCAAACATGGAGCGTGCGAGCGGCGGATCTTCAAAAACGGGGATATTATTTTTTTCCGCAATCTCGCGGATTTTCAATGCGATAAGGTCCTGACCCTTGGCAACGACGACAGGCGCGTCGCCTTCTTCGCGAACGTAACGCAACGCCACTGCAAAGTGTGTCGGGTTGGCAATCACCAGTGTCGCGCGCGGCACATTGTCGATCATGCGGCGGCGGGCGCGGTCACGGGCGACCGAACGCTGACGGGCTTTGACCACCGGGTCGCCCTGCGATTGCTTGTACTCTTCCTTCACCTCATGCTTCGTCATTTTCAGCTGGCTGAACCAGTGGTGGCGCGTCCACAAAAGGTCGACGGCGGCAAGCAGCGCGGTCGAAAAGAGAATCACGACCATCATCTTTTTGGTGAGCTCGACAACCCTGACGAAAATGACCTGCGGGTCGGAGAACATCAGGTCGATGAGACTGTAGAAATCGCCGCGCAGAGACAGGAACATGATGATCGAAACGATCAAGATCTTGAACAGCGATTTGCCGAATTCCACAAATCCCTGCTTGCTGTAGATGCGGCCGAACCCCTTTGCAGGCGAGATGCGCGACCATTGCGGACGCACCCTCTCAAGCACCGGCGACGGCAGGTTCTGGAAAAACGAGGAGGCAAGGCCGAAGACGATGAACATGATCATGGCCGGCATGAGCAGATAGGCCATGGACGTGCCGAGGAAATAAAGCAGCGACAGGGCATCCGGCCTGGTGCTGAGGTTCCATTGTTCGGGCTGGCCGAACAGGTCCTTCAGCGTTACGCCGAGGCGACCGGCGCCGTCGGGCAAAAAGAAAACCAGATAGCAGTAAAAGGCGAGTGACGAAGCAAAGATCGGCACCTCGCGGGAAAAGGGAAGATTGCCTTTTTCCGCCGCATCACGGAGTTTTTTCTCCGTTGGGTCTTCTGTTTTACTGTCCTTGTCCTGATCGTCTGCCAAGGCACGTTCCCGGGATAAAAAAAGGCCCGCCGATCGCGGCAGGCCGTCATTCCGAAACTAGCGCCCGAGACCGGCCATCGCAATGGCCGGCATTGCCTGTAAGGCGGGTTATCAACCGGCTTCCGCTCAGGCTGCTGCGGATTGTTCCTCTGTGGAGGCTTCCTTCAGCTGAATCTGACCGGAATTGGCCAGCCGGATCGCTTCCTGCGCCACGGCGCGGCGTGCAATCGCCACTTCGCGGGTATTGATGGAAGCCTGCGGCACGGCGAGGTCCGATTCGATCATGCGGCGCTGGCGCGGGCTGATGCTGGACAGCACACATTCCTTGATTTCCATGGTTGCGCCACGCAGCGCCATGGTGAGAACGTCCGCCGAGACATCGTTGAGCAGCAGGACGCGGCTGCGCTGCGGCATGAACATGAGATCGTCGAAGAGGAAGATCTTCGGCTTGACCTTGTTGGCAGCTTCCTTGCTGAGCGTTTCGAGCGAGCTGAGCAGCGTATCGACCTGCGGCTTTTCCATTTCGTTCATCAGGTCGGCAACCTTCGTGGAACCGCCCGCATTGCGCTCTGCTTCGATCTCGTTGATGAGGTTGACCACACGCTTCTCGATGATCTGCGCAGCCGTTGGGCTGACTTCCTTCATGTTCACCGTGCGGTTCATGATATCGGCGCGCTGCTCTTCGGGAATGGTCAGAAGGACCTTGGCACCGAAGGACGAGGGCAGCATGGAGAGGATATAGGCGATGGTCTGGGGATGCTCGCGCAGCAGGAACTTGCCGACGAATTCCGGCTCCGCTTCCTGCAGGCGATCCCAGATCGACGCTTCATAGGCCTGGAAGGCTGCACGACGGCCGAGAAGGCTGTCCACCTCCTCCGGTGTCAGGCCCTCTTCGAGAATGCTTTCGATCGCCTTGGCATTGTCCATCAGACCCGTTCCTTCCGTGAACAGGTCTTCGAACTCCGCCACGATCTGGGCGAGTTCGTCAGGAGGAATGACACGCAGCGTCTGGGCCGAGGAAATGATCATCTGCAATTCGTGCTGCGTGAAAAATTTCAGCAGCTTGCCGGCGACGCCCTTGCCCATGGCAAGAAGCACCGCGGCCGCCTTGTCGGCCTGAGACAACGGCTTCCCTGCCAGCGGGTTACCGAAATCCTCGAAGTCCATCATGGTCTTTCCTCTCCGTCCCCACAGGGATCAGGCTTTTCTCGTACTCATTACTTCAATCAATTTTACGCCGAAGCGCGTATCGTCGTCTTCAAGTACCGTTATTTCACCGCGCGCAATACGGCGGCCATTCACCATGATCTCGACCGGTTCACCGATCTTGCGGTCAAGCGCGATCGTTGCACCCTCTTCAAGGCTCATCAGACCAGAGACGAGCATGCGGCTGGTGCCGAGAACGATCTGGACATCGATCGGGATATCCATGATCAGGTCCATATTGTCGGACAGGCCACTGCCGAGCGGCGCCTTGATGCCCGCGACCTGTGGGGTGGCCGCGAAATCGTTCATCGCAAAATCGCCCACTCCGCCACCGAAGGCGGAAAGGTCGCTGTCGGCGGAAGCGTCGTCAACGCTCCCGAAATCCCCGAAGTCGCCAAAGTCGGACAGCGAACCTTCCGCATCCGTCTTGAGGACGCCACGCAGATCGCCGATAGCCTGGTCGAGCTCACCGCCATCTTCAAGCGACGGCAGCGCCATATCATCGGTCACAGGTGTTTTCTTCGTAGCCATGCGCTGATTATTCCCTTTGAAACTTGCGTCAGCCTGCCCAGAACCCAAAAAAGGTGGACAGGTTTTAACCCATCAGATGTCGCAAGATCTCGTCGTCCGTGCTGACATTGTTCTTTACCCGAACCATGTAGCGGTCGCCGGACTTGCCGAATTCACAATTATAGAGCTTGGAGCCGTTGGCGCTGACCTCGACGCCGATGTCGTCCTGCTTCAGATCCTGAAACGGAATGACGTCGCCGGCCACCAGCCTGGAGATCGTCCGCAGGGTCAAGGTTTCGAGCTTGATGCGCGCCTCAAGCGTTACCTGCGATCTCTTCACCTGCTCAGAGATCAAATCCACCCATTCCGCCTGCTTCTTCAGCGCCTGGGCTGAAGCCTTGGGAGCGGCGATGGAGGTCTTGAGCAGGGGCCGCTGCGGCACGATCAGCGCGAATTCCGAAGAAACCTTGCCGATGGCGATCTTCATGCGGACTGTCACGCCGTAGAGGCCGGCGATCATCTCCTCGAAGGCGCTTTTTCCATTGGCCGTAAAGGGCGGGTCGATCGTCGCCTCGAAACCGCCCGGCGCGTTGACGCCCGACCGCAGGACACCCCCGATGCGCCCGAGAACCATGGCCGCCAGGTCGAGTTCGATGTGGGACAGGCTGCGCTCGTCCGGCTCGCCGATGGTGTCGGCGGCGGCGCCCAGCATGCGCTCCATGAGCGCGATGACGAAGCCGTTGCCGACCGCCATCATGAAATTGGGGCACCAGTTGCGCAGAGAACAATCCGCAACCGAGAAATTGCCGCCGATATTGGCGATGAGATCGGTCATCAGCCCCGATTCGGAGCCGATATATTCGACGTCTATCGCAATGCCGGTCTCGCTGTGAAAGATATCAGGCAGGAATTCGCTGTAGAGATGGCCGATATCGGAGCCGACCTTCGCGATTGTCTTGCGGTCGGAAAGCCCGCCGGTAAGTTTCGCGAGCAGCGACGTGTCGATGACGGGTGCTCTTTGCTGTGCAGCTTTAGCCATGGTCATGCCGCCTTGTTTTCGCCGCCGGGGTTCATCATCTCCTGTTCGACGGCGTCGATGGACGGACGCTCGTAATTGGAAATGGTCTTGCGCCCGTATTCAAGCGCGACCTGCGGCACCGAGCCGTTCATGTAGGCGATCAGCGTCTGCTTGACGATGATGTAGAGGCGGTGCTGCTTGGTGCGGACGATCTTGACCTGCGAAGCGAGCGGGTTGCAGATCGAATAGGACAGGATGATGCCGAGCATGGTGCCCACCAGTGCGGCGCCGATGAGGCCACCCAGCACTTCGGGTGATTCGTTGATCTTGCCCATGGCCTTGATGACGCCGAGAACCGCCGCGACGATACCGATGGCGGGGAAGGAATCGCCCATGGTGGTGATCGCGTGGTAAGGTTTCAGCTTGTCGTGCAGGATGGTCTCGATTTCCTCGTCCATCAGCGCTTCGATTTCGTGGCTCCGCGCGTTGCCGATGATGATGAGGCGGACGTAGTCACAGATGAACGACGTCAGCTCCTTGTTTTTCAGCACCGAGGGTGCGCTCTGGAAGATCGAGGATTCTTCCGGATTGTCGATATGCGCCTCGATCTCGTTGCGCGATTTCGTGCGCAGGTCGCGCATCAGCGAATAAAGTACGCCGAGTACGTCGAGATAGTTGCGCTCCTTCGGGACCGAGTGCTTGAAGGCCTCGCCGAGCGCCTTGCCCGAATCCTTCACGACCTTCATCGGGTTCGCCATGATGAAGCCGCCGAGGCCGGCACCGCCGATAATCAACAATTCGAACGGCTGAACCAGCACGTCCAGATGGCCGCCCATCGCCATGTAGCCGCCGATGATGCAGCCGAAGGTGATTATAAGTCCAATTACAATATTCATTGATCGACCACGCCCGAACAGTGTTCCATGCCGCCATCTCTAGAAAATGTGGCTTGCGTGAACCTGTCCGCGAGGCCTCTTTCCCTCGTCGCCGCAGCCAGTTTCGCACAAGCAACATCCGGCATTATCCCGACAAAGGCGGACGTGCGCCTTGGTATCGGGATCAAACGAGAGCGGCGGTTCAGTGACTTCCACCTACACCAGCTACAGACTGATCAGTCAGGACATCGGCAAATCGCTTGAGCGTGTGTCGAAGCAACCCGACGTGGCGCGCGAAACCGAATATTACCGGTCGAAGATCGGCAGCGTGAAATCCGTCGACGACTTCATGGCCGATACCCGTCTTTACAATTATGCGCTGAAAGCTAACGGCCTCGAGGACATGGCCTATGCGAAAGCCTTCATCCGCAAGGTGCTGACCGAAGGCACGGCCGACAAGAACGCCTTCGCCAACAAGCTTTCCGACAGCCGCTATTCGGACCTTGCGAAATCGCTCGACTTTGCAAGTCTCGGTGCAGCTGCAACTGCGACCGAAGCGGCCCAGTCCGGCATCATCAGCAAATACACCCGCCAGACGCTGGAGCAGGAGGCGGGCGGCGACAATAACGGTGTCCGGCTTGCTCTTTACTTCGAGCGCAAGGCACCAACGATCAAATCGGGTCTCGATTTTCTAGCCGACGACGCGCTCGCGCAGGTGTTCCGCACCGCCTACAACCTGCCTGACGAAATTGCGGCAGGAAGCGTCGAAAAACAGGCCGCGCTCATCGAAAAATCCATCAATATCAAGGATCTGCAAAATCCTGAAAAGGTCGGCAAGCTGCTCGAGCGTTTCACCATCATGTGGGAAATGCAAAATCCCTCGACGACCTATGATCCTCTGGCCGTTTTCGGCTCCTCCAGCGGCTACGGCATTTCCCCGGACCTGCTGATCTCCATCAACTCCCTGAAACTCGGAGGCAAATGATATGCAATCCGGACTATACGTCGCCCTTTCCTCGCAGATTGCGCTGGAGCGTCGTCTCACCACCATTTCCGACAATATGGCGAATGCGAACACGGTGGGTTTCCGCGGTTCCGAAGTGAAATTCGACGAAATGGTCGCCAAGAACCACAATGACATGAATGCCAAGGTGGCGTTCGTGTCGCAGGGTAACGACTATCTCTCCACCCGTCAGGGCGCCTTCGAACAGACTGGCAATAGTTTCGATTTCGCCATCAAGGGCGATGCCTGGTTCGCGATGGACACACCCGACGGCCAGATCCTGAGCCGCGACGGGCGTTTCACCATGCGCCCGGACGGCGCGCTCATCTCCTCAAGCGGTTATCCGGTTCTCGACGCCGGCGGCGGTCCCATCCAGCTCAATGCGAATGGAGGCCCGATCACCGTCAGTCTCGATGGCGCTATCAGGCAGAACGACAACATCGTCGCCACGCTCGGCATCTTCCAGGCGGATTTCTCGAAAGGCTTCCTGCGCCATCCCAATAGCGGTGTGAAGCCCGTGGCCCCGCCGACGCCGGTCGTCAACAATCACGAGGTCGGCGTCGTTCAGGGTTATCTCGAGCAGTCGAACGTCAACGGCATTTCCCAGATGACGCAGCTCATCCAGGTCAACCGGGCCTTCGAGAGCATTTCGTCGCTGATGCGCGATACCGAATCCACTTTCGGCGATGCCATCAAGACGCTTGGCGGCGCACGTTAAGGAACTGAGCGATGACAATGCCGGAATCCACGCTCACGGTCGAGGTGATTTCACCGAAGCTCGCCCAGCTCGCCAGCCTTGCCGGGCACTATGCCGATCCGGAGTTTTCGGTGGCGCCGGGCGGCCATGTCCGCACCATCGCCGCCGGACACTACACGGTTTCCGGCCTGTCGCGGCATGTGAGGCTGGGCGAGTTCGTCGCCCATCGCAGCGCGACCGGTATCCATCTCGGCGAAGTCGTGCGCGTGGAACCCGATATCTGCTACGTCTGCCCCATCGAACCGGGCGAGCCGATTGGCATTCACGACACCGTCATCCGCAAGGGTGCCTTCCGCGTTGCGCCTGACGACAGCTGGTGCGGCCGCACCATCAATGCGCTTGGCGAACCCATCGATGGCAAGGGTCCGCTTGCATCAGGTACGGAGCGCCGTCCGATTTCCAGCAATGCACCGCCGTCGATGACGCGCAAGCGGGTGGAGACGCCTTTCAAGACGGGTGTCCGGGCAATCGATATTTTCTCGCCTCTCTGCCTTGGCCAGCGTCTCGGCATTTTTGCGGGGTCAGGCGTGGGCAAATCCACGCTCCTATCGATGCTTGCCAAGGCCGATGCCTTCGACAAGGTCGTCATCGGGCTTGTCGGCGAGCGCGGTCGCGAAGTGCGCGAGTTCATCGAGGATACGATGGGCGAGAATATGGGCAAGTCCGTCGCCGTTGTCGCGACCAGCGACGAAAGTCCGATGCTGCGCAAGATGGCGCCGCTTTCGGCCGTCACCATTGCCGAATATTTCCGTGACAGGGGCGACAACGTCCTTCTTATCATCGACAGCGTGACCCGTTTTGCCCATGCGATCCGCGAAGTGGCGGTCGCTTCGGGTGAACCGCCGGTGGCACGCGGCTATCCGGCCTCGGTCTTCACCGAATTGCCGCGCCTTCTGGAGCGGGCGGGACCCGGCGCCGAAGGCAGCGGTACCATCACCGCCATCGTCTCCATTCTGGTGGACGGCGACAACCACAACGATCCGATTGCCGATTCGACCCGCGGTATTCTCGACGGCCACATCGTGCTGGATCGCAGCCTTGCAGAAGAAGGCCGCTATCCACCGATCAATCCTCTGGCCTCGATCTCGCGTCTCGCCAAGAAGGCATGGACCCCGGATCAGGAAAAGCTGGTGTCGCGTCTGAAAGCGCTGGTGCACCGCTTTGAGGAAACGCGGGATCTGCGCCTCATCGGCGGTTATCGACCCGGCACCGATCCCGATCTCGACATGGCGGTGAAACAGGTTCCGATCATCTATGAAACGCTGAAACAGCTTCCGAATGAACCGGCGGCGCAGGACGCCTACGCCGATCTGGCGACCGCGTTGCGCGGTGGAGTGCAAAATAATCAGCCACAGGTAAACCCGAGAATGAGAGGCTGACCCGTGAAAAAGAAACAGATCGACAAGATCGACGATAGCGACCTCGAGAACGTACAGCCGCAGCCTCCCTTCTTCACGCCCGACCGTATTCTGGCGTGGACGGGAATAGGACTTGCCGCCGCCGCCGCATTTTTCCCCTGGTACGTGTTCTTTAACGAGGACAAGTTTGGAATGAGAGTGGCAGACGGCGACCGCACGCGCGACTTGCCCCATACCGGTCCGCGCGAAGTCTTCAGCGTTTCGCCCCTGGCCATGACCAATCGCAACAAGGAAGACGCGCCAGCGCCCGGCGAATTGCCGGACATGCTGACGACGGCGACGGTCAGCGAAAAGGGTAAGGAAAAGCAGAACAATCTCGCCGCAGGGCTTGAAGACCAGCCCTTCCCCGGCCAGACCTCCTTCCGCCTGCTGCATGTCTCCAACGGCCGCGCCCTCATCGAGGACGGATCGGGCATGTATATGGTGCGGGTGGGCTCCACGTTGCCCGACAATGCGCGCCTGACCAAAATCGAGCAGCGCGACGGCGAGTGGATGATAGAGACTTCTTCCGGCAAAACCTATCATCCCGAGAAGTAGTCAGACCGGCACTCTGCTGAAGTCTGCTGCCGTCGCCGGATCCAGTCCGGCAGGACGGAGACGTCTTAGCAATTCACTATTCGATCCCATGGCGTGCCGCATTTAACGGCGCGCCATTTTTGTTTTCGCAATCGCCTTCGGGATCAGATTCTCCAGTGCTTCCGCACCTACGCGCCTCACCGCAAGTCTGACGCAAGATTAGCACCGTAGGTTCGGGCCATACGAGATGGAGAAGTCTATGCAACCGATTCAACTGTTCGATCTGGCCTCCCGCCAAGCGGAATGGCTGAGCGTGCGGCAGGAAGTCGTGGCGACCAACATCGCCAACGCCAACACACCTAAGTTTCACGCCAAGGATGTCAGTCCTTTCGAAGCGGTCATGCAGGCCACCAGCCAGCAGGTCGGCATGGCGAAGACCCATCCCGCCCATTTCGGTGCTAGCGAGCTCAGCGAAAATATCGCGGTGCGCGACAACCCGATCAATAACGAGATCGGCATGCAGGAGTCCGGCAATTCGGTCGCGCTTGCCGAGGAAATGACCAAGACCGGCGAGATCAAGCGGCAATACGACCTGAACGCCAGTCTCGTCAAATCCTTCCATCGCATGATGCTGATGACGGTAAAGAGGTAAACCATGGATCCCTTGAGTGCGGCGAGCAAGATCGCGGGCAGCGGCCTGGAAGTGCAGTCCACCCGACTGCGTATCGTTTCGGAAAACATTGCCAACGCAAGATCGACCGGCGACACGCCTGGCGCCGACCCCTATCGGCGCAAGACCGTGACATTCGGCTCCGAGCTTGACCGCGTAAGCGGCGTGCAGCGCGTGACGGTAAAGAAGCTTGGCGTCGACCGCGGCGATTTCGTCCATGAATACGACCCCGGCAATCCGGCCGCCGACACCAGCGGCATGGTCAAGATGCCGAACGTCAACGTTCTGATCGAAATGGCGGATATGCGCGAAGCCAACCGCAGCTACGACGCCAACCTCCAGGTCATCCGCCAGACACGCGACCTCGTCGCCTCCACCATCGACCTTCTGAAAGCATCGCAATGATCGACGGCATCAAACAACTCGGTTCCCTCTCGCTCACGCGTGGCACGAGCAACGTCTCTTCGCTGACCGACAGCATTTTCGGCAGCCAGCAGACGACGCCCGCCCAGCAGACGGGCGCAAGCTTCGCAAGCGTTCTCGGCAATATGTCGACGGATGCGATGAACAACCTGAAGAAGGCGGAAGTGGCCTCCTTCGAAGGTATTCAGGGCAAGGCAAACACACGCGAAGTGGTCGATGCCGTGCTTTCGGCCGAGCAGTCGCTGCAAACGGCCATCGCGTTCCGCGACAAGATCGTGTCGGCCTATCTGGACATTACCAAGATGCAGATCTAGAGCGCGTCCGGTTTGACGCCAATCGTTGGCCGCGCTCTAGGCCTTTGTTTTTAAGCACTTTCCGGACGTAGAACCGCTCCGCGCCTTTACTGGAAATGCTCTAGCCCCGCAGGAAAAATGACATGAGAGCTCTTGCCATCGCTGCCACCGGTATGGACGCCCAGCAGACCAATCTGGAAGTCATTGCCAACAACATCGCCAACATCAACACCACCGGCTACAAGCGCGCGCGTGCAGAGTTTACCGATCTTCTGTACCAGACCGAACGCATGCAGGGTGTGCCGAACCGTGCCAACCAGGCGATCGTGCCTGAGGGAGCGAATATCGGCCTCGGCGTGCAGACTTCCGCGGTGCGCAACATCCACACCCAGGGCAACCTGATCGAAACCGGCAACAAGCTCGACGTGGCAATCATCGGCCAGGGCTGGTTTCAGATCGAGGCGGCCGACGGTTCGACGCTCTACAGCCGCGCCGGCGCCTTCAACAAGAATGCTGACGGCAACCTCGTGACGGTTGATGGCTACAATGTCATCCCGAACATCAATATCCCGACCGACGCGCAGGACATCACCATCACCCGCACGGGTCAGGTGACCGCCCGCATCGGCAACGCTGCGGATTTCACTGAACTCGGCCAGTTGACCATCGCCAACTTTGCCAACGAGGCGGGCCTGAAGCCGCTCGGTGACAACCTCTTTTCCCAGACGCCGGCCTCCGGCGCCGCCGTTATCGGCGTGCCTGACGATCCGAGCTACGGCTACATCAAGCAATCCTACCTCGAAGGCTCGAACGTCGATGCCGTCAAGGAAATCACCGACCTCATCACAGCGCAGCGCGCCTACGAGATGAATTCCAAGGTCATCACCACCGCTGACGAAATGGCTTCGATTGTCAGCAAGAACCTGAAGTAAGAACGGAAAGGCAGGCGGACATGAGGTTTGGCCGGAAACATAGCAGCTGCAGAACGGCACTCGTCCGTATGTGCCTTGCGTCTGCCTTTTCACTGGGTGCCATGGCACCCGCTTTTGCACAGGCACCGACCGCGCTGGTTCCTACTCGCACGATCTATCCGGGCGAGACGATCACGCCCGAACAGGTGAAGCCGGTGGAAGTGACCAACCCCAACATTTCCGCTGGTTACGCGAGCGATATCAGCGAAGTGGAAGGCATGATCTCCAAGCAGACATTGCTTCCCGGCCGCACAATCCCCATTGCAGCGCTTCGTGAACCGTCACTTGTGGTGCGCGGCACGAGCGTCAAACTCGTTTTCCACATCGGCAACATGACGCTGATGGCGTCCGGAACGCCCATGAGCGACGGCTCGCTCGGCGAGGTCGTAAGGGTACGCAACATCGATTCCGGCGTGATGGTCAGCGGTACCGTCATGAAGGACGGAACCATTCAGGTTATGGCGAAATGAAAGTGCTTCGTATCCTCTGTGCGGCTCTGGTCATTTCGGCCCTGCCCTTTATCTCGACGCCGCCAGCTCAGGCAGACACGTCCCGTATCAAGGATATCGCATCCCTGCAGGCCGGACGCGACAACCAGCTGATCGGATATGGTCTCGTCGTGGGCCTACAGGGCACCGGCGACAGCCTGCGCTCTTCACCCTTCACCGAACAGTCCATGCGCGCCATGCTGCAGAACCTCGGCATCACCACGCAGGGCGGCCAGTCCAATGCCAAGAACATCGCCGCCGTGATGGTGACGGCCAACCTGCCGCCATTCGCCAGCCCCGGCAGCCGTGTAGACGTGACGGTCAGCTCGCTCGGCGACGCCTCCTCGCTTCGCGGCGGCAACCTCATCATGACATCGCTTTCCGGTGCAGACGGGCAGATCTATGCGGTCGCTCAGGGAGCACTGATCGTCAACGGCTTTTCGGCACAGGGCGATGCAGCGACATTGACGCAGGGCGTCACGACCTCGGCGCGCGTGCCGAACGGCGCGATCATCGAGCGGGAACTGCCGTCGAAATTCAAGGATTCGGTCAATCTGGTCCTTCAGCTGCGCAATCCCGATTTTTCGACCGCGGTGCGCGTCGCCGATGTCGTTAACGCCTTTGCCCGCGCCCGTTACGGTGATGGCATCGCCGAACCGCGCGATTCGCAGGAAATCTCGGTGCAGAAGCCCCGCACCGCCGACCTGACCCGGTTGATGGCGGAAATCGAAAACCTGACGGTCCAGACGGATACGCCGGCGAAGGTCGTGATCAACGAGCGCACGGGCACGATCGTAATCGGCGCGGATGTGCGTATTTCCCGCGTGGCGGTGAGCTATGGAACGCTGACCGTGCAGGTGACGGAATCGCCGCAGGTCATCCAGCCGGCACCCTTCTCGCGCGGCGAGACGGCGGTGCAACCGCAGACGGATATCATGGCACTGCAGGAAGGCAGCAAGGTCGCCATCGTCGAAGGCCCTGACCTTCGCACGCTGGTTGCCGGTCTCAACAGCATCGGGCTCAAGGCGGACGGCATCATCGCCATTCTGCAAGGCATCAAATCCGCCGGCGCCCTTCAGGCGGAGCTCGTGCTGCAATGATGGAACTTCAGAAGAAAACTGCTTTCAGGAATGGCTTTGCCCGGTGCACGGCCGTTGCCTCGCTGCTTTTCCTGTTGCCCGCCGCTGGCGCCGAAAGCCAGCAGACCGTGGTGTCCGAACTCAGCACGCAGGATGAAATCCAGAAATTCTGCACCAATATTGCCGATGCGGCCCGCGACCAGCGCTATCTCATGCAGAAGCAGGAGCTGGAAAAGCTTCAGGCTGACGTCAACGAGCGCATTTCCGCGTTGCAGGACCGCAAGGCGGAATATGAGGACTGGCTGGCACGCCGCAATCATTTCCTCGAGCAGGCGAAAAGCAATCTGGTCGATATCTACAAGACGATGAAGGCGGATGCCGCAGCACCGCAGCTCGAGAAGATGCATGTGGAAATCGCGGCTGCCATCATCATGCAGCTTCCGCCACGTCAATCGGGCCTCATCCTCAGTGAAATGGATGCTCAGAAAGCCGCAATCGTCGCCGGCATCATGTCGCAGGCAATCGACAAAAACACTTCGAAGGATCCTTCATGACCCCGCGTCTTCCGGCCCTCCTCCTGCCGCTTGCCCTGCTTGCCGGCTGCCAGAACAACCAGACCCTGAAGGAAATCGGCAACGCTCCCGCAATGAGCCCGATCGGCAGCGGCCTGCAATTCAGCCAGACGCCGCAGATGGGCATGTATCCGAAGCAGCCAAAGCACATGGCGAGTGGCTATTCGTTGTGGAGCGACAGCCAGGGTGCACTGTTTAAGGATCTACGTGCGCTTAACATCGGCGACATCCTGACCGTCAACATCCAGATCAACGACAAGGCCGATTTCGACAACGAAACCGAGCGCAACCGCACCAATTCCAGCGGCCTGAACTGGAAGGCAAAGGCGGAAATCTTAGGTTGGACGCCGGAGGCAGATTCCAACATCAAATACGGCTCCGACACAGACACCCAGGCCAAGGGCAAGACCAAGCGTTCCGAAAAGCTGACGCTGATGGTGGCGGCCGTGGTGACCGGCATTCTCGAAAACGGCAACCTCATCATCAGCGGTTCGCAGGAAGTGCGCGTGAATCACGAAATCCGCATCCTCAACGTCGGCGGTATCGTCAGGCCGCAGGATGTCGACGCGCAGAACATGATCTCCTACGAGCGCATCGCCGAGGCGCGCATCTCCTACGGTGGTCGCGGCCGCCTGACGGAAGTGCAGCAACCCCCGGTCGGTCAGCAGGTCGTCGACCTGTTCTCGCCGCTCTGACGCCGACATGCGAAAGCGGGACTGACCCATGGAAAACGAACAGACTGAGGGCAAGAAAAAATCCTCGCCGATGGTCATGACCATCGCTGGCGTTGCAATCCTCACCCTGCTGGGTGCGGGCGGCGGCTGGTTCGTGGGCGGCATGGTCGCCCCGAAGATCGCCGGCGCCGAGGCGCATGCCCCGGCTGCCGCCGGCGAACATGGCGAGAAGAAGGGCGAGGGCATCGATAAAATCCCGGCAGAGGCGAACGGTATCGTCCAGCTCGATCCCATCACCACCAACCTTGCATACCCCTCCACGAACTGGGTGCGGCTTGAAGTGGCGCTGATGTTCAAGGGTCCGGTCGAGGTCAATCTCGCGGAGGATATCCATCAGGATATCATGGCCTACGTCCGCACCGTTTCCCTTCAGCAGCTGGAAGGGCCGCGCGGCTTTCAATATCTTAAGGATGACATTCAGGAACGAGTTGACCTGCGCTCTCAAGGGCGCGTATCCAAGGTCATGTTCCGGACCTTTGTCATCGAATGATTCGATTTCTTGTTACCATCGCTGTTCTTCTGGCTTTGCCGGGCCTTGCCAACGCCCAGCAATTTCCGACCGATCTGTTCAATACACAGATAGACGGATCCGTCGCCGCATGGATCATCCGCACCTTCGGCCTTTTGACGGTCTTGTCAGTCGCGCCGGGCATCCTGATCATGGTCACGAGCTTTCCACGCTTCGTGATCGCCTTTTCGATCCTGCGCTCCGGCATGGGGCTTGCCTCGACCCCGTCGAACATGATCCTCTTGTCGATGGCGATGTTCATGACCTTCTACGTCATGTCGCCGACCTTCGATAAAGCCTGGACAGACGGCGTGCAGCCGTTGTTGCAGAACCAGATCAACGAACAGCAGGCCATTGGGCGCATCGCCGAACCCTTCCGTACCTTCATGAACGCCAATACGCGCGACAAGGATCTGAAGCTGTTCGTCGATATCGCCCGCGAGCGCGGACAGGTCGTGATGACCGACAATGTGGTCGACTACCGCGTGCTCGTTCCGGCCTTCATGCTTTCGGAAATCCGGCGCGGTTTCGAGATCGGTTTCCTGATCATCTTGCCGTTTCTGGTCATCGATCTCATCGTCGCCACCATCACCATGGCCATGGGCATGATGATGCTGCCACCCACCTCGATTTCCTTGCCGTTCAAGATCCTTTTTTTCGTGCTGATCGACGGCTGGAACCTGCTGGTCGGCAGCCTTGTGAGATCGTTCAACTGACGGCAACTGTGCCGAAATAATCTTCGTTAATCCTGTTTGTTAACCCCGCAGCCCCACGGCTGCGGGGTTTTCGCGTTTTAACCCTTTGGTTACCGTTTTTGCTAGGGGTCAGATAACTATAATTTTAAATTAAAAACTTACCAATTAAATATACGTCGCAGTAACCATAAGTATTTTCTAGTATTTCTTAATGCTCAAATTAACAATTGGGCAATTCTTTGCTGCCAAATTCTCCCTACACACAGCGGGTTTGGTTTCCAAAGGCAAGTAATTCGGAACCGAGTGGCATGAAGCCGAAACGTTGTGACCGGTAATACAAAGTCCGGAATGTCCCCAACTCCAGTATCTCGTAAAAACAAGGGACAAAATACTATGGCAAGCATTCTCACCAACGCCTCCTCTATGGCTGCTCTCCAGACGCTGCGTTCGATCGGCAACAACATGGAGACCACGCAGGGTCGTATCTCGACCGGCCTGAAGGTAGGCTCCGCCTCCGACAACGCCGCTTACTGGTCCATCGCGACCACGATGCGTTCGGACGCTTCGGCGCTCTCCACCGTTTCTGACGCACTCGGCATCGGCGCAGCCAAGGTCGACACCGCGTACTCCGGCATGGAAGCGACGATCAAGGTCGTTCAGGAAATCAAGGACAAGCTGATCCTTGCCCAGGACCCGACTGCCGACAAGAAGAAGATCCAGAAGGAAATCGGCCAGCTCCAGAAGCAGCTGACGTCGATCGCCGACTCCGCGACCTTCAACGGTGAAAACTGGCTGAAGACGAAAGCATCCAACGACGGCGCAGCATTCGCTGCCGGTACTGACGATGCGGCTATTGCCAACCTGAAGAAGCAGGTTGTTGCTTCCTTCACCCGTGACTCCGCTGGCGCCGTCAAGGTTCAGCGCGTCGATCTGCAGCTCAGCGGCTCGAACGTTCTGTTCGATACCGGCGCTGTAACAGACGGCAAGGGTACGGGCATCCTCGACAAGGCAGCTGTAGCAGACGGCGTTAAGCAGTCGGTTTCGAACCTCGATATTTCCGACCTGAGCATCTACAAGGGCGCTGGTGCCACCATGCTCGGCACTGCCGCTGCAACGGACAACGACATCCTCGACAAGCTCATCACCCACGTTGACAAGCAGCTTGAAACCCTCAACAGCGCTGCTGCCGATCTGGGCGCGGTCTCCAACCGCATCTCGATGCAGGGTGACTTCGTTTCCAAGCTGACGGCAACGATGGAAAAGGGTATCGGCCGTCTGGTTGACGCCGACATGAACGAAGAGTCGACCCGCCTCAAGGCTCTGCAGACGCAGCAGCAGCTGGCAATCCAGGCTCTGTCGATCGCCAACAGCGACTCGCAGAACATCCTGTCGCTCTTCCGTTAATCGGACCGAAAATTACAAAAGTCGAGCCGCGCCCGAAAGGGCGCGGTTTTGCATTTGTGGAGTGCTCCGCAAACGGGAAGATTTCGTTTACCATCCTTGCTTTGAAAGCATTTACCACGATTTGAGCGAAGCGCCGGGAGCGCCCTGAAATTAGGGAATTGGAAAGCACCGGCTGTCAGATTTTGGGTATGGACAAGCGGATAGCCGCTGGCCTGAATGACACTACACGCAGGATCGCAAGCGGAGGCTGACCGTCTTGCAATTGCGTGAAACAGGCAAACGTGACGGAGGCTGACCCAAGCGTATTGCCCTTTTACCAAAGCCGCATCCGGAAACGGGTGCGGCTTTATTATTTTTTAAACATTTCAGGCTACGCGCGCATGCGCGCGAAGATTGCATAATAAAATCTCAGCGTGTGCATTTTTTTGCGACCCTTAGCTCTTCATTAACCATATGGAGGTTAGCTAGAGCCATCGAAACGGCGAGCTAACCATTAAAAATCAGCAGGTTAGCAGGCATGATGCTGTGCGCTGTTCCCGGTGAGACCGGAATGTCCCTTCTTTAATCAGCCATTCAAGGGGCAAATTTACTATGACGAGCATTCTCACTAACGTAGCAGCTATGTCTGCACTCCAGACCCTGCGCTCCATCGGCCAGAACATGGAAACGACGCAGGACCGCGTGTCTTCCGGCCAGCGCGTCGGCGAAGCTTCCGATAACGCCGCTTACTGGTCGATCGCGACCACGATGCGTTCGGACAACGGTGCGCTTTCTGCTGTTCAGGACGCCCTCGGCCTCGGCGCCGCAAAGGTCGACACTGCCTATTCGGGTATGGAATCCTCCATCGACGTCGTCAAGGAAATCAAGAACAAGCTGGTTGCCGCCCGCGAACCCGGTGTCGACAAGTCCAAGATCCAGGAAGAAATCACCCAGCTGCAGGATCAGCTGAAGTCGATCTCCAGCTCCTCGTCTTTCTCCGGTGAAAACTGGCTGCAGGCAACCGTCAGCAACGGCGCTGGCGAACTGAAGAACGTCACCAAGCAGATCGTTGGCTCCTTCATCCGCGACGCTGCCGGCAACGTGTCCGTAAAGACCGTCAACGTTGACCTGAGCCGCAACACGGTGCTTTTCGACACGTCTTCGGGCGCTGCAAAGGACAAGCAGGGCGTCCTCGACTCCTACGCCTATTTTTCTTCCACGGGCAGCTACAAGCTGTTCGAAATCACCAATGACTCGGACGGCGTAGGCGCCGCCCAGCCGGTGACCAAGGTTGCAGCAGCCAAGGTTTACACTGAAGCCCAGCTGAAGGGTCTGAAGGAAGCAACTGCCGGCACCGCCGTCACCTTCACCACCGCTGCTGCAACGGGTATCGTCACGATCGCTAACGCCGATGCGACAGCCCCCGACGTCAACGGCACCTACTTCAATCTTGGCAACGACCAGTATGTGAAAATCAACACGACTGCGCCGACCGCGCCGGCAACCAAGACCAACATTGCCGTTGGCCTCGACGGCACCACCAAGATCTACCTGGAAGAAGGCGCAACGGCCCAGCTCGCAACGCAGCTCACCTACTCCCTGACGTCTCTGGACATCACCAAGGACCTGACCGGCACATTCAAGAACAGCGACGGCTCGGCAGTCTCGGAAAACCAGTACCTCGACGCCATGGTTTCCTTCGTTGACAAGCAGCTCCAGAGCATGACCTCCGCCGCTGCCGACCTCGGCTCGGTCAAGATGCGCATCGAACTGCAGGAAAACTTCGTCAACAAGCTGACCGACTCGCTCGACAAGGGTATCGGCCGTCTCGTCGACGCTGAAATGAACGAAGAATCCACCAAGCTGAAGGCTCTTCAGACCCAGCAGCAGCTGGCTGTTCAGGCCCTGTCGATCGCCAACAACGACTCGCAGAGCATCCTGTCGCTCTTCCGTTAATCGGAAAAGACATCGCCAGAAAATCGAGCCGCATCCGAAAGGGTGCGGCTTTTTCCGTCATGGTTAAGAGAAATTATCATTTCCTAATTTTTATTAACGACAGTTTAGGCTTTGTTAACCATTCGGGCCCTAAAACCTAGCCATCGAAACGATTGGTTAACCAAGACGAAAAAGAGGTTAACAGGCATCAAGCCGCGCGATCGTTACCGGCGGCAATCCGGAATGTCCCTTTTCATTTAAGCCAATCAAGGGGCAAATAATTATGACCAGCATTTTGACGAACGTCGCGGCAATGGCCGCCCTTCAGACCCTCCGCGCAATCGGCAGCGACATGGAAGAAACGCAGTCGCGTGTGTCCTCCGGCCTGCGCGTCAAAACCGCCTCCGACAACGCCGCCTACTGGTCTATCGCGACCACCATGCGTTCGGATAACGGTGCTCTTTCCGCTGTTCAGGACGCCCTCGGCCTCGGCGCCGCAAAGGTCGATACAGCCTATTCCGCCATGGAAACCACTGTCGATGTCGTCAAGGAAATCAGCAAGAAGCTGGTTGCCGCCCGCGAGGCCGGCGTCGACAAGGCAAAGATCCAGGAAGAAATCCGTCAGCTACAGGACCAGCTGAAAAGCATCGGCGAATCCGCCTCCTTCTCCGGCGAAAACTGGCTTAAGGGCAAGATCAGCGACGCATCCGGCAACCTCACCCCGATAACGAAGCAGATCGTCGGCTCCTTCATCCGTGACGGCGCGGGCAATGTTGCAGTCAAGACGATCAACGTTCAGGTCGACAACAAGACTGCCCTTTTCGATACCTCGACCGGTGCGGCGAAAAACGGTATCCTCGATAGCGCCGCCCATTATTCCGATACAGGCTCCCTGCGCAATTACGAGATCACCACGACCACACCCGCAGGTGTTGCCACAAACACGCCCTCTACCGCAAAGGTGTTCACGCAATCCCAGCTTCTGGGTTTCCCCTCGGGGACGACGACCACAGTTTCTGCTCCAGACGCAGTAACCGGCCTCGTAACCGTTGCTGCGGCGACAACCGCACGAAACAACGGCACCTACTTCAAGATCGGCGAAAACGCAGCGGGTGAAGCCCTCTACGTGAAAGCCAACAATACGGCGCCGACGCCTGCCGGCACCACCGTGACCGCGATCGGAACCGGCGGTTCTTCCAACAACAATATTTACCTTGAAACAGGCGCCGCAGCCTCGCAGATGGCGCAGAAGCTCGGCTACTCGCTGATCGATCTCGACATCACCAAGGATCTCAGCGGTTTGCTGGACGCCAAGGGTCAGCCGCTGACGGACAATGACGGCCTCGACAACATGATCCAGTTCGTCAACACCAAGCTGGAATCGCTGATCAGCGCGAGCGCCGATCTCGGCTCCATCAAGATGCGCCTCGATCTTCAGGAAGATTTCGTCAACAAGCTCACAGACTCCATCGACAAGGGCGTCGGACGTCTCGTTGATGCCGACATGAACGAAGAGTCCACCAAGCTGAAGGCTCTGCAGACCCAGCAGCAGCTGGCAATCCAGTCGCTCTCCATCGCCAATACCAGCTCCGAGAATATCCTGTCGCTATTCCGCCAGTAAGCGGCGCCCGTTGGCTACGGGCGGTTTCGTCCCGCTCTGGCAGCAACAGAATATTCGGAAATGGAAACCGCGCTTCGCAAGAGGCGCGGTTTTCACATTTACCGAGACCAGTGCAGAATGCGCGAAAAAGCAAGCCGACATCGTGGACAAGACCCACCGTCACGTTGAGTAAATTTCTGATTTTATTGGGAAAAATGGTGCTGCTAGAGAGATTTGAACTCTCGGCCTCTCCCTTACCAAGGGAGTGCTCTACCCCTGAGCTATAGCAGCATCCGGTGCCGAAGCGTTTGCTTCAGCATCAAGCGTGGCGGCCTATTGCCATAGGTTTTTGACGAGCGCAAGTCGCAAAACGATATTCTTCAACAAGCGGGGCAAAAAAGCGTTCCCCCTGTTGAAAAACGTATTTTTCGGATATTGCTGAATTTATGAACGAACATCATGACAAACAGGCAAAGGCGGCGGTTTCCGTGAACGCTTCAGAAGACCCCGTTGCCCTTGCGGCAAGCGGAAACGCGCAGGCAGGTCCCGGCGAGAAGGCGCGGCAACGCGAGGCGGAGCGCAAGGCGCGGGCAGCGAAGAAGCTGCGTGAAAACCTGCAGAAGCGCAAACAGCAGGTTCGCGCGCGCCGGGCCGGCGATGCGGATGAGACGATTGGCCTGCCTGCCGCAAAAACGGACGAATCATCCTCATAGAGAATTCACCAGCATCATTTGAAACGCCGCGGAAACTCGTCTAAGGACGCGCATTTCCGCAAGGCATGATTAAGAAAGGCGGGCATAGGCCCGTAGGGACGCATGGATCGCATCAGAATTACGGGTGGTAACAAGCTCAACGGCATCATTCCCATCTCCGGCGCGAAAAACGCCGCTCTGCCGTTGATGATCGCTTCGCTTCTGACCAGCGATACGCTGACGCTCGAAAACGTGCCGCATCTGGCGGACGTCGAGCAGCTCATCCGTATTCTCGGCAATCATGGCGTCGATATTTCGGTCAATGGCCGTCGCGAAAGCCAGGGCGAAGCCTATTCCCGCACGGTCCACTTCACCTGCCGTACCATTGTCGACACCACCGCACCTTACGAGCTGGTTTCCAAGATGCGCGCCAGCTTCTGGGTCATCGGCCCGCTTCTGGCCCGTGAAGGCCGTGCGCGCGTTTCACTGCCCGGCGGCTGTGC
This sequence comes from Rhizobium sp. Root491, assembly GCF_001427205.1. Lineage (NCBI taxonomy): Bacteria > Pseudomonadati > Pseudomonadota > Alphaproteobacteria > Hyphomicrobiales > Rhizobiaceae > Rhizobium > Rhizobium sp. Root491. Next base: position 931,565 of record NZ_LMFF01000001.1, read on the forward strand.
CATTGGCACCCGTCCGGTGGACCTGTTCATCGAGGGCCTGCAGGCGCTTGGCGCAACGATGGAGATCGATGGCGGCTATATCAACGCCAGCGCTCCAAAGGGCGGCCTGATCGGCGCTGTTTATACCTTCCCGAAAGTCTCCGTCGGCGCGACGCATGTGATGCTGATGGCCGCGAGCCTTGCAAGAGGCACCACCGTCATTCACAACGCCGCCCGCGAACCGGAAGTCGTCGATCTAGCGCACTGCTTGACTGCGATGGGCGCGAAGATCGAGGGCGCTGGCACCTCCACCATCACCATCGAGGGCGTCACCTCGCTTTCCGGCGCACGCCACCGGGTGCTGCCTGACCGTATCGAGACCGGCACCTATGCCATGGCCGTTGCCATGGCTGGCGGTGATGTGGTGCTGGAAGGCACGCGTGCATCGCTGCTCGACAATGCGCTGGACACGCTGCGGCTTGCCGGAGTGTCGATCAGCGACACGGAGACCGGTCTGCGCGTCGTGCGCAACGGCAACGGCATTCAGCCCGTCGATATCGTCACCGAACCCTTCCCCGGCTTCCCGACCGACCTTCAGGCGCAGTTCATGGCGCTGATGACCCGGTCGCAGGGTGTATCCCACATTACCGAAACCATCTTCGAAAACCGCTTCATGCATGTGCAGGAACTGGCCCGTCTCGGCGCGAAGATTTCGCTCTCCGGGCAGATGGCCCGTATCGAAGGCGTTACCCGCCTGAAGGGTGCGCCTGTCATGGCAACCGATCTGCGCGCCTCGGTGTCGTTGGTCATTGCGGGCCTGGTGGCGGAAGGCGAGACCATGGTTTCGCGCGTCTACCACCTCGATCGCGGTTTCGAACGGCTTGAAGAAAAGCTCACCCGCTGCGGTGCGCTGGTCGAACGCGTCAGCGATTGATCCTTTCATCGCCGTTCATTCGTTTTCTCCCCGTTGCAGAGCGGGCCGCGACTGCCTATTTCCTGTACAAGGAATAGACATTGCGGGCGCGGCCCCGCGGAAAAGGAAGAAAACGATGAGCGGCCTGAAATTGCTCGCGCTGGATACTGAAGATCTCTCCGTCATTTCGACGCACATGCAGGACAGCGTCTTCAAACTGAAGGACGTTGCATTCGAGGCAAAGCAGGGCCAATTTACACTTTCCGCCAATCGTTTCGTCTGGGAAAGCGCGAATAAGAAGAACCTGCCGCCGGAGCGATGCCGCAGCGTGGTTTTCCTGAAGCGGGTCTCCGCCGTCCGCTCGCACGGCATCAATCGCAGTGATAAGGAACAGGTGCTTTCGCTCCTTGCAATCCGCTTCGTGCAGAACGGCGAAGGTCCTGATGGCGCCGTCGAACTGACGCTTTCGGGCGGCGGGGCTATCGCACTGGATGTCGAATGCATCGAGGCGCAGCTGACGGATGTGAGCGGCGCCTGGGAAACTGCCGCCAAACCGCATCATCCCGATAGCGAATAAGCTCTCCACGCCATTGCAACGGTTGCCTTTCGTCACTGTTTCGATTTATGCCACATACCAGAGCCGCATTTTTCTGCGGTGAGTTCGTGCACCTCGCGGGATCGCCGCGAGGAAAATGAGAGGGTAATGGCGTGGCAATCTGGCTGGAGCGGGCATCGGCTGATTTCGAACAGAAATTCGCTGCCTTCCTGACAACCAAGAGGGAAGTTTCGGAAGACGTCAACGCGACCGTTCGCGACATCATCGATGACGTCCGCAATCGCGGCGATGCGGCCCTTGCCCACTACTCCATTAAATTCGACGGCATCGATTTCTCGAAGGTCTCGATGCGGGTGACAGCGGAAGAGATCGATGCGGCCGTCGCAGCCGTTGACAGAAGTGTCATCGAAGCTCTCGAACTCGCAGCCCGGCGCATTGAAAAACACCATGCGCGGCAGATGCCGAAGGACGATATCTACGAAGACGAGATCGGTGTGGGCCTCGGTTCACGCTGGACGGCGATCGAAGCTGTCGGCCTTTATGTGCCCGGCGGCACCGCGAGCTATCCAAGCTCCGTCCTTATGAACGCTGTCCCGGCCAAGGTTGCCGGTGTAGAGCGTATCGTCATGGTCGTGCCGGCGAATGGCGGCGTGATAAACCCCGCCGTTCTTGCCGCCGCGCGCATCGCAGGTGTTGAGGAAATCTACCGCATTGGCGGCGCACAGGCCGTGGCTGCACTCGCCTACGGCACGGAAACAATCACGCCTGTCGCCAAGATTGTCGGCCCCGGCAATGCCTATGTGGCGGCCGCGAAACGGCATGTCTTCGGAACTGTTGGCATCGACATGATCGCCGGGCCCTCCGAAGTGCTTGTCATTGCCGACAGGGGCAACGATCCGGACTGGCTGGCCGCCGATCTTCTCGCGCAAGCGGAGCATGACCGTGGCGCGCAGTCCATTCTCATCACCGACAATGCCGAACTCGGCAAGGCGGTGGAGGCGGCGGTGGAACGGCAGCTGAAACGGCTGTCGCGCGCCGAGACGGCAGCGGCGAGCTGGGCGGATTTCGGTGCGATCATTCTCGTCGAAAAGCTCACCGATGCCATTCCCTTGGCCAACCGCATTGCGGCCGAGCATCTGGAGCTTGCCGTTGACGATCCGGACGCGCTGATGGCGCATATCCGCAATGCCGGCGCGATCTTCGTCGGGCGCCATACGCCTGAGGTGATCGGCGATTATGTCGGCGGCTCCAACCACGTTCTGCCGACGGCGCGCTCAGCGCGCTTCTCTTCCGGCCTTTCAGTGCTGGATTTCGTCAAGCGTACCTCGATCCTGCGTCTCGGGCCTGAGCAGCTGCGGCAGCTTGCGCCGGCGGCGATCACCCTTGCCCGTTCGGAGGGGCTGGACGCGCATGCGCGCTCCGTCTCCATTCGCCTCAACCCGGAAAGTTAAGAGATGGCTTCAGGCGATTTCCGGCTCTGCGATGTGGTTCTGGACGATAGCATCGGCCGGTCCACGCCGGACGTGGAGCATGAACGCGCCGTCGCCATTTTCGATCTGATAGAGGAAAACACGTTCGAACCATTCGGCCATGAGGGCGGCCCATACCGGCTGCACATATCGCTGGTCGATGCCAAGCTGGTTTTCTCGATCAAGACCGAAGACGAGAAGGATGTCTCGACCCATATCCTGTCGCTGACGCCGTTTCGCCGCATCATCAAGGATTATTTCCTGATCTGCGAAAGCTATTACGAGGCGATACGCTCCTCCACTCCAAGCCAGATCGAGGCGATCGACATGGGCAGGCGGGGCATTCACAATGACGGCTCGCAGACTTTGATGGACCGGCTTTCCGGCAAGATCAAAATCGATTTCGATACTGCGCGCCGTCTCTTCACCCTTGTCTGTGTGCTTTATTGGCGGGGTTAGAGATGAGAGATCCCGCCACGGCTCCAAATGGGGGACAGGCTCCCAAATCGGTCCTCTTCATGTGCGGTATGAACTCCATCCGTTCTCCCATGGCCGAGGTCATCGCCAAACGACTGGTGGCGCCCGGCATCTACATCCAGTCGGCCGGCGTGCGTGCGGGCGAGCGTGACCCCTTTGTGGATGCGGTTCTGGAAGAACAGGGATTTTCGCTCGGCAAACACAAACCGCGTACATTGGACGAGATCGAGGATGATTTTTTCGATCTGATCATTACATTGACACCCGAAGCTCATCATGCAGCACTTGAACTGACACGCTCCAACTCGCTCGACGTTGTCTATTGGCCAACCATGGACCCAACCGTCATCACCGGCACGCGGGACCAGATTCTCGATGCCTATCGCGAGGTGCGGGATCATCTTGCCAGGCTGATTGCCGAACGCCTGCCAGGTAGGCCGCAGCCGGCGGCGGATACGCTTTCAAAAGACTGAGGTTGAGTGTCCGTTTCGATCGGACCAGACACTTCAAACGCCGCACAGGACAGGCATTTATTCGATCCGCACCTCTGACCTGGCGAAAATCGGTTCCGATTTTCGCCGTGATGCTTTAGAGGTTCACAAATGTGCCGGGATTGTGTAGTTTCCGCGCAATTTTCCCGGACACGACAGGTCCGGCACTATCAACAGGAAGAAAACCCTTACATGACAAAAGAAGAAGTCCTCGAATTCCCGGGCATCGTAACCGAATTGCTGCCGAACGCAACATTCCGCGTGAAGCTTGAGAACGAACACGAAATCATCGCCCACACGGCGGGCCGCATGCGCAAGAACCGTATCCGCGTTCTGGCGGGCGACAAGGTGCTGGTCGAAATGACACCTTACGACCTGAGCAAGGGCCGCATCACCTATCGCTTCAAGTAATCCGTTTTCGGCATTCGGAAGCCCGGGCAGCGCAATGACCAACTCAAAACAAAAGCTCGTTCTGGCATCCGGTTCGCCGCGGCGTCTGGAACTATTGCACCAGATCGGCATCGAGCCGGCACGTCTGATGCCGATGGATATCGACGAAACGCCCGTAAAGCTTGAGCATCCGCGCACGCTGTGCCGTCGCCTGTCGCTACAGAAGGCCGAGGCTGCGCATGCGGCGCTGAAGAGCGAGCAGACGTGGAAAGACGCCTATGTTCTCGGCTCCGACACCGTGGTGGCCGTGGGTCGCCGCATTGTCGGCAAGGCGGAATATACCGAGGAGGCTTCCGCAGCGCTGCATCTTCTCTCGGGGCGCAGCCATTGGGTTTATACCGGCATCTGCCTTGTGACGCCCGGCGGCAAGATCCGTCAGAAGGTTGTGGAAACCAAGGTGCGTTTCAAACGCCTTACCACGCGCGAGATCGACGCCTATATCGCCTCTGGGCAATGGCGCGGCAAAGCCGGGGCCTATGGTATCCAGGGCATTGCCGGCTCATTCGTGCAGAAACTGACCGGCTCCTACACCAATGTCGTCGGCCTGCCGCTGTATGAGACCATGTCGCTTCTTTCCGGTGAAGGGTTCGAGGTGACGTCGGGCTGGCTCGAAGGATAGACCATGACAAAATCATCTCCTGAAGGTTCGGGAAATGTCACGCCGCTTCGGAAAACGAAGCCATGTCCGGAGTGCGGGCGGCCCTCGACACGGGAAGACTATCCGTTCTGTTCGGATCGCTGCCGCTCGCTCGATCTCGCCCGCTGGCTGAACGGCTCCTACGCCATTCCTGTCGCCGACGACGAAAGCAGCGCGGACGAACAGGACTCGTTCAAAAATTCCTCCGAATAACGTTGCGCCGCCGGAAAATCCGGCGGTGAAATACAGAATATTTTTAATGACCTTCAGCTCGCAGTATATTCACCGGGTTGCCGACAGCCCGAAAGCCATATCAAAAACCGGTTGACGCCCCTCCCCCGGCAGCCATTAGGGTTCCCCGATGGACGCAAGCCTGCAAAAAAGAGTAAGGCCTGGCGCGCTGCTGTTTGCGGTGCTGGCAGTTTGTCTTGCCATATTGGCAACGGTGCTGCTTGCCAATGACAAGAAACATCTCAAAAGCCTGCTGAGCTATCTCAACCTTGCGCCTGCCACACGCTCCGCCGAGCAGCCAGCGCGGATGAAGCCCGTCAAGCGGCAAAAGGTTACCGCCCAAAAGCTCAATCTACCGCCGCATCTGCTGAAATTCGAGCAAGGCGGCGACAGGGCATCCTTTGCCCGCGACTTCGTTCTGTCCGGCAAGGACCTCTGCGACCGCTTTACCGCGGCGGGCTTTTCCAACCCGCAAGGCTGGCACGCAAGCCCGGTGAAGATCCGCAATTTCGAATGCATGGCCGATCTTGTGGTCGGGGACACGGCGAACGCGTCGGAACGGGCATCGCTTTTTCTCGACATAAGAGGCGAGGCGTCCGACGAGGTTCGCTCTATCAGGATGAAAGTGGTTGCGCCGCAGACACCTGATGGTGCCGTTATTCTGACGAAGCTTGAGGACGCGTTGGCGATGATCATCGAGCAGACGCGCTGGGCCGACCTTGCCAGCATGCTTGAGCCGGCACGCAGGCTGCAACCCTATCAGGCAGAGCATTTCGGTATTTCCGTCTCCCTAAAGCCGGAGCCGTCTGCGCCGCATCGGCTGAACCTGATTTTGCTGGCAACGGAACAATTGCCGGGACTGAAGCTCACGCGCAGCTATTTCGACAGCGAGAAATGGCTTCCCGCTGCCACTCTTTCGGATCGACCGGTCCTCTATTTTTCCGTCAGGTAGAACCGCATCCCGAAAACCAACGGCCGCTCAGCCTATCGCTGCCAGTTTATGCCGCCCAGGCAGAATCCTGTCGCTTCGCTGGGCTTGACGTTTGGCCTCCCACTGAAGGGCCGTGCGAACGATGGTTGTGAGATCATTGAAACGCGGCGACCATCCGAGTTCCGACTGGATGCGGCTCGAATCCGCAACCATCGCGGCAATGTCGCCGGCGCGGCGGGGACAATGGATAACCGGGAAATCGTTTCCGGATTCCCGCTGCACGGCGTGCAGCACGTCCAGTACCGAATAGCCGACGCCATAACCGCAATTGAGCGTTCGTGTGCCGCCACCAGCACGCAGATGCGCCATGGCGAGCATATGCGCGTCGATCAGATCGCTGACATGGATATAGTCGCGAACGCCGGTGCCGTCAGCGGTCGGATAATCTGTTCCGTAAACCTCCACCTTGTCGCGCCGGCCGGTTGCCGCTTCGCACGCTACCTTGATGAGGTTCGCCACACCCGTGGGGGACGGACCGGCACGGCCCTTCGGGTCGGCGCCGGCAACATTGAAGTAACGCAGCGCCACATAGTTGAAATCATGTGCCTGCACGACATCGCGCAACATGATTTCTGAGGCGAGTTTCGACAGGCCGTAGGGATTTTCCGGGCTGAGAACTGCCGTTTCCGGCACCGGGCCATCAAAGGGTTGGTTCCCATAGACCGCGGCAGTTGAAGAGAAGATGAAATTGCGGATACCATGACCGACTGCCGCCGCAACAAGGGCGCGGGTCGTGCCGGTATTGTTTTCGTAATATTCCAGCGGCTGGCTGATCGATTCAGGGACGCTGACGGAGCCAGCGAAGTGGAAAATGGTCTCGATCTGGTTGTGTTCGAAAATCTGGCCGAGCAAGTCGCGATCGGCGACGTCGCCGAGATAGAAACGCGCCGCTGGCGCGACCGCCCAACGTGATCCCGTCGAAAGACGGTCGACAACAACGACGTCTTCACCGGCGTCGAGCAAAGCCCACACCATGTGGCTTCCTATATAACCGGCCCCACCGGTGACCAGAACAGCCATGACATTACTTCCCTGTTTGCTTTTGTTGCGTCCATCAAAGCCAATAATTCTTCATCATTGATTACTTGCACAGCAAATACCCCACCTATCCCTTGCCCCTATGAAAAGGTGGCTTACGATTGGTTAGCGCAATGAAGTGTGTTTTATTTATTAGATGAAAATGTTCTCATGAATGGAACACAAGGCGCATAGCACAGAAAAGTCCGCACGTCGATTGGTACGCCGTGAGGTTGTAGTTTTAGCGGCTCGCCATGATTCTTTTGGTAGAAAATCTGCCTGCCGCGGCAAAATTCGGCGCGGCAGGGCGGGCTATCGCAGGATTGCGGTTATCTGCCGAGAATATAGGACGCAAGCCGATCGGCTGCGTCTTCGATCTGCTTTGGGTTGCGCAGGAAGCAGGCGCGGAGAAACAGCTCCCCGCCTTGGCCGAAGGCGGTGCCCGGCGCGAGGCCGACGCCGGTCTTGTCAACGATATCCAGAGCCGTGGCGCGGCTGTCGGTGACGCCGTCCACCTTGAGGAAGGCATAAAGAGCGCCATCCGGCTTCAATGTTTCCACGCGGTTCGTCGCGATCAGCGCATCGCAGAGAATGTCGCGGGATGTCAGAGCGCGTTCGTAGTTCTCGCGGACGAAACCGTCGCCATGGTCGAGAGCCGCGACTGCGCCGCGCTGCATGAACTGCGCCACGCCGGAGGTGGAATATTGAATAAGGTTCTCGATCACCTGGCCGATGACCGGCGGCGCCACAAGCCAGCCGACACGCCAGCCCGTCATGGACCAGTTCTTCGAAAAAGAATTGGCGAAGACGATTTTGTCCTCCGGTTCCATCACGTCGAGGAACGACGGCGCACGGGTGCCGGTATAGTGATAAAGTGCGTAAATCTCATCCGCCACGATCCAGAGGTCGTGCTTGCGGGCGAGTGCCAGAACATCGCGAAGATTGTCTCGCGTTGCGGTCCAGCCGGTCGGGTTGGACGGCGTGTTGATAAAGAGCGCCTTCGTCTTACCGGTGATCGCACTTTCCAGCTTGCCGATATCGAGATCCCAGCGACCATCGTGGAAATCGATGCCGGCTGCAACCGCCTTTGCGCCCGCCACGCCGATGGCGGCAACAATATTGGGCCAGGTGGGCGTGAGATAGATCATCTCGTCGCCCGGCGAGGTCAGCGCCTGCACCGCAAGCGCAATCGCCTGCATGCCGGAACCTGTTACGTAAAAATGATCTGCGGATAGAGAGGCTGAAAAGTGACGCTCGTAGTAGCTGCTGAGCGCCTGGCGCAATTCGGGAATGCCGCGTTGCCAGGTATAGAAGGTCTCGCCATTGTTGAGTCCGTCGATGGCCGCCTTGTTGATGAAGTCCGGGCTTGGCAGATCGCCTTCGCCGACCCAAAGCGGCAGAAGATTGTCCCGTCCCCGGGCATAATTCACGACCTCGACAATGCCGCTCTCGGGAGCCGCCAGAGAGCGCGCACTCAGACTGTTCAAAATGGACATTAAAGACACTCCGTTTGGTGTCTTCTTATCGCATCGAACGGGCGATATGCATGATATTCCGTGCAACAGTCATGGATTTTCTTTATGGATGGATGCCCGGCGAGAGGGAGCTGACCCATGGTCAGCAATATCGCGCCGGGGCAATCTAAGCCTCAGCGCGTCTTCAGCAGATCGCGGATTTCGGTGAGAAGCTTGACGTCTTCCGGCGGCGGAGGCGGTTCCGACTTTTCCTCGATCTTTTTCCGGTCGACAGAAGCGCGAAGCTTGTTGACCCCTTTGACCATCAGGAAAATGATCCAGGCGAGAATGAGGAAGTTGATGAGGACCGTGAGAAAGTTACCATAAGCGAAGACAGCGCCCTGATCGCGTGCGGCGGCAAGCGAGCTGGCGGTGACGCTGGAACTGAGTGGCAGGAAGTAGTTCGAAAAATCGAACCCGCCGAAAATCGCACCGACGATCGGCATGATAAGGTCGTTGACGACGGAATCGACGATCTTGCTGAACGCCGCCCCGATAATAACACCCACGGCCAGATCCATGACATTGCCACGGGCAATGAAGGTTTTAAATTCGTTAAGCATCAGATGGTCCCTCTCCTGCTTCGCGAGCTGAAGCTATGTGACTGTCCCTACGGGTTCAACCATATAGATTCCCTGTCCCATTTGGAATTCGTCAAGATTGCATTTATTAGGCTTTTTGCACGGTAGTCTTGAACTTTATGATCAGACCGCGCTCATTCTCAACGGCCCGGAATTCGCCTATGCTCGTTTTCAGGGATTGTTGCATAGGGAGGATGCGTGCTTCCTGGGTGGATCATATTCGGTTCGGCCTTCGCTTATGTCCTGCTGCTGTTTGCGGTTGCAAGTTATGGGGACAGGAATAGCCGGAAAAGAAACGCTCCCAAAAAGGGGCGGCCGTTCGTCTATGCGCTTAGTCTGGCGATCTATTGCACCTCCTGGACCTATTTCGGCGGCGTCGGGCTTGCGGCGGACAAGGGGCTGGAATTCCTCGGCATCTATACCGGGCCGATCCTTGCCTTCACCATTGGCATGCCGATCATTCGCCGGATCGTGGAGCTTGCCAAAACCGAAAAGCTGACGTCGGTTGCCGATTTCATTGCCGCCCGCTACGGCAAGAACTCCACCGTGGCGATGATTGTCGCCATCATCGCGCTTGTCGGCGCCATTCCCTATATCGCGCTGCAATTGAAGGCCGTTTCCAGTTCGGTGGCGACGATGGTCGATCCCGGCGATTACGGCATTGGCAGCGGCAACCTCTATTTCCTCGATCTGCCGCTGCTCGTCACCATCGTCATGGCGGGCTTCGCCGTCATGTTCGGCACCCGGCATACCGACGCCACCGAACACCAGGACGGGCTTATTCTGGCGATTTCGATGGAATCGCTCGTCAAGCTCGTCGCCATGTGCACCGTCGGCTTTTACGTTCTGTTCGTCCTATTCGACGGCCCCTCGCATTTGTGGGAACTTGCGTCGGGCAATGAACGGGCCATGCGGGCCATATCCTATCACACGCCCATCAGCCGCTGGATCGTGATGACCCTGCTTTCCGGTTTCGCGATCATCCTGTTGCCGCGCCAGTTCCATGTCACCGTGGTTGAAAATCGCACGCCGGAAGAACTGCGCATGGCGGGGTTCCTGCTGCCGCTTTATCTGATTGCGATCAACATCTTCGTGCTGCCGATAGCGCTTGCCGGAATTTTGACGCTCGGCGCCAATGGCAACGCCGATCTTTACGTCCTGCAATTGCCGCTTGCGCATCAAATGCCGGTCGTTTCGCTGATTACCTTCATTGGCGGATTTTCAGCGGCGACCGCCATGGTGATCGTTGCCTCGGTCGCGCTGTCGATCATGATTTCCAACGACATCGTCATGCCGATCTTTTTGCGGCAGAAGCTGTTGAACCGTTCGCCGCACCGGGACAACTTCGCCAAAACGCTTCTCAACATCCGCAGAACAGCGATCTTTGCGGTGATGCTTCTCGGCTACGGCTATTACCGTGCGGCCGATAGCGCCACCGGGCTTGCCTCCATCGGCCTCCTGGCATTTGCCGCCATCGCCCAGATGGCCCCTGCCCTTTTTGGCGGGTTGTTCTGGCGGCGCGCCAATGCGCGCGGTGCGATTGCCGGTTTGAGTTCAGGCTTTTTTGTCTGGGCCTACCTGCTGTTTCTGCCAAGCTTCGGCGGGCCTGATAACTCACAGGTCGCGGCCACCGTTCTCGGCTTCCTGTTTTCCGGCAGTACGGTCTTCAACGGTCCCGAGGCCGACCCTTTTGTGAACGCGGTCATCCTCAGCCTGCTCGTCAACAGCATGGCTTTCGTGCTTGGCTCGCTTTCACGCAACCCACGACCGGTGGAGCGCATCCAGTCCGGCATCTTCGTGAAGCGCCATTCGAAATCACAATTCGCCACGCGCGGCTGGAAAACCCGCGTCAGCGTCGGCGATCTCAAAAGCGCGATTGCCCGTTATCTCGGTGAAGAGCGCATGCTGCGCTCACTGGCGACCTATGAAAAGACGGCGGGCAGGAAGCTCAATGACGACCAGCCCGCCGACATGGCGCTGATCCATTTCTCCGAACAATTGCTAGGTAGCGCCATCGGCTCCTCCTCAGCCCGTCTCGTGCTTTCGATCATTCTCCAGAAGGCGGAGGACACCAGCGCCGACACGGCCTGGCTGCTGGATCAGGCAAGCGAGGCGCTGCAATATAATCAGGACATGCTGCAAACGGCGCTGGCGCAGATGGACCAGGGCATCGCCGTTTTCGACAGCTCGCAGCAGCTGACGATCTGGAACCGGCGCTTCCGCACCCTTCTCGATCTACCTGAGCAATTCGGGCAGGTGGGGCTGCCGCTGACGGACATCGTTTCCATGCTGCAGGAGCGCGGCGACATGCCGCCGGGCGACACAGAACAGCTGATCACCAGTTTCCTGACCATGGACCTGCCTTTCTCGCTGGTGCTTGGCGGCGGCGAGCGCATCATCGAAGTGCGCTCCAACACCATGCCGGACAAGGGTATCGTCGCCACCTTCACCGATATCACGCAGAGAGTGGCGAGCGATCAGGCACTGAAACAGGCCAATGAAACGCTGGAGCAGCGGGTGGCGGAACGAACCGTCGAGCTTACCCGCGTCAACCGCGAACTTGCGGAGGCAAGGGCATCCGCCGACGAGGCGAACATCGGCAAGACACGGTTTTTCGCTGCCGCTGGCCACGATATCCTCCAGCCGCTGAATGCCGCGCGGCTTTATTCCTCCTCGCTGGTCGAGCGGCTTGGCGCCTCGGGGGAAAGCGATCTCGTCCAGAACATCGATTCGGCGCTCGAGTCGGTAGAGACCATTCTCGGCGCGGTGCTCGATATTTCCCGCCTCGACACGGGTTCGATGAAAGCGCGCATGACATCGGTGCCGCTGAACGAGCTGCTGAAACGCATCGAAACCGATTTCGCGCCGATGGCGCAGGAAAAGAACCTCGATTTCGTGGTCATGCCCACCTCGCTCACCGTCCGCTCTGACCCCAACCTGTTGCGGCGGCTGATACAAAACCTCGTCTCCAATGCCATCAAATACACGCTGAGTGGCAAGGTCATCGTTGGCGCGCGCCGCCGGGGAGGCGATGTCGTCATTCAGGTGACGGATTCCGGCATCGGCATTCCCGCATCCAAATTCCGCACGGTTTTCAAGGAATTCGCTCGGCTGGATGAGGGTGCAAAAACGGCCTCCGGCCTCGGACTTGGTCTTTCAATTGTCGACCGGCTGTCGCGCATGCTGCACCATCCGGTACAGCTGATTTCCACACCCGGAAAAGGTACGACATTCCGTATCCACCTGCCGCGCGAGGCAGACCGCCTGACGCCAGCCAAGGCCGCTGGCGGGATCGCCAATCCGGTGGCGAGCGACCGGCTTGCCGGCGTCAGGGTACTCTGCATCGACAACGAGCCGAAAATCCTCGAGGGCATGACGTTATTGCTGACGGGATGGGGCTGTGAGGTCTTACCCGCAGGTTCGGTGGCCACACTCGAAGAACCGTTCCTGACAATGTCAGCGGCGCCGGATGTCATCATTGCCGATTATCATCTCGACGACGGCGACGGTATCAGCGCCATCCGCCTGATCAGGACATTCTACGGCAAAACGATTCCTGCCCTGCTTGTGACGGCGGACCGCAGCCCGGAAGTGCGCAGCGATGCGGAAAAATATGGGATTTCCGTCCAGCATAAGCCGGTCAAACCGGCGGCGCTGCGGGCCTATATCAACCAGATATCCAGCACGGCCCGCGCGGCGGCAGAATAAAAAAGCTCCCGGACCTTGCGATCCGGGAGCTCTTCGACTTTCAAAAATTATACTGTCAGGCTGCGCGGCTCAGTCGATCCTGGCCGGTCGCCGAGCCCTGCTCCATCTGAAAACGCTGAACCAGATCGAGCAACGCTTCCACTTCGCCCGACAGCACCCGGCTGGCTGCGCTCGACTGTTGGGCAAGCGCCGCGTTCTGCTGGGTCATCTGATCCATCTGGTTGACGGACCCGTTGACATTGTGGAGCGCGGAGGACTGATCCTGCGTTGCCGTCGCGATGGTTTCGACATGCTGGCTGACGGCGACAATCTGATGGCTGATGGCTGAAAGAACCGTGCCCGCTTCCTGCACCAGCTTCGATCCGGAGCTCACCTCATGCGTTGACTGGTTGATGAGCTGCTTGATTTCACGTGCCGCATCTGCGGAGCGTTGTGCAAGTTCACGCACTTCCTGCGCCACGACCGCAAAACCTTTGCCCGCCTCGCCCGCACGCGCAGCCTCGATGCCGGCATTGAGGGCGAGAAGGTTGGTCTGGAACGCGATGTCATCGATGACCTCGATGATCTGCTCGATCTTGCGCGAGGCGTCTTCGATACGGCCCATGGCGTCCACGGCATTGCTGACGACCGAACCGGAACTGTCGGCGCTCTGTTTGGTGATGCGGACGGCTTCGTTGGCTTCACGCGCCCGCTCGGCCGACGATCTGACCGTTGCGGTGATTTCCTCGACAGCGGCTGCCGTCTCTTCCAGCGAGGCCGCCTGATTCTCCGTGCGCTTCGACAGATCGACCGACGATTGCTCGATTTCAAAACCGCTATGCTGGATGACCAGGGTTCGCTCGCGGATTTGCCCCAGCGCATCGCGCAGGTTGAGAAGGGATTCGTTGAAGTCCGTGCGCAGACGATCCAGACGGCCGTTAAAGGGTGTCTCGATCGTGCGGCTCAGATCACCGCGCGAAAGCCTGCCGAGGCCGGACGCGATCTCGCTAACTGCGAATTCGATCTGGCCGTCCAGCTCCTGCTTCTCGGCATCGTTGCGGTGACGCTCCGATTCCGCCACGGACCGTTCCTCGGCGCTTTTGCCCTCGATCGCGAGTTTCTCAAGCGCATTCTCGCGAAATATCACGAGAGCGCGAGCGATGTTGCCGAATTCATTGGTATTGGTGGCATAGGGGATCGGCGTATCGAGATTGCCGTCCGAAAGGGACTTCACCGCATCGGTAAGCTTGCCTAGAGGCTGCAGGGTGCGCCGGATGACGAAATAGGCGAGCAATCCCACGCCGACCATGGCAACTGCGCCACAGATCAGCATCAGGTCGCGCAGGCCGAAAATCTGGGCTTCGTAGACGGCCATGGGAACGCCCACGAAAAGAATACCGACGGTTGCTCCGGACTTGTTGAGAACCGGCATGTATCCGGTCATGTAATTGGTGCCGAAAAGCGTGGCGGCGCCGAAATACCCCTCACCCTTGGAAACCTTTTCAAAAGCGGGATGGTCGGTGGCGAGCTTCGTGCCCGCTGCTCTCTCGCCCTTTTCGTTCTTCAGATTGGTGGTCATGCGAATATAATCGCCGGCCTTGGCTTCAAAAACCGTCGCGATGCCGCCATTACCGGCAGCCGTGCGGTCGACGAGATCATTGTCGCGCAGTGTCCCGATGCTGGCGCGGCCGATACTCTTGAGCTCTCCATCCACCATTTCGAGGGCCACGCCGCCGACCTTCATCTCGTAAAGGATCGCCATGCCGCGCATCGCGCTGTGCGTGTCACGCAGCGCAGTGGTGATGATATTGTCCTTCAGGCGAATGTATGTCGAAAAACCAACTGCCGCGACGCTGAGCGCAATCAGGCCGATCGTCAGCACGACGACCTTACCCGCAACGGACTTAAAGAGCCGGTTGTGCATGAAACAGTTCCCCAAAACCAAACTTATAAAAGTTCTAGTTGGCAACTGTTAAAAAAACGCGAAGTACCGATAGCAGCTTTTAGAGTGGATTACACAAGCCGCGCCGGCGCCTGCCGGCTTACAGGGACGGGAAAGCCCGCCCCCTCCCCAATCAATGGATATAGCCGAGCCGGATGGCCTTTGCGATCGCCTGGATACGGTTGACGGAATCGAGCTTGATCGTCGCTGAACCCAGATAGGCGTTGACGGTGTGTACCGAAAGCCCGAGCTTCACCGCGATTTCTTCGCTGATACGGCCATCACCCGCCAGTTGCAGACAGGCGATTTCCCTTTCGCTCAACGCTTCAGACGGTGCCACCTTGCGCTCATCCAGCGCCAGCATATCGACCATGATCTCGCAGCATTTGATGTGCTGTTCGATGACGACCTCGTTGTCGAGAACGAGGTTGCTGCCACAGAAAACGATGTAGCCGTTGCCAATCGTGCCGAGCCGCACCGGCAAAGCCAGTCCCGCATAGGGCAATGTATCGTTCTCGATCCGGCGCATCAAAGCCGGCACGTCAGGAAGATCGGCAAAACCGCCGGCATTCTTGTTACGCCAGATGACCGGCAGTAGCGATGTCTCTATATGATCCAAAAGAATATCGCCGACCGCGCGGATGAACTGCGCGCTCTGTTCGGCGGCATTCATGCCCCAGTTCTCCAGCTCGCAGGTCAGCTTCTTCTTGTTGGGGAAGCCGGAGGCGGCAGCCTTCGTCACCACGAAATTACGTGCGCCGACCAGTTTCTGCATGGCGACCAGCTTCGGAAACAGATCCGACCGGCTTGTCACAACAGGGCTGCGGTAAAACATACCGCTGCTTTGACTCGTACCCTCATTATCTTTCGTCTGTACCATGGGTCCCGACCATCTATACGAGGTTGTTGCGCACGGCGTAGGCGATTGCCTCCGAGCGGGTTTTCGTCGCGGTTTTCCGCATCACGCTTGTAATGTAATTATTGATCGTATTGCGCGAAATGCCAAGTATCATCGCAATTTCGTCGCTTGTCTTGCCTTCCGCGATCCAGAACAGGCACTCAAGCTCACGTTCTGTGAGGTCGATGTCACGCACGGCCTTTGCTTCGCTGGCAATGCCGAAGCTGACGCAATAGCCGGTCAGAAGCGCGATTTCGCGCAGACGGTCCGGCGAAGGAACCGAGTGTTCTGGAAACAGCAGCAGAAGCGAAAGACGAATGCGGCCCACACAGAAGGAAAGCGCCGAATATTGCCGGTCGATGCCGAAAGGGACAGAAACGTCGTCCGGAAGAACAAGCAATCGCGGCTGCAGAAGCGAAAGGCACTTTTCCATTTCGCTCGATCTGTTCTGGCTGTTGGCGAGTTCGGCACCAAGCCTGCGCACCAGATCGAAAGGCCAGTCGGATGTGATGATGAATTTCAGTCCGGTTTCTTCGAGAAGATCCTCCCGCGCCAGCAGATAATGCGAGGCGCCGGCGTAGGTTACGAGCAGATCCAGCGCGCCTGAAACGTTGCCGGCAGCGGCCGAGGCTGCGACGTTCTTGGCAAGCTGGTCGCGTGGCAAGGGCTTACCCATGCCCTCCATAGGCTTGGCAGACAGCCTGCGGATATCAACATCGACTTTCAATCGCCTACGCCCTCTTGCTCCCAATGGGGAGATTATACCTCGGGATGGAATCATTCCATTCGAGAAGCTTACCAAAATGGGATGGTGAGCCCCCGGAGACCGAATCACTTCATTTTATGGAACGGACTGGGATTTGCCATTACCTGACACCAGCCTTTCCACGTATTTCCTTGTTCGTCTATTCCTAAAAAACATACTGAAAAGCTGACCAATCCATAAACGGCATTCTCAGCCTATTCCCAGCAAACTGTATCGTTGCTGAATTTTTTGTAAACAGTGTCCCAAAGCGGGAATGCGACCGCGCGCGGCGCCAAGATACCAAAGAACCCGGAAATGCGCAAAAGGCCGGGATAACCCCGGCCTTTTTCAAAATCATGCAGCTTTTTCCACTGCCCATTTGCGAAGTATCTTGGCTGCGCGTTCTTCGCTGATTTCCACCATGCGGGAGAGCCTGCGCTCCGGTCCTTCGCGAACCCGGCGGTTGAAGGTGCCTTCGCTGTCGCCACCCGCCAGAAGATCGTCGGTGCTGTCGAAGCCGAAATCCGCCCCAAACCCTTCCATGAGACCACCAGCACCCGCATCCATGCCGGGAGAGAAATCCGGCAGTTCGAGGCCTGCGGTCTCCTGGCTGATCTGGCCTGCTGCCGCGCCGTTGCCGGTGACCGTACGAACCAGAGGGCGTACACCGAGCCAGACGACGAGGAAAGCAACAGCGACGAAGGCGAGCGAGTTGATGATGCCTGCCGAATTGCGGCTGAGCACTTCCATGATGCCCGGCCCGCTTGCGGCTTCGTCGAGCAACTGCGTTTCGAGGAAGTCCATCGCCGTCAGCGTGACGATATCGCCGCGATCGGAGGAAACGCCCGCAGCCGAGGTGACGATCTTCTGCATTTCGGCAAGATAGGCGTCGATCTTGGCCTGGTCGACAGGTTCGCCGACCATCTTGGCGATGCGACCCTTGTTGACGACTACGGCGACCGAAATCTTCTCGACGGTATAGCCATTCTTGACGGTGGCGACCGTTTTGGAATTGATTTCGTAGTTGGTCTGCTCTTCCTTCTTGGCCGACTGGTCGGAAGACTGCGGGCCACCTGCGCCGCCCTGGGGCGCTGCCTGCGGTACGTTCTGTTCCACGGTCGCGGCCGTATCGGGCTGCGTTTCCTGGGACTTCTGGTCTTCCTTAACGGTGCGAACGGAGCGCTCCACGCGCGATTCCGGATCGTAGACGGTTTCCTGAATCTGCCGGCTGTCGGTATTGAGCTGCGCCGTCACGCTGGAGCGGAAATTGTCCATGCCGAGGAAAGGCGCCAGCGCCTTGTCGATATTGGTGGTGATTTCCTGCTGAACGTTCTGCGCCAGCGTCAACGAGCGGTTCATGGCGGCGTTGGTGACGTCGTCACCGGAAGCGAGGAGCTGGCCGGTGGAATCGAGCAGCGTCACGTCATCGACCTCGAGGCCGGGAACGGCCGAGGCGACGAGATGACGGATGGAAGCGGACGCCTTGCGCCCGGCGGTGGCATTGGCTCGAATCATGACCGATGCGGTGGGCTTCTGCTCACCGCGACGGAAATTACCGACATCCGGCATGACGATATGGACGCGTGCGGCCGCAATTCCGTCGATCTGCTGAATGGAGCGGCTGATCTCACCCTCAAGCGCGCGAACCCGGGTCACTTCCTGCATGAAGGAAGTCAGGCCGAGAGAACCGACATTGTCGAAAAGCTCATAACCGGCATTGGCACTGTCAGGCAGGCCGCGCTCGGCCAGAAGCAGCCTTGCCTTGCTGGTGAGGCCGACCGGAACCTGGAGGCTGGCGCCATCCGTTCCAACCTGAAAGTCCAGCCCCGCTTCGGCGAGTGCAATGCTGATCTTGTTGAGGTCGCTTTTTTCAAGTCCCACATAAAGGGTCTCGTAAGCGGGACGGTTCACGTAAAGTGCTGCTGCAAGGATAATGGCCATGGACAAAATGCCCACGCCGCCCAGCATCAACAACCGTGTCTGACCCAGCGCCGCGAAATTCTTCAAGACCTGAGGGATTTGATTTAACAGATTCATTCTGTTCCGCACCGTCATTCATAGAGTCCGAGACCTTTTGGCCCCGTAATGACAATAGGGTGCGAAGCTTGCGCGAGCGTTGCCTTTATCCGCAATCCGCGAAAGGAAGGGGACCGCCAGATGAATGCTGTCTAGAACAGATCGAAGTCGCCGGCGACCTTGTCCAGCGGCTGCGAATGGCCATGGCGGATGGCTGCGCCCAGCGCCTTTTGCATTTCTGCCAGCTTGACGAGGCTGAGCGCGGTCGAGACATCCACGATCCAATCACCGGGAATGGAGCCGGTGACGGTATCGATGAACTCGGCAAGGCCGCGGGTTTTCTGGACGGCAAGGTCGATGCCCTGCAAGAGCTTGACGCCATCGCTGGACAATTCGCCGCTTGTCGCTTCCAGCAGTTGCGGCTCGATGCGCTCGATCAGATAGGCGACATCGTGCAGTTCCGATACCACGCGCATCAGAACGTCGGGCAAGGCTTCTTCGAACGGAGTGGTGCCGGTGTTGTTTGCAATCTGCATTGGAAACTCCGTGACTAGAAAAATTCGATGTCGTTGGCGACGGGCTTGGGGGCCGGCACCGGACGCGTTTCCATGGCGACCGTCTTCTGGGTTTCCGCGCCGCTCAGCGGATGCTGTCGTGCACGGCCCGAAACCGGCCAGAACTCGATCTTGCGGCCATGATCCCCGCCCGTGGAGGAGCTGATGACCGGTATGCCTTCATCCTTCAGAAACTGCATGGCAAAGATGGCGTTCTGCTCACCGACATTGGAGAAGCTGGCAATCGTTTTTGCGCCGCCGAAAACCTTCGCCTCCAGCCGGTCGCGGCGTGCGCCCTTCTTCAGAAGACCGTTGATCAGCAGTTCCATGAGATGCACGCCATAACGCGTCGCATCCCCACCGGTCACGTTGCCCGTTCCCGGCAGCAGGAAGTGGTTCATTCCTCCAATGCCGGCAACGGGGTCTCTCAGACAGGCGGCCACGCACGAACCGAGTATCGTCGTCATGACCACGTCGGGATCGCTGACAACCTTGTACTCGCCCTGAATGATATGTACGCGCTTGGCCGCAGCTTCAATCATTTCAGCGATCCGAAAACCGCTTCGATGGCTGCGCGCATCTTGTCGATGGTGAAGGGCTTGGCCAGCACGTTGTTTGCGCCGAGCTGCGCTGCCTTCTGCACCAGCGCACGGTCGCCCTGTGCGGTGAGGATGATGAAGGCCGCCTTTTTGAGGGTCGGGTTGGCCCGCACGGCGTGCAGGAAACCGAGACCGTCCATCTTGGGCATGTTGAAGTCGGAGATAACGAGATGATGGGGCTGCTGCTCCATGATCTTCAATCCCTGCTCGCCGTCGCCAGCGGCAGTGATCTGCTTGAAGCCGAGCTGTGTCAGCGCATCGCTGAGCAGCAGCCGGCTGGTCACCTGATCGTCGACGATCAGAACTTTGATCTTTTCTGCGAGAGACATTAGTCAGCACCTTCTTTGCGGGCAGTGGTTAGTTTCAGGATTTCTTCGCCGATTGAGGCCAGCGGCAATTGCAGTTCAACGGCGCCAAGTTCAAAGGCCACTCTGGGCATGCCGTAGACGACACATGTTTTTTCGTTCTGGCCGACGGTTCGCGCACCGGCATGCCGCATTTTCAGCAGCCCGGCCGCGCCATCGCGGCCCATGCCGGTGAGAATGACGCCGACGGCGTTGCGTCCGGCAAGCTCGGCGACCGAATCGAACAGCACATCGACCGAAGGGCGATGGCCGTTGACGGGATCGCGCTCGATAAGCCGGCAGCAGGGCGCGTTGCGATTGGAAATCTGCAAATGGCGTTCACCGCCCGGCGCAAGGTAGATCTTGCCGGTCTGCAGGCGCGCCCCATCCGTCGCCTCTTCCACGACGGGTGCGCAGATGCGGTTCAGCCGTTCCGCGAAACTCTTGGTGAAAGTCGGCGGCATGTGCTGGGTGATGACCGTCGGCGGACAATTGGCCGGAAACTTCTGGAGCACGGCAATCAGTGCCTCGACACCGCCGGTGGAGGAGCCGATGGCGACGACTTTGCGGCCGGCACGATAATCGCTGACCGGGGTCGGCTGGGCTGCGACAACGGGTTCCGGGCGCGCCGCGCGGTAAGCTGCGTGTTGCGACCGTGCGGCGGCCTTGACCTTGTCGGCCAAGTCGCCGAAGGGGCGCGCATCGCCTGGAGCCGGCTTGCCGACACAGTCGAAAGCACCGATTTCAAGCGCGGCGAGCGAGGCATCCGCGCCGCGGTGCGTCAGGGACGAGACCATGATGACCGGCATCGGCCGCAGTCGCATGATCTTTTCGAGAAACTCGAGGCCGTTCATTTCCGGCATCTCGATGTCGAGCGTCACGACATCGGGATTGAGCTGCTTGATGGCGGCGCGCGCTTCCATGGCATTGCCGGCCTGCCCAACCACCTCAACCTCCGGATCGGCCTTGAGGACGGCGGAAATCAGGCCACGCATGGTGGGGGAATCATCGACGACGAGGACCCGTGCGAGTGCGCTCATGCCTTCCTCCCGGACGTGTGACCAATGTAGCGGTAGGTGGTGATGCCGGTATTGTCGAACAGGTTCTTGGCGTCGCCGGACACTCTTTCGGAATGGCCGATGTAAAGATGACCGCCTTCCGGCAGCAGGCCTGCAAAACGCGTCCAGATACGCATCTGGGTCGGCTCGTCGAAATAGATGACGACGTTGCGGCAGAAGATGACGTCGAAATTGCCCTTGAAGGGCCATTGCGTCATCAGGTTCAGTTCATTGAACGTGATGAGGCGCTTGACCTTGTCATCGATGCGGAACTTGCGGCGACCGCCGGCATCAACTTCCGTGAACCATTGCTTGCGCATGGCGGGAGACACGGTTTCGAGAGCGTTGTCATCGTAAACGCCTGCACGGGCCTGCGCCAGGATCTTCGGATCGATGTCCGTCGCCAGGATCTTGAAATCGTAGTCCGCCGCATTGGGAAACATGGCGAGCACGGTGAGCGCAATCGAATAGGGCTCCTGCCCGTCGGAACAGGCGGCCGACCAGATGCGGACGCGTCCGCCGGTCTTTGCCCTTGCAATTAGGCCCGGCAGGACCTCGTCGCGCAGGTGTTCGAAATGGTGGTTCTCGCGGAAGAAGCGCGTGAAATTCGTCGTCAGGTGCGACAGCATTTCGCGGCGCGCAGCCGCTCCATCGGGCGATGACACCAGTGCGCAATATTCCCGAAACCCGGCCAGTCCGAGATTGCGGATATGCTTGGACAAGCGCGAATAGACCAGCGACGCCTTGGTGTCGTTGAGATAGATGCCCGCATCCGCGTAGATCATCGCAGCGATCTCCGACAAATCGCGTCTCGTCAGCGGATATTCGCCGCTGGCAAGAACGTCATCGGGAGACTGTCGCTGATCGCTGAGATTAAGTGCTGCCATTGGATATCCGCCTTCAACCCGTCGCCGCGAGTGACATTTCCTGTTTCAGTGGCTGCCCGCGCGAAGCGCTGACGATGGCGTCGACATCCAGAATGAGCGCAACGCGTCCGTCACCCAGAATGGTGGCGGCGGCAATGCCTGGAACATGGGTATAGTTGGCTTCCAAAGACTTGATGACGACCTGGCGCTGTCCCTGGATCGCATCGACCATCAGGGCGCGCTGGCCGCCGCCTTCCGATTCCACCAAAAGCGCCACACCTTCCACAGGATCGGCCTGGGTCGGACGGAAGTTCAGAACGCGTCCCACGTCGACCAGCGGGCAGAAAGAGTTGCGGATGGAAATCAGCCGCTGGTTGGCGCCGAAGGAGTGAATGTTCTTCGCTTCCGGCTGCAGGGTTTCCACGATTGCCGTCAACGGAACGACAAGCGTCTGGCCGGCCACGGTTACCACCATGCCGTCGAGAACGGCAAGCGTCAGCGGCAGGCTCATGGTGAAAGTCGAGCCAAGACCGGGGCGCGAGGAGATGTTGATGCGGCCGCCGAGCGCCTGAATGGAACGCTTGACCACATCCATGCCGACACCACGGCCGGAAATGTCTGAAA
The DNA here is from genome assembly GCF_001427205.1 of Rhizobium sp. Root491. Lineage (NCBI taxonomy): Bacteria > Pseudomonadati > Pseudomonadota > Alphaproteobacteria > Hyphomicrobiales > Rhizobiaceae > Rhizobium > Rhizobium sp. Root491. Next base: position 954,204 of record NZ_LMFF01000001.1, read on the forward strand.
TCTTGTCTGCGGTGGAGAAGCCCGGCGCGAAGATCAGATTGTCGATCTCCTCATCCGTGAGGTTCGCATCGGCGGCAATGAGATCGTTGTCGATCGCCTTCTGGCGAACGCGCTCGCGGTTGATGCCCGCGCCATCGTCCTGAAGCTCGATCAGGATGCGGCCCGACCGGTGCTTGGCCGAAAGCTTGATGGTGCCTTCCGGGTTCTTGCCAGCGGCTTCGCGTTTTTCCGGCGTTTCGATGCCGTGGTCCACCGCATTGCGGATCATGTGCGTCAGGGGTTCGGCCAGCTTGTCGATGACCGTCTTGTCGACTTCCGTGTTCTCGCCTTCGGTAACGAGGCGGATCTGCTTGCCGATCATGTCGGCAACTTCGCGAACGATACGCGACATGCGCTGGAAGACAGGCTTCACCGGCTGCGCACGGATCGCCATGACGCTGTCCTGGATTTCGCGCGTCAATTGCTGGAGTTCGTCGAGACCCATGTTGACGGCAGACGTGCCGCTCGCATCGTTTTCGATGACGCTCTGCGACAGCATCGCCTGATTGATGACAAGCTCGCCGACGAGGTTGATCAGGCGGTCAACACGGTCGAGATCGACACGGATGGTCTGGCCGGCGCTTGCATTGGCCGCGGCATTGGCATTCGCCTGCGCTGCGGCCGGCGCTGCCGCAGCCTCACGCTTTTCGATGGCGGCGTTGACGCTCTGGGCGATCTGCGTCGTTGCGACGGCAGCCTCGACGACTGCGGCAACGTAGGGCTCTTCCGCCCCGGCGGTCACAACGGCCGGTTCCCCTTCCGCATCACCGTCGAGAGCCGACAGGTCGAACGGAACCGGGATCATCGGCAGCTCTTCCGCATCCGCGGCAGTTTCCGAAAGAATCGGGGTGATTTCGAGATCGCAATCCCATTCGGCGAATTCGAAGACGCTGCGGATACCCTCTTCACCCTTGTCGGTCGAGATCGAAACCGTCCAGGAGAAATAGGACGCTTCTGGATCGAGCTTGTCGAGCGAGGGCAGTTCCGACAGGTCGCAATTGACGCTCATCTCACCGATGCGCGAGAGATCGCGCAGGAGAAGGGCTGCTTCATTGCCTTTCGAATAAAGCGATGCGTGCGGCTTGAAGGTTATCTGGAAAGACGGCGTCTCCATCAACGGCGTCGTTTCATCGGCAAAGTCCGAGAAGGAGAACGGGATCGGCTCGAAACCGCTATCGTCCGTCGGCTTGGGCGCGACGGGTTCCGGCATCTTTGCGACAACCGGCGCTGCCACCGGCGCGGATGCGTGGACGGTTTCGCCGTTGGCCAGGGCTTCCAGTTCCTTGACGAGGCCACGGGTGCGGCTTTCGTCGACGCTGCCGCCGTCTCTTGCCGCATTGGTCAGGTCCGCCAGCACGTCGGCGGAACGCAGCATGACTTTCAGGACGTCCTGTGTCGGTTCCAGCTTGTTGGAGCGAACGCAGTCGAGGGTCGTTTCAAAAACGTGGGCGAAGGCCACGAGATCATCCAGACCGAAGGCACCCGCCCCGCCCTTGATGGAATGAACGGCACGGAAAACGGCGTTGACGGTTTCCGGATCACGGTCACCGTCATTCAATTTAAGAAGCCCCGATTCCAGTTCCGCGAGTTGTTCCTCGCATTCCTGGAAAAAGATTTCCTTGATTTCGTTCATATCCATCGTGAAATGTCCCGTATCAGGCAGTTACGCGTTCAATGGCATCGATGAGCTTCGCAGGATCGAACGGCTTGACGATCCAGCCGGTCGCACCGGCCTGACGGGCGCGGTTCTTCTTCTCTGCGTCGCTTTCGGTCGTCAGAACGAGGATCGGTATGGCCCGGTACTTCTCGTTGCGACGCACACCCTCGATGAAGCCGAAACCGTCAAGACGGGGCATGTTGATATCGGTCACGATGACGTCGGGGTTGCTCTGCTCCAGCACTTCGAGACCCTCAATGCCGTCTTCGGCCTGAATTGTCTCGAAACCGGCATTGTTGAGCGTGACCAGGAGCATGTTCCTGATCGTTCTGGAATCATCCACGGTAAGAACTTTTTTCTTCACTTCTTGATCTCCTTCAGGAGCAAATGATCGATTTCGACGCCTATCAGTTTCATGGTCTTGTCGAATGCATCGGACACTCTGGCAAAACCGAACGGCTTGCCGTCCTCTTCCCAGGACTTCGCACCGGCCATCAGGACCTGGGCGCAAAGCGCACCGATACGTTCCACCTCGGACGCATCCACCGACAAAGGTGCTCCTCTCAGCGTCATCAGCTTGCCGTGCAGCGCCGATGCCTCGTTGAGATCCAGCACCGGTGACAGTTTCAGCGTCGCCTCAGCTGCTTTTCTGGCTGCCATTACATGACTCCTTGGCGTCTGAATTGTTGGTAATCCTGGCCGTAATCCGTGCGGTTATCCACACGGGCCACAAATGATGTGTCCTGCCGAGCCGTAGCGGCGACAGCTGCCGCCTGTCCCTGACGGGCAATGCGGAATTCGCGAATGGTGCGGCCGAGTTCCAGAATGACAGTGTGAAGCGTATCGGCCTCCGAGGAGCCATTGCCCATATCGGCAAGGTTCCGGTCAGCCTGTCTTTGCTGTTCACCGATGTCGGCAGCGACTGATTGCAATTCGCCGGCGTGCTCTGCCGCGTGCCGGGAGACCTCAGTGATCATGTCGTTGATGCCGGATACCTGCCGGACAACACCGCCGATTGCGTCCTGCGTGCGGTTGACCATGTGCACGCCGCCTTCGACCTGCTTTTTCGTGGAGCCAACGAGGCTTTTGATCTCTCTTGCAGCGTCTGCGGAACGCTGGGCCAATGCCCGGACCTCCTGCGCGACAACGGCAAAACCGCGTCCGCTGTCACCGGCGCGTGCTGCCTCGATGCCGGCGTTGAGGGCGAGAAGGTTCGTCTGGAAAGCGATCTCGTCAATCGTGCCGATGATCCGTCCGATCTGCTCGGCGGATTGCTCGATATCCGACATGGCGTTTATCGCCTCACCGATTGCCTTACCGCTTTCGACCGCCGCCTCACGGGCATGGGAAACCGCCGTCTCCGCCGCCGAAATGCGGGCGCCGTTTTCGGCCACATCCCCGATCATCGTCTGGATCGCACGGGAGGTCTCGGCAAGGGCTGCGGCCTGCTGGCGGGAGCGCTCCGCCATGGAACGGCCAATGTCGGCAAACCGCGCGCTCAGCGCCTCGGCTTCACCGATGCTGTTTTGCGCCGATGTCAGTGACGCGCCAATCGTCTCGAGTGCCGCATTGAAAGTGGCAGCAACGTCGCGGTAGGCGTCGGGCACGTCGCCGCCGATGCGGGCCTGCAAATCGCCTGCGGCAAATGCCGTCAACGCTTCGCCCAGCAACCTTGCGGCTTCGGAGCGGTCATTGTCGCGCTGTTCTGCCAGTTCCCGGCCATGGCGCAGGCGCAATTCATTGAAGCGCAACGATACGGCAATCTCGGTATCGACCATCACCAGACGGACGACGTTCTTGACGGCTTCCGCCAGTTCGCGGCTCTTTTTGCGGTTGCCGGGCAGGATGGAGCGCGGCGCGTGCTCAGTCACCAGACCGCCCAGCAGATGTTCCAGAACGACGGCATGGCTGGCGATCTGCCAGCGAGGATCGAGACCCATGCGCCCGGCATTGTCGGAAAGCACTTTCACCCGCTCGGCATAAAGCCCATCGAAACGCGCATCGGTCAGCACGCTCCAGTGCGAGGATTGCAAATCGTGCAGGCGGTCGAGCTGGTTTTCGCTTTCGAAAGACGGCGAACAGTCCGGCATGGACTGGAAACGGTTCATCACATCGCGCAGGCCGGCCTTAACGTAAGGCTCCAGCATGCTGCGATAATTGCGCAGGAAATCGGATTGCGTCTCGTCGAGGCCGGCAAAGCGCAACCGCCCCGCCAGGCTTGCGCCTGCCGATCTCCGCGCTTGTTCTGATGGCAAGTCCTGCCCCAACCGACGACCCCAATAATATGACGGCCGGTAAAACCCGGCCAAATGGCAAGGTTCAGAACGCCAGCACCCTTAAGGGGGATTTTTGAACGAACATACCCATCGCGGACGATGCGGCATCGACGCTTGCCTGACCTTCTTGAACCAAGAAACGAAATACCGGATCGGGCCCGGTACGGCAGTGCGGCGTCATGCCTGGAAGGGGAGATAACCCCATTCCGCCGTGGAAATACCATCAATCTTTATGGTTAATTCCTTGCTTGAAAGTTAAGAAACATCAGCACCGGCGTCAAACGGTAAAATTTGTAAAAGCTTTTAGCCGTTGTCGCCCCTACTTTGCCGCAAACGGGCAAAAACGAAAAGGAATCGGACGCGACGGGCGGTTTTTCCAGCCTGTGCGCTGGACAAGCGTGTCCGCCTTCCCCTAAAACAAATCAACGGGATATTCGCTCAGCGGTGATGCTTTAGAGAGACCTTTACGATCAAGGAGACGCCAACTTGTTACGGATGGAGAAATGCCGCTGTTCAAGGCGCCATCCGCAAGTGTTGATCGGTCTTGTGGTTGCGAGCCTGCTCGTCATCATCGGCTTTCAGGCGCCATCCGGCATCAAGGCAATCTCAAAGACCAGCCGTCTGGAACGATTGCAGACGGCTGACCTAAGCCACTCCCCCTCGCTTCGCGATAAGGACTGCACCACCGGCGACGATCACGGCTGCAAGGCTCACAACGGTGCTTCGGGGCTTCGCCCCGTCGGTTTTCCCTCGACCATCCTGCGGATCGTGGCTGACGCCAAACCGGCCGTCACGCCTGTTGCCATCGCGCCACAAACTTTCCGAGACTTTGCGAACGTGGTTCCAAGAGCACCGCCGCATATTATCTCTTAGTCGTTCCGGCGGTCCTCATCATTCGGTTCCTTGCGAACCTTGAGGGATCGGAGTCGTCGGAAACCCGCCGTAGGCTCCAATTCCAGAGAGAAAACCGCCGCCGCATATGACACTTGCAACCGTTCTACCATTTATTATCGCATTGCCGTTCGTCGGCGCTCTCATAACGGCCTTCATGCCGCGCGAAGGCGCGGCCGCAAGCGCGGCCTACGTAGCTAGCGCCGTAGCCCTCTTCGGCCTGGTCGGCAGCATCCTTCTTTATCCAAATGTCAGTGGCGGTGGCGTGCTGAAATACGATGTGGAATGGCTGCCGCAGCTGGGGCTTAATTTTACCCTGCGGCTGGATGGCTTCGCCTGGATTTTCGCGATCCTCATTACCGGCATCGGCCTGCTCGTGGTTCTCTACGCCCGATATTACATGTCGGCCCAGGACCCTATTCCACGGTTTTTCGCCTTTCTGCTCGCCTTCATGGGCTCGATGCTCGGCATAGTGCTGTCCGGCAACGTCATTTTGCTGTCGATCTTCTGGGAAATGACCAGCATCTTCTCGTTCCTGCTGATCGGCTACTGGCACCAGAACGCCGGCGCGCGCGATGGCGCCCGCATGGCGCTGACCGTGACCGGCATCGGCGGGTTCAGCCTACTCGCCGGGCTTCTGATCCTCGGCCACATGGCGGGAAGCTACGATCTGGACAAGATCATCGCGGCCGGTGCCGATATCCGCGCCCATTCCCTTTATCTGCCGGCACTTATTCTCATCCTTGGCGGCGCGCTGACGAAAAGCGCACAGTTTCCGTTTCATTTCTGGCTGCCCAATGCCATGGCGGCGCCCACACCCGTTTCCGCCTATCTGCACTCGGCCACCATGGTGAAAGCCGGGGTTTTCCTGCTGGCGCGGTTCTGGCCGGTGCTGGCAGGCACGCCGGAATGGTTCTGGCTGGTGGGTGCTGCAGGCGTCATCACCCTGCTGCTCGGCGCCTATTTCGCCATGTTCCAGCAGGACCTGAAAGGCTTGCTCGCCTATTCCACCATCAGCCATCTGGGGCTCATTACCACGCTTTTGAGCCTGGGCAGCCCGCTTGCGGCGGTTGCGGCGATCTTCCACATGGTCAACCACGCCACCTTCAAGGCATCGCTGTTCATGGCGGCCGGCATCATCGACCATGAAACCGGCACGCGCGACATGCGGCGGCTGAGCGGGCTTTACACCTATATGCCGGCAACAGCGACGCTCGCCATGGCGGCGAGCGCTGCAATGGCCGGCGTGCCCCTGTTCAACGGCTTCCTCTCCAAGGAAATGTTCTTTGCCGAGGCCGTCGAAACCCACGCGGACTCGCTGCTGGACCGGGCTTTGCCATACGTCGCGACGTTGTCAGGCGCCTTCGCCGTCGCCTACTCGCTACGCTTCATCCACACGGTCTTCTTCGGCCCCAAGCCGGTTGACCTGCCGAACCTCAATCCGCATGAGCCGCCGCGCTGGATGCGTTTCCCGATCGAGTTCCTCGTTTTCGCCTGCCTGATCGTCGGCATCGTTCCGAGCCTGTCGATCGGCCCGTTCCTGCATTCGGCTGTGCTTTCCGTTCTCGGTCCGCAAACGCCCGTCTACAGCCTGTCGATCTGGCACGGTTTCAACCTGCCGCTCATCATGAGTATTGCGGCACTTGGCGGCGGCGTTGCCATCTATGCCCTGCTCGGCGGCTATTTCTCCCGCTGCGACGACGGCCCGCCGATCTTCCGGCATCTCCGGGGACAGCGCATCTTCGAGCGCATTCTCGTCACCGTGTCCTGGAAGTGGGCGCGGTGGCTGGAAAGCACGCTCGGCACCCGGCGCCTGCAGCCGCAGCTGAGGCTTCTGATCCTCGTGGCGATTCTTGCCGGTTTCTCGCCGCTTTTCCTCTCGGAATTTTCATTGTCGCTGCCGCGCGTGACGTCCTTCGATCCGATCTTTGCCATTCTGTGGCTGATCGGCATGATCGCCGCGCTGGGTGCCGCCTGGCAGGCGAAATATCATCGTCTCGCCGCACTCATCATGCTCGGCGTTTCCGGCCTTGTCACCTGCCTGACATTCGTCTGGCTTTCTGCACCCGATCTCGCGATCACCCAGTTGCTGGTCGAAATCGTCACCACCGTTCTGATCCTGCTCGGTCTCAGATGGCTGCCGAAACGCTTCGAGAAGGTGGACAGCAGCGATGAATTGCCGGCGCAGCTTCGCCGCGCCCGTGACTTCCTGCTGGCCGCAGCAAGCGGCATTGGCATGTCCGTCATCGCCTATGCGGTCATGACCCTGCCCGTGCCGAACGCCATCGCGACCTATTTCCTCGAGCGCGCTTATTCGGAAGGCGGCGGCACCAATGTCGTCAACGTCATCCTCGTCGATTTCCGCGGCTTCGACACGTTCGGCGAAATCGCGGTGCTGGCGATCGTGGCGCTAACGGTCTTTGCGCTGCTTCGCCGTTTCCGCCCTGCGCATGAAAGCATCGGGGTGCCGGAACAGCAGCAGATGCAAAACGCCTTCGATGCGGAGCGGCCCGACCGCAGCAAGGGCGATACGGTGCGCGACTATCTCTATGTACCGTCCATCGTCATGCAATGGATGTTCCCGGTTATCGTCACCTTTTCGATCTTCCTGTTCATACGCGGCCACGATCTGCCCGGCGGCGGCTTTGCGGCCGGCATCACCATGGCAATCGCGTTCCTGCTGCAATATCTCGCCGGCGGCGCGCGCTGGGCGGAGGATCGCATCCGCATCCTGCCGCTGCGCTGGATGGGCTTCGGCCTTCTGATGGCGGCGGCAACCGGCATGGGGTCATGGTACTTCGGCTATCCGTTCCTGACCTCTTATTTCCAGTACACGGAGATACCCTATATCGGCAAAATGCCGACAGCATCCGCCTTGCTGTTCGACCTCGGCGTCTTCTCGCTGGTCGTCGGCTCCACCGTTCTTATTCTTATAGCACTGGCACACCAATCGTTGCGTAACTACCGCGTTCGCACGCCTGAAGCCGCAAAAGCGGAGGACGTGTAATGGAACTCATTCTTTCAATCGGCATCGGCATCATGACCGGCTCCGGCGTCTGGCTGATCCTGCGCCCACGCACTTATCAGGTCATCGTCGGGCTTTCGCTGCTGTCCTATGCCGTCAACCTGTTCATCTTCGGCGTCGGCGGCATCAAGACCAATGCGCCGCCGGTGCTGGTGAACGGCGTCGACAGTTCCACGCTTGCCGACCCCGTGCCGCAGGCGCTGGTGTTGACGGCAATCGTCATCGGCTTTGCGACGACTGCGCTGTTCCTCGTCGTGCTTTTGGCCGCCCGTGGGCTTACCGGCACCGACCATGTGGACGGGAGGGAATCGAAATGATGTCGTTCCCCTTCCACATCGTCATCGCGCCCATTCTGGTGCCGCTGATCACCGCAGCCCTCCTGTTGTTCTTCGACGAGCGCCAGCGCGTGGCGAAGGCCGCCATCAGCCTTGCCTCGACCGTGATATTGCTTGTTGTCGCCATCCTGCTGTTTCGCGAGGTGAACTCGACGGTCAATACCGAGATCGCGGCGGTGGTTTCGAGCGGGGTCTATCTGCTCGGCAACTGGCCGGCGCCCTTCGGCATCGTGCTCGTTGCCGATCGCCTCTCCGGGCTGATGGTGCTTTTGACGGCACTGCTTGCCATTCCCTCGCTGATCTATTCGCTGGCGAAATGGCATAAGGCAGGCGCGCATTTCCATTCGCTGTTCCAGATGATGCTGATGGGCGTCAACGGCGCTTTCCTGACCGGTGACCTCTTCAACCTCTTCGTTTTCTTCGAGGTTATGCTCGCGGCATCCTATGGTTTGCTGTTGCATGGCTCCGGTCAGCAGCGCGTCAAGGCGGGGCTGCATTACATCGCCATCAACCTCGTCGCCGCATTGTTCTTCCTGATTGGCGTCAGCCTCATTTATGGCGTCACCGGCACGCTGAACATGGGTGACCTTGCCCACCGCATCGACGGCCTCAACCCGGACCAGCGCATGCTGCTTGAAACCGGCGCTGCGGTTCTCGGCATCGCGTTCCTGGTCAAGGCTGGCATGTGGCCGCTGAATTTCTGGCTGCCTTCCGCCTATGGCTCGGCTTCAGCACCTGTCGGCGGGCTGTTTGCTATCATGAGCAAGGTCGGCATCTACGTCATTGCCCGCCTGTCCTTCCTGCTTTTCGGGCAGACGGCCGGGGAATCGGCCGGTTTTGGCCATGATGCCCTGCTTGTCGGCGGCATCGCCACCATCATCTTCGGCGCCATCGGCGTTCTTGCCTCGCAGGCGCTTGGGCGGCTGGCCGGGTTTTCGGTTCTGGTGTCCTCGGGAACACTTCTCGCGGCCATGGGCACCGGCAATCCCACGGTTGCAGCCGGCGCGCTCTATTATCTCGTCAGTTCCACACTCACCATCAGCGCTTTCTTCATGCTGATCGAACTGGTGGAACGCGGGCAGGATGCCGGCGCGAACGTTCTTGCCGTAACCATGGAAGCCTATGGCGAGGGCGAAGAGGAGGAAGAGGAAGAAGAAGTCGGCGTAACCATGCCCGGCACCATGGCGGTGCTCGGGGCGTGTTTTGCAGCCTGCGGCATTCTCCTCGCCGGTCTGCCGCCGCTCTCGGGCTTCATCGCCAAATTCTCCATGCTGACCGCCATTCTCAACCCTTCAGGGCTGGGTGCCAATGACAGCGTCTCCACCCTTTCCTGGTGGCTGGTCTTCCTGATTGTCTTTGCAGGTTTCGCCTCGCTGATCTCGATGACCCGCGCGGGCATCCGCACCTTCTGGGCCTCCCTCGAAGGCACAGTACCGCGTGTTCTCGTCATCGAAATAGCGCCCATCATGCTGCTGCTGGGACTGACACTCGCCATGACCGTGCAGGCGGGGCCGGTGATGCGCTACATGCAGGAGACGGCGCGTATTCTCGATCTGCCGGCCAGCTACATTCAGGGCGTCATTTCCGCCCCAAGAGCGGGAACCAATCCGGAGGCGCAGCCATGATAAGCCGTGTCCTGCCCTACCCGCTGCTGACGGTGTCGCTGATCATCTTCTGGATGACGATCAACAGCTTTTCAGCCGGACATCTGCTGCTAGGCACCGGTGTGGCCCTCATCGCCTCCTGGGCTATGGCGTCGCTCCGGCCGGCAAAACCGCGCATCCGCAACTGGCACAAGCTCGTCAAGCTGATCGCGATCGTGCTTTACGACATCGTCCTGTCCAATATTTCCGTCGTGAAGATCATTCTGTTCCAGCGCGAGAGAGATCGCAAATCCGGTTTCCTCGCGGTGCCGCTCGATATTCGCGATCCGATGGGATTGGCCGTTCTGGCGACAATCCTCACCTCGACACCGGGAAGCGCCTGGCTCGAATATAATTCCAGCCAAGGCACGCTTCTGCTTCATGTTCTCGACGATGAGGATGAGGCGGCCTGGATAAGCCTCATCAAGAACCGATATGAAAAACTTTTGATGGAGATATTCGAATGAGCTCGATTATCCTTTTCTGGTCCTTTTCGCTCGCGCAGCTGATGCTCGCCATTGCCATGACGATTTCCGTTTACCGCATCGCCATCGGCCCACGCGCCCAGGACCGGGTGCTCGGCGTCGACACGCTCTATGTCAACGCCATGCTGCTTCTCTTGACCTTCGGCCTGCGCACCGGCAACGACATCTATTTCGAGGCCTCGCTGCTCATCGCGATCCTCGGCTTCGTCTCCACCGTTGCCCTTTCCAAATTCATGATGCGTGGCGAGGTGATTGAATGAACAATGCCGCAGAATTTCCGCTCTGGGCCGCTATTCTGGTGGCGTTCTTCGTCCTTCTGGGCGCCTCGCTGACGCTGATCGGCACCATCGGCTTTGCCAAGCTCAACAGCTTCTACGAGCGCCTGCACGCACCGACGCTCGGCACCAGCTGGGGCACCGGCGGCATCGTCATGGCCTCGATCATCTATTTCTCCGTCTCCGGCGACCGCTTCGCCTTCCACGAGATCTTTATCGGCATCTTCGTGACGGTGACGACGCCAGTGTCGCTGATGCTGCTGGGGCGTGCCGCACTTTATCGGGACCGGGCGGAGCAGAATTCGGATAACCGGGAGCATTTGTAGGCTAAAGCTCCGGAGGAGAAGGTGTGGGACCGGCAACGCTATTCGATAAGTCATTCATAGAAATGCTCAGCGTCGATCAGGCGGCAATGTTCGACCTCATGTTCTCGACGGTGATCTCGCCAATATTCTACGTCGAAGTTCTCGCTGACTTGGAGAAAGACGACCCGAAAACTCGGACGCGCGAAAAGGTAGTCGCCGACGTCGCTAAGAAGACGCCTGTCATTCACTCTTATCCTAACGTCTCGCATCAAACGCTTTGTGTAAACGAGTTGCTGGGCTTTCCAGTGGAGATGCGCGGCTTTCCGACGATCCACGGCGGAAAGCCTGTTATGCACAAAGGTAAGCTTGCACTGGTGAAGGAGCAGTCCGATGAGTCGAAAGCTTTCGATCGGTGGCAGGAGGAGCGCTTCCATGACGTCGAGCGGGAGTTCGCAAAGGACTGGCGCGCTGCGCTAAAGGATTTCGATAACGGCGCGCTGGCGACGCTCACCAAAAAGTCTTTGCAGATCGAAGATTCACCGAAGAACCACGAGCACGCTTTGGAGATCGCGAGGGATGTCCTCACCCGCAACGGACAGCATTTTCTCAACCTCAAGCTTGGTTACCATTTTTTGGGTCTTGATCCTAGCCTATGGCGCGTCGTTGAAGCGAGATGGAAGGCCAAGGGGTATCAATCAATCCCGGACTACGCCCCATATTTTACACACTGCCTGACAGTGGACATCTTCTTCAATCTCCTCATGACAAAGAAGATCATCTCGCCCGACAGGCCAAGCAACCGCACGGATGTAGCATACCTCTACTATCTGCCGTTCTCGACGCTGTTCGTATCGGAGGACAGACTCCACCGCCGGATAGCGCCGCTCTTCATGCGGGGGGATCAGTTCATGGTTCAAGGCGCGGAACTAAAGGCGGACTTATTGAAGCTCGATGAGTACTTTTCTACTCTGCCCGAGGAAGAGCTAAAAAGGGGGCTGTTCAAGGTCGCGTCCACCCCGCCTGATGAAGACGCCTATCTAACTACGCGTCTATGGAGGCAGTGCGGTCTTTCGACGGCCCCGAAGCCCCCTGTAACCGAGCAAGCACATCATAAGGGGCTCATCAGCCAGATGAAGGAGGTTATCGCGCTGGCGAAGCACCCTCAACAACGCTCATTCAGCAGATCGGAACTCAAGAACGCTGACCAGCAAATGATTCGGCGTATGATCCCGAGAGAATGGGGAAAATGGACTATCATTCCGCCCGAGGTGAAAGGCTTCGACGAATAGGCTGCTGCCGGCTATTTCGCGACGCATTCTTTCGTGGGGAAAGTTGACCAACAACACAAAATAGATTTTTTAAGCGAACGTTAGATACTTCACGCACGCGATCCGGATAGCGCCAAAACTGAAGCAACTTATTTTCCTGAAGAAGAATGGTGCCCGGAGGCGGATTTGAACCACCGACACGCGGATTTTCAATCCGCTGCTCTACCAACTGAGCTATCCGGGCACTTCAGGTCCTTGAAGAACCTCCGCTTTTGGCGGGCGGGGCTGTTTGGTGCCCCGAAAGTGAGCGGGGTTATAACATCTTGTTCGGACATGGCAAGCGCCATAGCGAAGTTTTTTGACAGTTTTTTCACGGCGCCTGTGGATGGCTGGAATACGTGCGCTGTGAAGGCCTTATCGTGGCTGGAAACGCGCTATCGGCAAACCGCCAGACCTGATCAACATCAGTCAGGTGGCGGGTTCAGGTGCGGCTGATCCAGGCGAGCGGCGGTTGGGCGGCTTGGGGCAATTATGCCCCTTCCCTGCGCCGTGCGGCAAGTCCAAGCGCAAAAGGCACCACAGCCACCAGAGCCGCCATGACCGGTGAGGACGCGAAGATGCGGCTGGCAAGCGAGGTAACGGCGACGGAGCGCACAACCATCATCAGGCGCGAATTCTCGTGGTCTTTCTCGTGCCTGATATCTGTAGGTTTGTGGCGGGTTGGATGGGACGCCGATTCCAGCTTTTTCACATCGCGACGCAGCTTTTCCAACTGTTTGCGGAGTTCGTCCAGTTCCGCGCGTATCGACTGGTCCACCGTAGCGGAAGCACGCGCCTCTCGGACAGTGGGTTTTTCTGCCTCTTTCTCCGCAGCTTCTTCATCAAGTTCAGCCAAGTGGTCGTCAAGGTCCGATGGTTTGTCGAAACCATGGGATCGCAGCGATGTCTTCATTGCAGTCTCCTGAAGTGTCATGAATTGCGGCACCGGGCGTGCATCGCCCGTTCACGCCTTCTCAACGCCCCAGCCGGGCAAAGGATGCACATAAAGCGACGGTATCGGCACGATAGGCCGATAAAAAAACAGACCCCGAAGGGCCTGTTCATTTGTGTGTCTTGAAGGCTTATGCCGCTTTCGCGGTGCTGCCATAGGGATCGAAGCGACCGTAGAAGGTCTCGCCCTTGGCGGCCATGTCCTTCAAAAGCGGCGTCGGCTTGAAGCGTGGGCCATAGGTCTCGCTCAGCTTCTCGGCCAGCGCCACGAAGGTCTTCACGCTCATGCCGTCGATATAGGATAGGGCGCCGCCGGTGTAGGGCGCAAAGCCGAAACCGAGGATGGAGCCGACATCGGCCTCACGCGGGTCGGTGACGATGCCTTCTTCCACGGTGCGGGCGGCTTCCAGCGCCACGGTGACCAGAAAGCGCTGTTTCAGCACTTCCATATCCACATCCTCCGGCTTCTGCTGAGGATAGAGATCCTTCAGGCCGGGCCAGAGGGACTTCTTGGCAGGCTTTGGCGGGTAGTCGTAAAAGCCCTTGGAGTTCTTGCGGCCAAAACGGCCCTCGCCTTCCACCAGCTTCTTCACCAGTTCCATATGGCGCGGATCGACAGCCTTTTCACCGAGATCGGCGACGGTTGCTTTCAGGATCTTGTAGGAAAGATCGATTGCCACTTCGTCGTTCAGCGCCAGCGGGCCGACCGGCATGCCGGCGAATTTCGCGGCATTCTCGATCATGGCGGGCGGCACACCCTCGATCAGCATGTCGTAGCTTTCCGCCATGTAACGCAGCACGCAGCGATTGACGAAGAAGCCGCGCGTATCGTTGACGACAATCGGCGTCTTCCTGATCTTGGCCACATAATCCAGCGCGACGGCCAGCGCCTTATCGCCCGTTTCCTTGCCGAGGATGACTTCCGTCAGCATCATCTTCTCGACCGGCGAGAAGAAGTGGATGCCGATGAAATCCACCGGGCGCTTGGAGTTCTTCGCAAGCCCGGTGATCGGCAAGGTGGAGGTGTTGGAGGCGAAAATTGCGCCTTGCGGCAACACGGCTTCCACGGCCTCGATGACGGCCTTTTTCACGTCGCGGTCTTCGAAGACGGCCTCGATGACGAGATCGGCGTCGGAGAGCGCCGCGTAATCCGCTGTCGGGGTAACGAGGTCGAGCAAGGCCTTGCCTTCATCCTGCGTCAGCCTGCCCTTGCCGATGGCGGCCTTGACGCTTTCCTCGCAATGGCCCTTGCCCTTGTCGGCGGCTTCCTGATCGCGGTCCACCAGCGTGACGGGGATACCGGCTGCGGCAGTGACATAAGCAACGGCGGCGCCCATGAAGCCCGCGCCGACGACGCCGACCTTTCTGAACTCCGTCTTCGGCTGACCGGCCGGGCGGCGCGCGCCCTTGCCCAGTTCCTGCATGGAAACGAACAGCGAGCGGATCATGCCGAAGGCTTCCTTCGAACGAAGGATTTCGGTGAAATAACGCTGCTCCACCTTCAACGCCGTATCGAACGGCAATTGCAGACCCTCATAGACGCATTTCAGGATAGCAAGTGCTGCCGGATAGTTGCCGGCGCTTTCACGGCGCAGGATCGCCGGAGCGGCCGGCCAGAGCTGGGCAGCGGCCGGCGTCCAGATGCCGCCGCCGGGGGCCTTGAAGCCTTTTTCATCCCAGGGGGCAACCGGCTTCAGGCCGTCCTTGATCATTTGCTTGGCAGCGGAAATGAGTTGATCCGGCTCCACCACCTGATGAACCAGCCCCATGGCCTTGGCGCGCGCACCGGTCAGCGACTGACCGGTGGTCATCATCTGCAATGCAGATTGCGCATCGGTCAGGCGCGGCACGCGCTGGGTGCCGCCGGCACCAGGGAAAATGCCGACCTTGACTTCAGGAAGGGCTATCTTGAGGCTCTTGGCATTCGACGCGACGCGACCGTGGCAGGCAAGCGAC
This sequence comes from Rhizobium sp. Root491, assembly GCF_001427205.1. Taxonomy (NCBI): domain Bacteria; kingdom Pseudomonadati; phylum Pseudomonadota; class Alphaproteobacteria; order Hyphomicrobiales; family Rhizobiaceae; genus Rhizobium; species Rhizobium sp. Root491. Next base: position 969,349 of record NZ_LMFF01000001.1, read on the forward strand.
AGCTCGAAAGCGCCGCCCATGCAGGTGCCGTTGATGGCTGAGACCCAGGGCTTGCCGTTGGTCTCCAGCTTGCGGAACAAGCCGGTCATGCGGCCGACCAGTTCGAACAGCTTGGCGGCTGCCTGATCCGGGTCCTTCGCCTTCTCGTCATTGTAGAAGGAGAACATCGACTTGATCATCGAAAGATCGGCACCGCCTGAAAACGTGCTCTTGCCGGAGGTGAAGACAACACCCTTGACGGCGCTATCGGCGACAGTCGCGTCAACGATGGCGTTCAGCTCATCCATCACTTCCGACGTGAAGACGTTCATGGACTTTTCCGGCATGTCCCAGGTGACAAGGGCAATGCCGTCTGCGTCCGTCTCGATGGTGAAATTGGTATAAGTGCTCATTTTGGGATTCCTCTTCCCTGAATTTCCCTGAGGTTATGACAGGCCGATGGCGAGGCCGAGAGAACCGACCACGAGAACGAGAAACACAATCAAACCCCAACGTTCGGCTCGGAGGCGGCGGACATGTGCAGAAGAAACGGGGCTGACGAACGCCCTATGATCCTGCGCCATGTCCTTTTCCAGATTGTGCCTAGCCAGTTGCTGTTCGATCTCGTTCTTGGGTCGCTCGTAAACCTCGCGCCTCATGACCAGCCTCTCAAACCCGCTCGATAACCGTCGCCGTGCCCATGCCCGCGCCGATGCAGAGCGTGACGAGCGCGGTGTTCAGATCGCGCCGCTCCAACTCGTCAAGCACCGTGCCGAGGATCATCGCTCCTGTCGCACCCAGCGGATGGCCCATGGCGATTGCGCCGCCATTGACGTTCATCCTGTCGTGGCTGATGTCGAAAGCCTGCATGTAACGCAGCACGACGGCGGCGAAGGCCTCGTTGAGTTCGAAAAGATCGATATCGGCAAGCGACATCCCGGTCTTTTTCAGAAGCTTCTCGGTCACATCCACCGGGCCGGTCAGCATCAGCGCCGGATCGGAACCTATATTGGCGAAAGCCCTGATGCGAGCACGCGGCTTCACGCCCATCGCCTCGCCGCCCGCCTTGGAACCAACCAGAACGGCGGCCGCGCCATCGACGATACCGGACGAATTGCCCGCATGGTGCACGTAGTTGATACGCTCCACTTCCGGGTGCGCCATGATGCCAACGGCTTCGAAGCCGCCCATTTCACCCGGCATCTGGAAAGAGGGGTTGAGGGAGGCAAGCGCCTGCATGTCCGTACCGGGGCGCATATGTTCGTCGCGGTCGAGGATCGTCAGGCCGTTGCGGTCCTTCACGGGGATAACGGACTTGTTGAAATAGCCCTTTTCCCAGGCATGCGCGGCGCGCTTCTGGCTTTCGACAGCATAGGCGTCGACATCGTCACGGGAAAAACCGTATTTGGTGGCGATGAGATCTGCCGACACGCCCTGCGGCATGAAGAAGGCGGGGAAGTTGACCGAAGGGTCCATGTACCAGGCGCCACCAGACATGCCCATGCCAACGCGCGACATGCTTTCCACGCCGCCGGCAATGACGATATCGTCGGAGCCTGCCTTGACCTTGCCGGCCGCGAAGTTGATGGCATCGAGACCTGAAGCGCAGAAGCGCGAGATCTGCATTCCCGGTGCCTTGTTGGAATAACCGGCCTCGAAGGCGGCGGCTTTCGGGATGACTGCACCGGCATCCATGACGGGATCGACACAGCCCATGATGATGTCGTCGACAGCAGACGTATCGAGCCCGTTGCGGTCGCGGATGGCTTCCAGCGTCTTGGCGGCAAGGCGAACGGAGGGCACCTCATGCAGGCTGCCATCCTTCTTGCCGCGTCCGCGCGGGGTGCGGACATGGTCATAAATGTAAACGTCGGTCATTAACTCTCTCCCTCGGCGCGTGACACGCCCTGTCAGAATGCTTCCGCAGCCAGTTCCATCATGGTGTCCGCGCCGGTTTCGATGCGGGCCTTGCGTAGCGCCGTTTCCGGCATGATGCGCTCCATATAAAACTTCGCCGTGACAAGCTTGGTCTTGAGGAAATCCTCGCCCGAAGTGCTACCTGCCGCAAGGGCTTCGCTCGCCGCCTTCGCCATGCGGGCCTGCATGTAACCCAGCACCACGATACCGAAGAGGTGCATGTAATCGGTCGAACCGGCACCGGCATTGTCTGGCTTGGCCATGGCGTTCTGCATGAACCACATGGTTGCGGCCTGTAGATCGTTCAAGCCCTTCTTCAGGCCCTTTGTGTAAAGGCTGAGCTTTTCGTCGGCGCGGTTTTCCTCGCAGAAATCGCCGATTTCCTTGAACAGCGCCATGACGGCACGGCCGCCATTCATGCCGAGCTTGCGACCGACCAGATCGAGCGCCTGAATGCCGTTCGCACCCTCATAGATCATGGTGATGCGGGCATCGCGGACATATTGGCTCATGCCATGTTCCTCGATATAGCCGTGACCGCCGAAGACCTGCTGCGCCATGACGGCATGGTCGAAGCCCTTGTCGGTCAGCACGCCTTTCAGGATCGGCGTGACGAGACCGAGCAGGTCATCTGCCGTCTGACGCTCTTTCTCATCGGTCGACCGGTGGGCGATATCGGATTGCAGCGCGGTCCACAGAAGGAAGGCGCGACCAGCCTCGTTATAGGCCTTGATAGTCATCAGCGTACGGCGGATATCCGGGTGCACGATGATCGGATCGGCCTTTTTATCGGGGAATTTTGCCCCGGAAAGTGAACGGCCCTGAATGCGCTCGCGGGCATATTCGACCGCATTCTGATAGGCGATCTCACCCACGGACAGGCCCTGAAGGCCGACGCCGAGGCGAGCCTCGTTCATCATCACGAACATGGCGGAGAGACCCTTGTTCTCCGCACCCAAGAGATACCCCGTCGCATCGTCATAGTTCATGACGCAGGTGGCGTTGCCGTGGATGCCCATCTTGTGTTCGATCGCGCCGCAGGTGACGCCGTTGCGCTCGCCGAGCGAACCGTCCTCCTTCACGAGGAATTTCGGCACGATGAACAGCGAAATACCCTTGGTGCCTTCCGGCGCGCCCTCGATGCGGGCAATCACCAGATGGACGATATTATCAGTCATGGAATGTTCGCCGGCCGAAATGAAGATCTTCTGGCCGGAAATCTTGTAGCTGCCGTCGCCCTGCGGAACTGCTTTTGTGCGCAGCAGGCCGAGATCGGTGCCGCAATGGGGTTCTGTCAGGTTCATGGTGCCGGACCATGTTCCCTCGACCATCTTCGGCAGATAGGTTTCTTTCTGCTCCTGCGTGCCATGGACGAGGACGGCAGCGATGGCGCCCTGCGTCAGGCCGGGATACATCATCAGCGACAGGTTGGCGGACGACATATACTCGCCAATCGCCGCATGCAGCGTATAGGGCAGGCCCTGCCCGCCGAATTCCGGCGGTACGGCGAGGCCGATCCAGCCGCCTTCACAATAGGCGTCGTAAGCCTCCTTGAAACCATCAGGAACGGAAACTGAACCATCATCTGCACGCTTGCAGCCCTGTTGATCGCCAGACAGGTTCAGCGGGAAAAGCCGCTCCTCGGCAAGTTTCGCCGCCTCGCCGGTAATAGCCTCGATCATGTCAGGGGTTGCATCCTCGAAGCCGGGCAGGTTGTTATACCGCTCGAGGCCAAGAACGTCGTTCAGAATAAAAAGCGTGTCTTTAACTGGGGCCTTGTAAACAGGCATTACCGATGTTCCTCCGCATCGTGAAAGCCGGAGCCGATCCGGCCGATATGGGATGACAATATTTGACGTGCGCGTAAACGTCAAATAAATTCCGGTCGAATGTCATGGCCCTTTTTCCGCGCAATGCTTGGCCAGCCCCACGCGAAAGCGTTACGCGCCGCAAAAGTTAAAAAATTCCAACCATAGTTAACCACTTCTTTACCACGTTTCGTGAATTCTCCGACACGAGGTAACTGCTTCGTCAATCGAAGCATTTTCCTCCATGGGGGCAAATACCGGCTCTAGAATTGCTGCATGTTGTGCGACGGCATTATCAGGCGGGTAGCCGTTGCAACAAACACCGGGCACGCCGGACGGAAGCGAAGCGAGCGAGAAGATGAACGGATTGCGATCGAAAAACCAAAGCCCGAGCGACAGGTCGTCTCTTGATGCTCTCAATCGCACCATTGAAGGCCTTGAAGCCCGCATCGAAGGGCTGATGAGCCAGAAATTTCCGCGCGACCCCCGCGCCACGACAGCTGAGCCGAAAAACGAGGCCCATGCCGCGCCGCGCGAGCCACGCGCCACCGTCACCCCGCCGCAACTCGACCCGGTCAACGAAATCCGCCAGCGCCAGCGCCTGCTTGAGGCAAGCTTCCAGCGCCCGCAGGAGCCCGTTGCGCGCCCGGAACGAACCATTACCAGACCGCTTGCGCCTGAATACCGGCCGAACGACGTGCAGAACGCGGCGGCCAACCCCGCACCGCGCGCGCGCTCCATCCCGCCCTATCAGGAGCAGCAGCGAAACGACGCGGCCTTGCAGGAGATCGCGCAGGCGCTCGTCAACCTGCGGCATGAGCTGAAGCACGATATCTCAGAGGGCGTGGCGCGCGAAGCGCAAGGGCTGAGAGCCGAAATCCGCAATATTCGCGCGATCGCGGAAGACCAGCAGTTCATCGGCGACCTGCGCGACGATATTGCAAGGCTTGCCGGCAGCATCGACCAGCTCGGCAATCTGGCCTCTCCCGATGCCTACGGGCTGCGCAATGAATTCGATGACCTGCGCCTCACCATCGACCAGCTTGCGCGTGAAGACAGCGTACATCGGATCGAAAGCCGCTGGAACACCGTGGAAGACACGTTGCGCGGTTTCGACACGGCCTCGCTGCAGGACGAAATCGTCTCGCTCGCCTATCGTCTCGACGACATCAAGACCCAGCTCGGCGGCATGAGCAACAATCCCGCCGTGCGCGTGCTTGAGGAAAAGCTGATCACCATCGCAAGCGCGGTGGAGCAGCTCGGCAAGCATATGCAGCCGAACGAGGCTGCCTTTACCGAACAGTTTTCCGGTCTGGACCAGCGACTGGATGAAATCAGCCGCGCCATTGCCGCTACTGGCGCCCGCTCCAACAATGCACAGGCCACCGACAACGCACTGGCACAGCGGCTGGAAACCCGCCTGAACGGCCTTGCCGAACAGCTCGGTGATATCAATCGTATTGCCGCCGCAAAGCCCGATCCTGCTGTGGATCTCACCGCCCGTCTCGAAACGCTGGCCGCCAAGATCGACGAATTGAGCACGGCGCGCGACGCGGCACAGCTGCACGAGCGACTGGACCAGCTTTCCCTGCTTCTGGAGCGTTCGCAGCGCCCCTCACAGCAGGCGGAACTGACATCGTTCCTCAGCGACATTTCCCGCAAGATCGACGCGCTGGATCACGGCACCGTCAATGACGGCCTGGCGGAACGGCTCGACACGCTTTCCCGGCGCATCGAAGACCTCGACTATCGCTACAGCCAGCCGCAGCCCGTTGCTGGTTTCAACGAAGGCACTTTCTCGCGCCTGGAAGAACGGCTTGGCGATATCGCGGCCCGTCTGGACGAGACCGCCCATGCCGCACCCGCCGACAGCGGCGCTTTGCTCAGCCTAGAAAATCAGATCGCCCATCTCTCCTCGCTAATCAGCCAGCCGGGTCATCACCAGCCGGCGGGCATGTCGCCGGAACTCGATGCCCGCATGTCGGCGATCGAGGACTACATGGCGTCCAACGATGAATATATAATCGAAGCGGCTCGACAGGCGGCCGAGGCCGTTCTGGACGCCTTTACGCGCAACAATGTCTCCTCCGGCGCAAACCTCGCCGATATGACGATGCTGACCGATCTTGCCACCGATCTGCGCAGCCTCGAGGCACTGAGCCGCAACACGGAAGAACGCACGCACCGCACCTTCGAGGCGCTGCACGAGACGCTGGTGCAGATTGCCGGTCGACTGGACAGCCTTGATAATCGCGCTCCCGCTCCCGCCTATCGCGAAGAGGCAGCGCCACGCAACGTCGCGCAGCATATGATTACGCCCGCCCGCGAAGACGTGGCCATGCCGGCCGCCATCTTCCCGCAAGAGGGCTACATCGCCGAAGAACAGCTTATTCTAGAAGACACGCGCGATGCCGGCGAAAACGGCGCGGATGCGATGGCAATCGTGCCGCCCGCCGCTGCAAAACCCGCAAAAGCAGAGAAAAAGAGCCTGCTTGCCGGCCTGACCAAGCGTTTCAAAACCGGCACGGCGAAGACCGCCAAATCGGCAGAAGAACCCGTATCGGCAACCACCACCCGCACGCAGGTGGAACCCGCCCCTTCGCTCGATCCGATCGACGTGCTGCCCGCGGGCCAGGAGAACGAACTTCTGGAGCCCGGCTCTGGCGCACCTGATATCAAGAAAATACTGGAACGGGTGCGCGCCAGCCAGGTCGCTTCCAGCGGCAAGGCGGCGGACGCAGAAGGCCGCACGGATTTCATCGCCGCCGCCCGTCGCGCAGCGCAGGCTGCCGCCATGGAAACCTCACCGGAGAAGCTTGAGACCGGCAAGAAAAATCGCAAGCCCGACGCTTCGGCGCTTTCACGTTATCGTCGCCCGCTGCTGCTCGGCATCGGCGCCATTCTTCTTGCGATGATGGCCATGCCGCTCGTCAAGACGATGATGGGCGGCACGGAAGCCCCGGCACCGGTCATCGAAGAGAAGATGGGCGATGCCCCGGTCTCCGCACTTCCCGAGACCGGCGACAAGGCCGTGACCATTCCGTCCGAACTGGCTATCGATCCGCAAGAGGCAGCATCCGCCGACAGCATCGAAAACGCAGCACCATCGGAAAACACCATCGATCCGCGTACCATTGGCGGCGCGCCGCTTGCCAATGAACCGCCTGTTGCCGATGCGCCCGCCGTGGATGCGGCGACATCAGGCACTGTCGCACAGAGTGAGCCGCAGGCACCGGTGCAGGCCGCTACCACGCCTGCCGCCGCCCAGGGCGCGATTGCGGTTCCCGCCGGTATCGAGCCAGCATCGCTGGCGGAAGCCGCAGCGAAAGGCGACACGCAGGCGCTGTACGAGATCGCAGCACGCTACACCGAAGGTCGCGGCCTTGCCGCCGATCGCGCGGAAGCCGCCAAATGGTACAAGCTGGCTGCGGATCGCGGCCTTGCTCCCGCACAATATCGTCTCGCCAACCTTTACGAGAAGGCGAATGGCGTCGAGCGCAACCTTTCCGAAGCGAAGCGCTATTACACGCTGGCAGCCGAACAGGGCAATGCAGGCGCCATGCACAATCTCGCCGTCCTGCTCGCCTCCGATGCGGCCGGCCAGCCGGATTTCACCACCGCCGCGCAATGGTTCATCAAGGCTTCCGAACTCGGCGTCCGCGACAGCCAGTTCAACCTTGCCATTCTCTACGCGCGCGGAAGCGGCGTGAAGCAGGATATCGAGGAATCCTACAAGTGGTTCTCCATTGCGGCCAAGGATGGCGACACGGACGCTGCCCAGAAGCGTGACGAGGTTGCGGGAGCGATGAACCCACAGCAGCTTCAGAGCGCACGTGCGAAAGCCGACGCGTGGAAGGTCAAGCCGCTTTCGGAAGACGCCAACAGTGTCAACCCGCCCGAGGAATGGGCCGGCAAGGAGGGCGTGAAGACTGCCTCCGTGGACATGGAAAAGGCGATCCGCAACATTCAGGCGATCCTGAACAAGAACGGTTTCGATGCCGGCCAGCCCGACGGCAAGCTTGGCAAGAACACGGTTACCGCCATCAAGGATTTCCAGAAATCCGTTGGCCAGACACCCGACGGGCGCATCACCAACGAGCTGGTGACAGCGCTGCTCGCCCGCAACAAATAACCGTTTCGCAACGGACGAGGCGGCCTTCCCGGCCGCTTCCCTACAGTTTGGCGCCGGAATGTGGCGCTGCTCCCACGCCTGATCGCTATCTTTCCAAATTATCAACGTATTTACCGTTGAATGTTGACACGTCGGACCCTCGCGGGCATGACGGATGAAGGCTGGGCATGCCCGGTCTTTTCAGACAGAAAATGTAAATCGCGGCGCGGCCCCACACCCGGACAAGCCCTGCCGCCCGGAACCATTTGCCCGAGGTCCGAGCCGTGACTGTCTATCTGCCGATTGCAGAACTGTCGGTGAACATTTTCATCATTCTCGGCATGGGCGCGGCCGTCGGTTTTCTTTCCGGCATGTTCGGCGTGGGGGGCGGTTTTCTCATCACCCCATTGTTGATTTTTTACAATATTCCGCCCGTAGTGGCTGTGGCGACGGGCGCAAACCAGGTGGTGGCCTCTTCCGTCTCCGGCTCGATCACGCACTTCCGGCGCGGAACGCTCGATGTGAAGCTTGGGAGCGTCCTGCTGGTCGGCGGTCTTGTAGGCGCTACGGTGGGCGTGTGGATATTCTCCTTCCTGCGCAGCATCGGCCAGCTCGATCTCATCGTTTCGCTGCTTTATGTCATCCTGCTCGGCACTGTCGGCACCTTGATGCTGAAGGAGAGCATTTCCGCCCTGCGCCGCGCTGCCCGTAATGAGACGGTGACGCTGCGCCGCCCCGGCCATCACAACTGGGTTCACCGCCTGCCGCTGAAAATGCGGTTCAAGAAGTCGAAGATCTATCTCAGCATCATTCCCGTCGTCACGCTGGGTTTCGGTATCGGCATCCTGACCTCGATCATGGGTGTCGGCGGCGGCTTCATCATGGTGCCGGCCATGATTTATCTTCTGCGTATTCCGACCAACGTCGTTGTCGGGACCTCGCTGTTCCAGATCATTTTCGTGACCGCCTATACGACCATCGTTCAGGCCGCGACGAACTATTCCGTCGATGTTGTGCTGGCCTTCATCCTGATGGTCGCGGGCGTCATCGGCGCGCAATATGGCGTGCGCGTCGGGCAGAAACTGCGCGGCGAACAACTGCGCGCGCTTTTGGCGCTTCTGGTGCTTGCAGTCGCCCTTCGCCTTGCCGTGGCACTGGTTGTTCGCCCCGAAGACCTGTTCTCGGTCGCCGTCGGAGGGTTAGGTTATTGACCCACCGCCTGCTGCTTTGCGCCTTTCTGCTTATCGGTTCCTGCCTTGCCTTTACCGCTTCGGCGCAGACACCGCCGCTTGCCCTGCCTCCCGGCACACAGCAGCGGTCCTTGCAGGAAAATATCGAAATCGGCGCATCGACGACGGAGATTCCGATCACCTCCGATTTTCGCGGGGCGGATTTCACGCTTTTCGGCGCCCTTAACAACACCGACCAGTTGCTGCTCGCTATCGGCCAATATGATATCGTCGTCACCCTTGAAGGCCCCAGCGACTACATGACGGTGCGCAAGAAGGAGCGCGTGGCCGGTATCTGGATCAATACCAGCGCCATCACCTTCACGCCGCTGCCGGAATCCTATTCCATGGCCAGCACGCGCGATATCAGCGCCGTCGCTTCGCCTGGCACCTTGCGGGCAATGGGGCTGGGTGTCGAACATCTGTCGCTCAAAAGTGCGGTGTTTTCCGGCGTGCCCGACAATGTCTTCGATTTTCAGGAGGCCTATCGGCGCCTGCGGCTTTCAAGCGGCATCTATCGCAACGACACGACCGGCGTGCGGCTTGAACGCACCGGCCTGTTCTGGGCAACCCTGCGCCTGCCCGCCAACGTCCCGAACGGCGTGCATACCGCCCGTGCCTATCTCTTCAAGAGCGGCAATTTCATCGCCCAGCGCGAGCTGAAACTGCGCGTCGTCAAGACCGGCATGGAACAGGCAATCACCGATGCCGCGCATCAGACACCGCTTGCCTATGGCGCGCTGTGCGTTCTCCTCGCCGTCGTCACGGGCTGGAGTGCCAGTATTATTTTCCGCAAGGACTGAGTGTTTTTCATTCCCGTAAAAGAGCGCTTCTTTCGCCTTCGGCGTAAAAGATAGCGTTCGCTTCCTTCAATGGTTTGCGGTAAAATTCAAGACGTTACAACCACGTACGCAGCTTATGGCGGCAAGTGCGGTTGTGACCGGGATGAAAAGGAGAAATGTCATGTTCAAGCACATTCTCATTCCCACCGATGGCTCGCCGCTGGCGCAGATCGCAATCGACCAAGGGTTCGCTCTCGCCAGAGAGGCAGGCGCAAAGGTGACCGTCGTGACGGTGTCCGAACCCTTTCACGTGATTGCCAGCGATGTCGAGGACATTGCCGCCATCGCCGAAGAGGAATTCCACCGTTGCGAGGAGGCGGAGCATTTTCTGAGAGATACGCAGGCGCACGCCGCATCGATGGGGCTGGATTGCGAAGCCCTGCTGGCGCGGGCGGGACGGCCGGATGAGGCGATTGTCGAAATCGCCAACAGGACCGGCTGCGACCTCATCGCCATGGCTTCACACCGGCGCAGAAGCTTCGTCGAGATGCTTGTCGGCAGCGTTACGGCCAAGGTGCTGAAAAACTCGAAGATACCGGTGCTGGTATATCGCCAATAGACGGGCGGAGCGATGCGCTCAGCCGAGCAGATTTGAAAACCGTACCGAATAGATGCGGTCCCGCCCCATCAGATGCGCGACGAGTGCAGCGTGGTCAAAGAGACCGCGCATGGCCTTGTGCCGCAAATCCAGTCCGCCGCTCATCACCCCGAAGGCCGGCATCAACAGGCGGGAACCATCGGTGGCGAAACAGGGGCGCCGCACCGTTTTTTCGCGACGGCGAACAGTGGCGGAGGGATGCAGATGGCCTGCGATTTCACCCGCGGCATCTCCTACCTTAGGCTCGTGGCGGAAAACGAGATTGCCGTAAAACATCTCATCTACCGAAGACCCCGGCAGATCGACCGTGCCATCCGGATCGTGATTGCCGTTGATCCATATCCAGTCACGGCCACGGGCCATCTCGCGGATCAGTTCGCGCAGCATAAGCGGCAGATGCTCAGACCCGACCCGATCGTGGAAATTGTCGCCGAGGCTGACGACGATCTTCGGATCGTAACGGCTGACAAGGGAAGACAGGATTTTGAGGGTAGCGATCGTGTCGTAAGGCGGCAGCATGCGCCCGCGCCGGGCAAAGGCCGCACCTTTTTCCAGATGCAGGTCCGAGACAACCAGCAGCGACAGATCGGGCAGGTAAAGACCACCCAACGGGTCACACCAGGCGGCGACGCCGTTGATGGCAGTTTCGCTGCCAAGGCATTCGAAGCCATTGGAAAACCTGTCGCTCAATGTCAGTCGGCTCAGCACTTTTGTGGTCGTTCCTTCATTCCAGTTTGATGCTTCAGGACATGGCTTCGGCGATAAGCTCGTCTGCGGCCTCGGCCAGCACCTGATCCATCGCCTCGCCCGCCACCGTCTCGCGGCCGATTTCCAGCATGACGGGAACGGCAAGCGGCGAGACGTGCTCCAGTGCACGATGGGTGGTGTGACCCTTGATTCGCTTCAGCATATCGCCAAGACGGCCAATGTCCAAAAGTCCCGCCGCCGCATCACGTCTGGTTGCCTCCAGCAGAATATGATCCGGCTCATGGCTGCGAAGAACGTCATAAATAAGATCGGCGGAGACCGTGACCTGACGGCCCGTCTTTTCCTTTCCGGGATGGCGGCGTTCGATGAGGCCGGAAATGACGGCACAGTTACGGAAGGTCCGCTTCAGCATGAAGGATTCGTCCAGCCACGCCTCCAGATCGTCGCCCAGCATGTCCTCGTCGAGAAGTTCCGCCAACGACAGGCGGCGGGATTTCAGCCGCCTGCCAATATCCTCCATGGCCCAGATGGCGAGCGAATAATCGGTGGCAACGAAGCCCATGGGCTTTGCGCCCGCCCGTTCCAGCCGCCGTGTCAGAAGCATGCCGAGGGTCTGGTGGGCCAGACGCCCTTCAAAAGGATACATGACCATGAAGAAGCGTTTGCAGAAGGGAAATGTCTCGACCAGCAGCTCGTCGCGCTTGGGAATGATAGATTTTTCCTTCTGGATTGCCAGCCAGTCGCGCACCTGATCCGGCAGCGACTGCCAGCGGGCGGGATCGGACAGCATGGAGCGCACCTGGTCCGCAAGGTAGGTGGAAAGCGGAAACTTGCCGCCGGCATAGGAGGGTATCTTCGGGTCCATCGAAAAGGCCTGCGACACCAGGCATTCATTCTCCCGGATGCCTTCGAAGCGCAGAACCTTGCCGGCAAACAGGAAGGTATCGCCCTGCACCAGCTGCTCGAGGAAATATTCCTCGACCTTGCCGAGCGACATGCCGCCGCGTCCGACCGAGCCCTTGGCATTGCGCTTGACCATGCGGACATTAAGTTCCGCAGCCTCGACGATGGTGCCGAGGTTGAGGCGATATTGCTGCGCGACCGCCGGATTGGAGACACGCCAGCGTCCGTCCTTCATCTGGCGGATGCGGGCGTAACGTTCATAGGTGCGCAGTGCGTATCCACCGGTAGCGGTAAAATCCACGACGCGGTCGAATGTAGAACGCGGTAGATCGGCATAGGGTGAAGCGCTGGTCACTTCACGATAGAGATCATCCGCATCGAAAGGTTCGGCGCAGGCCATACCGAGCACATGCTGGGCAAGAACATCCAGTGCGCCTTGCGCGATGGGGGGCGTATCCTGCGCGCCGATATAGTTCGCATCGAGTGCGGCCCGGCACTCCATCACCTCGAAACGGTTGGCGGGAACGAGGATTGCCTTTGACGGCTCATCCATGCGGTGATTGGCGCGGCCGATGCGCTGGGCAAGGCGGCTCGCCCCCTTTGGCGCGCCGACATGCACGACGAGATCGACATCGCCCCAGTCTATGCCGAGATCGAGCGTGGAAGTGGCGACGACCGCGCGCAATTTGTTTTCAGCCATCGCGGCCTCCACCCGGCGGCGCTGTCCGGCATCCAGCGAACCGTGATGCAAGGCGATCGGAAGATTATCGTCGTTTACATTCCAGAGTTCCTGAAAAATCCGTTCCGCCTGCGAGCGGGTGTTAACGAAGATGAGCGTCGTCTGGTGCGCCTTCAGAGCAGGATACAAATCCTTCATGGCGTAGCGCGCGGAATGGCCGGACCACGGAATACGCTCCTCCGTCTGCAGAATGGCGATGTTTGGCTTGGCTCCGCCTTCCACTGTTATAAGACCTGCGGGCGGTTCTCCCTGCCCCTGCGGTGCCAGGTAACGGCGCAAATCCATCGGCTCCGCCACCGTGGCGGAAAGGCCAATGAAGCGGACATGCGGCGCGTGCCTGCGCACCCGCGCGAGCGCGAGCGACAGCAGATGGCCACGCTTGGAGGTGACGAGCGAGTGCAGCTCATCCAGCACCACATATTTCAGGTCGCGGAAAAAGCGCTCGGCTTCCTTGTTGGCAAGCAGCAGCGACACCTGTTCCGGCGTCGTCAGGAGAATATCGGGCGGTTTGACCTTCTGGCGCTGGCGTTTTGCCTGCGGCGTATCGCCGGTGCGGGTTTCGATTGAGATCGGCAGGCCCATTTCCATGACAGGCTTGGTGAGATTGCGTTCGATATCCACCGCAAGTGCCTTGAGCGGCGAGATGTAAAGCGTGTGCACGCCGACAAAGGCGGAGCCCGGCGGCACCTTGCCGCGTTCAGCAAGGTCGGTGAGCGACGCCATGAAGCCGCCCAGCGTCTTGCCGGCACCCGTCGGTGCAATCAGCAGCATGTTTTCGCCGCCACGCGCCCGAGCCATCAGCTCCAATTGATGCGCGCGCGGGGACCACCCTTTTTCGGCAAACCATTTCTGGAATGAAAGGGGCAAGGTGCCGACATGCGTGCCGGAAATGGGAGACTCAGCGTGTTTCACGCCTTCAAGGTAGTGAGAAACCTTGAAAAAAGAAGAGCGGAACAGAGCTGCTTGACAGGAATGCATAATCATGGATAAATAATATCCATGATACTAAAGCAAACCAAACGTGAGCAAATCGGATGAAACTCGGCGACGGCGTTGAACAGGCCATTCACAGCGTAGGCATGTTAGCGGGACTTTCCGAAGGCGGCGTGCTTTCGGCGGCGGCGCTGGCAGAATTCCATGGCGTTTCCACGAGTTATCTCTTGAAGCACCTGCAATTGCTTTCCGGTGCCGGAATAGTTTCCACTGTACCGGGGCCGAAGGGCGGTTATCGTCTGGCCCGGACAACCGACAAGATTACCCTGCTTGATATTGTTCTGGCCGTGGAGGGACCACAGCCTGCCTTTCGCTGCGCGGAAATTCGCCAGCGTGGGCCGAACCCCTTGCCGGGACGTTATTTCACCAAGCCCTGCGGCATCAACGCCGCGATGCTGAAGGCGGAGAAAGCCTATCGGGCGGAACTCGCTAAAACCAGCATTGCCGACATTCTGGGCGACCTTGCCGCCACTGACGACGGCGGCATCGCGGCACGCGGCTGCGCCTTTCTGGAGCTGAACGAGCGCAGGACGGCGACGCGCTAGAACCAAAAACACCCAACCATCTGAAATACCGGAGAGCTTCGCAGCTTCCCGGAACGATGACACATGCCCCTCAAACTGAACCACGAATGGAGAGAGACACATGAAAACCCGTTTGAACTATGCCAAGGCATCCCCCGAAGCCTTCAAAGCCGTGATGGCGCTCGAAACCTACGTCCAGAGCAGCGGCCTCGAGCGCCGCTTCGTTCATCTCATCAAGCTGCGCGCATCAATCATCAATGGCTGCGCGTTCTGTGTGGACATGCATGTGAAGGAAAGCCGTCACGACGGTCTTTCCGAACAGTGGATCAACCTGATGAGCGTTTGGCGGGAATCCCCGGTATATACCGAACAGGAACGGGCGTTGCTCGGCTGGGTGGATGCGGTAACGAAGATTGCCGAAACCGGCGCTCCGGATGACGCCTTCGAGACCCTGAAGGCGCATTTCTCCGATGAGGACATCGTGAAGATCACCGTTGCCATCGGTGCCATCAACACCTGGAACCGCATCGCCGTCGGCTTCCGTTCGCAGCACCCGGTCGAAGCGACAGCAAAAGCAGCCTGATCCGCTTTACCTGTACCGGACGACCGTTACATGGCGATGTAGCGGTCGTTTCTATGATTGATGGCGAGCGCGAGGTTCATGACCAGCGCGCCGAGGATGGAGCAGAGGATGACGAAGGGTGTCGCCACGAAGAATGAGCACGCCAGCACCATGCCATCGAAGGCGAGCTGGACGAGACCGGCGCGCCAGCCGAAACGGTCCTGGAGATAAAGCGCCAATATGCCGAAGCCGCCGAGGCTGGTGCGATGGCGGAACAGTGCCAGCATGCCTGCCGCGACCGTCAACCCGCCGAAAAGGGCGGCCGCGACGGGATTGATGCTTTCGAACGCGAAGAAGCCCGGCATATATTCCGAAAGCAGCGCCGTCATGGCAATGGCGCAAAAGGTCTTGACCGTGAAGGCAAGGCCGAGACGGCGGAAGGCGAGATAATAAAACGGCAGATTGACGAGGAAGAACACCGCGCCGAAGCTAAAGCCGATCGAATAGTGCACCAGAAAGGCGATACCCACCACACCCCCGGTGAGGAGGCCCGCAGCGGAAAGCAGCGTCACGCCGAGCGAGACCAGCATGCTGCCCGCCAGAACGCCCTGGGCATCTTCCAGCAGCGAATGGCGATCGGGCGCGGAAGCCCAAATATTCACGCGCTTTCGCGTAGTCGTATCGCCCATGCCTGTTCCCCTGATTTTCCCGCCTCGATCGAGCTATTGCGCCCAAGCGCGAGAGATTTCAAGCGTACTTTATTCAGCGCACAACGATGTATCTGTCCGAGCGGTGGTTGATGGCGAGAAACAT
Source organism: Rhizobium sp. Root491 (assembly GCF_001427205.1). Lineage (NCBI taxonomy): Bacteria > Pseudomonadati > Pseudomonadota > Alphaproteobacteria > Hyphomicrobiales > Rhizobiaceae > Rhizobium > Rhizobium sp. Root491. The sequence goes on from NZ_LMFF01000001.1 coordinate 985,075, forward strand.
GTTGAGGACGAAAGCGCCGACAATCGAATAAATAACGGTGGCCGGATCGATGACGAGGAAGGCGCAGAGCATCACGAATGCATCGAAGGCAAGCTGGATCAGGCCGGCGCGGATGCCGAAGCGGTCCTGAATATAGATGGCCAGAATGCCGATGCCGCCGAGGCTGGCGCGATGGCGATAAAGCGCCAGCAACCCGTAACCGAGGAGCAGGCCACCGAGCAGCGCCGCCCAGAGCGGGTTGATGCTGTCAATGACCATCCAGCGCGCTTCCACTTCCGTCAGCACCGAAACAAGACCGATGGCAATGAAGGTCTTGATGGAAAAGGCAAGACCGAGGCGGCGGAACGAGAGGTAATAGAAGGGCAGATTGACGAGGAAGAACAGGAGGCCGAAGCTGATGCCGAAGGCATAGTGAATGAGGAAGGCGACGCCGGCGGTGCCACCGGTCAAAAGGCCGACCTTGTTCAGCAGATAAAAACCGAGCGCCGATACGATAGCTCCGGTGACGATGCCCTGCACGTCTTCCACCGGCGCATGTTTGGCCGGATCCGAACTCCACATGCTGTAAACGCTTCTCGTTCTGCTCACGCTTTTTCCCTCAGGTTTCCGCGCATTTTGCACTGCAACAAACACGCGATCAAGATGGATACGTAAGGACGACTGACCTATCGTGAAAAAGGCAAGAAACGAAATGTTCAGGCTTTGGCGCGGGCAAGAAAAAGAATGCCGGAAAGGGGTTTTCCGGCATCCTTGCGAATGGTGGTTTTGCGGATTTCGATAAGAGAATAGCCCGCCCGCTCAAGAAGGCCGCTCACATAGCTTTTCGAATGTGCGTAACGCAGCGATTCCCGCAGCACGAAACCATCTTCATCCCCTGCGTCCTCCACCGAAAAGGCGAAGAAGCCGGAGGGCGCAAGCAGGGCCGAAACGAGGGGCATGACGGTTTCAAGACTGCCGAGATACATCATCACGTCGGCGGCGGCGACGAGGTCCGCGCGGTGGTGCGGCATTGCCGGCGCGAACAGTCCCGAGGCGTCAGCTTCCAGCGATAGATCGGCCTGGCCGAGATGGTCGTAAAGTCCCTTTTCCTCCGCCTTGGCGAGCATGTTCTGGGAAATGTCGAAACCTTCCAGCCGCTTCGCCAGGGAGCGGATTTCAACGCCGAGAAGGCCGGTGCCGCAGCCAATATCGACAATGGTGTCGAAGACGCCGCCTCCCGTCGCCTTGCCGATCAGTTCCGCCAGCTTCTGCGGTACGCTGTAATCCAGTTTCTCGACGAGCGACGTTTCGAAACGGTCTGCATAATCGTCGAACAGCCCTTCCACATAACGGCTCGGCGGCTGCTCCGGTGTGTCCGCGGCGCCGAGAACCGCGAGTTTCAGTTCGGCTGCAAACAGCCCTTCCGTATCCAGTTCGGCGACTTTTTCGTAAGCCGCCACGGCTTTGTCCGTTTCCCCCGCCTTTTCATGATATTCCCCGAAGCGAAACCAGCCCGCCGTCCACCGCGGCGCAAGTTCAAGCGCCTGCTCCATGAGTTCGGCGGCGGCGGGATAATCACCGCTCTCCGCCAACATGCGGGCATAGTCCGCCCGGCGGTCGGCAATGACGTCACCGGAAGAAAACTGGTTTGGGGCCATTCAAGATTTCCTGGAGAAGATGTCGGCTGTCATTTATCAAGCCATAAAAAAACTCAAGTCCTATTTCATGGCGCACTCATGGAATTGCGAATATGACGCGATATAGTGCACCGAAACTTGCATCGAAGCAGCGTGCTTCATATGTCAGGACAAAACAGGAGACTTGCTGATGGCCGGTGAGGTCAACAAAATGCTGGGTGATACGGTGGCCCGCACCGTGGTGAAGCTGCTGGTGGTTTCATTGCTTGTCGGCTTTCTGATGGCGATCTTCGGATTGACGCCATGGAATATCATCTATGGCGCACGCGACTTCGTGGTCGATCTGTGGCGCAGCGGTTTCCACGCGCTTGGCGCAATCGGCGACTATCTGATCCTTGGCGCGACGATCGTCATACCCATTTTCATCATCCTGCGCCTTCTGAGCTATCGCCGCTGACATGACCGACACATCTTTCCAGACGCTTACGCGGCGCGGCTTCGTGCTGATTTCCGCCGGTTCCGTTCTTTCCGCCTGTGTTTCCGTGCCTACAAACAAGGGCATGCCGTCAGGCACCCGCGATGAGACCGCGGCAGCGCTTCCAATGGTCAACGAGTTGCGCCGCTCGAAAGGGCTTTCGCCACTCTCCTTCAGTAGTGCGGCAAGTGGTGCGGCCGCTTATCAGGCCGGACGCATGGTCAAGGCGCAGAAGATGGCGCATCTGATCGGCCTGACCGACAGTTTCCTCATCCGCATGAAGGACGGCAATGTGCCGCTACCAGCAGCGGAAAACGTGGCGGCCGGGCAGGACAGCGTGGAGCGTGTCGTCAAGGCCTGGATCGGCTCGAAACATCATCTCGAAAACATGCTCGGACCATATAATGGCCTTGGCGTCGCGGTCGCCTATGATGCCGCAAGCCGCAACCGGCCCTATTGGGCGATGGTGCTCTGCGCGTGAGATAACGGGGGGGCCTCCACCGTCATTCCTGTCCCTGTCACAGGGATGAGGCAGGAGAGCACACCACCACGATAAGCAATTATCTTAACCGACGCAGCGTCTCGACCGTTCAGGTCATCGTCATCCAAGCTTGCGGTCGGCCCAGCGGTCGACCGTGCTGTCGCGTAGGTCACGAATTGACTGCACACCTTCGCGAGAGACCAGCTTCGACAGGCCTTTGACGATGGACGACGGCAGGCCGGGGCCTTCATAGACCATGCAGGAATAGAGCTGAACCAGATCGGCCCCTGCCCTTACCTTTTCCAGTGCCGTTTCCGGCGAAGAAACGCCGCCGACGCCGATGATGGGCAGATTGCTGCCGACGCGCCGGCGCATCTTGGCGAGAACAGTGGTCGACAGCTCGAATAGCGGCTTGCCGGACAATCCACCCGCCTCACCCTTATGCGGACCGGGCCGCAGACCTTCACGCGAGAGCGTGGTGTTGGAGACGATCAGGCCATCGAGATCATGGGCCAGCGCCTCTTCCGCCACGTCATCCAGCCCTTCCTCGGTCAGATCGGGCGCGATCTTCAGGAAGATCGGAATGCGTTTGCCAAAGCGTTCGGCTTCTGCCCTGCGGCGCTCCAGCACGGCGCCAAGAAGTGCCGCGAGGCTTTCGCGCGCCTGCAAGTCACGCAGACCCGGCGTATTGGGCGAAGAGATGTTAACAGTGAAATAGGATGCGACCGAATAAAAGGCCTCGATGCCCTGCACATAATCGGCGATGCGGTCTTCGCTGTCCTTGTTGGCACCGATATTGACGCCGACGATACCGCGTAGCTGCGCCTGCTTCAGGCGCTCCAGCGCTGCGGCATGGCCTTCATTGTTGAAACCGAGGCGGTTGATGACGCCTTCATCCTCAACCAGACGGAAGATGCGAGGTTTGGGATTGCCGGATTGCCCACGCGGCGTGACGGTGCCGATTTCAGTAAAGCCGAAACCGAGCCTCAGAAGTGGTCCCGGGACTTCCGCATTCTTGTCGTAACCCGCCGCCATGCCGAGCGGATTGGGGAAAACGAGGCCTGCAACGGTCTGCTGCAGACGCGGATCGTGCGGCACCATGCAGGTGGGCAGAAAGCCGCTTTTCAGCGCCGCCACGGACAGACCATGTGCCTTTTCCGGATCGACAAGAAACAGGCCCTTGCGGCCGATTGAGGAAAATAATCCGCTCATCACAAAATCTCCGGAAACTGGTGCTGGCCATCGTGGCCAAGTGAAAGCGGCGTTTCCCAAAGCACGGCGGTCAAGGGAAGAGACGCATAGAGATGGGGGAAAAGATCGCCGCCTCTCGAGGGTTCATAAACCAGCTTGTCGCCAAGTGCTGCACCATCAACAGCGATCAGAAGCAGGTCGGCCTGGCCGGAAAAATGCCGGGCGGCAGTCTCGGCCGCCTGCTTTGCCGTTGAAAAATGAATGAACCCATCCGTCAGATCGATGGCGGCGCCTTCGAAGACGCCTTGTGCCCTGGCTGCATTCCACAACGTCTCCGGCACGATTTTGTAAATGATCGCGGGCGTTTCGTGCATGGGGCTCTCCGAAGGCTTTCCAAGGCTTTTCAGTCTGGGCGGTTTGCCGCAAAGCGGATCGATTGTCCACAGTTTCCACGGCATTTTTATTGCCGCGACGGCTGTTCCCAAGCTTTTTCTTGTAATACGCAACCGATTAGAGCAACCTTTCAGCAGAGGAGCCGGAAGCAGTCTAGACTGCCGGCAAACGGGAGTGCGCCATACCTTTCAAAGAACCGCATAACGCCCTTGGGAGGGGGCCAGAATGTCGGAACTTGTCATTATCATCGCAGACGACCACCCGCTTTTTCGCGGTGCCCTCAAACAGGCCGTATCCGGTCTCGACGGGCAGCAGACAATCATGGAAGCCGGGGATTTCGAGGCTGCCAGAAGTGCCGCGACGGCGTGCAACGACGCCGATCTGATGCTTCTGGACCTCGCCATGCCGGGTGTCAGCGGATTTTCAGGCCTGATGGCGCTGCGGGCGGAATTTTCCAGCCTGCCCATCGTCATCGTTTCGGCAACGGACGACGCAACCACTGTTCGCCGGTCCATCGAACTCGGCGCTTCCGGTTTTATTTCCAAATCCTCGGGCATCGACGATATCAGGGATGGCATTCGCGCGGTTCTTGAAGGGGATGTGTGGATACCGGCAAGCTGTCAGGGCGAAAAGGAGCATGATCCTGACGTGGCTGATCTCATCGGCCGGCTCAGAACGCTGACGCCGCAACAGAGCCGGGTTCTGGGCATGCTGGCCGAAGGCCTGCTGAACAAGCAGATCGCCTATGCGCTGAATGTTTCGGAAGCCACCATCAAGGCGCATGTCTCCGCTATTCTGTTGAAGCTTAAGGTCGATAGCCGTACACAGGCGGTGATACAGCTCAGCAAGATAAACACATCGGCCATGGTGGCATAATCGAGGATTTTATTCCTTTCTTTTCTTTACTCCTGACGGGATATGGTCTAGATTCCGCGGAGTAAACGACAGGAGCTTTTCCGCCACGGGCTCCACCTGCGGGCTTTCATCATGCTTTCACACGAGACGATCTGGAGCGCCATCGATACGCTTGCCAAGCGTCACCAGCTGACGCCCTCGGCGTTGGCGAAGCGTGCCGGTCTCGATCCTACCTCGTTCAACAAATCGAAACGTTTCGGCCCGGATGGCCGTAAACGCTGGCCTTCGACGGAATCGGTATCCAAGGTGCTGGAGGCGACGGGGGCAAGCGTCGACCAGTTTTTTGGTTATGCTTTCGGCAGGACGCAGACAATGCAGCCTTCCGGTGCGGACAATGCCATCCCCCTGCTCGGTTTTGCGCAGGCGGGCTCCGGCGGCTTTTTCGACGATGGCGGTTTTCCGGCCGGTCAAGGCTGGGATGTGGTGGAGTTCCCCTCTTCTCCCGAACGCAAGCAGGGCGTCTACGCGCTGGAAGTACAGGGCGAAAGCATGATGCCGCTTTACCGCGACGGCGATATCCTGATCGTGGAGCCGGGCGCGCAGGTGCGGCGCGGCGACCGCGTGGTGCTGAAAAGCCGAGACGGCGAAGTGATGGCCAAGGTGCTGGCGCGGCAAAGCCCCAAGAATATCGAGCTTCTTTCGCTCAATCCCGAACATCCGAACCGCAGCTTCGACATGGCCGATGTGGAATGGATCGCCCGCATCATCTGGGCCAGCCAATAGACACCCGCCATTGCGAAGACAGGCGTCCTACTTGCCCGGGCACAACTCAGAGAGCAGGCGTCGATACTATCCCTTTACAGACCGAGTGACGTTGCCGCGGCATCAACCGTCATGATCTTCGCACCGCCGGAAGCTGCCCTGCGGACAAGGCTCTGAAGTTTGTCTTCCGGGCAACCGTAAAAGCTCGGCGTCTGCGAAACATCATGGGTGAAAATGATGAGCCAGCCGCCATTTTGCAAAACATCCTCGAGCCAACGATCGGCGGCATCGAGATAGTTTTGGTCCGCGCGCAACTCCACCCCGGCAAGATTGTACGGATCGATGCTGCCCCGGTTGATGCCAGGCATGATGCCGCGAGCGGTCTTGAACCTTCGTCGCAACAGGGGCTGCATGACGGGCGAGGCCATGCCGAAAGGAACGGAGAAATTCCGCCTGCCTCGGTTTTCGGCGAACGATCCCAGCACGGTTTCGTTGTGATCAAGATCCTCTTCAAGCCCGCGCCGTGAAAAGCTCGAGAGTTTGCGATGGGAAAAAGTATGGCAGGCAAGCTCGTGGCCGGCCGCTGCAAGTTCCGAACAGCCTTCGGTTGAAATCATGTCCTGCTGTTCATAGTGTTTGTCGATAAAAGTACCTGCGAGATAAAATGTCCCGCGAACACCCTCGCTTTCCAGAATGCGCGCGCCCTTCGTCCAGGCGCTCGCCGGCACATCATCGAATGTGAAGGAGACGATTGGTTCGGACGTTTTGATCAGCGCCGCCGGTCCTGGAAAGTACTGCACCAGCCGGTTATTGATCCTGTCTGCAAATGTCCCGATTTTTTGTGTCATGCATAAGCCCCCCGGCCTGTCTGCAAATTACTGCCCCTGCTCAAGTATGTCGTACGCCTGATGCCTCAAACAATAGATTGCAATCAGTAGAGAAGACCAGATAGGCCCGGTTCCGGTAAAGAAATTACTCTCAAGACACGAAGAAAGCAGTGCATACACCCAAATTCGTGCAAAAAGCCGCGTTAATGCCGGATCGGTACCCTTGTTCACAGCTATACGAAAATCGTTTGCGGGTATGATGACGAGCCATATGACGATGAGAACAAAGGCCGGCAGGCCGCCATTCAGCAGGCTTTCGACAAAGCCGTTATGGGCATGGAAGGCGGTGACCGCCCAGGTGCCGGCAGTATCGGCCTGCGCCAGAAGCCGGTCACTCGTCCAGAATGCCTGAAAACCCTGCCCGAAGATCGGCGATTGCGCAAACGTGTCGAAGGACAGGCGCCATATATCCGTTCGGCCGGTAAAGGTGGAATCGATCCCCAGACTATCGACCACATGCCGTATGCTCGGAAAATAGGTGGAGCCGACCGCGAGGATGTTGAGGAAAGCCAGAAGACCTCCGATCATCAGCAATGTCCGACCGGCATGTCTTTCCATGACCCAGACCAGCGCAACAGTGACGGGCAACAGCATCGCTGCGGTCTTCCCGTTGGTTTTCCAGAGGAAGAACCCTGCCAGAAGCGTGATGACAATGCCGCCGACCGTCGACCAGCTATTGCGCAGGTAAAGCCCGATCATGACGAGAATGATCATGGCCGGAGCGGCGGCATTCTTGTGATTGAAGATGCCGCGCCAATCGCCGGCGAGCGCCGTTTCATCGAGATCGTAGGGCTGGTGGATCGAGCGCGAGCGCAGAAAGATCACCCCGAAGTAGCAGAGCGCCAGCAGGATGACGGCGAAGATGGCCATCATCCGGTCGAACTGCCGCCTGTCGCGCGGCATGACGACGAGGACGCTGGTGATGAAGCACAGAAGGCCCGTAAAGAGCAAACGTTGCAGCGAAGTGCCAGGCTGGGAGCCAAGCACCGAACAAATCACCAGCCAGGAAAACAACAGCAGAATGGGCAGACGCGGCCGCAACAAAAGCCCCGTCAGCCGATGACGCAGGGCAAAAACACCCAGCATCAGCGCAATTACCAGCCCGGTCAGCTGGTTTGCGGCGGCGTGCGGCACGGGTGCAGCCGCAAGATTTTCGAAAGGCGCAACGGAAATCCAGATATAAAGCATCGTGACGACGAAAAAAATCGCGTCGCGACGGCCGCCCGTAAGCGACATGCTGTTGCTTTGTACAGGAATGGACTGCGTATCAGTAAAAGGCGGCATCGTCGGCCACATCGAAAAAGGATAATCGGATCATTGGCCTGCCTTGTGACGAACAACGAAACCCTTTTTGAAACCGGGCCATGTCCAAATAACCATAACAGTCATTATCATCATTATTATACAATTGCTTTAACCCTCTCTTACCTCAAGAAGGCTAAGACTGGGCAACTGCCATTCATAGAGGTCGACGGCCTTCGAATTATTGCCCCCTTGCCGGGTTTTCCAGTTCATCAATTTTAAGAACACGGCAGTTATCTTGAATTCGCCCGGCGACGCCGGAAAGCACGGAGAATAAGGTGTCGTTGAATACACCGCGGTTCAGCCATCTAGTCAGACTGGGATTGACCTATATGGCATCCGGCGGGGCGCTTTTGATGTCCAGCGCCGCCCAGCTTTTGACCTTCGCCCTGCTTGCCCGCCATCTCGGCGTGGAACAATTCGCGCTCTATGCCTCGATCACGGCCGTGACCAATCTCGGCGTACAGATTTGTGGTTTCGGTTCGCAGGAATCGCTGATCCGCCGCGTGGCGCAGGATCGCAGCATGTTTCCCGTGATGCTCGGCCACAGCTATCTCTTGAGCGCCGCTACCGGCATTGTGCTGACCATCATCGGCATGGTCACGATCCCGGTGTTTTTCCCGACGTCGGAAACATTGCTGCATACCCTCATCACCACTTTCGTGATCCTGGTGACGAACCTCATCCTTCTGAAAGTCATTTCGCTTTCGACCCAAAGCTTCATCGCCCATTCCGACTTCGCCTCCGCCAACAAGCTGGAAGTGATGTTCGCCGTTGCCCGCACAATTGCCGCCGTGGTCGCCTGTCTCATCTTCAAGGTGGAGACGGTGGAGGCCTGGGCCCTGTGGAACCTGGCTGCCCATACGATTGCGGCAGTGATTTCGCTGAAGGCGATCGGCAGGCTCGGTCGGCCGGTCTTTCGGATCGTTCGCGATGAAATCCGCATCGGCATCCTGTTTTCCACCCAGTTCCTGTTCAAGGCCGTGCGTGGCAATGCCGATATTCTCGTTCTCGGTGCCGTTGCCAGCGCCGAGGTTCTGGGCAGCTACTCCATTGCCCGGCGAATTCTCGACAGCTCATACCTCTCCGTCGAGGCTCTCAACCGGCTGATCTATCCGGGGTCGGCCTCAGCCGCCCTGCAGGGTATCGGAAAGACTATAGAGCGCGCTTATAATGTGCTGAAGGCAGCGCTTGTCATCGCAGTCGGCAGCGCGCTGGTCATCTTCATCATCGCACCCTTCCTGCCGCTACTGTTCGGCGACGAATACGTCTCGCTGCCGATCATCACCCGTATCCTTTGCTGGGTCGTGCTGCCGATGGCCGTTGCGGCAACCGCGCTTGAGGCGCTTGGCGCATCCGGACGGCAGGATATCCGCGCCAAGATATGGAACAGCGGCAATCTCATCGGCTCCGTTATCGTCGCCTTCCTCACCTGGTCGTTCAGCATTTCCGGAACGATCGGCAGCTATTTCTTCGTGGAAGCCGCCATCGCCGCCGCCGTTTGGATCGCGCTTTTGCGATTGCGGCACAACGAAAAAGCCTTTGCGCCCGCCAAATAGAACGTCATCCGGGCGCCGAGCCGAGTGAAACCGGATTTCTCTAATAAAGCCCGTAGGGGAAATAACGCCGGTAGATTTCTTCCAGCCGGCCATTGCGCGAAAGTGCGGCAAGCGCCTGATCAAAGGCCGGTACAAGCACATCGTCCGGATCAACTGCCATGATGGAAAGGCCTTCGCCAAGAAATCTGTCGGATAAATAAGGTCCGCCGAAAAGCGCACAGCAAGCACCGGACGCGCTTCCCGAAACCCAGAAAGGCAGGCGCAGCCCATCCGCAAAAACGGCGTCCACCTTGCCCGTCTTCAACGCCTCATACATGGGTTCGTAACCATTAAAGCCTTCAGCCGAGGCTTTGGGAAAAAATGCCTTGAGCATCTGTTCGTGCCGCGAGCCCGTGACCACACCCACCTTCTTTCCCGACAGGGCATCTGCGCCGGAGCCAGTGAATTTCGCCGCTTTGTTGACGGCAAGACGCGCGGGCAACAGCAGATAGGGTCGCGAGAAGGTGAAACTCTTTCGCAGATCGGCGGTGGTGGCAATGCCGGAAATCACCGCTTCGCCCTCTCCCATTTCCAGCGCTGCCTCCAGCTCGTCAAACGGCAGTGCCTGCACCTGGCATTTGCTCTCAACTTTCAGCTGGGCGCAGATTTCGCGCACCAGATCGACATGAAAACCGGCAAGCCGGCCTTCCTGATCGGTAAAATTGAAGGGTGGGAAATCGACCGACATCAAAAACCTGATCCGGGGCACGGAGGAGAGATCGCCACCCGGAAACCGCTCCTGCGCATCAAACAGCACCGGCATGCGGTTTCTGTCCGAGAGACCTTCCGCGTGAAGTTTTCCCAAATTACCACCGAATTGTAAAGCGATAGCTAAAGTAAAACCAATACCTATATTTCGCGTTACATTCATCATTCTCATCTATACTGTCCGTAGCAAGAAGCAGGGCGTTACCATGACGGCGGCGGCGATGCATGGATTATTTTAAGCACTATACACGAGAATCGTTCCGCACGACGTCAGCGGGGCGAAAAATTGCGTTTTCGCTCATCAGCGACAATCCGCTTTGGACAGCGCCCGAACCGGACGAGCATGGGCCAACACGCTTTCTCTCTTCGCTGGGATTCGGCAAGCCTTATATCGCTGCATTCGAAGAGCAGGCCCTCAAAAACGGCTCAACCGTGGAAGACGAATTGCTGGCGAGCGGCCTAGTCGATGCGGATGCGTATTACGGTGCTTTTGCCAGATTGTTGCGATTGCCGTTTCGACCGGAAATCGATCCGGGTCGTGTGGCAGACATCAATCACCTGGACGCGCAACTAGCCGAACCACGGCTCCTGCGGTTGACACCGCTGAATGGTAAGCCAGTGCTGCTGATCGTGCCGGAACTGGCAAGAATGGAATTGCTGAAAGGCATCCTCGATCAGCGTCCGTATCTTCTTGAAGAACTTGCCGTGACCACGCCACAGGCCATGCGCAGCGCGATCTGGAAGGCGGGCGAAGCACGCCGCTGCCGAGACACGCGACATCAGCTTTTCAACGCGGCGCCACAGCATTCCGCAAGGATCACGCTGCATGGCGAGCAGGGTTTTGTCAGCGGCATTTTCGTTACCCTGCTCGTTCTGTCGCTACTGTTTTATACGCAGGCGGCCCTGGCCTATATTCACGTCACCCTCACGATGCTTTATCTCTCCACCTTGCTTTTCAGGTTGTTTGCACTCGTCCATACGCCAAAAGGAAACGATCCGAAAAACGTCATACCACTCCAGCAGGACGGAGAGCTGCCGGTCTACACTATTCTTATGCCGCTTTATCGCGAAGAGGCGGTCGTTGAGCAGCTCATTCATGCGCTGGAGCGGCTGGACTGGCCCAAATCCCGGCTCGATATCAAGCTCGTCTGCGAGGCAGACGACGTAGCGACGATCGAGGCCATCCAGCGGATAAATCCCGGTCCGCATATCGAGATCGTCAGGGTGCCGCCATCCATGCCACGCACGAAGCCCAAGGCCCTGACCTATGCGCTTTCCGGCGCGCGTGGCACTTTCGTTGCCGTTTACGACGCCGAGGACCGGCCGCATCCGCTGCAATTGCGCGAGGCCTATGCCGCCTTCCGCGACCAGCCGGACGAGGTGGCCTGTGTGCAGGCGCCGCTTATTATCAGCAATGCCAGTTCCTCCTGGCTCAGCGCCTGTTTCGCACTGGAATATTCCGGCCTTTTCCGCTGCATGTTGCCCGTTCTTGCAGCGTGCAGGTTACCGCTGCCGCTTGGTGGCACCTCCAACCATTTCCGCACCGCCGTTTTACGCCGGGTGGGAGGATGGGACCCCTATAATGTGACGGAAGATGCCGATATGGGCCTCCGGCTGCACAGGCTGGGTTATCGCTGTGGTGTCATCCGGCGGCAGACACTGGAGGATGCTCCAACCTCCCTTTCCGTCTGGCTGAACCAGCGCGCGCGTTGGTACAAGGGCTGGCTGCAAAGCTGGCTGGTCATGACCCGCTCGCCCTTCACGACCGCGCACCGCATGGGATGGATCGCCTATATCGTCTTTCAGCTGCTGATTGGCGGCATGCTTCTGTCGTCGCTGGCCCATCCCTTGCTGTTTGTTTCCTTCGCCTTCATGGCCATAGCAATCCGGGAAAACGGCGCGGATATGCTGCTTTCCTGGCAGGGCATTCTGTTTTTCATCGATACGCTGAATATTTTCGGAAGCTACGCCATCTTCGTACTGATGGGCAGAAACAGGATGATAGCTCATGAGAAACAACAGGTCGGACGGCGCTGGTTGGCGATCCCGCTTTACTGGCTGATGCTGTCACTCGCCGCATGGCGCGCCGTGGTGGAATTGAAAACCAAGCCGTTCGTCTGGAACAAGACGCCGCATATGCCGGTCATCAGGAACAAGGCCTGACGACCAGATTTTATAAACGAATTCCGGTTCCGTCAGCGCCGCCACTGCGGATATGGCACAAACCAAAAAGCCTTGCCGATCGAGGCTTCTCCATCGGCAAGCTTTATCGCTTCGCAAAAGATCGGCCGAGCAGCTCTATTTGGTAACGAGCTTGTTCTTGATGAGGCCGACAATGATCTGGACAATCAGGCCGCCGACGCCGCCGCCAACAAGCTGGCCGGCAAGAGCACCTATATCCATGCCGCCGGCGGCAGCAGTTCCCGCCGTCCCGAGCAGCGATCCGAGCACGGCTCCTCCGCCGATGCCGCCAATAGCGCCGGCAATCAGGTTGCCGAGCGCACCGAGATCGGAATCCTTGAGTATTTTTCCGCCGGCCGAACCACCAACCGCACCGCCGACAATTTGGGCCAATATCGAAGTAAGATCCATGTCATCCTCCTCACAGGTTTCCCCGACCATTCGGGGAAACAATGCTTCCCATTCATGTCTGTGCGGGCCGGAGAAAGCGGGCTTTGAGCCTTAGTCTTTCTCGCCGAAAAGTTTCCAGACCACGGCGCCGATTGCGCCGCCGAGGATCGGAGCGAGCCAGAACAGCCAGAGCTGTTGCAGCGCCCATCCACCAACAAACAACGCCTGTCCCGTCGAGCGGGCCGGATTGACGGATGTATTGGTGACCGGAATGGAGATCAGATGAATAAGTGTGAGAGCAAGGCCGATGGCGATCGGCGCAAAACCAGTGGGAACCCTGCCATGCGTCGATCCCAGAATGACGATCAGGAAAAATGCCGTCAAAATGACTTCGATCAGCAGCGCCGACACGAGCGAATATCCACCCGGTGAATGTTCCCCGTAACCATTTGCGGCAAAACCGCCAATATCGGCACCGGCTTTACCGGTAAGGATGACATAAAGCGCCCCCGCCGCGACGATCGCACCCAGAACCTGCGCCACTATGTAAGGAACGAGGTTCGATGCCGGAAATTTGCCAGCAACGGACAGACCGACGGAAACGGCTGGATTAAAATGACCGCCCGAAATACCCCCGACCGCATATGCCATGGTCAAAACCGTCAGACCGAAAGCGAAAGCGACACCGAGAAAGCCAATGCCGAGTTCAGGAAAAGCAGCGGCAAAAACCGCACTGCCGCAACCTCCGAACACGAGCCAGAAAGTGCCAAGAAATTCCGAAAGAAGCTTGCGACTCATAACACTCCCCCAATAATGTTACGACCGCATCAACTATTACGTGCAATTTAATTGTAGTCAAGCTAAATCGCATAGTCGCACGTTTGCCGCAGCGATGGCGGTGACATGCGCGCTTTTGGCTGGCCAGGAAGTTGTTTGGATTGCCTTGAAAATATGGAGCGGGTGAAGGGAATCGAACCCTCGTATTCAGCTTGGGAAGCTGCTGCTCTACCATTGAGCTACACCCGCGCCGCGCACAAGACATCGGACAGTTCTTATCGGGTGTCAAGCACCCGACAGGATCATTACTCCGCGCGGAAATGCTTGGAGAGCTTCAGGCCCTGTGCCTGATAGTTGGAGCCAAGGCCGCTGCCGTAGAGGCCATCAGGTTTTTGCAACATGTGCTCGTAAACCAGCCGGCCGACGATCTGGCCGTGTTCGAGGATGAATGGCACCTCGTGGCTGCGCACCTCGAGAACGGCGCGGCTGCCCGTGCCGCCCGCCTGCGCATGGCCGAAGCCTGGATCGAAGAAGCCCGCATAATGCACGCGGAACTCGCCCACCAAGGGATCGAAGGGCGTCATTTCGGCCGCATAAAGTGGCGGTACATGCACGGCTTCACGCGAAACGAGAATATAGAACTCATCCGGATCGAGGATCAGTTCGGCACGGCCGCGGGCGTATAGAGGTTCCCAGAAATCGAGAACATCGTGCTGAGCCTTCTTGTCGACATCTACCACCGCCGTGTGATGCTTGCCGCGATAACCGATCAGCCCTTTTTCACCAAAACCCTTTAGGTCGATGGAAAGCGCGATGCCGCCGCCGGTCACATTAGGGGTTTCGCTGGCGACCAGCATCTCCGTCTCGTGCAATTTCAGAAGCTCGGCCTCGTTGAGCAACGAGTGGCCGATGCGGAAACGGATTTGCGAGAGGCGCGAGCCACGGCGCACGACGACCGGGAAGGTGCGCGGGCTGATTTCCAGATAGAGCGGGCCGGCATAGCCCGCAGGTATCTTGTCGAATTCCTGCGCATTGTCGGTCATGACGCGGGTGAAGATATCAAGACGCCCAGTCGAGCTTTTCGGATTGGCCGAAGCCGACATATCCGCCGGCAGCTCCAGGCTCTCCATCAAGGGCACGATGTAGACGCAACCGGTTTCCAGCACCGCCCCCTCGCTCAGATCGACCTCGTGCAGGCTGAAGCGGTTGAGCTTGTCGATGACTCGGGTTCCGGGGCCGGGCATGAAACTGGCGCGCACGCGATAGGCTTTGGAGCCCAGTCGCAGATCGAGGCTGGCGGGTTGCACCTGATCGACATCGAGATCAGCCTCGCTTTTCAGCTTGCCGCCCGCAAACAGCGCCCTGATCGCGCCATCCGCCAAAATGCCCGTGGTTCTGGTCATGATCATCATTCCTTTTTACGGCGACAAAACCAAAAGGAAAGCATTGACGCAAGCCGGTAACGGCAGTATGGCAAGCTTATCCCGTGGTGATTTGGCCGGTCGGCTTGCAGCCACGTTAAACAAGTGGCTAAAAAGACCGGGTGCTAGGAACCGGTCTGCTTTTGCGACCGGTTTTTTTGTTTTGAGGTGATCACATGAGCAATAAATGGCGCCCGGCAACCCAGCTCGTTCACGGTGGTACGCTACGCTCACCCTATGGTGAAACGTCGGAAGCGATCTATCTGACCCAGGGTTTCGTTTACGAAAACTCCGAAGCCGCCGAAGCGCGCTTCAAGGGCGAAACGGATGGCTTCATCTATGCCCGCTATGCAAGCCCGACCAATGACATGTTCGAAAAGCGCATGTGCCTGCTGGAAGGTGCGGAAGACGCCCGTGCGCTTGCCTCCGGCATGGCCGCCGTGACAGCCGCCATCATGTGCCAGCTGCGTGCCGGCGATCACATCGTTGCTGCCCGCGCGCTTTTTGGCTCCTGCCGTTGGGTGGTAGAAACGCTTGCACCCAAATACGGCATCGAGTGCACGCTGATCGACGGACGCGATCTCAACAATTGGGAAAAGGCGATCCAGCCGAACACCAAGCTGTTTTTCCTCGAAAGCCCGACCAACCCGACGCTCGAAGTGGTGGATATTGCCGGTGTGGCGAAGCTCGCCAACCAGATCGGCGCGAAAGTGGTTGTCGACAATGTTTTCGCCACACCGCTTTTCCAGAAGCCACTCGAACTCGGCGCCCACATCGTCGTTTATTCGGCGACGAAGCATATTGACGGTCAGGGCCGTTGCCTTGGCGGCGTGATCCTTTCCGACAAGAAGTGGATTGAGGAAGAGCTGCAGGACTATTTCCGCCACACCGGCCCAGCCATGTCGCCGTTCAATGCCTGGACGCTGCTGAAGGGCATCGAAACCCTGCCGCTGCGTGTCAAGCAGCAGACGGCCAATGCCTCGAAGATCGCCGATTTCCTCGCCGACAGCGGCAAGGTTGCCAAAGTGATCTATCCCGGTCGCGCCGACCATCCGCAGGCAGACATCATCGCGCGGCAGATGTCGGGCGGCTCGACGCTCGTGGCTTTCGAACTGAAGGGTGGCAAGGAAGCGGCATTCGCACTGCAGAACGCGCTTGATATCGTGAAGATTTCCAACAATCTCGGCGATGCCAAGAGCCTCATTACCCACCCTGGCACCACGACGCACAAGAACCTGACCGACGAGGCGCGTGCCGAACTGGGTATTTCCGGCGGGACCTTGCGTCTTTCCTGCGGTATCGAAGATACGGACGATCTGCTGGAAGATCTGGCGAAGGGTCTTGCGGCCGTTTCAGTTTAAGGATTCAGTCGACATACCGCCATGGCCCGACTTCCCCGTCGGGCCATGGCACGCATCCCGCCTGGGTGAAAGCCCGCGTCGGGCAACCAATATTTACCTTTACCGTTATCCCTAACGGTGAAAAAACGGCGCAACAGAAGATGCACGTGGTCGTCAAGTCATTCATTTTCTTGACGATAGCCAGAACCTGTAGTGTAGGATGATGGCAGCAGGGAAAATATCGAGGTGTGGCGCGTATGTATCGTGCTCTGACAAGGGATATCGAGGTAACGGTCGATCCGTATTATCTCGAGGAGCAGTCCGACCCGGATGACGATCGTTATGTCTGGGGCTATAAAGTCGTGATCTCGAACAATTCCGATGTTCCGATAACACTCGTCAACCGCTATTGGCACATCACCGACCAGAACGGACAGGTGGATGAGGTCTACGGGCCGGGTGTCGTCGGCGAAAAACCGCATCTGAACCCCGGCGACAGTTACGAATATTCATCCGGCTGCCCGCTGGATACGCCGTCAGGCCTTATGTTTGGCCATTATGAAATGGAAACGGACAAAGGCGAGGTGTTCAACGTCACCATCCCCGCCTTTTCACTGGATTCACCCGGCCTGTTGCGGGTGCTGAACTGACAAAAAAGCCGCGCCATTCACAAGCGCGGCTCTCCTCGTCAGACGTTTTCAAACTCGCTGACATCGTAGCGATAGGTCGTGGAGCAGAACTCGCACGTCACGGCAATCGCACCGTCTTCCTCACTCGCCTTGATCTCTTCGGCGGTGAAACCGGACAGCACACCCTTGATCTTGTCACGTGAACAGCTGCAACGGTCGAAAATGACCTGCGGATCGTAGATGCGCACGCCGCTCTCGTGGAAAAGCCTGTAAAGCAGACGCTCCACTGGCACCTGCGGATCGGTCAGCTCGTCGGTATCCACCGTATTCAGCAGCGACACTGCCTCTGTCCAGGCATCGTCCTCGGCCACTTCATAATCGCCCTCGTCGCCGTCACCGCCATGGAGATCGCGCATGCGCAAACGCTCGGGCGCCTGCGGCAGGAACTGGGCAATCACGCCGCCTGCACGCCAGCTATGGCGCGGCTTGCCTTCGCCGTCACGGTCGAAGAACTGGGCAACGCCGAGGCGCACGCGGGTGGGAAGCTGTTCCGACTGACGGAAATAAACCCCGGCGATTTCTTCCAGCGAAGAACCGTCCAGCGGCACGATGCCCTGATAAGGCTGCATGCCGACGCCCTGATCGATGGTGAAGGCCAGAATGCCGGTTCCGAGCAGTTGTTCGGGCGAGGTTTGCCCCGCAGCAACAGCTTCCGCCAGCCGCTCCTCATCGAAACGGGCATAAGCGCGCATGCTCTCGGGCGCGGTGAAATCCGCCACCAGAAGGTCAACCGGGCCGTCGCCCTTCGTCTGCACGGTCAGCTTGCCGGAAAATTTCAGGGATGTGCCGATCAGCGCCGTCAGAACCGTTGCTTCCGCCAGCAGGCGGGCGACAATCTCGGGATATTCGTGACGTTCGAGGATGGCATTCAACAGCGGCCCGACCTGTACGGCGCGACCGCGCACGTCCAGACCTTCGACCTGAAAGGGCACAACCTTGTCGTCGCCAGCTAAATCGAGATTGTCCAGTTCAACCGTTACATCTGCCATGTCATAACTCCTTGGCGCAGCCGTTGCGCCGCTACCGTCCAAAAGTCCGGCTTTTAAAATGTACTTTTTCAGCTTGTCGCACAGAGATCCGGGAAGCGAAACCGCCTCCGGGGAAAATCGTGCAAATCGTGAGGTGGCCCGCCAGCGAAAAGCCGACGAGCGTCTTCGAAGCCCCACAGATGGGAATGTGCATCGCCGAGTTCAAGCACCCGGCCGATAGCGGTCAGATGACGCCCATGCACCATGCGATAATGGACTTCTGCGCATGGAGCCGGTTTTCCGCCTCGTCGAAGACCACCGATTGCGGCCCGTCGATCACTGCATCCGTTACTTCCTCGCCGCGATGCGCCGGCAGGCAGTGCATGAACAGCGCTTCCTTGTTGGCCTTCGCCATCAGCGCTTCATTGACCTGATAAGGCTGGAAGATATTGTGGCCGCGCGCCTTGTGTTCCTGGTTCATGGACACCCAGGTATCGGTGACGACGCAATCAGCGCCCGCCACTGCCTTGTCGGCATCGTGGTACAGCGAGATTTCGCCGCCATTGTTGCGTGCCCAGTTCAGGAACTTGTCGTGCGGTTCCGAACCCATCGGTACTGCCATCGCCATGCGGTAACCGAAACGGGCGGAGCCTTCCACGAACGAATGCAGCACATTATTGCCGTCACCCGTCCAGGCAATGGTCTTGCCCTTGACCGGGCCGCGATGTTCCTCGAACGTCAATATATCCGCCATGATCTGGCAGGGATGCGTGTCGTCCGTCAGGCCATTGATAACAGGCACGGTGGCGTGTTCGGCAAGCTCGAGCAGACGCGAGTGATCCGTGGTGCGGATCATGATGGCATCGACATAGCGCGACAGCACCTTGGCCGTATCGCCAATCGTTTCCGCGCGGCCCAGCTGCATTTCCGTGCCCGACAGGAAAAGGGTCTCACCGCCGAGTTGGCGCATGCCGACATCGAAGGAGACGCGGGTGCGTGTGGACGGTTTTTCGAAAATCATTGCCAGCATCTTGCCAGCAAGCGGCTTTTCCGCCGTGCCGGTTTTGGTGGCAATCTTGCGCGTGCGCGCATCATCAAGAATTGTCCGCAGATCCTCCGACCCGACGGCCGAGAGGTCCAGAAAATGTTTTGGTGAACCCATTCTAATCTGTCCCATGCTTGCGAGCCCCTGAAGAGAGGCCCGCTCTTGATTTTTTCAGGCGCTTTTTGCCTGTTTCGCAACCGTCAGGGAGGCGGCAGCCGCGTCGATACGTGCAAGACCCTCACGGGCCTCTTCCGCCGTGGTGACGAGCGGCGGCAGAAGACGGATGACATTGTCGCCCGCAGGCACGCCAAGCAGATGCTCTGCGCGCATGGCCTGCAGCAATTCGCCCGAAGGAATCTTCGCCTTGATGCCCAGAAGCAGGCCTTCGCCGCGAATTTCCTCGATCACGTCAGGATAACGGTCCTTGAGCGAGGCGAGACCCTGCCGGAAGACCAGCGCGACGTCACGGACCTTCTCGAGAAAACCTTCGGAGAGAACGACGTCAAGCACGGCATTGCCGACTGCCATGGCCAGCGGGTTGCCGCCATAGGTGGTGCCATGTACGCCCGCCGTCATGCCGGAAGCGGCATCTGCCGTGGCAAGGCATGCGCCGAGCGGGAAACCGCCACCGATACCCTTGGCGACCGCCATGATATCGGGCGCAACACCGGTATGTTCATAAGCAAACAGCTTGCCTGTGCGGCCGACACCCGTCTGGACCTCATCGAAAATCAGCAGCAGGCCGTGCTCGTCGCACAATCCGCGCAGGATTTGCAGGAATTCCTTGCTGGGCGAGCGAATGCCGCCCTCGCCCTGGATGGGCTCGATCAGAAGTGCAGCAGTCTCAGCCGTGATGACGGCCTTGAGGGCATCGACATCACCGAACGGAACCTGATCGAAACCTTCGACCTTGGGACCGAAACCTTCGAGGTATTTCTGCTGGCCACCCGCGGCGATCGTCGCCAGTGTACGGCCATGGAAAGCGCCTTCGAAGGACACGATGCGGAACTTCTCCGGATGGCCCTTGGTATAGTGATAACGGCGGGCGGTCTTGATGGCGCATTCCAGGGCTTCCGCGCCTGAATTTGTGAAGAATACCTTGTCCGCGAAAGTCGCTTCCGTCAGGCGCCTGGCGAGTTTTTCCTGTCCCGGTACTTCATAAAGGTTCGAGACGTGCCAGACCTTCTCGGCCTGCGTCTTGATCGCATCAACGAGGTGAGGATGGGCGTGGCCCAGCGAGTTGACAGCAACACCGGCCGCAAAATCCAGATATCGCTCGCCGCTTTCCGTGAACAGCCATACACCCTCACCGCGCTCGAAGCGCAGGGGGGCTCTTGAAAACGTATCAAACAATGGCGCGCCGGCTTCGGCCATGGCTGTATCACTCCTTGCGCAGATGCGCTGTCAAACTGTTGTCAATAGGCTTGCGGGGTTATCCCTCGCCTGAAAATCAAAATGCCGCCTTGCGGCGGCAGGGGCACTATTGTCACTTCGTTTGCCGATGTCAACAAAAGTCAGCGTTTCCCGGGCTTCTCAAGCACTAGTATGCGGCGGCGGGCCAGCCCCAAGGTGTTGCCTTTCAGACTCAATACGCCAGCAAGTTGGGGAAAACCGGAAAATCGATTCCAGATGATTCCCGCGACTCTTGCCACGGAGTCGGGCTGGCACTAGGTTAATCGCTAATTACTAGACTGCATTGCGGCGGAACTAGTCACCGAAAATCAGGCGGAAACCACGCTTGCGGCATGCGCGCGAGACGGAGAGGGATTCTGCCGAAAATACACGCGACAAGCGGAGAAGCGGCATGAACTGGACAGACGAACGAGTCGAAAAGCTCAAGAAATTGTGGTCCGAGGGCCTTAGCGCCAGCCAGATTGCAGCGCAGCTGGGCGGCGTCAGCCGTAATGCCGTGATCGGCAAGGTCCATCGTCTCAATCTGCCGGGACGCGTCAAGGCTGGCGGTCCAGTGACTTCGGCACGCTCCGCGCCGAAGCGCACCGCTGCCCCTGCCCCGCGTGCGACGACTTTCGCAGGTCGCGTCAACGCGGCACCGGCGCGCATCCTCACCCGTTCGAACGCGGCAACGGCGCTGCACGAGGAGATCGATATCGAGACCGCGCAGGTTCTCGATTACGTTCCTTCCAAGAACGTTGTCACGCCCATTTCCCGTCGCCTGACGCTGACGGAACTGACCGAGCGCACCTGCAAATGGCCGGTTGGCGATCCGCTGAAGGACGACTTCCATTTCTGCGGTTGTGAAGCGCTGGAATCTTCGCCCTATTGCAAGTTCCATGCGAAACTCGCCTACCAGCCGGTGAGCGAGCGCCGCAAGGCTTGAGTGTTGCGGCACGCATTCAGCACTCAAAAATTACGGGCCTTCGGGCCCGTTTTTTTATGACAAAAATAAAGCCGCTTTCTGGGCGGCTTGATGGCAGGCCACACCCTTTCCCCTTACTATTGGGCGTGACCCTTCAATCCGGATTTCAACGCGCAGCCGATCTCCTCCGGTCAAAACGGACAATGGCATCGAGTTTGGCGGATATTCATATTGAAAAAGCCCGAAACCGTTTCAGATTTCGGGCTTCCTGATTTTTTGGTGCACTACTTCGCCAGCGAAACCATCTGGTTCCGCTTCGCTCAGGCTTCCATCGAATATCCCGCACCACGCACCGTGCGGATGACATCCTGCATGTGCGAGAAATTCAGGGCCTTGCGCAGACGTCCGACATGCACATCGACAGTGCGCTCGTCGACATAGATATCGTGACCCCAGACGCCATCCAGCAATTGCGAGCGGGAAAACACCCGACCCGGCGACGTCATCAGGAATTCCAGCAAGCGGAATTCCGTGGGGCCGAGGCGCACTTCGCGGCTTTTGCGGTGAACGCGATGGGTCTCGCGATCCAGTTCGATATCGCCGCATTTGAGCACCGACGACAGAACCTCCGGACGGGCCCGGCGCAACATGGCCTTGACCCGGGCCATGAGTTCCGGCGTCGAGAACGGCTTGACGACATAATCGTCAGCGCCGGTAGCGAGACCGCGAACCCGTTCGCTCTCTTCGCCACGCGCCGTCAGCATGATGATGGGCAGGCGTTCTGTTTCCGGCCGCATTCTCAAGCGCCGGCACAGTTCGATACCGGAGACACCGGGCAACATCCAGTCCAGGATAAGAAGATCCGGAATGCGCTCCTGCAGCCTGATTTCCGCCTCATCGCCACGGGGTATCGTGTCGACGTCGTATCCCTCAGCCTCGAGATTGTAACGAAGCAGGACGCTCAACGCTTCCTCGTCTTCCACAACTGCAATCTTGGGCACCATATGCTGAACTCCGCAAGCTTCTGCTTGTCTGTTACTCGGTCACCGAACCAAGCGTGTTGGAACTGTCGTCCTTCGGACGCTCGCCCTCCGGCTGGCTGCCGGTGGTCATGTAATAGATCGTCTCTGCGATATTCGTCGCATGATCGCCGATACGCTCGATGTTCTTGGCGCAGAACAGAAGATGCGTGCAGGTGGTGATGTTGCGCGGGTCTTCCATCATGTAGGTCAGAAGCTCCCGGAAGAGCGACGTGTACATGGCATCGATTTCCTCGTCGCGTTCACGGATCGCATTGGCCTTTTCGGCGGAACGCGTGGAATAGACGTCGAGGACTTCCTTGAGCTGCACCAGCGCCAGGTCGGACAGATGCTCGATGCCGCGGGCGAGCTTGCGCGGAACACCGGTGCCGGCGACAGCAATAACGCGCTTGGCCGTGTTCTTGCCAAGATCGCCGACGCGTTCGAGATCGGCGGCGATACGCAGGGTGCCGATGATCTCGCGAAGGTCTGCCGCCATCGGCTGACGCTTGGCGATGGTTACAATCGCCTTGTCGCCGATTTCGCGCTCAGCATGGTCGAGAATGGTATCGTCCGAAATGACCTTCTGCGCGAGCGCAGCATCGGAATTGACGAGTGCGCGCACGGCGTCACCGCACATCTGCTCGGCAAGACCGCCCATTTCGGCGATGCGGCGCGTCAGAAACTTCAGTTCGTCGTCATAGGCAGACAGGATATGCGAATGGGTCGTTGTCTGTGTCATGGTCTATTCCTCCGGCTTGGCCTGCATGCGCGTGCCCAACAGCGGGGCACGGCAGAGGCACCAGTCTTGTACGGTTACGATAAAGCACCGGCCGGGGATCAGCCGAAGCGGCCCATGATGTAGTCCTGCGTGCGCTGGTCGTCCGGATTGGTGAACATCTTGTCGGTTTCGTTTTCTTCGACAAGATGACCAAGATGGAACATGGCCGTACGCTGGGAAACGCGCGCCGCCTGCTGCATGGAGTGCGTGACGATGACGATGGTGTAGTTGGTGCGCAGTTCGTGGATCAGTTCCTCGACCTTCGCAGTCGCGATCGGATCCAGCGCCGAGCACGGCTCGTCCATCAGGATCACTTCCGGGCTGACGGCAACCGCGCGTGCGATGCACAGACGCTGCTGCTGGCCACCGGAGAGACCCGTGCCGGATTCCAGCAAACGATCCTTCACCTCGTTCCAGAGACCCGCTTTCTGCAGGCTATGCTCGACGATCTGATCCATATCCGCCTTGTTGCGGGCGAGACCGTGGATACGAGGGCCGTAGGCGATGTTCTCATAAATCGTCTTCGGAAACGGGTTCGGCTTCTGGAACACCATGCCGACGCGGGCACGCAGTTCCACGACGTCGATCTGCTGATCGTAGATATCGTCGGTATCGAGCGTGATCTTGCCGGTGACCCGGCAACCGTCGATCGTGTCGTTCATGCGGTTCAAGGTGCGCAGGAAAGTGGATTTACCGCAACCGGACGGGCCGATAAGTGCAGTCACCGTGTTTTCGCGGACATTGAGGTTCACGTCGTAAAGCGCGCGCTTTTCGCCGTAATAAACCGAAACATCCTTGCCGATCATCTTGTATGAGACTTCATTCATTTTCTTGTCCAGCGCCTTTTCAACTGCTGCTTCCGACAACATGTTCATTGCTCTAGCTCCCTCTACCAGCGCCGCTCAAAGCGGCGACGCAACAGGATTGCGCCAACATTCATGAGAATGAGGAACAGAAGCAGGATGATGATAGCGCCAGATGTCCGTTCGACAAAGGCACGCTCAGCTTCGTTCGCCCACATGTAAATCTGCACCGGCAGGGCCGTGGACGGATCCATAGGCGTTGTCGGATAGTTCGCGACGAATGCCACCATGCCGATCAGAAGCAGCGGCGCCGTTTCGCCCAGTGCGTGGGCGAGACCGATGATGGTGCCGGTCAGAATGCCAGGCATTGCCAGCGGCAGGACGTGATGGAAAATCGTCTGCATCTTGGAAGCGCCAAGACCGAGTGCGGCGGCGCGGATCGACGGCGGCACGGCCTTCAATGCAGCGCGGGTGGCGATGATGATCGTCGGCAGGGTCATCAGCGTCAGGACGAGGCCGCCGACCAGCGAGGCCGAGCGTGGAAAGCCCATGAAGTTGATGAAGACGGAGAGACCGAGCAGACCGTAAACAATGGAGGGAACAGCCGCCAGATTGTTGATGTTGACCTCGATAAGGTCCGTCAACCGGTTCTTGGGGGCAAATTCCTCCAGATAGATGGAGGCCGCAACACCGATCGGCAGCGACAGCACCAGCACGATCAGCATCATGTAGAACGAGCCGATCAGCGCAACGCCAACACCCGCGGCTTCCGGACGGCTCGAAGCGCCGTTGACGAAGATGCCGGTATTGAAATGCTTGCCAAGCTGTCCGCTTTCCACGAGCTGGTTCATCCAGCCGAGCTGCTGGTTCGAGATACGGCGGTTTGCTTCATCCCCCGACATGTCGATCTGGCCCTTGAAGGCGCTGTCCACATCACCCGACGCGAGAAGCGTGACGCTGCGCGTGGTGCCGATGACGGACGGATCGGCGACGACGATATCACGCAACTGGGTGCGTACGCTGTCGGAGATCATGACGTTGACGGCGCGAAGACCGGCCTTATCCGTCGGCGCGACGCCGAGAACCTTGGCCACTGCATCACGGGCGAGGACGGGGTAGTTGGCCGTCATCAGCTTTGCCGGATCGGTTGCGCGCTCGTTCTTTGGATCGATGATCAGTTCGGAAAACTCGACCGGAACGGTGATCATCGTCTGCTGGAAGGCGGTGTGACCCTTGGATACGACCGACCAGAGCAGCAGAAAGAGGAAGATGAGGCCGAACGAGATTGCTGCCAATCCATAGGCGCGGAAGCGACGTTCAGCTGCATAGCGACGCTTGATGCCGATATCACGGCGCGTGGCCTTGTTCACGGCGGCAGCACCGGCCGCCGGAGAAACGATGTCGGTCATTCATATTGCTCCCGGTATTTGCGCACGATGTAAAGCGCGTAGATATTCAGGCAAAGCGTGATTGCAAAAAGAGTTATGCCCAGCGCGAAGGCCACCAGCGTTTGCGGCGAGGTAAACTCAAGGTCACCCGTCAGCTGGCTGACAATCTTGACCGTCACTGTTGTCATGGGTTCGAAGGGGTTGAGCTGCAGGCGGGCAGCGACGCCAGCCGCAAGAACCACGATCATGGTCTCGCCGATCGCACGCGACGCCGTCATCAGCACGGCGCCGACGATGCCGGGAAGAGCGGCGGGAAGGATGACCTTCTTGATGGTTTCAGAGCGCGTGGCGCCGAGACCGAGAGAGCCATCGCGCAGCGAACGCGGCACGGCGGTGATGATGTCGTCAGACAGCGACGAAACATAAGGGATCAGCATGATACCCATGACGAAGCCGGCGGTGATGACGCTCTGCGCCTGGATGAAGTTGGCGTAGTTGCCTGTCGCAAGACCGCTGATCTGCGTGGAAATGTCTCGCAGGAAAGGACCAACGGTCGTCAGCGCGAAGAAGCCGTAGACGATTGTCGGGATGCCCGCGAGCACCTCGAGCAGCGGCTTTACTATCGAGCGAAGGCGCGGCGTCGCATATTCCGACATATAGATCGCCGAAAACAGCCCGACCGGAACGGCGACCAGCATGGCGACGAAACCAATATAGAGCGTGCCGGCGAGCAGCGGGATCAGGCCGAACTGGCCGGAAGAGTCGGTCGCACCGGCAGCGGCAAAACGCGGATCCCATACCGTTCCGAAGAAGAACTGGTGCGCCGGAACCATGGTAAAGAACTGGATTGCTTCCGAAAGCATCGAAAGGACGATGCCGATGGTCGTCAGGATGGCGATGGACGACGCGACGACCAGAGCCGCGAGAATGACCCGCTCCACCCTGTTGCGCGCCCGAAAACGCGGCGCGATTGAACGCAGTGCATAAGCGGCACCGGCGAATGCGGCCAGCAGCACGGTGGCGATCATGCCCAGGCGGCTGGTGGAGGTCATCGCATTCAGCGTCTGGGCGGCATCGACCATGAAACGCTGGGGTTCGCCGGCAATTGCCACGCCCTTCGATGCAAGAAGCGATCTTACCGCAGCCGTATCCGCATCAACCTTTGCGGTTTCTTCCGGCGTCAGACGCTGAAGACCGCGGGCGATGGACGTTACCATGCCGTAGGTGAGGCTCTGCTGCGCTTCGGATTGGGAGCGCACATCTTCGGGAAATTCGCCACGCACCGCAGAGGTAACGATCAGCGGGCTGATAACAAGCCAGATACAGAGAATGAGCGCTGCGGGCAGCACCGCCCAGACGACAGCGTAGGAACCGTGATAACCGGCACGGGAATGCATGCTGGAGGGACGCCCACCAGACAAAGCAACGGCGCGGCGGCTGCCGAGCAGATAACTGCCGATGCCGATCAACACCAGTATCAGCAAAAGGATCGATGTGTTCATTAGAGTTCCCTCGTCGTGCCTCAAGAGCACGGTGCGATATCGGGCAAATCAAAAAGTCATCAAAACGAGACCGCTGGACCATCCAGAGATGCTTGCCGCCTGACTGTAACAAAGTCTGGCAAGCGTCAAGGTTGATACATCCTATCCATCTGTAATCCATCAACAATTATGTGGACGGCGATGGATGGGAACTGTCAACCGGAGACAGCCGCCTTAAGCACAACGGTACCGGAGCGGAGAGAGGGGTGCGGCAGGCCACACCCCTCCTTGTTTATTACATCGAAGCGCCGGCAGCGAACTTGGAGCGAATTTCTTCGCGTTCTTTTTCCGGAGCGGCAACGAGGCCGTAGTTTGCGAGCGGGGAGTCGGGGCCGATCATTTCGTCAGAAACGAAGAACTCGACATATTCCTTGAGGCCCGGGATAACGCCCAAGTGAGCCTTCTTCACGTAGAAGAACAGCGGGCGCGAAACCGGGTACTTGCCGCTGGCAACGGTTTCCGTGGACGGAACAACGCCGCTGACGGTCGCAACCTTCAGGCGGTCAGCGTTGTTCTCGTAAAATGCCAGGCCGAAAACGCCGAGGCCGGTCTTGTTGGCGTCGATGCGGGCAAGCGTCTCGGTGTAGTCGCCGTCGATGTCGACTGCAGCGCCGTCCTTGCGAACTGCAACGCACTTGGCAGCAGCCTGCTTGGCGTCGGTGATCAGCGCCTTGATGGCGTCGGTCGCCTTGGCTTCCTTGCAGCCGTCAGCCATGATCTTCTCTTCGAAGACTTCACGTGTGCCGTGCTTGGAACCCGGAATGTAAGCGGCGATCGCTACATCAGGCAGTTCCTTGTTGATTTCCGACCACTTCTTGTAAGGGTTGGCAACGAGCTTGCCGTCCTTGACGATTTCAGCGGCGAGCGCGAGGTACAGATCCTTCGGCTCGAGCTTGATGTCCTTGTTGGAAGAGTCCATTGCGAAGACGATGCCGTCGTAGCCGATCTTCACTTCCTGAACGTCGGCAACGCCAGCGGCCTTACAAGCGGCAAGTTCGTCGCTCTTGATCGGGCGCGAAGCGTTTGCAATGTCGATGGTGCCTTCGCCGACGCCAGAGCAGAACGCCTTCAGACCGCCGCCCGTGCCGCCAGACTCAACAACCGGAGCCTTGAAGTTCGGAAAAGTCTCAGCAAAAGTTTCGGCAACGATCTTGGCATAGGGCAGAACCGTGGAGGAACCAGCAACCTGGATCTGGTCGCGAGCAGCGGCGGCGCCAGCGAAGGCGACAGAAGCCACCAGAGCTGCTGCGGAAAATTTAACGAAGTTCATTTGTCTCTCCCGTCGTGGGCTTGTTTGTGGACGCAGCCGATAGCGGCAGACGCTCTTAGCATGCGCTCGGCGGTCTCTTCTTAACCACCGTAACCACTTCCTTTTATGTCACTTCGGTGAAAGATTTGTGACAGCCTAAATTATTGATTTTATTTATAAAATTTTTCGAAGCTGAAGACTGTAACGTACTCTATGTCAGAATCTGACGGTAAAGTCCGTGCCATTGCCCAGTTCCGATTTAATGATGAGGCGGGCGCGGTGGCGGGTGAGGATGTGCTTGACGATGGCAAGCCCGAGGCCGGTCCCTTTTTTGGAGCGACTGTCAGCGACACTGACGCGGTAAAACCGTTCCGTCAGACGCGGCACATGTTCGGCAGGAATGCCCGGCCCCTTGTCAATGACGCTCACCTCCACCGGCTTACCGGGATCGGCACGCAGCCAGACATCCACGACCTTGCCTTCCTGGCCATATTTACAAGCATTTTCAACGAGGTTCTGAAACACTTGCACCAGTTCGTCGCGGTCGCCCTGCACTTCTGCCGGCCGGTCGGGCAGATGCAGCGTAATAACCACATCCAGCTCGTTGGCGAGCGGCAGCAGCGCATCCCGGACATGGCCGATGACTGGGACGAGATCGACCTTCTGGTCCGGCGCAATATTCGCCCGCAATTCCAGCCTTGAAAGCGACATGAGGTCATCCACCAGCCTGCTCATGCGTGTGGCCTGATCGAGCATGATGGCGAGGAAACGTTCCTGCGCTTTGGGGTCGTTGCGGGCCGGCCCCTGCATGGTTTCGATGAAACCGCGCAGCGAGGCGAGCGGGGTGCGCAATTCATGGCTTGCATTGGCGACGAAGTCGCTGCGCATGCGGTCGATGCGGCGAAGCTCCGAAACATCGCGGAACGACAGGATGTAGAACGGTGGACCCGCTGCCTCTCCCGCATCCGCCCGGGCAATGCGGACGATGAAGACCCGCTCTGAGGGAAAACGCTCGGAATGCTCGACCTGGTTGGGCTGGCCGGTGGTGATGGTTTCGCGAATGACATCCAGCAAGCCCGGCGAACGCAGCCGGGCGGAAATATGTGCGCCGGCCGGAAGCTGGCCAAAGGCGCGTTCCGCCGCGCCGTTCTGATAAAGCACGCCTGCGTTTTTATCGAGGATGAAGACCGGCGTATCCAGAACGGCCAGACCCGCCCTCACCCCGGAAATGACGTTTTCGCCGGGCACATCAGGTTCTTCCGCCTCAGCAGCTGCGGTTTCATCCTTAGCCGGCTCCTCCGGCTTTTGCCGAGCGGTCAAAATAGCGATGACGGCACAGAGCCACAGGACGGCTGGCATATAGGGCGTTTGCAACTCAGAAACGGCAGCGACGGCAAGCATGCTGACGACGAGAACAGGCAACCAGTTTCGGCCAAGCTTTTTCGCAAAAAGCTTCAATCCACTCTCGCCTTTCATGACTGCCATTTCAGCACACTTTCCACTTTCACCTGACAGCGCATCGGAGTCTCATAGGCCAGCTTCATGACAGAGATTCATCATCGCGTATTTTCCACAGCGTATATGCGCAAAATCTGCGCCGCAATCGTCACTGCGGTAGCACTCCGGCTAACCAATCCTCTTTCACTTGAATTATGCGGGTGGATATGAACTCATTGGCAGCGAGTTGCCTTTACACAACAACATCAGGAGGAAAGCATGGGCGAAGAAACGAAGAAGCGATCGGTGGAGATCACCATTGGCGGCAAGCTGCGCAGCTTCGACATCGACGATCCGGTTCTTCCCGACTGGGTGGAGGAGAAGAAGCTTTCCGCCGGAGATTTTCCTTACGACAAAAAGATGAAGCGGGAGGAATACGACGCCACCCTCGAGGCGCTGCAGGTTGAGCTGGTCAAGGTGCAGTTCTGGCTGCAGGCCACCGGCAAACGGGTGATGGCAGTCTTCGAAGGACGCGATGCCGCCGGAAAGGGCGGCGCGATCTTTGCGGCCCACGCTTACCTCAACCCCCGCTATGCCCGTGTCGTGGCGCTGACCAAACCAACCGAGACCGAGCGTGGCCAATGGTATTTCCAGCGCTATATCTCGCATTTCCCGACGGCTGGAGAATTCGTCCTCTTCGACCGTTCCTGGTATAACCGCGCCGGGGTGGAGCCTGTTATGGGCTTCTGCACCCCGGAAGAGCACAAGCGCTTTCTCAAGGAAACACCACGCCTCGAAAAGATGCTGGTCCACGAGGGTGTTCATCTTTTCAAGTTCTGGCTTGATATCGGCCGTGAAACGCAGATCGAGCGCTTCCATGACCGTCGCCACAGCCCGCTAAAATGCTGGAAGCTTTCCGACATGGATATCGCCGCGCTGACGAAGTGGGACGACTACACACAAAAGCGCGACGAGATGCTGGAAAAGACCCACACCGATGTCGCCCCTTGGACGGTGGTGCGCGCCAACGACAAACGCCGTGCGAGGGTGAACCTCATTCGCCACATCCTCACTACGCTTGATTACGACGGCAAGGACAAAAAGGCGATTGGCGAAATCGACGACAAGATTCTTGGATCAGGACCGGGTTCTCTGAAATAAGACTGGGAGACGTCAACAAGCGCCCCGGCTGCGGCGCTTGTTCCCTCTTCTTGCTGGATTCTTACTGACCCGGCAAAATGCGCACGGAGTACAGGTTCACCGGGCGGGCATTGCCATCGATATCGCTGTTGATGAAGATCTTGCCGGGCGCATTCGGGGCAAGCGAACGCTCGAACGTCGTGTTCAGCAGCATATCCGCACGCTCGGCCGTGGCCGTGAAACGGTGACGGGAGCAATCGCCCAACGTGGCGAAATCGCATGCTACGGAAACCTGCGTTTGCCGATCGCTGGAGGATTGCAGCGTGATCGAGATGGTCGAGGATTTACCCGCCATGTCGCGCATCACTTCCACCGGAACCTCGACGCTGATTGCGCCGTCCTGAGAGACGCTTCTCGACGTCACCCGTATCGCCTTGCCGGCGGGTGTGGCGATGTTCTCGACATTGGCGCGGGGGCCTGCCGAAACTCCGGAACTGCCGCGCTCCGCATTAAATACTTCCACCCAGTCGTCGGAAAAACCGCGGCCGGCGGAAAGGCTCGGCGCGGGCTCAGTACCGTTGAAGTCCTCCGCCTGGACTTGTGCCGGCGGATTGGGCACGCTGGTATCGCGCTGCTCCGGCGTGAGCAGCAGGCCTGAGGAATAGACCCACCAGGCGCCGAAACCGACAAAGGCCAGAAGCGATACGAGCATGAAAAGCCGGGCGAAAAGTCCGCGACGCTTGCGGCGGCCAACGGCACCTTCCGGACGAAACGCGAGCGAGGCGTCACCTGCGCTGGAGCCTCTTCTTGGCGGTTTTCCATTGCGATGTCCAGCACTCAGAGGTTCCGGAGCAGCAGCGGCGCCCGGCCGCACATCGCGCGTTTCGCCACGCAATTCCGGCTCGACGGCCATATCGCCGTGATGCTGCGATTGTGAGACGGGATCGACCGAGGGGCCGTCATGCGCCGCACTTTCCGGCACAGGCGGCCGCAACTGCTGCTCCACCCTGTCCATAAGACGGTTCCGCTCTTCATTCTCTATAACATGGATCAGGCTTTCGAGCCGCTGGCGCTGCTGGCCCACAATCTGCGGGTCGTCTATGCCCTGCTTGCGCAGGCCCGCTTCCAGTGCCTGACGGGACGATTGGTAAATTCGTGCACGAACTTCGGCGTTCGATCTGTCCGATTTTTCCAGAGCATTTCTGATTGCCGTTTCCAGTCCGCTCACGACCGATCCTTATTCTACTGCTCTTCGCAAAAAATATGTGGCAGTGCGCCATTGGTTTACGATTCGGTAACGGCTATGCCGCGCCTCCGCAAGCATCGTTTGCGATAAAGACCGGATTGCCTTGGGGAAAATCGATCCATTGTGGCGCTGCGAGCGCAGGTCTGCCGGGCCAGTACGACGCTGTTTTCGCTTTCAATCCGCTGCCGAACACGATATTGACTTACGTGCGCGTAAACGTAATCCGTGGGAGGAGACATGCTGCCGTCCGTGCTGAAAGACAATCTGCGTCTTCCGGTCATAGCGTCACCGCTATTCATTATTTCGCATCCGCAATTGACGCTGGCGCAATGCAAGGCGGGTGTCATCGGCGCTTTCCCGGCGCTGAATGCGCGGCCCGAAAGCCAGCTGGACGAATGGCTGGCAATGATCACCGAGGATCTAGCCGCCCACAACAGGGCCAACCCCGAGCGCCCGGCCGCTCCTTTCGCCGTCAACCAGATCGTACATATGTCCAACCGGCGGCTGGAACACGATCTCGGCCTCTGCGTCAAATACAAGGTGCCGGTCGTGATTTCCTCGCTTGGTGCAGTACCGGAAGTCAATGCGGCCGTGCATTCCTATGGCGGTATCGTGCTGCATGATGTCATCAACGATCGCCACGCCCGCTCCGCCATCCGCAAGGGCGCGGACGGGCTGATTGCGGTGGCAACGGGTGCAGGCGGACATGCGGGCACGCTTTCACCCTTCGCCCTGGTTCAGGAAATCCGCGAATGGTTCGATGGTCCCCTGCTGCTGGCTGGCGCCATCGCCAATGGCGGCTCCATCCTTGCGGCGCAGGCCATGGGCGCGGATATGGCCTATATAGGCTCCCCCTTCATCGCGACGCAGGAAGCCCGGGCCTCCGACGCTTACAAGCAGGCGATCGTGGAGGCACAGGCCAAGGACATCGTTTATTCGAACTATTTCACGGGCGTACACGGCAACTACCTGAAAAGCTCGATCGTCGCCTCAGGCATGGACCCCGACAACCTGCCGGAAGCGGACCCTTCCAAGATGGACTTCGAAACCGCCACCGGCGGCGCAAAGGCCTGGAAGGATATCTGGGGCGCCGGACAAGGCATCGGAGCGGTCAAGGTGGTGGAGCCGGTGGCTGACCTCGTCGATCGGCTGGTACGCGAGTATGAGGCAGCCAGACAGCGCATCTGCGCGAGAGGCTGAGGCCACCTATAAACAACGGGCAGGCAAAGCTTTTTTTCGGATTTTTCGAAACCCGCGAATTCAAGGCTTGAAATCCGTCAGCATTGCCTGTATCAGCCCGCCATGAAGCTGATCCGTAACAAACGGGTCACAATCGGGCCGCTTTAGCTCAGTTGGTAGAGCACGTCATTCGTAATGACGGGGTCACGTGTTCGAGTCACGTAAGCGGCACCATTTCTTCCTAAAAAATTCATTTCCGACACTTAGTTGCCTTTGGTGCGGCGTTGTCCACTGGCGGAAATCGTCATTTGGCGCTGCTGCTGCAATCATAAAACCTTTGAAACCAAACAGGCCTCCGCACGTTGAGCAGCAAGTCGCAATCAAATGGAAAGCTTGCCATCGTGGATGTCCTTCGTATTCTCATCGCCATCATTCTTCCGCCGGTTGGCGTGTTTCTCCAGGTCGGACTTGGTCTCCATTTCTGGTTGAATATCCTGCTCACGCTTTGCGGTTACATTCCCGGCATCATTCACGCGATCTGGGTGATCCTGCGCAAATGAGATTTGCGCGGCATATGACGGGACAACCATCAGATGCGCACAATATTTTAGTACGTGATTAAATTCGTAATGCCGACTGGAACCTCATCTTCTCCCTCACGTTATGGTGATGACACCAGCTAAGGAGAAAATCATGAACCAGATCATCTACATCGTGGGCCTCGTCGTCATCGTTCTGGCGATTCTGTCGTTTTTCGGCTTTCGTTGATCACCGTTGTCAATTCGATCGCTTGCGCTTATTCTAATCAGCGGTAACACACGGCTGCGTTCATGGGTTGCTTTGCTGTCGGGTGTATTTCGGGATCGCGTTGCTCTGGGAGGTGCACGATGAAGAACGAGAGATGGACAGAGCCTGTCGAGGTCAATCTCGAGGCGAAGGGCAAAAGCGTTATCGCCGGCCCGTTCGAGGCACTGATGTTATTGACGGAAGGCTGGCCCAAAATTCGCGGATTGAGTTTCGTGAGAGCCAGAAGCGCCTGCCGCGCTGCGCTTGATGGACGCAAATCGCCGGAGGAAGCGCGAAAGTGCTTTACCGATGCGGTTTCCGAGATGCAGAAAAATCCGCACTGACCATATTCAGACGACAAATGGCCCCTCGAAAGGGGCCATTTTCATGCTTGCCATATTTCGTTCGATCTACATCCAGTAAGGTGCGACGCCGTAGTGGTCGTAAACCTTGCGGTCTCGCGCATGCAGCAGGTCGTCGTCGTCCAGATTAGCGAAGTGAGGCGCATTTTCGATCTGCTCTTTGGTAAGATCGATGCGATAGCCATCAAGCTCTTCGTCGTAATGGAGCTTTTCCCACGGCAGCGGATAATAGTCGTCGCCGATTCCGAAAAAGCCACCGAAGCTCAAAACCGCGTAGGCGACACGGCCGCCGCGTTTTTCCAGAATGATACGCTGGATCGAGCCGATATGCTTGCCATCGGCGCCATAGACGCGCGTGCCTTCAACCTTGTCGCTGGCGATCAGGCTCGGTGTATCCTTGACGTAAGGGTCCTGCCCGGCACGGGGTTCTTGATGCAACATAACGTCTTTCCTCCTTGGTTTTTCCTCGTGAGTATTACACCTGGTAAACCCCTCCACCGGAAATTCGTTCCGAAGCTTTTCGCGCGCTGCGGGCTGAAGACGCGGATCAGGAGGCGCGGAAAAAGCCCTATTGGCGGATTTTTTGCCAGACGGAAGGAGAAACGCCGACCATTTTACGGAAGACGCGGGAAAAATGCGCCTGATCCGAAAACCCGGCTGCGATGGCGATGTCGGTCAGCGCCATGTCGGCTCGCATCATCAGGTCCTTGACCCGATCGATACGCGCCTGCATCTGCCATTGATGCGGCGGTACGCCTGTCGACGCTTTGAAGGCGTGGCTGAAATGGGATTGCGACAGGTTGGTGAGTTCTGCCAGTTCCTCCAGCCTTATCGACCGCAGGCAATGTTCGCGAATGTAATCGGTCGCCGCCCTCAACTGCCAGGAGGCCAGCTTGCTGCGTTTTTTGACCGGCTCCCGCTTCACCTTGAGGAAATCCGTCAACAGCGCCAGCACGAGGCTTTCGCCGTATAGATCGTGCAAAGGGTCTGGATTATCACATTCGGCGGCGATCAGCCGCGCAAGCACCAGCAGGCGCTCATCCTCGAACATCAGGTGCGGATCGAGCAATCCGTGCGGATCGAACCCCTGCACCAGCCGCGCCCCCAGCAATCCCGCATCGAAGTGCAGATCGAGATGGCGCACGAAGGAAACATTGCTGAGTTCCGCATGTACATCCAGGTCGGCCGGTACGAAGGAAATGCGGTTCGCTTCGGATGACGCGTAATTGTCGCAGCGGCTACGGTTCATCATGAATCGGCCATCATCCGTCCCATCCATATCGAGCAGGAAAACGAAACGCGGGTCCTTGCCGACATAGCGGCCACCCGCCTTCGATGCGCAACGCACGTCCCAAAGATCGGCGACGATGCCGTTCCACACCCGCGAGCGTGGGCCGCCGATGACGGCAAAGCCCTCGATCTCATTTTCCATCCGAACGCGGAAAGCCATGGCCTCTCGATCCCGCAAGGCGCAAAGGCGCCCCTATAAACATGATAAGATTATTCATGTTTATAGGGGCAAACTATTTTCCCCGCAACTGCCAGCTACCCGTTACCACTTCTTGGAAAGCTTGAAGGTGATGGTGCGGCTGTCACCCCAGCCGCAAACCGAGACGCCGGCGCAACTCTTGACGTATTCCTTGTCGAAGACATTCGCGACGTTGACGGATGCCGTCCAGTCGTTCTTCTCGTAGCGGATCGCGGCATCGAAGACCGCAGCATCCGGAACACGCAGCGTGTTTGCCGCATCTGCCCAGGACTTGCCCTGATAACGCACGCCGCCGCCAATGCTGAGGCCTTCAAACGTATCATCGGTGAAGGCGTAATCCACCCAAAGCGACGCGGTGTGAGCAGGCACGATCCACGGCGATTTGCCGATCAGGTTAGGATTGGCGTCCTTGGTGATATCGAGATCGGTATAGGAATAGGAGGCGATGGTTTTCCAGTTGTCGGTGAGATTGGCCTTCGCCTCCAGCTCAAAGCCGGTGGACTCCACCTGTCCGAACTGGCCGCTCGTGGTTACGCCGCCGGCGGTATAGGAAACGATGGCGTTGTCCTTCACAAGCTTGAAGACAGAGGCGGTGATGCTGCCATCGAAGAAGGTCGGCTCGTATTTGATACCGGCCTCGAACTGATGTCCTTCCTCGGGTACGGCGGAGCTGCCATCCGCAAGTGTATCGATGAGCGGATTGAAGAAGGTGGCCGCCGAGACATAGGGCGTCAGGCCATTGTCGAATTCATAGGCAAGACCGGCGCGACCGCTCAGCGCATCGTCATTTGAGCGGCGAGACACACCCGCTGGCAGCCTGTTGTTCAGTTCGGTATCGACGTAATCGTAGCGCCCGTTCAGCGTTACCAGCCAGCCATCGCCGAAACGCAGCTGATCCTGTGCATAGATGCCGATCTGCTGCTGCGTCACGACGTTGTTGGCGTAGACGAAATTCATCCCCTGCGTCGAACCATAGACCGGGTTGAGCGCACCGATCGCATTCGATCCGCAGCACGCCTGCACCTGATCCAGCTTGTAGTATTTATAATCGAGACCGAAGAGCAACGAATGGCTGACAGCACCGGTATCGAGCTGGCCTTCGACGCGGTTGTCGACGCCGAAACTGTCGACCTTCGACAGGCCGTCATAACCAAAGCGGGTCAGCATATAGTCATTGGTGGTGGCATCGAGGATTGGCTGGCCATTGGCGTCGGTATTGGCCCAGCCGCCCGCATAGGGTCCGGTTTCGTGCTTGTAGAGGTGGCCGTAGCGTGCGTTCTGGCTGATCTTCCAGCCATTGTCGAATTCGTGGCTGACTTCGTAACCCACCATGGACTGGTAGACGCGACCATTGTCGATATCAGGCTCGCCATAAAAGGCCTTGCGGTCCAGCTTGCCGAAGGGTGCGTCAACCACAGTGCCGACATAGGGCAGGAAGCCATTGCCGACATGGACCTGATCCAGCGCCGAGAAATAGCCGTAAAGCGTGGCACTGGTCTGAGCATCCGGCTCGAAGGTGATCTGCGGCATGATGAAGCCGCGCAGATCCTCGGAGTAGTCGGTGTAATTATCGCCGCCCGAGACCTTGCCGGTGACGCGGTATTTCCAAACGCCCTCACCATCAACCTTGTCGCCGAGATCGAAACCGAAGAAAGCATTGCCGAAATTGTTGATGCCGATTTCCGTTTCGCGGACTGGCTCATCCTGCGGGCGCTTGCGAACCATCTGCACGATGCCGCCGGGATTGGCGCCGCCGTAGAGCACCGAAGCCGGTCCCTTCAGCACCTCCACCCGCTCCAAACCATAGGCATCCATCTGGAAACCGCCGAAACCGTAGCTGAACAGGTTCAGCCCATCCAGAAACACGCCGGTCTGGGTTGCCTGGAAACCGCGAATGTAAAACCAGTCCGTATCCGGGTCGGTGCCGAAAGGTTCCGCCGTTACGCCGGGCGTGTAGCGCAGTACCTCGTCGATCTTGGTCACGACACCGCGGTCATCCATTTCCTTGCGGCCGACGACCGATACGGACTGAGGAATGTCCTTCGTTTCCGTCTCAGTTTTCGAACCCGTCGCGCTTTTCTTCGCGACGTACCCCCGGACCGGACCAGTGGCGTTTTCCGCGCCCTGCCCCTCGACGGTAATCTCACGCAGGACGGTCGTCTGCTGTGCGTGACCTACCAATGGCGCCATCAAAACAATGGCAGCCGTTCCCAAAGCCAGGCGGCCCAAAAACATCTCATGCAAATTTTTCAAGATATGCCCCGAAACAGATCACGGCCGACGTTTATATACGGCAGGCCGCAGCACCTCAATTAAGCTGAGTATTTACATCAGGATTAAGGCCGGATGCTTGTCGTTTTCTGGGCAGATTTGAAGCTTATTGGCTTCTCGCACAGTTTTGCGCCTGTCATTTATGGTGCAGGCGTCAGCTCTTGCGCCGCCCGATCCTTGCAAGCTGCATGACCGGCAGGATGCCGATGACGACAATCGCCAGTGCCGCAATCGACGCTTCCTCGTAGGTGCCACGCGCTGCCTCACCGTAAAGATGGGTCGCGAAAGTCTCGAAATTCAGCGGCCGTAACAGAAGGGTGGCGGGAAGT
This sequence comes from Rhizobium sp. Root491, assembly GCF_001427205.1. Taxonomy (NCBI): domain Bacteria; kingdom Pseudomonadati; phylum Pseudomonadota; class Alphaproteobacteria; order Hyphomicrobiales; family Rhizobiaceae; genus Rhizobium; species Rhizobium sp. Root491. The sequence goes on from NZ_LMFF01000001.1 coordinate 1,023,491, forward strand.
TCCTTGACGCAATCGACGAAGATCAACAATGCGGCGGCGGCCAGCGATGCCTTTGAAAGCGGCAGATGGATCTGTCTGAATGTCTGTGTTGCGGATCGTCCCAGCGTTCGCGAGGCGTGATCGAAGGATTGCGGGATACGGCTCAGGCCGGCATCAACGCCGCCAGCCGCAATGGTGAGGAACCGCGCCGAATAGGCGTAAATCAGGGCCGCACCGCTGCCGATGAAAATGAGGCCGGTGGATATGCCGAACCAGTCGCGCATGGTCTGGTCGACAAACCGGTCGAAGCCGCCAAGCGCAATCAGCACACCTATGGCGATGACCGTGCCGGGGGCCGCGTAACCTACCGTGGAAAGCCGGTAGGACCAGAGCGAGAGGCGTCCCGGAGCAAGGCGCATCGCGTAAGCGACCGCAAGGCCGAGGACGAGGGTGATCGCCGTCGCCAGTCCGGCAAAGAGGATGGTATTCAGAGCCTCATCGGCAAAACGGGACGACAGTCCGCTGAACCGGAAACGCTTCCATGCCTCGGTGACGAGATAGCTTGCCGGCGCCACGAAGCCGATCAGAACCGGCAGGCTGCCGAGCGCAAAGGCACCGCAAGCTTTAAGACCGGTGAGACGCACAGGCTCCAGTTCCCTGCTTTTCTGCGCCGACACGGTATAACGCTGCTTGCGCCGCGCCCATCGTTCAAATGCCACGAGGGCAACCACGATGAATAACATGGAAAGCGCGATCTGCGCCGCACCGGGCAGGTCGGATTTCGTGACCCATGTGGTATAGACCGAAACGGTGAGAGTTCGGACACCAAGGAATTCCGATGCGCCGATATCGTTCAGCGCTTCCATCAGGGCAAGGCTGATGCCGACCGCGACGGCCGGGCGCGCCAAAGGCACCGCAACCTTGAAGAAAGCCGCGCGTCTGGAAACGCCAAGCGTGCGTGCCGCTTCAAGCAGGTTGCCCGCCTGCGTGAGGAACATGGCGCGCACGGGAATATAGACATAGGGAAACAGCACGAAACCGAGCAGGATGATGCAGCCCGTCATGGACCTTATGTCCGGCAGGCGGAATTCACGCGGGCTGGAATAGCCCAGCAGCCAGCGGATCGCCCCCTGCACCGGCCCGATCGGATGCAGGATATCGAGATAGGCGTAAGCGACGATATAGGTGGGCATGGCGAGCGGCAGCAGCAGCGCCCATTCCAGTATTTTGCGGCCGGGAAAATCATAGGCCGTAACCAGCCAAGCGGCAAATGTGCCGATAACACCGGCCAGCAACCCGACGCCGAGCATCAGAACGGCGGTATCCGGCAAAGCCGTCAAAATCACGCTGGAACCGAGATGGGACCACAGGCCATCAGACCCCTGCACCGCCTGCGAGACAAGTGCCAGAACCGGCAGCATGGCGCCACAGACCGCTGCCAGAGACAGGCTCAGCCACCAGAAGGAGGATGAAAACCTTGGTCTTGCGCGGGGCATCAATGGCTGGACGGCGTCTGGATTCATGAGCTTCTTGAAAATACAGGGAAGGCGCCCGCGGATGCGAACGCCTTCCAACTTGTTGTCGCCAATTGGCCTTTACTGGTCGAAACCGACCTTGTCGACCAGCTCGCTCGCCTGTTTGCGATGAGAGACGATCTCCGTCAGCGACTTGTTGTCAACCTTCAGGGTGCCGAAGGAGGCAACGATGTCGTTGAGTGCTGCGCCCTGCCTGACCGGATATTCGAAGTTGGCTTCGGCATAGATCTTCTGGGCTTCGTCCGAAACAAGGTATTCCAGAAGCTTGACGGCTTCGGCCTTGTTCGGAGCGTTCTTGGCAACAGCCGCACCGCTGATGTTGACCTGCGTGCCACCATTCTTGAACGTCGGCAGAACGACCTTGATCGCGTCGCCCCACTTCACCTGCTCCTCGCCGCCCTTGCCCGAGCGCATCAGGCCGACATAATAGGAGTTGGCGATGCCGATATCGCAAATGCCGCCGAGGATATCCTTGGCAACGTCACGGTCACCGCCGCCTGCCTTGCGGGCCAGGTTTTCCTTGACGCCGGCAAGCCACTTTTCGGTGTCCGCTGCGCCATAGTGAGCGATGTAGTCGGCAAAGAGAGCCGTATTATAGGGATGCTGGCCGGCACGAATGCAGATTTTGCCCTTCCACTTCGCATCTGCCAGGTCTTCATAGTTGAAGGAGGCAAGGTCGAGATCCTTCGCCGCATAGAGAACGCGGGCACGCATGGAAAGTGCGAACCAGTGGCCCTTGGCGTCGCGAAGTTCCGCCGGAATAGCCTTGTTCAGGGTTTCGGATTCAACCGGCTGGGTAACACCCTTTTCCGCGAGATCGACGAGATTGCCGGCATCCACCGTCATCAGCACGTCGGCAGGTGAGCTTGCACCCTCGCTCAGAACGCGCTCTGCAAGGCCATCCTTGAGGAATACGGTGTTGACCTTGACACCGCTGGAGGCCGTGAAGGATTCCAGCAGGGGCTGGATCAGGGCCGGCTCTCTCGTGGTGTAGATATTCAGTTCAGCAGCGCTGACTGATCCCGCTGCAAAAGTGACCGTGCTGGCAAGCAGGGCAAGTTTGGCAAATTTCGTCATGGTGTGTCTCCCTCTTCGATGGCGCAATATAGGGGGAGCAAACATCATACATGACGTATCAAATCAAGTTTTATTTGGCCGTTTTCAGACGGGTTTCGATCACCAACAGTTGAAAATAGAGCGAAAACAAACATGCAAATCCGCTCATTCAACTTCAGGTAAATATCAGGACACCCTTTGGATCGATGCCGAAGCGCACGGCCTTGGTCTTGGCGGGTGTGCGCTGCATCGTCCTGACGCGCAGGTCGGCTGGAAGGCCGGGAACGGCTATGCCGAGTTGTTCGATCTCGCCGAGGAACACACGACTTGATATTTCGCCGGCAATCCCGTCTTTCGCAGCGCTGTCCTCGATGATCGAAATCGCATTGGGGCGAACATAGGCGGTGGCGGCAAGACCTTCCGCCAGACCGGACGCATCGCCCAGAGGCCCGAGCGGCGTTTCCACCCGCCCCTCCCTCACCCTGCCCTCGATCTTGTTGAAGGCGCAGAAAAAATCGGCGGCGTAGCGGCTTTTGGGATGATCGTGGATTTCGTAGCCCGTGCCGCTCTGGACGATACGCCCTCGCTGCATCAGCACCACACGATCGCCGGCGGAAAGCGCTTCTTCCGGATCATGGGTGACCATGATCGCCGTCGTGCCCAGTTGCCGCAGGACGCCCAGCGTTTCCTCGCGCACAGTGTCGCGCAATCCCCGGTCCAGATTGGAAAAGGGCTCATCCATCAACAGCAGGCCGGGTTGCGGGGCAAGGGCGCGGGCGAGGGCTACGCGCTGCTGCTCACCGCCCGAAAGCGTGTGGGGATAGCGCTTGGCCAACTCCTGCAGATGAACGTGCTCGATCATCTCCGCAGCCCGGCGGCGGGCCTCGGCCTTTGGCAATGACCTGAGACCAAACATCACATTCTGTTCGACGGTGAGATGCGGGAAGAGCGCATAATCCTGAAAGACGAAACCGATATTGCGCTTTTCCGGTTCCACGAAACCAGCCGGACCAGCAACGACTGCGCCATTCACACAAACGCTGCCATTATCCGGCGTTTCCACACCCGCTATAATGCGCAGCAGGGTCGATTTTCCACAGCCGGACCGTCCCACCAGACAAATGATTTCGCCGCGTTCGACGGTCAGATCGATATCGGACAATACATCCGTATCGCCGAATCTTTTTCCGACCGATTTCAGTTCAAGCGCTGCGTTGCCTGCCATTTCCAATCCTGCCCTGCTTTGCGAATTATGTTGATCGCTCAAATCAGGATTAAAGTCAAAAGGCGGGGAAAATAGGTTTCCATTCACGAGGTTGCGAGATGTTCGGCAGGAATATTGACGTTTACGTTAGAGTTAAATAGGCTTTGCCGATACGATGGACGTCAGGTGATTAGACGTCTATCATTCGTCATCGGGGAGCGGAGGAGCAGTCGATCCGGTGACGCCACATGCGGTTCCCTCAATCCGGCCATTACGCCGGTTGATTGGGGGTCTCATGATGATCAGGCAGCTTATAGCGCCTTTCATGCGTTTCATCGAACGCACGGCGCGACAGAGACTCTGGGAGGAGAAGCATGAGTGAATTGTCCCTGGGACATCCGGAAAATGTCAGCGCAGAGAAGCGCTGGCTGGCATCCTACCCGCCGGGCGTACCTTCCGAAATCCCCGCATCCGCCAATACCTCCCTTGTCGAACTTCTCGAAAAGAGCTGCGCGAAATTTGCCGACAGGAAGGCCTTTTCCAGCATGGGAAAGTCCCTGACCTACCGGGATCTGGATATTGAAACCCGCGCGGTGGCCGCGTGGCTGCAATCCAGAGGGCTGGAAAAAGGCGACCGGGTTGCGGTGATGATGCCGAATATCCTGCAGAACCCCGTCGCCGTATACGGAATTTTGCGGGCAGGCATGATCGTGGTCAACGTCAATCCGCTCTATACGCCGCGCGAGCTGGAACACCAGCTGAAGGATTCCGGCTCAAAAGCACTTTTCGTACTGGAGAATTTCGCCCATGTGGCGCAGCAGGCGGTGCCGAAAACCGCCGTCAGACATGTGGTCGTTGCGGCCATGGGTGATCTCCTCGGCCTCAAGGGACATATCGTCAATCTTGTGGTTCGCAAGGTGAAGAAACTGGTGCCGGCCTACGCTATTCCCGGCTCCATCAGCTTCAAGGCCGTGTTGAAGGAAGGTCAGGGTTTTTCCCTGAAGGCGGTCCGCCTCCTGCCGCAGGATATCGCATTCCTGCAATATACCGGCGGAACGACGGGCATTTCCAAAGGTGCGATCCTCACCCACGCCAATCTTCTGGCCAACAAGGCGCAGATCAGCCTCTGGCTGGATGCCGCTTTCACCCAACGCAAGGACCGTCCAGAAGTCCTCAATTTCATCTGCGCGCTGCCCCTGTGCCACATCTTTGCGCTGACGGTAAATTCGCTGATGGGCATCGCGCTTGGCGGCCATAACCTGCTGATCGCCAATCCACGCGATATTCCCGGCTTCGTGAAAGAGTTGTCGCATTATCGACCGCATATTTTTCCGGGTATCAATACGCTGTTCAACGCGCTGATGAACAATGAGGATTTCCGCAAGCTCGATCTGTCCTCGCTCATTCTCGTTCTCGGCGGCGGCATGGCGGTGCAGCGGCCGGTGGCCGAGCGTTGGCTTTCCATGGTCGGCTGCCCGATCGCCGAAGGTTACGGGCTATCGGAAACATCGCCCGTTGCCACCGTTAACAGACTCGATGCCACGGAATTCAGCGGCACCATCGGCCTGCCTATTTCCTCTACGGAAATCGACATTCGCGACGAGGAAGGCAAAAGCCTGCCGACCGGCGAGGTCGGCGAGATCTGCATTCGCGGGCCGCAGGTCATGGCCGGTTACTGGCAGAGGCCGGATGAAACCGCGAAAGCAATGACCGAAGACGGCTTCTTCCGTTCAGGCGACATGGGCTTCATGGACGAGCGCGGCTATACCAAGATCGTCGACCGCAAGAAGGACATGATCCTCGTTTCCGGTTTCAACGTCTATCCGAACGAGATCGAGGAAGTGGCCGCCAGCCATCCCGGCGTTTTGGAATGCGCGGCAATCGGGGTTCCCGACGAACATTCCGGCGAGACCGTCAAGCTTTTCGTCGTCAAGAAGGATCAGTCGCTGACGGAAGCGGAACTCAAGGCCTTCTGCGCCAAAAGCCTGACAAACTACAAACGGCCGAAAATCATCGAGTTCCGAACGGAGCTGCCGAAATCGAACGTCGGCAAGATCTTGCGGCGTGAGTTGCGCAATCTGAACTGAAGGACGAGAGCCGGGTAACCGGCTCTTTTCTTTTCTCCCAGTCCATTTCTTTTACCGAAGTCGCCTTGATTTGGTCGCCTGAAAAAGAATAGTTTCCTCATCCTTCCAGGAAGCCGAGGAGCACGAGATGCAGGCCACCATCGAAAAACTGAAAGCAACGGCAAGCAGCACAGCCGCAACCGATCTGCGCGCTGCTTTTGCGGCCGACGACAAACGATTCAGCCGTTTCAGCGCCAAATTCGATGACCTGCTGATGGACTATTCCAAATGCGCTGTTAATGACGAAATCGTCACGCTTCTCGAACAGCTGGCGCGCGACGGTGGCGTCGAGGCAAAGCGCGAGGAGATGTTCTCCGGCAAGGCGATCAATTTCACCGAAGATCGTGCCGTGTTGCACACCGCACTGCGCAATCGCTCCAACACGCCGGTTCTCGTTGACGGCAAGGATGTGATGCCGGATGTGAACGCCGTTCTTTCCGCCATGGGCAAGTTTGCCGACGCCATTCGCTCCGGTTCCCTGAAAGGTGCGACCGGCAAGAAGATCACCGACATCATCAATATCGGTATCGGCGGCTCCGATCTCGGCCCCGTCATGGCGACGCTGGCGCTTGCGCCTTTCCATGATGGTCCGCGTGCGCATTTCGTCTCCAATATCGATGGCGCGCATATTGCCGACACGCTGAAGCTCGTTGATCCCGAGACCTCGCTCTTCATCGTCGCCTCCAAAACCTTCACCACAATCGAAACGATGACGAATGCCGCGACCGCGCGCCGTTTCATTGCCGAAAAGCTGGGTGAAGAGGCTGTGAAACACCATTTCGCCGCCGTTTCGACAGCATTGGAAAAGGTTGCCGCCTTCGGCATCGAGAGCGATCGCATCTTCGGTTTCTGGGACTGGGTTGGCGGACGTTATTCGATCTGGTCGGCTATCGGCCTGCCGCTGATGATCGCCATCGGGCCGGAGAATTTTGGAAAGTTTCTGGATGGCGCGCATGCCATGGACAAGCATTTCCGCGAGGCGCCGATCCGTGAAAACCTGCCGATGCTGCTCGGTCTCATCGGATTTTATCACCGCAACGTGCTGAACTATTCCACGCGGGCGATCCTGCCCTATGACCAGCGCTTGTCGCGTTTCCCTGCCTATCTGCAGCAACTCGACATGGAATCGAACGGCAAGGGCGTGACGATCGACGGGACACCTGTCGAAGGCCAGTCCGGCCCGGTCGTCTGGGGCGAACCCGGCACCAATGGCCAGCACGCCTTCTACCAGCTCATCCACCAGGGCACGAGCGTCATTCCGGCGGAATTCATGATCGCCGCCAACGGTTTCGAACCGGAACTGCGCCATCAGCACCAGCTTCTCATCGCCAATTGCCTGGCGCAGTCGGAAGCCCTGATGAAGGGCCGCACGCTGGCCGAAGCGAAAGCCCAGCTTACCTCCAAGGGCATGGAAGACAGCCAAGCCGATTTCATCGCGCCGCACCGCGTTTTCACCGGCAACCGCCCGTCCATTACCTTCATCTACGACAAGCTGACGCCATTTGCGCTTGGCCGTCTGATCGCGCTCTACGAACACCGCGTCTTCGTGGAAGGCGTGCTGTTCCGCATCAACTCCTTCGACCAGTGGGGTGTGGAGCTTGGCAAGGAACTGGCAACCGGCCTGCTTCCCGTCGTTGAAGGCAAGGAAAGTGCAGCCGGCCATGACAGCTCGACACAGGGTCTGGTGAAGGCGCTGTCGGGACTGGCGGGGTAAAATCCTTGCTCCCTTGATAATTACGAAAGCCGGAAGGAAACTTCCGGCTTTTTCAATTCAGCATCGATGGAACGCCGATTGGAGGCACATATGGCACTGCGGCAAGGCAAGGATTTTCTGGCGTTTCATGACCTGCCTGAAGATGCGGTGCTGTCCATCATAGACCGTGCAGGCAGTCTGGCGCAGGACTGGTCAAAGGGCACGATGCCACAGCTGCTCAAGGGAAAACGCATCGGGCTGATCGTCGACGATACCGGTTGGCGCAACACCGCTGCCTTCGATCTCGGCATTCAGGCCATGGGCGGTATTTGTGTCACCGTCCCGATCAGCTTTAATGGCCGCGAAGAAATCGCCGACCTGGCGGGCTATCTCGACAACTGGTTCGATCTAGTCATTATCCGCACGAAAGAACTCTCGACCCTCCGGGCGCTTGCGGGCGAAATGCGCGCACCCGTCATCAACGCGCGGACCAAGTCCAATCATCCCTGCGAGACGCTTGGCGATCTTGCCCACATCAAAAGCTTGAGAGGCCGGGTCGACGGTCTCAAGATCGTCGGCGTCGCGCCGGATGCCAATATTTTGCGCTCGTGGGTCGAGGCCTCGATGTCCCTGCCAATTCAGGTCACACAAGTTTACCCCGAACAATGGCACGTCACCGATGCTGCGCTCATCAACCCGAATTTCCGGGCCAGCTCTGATATGGCGGAGTTGCTAGACGCGGATGTGGTCATTACCGATTCCTGGCCCGCCGGTTCGGATCATATCCTGATCAACTACCGCATATCCGCATCCCTTCTCGACAGGATGCAGCCCGAGGTGATATTTTTACCCTGCCCGCCGGTCGCCCGTGGTCAGGAAGTGACGGCAGATGCAATGTCGCATCCGGCCTGTCAAAGCCGGCCCGCAAAGGCATTTCTTCTGCACGCGCAGAATGCCCTGATGGAATTTCTCCTCGCCTGAGGCGGCGCAGGTCGCCTCAGATATACAGCGCCGCCATCTTGCGCCAGGCGCCTGCCCGATGAGCACGTCCCTCCCAGACATGCAACTGATGCCCTATCTGCTTGTCGTTAAGAACCCGGCTCAGGTGATGATTGTTGTCCAAAAACGGATCGGCATCGCCGATGGTGAAAACCATGTCGATGCGGCGGAGGTTTTCAAGCCGCCAGCCGCAGGCGAGGTCCGGCAGAAAGTGGCTCGGCATGTGGAAATAGACATCGTCATCGTAGTAACCGTCGAACAGATCGCCGAAGGATTCCACCTTCATCGTCAGATCGTAGCGGCCGGAAAAGGCGACGAGCTTGCGGAAAAGATGTGGGTGACGAAAGACGAGGCTGGCGGCCTGAAACGCGCCCAGACTGCAGCCCTGCACGATGGTATCGCCATGCGGGTTTTTCTTAGCCATCAGCGGCAGCACTTCATTGAGAATATAATCTTCGAAGGCGGCATGGCGGCGAATGCGCTCGGACGGGTGATTATGGGCCGCATAAAAGGTCTCTTTGGCCAGCCCCTCGATACAATAGAGCTGAAGATGACCGGCCTCCACTTTATCGGCCAGACTGTCGACAAGGCCAAGTTCCTCATATTCGAAGAAGCGCCCGTCGCGTGTGGGAAACATCAGCACCTTGGCGCCAGAATGACCGAATATCAACAGCTCCATATCACGATGAAGCCTTTGACTATACCAGCGGAGATATTCGCGTTTCATGGCACCTTGAAAAACTGTCTGACCTTGTCCCTGTGGACCGCATCTTGGGATGCACTGTCAGCGTATTCGAAATGTCCCGCGTCTAGGATGAAGATTTCATTAAATTTTGAGAGCGGCAGGGCATTGGCAACCGCAAACTGGCACGGCGGCGCCACCGCCGGATCGAACAGGGCGGGCGCGACCAGCATCGGCACTTTTATGCGGGAAGCCGCAGAAGCGGCATCGAACAGACGCAGCATTTCCAGCACATTGGCATGGGTCTTCTGATAGGTCTGGACCGCATCCGCGCTACCGACCGTCGGCAGCGTCAGCCAGAACGGCCGGTGTCCGAATGTCGGTACGACCAGATGGCCCCGGTCGATGCGCGCATCATATGGTATTGCCAAAGCCCCAATCCCGCCCCCGAAGCTGATGCCGCTGTAGCCCACCTGCCCTTCCAGCCATGGATAGAGCGTGACGAGCGTGGAGACGGCGATCCACAGATCGTCGACACAGCCACCGATGATGTAGTCGTCTTTTCTGTCGATGTTGTAGAGGACATGAAGGGCCGGGTCGGACGAAATCGGCGGACAGGCGCTTAGCGAAAGCCCGCGAAAACAGGGAAACAGCACGGCCGTTTCTTCCACCGGCACATCGAAATCGGGCTCTCCCCGCCCGCCATAACCATGGCCGACAACAAGTCCGCGCCGCACCTGTCCTTTGCGCGGCAGAAGCATCCATCCACCGATGCGGAAGCCGCCGGTGGATGTGTATGAGATATCGAGAACATGCCAGCGGGGATGGCTGAGTTTGCTCTTGCGCAGCACCGGTCGCGGATCCGTGGCCAGCGCGCGGCGATAACGCTTCTTCCAGAAATCATCAAAGCCCGGCGGCGCCTCAGGCGGGATAATGGCCAGCAACTGCTCGCGCCGCATGCCATAGGTCGGGTCGAAATCGAAAGGATGGGTTGTTGGAACGCTCATGCGATGCTTGTTTCGTGAAAGACCGGCCGACACAAGCTTCTTGATATCCAAATATCGGTTTTTTACGACCCTGGCCCAGGCAGGAGTGATGAACCGCCTTTTCAAAACGGTTCAACCATATCCTTTACAATCCGATTTCATGCGCGAAGGGCGGATTTGCGCCAGCTCGCGAGACGGTCACCGCAGCAGCCTTTGCGCCGAGCGCCAAAGCCTTTCTGATCTGCTCTTCCGTCAGCGAAGCGACCTGCGCCTTCGTCAGAAGCCCCTGCATTTTCAGCGAGGCGAGAATGCCGGCGTCGAAGGTGTCGCCCGCGCCGACGGTATCGACGACCTCCACCCGCTCGGAAGCCACTTCTACCTTGAAATTGGCGGTGTAACCGACCGCACCCTTGGCGCCACGGGTGACGACGACCAATTTCGCGCCATGGTGCAGCCAATGGCGAGCGAGCGTGTCCTCATCACCTTCCAGACCGAACCATTCGAGGTCTTCGTCAGAGAATTTAACGATATCCGACATGGCAGCCATACGGCGGATGCGGGCCATATGCGACTGCTTGTCCTTGATGAAACCGGGGCGGATATTCGGATCGAGGGAGATGACTCGGCTTTGATGCTCGCGCACCATAAGCGCCTCATAGGTGCTGCCGCATGGTTCCGGAATGAGGCTGATCGCGCCGAAATGCAGCGCCTCGCAATCGGCGCCCAAGGCCGGAAGCTCGGCCTCGGTGATCATCCGGCCGGCGGTGTTTTCGTCATAAAAGGCGTAGGTGGCATGGCCATCGACGAGCTTGACAAAGGCGATGGTGGTCGGCCGCGAAAGTGTTGCGCAATAGCTGAAATCCACGTTGCTCGCCCGCAGGGTTGTCCGCAGGATATCGCCCATCATGTCATCGGAAAGACCCGTGAAGAACGCGGACGGGACGCCGAGACGCCCGAGCGCAATGGCCGTGTTGAAGACCGCTCCGCCTGCATAGGGGGCAAAACCCGCCTCACCCAGCGTCGTCTGCCGGGGCAGCATGTCGATCAGGGCTTCACCACAACACAGGATCATTACGGTCCTCCTCAAACAGCAAATCAAATGGACTTAAATCGATTTAGACGAAGATCGATCGGAAGGCCAGCCACAAGCTGGCTGGCCGCATCCGAAATTAAGATTGCGGCAATTCGCTGACGCCGCCGCGCTTTGCAGACCATGGCAACGGGTTATCGAGGAAGGCCTCGACCTCCGACAGGGTCTTTTCGTCGAACAGCTTTTCAGCCCGGGCAACAGCCAGAACATCGCGCCAGGTCGTGAGATAATGCAGCTTGACATTGCCATTGGCGAAGCGCGCTTCGGCCTGTTCGAAAATGCCGTAATAGAAGAGCGCAATACCGTGATCGACAATGCCGCCTGCCGCGCGGATGGCGTCGATGAAGGTGAACATCGAGCCGCCGGCCGTCGTCAGGTCCTCGATGACGAGAACGCGGGCGCCTTCCGGCATATGGCCTTCGATCTGGGCGTTGCGGCCATGGCCCTTTGGCTTCTTGCGGCAATAGATCATCGGCAGGCCAAGACGCTCGGCAAGGAAAGCCGCGAAGGGAATGCCCGCCGTTTCACCGCCTGCGACACAGTCGAACTTCTCGAAACCGGCCTCGCGCATCACCGCCGCCGCCGCAAAATCCATCGCCGCCGAGCGAATGCGCGGGAAGGAGATGAGCTTGCGCATGTCGATATAAACGGGACTCTTCATGCCCGAAGCGAAGGTGTACGGGCTTTCCGAATTGAAGTGGACCGCCTTGATTTCCCACAACATCTTCGCAACCAGTTCTGCAACGACAGTGCGGTCAGTGAATGTGAAATGGTTCATAGGCGTTCTCCTTTTTCGGCCTTCATAACAAAACCGCCGGCAGTGCCGGCGGTCATTAAAAAAAATCAGCTCACGTCCCAATGAAGCGGGAACATCGGATCGAATACGGTCACCGGCCCGGCGCCCGTCTCGATCTTGGCGGGAAACGACACCGGCTCCTCGCGCTTCACCAGTGTGATCGTCTCCTCATTTGGCGCCAACCCGTACCAGGCTGGGCCGTTGAGGGAAGCGAAGGCTTCCAGCTTGTCGAGAGCGTTTTCCTGCTCGAAGACATGCGCAAGACAGCTCATGGTGTTGATCGAGGTATAGATGCCGGCGCAGCCGCAGGCGCATTCCTTCAGCGGATCGACATGCGGGGCGGAATCGGTGCCGAGGAAGAAGCGGGCATCACCCGAAATCGCGGCCGCACGCAGTGCCAAGCGATGCTCCTCGCGCTTTGCGACGGGCAGGCAGTAATAATGCGGTTTGATACCGCCGACCAGAATGGCGTTGCGGTTGATGATGAGATGGTGAGTGGTGATGGATCCGGCGAGATTGGCCTTGGACGACTTTATGTAGTCCACGCCATCGCGGGTGGTAATGTGCTCCATCGTCACCTTGAGCTCAGGCAGGCGCTGGCGCAGCGGCTCCAGAACCGTGTCGATGAAGGCTTTCTCGCGGTCGAAAATATCGACCTCCGGCGTCGTCACCTCGCCATGCACGCAAAGCGGCAGGCCGATCTTCGCCATGCGTTCCAGAACCGGCATCGCCTTGTTGAAATCGCGCACGCCGCCGTGGGAATTGGTGGTCGCGCCGGCCGGATAGAGCTTTACGGCGGTGATAAGGCCACTTTTCTTGCCCTCTTCCACGTCGTCGGCCTGCGTGTCCTCGGTGAGATAAAGCGTCATCAGCGGCTCGAAACGGTCGCCCGCCGGAATTGCCTTGACGATGCGTTCGCGATAGGCGCGGGCATCGGCGCAGGTGACTACCGGTGGCACCAGGTTCGGCATGATGATTGCGCGGGCGAAATGGCGACTCGTATCCCCGATCACGCCTTCCAGCATGGCGCCATCGCGCAGATGCAGATGCCAGTCATCAGGGCGGCGAAGGGTGAGCGACTTCATCGGGATACCTCGGAGCATGACGGAATTGGCGCCCGCTTAGCATCTTTCGTCACAGGAAAACAGCCGCCGAGAGGCATCGGGCGGCTGTAAATGTCATTTTTTTGAAGCGAGCCTCAGATGCCGCCCGCTTCGGGACCCCACACATCCGTCATGGCAAAGCCGTCCGCAAAGGGATCGAAGGGGTCAAGGCCGACCTGGTGCAGCCCGAAGGTGAAACCGCGGCCGGCAATGGTGGGAATGACCGCCGGACGACCTGCCACTTCGGTGACGGCGGAAAGGCCGACATCGAATTCCGAACCGATGATCGAACGGGATTTGTATTCGTCTCCCACCTTCACCTTGCCGCGTGCATAAAGCGTGGCGAGATTGGCGGAATTGCCGGTACCGCAGGGCGAGCGATCCGCCCGGCCCGGCCACATGGTGGTGCAGGTGCGGATGGAACCATCGGCATCCACATCGCGGAACATCACATAGGCCACGCCTGATATGGCGGGGATTTTGGGATGCACGACCGTCATTTCACTGTTGACGAGGTCCTTGAGGATCATGCCCGCAGCAACCAGTTTCGCTGCATTGGCCTTTTCGATGGTCAGACCGATCTGGCGCACATCGACCAGCGCGTAAAAGATGCCGCCATAGGAAATATCCATCGTCACCTTGCCCCATTCGGGCGTGTCGATGGTCACATCCAGCTCATGCACGAAGGACGGCACCATGGTCAGCTTGACCTTTTCGCAGCGCCCGTCGCGGCAGGTGGCGGTGGCCTTGACCAGACCGGCGGCCGTTTCCAGAATGACGACCGTTTCCGGTTCCTGCATCTCCACCATGCCGCTTTCCAGAAGTGCTGTCGTCGCGCAGATGGAATTGGAGCCGGAACTGGCATGCGCCTGATCCGGCTGGAGAATGACGAAGGCTGTATGGGCATCCGGGTGCTTCGGCGGCAGCAGAAGATTGACTGACCCCATGGGCGTGCCACGCGGCTCCAGAGTCAGAAAGCGGCGCAGGGCTTCCCCTTTTGGATCGGTATTCATCCAGTTAAGCTGCTCGGCCACGGTGTTGCCGGGAATTTTCGGCGCGCCGCCGGTGACGACACGGCCGATTTCGCCTTCGCAATGAACATCGAGAAGCTGCAGGGTGCGTTTCCAACGCATGGGATCTTACTCCGGAAGTTGAGCTGTTGACCGGACCATATAGGTAAAAATACAAGCTGTATACAAATCTGCGCGAGCTGTATGCCGAAAATCGCTTATGGTTTTCGCCATACACTTCTCATCGTGATCTAGCGATTGCGGCACTCCGCCCGGTTACGATTGGCGGCGGCGTCGCAATTCACTCTCGAAGACTGAACCGCCTGATCGTCCACCACGGAGCCGGCCGTATCACCAACCGATCCGACGGTGTTTTCAACAGAGCGGCCGAGCCTCTCCACCTGCCTGCCGTAATTTTCACGCGTGCGCGGATCGAAAACCGCAATGGGCGCGCTGACCACGACGCTTGCCGCCGTTCCGACAGTTTGCGCGGCACCGATGCTGACCGCGCCCAGCGCCTCCCCCAGACCGACATCGGAATCCGTCACAGTCTGGCCGGCAATGAGGCGGTCGCCGATCAAGCGCACGACTTCAGGGCTTTCTGCAAATTTGCCGTGGTTCAACCGGTCACCGGATTGCAGCTTGGTCAGATCAAGAACAGTGATGCCAGCTTTTTCCAGCTGGCTGCGATAGGGTTCGACGGAAGGGTCGATCTGGCCCAGACGGTCGACATTGCCGGAAATGCGGCGCGACAGGCTGAGCGCACGGTCATCCTGCGAGACGAACAGGGTGAATTTCGGCGGCGCCTTGCCGAAGCTGGCGAACTGCCGGCTGAACACGTCCACATCGAGATCTGGTGCTGCCAGAATGACATTGCTGATCTTCGGATCGACGCGGCCGTTGCGGATGGCCATCTGGCGCAGCGCCTCCACGGCAAGCCATGTGCCCATGGAATGCGCCATGACCGTTACCTCGCCGATCGACTTGTCCTTTGCCAGACGGGTCAGCATTTCCTCAAGCGCATCGCGCGAGTAATTGGTGCTTTCCTTGTCGTAATTATAGTCGAAAATACTCGCCCGTGACGGCCATGTGAAAACCACAGGCACGACATCCGAGCCGGAATCATAGACGATCTGCGCAAAGCGATAGACCGATTCCTCGTAACGATTGTTGAAACCGTGCACGAAGACCAGAACGCGGCGGTCCTTATGGATATGTTTGCTGATCCAGCTTTTCGTCTCCGCTTCGGAACGAACAGGCTCAACCGCCACCGTGGTAAAATCCTTCAGAGGGTTAGGCGGCAGCTTCTTCGGCCACTGCACCTGCCCGACCTTGCGGTTGGCCTTGGGCGGAATGGAGATGGTGACGGCATCGACCTTCAAGCCGGTTCCGCGTTCGCCGCCGAAAAGCACGGCGGCATTGTCCGAGGGCGCTCGCGTGGTGGCGACTAGGAGATTGACGGGCGTGGTTCCAGCCACGGTCTGCCCTGTTGGCGTCATGACCCCGATGGGACGCCCCCCGCAGCCAGCGAGCAGGGCAACAATCGCGATTATGGCTACGAAGCGGATTGGCATCACATCACTCTCCTGCAACCCAAAGGCAGCCGGATAGCGGCCAGAGGACAGGAATTTCTACCGGAGGCGGAACTGCCGCGCCAGCAACCATCGTGCAAGCGCGGAGATTTCCGCGCCGGTGTGTCCAAACAGACCCAATTTTCCCGCCTTGCGGAGCCGGGAGACGTGATTGTGACGTGCAGGCGAGTTCTATCGCTGCGGCAGCATTGTGCCCCTTTCGCGAAGGGCATTGTGCCAGGACAGCGCCTCTTCAATGAGGTGCGGCGTATGTCCGCCGCGTGCCACTGCCCGCTGGAAATAGTCCGTCAGGGCATCGCGATAGTGGGGGTGCACGCAATTTGCGATAATGACCGCAGCGCGCTCACGCGGAGCAAGGCCGCGCAGATCGGCCAACCCGATTTCCGTGACCAGAATATCCACATCATGTTCGGTATGGTCGACATGGCTGACCATCGGCACGACGCTGGAGATGGCGCCGCCCTTGGCAATCGACTTGGTGACGAAGATGGACATATAGGCGTTGCGGGCAAAATCCCCCGAGCCGCCAATGCCGTTCATCATGTGAGTGCCACCGACATGGGTAGAATTGACGTTCCCGTAAATATCGAACTCCAGCGCGGTGTTGATGCCGATGATGCCGAGGCGGCGGATGACCTCCGGGTGATTGCTGACCTCCTGCGGACGCAGGATCAGCCTGCTCTTGTAATCGGCCAGTCGCGGCATGACCCGTTCGTTCATGGTAGAGGAGAGCGTGATCGATGAGCCGGAGGCGAAAGTCAGCTTGCCCGCGTCGAAAAGCTCGAAGGTCGAATCCTGCAGAACTTCCGAATACATTTTGAGATCGTGAAACGGCGTATCGATGAAACCGTGCATGACGGCATTGGCGATGGTGCCGATACCGGCCTGCAACGGCTGGAGTTCGTGGGTCATGCGGCCATGACGGACCTCATTCAGCAGGAATTCGGTGAGATGTCCGGCAATCGCCTTGGTCTCGTCATCAGGCGGCAGCACCGTCGAAAAACTGTCGCTCTTGTCGCTCAGGACGATTGCGGCGATTTTTTCCGGCGGCACCGGAATGAACGGCAGACCGACGCGGCTGTCCGTTGCCACCACCGGAATGGGCATGCGGGTGGGGCGTTTTGCGGGGATGAAAATATCATGCAACCCCTCGAGAACGTCGGGTTGCGACAGGTTGATCTCAACGATGACCTTTTCGGCCAGAATGGCAAAGCTCGCCGAATTACCGACGGATGTGGTGGGCACGATACCGCCGTCCGCCGTAATCGCCACCGCCTCGATGATGGCCACATCCACACCGTGGATCTGGCCGCCGCGCAATTGCTCGACCGTTTCAGAAAGGTGCTGGTCGATGAACATCACCTTGCCGTCATTGATCGCCTTGCGCAAAGCGGGGTCGGACTGAAACGGCATACGGCGCGCCAGCATGCCCGCCTCCACCATGGTCTTGTCGAGATCATTGCCAAGCGATGCACCGGTCATCAGGGTAATCTTCATCGGGTGCGTCTTAGCACGCTCGGCCAGCGCCAGCGGTACCGCCTTTGCTTCGCCGGCCCGCGTAAAGCCGCTCATGCCCACCGTCATGCCATCCTGAATGAGGCGGGCAGCCTCTTCGGCGCTGACGATCCTGTTCAAGAGGGACGCGTTGCGGATACGCTTTTCAAGCATGCACTTCTCCATGATCTGCATTCCAGATGGCGCATCACGTGGCGGGCCACCTCACCAGTGACTATGGCGCGGAGTTTCAACGATGAAACTGACATAGATCAAGGGTGTGAACGGGACCATGGCTTTGATCCATCAAATCTGATCGACAGACCGCAAGTGGCGCATCGGCGCGACAGGCTGCGGGGCCATCGCAGCATCGCAGCCGACCGCAACAGCTGATGAGGCGTATGGATCGCCTCGTCGCATACCGGAGGGTTGCCTCAGCTATTGCCCGCAATCAGGGGCCTTCGCATGCGGAGGCCTGACCCAGCACGACCTGCCCTACTTCGACATCATAGGCACGCATGCCGAATGTACCGAGGCTGATCACCCGGTAACAGGGGTTGCCGCCGGTCCACAGGGGATCGACAACCTCGATATCGGTGATGAAGCGATGCGCGCAGGCCTGGCCGGAACTATAGGCGATGCCTTCAGCGCTGGTGCCCGCCATCGGAACGTGGATATGGCCAAAAACAATATGGCGCACGCCGGCCGGATGTCTGCCTAGACGCTGCATAACCGCGCCGTCGTCATGCATGCCGATGTTTTCGAAATGCCGGATACCGCAATCCATTGGCGGGTGGTGAACGAAAACCGTCACGGGCAGGTCGCCAGCACCTTCAAGCGCCTTGTCCAGCCATGTCAGGCGATCCGCACCGTACATGCCGCCGATGACATCGGCCTCGTGGCTGTCGAGAAACAGCAGCCGGCCGAATTCGGTATCGATAAAGGACTGGATATAGCCGTTTTCATCCCGTGGCTGTTCGGGAAAGGCCGCCACGAATTCCGGACGGCGGTCGTGATTGCCGAGCATCAGCCGCACGGGCAAGGACACGGACGCCAAAATGTCGCGAAGGAGTTCATAGGCCTCCGGCTCGCCGTAATTGCAAAGATCGCCCGTCATCACCAGAAGGTCGGCGTCTGCGTGTTTTTCGACAATATCTGATATCGCCGCGCGCAACTGCTTCTCGGGATCCACGCCGTTTATCGCAATGCCTGGCGGCAAAAGATGGGTGTCTGTAATCTGGATGATCTTCATTGTCGGTCTCTCTGCATAAAATGGCTGCGGGAATGTGGTTCCCGCAGCCTTTTCCATGGTGTCGCTTACTTCAGCAGGGCGTTGGTCTGCTCGACGATCTGCTTGAGACCGGCTTCGGGCGACACTTCACCGCGCATGACGGTGCCGATGATATCGCGCTGGGTACGCCAGATGCGGACGGAATCGCCACCGGGATAACCGGCCCACGGCAGAGAACGATCAGCCTGCAGCGAAGCTGTCTTCACATTCGGGTTCTCGGCGTAATAGGGAGCCAGGAAGTCAGCGCCGGTTGCCAGCTTGTTGGTCGGCAGGTAGCCGGTGATGCGCACGATGGTGTTCTGCGCCTCGGGGCCGGTGATCCACTTCAGGTACTTCCAGGCAGCATCCTGCTTGGCTTTTTCCTGCGTCAGGATAACGGCAGAGTTGCCGCCGGTCGGCACGCCGCCCTTTTCCTTGTTGTCGAGCGGGAAGGTTGCCGTCTTCAGTTTGAAGCGATCGCCAACCAGACCCTGGATTGTCTGAACGTGAGCGGGCGTCGAGAAGATGAAGCCGGTAAGGCCTGCACCGAACTGCTGGCGCGACTGGTCCCAGTCGAGCAGGTTCTGGCCACCTTCGGTGACGAACTGGCGGGTCATCTTCAGGGCGTTGAGGCCGATCTCGTTGTCGAACGCAACGGTCTTGGTCTTCTCGTCAACGAGCTTGCCGCCCTGTTCAAAAACAAGCGCCTGCCACAACCAGTCATCCGGCCAGCCATTGATGTCGTAGCTCATGCCCGCAAACTTCGGGTCGAGTGCCTTGATCTTCTTGGCGAGAGCGATCAGCTCCGGGAAGGTCGTCGGCATCTTGTCCGGGTCGCCGCCAGCCTTGGTGACGAGGTCGGAGTTGATGTAGATGATCGGCGAGGAAGCGTTGACCGGCAGGCCGTATTGCTTGCCGTCGATCTGGCCGAGAGCTGCCATCTTCGGGCTGTAGTTCTTGTCGAGGAAGGCCTGACCGCCTTCAGCCTGGATGAAGGGGCTAAGATCGGTGATCTGGTTACGCGGTGCGAGCGTGTGCACCAGTTCCGCCGTCAGATTGTAACCCGAGAAATAAACATCGGGCAGATTGCCGGTGACGGCCGAGCGCAAGACCTGCTGCTGGCCTTCATTGTAGCCTGCGGCCGGAGCGAGGAAGTTGATCTTCACATCCGGGTTCTTCTTCATGAATTCATCGGCCAGCGGCTGATGGAATTTCGTGAAACCCGGCAGGTTGTAGAGAACGTTCAGCGTGATTTCGTTGGCAAGAACCGGCGTTGCGAGGCCTGCAAAGGCCACGCCGAGTGCCAGACCGCCCATCAGAGCGCGTCGGTTGATTTTCATGTCATTCTCCAAAATGGGTTGGGAGGAGGAGTTCGAACGACGTCACTTGACGCCGGTCATGGTAATACCGGCGATGAAATGCCGCCGTGCGAGGAGGAAGCACAGCACCATTGGCGCGGTAATCAGTGTTGCGCCCGCCATCAGGGCACCGTAATTGGCGCCGGATTCGACATCCGCAAAAAGCATCATGCCGAGCGGCGGCGGGGCGAGATTGGTGTCGGAGACCACGATCATCGGCCAATAAAGGTCGTTCCAGTGGGCGACGAGCGAGAAGATCGAGAAAGCCGCGAGCGAAGGCAGCGAGCCGCGCAGCACCAGTCCCCAGCAAATCTCCATTTCCGAAAAACCATCCATGCGGGCCGCTTCGATGATTTCATCCGGGTAGCTGCGGAAGGACTGGTTGAACAGGAAGATGGCGAAGACCGACAGGAAGAACGGCATCATCATCGCGAAATAGGTGTTCAGCAGTTCCGTCTTCGCCAGACCGACGAAAAGCGGCAGGGCAAGTGCCTGAATTGGCACGCAGAGTGCCGCGATGATGAGACCCAGCAGCAGCTTGCGACCCGGAAACCTGAGCTTCGCCAGCGCATAGGCCGCCGGCACCGATGTCAGGACCTGTACGACGAGGATACCGACGCAGACGATGACGCCGTTCAGCATGAAACGTGCCATCGGCACCTGGCTCGCTGCGCGGGTATAGTTTTCGACGGCATCGAATTTTGCCGGGATCGGCCAGAGCGAGACGTCGAATATTTCCGCAGGCGAGCGGATCGACGTCAACATCATCCAGTAGAACGGCAGGAGCATCACGAAAGCGCCGAGTGCCAGCACGAGATGCGGGAAGTATTTGCGGAGCGCGGCCATCAGTAGTGCACCTTCCGGTCCATATGCAGCGTCTGGCCGATCGAGAGGATCAACACGATCGCGAGGAAGATCACCGTCAGCGCGGCGGCATAACCGGTGTTGGAATATTCGAACCCTTCAAGATAGAGGTCGAAAAGCAGGGTTTCGGAACCGAAGCGGCCCTTGGTCAGCACGGCAACCGTCTCGAACACCTTGAAGGCCGAGATCGAGGTGGTGACCACCACGAACATCGTCGTCGGCCCCAGCATCGGCCAAGTCACCGTCAGGAACCGGTCGATCGGGTTTTTCGCGCCGTCCAGCCTCGATGCCTCGTGCAGATCCTTCGAAATGGCGGTGAGGCCGGCGAGGAACAGCACCATGTTGAAGCCCAGAACCTGCCAGACACCCATCAGCGCCATGGTGGGAATGAGCAGGACCGGGTTGGAGAGGAACGCGACGGGCTCGAAGCCGAACCACTTGATCGCCGCATTCACCGGGCCAAGCGAAGGATGCAGCAGAAATTGCCACACGGTCGCCATGGCGACGAGCGTTGCGGTGACGGGCAGGAAATAAGCGACTTCCCAGAAGGCACGGCTGCGCTTGCGATTATAAACGAGCAAAGCCACGCCGAGCGCCAGGAACACGCCGAAGGGAATGACGATGACCGCATAAATGGCGGTATTCGCCAGCGCGCGCAGGAAGACCGGGTCGTGGAAAGCCTTCACGAAATTGTCGAGACCCACAAAGCGGGTGGAGAGTGCGCCGAGCTTGTAATCTGTGACGGAAAAACCGGCCAGAACGAATATGGGAACGTTATAGATCGCCAAAAGCAGCAGACTTGCCGGTGCCGCGAACATAAGGCCACGCCAGATCATCCGCCGGTCCGCCTTCGAGAGGCGCGGGCGAGACTTTGCGCGCGTGGCCGAGGAAAAATCAACCGCCGTCATGCCGGCACCATTTCACGCACCGTCGTCTTGCGACGCAGGCCGTCCACGGCAAAAAGATGCACGCGCTCCGGCGCAAAGCCGAGGTTCATCACGCCGTTCTCATCGGCGCCCAACACCTCGCCCGCGGCCTGACGCAGGGTAATGGCGACGGTCTCGTCGCTCAGAAGACGGCAGTTCACGAAACGGTCCGCGCCGTGGGTTTCGCTGCGGGTCACCCGCACTGCGAAGCCTTCGGCACCCGGGCGCAAATCCTCGGCGCGAAGACCAAGCGTCGCCGGGCCGGCATCACGACCAGAAGCCTCGACGCCAAGATCGCGACCGAAAGCCGTGACCTTACCTCCAGCATCGATTTCCACCGGCAGCAGGTTGATCGACGGCGTGCCAATGAAGCGCGCAACCGTCAGTGTCGCCGGTTTCCGGTAAAGCTCGTCCGGCGTGCCCAGTTGCTCGATACGACCTTCCGACATCAGCGCGATGCGGTCCGACATTGTCATCGCTTCGATCTGGTCATGGGTGACGTAGATAAACGTCGCACCCAACCGCCGGTGCAGCCCGGCAAGCTCCTCGCGCATGTGGGCGCGAAGCTTTGCATCTAGGTTGGAGAGTGGTTCGTCCATGAGGAATGCGGCAGGCGAGCGCACCAGTGCCCGGGCCAGAGCCACCCGCTGGCGCTGACCGCCTGAAAGCTGGGCTGGCTTGCGGTCCAGCAGATGCGCGATCTGCAGGGTCTCGGCCGCCTGTTCGACGGCAGCATCGATCTGGCGCAAAGTTTCGGCAGGCGCCGCAAATCTTCCGATCAGCGGCAAGCGTGCAGCTAGCGGCAGACGTCGCATCCGAAGCGGCGTCGCGATGTTCTGGCGCACGCTCATATGCGGATAAAGCGCGTAGGATTGAAACACCATCGCCAGATTGCGGTCACTTGGATCGATCTCCGTCACATCCTGACCGCCGATCGTCACCGAACCGCGATCCGGCGTTTCCAGCCCCGCGATGATGCGCAGCAGCGTTGACTTGCCGCAGCCGGACATGCCGACGAGGGACAAAAATTCTCCGGGACGGATCGAGAGATCGATTTCTTTCAGAACATCGTCAGCTCCAAAGCCTTTTCCGATACCCGAAAGTTCAAGTGATTGTGGCGTCATTCTGCGCTCCTTTTCTGGAGCGCATATGCTTATATTGTATGACAATATGACGAAGGTTTGCAGAAAGTTCCGTGACACTGAAAAGCCCGGCAATCCCGGCTCATCGCCATGCCTTGCGATGCCGACCTTCACAAAAAGCCGCTAATATCAGTGGGCAGTTCGACTATCCGAGCTCGACGCTTGTTCACCGGCTCCGCGAGCCTCGCGGGCCCGGTTTCTAAACGGCTGCAAGAATCACATGAGCCTGAATTTTGGTGACGACTTCGTCGCTGCCATAGCGCGCTTCAATGGCGGATGCGGCGCAGTCCGTCGCGGCTTCAAGTTTTCCCGGCGCTCTGGCTTCGATTTCGGTCCGGAGAACGGTTCCCTGACAATAGGCGATGGCAGGAATGCGCGGTGACGATGCACGGCTTTGCGCCGCTATCGTCTCGATCACCACCCGAGAGAAGCCGGCACTTTCCAGCTCACCACGAATCAATGTCGTATCGTGGTAGCCGTGCGGGGTGCGGACCATGAAGCGCGGCGGATCGTCGGGAAACAGGCTTGCAAGGGCGTTCGTCACCTCATTCGCGAGATGATTCTCCTCGATGCGGTCCCATACGTTGAATAAATAATGGCCGCCGGGCTTCAGCACCCTCTTCGCTTCGCGATAGGCAGACGGGCGGTCGGGAAAAAACATCGCACCGAACTGGCAGATAACGAGATCGAAAGCAGCATTTTCGAACGGCAGCGCCTGAGCGTCGGCTTGGCGCCACTGGATGCGATTGTCGGGCACCTGGCGCGACGCCGCAAAGTCGAGCATCGGCTGGTTGAGGTCTGTCACGACATAGTTTGCGGCGGGCGGTAATCCTGGTGCCAGTTCACGCGTGACAACCCCGGTACCTGCGGCGATTTCCAGAACATTGATCGGCGTCAACGCCGCCGCCCGCCGTGCCAGATCGCGGGCGAATGGCTCGAAAATCAACGGCACCATATAGCGGTCGTAGTTTTCCGGGATAGAGCCGGCAAAAACCTTGTCCGTTTCCAACATGGCTTTCACCCTGCGGTCAGCTGATGACCCCGGAACTTTAGCACATATAAGGGAAATTCGGAATCTGTTCGGCCACGTGGGTTTTACGGATATGCCAACGGTGCCGATATTCTATCGGCATGACTAAAGCCTTGAGTAAAGGCCGTGTCATAGTATTTTTGTGGGAAGAGAAATGGCGCACCCGAAGAGATTCGAACTCCTGACCCCCAGATTCGTAGTCTGGTGCTCTATCCAGCTGAGCTACGGGTGCGTGCCGTTCCGGTCATTTCCGGTGGCGTGGCGATCCTCTAAAACGTCCTCATTCCGATTGCAAGCGATTTCGTTTCGAAATTGTCATTTTTCCGCAGCAATTCATGTATCTTATTGATTATACTAGAAATTCCATCAAGGGCATTTTTGAGTGGCCATATGGGGCGCATATTCCGGGAGGTGCGGCGATTGTGCAGGACCTTGTTCAGGCGAAGTCATCAGGCGGTTCGAGCGGCGTGTACGGAGGCGGCGCGGTCGGCGATCTCGATGCGAAACTGCGTGCCGGGACCGGGTTTTTCGACAAGCGCTATCGTGCCGCCATGGGCAAGCACAAGCTCCCGCGCAATGACGAGGCCGAGACCGGTGCCGCCGGAGCGGGCCGATCCCCTGAAGGCGGAAAACAGGTTCTCTTTCGCCTTGCGCGGCATTCCCGGCCCGTTGTCGTCTATCACGATGCTGACGACGTTGCCGGCCCTCTGGGCTGCAATCGACAGATGCCGAGGCGACGCGTTCGCCGTGTCGGATTGCAGTGCCTGAACGGCGTTGCGACAGAGATTGTGGATCACCCGGAAAAGCTGCTCGGCATCCGCATCGACGGTGAGATCGGGCGGCACGCTATCGTGAAACTCGATGCCGCTTTCCGGATCGAGCGCCAGAATGTCACGCACATCCCGCACCAGAAGACTTAACTGCACCGTCTTGCGTTTCGGCGCGCCCTCCGTCGCCTGCCCGTAGGCCAGAACCTCGGTTGTATAGGCCACGGCGCGGTCGATCGTGCGCAGCAGTTTCGGCGCAAAGCTCCTGACCATCGGATCCTTGGCGTCCACCAGCCGGTCCGACATAAGCTGTGCGGATGACAGGATATTGCGCATGTCGTGGTTGATCTTCGAAACCGCCAGACCGAGATCCACGAGGTTTTTCTGTTGCCGCAGGGTTTTCTGCAACTCCGTCTGCATGTCGGCCAGGTGACGGCCCGCGACGGACAGCTCGTCGCTTCCCTCCTCCGGCACGAAAATCCGCTCGGGATTACCTGGTTCCTCGGAAAAACGCTGCATGCCGAGCGTCAGGCGACGTATGGGCCGGATCATGATGCGGTTGATGGAAACGAAGATGAGACCGGCGGTGACAAGCGACAGGACGATGGAGATCAGGAAAACATTGCGGGCATAAGCCAGCATCGCCGCCCGTAGTTTGTTTTCACCCAGCACGAGTTCAATGATGGTGTCGCTGTCTCCGACCACATCGAAAACACGGATGACGCGATTGCCGCCAAACAGCAATGTGGAGAAGGCATCCCGCACCGCTGCCAGTTGCGAGACATCGGATAGATCATATTGCTCATCGACCCCGGGTGGCGTTTCCGCCACGGCAAGCAGGCGCGATGTGCCATCCTTGCGCAGCGCAATCAGCTTCGCCCCGGTGGCCATCAGCGTGTCGTTCTGCACGCTCCGCGGCAATTCGGCCTGCAAGCCATCGATCACCGCGCCGGCTGCTGCCGCCGTGTTCAGACGGTCCCGCAGCCATGAAAGGCGCATATTGGCGACCGAAGGCACGAAGATCAGCACTTCGGCAATCATCACGAAAATAACGGTGAGCAACAGCAGGCGCCCGGAAAGCCCCCCGGTCAATCCCGGCATGCAGTGCACCGGATTGTCTTCCGTGCCGTCCAAGCTGTCTACGCCTTTAGAAAACACCGGGCCCTGATCCTGTATGCGCGCCGCCGCTTCGGTGGAACGGCTCGGTTTATATGCAAGCACGATAATAGGACCTAACAGATATTTTTCAAATGCGTTGCAAAACAAACGTTTCCATCGCCTGAAAAACAAAACGCCGCCCGGGAGGGCGGCGTTTGACTTAGAACCGGTCTCAAGCGAAACCGCAGGCGGAATGGCTTAGAACTCCTGCCAGTCCCCGTTCGCTACAGCAGCGGCTGGTTGGGCGTTGAGAGCGCGGCTGACGCTGCTCATCAATTTACGTGCCGGAGAGGCCACGGCCGCTGCCCTTCCGGACACCGCCACGGGCCGCATCGGCTGTTCTGCGCGAGAGCGGATCTGACCATCCTCTACGCCGACCTTGAAGCGCGACACCAGCGTGACGAGATGGCCCGCTTCACCGCTCAGCTTGTGGGTTGCGGCCGAGGTTTCCTCGACCATTGCGGCATTGCGCTGCGTCACCTGATCCATCTGGTTGATGGCGGTATTCACCTCATGCAGGCCGGTCGACTGTTCCCGCGCCGCCGTGGCGATCGAATGGATATGTTCGTTGATAGCCAGAACGCGGGTCTCGATCTCGCCCAGCGCGCTACCGGTTCTCTGCACCAGCGACACACCGCGACCGACCTCTTCGCCGGACTTGGTGATCAGCGCCTTGATGTCCTTCGCAGCCGTCGCGGAGCGTTGCGCCAGTTCACGCACTTCCTGTGCGACGACAGCGAAGCCCTTGCCCGCCTCACCCGCACGCGCGGCCTCAACGCCGGCGTTCAGCGCCAGGAGGTTGGTCTGAAAGGCGATCTCGTCAATGACATTGATGATCTGGCTGATTTCCCGCGAGGCATGCTCGATCCGATCCATGGCGGAGACGGCATCGCGCACGACATTGGCGGATTCTGCCGTCTTCTGCTTGGTCTCGGCCACCATTGTGCTGGCTTCCTGAGCCCGATCCGTGGAATTGCGAACGACGGCGGTGATTTCGTCGAGGGCGGCGGAGGTTTCCTCCAGTGCCGCAGCCTGCTGTTCCGTCCGCTTCGAAAGATCGTCGGCCGCCGAACGCAATTCGTTCGCATTGCCGCTGATGCCTTCCGTGCTGCTGCGCACTTCCCGCATCGTCTCCCGCAGCTTGGCCAGCGTCTCGTTTACGTTGGTTTGGAGCTCGGCGAAGACGCCGCGGAACTCGCCATCCATCTTTTCCGTCAGATCGCCCCGCGCCAGACCTTCGATGACGCGGCTGGTCTCGGAAACACCATTGTCCACGCCGGTGAGCAGGGCATTGATCGTCGCAGCGAAACGATTGAGGTTTTCGTCGCCGTAATCCTTGTTGATGCGGCGGCTGAAATCGCCCTGGGCCGCAGCGTCGACGACAACGGCCATGCCGGCCTGCAGATCATCGCTCTTGGCACGCATGGCGGTTTCCTGCGCATTCATGCGGCGCACTTCACGACCGTTCTTCTTGAAGACTTCGACTGCCGCTGCCATTTCGCCGATTTCGTCGGTCCGGCCGAGATAGGGCACGTCCGCATCCAGATTTCCGTCCGCAACGGCATTCATCACTTCCGAAACCTTGCGGATGGGCGCGCTCAGCTGCCGCGCTCCGATGTAGAGGCCGAACGCCGCGCCGGCCAATATGCCGCTGCCGGTGACGATGATGACCAGCCAGAAGGTCGTCGTTACAAACCCGTCGATGCCCGCCTTGACGGCTTCAAGCCCGGCGATGTCATTCTTCACGACAGCATCGATTTCCGCCTGATAGGCTTTGCGGTTGGCCCGGTTCGCGTCGTTGTTACCCTGGTGGTTGGCGGCCTGCGGGCCGGCCTCGCGGGCAAGCCGCGCCGTTTCCAGACGGAAGGCCTTGAATTCCTTGAAGCGACTGGAGAGATTGTCGAAGGCCGCCTTCTGTTCTGCCGGAACGAGAGGGGTCCAGGTTGCGATCAGCTTCTCCATGGCGTCGAGGTTCTTGACGATGCCATCAGCAAAAGGTGCCGCCTTTTCGATATCGGGCGCAGCGTAGACCCCGCGCGCCTCCATGACGACCGCAGTCACAAGCCGGTTCAGCGCTTCGCCCTTATAGGCGCGCTCCGCTGCCTTTTCGTATCCGACCGTGCGCACCTGAAACTCGCTGACCGCATATATGGACAGGCCGCCGATGGTGCAGGCCACAAGGCTCATAAGCCCGACAAGAAGATTGATACGACCGCGAATTCTCAATTTCGTTCCCCCAAAAGCCAGCCGCACGATGGAAAATGGGAAGCTGGCATAACTTTTCCCATCACAACATTTATCAATGCCGCCTTAAGAAAGAATTTCAGAATTTACCGATCGTGCGATCGGAATGCGCCCGCAGCGCCCGTGAGCGAAGCCGATTTCATGGCGCTTCCGCAAAAGGTGAAGCGCGAAAACCCCTTCGGCAATTGACTTTGCTCGGCCTATGCCCTTATAAGCCGCGCACGCTCGGCCATTAAAAGCTCGCCCAGGCGGGGTTAGCCGTGCAAAAAACGAAACGCTCTTGCAAATAGTGCAAATTCAAGAAGGGCCGCACACCGCGGTATTAAATAAATGTCGAAGCGTACATTCCAGCCATCCAAGCTTGTTCGCAAGCGTCGTCATGGTTTCCGTGCCCGTATGGCTACTGCCGGCGGTCGCAAAGTTCTCGCAGCCCGCCGTGCGCGCGGCCGCGCAAGTCTGTCGGCTTAATTGCCGTCTCTGTGGCCCGATGAAAGTCGCGGGCACATGAGCAAGACAAAAAAACTGCCCGGCCGGCTTAAAAACCGGTCGGATTTTCTTGCCGTGCAGACGGGGGAAAAGCGTCGGGGAGGCACCTTTCTTCTGGAGGTCCTCGACAGGAAAACCCCGGAAACCGAACCTCGGGTCGGTTTCACCGTAACGAAAAGACAAGGCAACGCGGTCGAGCGAAATCGCATGCGCCGCCGTCTCAAGGAAGCCGTCAGGCTTTCTGCCGGATTCGCAATGAAGCCCGGCCATGACTATGTGATTGTCGCCCGCAGGGACGTGCTCGAGACGGCCTTCCCGAAACTTCAGTCTCTCCTTACCGAGCGAATTGAAGGAACGGCGAAACCGAAACGGTCCCAGGACACCCGCTCCAGGAAAGAATGATGGAAAAGAACCGCAATTACTTCATCGCGATAGCCCTTTCGGTTGTCATCGTCCTCGCCTGGCAATTCCTTTACATGAATCCGCGCATCGAGCAGCAGCGCCGCGCCGAAGAGGCCCGCCAGGCGCAGCAGCAGACAACGCAGCAACAGCCGGCACCGGGTGCCGCACCCGGCGTGACCGTCGACGGCGCACCGCCTGCCTCCTCCACGCAGGCCGCCGCCACGGCGACGCGTGAAGAGGCGATTGCAAAAAGCCGGCGTGTCGCCATCGACACCAACGCCATCGCCGGCTCGATCAATCTGACCGGCGCCCGCTTCGATGACATCCGGCTCAAGGGCTACCATGAGACCGTCGATGACTCGAGCCCGATCATCACGCTGTTTTCGCCTTCCGACACCAAGGACGGCTATTTCACCGAACTCGGTTACGTTGGCGGTGCCGATGCCGGCAGCGTTCCCGGTCCTGCGACCGTGTGGACACTCGCAAGCGGCGACAAGCTGACGGAGACCACACCGGTTACGCTGAAGTATACCAACCAGAATGGCGTCGTTTTCTCCCGTACTGTTTCGATCGACCAGCATTACATGATCACGGTCAACGACAAGGTCGAGAACCCCGGGCAGGCGCCCGTCTCCTTTGCCACCTACGGCCGCGTGACGCGCAACAACAAGCCGGCAATACCGCCCGTTTTCGTCATCCATGAAGGCTTCCTCGGCGTCTCGGGCAAAGACGGCAGCCTGACGGAAGAAAAATACAAGGATGTCGAAGAAACCCCGGTAACGATTGCCAAGGCGACCGGCGGCTGGCTCGGCATCACCGACAAATATTGGGCCGCTGCCATTGTGCCGCCGCAGATGACGCCGTTCGAAACGCGTTACTCGCACATCAAGGGCAATCAGCCGAGCTACCAGGCCGATTTCAAGAGCGACACGATGACGGTCGAACCCGGCCAGTCCATCGAACTGAAGAGCCTTGTCTTCGCCGGTGCCAAGGAAGTGCCGCTGGTTGACCGCTATGAAACCGAATATTCCATTCCGAAGTTCGACCTGTTGATCGACTGGGGCTGGTTCTACTTCATCACCAAGCCGATGTTCAAAATGATGGATTTCTTCTTCCGTTATTTTGGCAACTTCGGTGTGGCCATCCTGCTGACCACCATCGTCGTCAAGGCTCTCTTCTTCCCGCTCGCCAGCAAGCAATATGCATCCATGGCGAACATGAAGCGCATGCAGCCGAAGATGGAAGAGCTGAAGGCCAAGCATGGCGATGACCGCATGGCCATGCAGCAGGCGATGATGCAGCTCTACAAGGAAGAGAAGATCAATCCGGTTGCCGGCTGCTGGCCGATGCTGCTGCAGATTCCGGTCTTCTTCGCGCTCTACAAGGTCATCTACGTCACCATCGAAATGCGGCATGCACCGTTCTTCGGCTGGATTCACGACCTTTCCGCGCCAGATCCGACCTCGCTGTTCAATCTGTTCGGCCTTCTGCCCTACGACGTGCCGCACTTCCTGATGATCGGCGTCTGGCCGCTCGTCATGGGCATCACGATGTTCCTGCAGATGCGCATGAACCCGACCCCACCCGATCCGACACAGGCGATGATCTTCACCTGGATGCCGCTGATCTTCACCTTCATGCTGGCTTCGTTCCCCGCCGGTCTGGTTATCTACTGGGCATGGAACAACACGCTGTCGATCTCGCAGCAGGCCCTCATCATGAAGCGTCACGGTGCCAAGATCGAACTGTTCGATAATCTCAAAGGGCTATTCAAGCGAAAGCCGGTGCAATCGAAATGAGTGAAACCGGCCCGGCAACCGAAAAGCCCCTCTTTGGGCGACCCTGGATATTCATTCGCGGCGTTCCCGCGATGAAATTCCTGCCGCCCGAAGGCCCGCCGGAGATTGCCTTCGCCGGACGTTCGAATGTCGGCAAGTCTTCGCTCATCAATGCGCTGGTGGGCCACAAAGGCCTTGCCCGCACCTCCAACACACCCGGACGCACGCAGGAACTGAACTACTTCGTTCCTGAGGGTTATTCCGGTGAGCCGGGCGACCTGCCGCCGATGGCGCTGGTCGATATGCCGGGTTACGGCTATGCGCAGGCGCCGAAGGACCATGTCGATGCCTGGACGAAGCTCGTCTTCGATTACCTGCGTGGACGTGCGACGCTGAAGCGCGTCTACGTGCTGATCGATTCCCGCCACGGAATAAAAAAGAACGACGAGGAGGTTCTTGGCCTGCTCGACAAGGCGGCCGTGTCCTATCAGGTCGTGCTGACGAAGACGGACAAGATCAAGGACGTTGGCGTTCCCCGGCTGATCAGTGAAACGCTGGAGAAAATCCGCAAGCGTCCCGCCGCCTATCCGGAAGTTCTCGCTACCTCTTCGGAAAAATCCTTCGGGCTGGATAGCCTACGCGCCGAGATCGTACGAACGGTCTCGCTCTAAAAGACCATCGCCTTCAGGCGATGGTGAAAAGCAGGACGGCGGTCCACAGCATCGCCGTCAATGCCAGAAGCCGCCAGAAACGCACGGAATTCCACACCTCCAGAAGCATCGCGGCGAATATGCTGCCATTGCGAAGCGGCTGGCCCTTGAATGGCAGACCGGAGCGAAGCGGATCCCTGTCAAGCAGGGCTGCAACGCCCGCTCTTTCGCGATATTCGGTTTCCGCCAGATTGTCCCGCCAGCGCCTGACCATGGCCGCAAACTGGCGGTCGCGTTTGACGCGTTTTGCAAGCTCCGCCATGCTTTCCGGTGGCAAGGCACCCAGCACATATTCGCCAGCGAGTACTTCGTCCCGCAAACCGCTTTGCTTGTCTCGATCCGGTACGGTCATATGTTTTCAAACTCCTCGGTCGTTCAGGCCAGCATCGTTTTTTGCGATGCGCAACGATCCTCCGTCGCCCTGCTGAATAACCCCTCCCCTGCTCGCCACAAGGCTGGTCCGATTGGTGCTTTATGTCAATCTTATTACGCGCCGCAGGCCGCCCAAAAGCGGAATTTTACTATGCGCCGACACAATATGGCCCGGAGGTTACTTCATTCATTCACCCCGCGCATTCACCTGTCCTTGCTAACGCATCGACATGCCGAATCTGCGCATCCTGCACCGCAAAAATCGATTCCGATTTTTGCGCCGATGCTGTA
The DNA here is from genome assembly GCF_001427205.1 of Rhizobium sp. Root491. Taxonomy (NCBI): domain Bacteria; kingdom Pseudomonadati; phylum Pseudomonadota; class Alphaproteobacteria; order Hyphomicrobiales; family Rhizobiaceae; genus Rhizobium; species Rhizobium sp. Root491. The sequence continues at coordinate 1,055,634 of NZ_LMFF01000001.1, forward strand.
GAGCGATGAAAGGCTCTCAAGGGCCGCAACCACAGACCGAGGTTTTTCCATGACTGCTTCCGAAAGCGAGACTCAGGCGCGGCTGCTCGCACAGGCTCTGCCCTTTATGCAGAAATATGAGAACAAGACCATCGTGGTGAAATATGGCGGTCATGCCATGGGCGACTCCACACTTGGAAAGGCTTTTGCGGAAGATATCGCCCTGTTGAAGCAGTCCGGTATCAACCCCATCGTCGTGCACGGCGGCGGCCCGCAGATCGGCGCGATGCTGACGAAGATGGGCATTGAATCGAAGTTCGAAAGCGGCTTGCGCGTCACCGATGCCAAGACAGTCGAGATTGTCGAAATGGTTCTGGCCGGCTCGATCAACAAGGAGATCGTCGCGCTCATCAACCAGACGGGCGAATGGGCCATTGGCCTGTGCGGCAAGGACGGCAACATGGTCTTCGCCGAAAAGGCGAAAAAGACCGTCGTCGATCCCGACAGCAATATCGAGCGCGTTCTCGATCTTGGTTTTGTCGGTGAAGTCGTCGAGGTCGACCGCACCCTGCTCGACCTGCTTGCCAAGTCGGAGATGATCCCTGTCATCGCTCCCGTCGCTCCCGGTCGCGATGGCGCCACCTACAACATCAATGCCGACACCTTTGCCGGCGCAATTGCCGGTGCGCTCAACGCCACCCGCCTCCTGTTCCTCACGGACGTGCCTGGTGTTCTCGACAAGAACAAGGAACTCATCAAGGAACTGACGGTCTCCCAGGCGCGTGCGCTGATCAAGGACGGCACGATTTCCGGTGGGATGATCCCGAAGGTCGAGACCTGCATCGAGGCCATCAAGGCCGGTGTTCAGGGCGTGGTGATCCTCAACGGCAAGACCGCCCATTCCGTTCTTCTGGAAATCTTCACGGAAGGCGCGGGCACGCTCATCGTGCCCTGATACGGTTCATGTGGCGGACGGGAATGCCTGTCCGCCACGACAACACTTTCAGCCGAATATCAGAAGCGACAGCACGCCCAGAACGATCAGCAGGCAGCCCGAAAGTTCCAGCCGGTTGATCTTTTCCTTGAAGAAGAGCACGGTCGAGGCGAAGGCGAAGAGCATCTCCACCTGCGCCAGCGCCTTGACCACGGCCGCCTGTTGTAACGTCATCGCCGTGAACCAGCCGAATGACGCCGTGGCCCCCACGAAACCGACCGCAAGCGACGGTTTCCACGCCTTCGCGATCCGCCGCAATTCGTCCCTCTCCCGCCATACGATCCACAAGAACATCGCCAAGGTCTGCGTCACGATGACAACGACGAGGGTAAAACCGGCCTGCATCACCGCATCCTGTGCCGGCAGGCTGGGTGCCAAAGCCAGCGAGGCAGAGCGATAGGCCACCGATGAGAGGCCGAAGAACGCACCCGATGCGAGGCCGATGCCCGCCGTCCGGCTGAAGATGGAGGTGAGAATGGAGGCAGGGGTCACTTCCGTGCGCGCAACCGAAATCAACATGACGCCGGCCACCGAAATAGCGATGGCCGCAAGAGTGCCGCCATTGACGCTTTCGCCAACGAAAATCAGCGCAAACAATGCCGCCTGCGCCGGCTCAGTTCGGGAATAGGCCGTGCCAACCGCGAAGTTGCGGAAGGAAAACAGGTGCACCAACAGGAAAGTGGCGGCGATCTGCGCCATGGCCCCGACCATCGCCCAGACGGCGAATGACATGTTCGGCACCGGCAGCGGCCGGCCAAGTACACCATGCAGAAAACCGAGATAGGCAAGAGCGAAGGGCATTCCAAAAACGAAGCGCACGAAGGTTGCGCCCGTGGTGCCCATCATGCCCTTCAGGTGCTTTTGCAGGGTCGAGCGCAGGTTCTGCAAGAACGCGCTTGCGAAGGTTATGCCTATCCAGAGTTCCATGGTCTTGGCGGTATCATGCGCTGGAGGCCGCAGCCAAGCCCGATTTTCCCGTCTGTCGTCGTCTTTTCGATTTTCTTCGGCATTCGAAACGGGCATAAAGCTGCCCATGGACACAAAGCCGAAAAACCTGCCCGATGCCGCCGATTTCGCCCACGTCAGCGAATGGGTCTTCGACCTCGACAACACGCTCTATCCGCATCACGTCAATCTGTTTTCCCAGATCGATCGTAACATGACGGCGTATGTTGCGGAGCTTTTAAAGCTCGAGCCCGACGAGGCTCGCGCGCTTCAGAAGCGCTATTACCACGAACATGGCACCACGCTTCAGGGCCTGATGATCCACTACGGCATCAGCCCGGACGAGTTTCTGGAGCGCGCGCATGCCATAGACTATTCCGCGCTGAGCCCGCATCCGGAGCTCGGCGAGGCAATCAAGGCGTTGCCAGGCCGCAAGTTCATCCTCACCAATGGCAGCGTCAAGCATGCACAGGCAGCGGCGGGCGCGCTCGGCATTCTCGACCATTTCGAGGATATTTTCGATATCGTCGCCGCGGACTATCTGCCAAAGCCGGCCAGTGCGACCTATGAGAAGTTTGCCGCACTTGCGAAGCTCGACACCAGAAAAGCCGCCATGTTCGAGGACCTGCCGCGCAATCTCGCGGCACCCAAGGCACTCGGCATGAAGACAGTGCTGCTCGTTCCTTCGAACCTCGAAGGCGTCATCATGGAGCGCTGGGAGATCCCCGCCGCGACGGATGAGCATATCGACTACATCACTGACGATCTGACCGGTTTCCTGATCAAAACGATCGCCCGCTGACATGTAACATCGAAATCGAGCGCAGACGACATTACCGAAGCTTCATGCACCTTACGGATGTTTAAGTAGTGAACTGCCACCTGCGCCACTATCTTCCTCCTCAGGGACACCAACGGAAGGTAATGACGATGTCTACACGAAAGATCGCACTCTCTGCTCTTGGCGCAGCCCTCTTGCTCGGCTCGGCCGCTACAGCCAGCTTTGCGGCCCCGCCAGCGCACGGCAAAGGCCACGGCGAGCGCATGCCGTTCCGCCCGGAACTGGCGTTCGTTCAGCTGCTGAAGGTGGCCGACACCAACAAGGACGGCAAGATTACCAAGGAAGAGTTCGCCGCACGTCAGGACGCACTTTTTGCCGAGATCGACAAGGACAAGGACGGTTCGATCACGCCAAAGGAAATGCGTGAATACCGCCAGGCCAAAATGGAGGCGTTCCGTGCGGCTCATCCGCGCCCAGAGGCTGCTGACGCCAAAGCGGGCGAAGGCAAGGGACCTGAAGGCAAGCGCGCCGAACGCGAACATGGCGGTCGTCAGGGCTGGGGCAAGCATGGCGGCAAGGGTGGGGCGTTCGCGATGATGCGCATGGCCGACACCGATGAAAACGGCCAGGTCAGCAAGGCCGAATTCACCGCAGCCGGCGAAAAAATGTTCGAACGGCTGGACAGGAACAAGGACGGCGTCATCTCTATCGATGATATGCCAGACCGCCCGTTCCTTTAATCACATAAGAAAAAGCCCGCTCAATCGGCGGGCTTTTTTCCTTTCAATGCAGGCTGACGGTTTTCAGATCGTCTTCGGCAGCCTTGAAAAACGTGCTGGAACGATTGTCTGTCAGGAGGATCGGCGTGCCATCCGCGCCAAACAGGGCCCAGAGATCGAGTTGCGGATCGAGATCAGGCGCTTCCGGGAAACAGCGGCTTACGTCTTCCGCGCGGATTTTACGGATATAGCCCACTTCTCCCTCGCCGATATGAGCGAGCTGGGACCGGGTGAGACGCGCATGCGCTTCTTTTAAAAGCATATTTCAGCCTCCTTCTTCACGCCGAGCGATTCGTGTCGGATTCCGGCGTTCACGTTCTACTCTGAGACGGAAATATTAATTTTCTTTACCACGTTTGAAATTTCGGGCTTCACCAGATCGATGGCAAGAAGGCCGTTGCGCAGGCGCGCGTCCCTCACCTGCATGCCGTCTGCAAGCACGAAGACCCGCTGGAATTGCCGGGCAGCGATACCCCGGTAGAGAAAATCCCGCTTTTCCTGCTCCTGCTGGCGACCGCGAATGACGAGCTGGTTGTCGGCCGTCGTCACATCCAGATCGTCCTGCGAAAAACCGGCGACTGCAATCGTGATACGCAGGCGTTCCGGTACGTCTTCAGCGCCGGGCAGGCGCTCGATGTTGTATGGAGGATAGCCATCATTGGCCTTCGCCATACGCTCCAGCGTTTTTTCCATGGCATCAAAACCCAGCAAAAGCGGGTGGGTGAATGGCGTCATGCGGCTCATATCGTCTCTGTCCTTGCAACCAAGCGACGTTTCGCGGTCCCGCTTCCGGCAACCCTGCCGGTCAATCTTACCGGCTGTAGGCAATATGGGAAGCAAAACCACGATGCGCAAGGCGGGGCCACAAGGCAAAGGCAGGCACTCCGAGGAATGAGGCTTGACAAGTGAGCGTCCGCCGCTCGAAAAAAGCGCCTTATCTCAACGGCGGGCAAGACATGGCAGAACGCAGAAAAATCATCATAGACACGGATCCAGGTCAGGACGACGCGGCAGCGATCATGCTGGCTTTCGCAAGCCCGGAAGAAATTGAAATTCTCGGTCTGTGCGCCGTCGCCGGCAATGTTCCGCTGAAACTGACCAGCCGCAACATCCGCATCATCTGCGAATTGTGCGACCGCACCGATATTCCCGTCTATGAGGGTGCCGAGCGGCCACTGGTGCGAAAGCCCATCACTGCCGAGCATGTTCACGGCAGCACCGGCCTTGATGGCCCGGTTCTCGACGAGCCGACGATGGAGGCACAAAAGCAGCACGCCGTCGATTTCATCATCGAAACGCTGCTGCGGGAGCCTGCGGGCACCGTGACGCTCTGCACGCTCGGCGCGCTGACCAATGTGGCGCTGGCTTTGCAGAAGGCCCCCGAGATTGCAGGCCGCGTCAAGGAACTGGTGATGATGGGTGGCGGCTTCTTTGAAGGCGGCAACATCACACCGGCTGCGGAATTCAACATCTATGTCGATCCGCAGGCTGCCGATATCGTCTTCCGTTCCGGCGTGCCCATCGTCGTAATGCCGCTTGACGTAACCCACCAGTTGCTGACCACCAAGGCGCGTGTCAGCCGCATTCGCGATATAGGCACACGCCCGGCAATCGCCATGGCGGAAATGCTGGAATTCTTCGAGCGTTTCGACATCGAGAAATACGGTTCGGACGGCGGCCCCCTGCACGATCCAAGCGTCATCGCCTATCTCCTCAAGCCCGAGCTGTTTCAGGGCCGCGATTGCAATGTCGAAATCGAGGTCAATTCCGAACTGACCATGGGCATGACGGTGGTGGACTGGTGGCGGGTGACCGAGCGCCCGGTCAACGCCCGCGTGATGCGAAATGTGGATGCGGACGGTTTCTTCGAGTTGCTGACGGAACGTTTCGCCCGCCTCTGATGGGAACGCAGACATGAAAAGGGCCGCTGGCGTGACCAGCGGCCCTTTCATTTGGAACCACGGGATATTCTCAGAACTCCGTCCAGTCGTCCTGTGCCAGCGCGTTTGCGCCGCTGGTTCTTGGGCGGGAACGTTGGGTCGCAGCCGAGCGGCCCGATGCCTGTGACGAGGCAACAGGCGCACGCATTGCCGCCGCGGTGGCGCGCAATTGCTGGCCGGACTGGCTGGAATGACCGCCGGATACGGAGAAACCGGCAACGAGCGATTTCAGCGTTTCCGCCTCGCTGTTCAGCGTCACGCTTGCCGCCGTTGTTTCTTCCACCATGGCAGCATTCTGCTGGGTGACCTGGTCCATCTGAGTGACGGCGGAGTTGATCTCCTTGAGACCTACCGCCTGCTCGCTGGCGGAGGCCGAAATCTGCCGTATCAGCTGGTTGATCTGCAGAACCTGATCGGCAATCTTTCTCATCGTCTCGCCGGCCTTGCCGACCAGCTGGACGCCCTCGCCCACCTGCCTTGCGGAGGTGTTGATCAGACCTTTGATCTCCTTCGCGGCTGTCGCGGAACGTTGCGCCAGTTCACGTACTTCCTGCGCGACGACGGCAAAACCCTTGCCAGCCTCGCCCGCACGGGCAGCTTCCACACCGGCATTCAGCGCCAGAAGGTTGGTCTGGAAAGCGATTTCGTCGATTACCCCGATGATGCGGGAGATTTCCGCCGAGGATTGAGCGATGCCTTCCATGGAACTGACGGCCTGCTGCACGACCTCGCCCGACTTGCCGGCGTCGTCGCAGGCATTGCTGACAGCTGTCGCCGCCTGTGCTGCGTTTTCCGCACTGGAATTGACCTGCGCCGTCAGCTGGTTGAGGGCGGCAGCGGTTTCTTCCAGGCTTGCCGCCTGCTGTTCCGTGCGGTGGGAGAGATCGCTCGCAGCGCGGGTGATCTCGCCGGTGCCGTTGCCGATGCTGGCAACGGTTCCGTTGACGGTGGAAACGGTTTCCTCGAGGCTGGCGAGCGCCGAGTTGAAGTCGTTGCGCAGCTTTGCATATTCACCGGGGAACTGGTCCTCGATGCGATAGGTCAGATTGCCCTGCGAGAGCGCATTGAGACCCGCGCCGAGTACGCTCACGATATGTTGCTGCATCCGGCTGTTCTCATTGCGCTCGGATTCGGACCTTTGGCGCTCCGTTTCCGCATTGCCACGCTGCACGGCGGCATCCGCTTCCATTTCGCGGATACCGGCAAGCTTCGCACGGAAGCCTTCCAGAGCCGTTGCCACCGCGCCCGTCTCATCCCTGCGGTCCTGTCCGGAAACCGGCACATCGTAACGACCGTCGCTCAGTGTTTTCACATCGGAGACCAGCGAGGCGAGCGGATTGCGGACGAAATAGCGGACGGAGAAATAGAGCGCGGCAATAACCGCCGCAAGAATGACGATTGCCCCGAGGATCATCAGATAAGTCTGTTCCTGCACCGGCGCGTTCAACGCCTGATGCGGGATATCCACCAGAACCACCCAGGTGGCATTGAGGCCCGGAACCGCAAACGGATAGACAAGGCGGTTATAGGGCGCGTCGGTATCAAGGCCGAGATTTTCGATCAGGCCCTGCTTACCGGATGTGATCGCCGCCTGAACGGTGCTTGCACCCTCTCCGTCATAGGCCTTCATGTTCTGCTCGGGCGTCGGCGGTACCAGCCATTGGCCGCCCTGCGAAATGAGTGTCACACGGCCGGTTTCGAAAGGATGCAGCGCCTGCAGCTTCTGCGACAGAGCTGCCAGCGAGATATCGACCCCCGCCACACCAATCATCTTACCATCAGACATGACGGGATAGGCAAGCGAGGTCATTGTGGTGGGCACTTCCGTGCCTTCGGCCAGATAGGGCTGGGTAATGGCGCCCTTGCCGGATTTGGCGGCCAGCGAATACCACTCCGCCGCATAGTCGTTCTTGAAGGTCGAAAACTGGATGTCGCCTTTCTGGGTCTTCGACCAGTAGGGGGCAAATGCACCCGTTGCATTGGTGCCGAGATCGAGCCTGTTGGCGATCTCGGTGGTCTGTCCGTCGAAAAGGCCCAACTGCTCACAGAACCAGCTTCCGAAAGCGAAAGCATTCTGCTCGACATTGGCCTTGAGGATGTTGACGATGCCGGGGCGGTCCATCGATTTCGCCTGGTGCGCACGGCCGATGATACCGGCCATGGAGCGGGCAGCGCTGCCGAGTTCACCGACATCGGCGGCGATGACGTTGGCGATGGCGCGTGCCTCGGTGTTCGCCTGATCCATGGTCAGCGAATGGACACGGTCGCTGGTCTGGGAAATGAGGAAGGAATTCGATGCGACAAGGACCGTGGTGATTGCACAGCCGGTTACAAGGATCAGCTTGGTCGCAAGCGACTTCACTTTGAAATTGAACATTTTGGCCTCGATCAAATCGCCGGCCGAAAAGGCTGGCGTCAACGGATGAGAAATCTCCGTCATGGAGGCCCGCCCGCTGGGGGCAGTGCGCTGCAACGCGACGAGGGGAAATTAGAATATCTTTGCTAATTAACCCCTAAAATTCCCCCGTCGCATCAAGCCGAAATCAGTGCTCGTAATAGGCGGATACGATGTTCCATGCATCGTCGGCGGTTTCGGCGAAATGTAGCAGCTCCATATCTTCGGGTGCAATTGTTCCGAAGTCCGCGAGGAATTCGAAATTGACGACGGAGCGCCAGAATTTCTCCCCGAAGAGAATGAGCGGGATGGGCGCCATGCGCTTCGTCTGGATCAGCGTCAGCGTCTCGAAGAGTTCATCGAGCGTGCCGAAACCGCCGGGGAAGATCACCACGGCCTTGGCCCGCATCAGGAAATGCATCTTGCGGATGGCGAAATAGTGGAAGTTGAAGCTCAGCTCCGGCGTGACATAGGGGTTGGGCGCCTGCTCATGCGGCAGAACGATGTTGAGGCCGATGGACGGGCCTCCGACATCGGCTGCGCCGCGATTGCCTGCTTCCATGACGCCGGGACCACCGCCGGTGACCACGACATATTCCAGATGGTCCGATTTCGCGCCGTAGTCGGTGCAGAGCCGGGCGAACTTGCGCGCCTCCTCGTAATAAACCGAGGATTGCTCCAGATTGCGTTTCTGCGTCTCGTTGCGGGCCGCCCAAGCCTCCCCGCCGGGCTCGGGAATGCGCGCGCCGCCGAACATGACGACGGTGGACTTGATGCCCCGCTCGGTCAGCGCCATTTCCGTCTTGAGAAGTTCGAGTTGAAGCCTGACGGGGCGCAACTCCTCGCGGCAGAGAAAATCCATATCCGCGTAGGCAAGCCGGTAGGATGGGGAATCCGACTGCGGTGTTTTGGGAATGACATCGGCCTGCTGCTTGTCCGCAGAGCTACGCTTCAACGGGTCCCACACCCCATCCTTGCGCCGCAATTTGCCGTTTTTCAGTCGTGTCATTTCCAAGCCTTTCGTCTGGTGCGCCAAATCACCCAAATCACATTGACGCCTTTCCAACACTCCCTTAGATCAAATGACCAGAGCCTTCCAGCGGCGCGGGACCATCCGTGGCCACGAACACACGCGACATTCAAGGAATTTTCCATGAGCCTTCCGGATCTCACCTCTCTCGAAACCACCATCGAAACAGCCTTCGACAACCGTGACGGTGTGAACGTATCGACAAAGGGCGAGGTTCGCGACGCGGTGAACACATCTCTTCAACTTCTCGACAGCGGCAAGGTCCGCGTCGCCGAAAAGCAGGCGGACGGGAACTGGAAAGTGAACCAATGGCTGAAAAAGGCCGTGCTCCTCTCCTTCCGTCTGAACGACATGGAAATCGTCACCGGCGGCCCCGGTGAATCCACCTGGTGGGACAAGGTGCCGTCGAAGTTCGAGAACTGGGGTGAAAACCAGTTCCGCGCTGCGGGCTTCCGCGCAGTGCCTAACGCCGTCGTGCGCCGCTCGGCCTATGTGGCCAAGAACGTGGTGCTGATGCCTTCCTTCGTCAATCTCGGCGCCTATGTCGATGAAGGCACGATGGTCGACACCTGGGCGACGGTCGGCTCCTGCGCGCAGATCGGCAAGAACGTGCATCTGTCTGGCGGCGTTGGCATCGGCGGCGTTCTGGAGCCGCTTCAGGCCGGCCCGACCATCATCGAGGACAATTGCTTCATCGGTGCCCGTTCGGAAGTCGTAGAAGGCTGCATCGTGCGCGAAGGCGCCGTTCTCGGCATGGGCGTCTTCATCGGCAAGTCGACCAAGATCGTCGATCGCGCCACCGGCGAGATCACCTATGGCGAAGTGCCACCCTATTCCGTCGTCGTTGCCGGCACCATGCCGGGCAAGCCGTTCCCGAACGGCGAGCCGGGCCCGAGCCTTTATTGCGCCGTCATCGTCAAGCGCGTCGATGAAAAGACCCGCTCCAAGACCGGCATCAACGAGCTTCTGCGCGACTGATAAAAGCTGATACCATGACCACGACCGATCCCGTTGCAAATCTCGCCGCCCTCATCCGTTGCCCTTCGGTGACGCCCGCCGAAGGTGGCGCGCTATCGCTGCTAGACACCCTGCTTTCACCGCTTGGCTTTGCGGTGGAAAAGATGGTGGCGACGGAAGCGGGAACGCCTGACGTTGAAAACCTCTACGCCCGGCTTGGCACGGAAGGTCCGCACCTGATGTTTGCGGGCCATACCGATGTCGTTCCGGTGGGCGACGAGGCGGCATGGAGCCATCCACCCTTTGCCGCTGAAATTGCCGGCGGGGAAATGTTCGGCCGTGGTGCGGTGGACATGAAGGGCGGCATTGCCTGTTTCGTTGCTGCCATTGCCCGCTACATCGAGAAACACGGAAAACCGAAAGGTTCCGTTTCTTTCCTGATCACCGGTGACGAGGAAGGCCCCTCGATCAACGGCACCTCCAAGCTGCTGGAATGGGCCGCCGCCAAAGGCGAGACATGGGATGCCTGCGTGGTGGGTGAACCGACCAACCCCGACCAGCTGGGCGACATGATCAAGATCGGCCGCCGGGGGTCGATTTCGGGCCGCATCACCGTGCATGGCGTGCAGGGTCATGCCGCATATCCGCATCTGGCCGACAACCCCATTCGCGGGCTGCTGCAACTGACCCACGCGCTGATGCATCCGCCCTTCGATCACGGTACAGACGACTTCCAGCCGTCCAATCTGGAAGTGACGACCATCGACACCGGCAACGCCGCCACAAATGTCATTCCGGCGCGGGCGACGGCGTCGTTCAACATCCGTTTCAATGACAGCTGGACGGTGGAGAGCCTGCGGGCGGAAATCATCCGCCGCCTCGATGCCGCCGCTGCCGAGGGAGAACTTCGTCCCGACCGCAGCCCGGTCAAATATGAGATCGTCTGGGCCGACCGTCCGGCCCATGTTTTCCTGACCCGGAACAATGCGCTCATCTCATCGCTTTCCGGCGCCGTGGAAGCCGTGACAGGCAAGGAGCCCAAGCTTTCGACCACCGGCGGCACGTCTGATGCGCGTTTCATCAAGGATTATTGCCCCGTCGTGGAATTCGGCCTCGTCGGGCAGACCATGCATATGGTCGATGAGCGCGTGGAAGTCGCCGATCTGGAGACTCTCACAAACATCTACGAGACCTTCATCGAACGCTGGTTCTCCCATGCCGACGGCAAGTGAAGTAAGGCTCTATCTGAAAGGCCTCTGGCTGCTGCTGCTCGGCGACCATACCGGCGCGCGTTATCTGGATCTTTCCGAGCGCGGCATGTGGCGGTCCTTCTACTCCGCCCTCTGGTGCCTGCCCGCCATGCTGGTGTCCTGGCTGTGGCTGCGCGCTGCGTTCCTGGCAAGCTATCCGCCCGGAACAGGAACGGGGTTCATCTTCTTTTTCCGCCTCGCGATGGTCGAAGCCATCTGCTGGATCGTGCCGCTGTTGTTGATCGGCATGCTGCTGTTCGCCTTTGGCGCACGGGAAAAATTCACCGCACTGGTCACCACCATGAACTGGCTGTCGCTGCCGTTTTCCTATGCCTATGCGGTTCTGATCCTGATCGCGTTTTTTCTGCCGCCCTTGCAGGGGCTGATCGCCATCCTCTGGCTGGCACTGCTGCTGTCGCTGGTCTTCGCCTTTTCGCGGATCGTGCGCTTCTTCATCCGCGACCAGTCGTTGCTTGTCTCGGCGATCGTCATGACCCTGCTGGTGCCGGGCATGCTTCTGTCCGAGGCGCTGCAGCGTTTTCTCGGCGTTTATCCGGCCTGAGAAACGAGACGGACTTCAGTCTGTGTCTTCGACCGTCTCGACCTTTGAATAGACCCGCGGCGGAATGACGTCGGGATAATCGACTTGCATGAAATAGAGACCATCCGGCGGCGCGACTGGGCCGCAAGCTTTGCGATCCCGTGCTTCCAGTGCCGCGCGCACGTCTTCCGGTGTCATGCTGCCTTCACCGGCCATTTTCAGCGTTCCGGCAAAAGAGCGTATCTGGTTGTGGAGAAAGCTCTGCGCGGTGGCGCGTATCTCGATAAGATCGCCATTGCGCGTCACATCCAGCCGGTCGAGCGTTCTGACCGGGCTGGTCGCCTGACAATGAACCGAGCGGAAAGTGGTAAAATCGTGCCGGCCGACGAGCATCTGTGCAGCTTCATGCATGCGTTCGTGGTCCAGATCTTTCGATACCCACCATGCGCGCTTGTGCTCGAGCGCCAGCCGCGCTTTCCGGCAAATGATGCGGTACAGATAATGGCGGCGAAGCGCGGAGAAGCGCGCGTCGAAATCCTCGGTCACCGCCGTTACGTCGACAACCGAGACGACCTCTTTCGCCATGGCCAGATGGGCGTTGAGAGCATTGCGAAGCTTATATGGCGCCCAATCGCGGGAAAGATCGACATGGGCTACCTGTCCCACGGCATGCACGCCGGAATCGGTGCGGCCAGCGCCTCGAATAGAAACGGTTTCGCCGGTCAGCGACCGGACGGCAGCTTCAAGCGCGCCCTGAACTGAAGGGCCGTTATCCTGTCTCTGCCAGCCGAAGTAAGGCGTACCGTCATATTCGACGGTCATGCGGAAACGCGGCATCAGCCGAGCCTCGTTCTGGCGGGAACGGGTGTGCCACGAACGAAATCGGCAGCCGACAGCGGCTTGCCACCTGCCTTCTGCAAACGGGTAAGCCGCACCGCGCCACTTCCGCAGGCAATTGTCAGGGCTTCATCGAGCACAGCGCCTGCTTCGCCCATACCGCTCGCCAGTTCTGACGCCAGAACCTTCACGCGCTCGGCCTTACCGCCGATTTCCATTTCCAGCCAGGCGCCGGGAAAAGGCGAAAGGCCGCGGATATGGTTATGGACGTCCTGTGCCGGCCGGGAAAAATTAATCCGGGTCTCGCCCTTGTCGATTTTCGAGGCATAAACGACGCCTTCTTCCGGCTGCGCAACGAGAGGAAGATCGTCTGCTTCCAGCTTGTCCATCGCCTGCCGCATCAGCCGCGCGCCTGTCAGCATCAGGCTGTCGTGCAATTCACCTGCCGTGGTATTCTCATCGATCGTGACCTTGGCGGTCAGCGCCACCGGGCCGGTATCCAGCCCCTTTTCCATTTTCATGACCATCATGCCCGTCTCGGCATCGCCAGCCATGATCGCCCGCTGAATGGGAGCAGCGCCGCGCCAGCGCGGCAGCAACGAGGCGTGGCCGTTATAGCAGCCAAGGCGCGTACCGCTCAGGATAGCCTCGGGCAATAGCAGCCCATAGGCAACGACAACAGCGACGTCCGCATCGAATTCCCTGAATTCCTGCCGGTCTTCCTCGGCCTTGAAATTTACCGGCGTCAGCACGGGCAGACCCAGCAGTTCGGCGGCCTGATGCACCGGCGATTTCTGCAGATCGAGGCCACGGCGACCGCCTGGACGCGGCGGCTGCGTATAAACGGCAACGACCTCGTGACCAGCGTCCACCAATGCACGCAGCGTGGGAACGGAAAAATCCGGCGTGCCCATGAAAATGATGCGAAGAGCCATATCGCCCCCTGCCCTCTATGCCGGTCCGTCTACATATTTAAGACGAATCAGACCTTAGCGCGGGCTGCTTTGGTGAATTTCTTGATGACCATTTCTCGCTTCAGGCGCGAAATATGGTCGATGAACAGAATGCCGTTCAGGTGGTCGATCTCATGCTGCAGACACGTCGCCAGAAGTCCGTCCGCATCGACCGTCTGCTGCTTGCCGTCACGATCGACATATCGCACTGTCAGGGATGCGGGACGCTCTACCTCGGCATAATAATCGGGAATGGAGAGACACCCTTCCTCATAGGCCGACACGTCGTCCGACACTTTGAGGATTTCCGGATTGATGAAGACGACCGGCTTTTTCTCCTCGTCCTCGCGCGAAACGTCGATCACCAGCATGCGGCGCGGCACGCCCACCTGAATGGCGGCAAGGCCGATACCCGGCGCATCATACATGGTTTCAAGCATATCGTCCGCAAGGCGCAACACTTCGGCATCCACCTGTTCGATAGGCCTTGATTGCTGGCGCAGCACGGGATCGGGCAAAATGATAAGCGGTTTGATAGTCATGGCTTCCCATAACGTATCTCTTGCGCGGAGGAAATAAAAAATACGCGGTCGAAATGAGACCTTCGGCTGGTTTTGCCCGACTCAATTCCGCCGCATGAATGTTCTTGTTTTGATCTTACGAATCACTGGAAATCTGGTAGATTTAGCCATGAGCATCGATTTCTCTTTTCTCCTCGATCCCGCCTTGCGGGCCGGCTCCGTCGACATCAGCTTCGGCGGGCTTCTTGCGGCTCTCGTTTTCGGCCTTTCCGCTTTCTGGATGGTCACGAAAAGTCGTGGGAAAAAAGCGGAAGCCGATGGTGAAATTTCCGATCTGTTGAAAACCCAGTCGGAACTGCACGGCCGGATCGCGGCGATGGCCGAGACGCTCGGCACGCGCCAGAGCGAGATGGGCCAGACGATCAACCAGCGCCTCGACGGCATGTCGCAGCGGCTGGGCGAGACGCTGACCGAGCAGACCCGGTCGACACACGAGAATCTAAGCCGCCTGCAGGAGCGGCTTGCGGTTATCGATGCCGCGCAGGGTAATATTCAGGATCTGGCAAAGGACGTGGTCGGGCTTCAGGCGATCCTCTCCAACAAGCAGACGCGCGGCGCTTTCGGGCAGGCGCGCATGGAAGCGCTGATCGCCGATGCGCTTCCCGCCGGGGCCTTTCAGCTTCAGCCCACGCTTTCGAATGGCTACCGACCAGACTGCATCATCAGGATGCCGAACAACGCCCCGTCCCTCGTCATCGATGCCAAGTTTCCGCTGGAGGCGTGGAATGCGCTGAAGGCGGATGAAACGCCCGAGGGCAAACGGGCTGCGACCCAGCAGTTCCGCCGCGATATGGAAGTGCATATTCGCGACGTGGCGGAGAAATATCTGATACGCGGCGAAACGCAGGATACGGCCTTCATCTTCGTGCCGTCGGAATCGATCTTCGCCGATATTCACCAGCATTTCGAATATCTCGTGCAGCGTGCCCATCGCGCCCGTGTCGTCATTGTCTCGCCATCGCTTTTGATGCTGTCGGTGCAGGTTATCCAGTCGGTGCTGAAGGACCAGCGCATGCGCGAGCAGGCGCACCTCATTCAGGGTGAAGTCGCGCTTCTCATGGATGACGTGCGGCGGCTGGACGACCGGACGCGCAAGCTGCAAGCCCATTTCGGGCTGGCGCAGAAAGATGTCGACATGATGCTGATTTCCTCCGACAAGGTGCTGGCGCGTGGCCAGAAGATCGAGGGCCTCGATTTTTCGCCGACGGAAAAGGAGACCTCCCATAGCGAAATCGAGCAGGCGCGACGCTTTGCAGAGAACAGGGCAGGAACGGCCAAGTTGCGGGTGGTTGACGACGAGTGATCCCCTCGGGCAAAGTCGCCGCCTTGCTTTGAATTTCATACGGACATGCCCTGATGATTACTGTTTTCGGCTCCATCAACATGGATCTCGTCGCCACCGCCAAACGCCTGCCAAAACCCGGTGAAACCGTGACGGGAGAGACCTTTTCCACGGCGGCCGGCGGAAAGGGAGCCAATCAGGCGCTTGCCGCACGGCGCGCAGGTGCAACGGTCAAAATGGCGGGCGCTACGGGTGATGACACCTTTGCCGCGCCAGCGCTGACATTGCTGCGCGATGCCGGCACCGATCTGTCGCTCGTCAAGACCGCGCCCGGCCCCACGGGAACCGCCGTAATCCTGATCGGTGAAGGCGGGGAGAACATGATCTCGGTCATTCCCGCCGCCAATGGCGAAGTTTCCGCATCCGACGCCGCAAGAGCCGTGGCGGAGATGGCAGCGGGCGATATTCTGATGCTTCAGTTCGAAGTGCCCGCACCCTCAATCGAAGCAGCACTGACGGCCGCGAAGGCTAAACGCATCACCACTATCATCAACACCGCGCCGCTGACCGCGGACGGGCCGCGCCTTGCCAGCCTTGCCGATATCGTCATCGCCAATGAGACCGAGTTCGAACTGCTGATCGGCAAAAACGGACTTTCAGCCTCCGAACGGGAAAATGAACTCAAATCCCTGCATGAGCAGACCGGCCAGACATTGATCGTGACGCTTGGTGCTGATGGCGTGATCGCCATTCGCAACGGCAAGGTCTTCAAGGCGTCCGGTCTCAAGATCGAGCCGGTCGATACTGTTGGCGCTGGCGATACATTCTGCGGTTATCTCGCCGCCAGCCTCGATCAGGGTATGGATTTCGAAAAGGCGCTGAAGCGCGCCGCCGTCGCAGGCTCGCTCGCCTGCACCCGCGCCGGCGCCCAGCCTTCCATTCCGGTCGCAGCCGAAGTGGACGCGAATTTCTGACGGTTCGAGCTGTTAAATGCGAATGAAAGTGAGATAGGCCGAGCTGCGGCCTTCTCTTTTCGCCTTGTTCTCATAACGCGTGCCCGGCCAGTTGGCATAGGGGGTGTGCCAGTCCTCGGCACTTGCCGCCGTCCACTCGAAACCGCCGTGGCGGGCGCAATGCTGTAGCGTCCAGTTGACGTAGGTATCGATATCGGAAGCAAAGCAGAACTTGCCACCGGGTTTCAGGACGCGATGGAAACGGGCAAGATTGACGTCGGAAACGAAACGGCGCTTCCAGTGCTTCTTCTTCGGCCAGGGATCGGGATAGAGAAGATCGATGTGATCGATCGACCCATCCGGCAGCCAATCCAGCAATTGCGTCGCGTCATCATCGTAAAGGCGGATATTCATCAACTCGCCCTCACGCACGCTTGCCAGCAGCTTGGCCATGGAATTGACGAAGGGCTCGACGCCGATAAAGCCGGTCTCAGGATTTTCAGTCGCGCGGTGGGCAAGGTGCTCGCCGCCGCCGAAACCGATTTCCAGACGCACCGATTTCACATCCGCCGGAAAGAGAGCGACGAGATTTTTCGGAGGCGCGCTTTCCAGATCGATTTTCAGCAAAGGCAGCAGGTTTTCGATCGTATCGATCTGCTGATTGCGCAGGGGCTTGCCCTTGCGTCTGCCAAAAAACGCTTCCGTTGCGCGCGAACGCCGCTCTTCCGTCATGTCATACTCTCAAGAACAAATAGACTAAACCCGCACAGGGCCACTTGAATGGCACTATGCGGGTTACAAATGGTGCAACCGGTATCTCTCAATCCCCGCCTAATGACAAGGCTTAGAACAAGTCCCCGCATTTTCCGAACGTAAAATCGCTACGCAATTTTACTGGAAATGCTTCAAGCGCTCAAAGCTTCCTTGAGCGGCTTCACCAGATCGAGCTTCTCCCAGGAGAAGGAACCGTCACGGCCCGCCTTGCGACCGAAATGGCCGTAGGAGGACGTCTTGGCGTAGATCGGCTTGTTGAGATCGAGATGACGGCGAATGCCCGACGGCGACAGATCCATGACCTTGCGGATGGCGCCTTCGACCTGATCTTCGCTGACCTTGCCGGTACCGTGCAGATCGACATAAATCGACAGAGGCTGGGCGATGCCGATCGCGTAGGAAATCTGAATGGTGCAGCGCTCGGCCAGACCGGCAGCCACAACGTTCTTGGCCAGATAGCGGGCAGCATAGGCCGCGGAACGGTCGACCTTGGTCGTGTCCTTGCCGGAGAATGCACCGCCGCCATGGGGGGCAGCACCGCCATAGGTGTCCACGATGATCTTGCGGCCGGTCAGACCCGCATCGCCATCCGGACCACCAATGACGAATTTGCCCGTCGGGTTAATATACCACTGGCAATCATCGGCGATCTTCAGGTCACCCAGCGCTTCGCGGATATAAGGTTCGACAACTTCGCGAACCTTCTTCGAATCCCAGCTGGCATCGAGATGCTGCGTGGACAAAACGATGGACACGGCTTCAGAAGCCTTGCCGTCGACGTAACGAACCGTCACCTGGCTCTTGGCGTCGGGACCGAGTTTCGCAGCTTCGCCTTCGCCGCTTTTACGGGCGGTCGCGAGCAGCTGCAGAATACGGTGGGAATAATAGATCGGAGCCGGCATCAGGTCCGGCGTTTCCTTGCAGGCGTAACCGAACATGATGCCCTGGTCGCCGGCACCCTCGTCGCCCTGCTTGTCGGAGGCGTTGTCCACGCCCTGCGCGATATCCGCCGACTGCGGATGCAGGAGAACGTCGATCTTCGCCGTCTTCCAGTGGAAACCATCCTGCTCGTAGCCGATGTCGCGGATCGCCTTGCGGGCAGCCGACTTGAACTTCGAGGGATTGATGACCGGGTGGCCGGCAGCATCCTTGAGAACCTTGCCGTCCTTGTCCTTTTTCAGCAGGGTATCGGGAACCCGAACCTCACCGGCGATAATGACGCGGTTCGTCGTCGCAAGCGTTTCGCATGCGATGCGCACGGTCCAGGGGTCGACACCCGTCTTGGATGCCTCACGATAGATGAGATCCACGATTTCATCGGAAATACGATCACAAACCTTGTCCGGATGACCTTCGGCCACGGACTCGCTGGTGAACAGGTAATTGGCACGCATGCGGGATTCCCCTCAAAGAACGGTCTTCGAGTTTGTTAGTCATTTCGGCCATGAAAGACAAGGACACAACCACATAAATATATCTTTATGTGAGAATTCCTTTCTAATTGGGCACAAAAAAACGGCCCTTGCGGACCGTTGAGTGTCCAGCGCCGTACGCTGGAAAATAAAGCAGTCGCCTGCGAGTGCTACTCAGCATCCCCTTCGGCGGCGAGCGACTTGACGAGATCAACGAGGCGGCGGCGAACCTTCGGGTCGGCGATCTTCACGAAAGCGCGGTTCAGTTGCAAGCCTTCGGCAGACGACAGGAAATCCACCACGTAATTGGAACTCGATGCTTCTGCCATGCCGGTCGTGCCGACGGCCTGATCACCCGGCGCGTCCTCGAAGAAGAAGGAAACCGGCACATTCAGGATCGCGGAGATATTCTGCAGGCGGCTGGCGCCCACGCGGTTCGTGCCCTTTTCATACTTCTGAATTTGCTGAAAGGTAATTCCGAGGCTTTCACCCAGCTTTTCCTGGCTCATGCCCAGCATGGTTCTGCGAAGACGAATTCGGCTTCCGACATGAATGTCGATGGGGTTAGGCTTTTTCTTATTTTCGGTCATCATGCGGTCCTGACACTCGGAAAGGGTTGATATCTCGTTTCATTGCTTATTCGAAGAAATGAGCTGGTATTTCGACAGCGTCTAAACTTGTTTTACGACTGACGTATTCACTATGCAATTGTAGGGGTTCCCGGTCAATTCTGGCGCCGGGCAAAACGCCAGGCAGAAAATACCGAAACGGTCAGCATGATAGAAAAAATCAACCAGAAATACGTCCGATGTATGTCGTAAGTAACAGCGTCATTTGACCCACCACTCAAGGTGGCGTCAACAATTCCGACCCGGCCGTAATCCAACCCGGCAATAATACGACCATAGGGATCTATAACGGCTGAAATTCCGGTATTAGCGCCGCGAATCACCGGCACTCCCGTTTCAACGGCCCGTACTCTTGCCTGCAGAAAATGCTGATAAGGGCCGGGTGTATCGCCGAACCAGCCATCATTCGTGACGTTCAGGATCGCTGCGGCGCCCGCCAGACCAGGGGTCATCTCTTCGGGAAAAATGATCTCGTAGCAGATCAGGGGATAAAGGGTTTTACCGGAAGGAAGCGTCAAAGGCGTGCGCGAAGACGCGGCTGAAAAGCCGCCCGGCAGGCTGATGACATTATTGATGCCGAATCCCCGTAGAATATCTTCGAAAGGGACATATTCTCCAAAGGGTGTAAGATGGACCTTGTCGGTCGCGCCGATGATCTCGCCCTGACTGTCAATCGCATAGACCGAATTGTAGTAACGCGGAGGCCGGCCGGCACCGGCATCTTCCATTCTGACCGCACCGGTAAACAGGACCTGCCCGTCCTCAAGCGTCTTGGCGATTTCCGCCAAAGCGTCCGGATTTTGCGTCAGGATGAAAGGCACGGAGGTCTCCGGCCAAACGATGATATCTGGGCGTTTTTTTCCTTCGCCGGGCGGCAGGCCCGTCAAACGCAGATGCTCGCTGAAAATCTCGGCCCTGTCTGCATTCAGCATCTTGCGGGACTGGTCGATCGACGGCTGCACGATCCTCACGGTCAGCGCGTCCGCAGGTGTCTCCAACGGTGTCTGAAGGCGGTAAAAGCCATAACCAAAATGGCCAGCCAGCAGCAGGCCCGCCGCAATGAGACCCGGCCACATGCCTTTTTTCGTGCCGATCAAGGCAGGCGAGGCGAAGATGAAAACGGCAAGCGTGGTGACACCAAAAAGACCAAGCAGATGCGCCGACTGCATCATGATCGGCACAGGCATGATGCCATAACCGATAGCGTTCCAGGGAAAGCCAGTTGCTATGAAGCTGCGGAGCCATTCCAAAAGGCCGAATGCGGCCGCAAGTGCGGCGATACGGCCGAGACCGTCCGACCAGACGATATTGGCGGCTGCGACCGCAAAACCGTAAAACACGGCGAGAACAGCCGGAAGGCCGAGGATGGCGAGCGGTAGCGCCCAGGCGAACTCGTCAGCTTCCAGCAGGAGCGCATTGCCCAGCCACCACAGGCCCGCCACGAAATAACCAAGGCCGAAAGACCAACCGATGCCGAAAGCGGGCATGATGCGGCTGAAGATGCCACCGCCCGGCTTGCCGGTGCAGCCATCGACCAACCAGACAAGCAGGGTGAAAGACAAAAAAAGCGCCGCGAAAAAGCCAACCGGAGGCAAGGCCAGCGCTCCAACCGCGCCTGCGGCAATCGCCATCACTGCGCGGCTTTTGCCGCCGGCCAGCATTACCCTGCCTGCAAGACGCTCCATGCCATCTCCGTTTAATGCCCACCCGGAAAAGCCCAACCCCGGCATGGCCGCGCAAAGGAATTTCCCTTTAGACTCGACGTAAAGGAAAAAAGATTCGCAGTCCACAGAAGGGATGGTCGCCGGAGCACCGTGCGTCCTTTTGGACTCTTGATGACGCGTTCAAGGAGCGGCGGCGACGGGGAGCATCCCGTCGCCCACCTCAGTCAGCGTTTTGCTGGTGGGTGATGAGGCGAACATCCGGCGCGGGCAGCGGAATAACCTCATCGGCATCGGCATCGCCCGGCGCGCGGTCATCCTGCCCTTCCGAGCCATGATCGCGGACGATACGAACACCCTTGATACGCCTTGTATCCGCATCGAGGATCTGGAACTCGAAACCAGGTACGGCCCTGACCACTTCACCCTTGGCCGGAATGCGGCCGAGTGCGAAGAATATCAGGCCGCCGAGCGTATCGATTTCTTCAAGATGTTCGCGGACATCGAATTCCGGTCCGATTGCCTCGGCAAGTTCTGTAAGCTCTGCGCGGGCATCCGCCACCAGCACGTCGGCGGATAGACGGGAAAACATCGTCTCGTCCTTGTCGTGCTCGTCATCAATGTCACCCACGACCATCTCGACGATGTCCTCATGGCTGACGAGACCGTCCGTGCCACCATATTCGTCGATCACTAGGGCAAGCTGTGTTCTCTGTGCCTGCATGGTCTTCAAAAGATCGGAGGCCAGCATGGAGGGGGGTGCAAAAAGAATTTTACGCACCAGCCCGGCATCGGCGACCGTCTGTTCCAGATCCACCCGCGCCAGGTCAAAATTCGGTCGCGGCGAGCGCGGAGCCTTCGCCTCGCCATAAGCAACACCACGCGACCCCACCCGGCGCTTGTTGCGCGCCTGCTTGGCGACATAGGCCAGCAGATCGCGAATGTGGATCATGCCCTTCGGATTATCCAGCGTCTCATCGTAGACCGGCATGCGGGAGCGCCCGGTTTCCTCAAAGAGGATCAGAGCTTCGCCGATGGTCATATTCTGGTCGAGACCGTCGATATCCACGCGTGGGATCATGATATCTTCGACCCGAACCTCCCGGAAACGCAGGATATTGTTCAGCATCGCCCGCTCTTCGGGCGAAAAGGCGGCACCGATTTCGGTGTCGTCCATCAGCGCGTCGGTCAAATCCTCGCGCAGGCGCTCGCCCTGTGACGGCTTCAGCAACCGTCCAATGCGCGACCAGATCGTCGATCTCGGCTTTGCATTGGAGTCGTTCCGTAAATGACTACTGCCCTCCTCCGAGGAGGACTGCTCGCCGTTTTCTCTGCCCTCATTGGCAGGTCGTGCAGAATGTTCGTTCATGGCTCCAGACAATATTCAAAGCGGTTCCTGTCCCGCGTAAGGATCAGATAGGCCAAGCACCGCCAAAATGCGAGTCTCAAGCGACTCCATTTCTTCCGCCTCCTCCTCATCCATGTGGTCATAACCGAACAGGTGCAGGAACCCATGAACAAGAAGATGGGTCAGATGATCCTCGAAACTCTTCTCAAGTTCAAGAGCCTCGCGTTCAACCGTCTCGCGCGCGATGACGATATCGCCCAGCATCGGGCCAGGCATGCCGCCCGGTTCCAGCGGAAAAGCGGGGAAAGACAAGACATTGGTTGCCTTGTCCTTGTCGCGCCATTCAGCATTGATTTCCCGGATATTTTCATCGTCGGTAAAGACCAGCGACAGTTCCACCGGCATTTTCGGGAAGGGTTGGTTCTCTTCCCGCTTCAAAAAATCAACCGCTGCATCCAGCACCTTGGTGGCGAATGCAAGAAGGTCCTCTTCCGAGGACCAGCCTTCGGCCTCGACGCTGATTTGAATATCCAGAGCTGTCATTGTCTTGCGTCAGTTGCCCTTCACGAGGCTTTCATCCGGCACCGCCGTGTGGGATTCGTACGCCCGCACGATGCGCGCCACCATCGGATGGCGCACGACGTCCACATCCTTGAAGCGCACGACGGATACACCTTCCACATCGGTGAGGATTTGCAGGGCCTCGACAAGGCCCGACTTCACGCCGCGCGGAAGGTCCACCTGGCTTGGGTCGCCGGTCACGATCATGCGGCCTTTCTCACCGAGACGGGTGAGGAACATTTTCATCTGCATGGTCGTGGTGTTCTGGGCTTCGTCCAGAATGACGGCGGCGTTGGCAAGCGTGCGTCCGCGCATGAAGGCCAGTGGCGCAATTTCGATGACGCCCGCCTGAATGGCGCGCTCCACCTTGTCACCCGGCATCATGTCGTAAAGCGCGTCGTAAAGCGGGCGCAGATAAGGATCGACCTTCTCCTTCATGTCGCCCGGCAGGAAGCCAAGGCGTTCGCCCGCTTCTACTGCGGGACGCGAGAGGATGATGCGGTCGACCGCACCACGCTCCAGAAGTTGCGCTGCATGCGCCACGGCAAGATAGGTCTTGCCGGTGCCGGCGGGGCCGACGCCGAAAACCAGTTCGGATTGCTCCAGCGCCCGCATGTAGACATCCTGGGTGGGCGTTCGGGCAGCGACGGTCTTCTTGCGCGTGGAAATCTGCGCCATGGAGATCTTCGCCTTGCGCTCCATCGTCGGCAAGGTCAGCTGGTCATCTGCCGCCATGGCCATGCGGATCGCGCCTTCCACGTCGGAAACCTCGGCGGTTCCGCCCTTGAGCAGACGCTCGTAAAGGAAATCCAGCGCCCGGCGAGCCTGATTGGTGGCAACGACATCGCCGGTGATGGCAACGGAATTGCCGCGCGGGCGCGCATCGATGTTGAGGCGTTGTTCCAGCAATTTGAGGTTCTGATCGAACTGACCGAATAGCTCTCCCGCTATCCTGTTATTCTCGAACGTGAGGACGAAGTGATTGGCGTCGGTCGCGGCTTGGCGTGGCTGGCGCGATGAAGGTGATACCAATTCATGTGCGTTCAAGCGGTCAGGCTCCTGTCCCAATCAGTGTCGGCTCCTCACTCTAACTCTCTGCCACCTCGGCAAACAAGCTGTTTGGACCCGTTGCGGTGATTCGTACATTAACAATGTCACCGATTTTCAAAGTCTTTGCATCAAGATTCACAGATTGCAGCCAGGGAGAGCGACCTATCAACTGTTCAGGCATGCGGCCGGGCTTTTCCAGCAACACATCCATCGTCTTTCCGACCAGCGATTCCGCAAATTCCTTCTGCTGCCGCAAGAGCAGCGCCTGCAATCGTTCCAGCCGCTCGGCCTTCACCTCTTCCGCAACCTGATCCGTCAGATCGGCACCCGGCGTTCCTGGGCGTGTGGAATATTTGAATGAAAAGGCCTGCGCATATTTCACCTGTTCGATGATCGCCATCGTGTCTTCGAAATCACGATCCGTCTCGCCGGGGAAGCCAACAATAAAATCCCCGGACATGGCGATATCAGGGCGGGCGGCCCGGATTTTTTCAATGAGCTGGATATATTCCTCACCTGTGTGGCGACGATTCATCGCCTTCAGAATGCGATCCGACCCGGACTGAACAGGCAAATGCAGATAGGGCATCAGAATGCGCAGGTCGCGATGTGCGCCAATCAAGCGGTCATCCATGTCGCGCGGATGGCTGGTGGTATAGCGAAGGCGTGCAAGACCGGGAATTTCCGCCAGCCGGTAAAGAAGCTCGGCAAGTCCCCATTTTTCGCCCTTCGGGCCTTCGCCCTGCCAGGCATTGACGTTCTGGCCGAGCAGCGTGATTTCGCGCACACCGGCATCCACCAGTTTCATCGCCTCATCGACGATCTGGCGCACGGGACGCGAAACTTCCGAACCACGCGTATAGGGCACAACACAAAAGGTGCAGAACTTGTCGCAGCCTTCCTGCACCGTCAAAAATGCCGTGACGCCGCGCGTACGCAGTGTTGCCTTTTCGGCCACCGGCAGATGTTCGAACTTGTCCTCAACGGCATATTCGGTCTCGATGACGCGCTCGCCGCCGCGCACCCGCTTCAGGGCGTCCGGCAGGCGATGATAGGTCTGTGGGCCGATGACGACGTCGACGGCTGGCGCACGGCGAAGGATTTCCTCGCCTTCCGCCTGTGCCACACATCCGGCAACGCCGATCACGAATTCGCGGCCCTGTTCTTCGCGCGATTTTTTCATGTCGCGCAAGCGGCCGAGCGCCGAATAGACCTTTTCAGCGGCCTTTTCGCGGATGTGACAGGTGTTCAGAAGCACCAGATCCGCCTCGCCCATATCCTCCGTCTGAACGTAACCGTCCTTCGCCAGCGCATCGCTCATGCGGACGGAATCGTAGACGTTCATCTGACAGCCATAGGTCTTGATGAAGACCTTCCTGCTGTTAGAGCCCTCGCGGGCAATCATTTCGGGGGCATCGAGGCCAAGCGTTTCCTGGGTCATGGCGGTTATCTAGTGTTTTTCACGCCCGGATTAAACAGAAAAATACCGGAAAAGCTGGAATGCTCTATTTCCGCCAGCCACCACGCAGGCTGAAAGCCAACATGGAACGGATAGAAGCGGCGATATCGGTCGCCAGACGCTTGCGGTTATCCGTGCTGTGAAACGGAACGCTGTCGCCGAATGTAACGTCGACGTCGATGGCACCTGCCCTGATGATACCGAGCAGATGCGGCACCAGAGTTATGCTGCCCGGCCAGGCCGCAATGACCCGGTGGTAACGTCCCATGGCCATGCCCTGCACCCGCGTATAGGCGATTGCGACCGGCTGCACATAGACGAGCTTGCCCGGAACCTGCTCGGCAGCCGTGGAGGCTGCGCCAAACAGCGAGGATTTGACGGCAAGCATGCGGTTGCCGTCAGAGGTGGTGCCTTCCGGGAACAACACGACGATCTCGCCATCGGCCATGCGGGCGGCGATCTCGCCGACCTGCGCACCGGTGCTGCGCTTCTGCTCGCGCTGGACGAAGATGCTTTTCTGCAGACGGGCGAGCCAGCCGAAGACGGGCCAGTCACGCACTTCCGTCTTGGCGATGAACACCACGTCGGCAATACTGCCGAGAACGAGAATGTCCTTCCACGAGGCGTGGTTGACCGCCAGCATCAGCGGTTTTGCCCGCTCCACATCTCCATGGACATGCACGCGGATGCCGAGGACATGGCAGGCGATGCGGTGCCAGATGCGGGGAATGCGGCGACGCAGCCGCCAGTCGAAGGCAAGGCCCAACAGTTGCAGCGGCAGCAATATAAGCGTGACGATCAGGAGAACGACCGCAATATAGGCTGTCCGGAGCCACATCATGATTGAACCGTGCGCTTGCTCACCAGCGTCTCAATGTTCGCCGGGCTTCAACGGTACACCGTAGAGTTCGAGCCGGTGATCAACGAGCTTGAAGCCATGCTCCCTGGCGATCTTTTCCTGAAGCGCCTCGATCTCGGGTGAATGAAACTCGATGACCACACTGTTCTTCAGATCGATCAGATGATCGTGATGTTCCTCAGGCACGGTCTCGTAACGCGAGCGGCCATCGCGAAAATCATGACGCTCGATGATGCCGGCGTCCTCGAACAGCTTCACCGTTCTGTAAACGGTGGAAATCGAGATGCGCGGATCCACGGCGGAGGAACGGCGGTAAAGCTCCTCGACATCCGGATGGTCTGCCGATTCCTGCAGCACGCGGGCGATGACACGGCGCTGGTCCGTCATCCGCATGCCGCGTTCGGCACAAAGTTCCTCCAGCGTTTTCGAAAGGTCTATCACGTCTTCTGGCCTTTTGAGTATTCCGGTTGAATTTCGGGGCTGTCGCCGAAAAATGCCTGTCGCAGGGAACTAGCGAAGATCGCGGCGCATGACAAGCGCCGTCGACTTCGCGCCATCCTTGGCGGTGTAATAGGCCTTGCGCTCAGCGACCGTTTTGAAGCCGAGCTTTTTATAAAGTCCCAGGGCGGAGGCATTGTTGCTGTCCACTTCCAGGAACATCGTTTCGGCACCGCGCATCATCGCCTCACGGACGGCCGATTGCATCAGGCGCCAGCCGAGGCCGGTGCGCGCGAACTTGTCGGCCACCGCAACGGTCAGGATTTCCGCCTCGCCGGCCACTTCGCGCGCAAGCACGAAACCACCGAGCGGTTTGCTGAAAAATGCGTTCGTCTGCCGCGCGACGGCACCGAAAACCGAGCCTTGCGTCAACAGCCCGGAAAACTCCCCGTCATTCCAGGGGCGCGGAAAGCGCAGCGCATGCAATTCCGCCACTCCGGCGCAATCCTCATGCTGCATCGGCACGATCTCGAAATAGGGCTTCCAGCTTAGATATTCGTCAAACATAACAAGGAATCATCCGCACGCATTTACGGGTGCCACCTATCAGGCAACGCTCTGGCGTGCCAGCGCAAAACCCGTCTGCGGCCGGGCATCCGGGCCGCGAAGGTAAAGCGGTGCGGGTTTCGGCATGCCTTTCGGCTTGCGTCCACCCGCCCGCGCGACAGTGGAAATCGGAAAATGATCGGGCCCTGACCCCGCGTCGAAACCCTGAAAAAGGGGTGCGGCGGAACCGATAATGGCGCCATCGAAACCGGAGAGAGCCGTTTTGGCATCCTCCAGAGACAAAAGCGCGGCCTCGAGGAGCGGCGATCCATCCTCTGCAAACGTCTGGAGGTAGGCCTCGCCCCGTTTGGCGTCGAGCCCGACAGCCACTGGCCGGCCGGGATTTTCCAGCAGATGATGCAAGGCGATCGTCTCAAGCGTGGTTACGCCGACTGCCTCTATGCCGAGCGACAGGGCAAAACCACGCGCGGCGGCAACGCCGACGCGAATGCCGGTAAAGGAACCCGGTCCGATCGTTACCGCGATGCGCCCGACTTTCTGAAGCGGCAGGTGTGCCTGCTGCAGGGCACCATCAATCACAGCCATCAGCCGCTCGGCATGACCTTTTCCGATGGTTTCGCACACCTCGCCAAGCACCGTGTCGGAGGCGCTGTCATAGACGCAGGCAGAACAGTCCACACCTGAGGTATCGAGTGCGAGAACAATCATGGCGCGGCCTGGCTTACAACGTCATACAGCTTCGACTTCGCGCACTTCCGGCACGAAATGGCGAAGCAGGTTCTGGACGCCGTGCTTCAGCGTGGCGGTGGAGGACGGGCAACCAGAGCAGGCGCCCTTCATGTTCAGGAACACGGTGCCGTCGCGGAAACCACGGAAGGTGATATCGCCACCATCCTGCGCCACGGCGGGGCGGACGCGGGTATCCAGCAGTTCCTTGATGGTGGCGACGATGGTTTCGTCACCCGCTTCAAAGAACTCGCCTTCCTCATCCGACACTTCAGCCGCAATGGCAGTGCCCATGATGGGGCGGCCAGACATGAAATGCTCCATGATCGAACCGAGAATGGCGGGCTTCAGATGCTGCCATTCGGCGTCATCCTTGGTGACGGTGATGAAATCGAAGCCGAAATAAACGCCGGTGACACCCGGAATGGTGAAGAGGCGCTCTGCTAGCGGCGAGGCCTGCGCCTGCGCGGGGTTGAGAAACTCAGCCGTGCCGCTTTCCAGCACCACCTTGCCCGGCAGGAACTTGAGGGTTGCGGGGTTCGGCGTGGCTTCCGTCTGAATGAACATTATCTGTCTCCTTCGAGGTCGCCGTTCACGCCCCGCAATTTAGAATTCTTCCAAAAAATACGCCTGGCGAAGCCTTACTTCAAGCCCTGACATGATAATTACATTCAAGAAATCGTCAGCCCCAAATTCTTGCCCGAATCCGTTCCTGCCTTTCGGGGTCGAACAAAGGTCAGCAAAGGGCGTCGATTTCCTCATCCGTCAGCGTATCCGGCAGCACGGTGACGGGGATGGGGAAGGCCGCACCGCGTCCTGAGATGGAGGAGACGAGCGGTCCTGGCCCTTCCTTCGTCGATCCTGCCGCCAAAACCAGAATGGCAATATCGCGATCTTCCTCGATGAGCCCGTGGATCTGTTCGGTTGCGCCGCCTTCACGGATGACCGCTTCTGGCTCGATGCCGATGGTCTCACGGACCTTCTGGGCGATCTTGGCAAGCGTTGCTTCCGCCTCCTCGCGCGCCTCGGCCCGCATGATCTGCTCGACGCCCAGCCACTGCTGGAAATCGCCTTCCGGTATCATGTAAAGCAGAACCAGTCCGCCATTGGAGTTCTTGGCGCGACGACCGGCATAATGCACGGCCCTTTCGCATTCCGGTGTGTCATCGATAACAGCGAGAAATTTGCGACGATGCCCTTCCAGACGCGACAGCCGTTTTGAAACCATTCCGCACTCCCTGTGTCCGCCGCGATCCGAAAAACCGCCCGACGGTTCGGGCGGAGATTATATCAAATCACGGCAGGCGCAAACCGCCCGCCGTGATCCGCAAGGCGATACGTGGTCAGCGCAGGAACCCGATGATGTCGCGCACCTCGTTCATCGTGTTTTCGGCGATCGCGCGCGCGCGCTCACCACCCTGTTTGAGGATGGCATCGATGTGGGTGGGATCGTCGAGAAGGCGGCGCATCTCGTTGTTGACCGGAGCCAGCACATTGACGGCAAGCTCGACGAGAGCCGGCTTGAAGGCCGAGAACTGCTGTCCGCCGAACTCTAAAAGAACCTCCGCTTTCGTCTTGTCAGACAGTGCCGCATAGATACCAACGAGGTTTTCGGCCTCCGGGCGGCCCTTCAGGCCTTCCACTTCGCTCGGCAGTGCATCCGGGTCCGTCTTCGCCTTCTTGATCTTTCTCGAAATGGCGTCGACATCGTCCATGAGGTTGATGCGCGACAGATCCGACGGATCGGACTTCGACATCTTCTTGGTGCCGTCCTTCAACGACATCACCCGCGGTGCCGGACCGCCGATCAGCGGCTCCACCATCGGGAAATAGGCATGCACCGGCTCATTGCCCACGGTGATGTCGAGCCCGAGACCGGCGTTGCGGATATGGTCACCGAAATCGATGTTGAATTTCTGGGCGATGTCGCGGGCCAGTTCCAGATGCTGCTTCTGGTCGTCGCCGACAGGAACGTGGGTCGCGCGGTAGACGAGAATGTCCGCAGCCATCAGGCTCGGATAAGCAAGCAGCCCAAGCGACACCTGCTCGGCATTCTTGCCGGACTTGTCCTTGAACTGCGTCATGCGCTCCATCCAGCCGATACGCGCCACGCAATTGAAGATCCAGGCGAGTTCGGCGTGCTGCGGCACAGCCGACTGGTTGAAGACGATATGCTTCACCGGATCAATGCCTGCGGCAATGAAGGCGGCAGCGATCGAGCGGGTCTGCGCCTTCAGGTCCGAATGAACGAGCTGGGCGGTGATGGCGTGCATGTCGACGACGCAATAGATGCAGTCGTTATCTTCCTGCAACGCCACGAATTTGCGGATGGCCCCGAGATAATTGCCGAGATGCAGATTGCCGGTCGGCTGGACGCCCGAGAAAACCAGCGGCTTGAATGCGTTCATTGTCGTCCTCGAAAAGGCTTGTGGAGGGCCCCGCCCCGTGGTTGGAATTGCACGCGCGCTTATGCACCTACAGCCCCTCGCAATCAAGCGGTTTCAGGGCGCGTCAGCCGCGTGGCTGAAGAAGATCCCAGTGATTTCCATAAGGATCCGCAAAGACCGCGACAGAGCCATAAACCTCATGGCGCGGCTCCTCCAGAAAGCGCACGCCGCGCGCAAGCATCGTCTCGTAGTCACGACCGAAATCGTCGGTATGCAGGAAAAACCCGACACGGCCGCCGGTCTGGTTGCCGATGGCAAGACGCTGCGCTTCGCCATCCGCCTCGGCAAGCAAGAGGGCACAGCCATCGGTCCCTTGAGGCTTCACCACCAGCCAGCGTTTGCCGTCATCAAGAGGTTGGTCGGAAAGGCAGTCAAACCCCAGAACCTCGCAATAAAACGTCTTTGCCCGGTCATAATCGTCCACCAAGAGTGTGATGAGGGCGATGCGACGGTTTTCTGCAAAGGACATTAGCTTGTCTCCGTCTGGGCATTCTTGTTGCGGCGCTTTTTGATGGCTCTCTTGACCATGCCGAGATCGGCACCACCCGAAACGAAAGCCAGCACGAAATAAACGAGCATGGCGGAGAGCACGAGGCCCATGATGGTTCCGGCCCGGACGAAAATGGAGGAGGCGGAGGACAGCTCGAAGCTGAGATAGGTCAGCGCATAGTGCACGAAGCCCGCCATAAGGGCGGCGGCCAGCAGCAAGCGCGGAATGCGGGTAAGGAGCGGAATGTCCACATGCCAGTGACCCCGCCACAACAGCATGCCGAACAGCAGGGCGGCATTGACCCAGCCGGCGGTGATCTCGGCAATGGCGATGCCCGAACCTCCGAGACGCGGAAACAACGTCAGCGCCAGAGAGACGTTCACAACCACTGAAATCGCCGCGAAGATCATCGGGGTGCGGGTGTCCTCGCGGGCAAAGAAGCCGGGAATGAACGCCTTTATCAGCACGAAAGCCGGCAGGCCGAGACCATAAATACCGAGGATCTGCGCGACGGTGACGGTGGCCGAAGGCGCGAAATTGCCGCGCTCGTACAGAAAGCGCACGATGGGTTCCGCCATGACGAGAAGGGCAGCGGCGGCGGGCAATGTCAAAAACAGCACGAATTCGACCGAGCGGTTTTGCAGGCTTCCCGCCTCGACCATATGTCCGCCACGCAAAGCCCGCGCCAGCTCCGGCAAAAGCACGGTGGCAACGGCGATGCCGACGACACCGAGCGGCAGCTGGTAAATCCGGTCGGCATAGGCGAGCGAGGAGATCACACCCTCACCGGCAGACGCGATATTGGTGTTGATCAGGAGATTGATCTGGGTGATGCCGCCGGTGATCGCGGCCGGCAAAGCAAGGACCAGCAGGCGCTGGACATTCTTCGTCAGCCGGGGTCTGCGGAAACCGATCCGCATGCCGGCATTGCGCACGGCGATCCAGACGATGCCAAGCTGCACCACACCCGCCGCCATGACACCCCAGGACAGGGCATAACCCACCTGAAGCGGGTCGTAATGCTTCCACCAGGCCAGCATCAGAACACCAATCAGAATGATGTTCAGGAAGACCGGCGCAATCGCGGCAGCGAAATAGCGGTGCAGCGAATTCAGCATGCCGCCCATCATCGCCGCCAGCGACATGCAGGCGAGATAGGGGAACATGATGGTTGCGAGACGGACGGTGTTGTCGAATTTCACCGGGTCTTCCAGAAAGCCCGGCGCAATAACGGTGCGCACGATGAACGGCATCGACAGTTCCATCAGGATCGTCAAAGCCAGAAGCACGGTGAACAGAACGCCGAAAACTTCTTCGGAAAAGCGCCTTGCGCCCTCCATGCCGTTCGCCTCGATTTCCTTGGCAAAAAGCGGCACGAAGGCCGAGTTGAACGCGCCTTCGGCAAAAAGGCGCCGGAAGGTGTTCGGGAACCGGAAGGCAGCATTGAAGGCATCGGCGACCGGGCCGGTACCGACGGCTGCGGCCATCAGCGTCTCGCGGAGGAACCCGAAGATACGGCTTCCGAGCGTGGCCGTGCCGACCGTGGCGAACTTTCCGATCAAGCTCATGGGAATTTCAAGCCTTTGCCGTGCGCGTGGCCGGCAGCGCCGCCACATCGGGATGGGCGATGATGCCGTTTGGCATGCGATCGCGCAATTCGTCTTCCTGCTCGCTCATCACGGCCTTCAGGCGCGTGGCAATGCTGGCCTGCCGGTTGTCATTGGTGACCTTCTGGCCGAAGAGATCAGTCACGTAGAATGTGTCGATGACCTTCTCGCCGAAGGTGGTGATGCGTGCGGAATGAATATCCAGCGACAGATCGGCGATGACAGCCGTCATATCCGCCAGAAGCCCCGGCCGGTCCAGGCACTCGACCTCGATAACGGTGAACTTGTTCGAAAGCCCGTTGGAAATGATAACGGAGGGCGGAATGGTGAAGGCGCTTTTCTTCCTCCGGCTCTTGGTGCGGGTGGCAATCATTTCCGGCAGGCGCTGACGACCGGACAGAACCTCTTCGATCAGCTTGCCGACATTGTTGCCGCGCCGCGTCTCGTCTTCGTCGATCGGAAATTCGCGGTTGATCAGGATCGTATCGAGCGCCCGCCCATCGGATGTGGTGAAGATTTGCGCGTCGGCAATGTTGGCGCCGGCCGCAGCACAGGCGCCGGTAATGATCGACAGCAGGCGCGGATGGTCGGGCGCCAGCACGGTGATTTCGGTGATGGCGTGGAAGGAATGTGTGCGCACCATGGTCGACAGCGCTTTTTCCTGCTTGTCGGCCTCGCGGATGAAGCGGGTGTGACGCACCTGATCTTCCAGCGCCACCGTCAGCAGATAGGGCTCATAGTGCAGCTTGGTGTATTTGCGCCGTGCCTTCTGGCCCCAGTCTTCCAGCGCGTCGTAAAGCGCCTGACGGGCAATATGCGCCCTTTCCTTGCGGGAGACTTCCGAAAAGCCACCGGAGAGAAGCAGCTCGGTCTCGTAATAAAGCGAGCGGAGCAACTGACCCTTCCAGCCGTTCCAGACACCCGGACCGACCGCGCGGATATCGCAGACCGTCAGGATAAGCAGCATCTTCAGCCGCTCCATGGATTGTACCTTGTCGGCGAAATCGGTGATGGTCTTGCGGTCGTGCAGGTCGCGCGTCTGGGCGACCATGGACATCAGAAGATGCTGCTCGATCAGCCAGACCACCATTTCGGTCTGCTTGCCGGTCAGCCGGAAACGCTGGCAAAGCTTGCGGGCCACCCGCGCGCCGGCAATCGAGTGATCCTCCTGCCGGCCCTTGGCCACATCGTGCAGCAGAACGGCCACATAAAGTGCCTCACGCTCCTCGACACCCGGCATCAGCTGGTTGGCAAGCGGATGGGCATCCACAGCCGTTCCCTTGTCCACCTCCGACAGTACGCCGACCGAGCGGATCAGATGCTCGTCCACCGTATAGTGATGATACATGTTGAACTGCATCATCGCGACGATCTTGCCGAATTCGGGAATGAACTTGCCGAGGACGCCAGCCTCGTTCATGCGCCGCAAGGTGAGCGCCGGATCACGCCTCGAGGTGAGGATCGCCAGAAACAGCCGGTTCGCCTCCTCGTTCTCGCGAAGCCCGTCATTGATCAGCGACAGCGACCGGGTAACGACACGCAGCGCATCCGGGTGAAGTTCGAGATTGTTGATATCGGCGATGTGAAAGAGCCGGATCAGATTGACCGGATCGTTTTTGAACACGTCCGGCTTGGCCAGCGCGATGCGGCCGCGATCCTCAACGAATTCAACAGAACCGGGAATTTTGCGGACGCGGTGGGCAAAGCGGCTGAGAACACCCGACAGGCCCGGCACGTCCTTTGCCTGCCTGTCCTCCAGTGCGGCGCAGACGATGCGGGTCAGGTCACCCACATCCTTCGCCACCAGGAAATAATGCTTCATGAAACGTTCGACGGCAGAAAGCCCCGGACGCGGCTGATAGCCCAGCGCATCGGCGATCTCGCGCTGAATGTCGAAGGACAGGCGCTCTTCCGCCTTGTTGGTGATGAAATGCATCTGGCAACGGACGGCCCAGAGAAAATCATCGGCCTTTTCGAACAGCCTGAGTTCGCGCTTAGACAGGACGCCAAGCTTGACGAGATCGGCTGTATCGCGGACATGGTAATAATATTTGGCGATCCAGAACAGCGTGTGCAGGTCGCGCAGGCCGCCCTTGCCTTCCTTGACGTTCGGCTCCACCAGATAGCGCGTATCGCCCGCCTTGCGGTGACGCTGGTCACGCTCGGCCAGCTTGGCGGCGATGAATTCCGGCCCGGTGCCGGTGACAACTTCCGACTCGAAACGTTTTTCGAGATCATCGGTCAGGGATTTTTTACCGCAGATTGCCCGCACTTCCAGAATGGCGGTGCGGATAGTCATATCGGATTTCGACAGGCGGACGCACTCATCCACCGTGCGCGTGGCGTGGCCGACCTTGAAGCCGAGGTCCCAGAGCAGATAAAGCACGAACTCCACGGCCTTGTGCATATCCGGCGTGTTCTTGGCCGGCAGCAGGAACAGAAGGTCGATATCCGATCCCGGCGCCAGCGTGCCGCGACCGTAACCGCCCACCGCTGCTACGGCGATCTGCGGCGCGTCTTTCGGATAGACATATTGGCAGGCGAGATCATAGAGGATTTCGATCAGCCGGTCCTGGAGCCAGGAGATACGTCGGGCGCAATCGATGCCGCTGCCGTCGGATTTCAGCAGTTCGCGAGCCTTTTCCCGGCCTTCCGTGCTGGCCTTGCGAAAGATCGGCAGCAGGTCTGACCTGACATCGGCGATGCGCTTGCCGTCGTTCTTGAAGATGATGTCGCATTCGCGCTTCAGCGCCGAAACATCGAGAATTTCGGAAAAATCCAGGTCCTTGATGGCCATTTATGCCGTTATCCATGTCCTGTGGGAAAGCCACCGCTTGCGATGGGATTGTCCTATAGCGAGTTTCAAAGGCGATGGACAGGCAGTCTATCCTCTTAAGCCTTGCCAAGTTCTTTCTTTAACGCATAGAGCGCGTCCAATGCCTCACGCGGCGTCATTTCGTCCGGGTTGAACCCCTTCAAAGTTTCTTCCACCTTCGATGGTCCAGCCTTGCGGGTTTCCTCACGGCGAACCGCGATCTGGAACAGCGGAAGATCGTCGATCAGCTGACTGGCCGGGTTCTTGCGATCGGCATCTTCGAGCTTCGTCAGCACCTCACGGGCGCGCTCCACCACCGATGCCGGAAGTCCGGCGAGCCTTGCCACCTGAATACCGTAGGAACGATCCGCAGCACCCGGTCCAACCTCGTGCAGGAAGATGACGTCACCCTCCCATTCCTTCACCCGCATCGTGGCATTGGAAAGGCGACCAAGTTTTTCCGACAGCACCGTCAGTTCGTGGAAATGCGTGGCGAAGAGGCCACGGCAACGATTGACCTCGTGCAGATGCTCGACCGCCGCCCAGGCGATCGAAAGGCCGTCGAAGGTTGCCGTGCCACGGCCGATCTCATCCAGAATGACCAGCGATCGATCCGTCGCCTGATTGAGGATGGCGGCCGTTTCCACCATTTCCACCATGAAGGTCGAGCGGCCACGCGCCAGATCGTCGGACGCGCCGACGCGGGAAAATAGCCGGTCTACGATGCCGATATGGGCGGCTTCTGCCGGAACGAAGGAGCCGATCTGCGCGAGGATGGCGATGAGCGCATTCTGGCGCAAGAAAGTCGATTTACCGCCCATATTAGGGCCGGTGAGCAGCCAGATCGCACCATTTTTGCCGCCCTCAGCAGCCGACAGATCGCAATTATTGGCGATGAATGGCCCAGCCGACTGGCGCCGCAGGGCCTGTTCAACCACCGGATGGCGCCCGCCTGTGATCGCAAAGGTCATGGAGGCATCAACGATCGGGCGGCAATAAGCCTGTTCGGTAGCGAGATAAGCGAGGCTTGAGGCGACATCGATCACCGCAAGCGCCAGCGCACCCGCCTTGATCGCCTCCGCCTGCTGCACCACGGCCTCGACCATGCGCTCGAAGGCTTCCAGCTCCATGGTCAGAGCCTCAGCCGCGGCATTGGCGATGCGGCTTTCGAGATCGGCAAGCTCGGTGGTGGTGAAGCGCATGGCGCCGGCCATGGTCTGGCGGTGAATGAAGCGCGCCTTCGCCTCATCCGTCGCCATCATGACATCGGCGTTGCCCGCCGTCACCTCAATGAAATAACCAAGCACGTTGTTGTGCTTGATCTTGAGCGACTTGATGCCGGTTTCCTCGGCATATTGCAGCTGCAGCCCGGCGATCACCCGGCGCGACTGGTCACGCAATGCGCGCACCTCGTCGAGTTCTGGATTGGCGCCCTCACGCAGAAAACCGCCATCACGCTTCAAAAGCGGCAGATCGTCGGCCAGCATCGATCCGAGCATGGCTTCCAACCCGCCCGGCAAAGCCATCAGATCCGCAAGTGCAGCAGCAAGCTCCTCCGGCAATAATCCCTGATCGAGAATGGCGGCAATTCTCTCGGCCGACGCCAGGCCCTGCCTGATCGCCCCGAGATCGCGCGGGCCACCGCGCTCCAGCGCAAGACGGGAGAGCGCGCGCGGCATATCGGCAACCTGTTTCAAGGCGTCGCGCAGGCCATCGCAAAGGGAGACGTCATCAATGAGATAGGCGACCGCATCGAGGCGGGCATTAACCCTTTCCGGATCGGTCAAGGGAGACATCAGCCGCTCGGCCAGAAGCCGCGCACCGCCGCCCGTGACAGTGCGGTTGAGGGCATGCAGGAGCGATCCGTCCCTTTCGCCCGAGAGCGTCTTCACCAACTCCAGATTGGCGCGGGTCGCGGGATCGATGAACAGTGTGGAGGCAGCGCTTTCGCGTTCCGGCGCACCAAGCGGCGGGCGCTCGGCAATCTGGGTCTTTTCAACATAGGCAACCGCGGCAGCGGCAGCGGCCATTTCCACGCGCGAAAATGTGCCGAAACCATCGAGGGTCGAGACGTTGAAGTAACGCGCGATCCGCCCTTCCGCCGTAGCGCTGTCGAACAGAATGGCCGGCTGCGGCACGGCGACACGGCCAAGCATATCGAAAACCGGTCGCAGCTCTTCGTCATGGAACAGACTGTCGGCAACGATCAGCTCACGCGGATCGATGCGCCAGATATCAGCGAGGAGCCGCGTCAGCGTGGTTTCCGCCAAGCGGAAGACGCCGGTGGAAATATCAATCCAGGCAAGCGCAAACTGTGCCTCCGCACTGCCGCGAATACGAGCGAGCGCCATAAGATAGTTGGATTCCGTCGGCGACAGCAGCTTTTCTTCGGTTAGCGTGCCAGGCGTGACAAGCCGCACCACATCGCGTTTTACCACGGATTTCGATCCGCGCTTCTTCGCCTCGGCCGGGTCCTCCACCTGCTCGCAGACGGCGACGCGATAACCGCGCAGGATGAGCTTCTGGAGATAATCATCGGCGGCGTGAACGGGAACGCCGCACATGGGAATATCCTGCCCCATATGCTGGCCGCGTTTCGTCAGAGTGATGCCGAGCGACCGCGAGGCTTCCACCGCATCGTCAAAGAACAATTCGTAAAAATCGCCCATGCGGTAAAACAGCAGCGAACCGGGATTGTTCGCCTTGATCTCGATATATTGCTCCATCATCGGAGTGGCCGTAGCGCGGCTCTCTTCCGAGATCAGGGAAGCGGTGGTCAAAACGTCCGTCAATGGCTTGCCGATGTCATATCGTGTTGCGGAAAGGGAGCGCCGACACTAGCGGCAATGGCCGCACCAAGACAACACACACGGCACCGCTGCCCACAGGAACATCCCGCTAGATCCGAGTTAAAACCGGTCAGCCGTTGATGCGCTCGGTCTCGCCGCCGTAATAGCTGATGTAGCGGCCGGCGATAGAGGAAACCGGCAGGACCACGAGAACATCTGTCGTGTTGAAGGCATGGTCCACCACGGCCCCGGAGCCGAACATGGCGCCGAGACGCATATAGCCCTTGATCAGCGGCGGCATGGCGTTCAGCGCCTTGCGGGCGTTCAGCGCCTCAGCCGGTACCAGGTCCATCTCGTGATAAAGCTCGGGAAGAGCGGAAGCCGCCCACTCGCCCTTTGCAACGCAATTGTGATGCAGGAAGGACAGAGCAAGCGCGTGGGCTTCCGGCTGCACGCCGGGGAACGAAGCGCAACCGATCATGGCATCCATGCGGTGTTTCACGGCATAGGCCCAGTTGCCCTGCCACAAAAGCTCAACCGTGCGCTTGGTGCGATATTCCGGCAGCACGCAGGAGCGGCCAAGCTCCATGAAGCGCTTGCCCGGATGGCGCGCTACCAGCCCGGCGATGTCGAATTCGCTTGCGGAATAAAAACCGTTATTCGCGAGTGCAGTTTCCTGACGTAACAGACGGTAGGTACCGACGATCTGGTCCTCGCTGTCGCCTTCAATCGCCTTGTCGAGCACGAGCAGATGGTCGCAGACACTGTCCCAGGCGTCGATGTCGCGCTTGCGGCGCATGGCGTCTGCGGGAAGGCGCGCCTTCATTTCATCAACGAAAACCCGGTAACGCACGGACTGCGCCGCGTCGATCTCCCGCTCGTTTCTTGCGAGCCGTGTTTCCAGCGAGCCGATACGGCCGAAAAGCCCCTCATTGTCCTGAGCGGTGTCTGGACGAGGATGAATAACAACTTTGTTTTCACAAATGTCGTGACTGTAGATTTCGGCAACCATGGGGAATCGCTCCGCCACCAAAAGATTTTTCCTGTCATAAATCACTAATTGACGACAGAATAGTGACAAAATGCAGCCATTGCGAGTCTCTCAAGTCATGATGGCAACAGGCGTTTCGCCTCCAGCAAGCGGCGGATTTCCTCGACCAGTCGTCTCGGGTCGGCAGGCTTGGTCAAAACCTTGGCCGCACCGGCATTCAGCAGGATTTCGGCGGTTTCAACGCTCGCATCGCCGCTGAGCACGATGAGCGGAATATTTCTTCCGCCCTTCAGCGTGCCGAGAAGCTCCGGCAGCACCTCAAGCCCCTCGCCGCCCGGCATATTGAGATCGGATATGATGAGGTGCGGCAGGCGGGTTGCGCCGGGCGCCACGGCTTGCTGCAGGGCCTGAAAATCGTCGACACCGCGCACGATGTAACCGCTTTTTTCCAGAACGGCCCGGATGATGCGCGCATTGACGGCGTCGTCCTCGGCCACGAGGATATCGATGCCGCTTACCCCCTCCGTCACCCGTGACGAAAACCCCACATCCGGATGGTTGTCGTTGATGGCATCGCGCCGTTCTATGCCGCGCAGACGACCGCAGAGGACGTCAATCAGGGACTTTTCGCGCAGCGGCCGGATCAACCAGGCGTCGAAGGACGCATGCATGGTCGACGCCCGCTCTTCGGGACTGACCAGCAACGTGCGGCGTACATTCTGTTGCGGCCAATCCCTTAGCGCGTCTCTGAACAGAGGCGAAATACGCCTGTCGACAATGATATCGGTGAGATCGGCAACTGTACCGTGCAGCCTTTCAAAATCCTCCGGTTCGTGGATAAGAGCGCATTTACCGCCGAAAGCCTCGATCGCCTCCATCGTCACCGTCGCTGCCACGCCCCTCGGCGCGACCAGCAGGACATTGGTATGCTCCAGGCAATGGTGCCGGTCCGGGTCCGGCGTGCCGGTGGACGAACTGCCCGGACGGAATGCCAGTTTGAAGGTGCTGCCCTCACCCTTGCGGCTGAAGACCGTGAGGCTGCCGCCGAATTCCCGGACGATGCGGGCGGAAATCGCGAGCCCAAGCCCTGTTCCCCCACTTTGCTGCGACATCGGGCCTGCCTGTTCGAATTCGCCAAAGATACGGGCTTGTTCCGCTTGGCTCATGCCGGGGCCGGTGTCCTCGACGGTGATATGCAATTCGCCTTCAACCATGCGCGCTCGGATGACGACCCCGCCCACCTGCGTGAATTTGACGGCATTGCCGAGGAGGTTGAACAGAACCTGACGCAGCCTTGCCGGATCGAAATCCAGATAATCAGGCACATCCGGCGTGACGAAGGAGGTGATTTCGATGCCCTTTTCGTGGGCGCGATGCGCCAGCATCTCGACAATGCTCTCGATCAGCCGGCGCAGGTTTTCCGCACGCGGATTGAGTTTGAAACGGCCCGCCTCCATGGTCGAATAATCCAGCAGGTCCTCGACCAACTGTACTAGCGACTGACCGGACTGCTTCATGCCGTCGAGATAATTACGTTGCTCTTCATTGAGCTTCGTCTGCGACAGAAGATGGTTCATGCCGAGCATGCCGGAAAGCGGCAGACGGATCTCGTGGCTAACAGTTGCCAGCAGCCTTGCCTTTTCGGCATCGGCCTTTTCCGCGCGTAACCGGGCGTTTTCCCGCTCGCCGAGCGCCAGCCGCTCCTCGGTGACATCTCTCGCGATGCTGCTGATGAGAAGACGACTGCTTACCAGATCGCGGGTGACGACATCGTGCCAGGAGAAAATGCGCTGACCGAACGGGGTCGCGATTTCCACATCATAAGCGTGGGCCTTGTCGCCTGGCCGGAAAGCGATGCCGATTTCCTCACAGCTCAGCCCTTCGGGTGCCGAGCAGCCCGTTACTTCACGAAAAACCGCATTCGCCTCGACGATGCGCCGATCCATATTGCGGATGACGATGATATCGCCCATGGCCTCCTGAATCTCGGCAATCAGCGATCGGTTTTGAGTTTGGCGTAGCCGTACATCCAAATCATCTGCAGATAGTTTGCCGGGATATTGGAAGGATTTGCCGAACATGGCGTAGGACAGGAGACCGACCAGCACCGCACCGAAGAAGGAGGCCAAGGCGACGGTGACCGCATAAGGCACCGCAAGCGCGATCAAGGCCGCGGAGAAGGCACCCACCGACAATGACGCGGCAACGTATAGCGTGATCGATCTGGCATCTATCCCGCGCCCCGCACCGCCATGGTGAGATGTCGTGTCGACGCGATCCGCCGGCTGCGCCGGGGTGGCGGCGAGGCCATCTGAAACTTTTTCCCGCAGTCGTGCCAGTTCGCTCATGCACAACCGCTACCACGGCAGCGGTTTTGATATGTTTGGCTCAAACGCTAAAATTTTACTTTTTAGCCGCCCGGGCGTGCAGAAACTCATCGAGAATGACGCAACCGGCACCGATTGTTATGAAAGTGTCTGCCAGATTGAAGACCGCGAACGACCATGTATCGGTGTGAAACAGGATGTAGTCGATGACGTGACCGTAGAAAAAGCGGTCGAGAAGATTGCCGGCCGCTCCAGCAATGATGAAGGCGAAGCCAAGATGGGCAAAAGTCCGATCCGCCGCCGTCTTGCGCCAGAGCCACAGAACGAAGACCACGATGACGAGCCGCATGCTGACGATGAACCAGCCGTGCATGTCCGCCAGCATCGAAAACGCCACACCGAGATTATAGGTGCGGTAAAGCGCCAGGAACGGAATGACCGGCACCATCTCCTGCAACGGCAGATAGGTCTCGACCAGTTGCTTGACGACCTGGTCCAGCACAAGGGCAGCAACGATAAGCGCGAAAGCCGGGCCGAATTTCGAAAACAACGCCGCTTTGGCCATTACTTCACCGGTGCCAGTTCGAGGAGATGTCGCCGCGCCTCGAAAAGCATGACAGCGGTTGCGATGGCGAGATTGAGACTATCGGCACGGCCCTGTTGGGGAATGCGCGCCAGTTGGTCTGCCTTGCCGGCCAGTTCAGGCGGCAGGCCGGATTGTTCGTTGCCCATCAAAAGCACGACGGGCTTTCCGGCGTAATCGATTTTTCGATAGTCCACCGACCCGGCAAGATGGGTGGCAACGACACTGACATTGGCCGATTTTTTCCATGAGAGGAATTCCTCAACCGAGGCGCGGGCAACGGGCGTAGCGAAGACCGAACCCATGGTCGCACGCACCGTTTCCAGCGAAAACGGATCGGTGCAATCGCCGACCAGAATGACACCTGAGGCACCCGCCGCATCCGCCGTGCGGATGATGGTGCCGAGATTGCCGGGATCACGCACCCGATCGAGCGCGATATAGGTCTCGCCTTTTTCCGGACGGATATCTTTCAATGGCTTCCATCTCTGGTCAAAGATGCCAACGACCATTTGCGGATTGTCGCGGCGGGTGATCGAGGCGATGACTTTTTCGCTGACTTCGAGCACCAGCCCGCCGGAAGCGACCGTCTTTACGGCCGCCTGCTCCACCAGCGGCTTGCCCTTGGCCGCCTTGGCGTAAACCAGGGTACGGATGGTCCAGCCCAGTTCGAGCGCGTCGATAACCAGCTTCAGGCCTTCCGCCATGAAGGTGCCGGTCTCTTCCCTGCCCTTTTTCTGGGTAAGCGCCTTGATATCCTTGATGATGGGATTGGCAAGGCTGGTGACTTCCTTGACCTGGCCAACCCGGCGCGTCGTGTTTTCGCGCATGTCGTTCGTCATTTCGGCTCCCAGCGGCTGAACAGCGATGTGGAAAGCACCCGGCCCGGCGTCTTGCCATCAAGCCCGGCCTCGCGAATGACGAGCTCGCCGGATGCAACGACGCCACCGGCGCCGCGCATGATTTCGCGCATCAATTCATGCATCGAATAGAAGCTGGCCCTGATAGAATAGGCCGTCAGCACCAGACCGAGCGCTTTGGGCGACAGGATTTCCCGGCAGATATCGAGCATCAACGGAAGATGGTCGAACAATTGCCAGATTTCACCATGGGTGCCGCGGCCGAATTTCGGCGGGTCGGTGAGAATGATGTCGTAGGTGCTGCCGCGACGCTCCTCGCGCTGGATGAACTTCATCGCGTCTTCGCAAATCCAGCGGATCGGCGCCTGTTCGAGCCCGGCAAGCGCCTGGTTCTCCTTTGCCCAGCCGATCGCTTTCTTGGAGGCGTCGACATGGGTCACTTCAGCGCCTGCAGCAGCGGCGACCAAAGAAGCGACGCCGGTGTAACCAAACAGGTTCAGGACTTTCAGCGGCCGGTCAGCCGTTTCAACGGCATTTTTCAGCCATTCCCAGTGGACAATCTGCTCCGGGAAGACGCCGACATGCCGGAAGGCCGTGAAACGGCCGAGAAATTCGACGCCGAGCAGCGACAGGGGCCAGGTTTCGCCAAGTGCTGCCTTTGGAAAACGCCAACGGCCCATGCCGTCTTCATCCGTGTCGCCGGTAAAAATGGCGTCGGCATTCTGCCATACGCGGTCGGGAACCGACGGCTGCCAGAGAGCCTGTGCCTCGGGACGGACGACGCGATATTCGCCGTATTGTTCAAGCTTCAGGCCATTGCCGCTGTCGATGAGATGAAAATCACCCGCGCCACTCGATTCCAGAATAACCGGAACCTGTTCTGCGGGACGTTCGCCGGTGCGATGCTTGAGGGGCCGCGCAGGCACCTGCTCAACGGCCGGTACTGGGGCTATCTTTTCCCTCGGCGTAGGTTTCGGCGCGCTGCGCACCGCGTCCGGCTCGCGCTTTTTAGGTGCCGCGTCCATTCGCCGTGCCGGCTTTGCGGCATGAACCTGTTTTTTCTCGCTCCCGGCACGCACGCGATTGCCCGGCCGGCTGTCTTTTTTCTTCAATGGAAATCTTTCCGCTTCTGCCCGCGTCTTATCGCGCCAGCAAATAGCATTCCAAGCGTCGCTCGACTAGAGCCGCAACGAATGTCGGCACCATCACTTTGCCGGGAGTTGGCCCGCATTCGGAAGCTGCGCGGCTGTTGCCGCTTTGTGCCGGTTCGCCTCGTCATGCCAGCGAACGGCTTCCTTCGCCTCGATCCGGGCGCGCTTGCGATGCTTGCCCTGCGCAAACCAGGTGGCGGAAGATCCCAGAAGCACACCGAAAATGACGGCCAGAAACAGGAACACGAAAAA
The DNA here is from genome assembly GCF_001427205.1 of Rhizobium sp. Root491. Classification (NCBI taxonomy): domain Bacteria; kingdom Pseudomonadati; phylum Pseudomonadota; class Alphaproteobacteria; order Hyphomicrobiales; family Rhizobiaceae; genus Rhizobium; species Rhizobium sp. Root491. The sequence goes on from NZ_LMFF01000001.1 coordinate 1,099,627, forward strand.
CGGCGCGGTGAAGGAAAGTACACCATCCTCCGGCCGGAACGGATTGAGCGCGAGCGTCACGGACTGACGATTGGCCACGCACAGGATGACGAGGATAATCGCCAGCGGAAGCAGGATGATGAGGTTGATGATTTTTTTCGACATCCGACATTACTCCATCGCGGCGTGCATTCCCTCGGCTCCGTTTCCGGCGCGGCGGATGAGAACGATCAATCGTCCTCTTCGTCACCCATACCGGGGTTCAGGCGCTCACGCAGTTCCTTGCCCGTCTTGAAGAAAGGCACCCATTTTTCCTCGACGAAAACCGATTCACCCGTGCGCGGGTTCCGACCGGATCGCGAAGGACGGTTCTTCACCGAAAATGCGCCGAAACCACGAAGCTCGACACGATTTCCCGCTGCCAAGGCATCGGTGATTTCATCCAGCACCGCATTGACGATATTTTCCACGTCACGGTGATAAAGGTGCGGGTTACGCGCAGCAACGATCTGCACCAGTTCAGACTTGATCACGGTTGCCCCCTGAAAGAATTGGATTTTTAATGCGGCTCAACCTGCCAAACGGAAACAAGACCGTCAAGAAACAACTTGTCCGCACCGAGCTGACCGGAGCCCGCAAACGGTATTAAATCGTCATATCCCAGAAGCTTCGCTATTTGCGCAACACTGAAAAGCGAAAAAGGCGAACTGGAAGACGGTGCGCGCCATTCCACGATCGGCAGATCCTTGGCAACACCGCGCGTTTCGAAATAGCCGCGAATTTCCTTTTCGCCGCCAAGCGTGTCGACCAGCTTGTTGGCGAGCGCCTGTCTGCCCGTGAAAATCGATCCGTCCGCCAGTTTCAACACATCCTCGCGCGGCAATTCGCGGCGATCGGCCACAAGATCGACGAACCAGCCGTAGCTGTCCATCACCATGGAACGGATCATCGTCTTCGCCTCTTCGGGCGCCTCATGGAACGGCGAAGGCTCCGCCTTCATCGGAGAGGACTTTATTTCCTGCAGCGAGACGCCGAGCTTATCCATCAGCTGGCCGATCTGGGGATATTGAAAGATCACGCCGATCGAGCCGGTGATCGAGGTTTCGCCAGCGACGATGACGTCACCTGCAGATGCGATCATATATCCAGCGGAGGCGGCAAGCGTGCGGACATCGGACACCACCGGCTTCTTTTCCGCAACGCCGCGAATGGCCTTGAAGATGCGCTCGCCGCCATAGGTGGTGCCACCGGGCGATGAAATCGACACGATCAGCCCTTTGACATTGTCGCTCTTGGCAATCTTGTCCAGCCGCTCCAGAAGTTCGGTATTGTCCTGGATCAGCCCGGAGATCTGGACACGGGCAATATGGGGTCTCTCGCTTTGCTGCGGGGTGGCCCATAAAAACCGGTAGAGGCCGAAAATGCCGGCGACAAACAGAAAAACAGCGGCAATCCGCCAGAAAGTCAGCTTGCGGCGCAATCGTCTGCGATCCGCTATCGCCATATTATCCATCGAAAACCCCTGCCTTCCGGCATTTGAAGCGTAATGTAAGCGTCATGGCCATATGGTTCTTCTAGCGCGAAGCCGCAAGGAAACAATAAGGAAACCAGAATTACGATTAAATTCGCATTTCCCTTGCACCTTTCCAGACAAAAACCATATTGGCAGGACAAAGCACTCATGCCAAAGACATCAAGATAAACATATAAGCTTCAGTTGCGCGCCAAAGTGGCGCCCAGGAAGTTTTCCGGACCCACTCTTATGCTCGAAAGACTCCGCCAACCCGCGCCAGCGTTTCCGCTGCCCAATGACCAGAACGGCGCTTACGAGCGCGCGCTGAGGCATTCCGCGCGCGTGAAGCGGCTGAAAATCATTCTGCCGCTCGGTGCGGCGATCATCTCGTTTGCCTTCGTCGCCGTTTCGCTCATTCGCACCTGGGCGCCCGAAGAGGTTTCGCTTGAAAGCGCAAGGATCGAAGACGGCAAGATCGTGATGGAAAAGCCGGCCGTTGCGGGCCGCAACGAGAAGGGGATCGACTACTCCATGAACGCAGACCGTGCGTTGCAGGATATCGCCAACCCCAACCTCATGACGCTCGAAAGGGTTCTGGCTGCTGTGCCTGTGAACGACAGCGTCGCCCAGGTGATCGCCAAGGAAGGCATTTTCGACCGGGCCACCAACACGCTGAAGATGACCGCCCCTTTTGACATCAATCTCAGCAATGGCATACAAGCGAAGTTCCAATCTGCGGATGTCGATCTGAAGGCTGGAAAAATGAGCAGCAAAGAGCCGGTTTCGATCAAAACAAACGACGGCGCCATTGTTGCGCAATCGATTGATATCGCGGATAATGGCAAGACTATTACATTTTCGGGGCAGGTACGCGCACGTATCGCTGCATCCAATATCAAGAATGAAGGCAAGTGAGAGCCCGGTCCAGATGATGCAAATTTCCCGTCCCGTTTCCCTTGGCAAATCCGCAGGCGTTACAGCCGCAGCTTTTGCTTTTTCCTGTCTTGCAACCGTGGCTTTCGCTCAGAACACCACCAGCAACATGACAGGCGTCAAGCTCTCCGGCGACCAGCCGATCGCTATCGAAAGCGATCAGCTCGAGATTCGGGACCAGGAGCGCAAGGCCTATTTCACCGGTAACGTGAAAGTTGTGCAGGGCACCACCACCCTTCAGGCCGGCAAGATGACGGTCAATTACAAGGGTGAAGGTTCCTCGCTCACCAGTGGTGACGCCAACATCGAAAAAATCTTCGTCGACAATAACGTCTACCTGACGTCCGAGACGCAGAAGGCAACGGCCGATCACGGCGAATTCGACATGGCGGCGCAGACCTTCATTCTGACCGGCAAGCAGGTTGTGCTGTCCGAGGGCGCGAATGTTTTCACCGGCTGCAAGCTCACTGTTCTGATGAATTCGGGGCAGGCAAAGCTTGAAAGCTGCGGCGGCCCTGTCCGGATCATGCTCGATCCGAAATCGCAGCAGAAGAAACAGTAGTCTCACCTCGTGAAGATAGCCTCGATCTCAAAAATATTTGGCGGTGGGCGCGACCGACCTGTGGACGCTGCGTCGCAGGCCGACAAGGCTCGCTATGACGGCACCCTGATCGCGCATGGTCTGACGAAGACCTATAATACACGGCGCGTCGTCAACGGCGTCTCGCTGGTCGTGCGCCGTGGTGAAGCCGTGGGGCTGCTTGGCCCGAACGGCGCGGGCAAAACCACCTGTTTCTACATGATCACGGGCCTCGTACCCGTCGATAGCGGCAAGATCGCCATCAACGGCAACGACGTCACCACCATGCCGATGTACAGGCGTGCCCGCCTCGGTGTCGGCTACCTGCCGCAGGAAGCCTCCATTTTCCGTGGACTGACAGTCGAGGAAAACATCCGCGCCGTGCTGGAAGTGCACGAACCTGACAGCGCCAAGCGCAGCCGCAAGCTCGATGAGTTGCTGGAAGAGTTCCACATTGCGCAGCTGCGCAAATCGCCCGCTGTCGCCCTGTCGGGCGGCGAACGTCGCCGTCTGGAAATCGCCCGTGCTCTGGCGACCGACCCGACCTTCATGCTTCTAGACGAACCTTTTGCCGGCGTCGATCCGATCTCCGTCAGCGACATTCAGAACCTTGTCAGACATTTGACCGCGCGCGGGATCGGCGTTCTCATCACCGACCACAATGTCCGCGAAACGCTCGGCCTCATCGACCGCGCCTATATCATCCATGCCGGTGAGGTTCTGACCCATGGCCGTGCAGACGATATCGTCAACAATCCGGATGTGCGCCGGCTCTATCTCGGCAATAATTTTAGCCTTTAAGCTCCCGGGCGCGAAAGATTCTTCATCGCGCCCCGCAGTGACGCTTGACCAAACATAATAAAAAAGCAATTTTTGGGCCAAGTTTCGTTGCCTGCGCAAAATTTATGAAATTTGTGGCGACGAAGAAGCTGTAAGGGGAGTTTCGCGTCCGCCATGGCATTATCTGCCAGCCTTTTGCTGCGTCAAAACCAGTCTCTCGTGATGACACCGCAACTGATGCAGTCCATCCAGCTGCTTCAGATGACGCATTTCGAACTGACTCAGTTCATCGCGCAGGAGGTGGAGCGCAATCCTTTGCTTGAAATTGCGGCAAACGACGGCGATTTGAGCAACGATACCCCTGCTGATGCGGAGAATTTCGGCGATGCCGACAGCGAAGGGTCCGACAAGTCCGCGCCGGTAACGGCCGACAGCGACGACTGGTACGGCGATCGCGCGGCAAATCTCGGCGAACAGCTCGACACCAGCTTCGAAAATGTCTTTCCCGACGATACCGAACCCAGAAAGCCCGACGCACCCGAACTGGCGGGGCAGTGGAAATCCATGCCCGGGCAGGAGTCAGGCGAGAGTTACGATCTCGACGACTTCGTTGCCGCGAAACAGACCCTCAGCGACCATCTCAATCAGCAATTGCCTCTCGCCATATCCTCTGTGGAAGACAGGATGATCGCCGATGCGCTGATCGGCCAGCTCGACGAGACCGGATATATCGCCGTAGATGCCGTCGAAGACGTCGCTGAACGGCTGGGGGCGGCGCCTTCGGCAGTGGAGCGCATTCTGGAGACGCTTCAGGGCTTTGATCCTCCCGGCGTGTTTTCCCGCTCGCTGAGCGAATGTCTGGCGATCCAGCTTGCCCAGAAGGACAGGCTTGATCCGGCAATGCGGGCTTTTATCGACAATCTGGAGCTTCTGGCGAAACGGGATTTCGCTTCTCTAAAAAAACTCTGCGGCGTGGATGAGGAAGACCTTCTCGACATGCTGGCGGAAATCCGCACGCTCAATCCGCGTCCGGGCGCTGGTTACGATTCGACCGTTTCCGAGACAATCGTTCCTGATATCATCATTCGCCCCTCCTCTGCCGGCGGCTGGCTTGTGGAAATCAACCCCGAGACCCTGCCGCGCGTGCTCATCAACCAGACCTATTTCGCAGAGGTTTCAAGGCACAAGTCGCGTGAGGGAGAGGATCAGGATTTCCTTTCCGAATGCATGCAGACGGCCCATTGGCTGACCCGCAGCCTCGACCAGCGCGCCAGAACGATCATGAAGGTGGCGACCGAAATCGTGCGCCAGCAGGACGCCTTTCTCGTCAATGGCGTGGACCACCTGCGCCCGCTGAACCTCAAGACGGTGGCCGACGCCATCAAGATGCACGAATCCACCGTCAGCCGGGTGACGTCGAAAAAATACATGCTGACGCCGCGCGGCCTGTTTGAGCTGAAATATTTCTTCAGTGTTTCCATCAGCTCGGTGGAAGGCGGTGACAGCCATTCGGCAGAAGCCGTGCGTCATCGCATCAAGGCGATGATCGCGCAGGAGGCCGCCGACGCAGTGCTTTCCGATGACGATATCGTCGATAATCTGAAAAAGAGTGGTATCGATCTTGCCCGCCGGACCGTGGCCAAATATCGCGAGGCGATGAACATCCCATCCTCCGTTCAGAGACGGCGCGAGAAGAAGGCCCTGGCCAGACTGTCGGCGTTCTGAGCGGTGGCGCTGGTCACGTTTTCAGGGCTTTCCAGCCGCACCATTGACTCTTGCTACGGCAAGGGCTAGAAGCCCGCCGCACACGTAAGCAAGGTCATTTGTAACGGATTCATCTCCACCGTCCATGGGCGTAAAATTCGAATGGGGGCTTTTAAAGGCCTTCGAAACGCTTGGATGCGCGCGCGGCTTGACGTAAGCTGGTACTCGCAAATCACTACAAAAAGGAAATTTTCCATGAGTGTGCGTGTATCTGGTAAACATATGGAGATCGGCGAATCTTTCCGGCAGCGGATTGAGGACAATATAGGTCTGGCAGTTACCAAATACTTCGATGGGGGGTATTCAGGCCAAGTGACCGTAGAGAAGTCCGGATCGCGTTTTGCAGCCGATTGCAAACTGCATCTCGATACGGGCGTTGTATTGCATGCGGCGGGTCAGGCAAATGATCCGCAAGCGAGTTTCGATGCCGCCGCCGAGCGTATCGAGAAGCGCCTGCGTCGCTACAAACGGAAGCTGAAGGACCATCACCACAATGGTTCCGCGGCGAACGGCGCGATGTCGGAAATCGCCTATACGGTAATGGATGCTGTCCCCGATGAGGACCACGAGGTTCCGGAAGACTACGCACCCACGATCGTTGCGGAAAGTTCGAAACAGATAAAGACGATGTCCGTCGCCAGCGCCGTGATGGCGCTCGACATGACGGACGAACCGGTTCTGCTGTTCCGCAGCCCCGGCAAGGAATATCTCAACATCGTCTACCGACGACATGACGGCAATATTGGCTGGATCGACGCGGAAACGATCAAGAGCTGAACAGTCTGACAAGACATGGGAGGCAGAGCGCGAAAGCGTATCTGCCTCCTGCATCGTCTCGATGGCATGAAGGAAAAAGAGAATGGCGTTGGCAGATTTGCTGCAACAAGATGCGATTATTCCCGCCCTCAAGGTGAATTCCAAAAAGCAATTGCTTCAGGAGCTGGCCGCAAAGGCAGCCAGAATTACCGGAGTCTCGGAACGGGAAGTTTTCGACGTCATCCTCCAGCGTGAGAAACTCGGCTCCACCGGTGTGGGGCACGGCATTGCCATTCCGCATGGCAAGCTGAGCAGCATCCATCAGATCACCGGCGTCTTCGCACGTCTTGAAACACCTGTTGATTTCGAGGCGCTGGATGACCAGCCGGTCGATCTGGTTTTCCTGCTGCTTGCACCCGAAGGCGCCGGCGCGGATCATCTGAAGGCGCTGTCGAGAATTGCCCGAGCTTTGCGCGACCCCGAGCTGGTGGCCAAGCTGCGTGCCACCGATTCCGACACGGCAATTTACGCCTTCCTCAATCAGGAGCAGGCGACCGCTGCCTGATCAAAGGCTGCCGACGGTCCTTTCCATGGACAAAAAACGCGCCCTTGAGGCGCGTTTTTTATTGGAGCATTTCAAACAAAAGCGCGTCCCGGTTTTTATATCCGGACGCGCTTTAGATGAGGGAATGCCTCACGCATCCTTCTCGTTGACGGAGGCGGTGCCCGGCTCGGGCGCTGCGGCGGTCTCCACCTTCGGGCCACCCTTTGAGACGCCAACCATGGCGGGGCGCAGCACCCGGTCACCGATGGTGAAACCGGCCTGAACCACCTGCAGTACCGTGTTGTTCGGAACTGCTGTGTTCGGAATTTCGAACATCGCCTGGTGGAAATTCGGATCGAATTTCTGGCCTTCCGCATCGATCTTTTTGACGCCATGTCGCTCCAGCGTCGAGAGCATCGAGCGCTCCGTCATCTCGACACCTTCGATCAGGCCGTTGAGACCGGCTTCGCCATTGGTCTTGAGTTCGTCAGGAATGGCTTCAAGAGCGCGGCGAAGATTGTCGGAAACGGCAAGCATGTCGCGCGCGAAAGCGGCGAGAGAATAGGCCTTCGCATCCTTGACTTCGCGCTCGGTGCGGCGACGAAGATTGTCCATTTCTGCTGCAAGACGCAGGAACTTGTCGCGCAGATCGGCATTTTCGGCCCTGAGCAGTTCGATCGGATCGGGCTCGGCAGCTTCCGCCGTCTCTTCCCCTGTAAATGCGGGTTCGACAAACTCTTCGGCGACGTCCGCGTCAGGTCCGGGCTTTTTCGTATCGTCGGTCATGACGTTCTCCAGATTTGAATATTGTTGGTTGCGCCCGATATCGAGGTTTGAAGGGCAAAAATCAAGGCTTGCGGCGAAAAGCTTGCCGCATTCTCTAACCTTGCGGGCTTGTCCTATCTCTGCTTTCGGGAAAGGCGGGCCATAATTTGTGCGGTGTAGTCCACCATAGGCACGATACGGGCGTAATTTAGCCTCGTGGGACCGATGACGCCGACGGCACCCACAACGCGATTTTCCTCATCCCGATAAGGTGCCACGATCAGTGACGAGCCTGACAGCGAGAAGAGCTTGTTTTCCGAGCCGATGAAAATCCTGACGCCTGAGCCACTTTCCGCAAGGTTGAGTATCTCGATGAGATTTTCCTTACGTTCCAGATCGTCGAACAGCAGGCGCACACGATCGATATCTTCCTCACCGGCCAGACCTTCCAGCAGGTTGGAGCGTCCGCGGACGATGAGGCGGCCGAGCTTGCCCTCTTCATTGTCGCCCGCCCATATGGCGAGACCACGTTCAATGAGGTCCTGCGCGAGCGTGCCGAGTTCCGACTGCAATTCGGCACGCTGCGTCTGAAACTGGCCCCGCAGTTCTTGCAGCGTCTGCCCGGAAAGATGGGCATTGATGAAATTTGCCGCCTCTGTCAATTGCGATGACGAAATGCCGACCGGCAATTCGATGATACGGTTTTCGACCTGATTGTGGTCCCCTACCAGCACGGCAAGCGCCTTGGTGGGCTCCAGCCGGATGAATTCAACATGCTTGAGAATGACGTCGCTCTTGGCCGTCAGCACCAGGCCGGCACCGCGCGACATGCCTGAAAGCATGCGGCTTGCCTCCGTCAGCAACCCTTCCAGCGATTGCTCGTGGCCGGCGACCGGACCGATCTGGCGGTCGATACTGGCTCTCTCATCGGCGGGCAGATCGCCCACCTGCATGAATGCGTCCACGAAGAAGCGCAGCCCCGTCTGGGTGGGCAGGCGACCGGCGCTGATATGCGGCGAATAGATGAGACCCAGTTCCTCGAGGTCGCTCATGACGTTGCGAACGGAGGCCGGTGAAAGCGACATCGGCAACAGCCGCGACAGGCTGCGCGACCCCAAGGGTTCGCCGGTGTCGAGATAGCCTTCGACGATGCGCCGGAAAATCTCCCGCGACCGTTCATCCAGCAACGATGCCTGATCTTTTGAAAGCGGTGCGGAAAAGCCCATATCATCCGTTCTTTATCGTCAAAACTCTGTCCGTACCAATATAATGCGTTGCACCGCTGCGGCAAAATGGAAATTGGCTTTGCAAAACCCCGGGGCGCGCCTTAGAAGGCAGGAACCAACATGGAGAGTGGATCATATGCGGCCTTCAGGCAGAAAAACCGATCAGATGCGCAAGGTTTCCTTCGAGCGCAATTTCTCGAAACATGCCGAAGGTTCCTGTCTGGTCAAATTCGGTGATACGCATGTGCTCGTCACCGCAAGCCTTGAGGAAAAGACGCCGCCGTGGCTGCGCAACAGCGGCAAGGGCTGGGTCACCGCCGAATACGGCATGCTGCCGCGTTCCACCCATGAGCGGATGAAACGCGAGGCCTCAGCCGGCAAGCAGGGCGGACGCACGCAGGAAATCCAGCGCCTTATCGGCCGCTCGCTGCGCGCAGTGGTCGACCTCCAGGCGCTTGGCGAGCGCCAGATCAGCATTGACTGCGACGTCATTCAGGCCGATGGCGGCACGCGCACGGCTTCCATCACCGGCGCATGGATCGCCCTGCATGATTGCCTGAAGTGGATGGAAACCCGCAACATGATCAAGGTCGAGAAGGTCCTGAAAGACCATATCGCCGCGATCTCCTGCGGCATCTTTGCAAAACAGCCGGTCATCGATCTCGATTATCTCGAGGATTCCTCCGCCGAGACCGATGCGAATTTCGTCATCACCGGCTCCGGCGGCATCGTCGAAGTGCAGGGAACCGCGGAAGGTGCCCCCTTCTCCGAAGAGGAATTCCTGACGCTGCTCGGTCTTGCAAAGGCCGGATGCAGCGAACTGGTGGCCCTTCAGAAGCAGGCAATCGCCTGAGCCGACAGGAAAACGTCATGCGCAAGCTCGATACCAGAACGATCGTTGTCGCCAGCCACAACAAGGGCAAGATCGCCGAAATCGCCGACCTGATCGGGCCTTTCGGCTTTTCAGCCAAATCGGCTGCGGAGCTGAACTTCGTGGAGCCGGACGAGACAGGCACCACCTTTGAGGAAAATGCTGCCATCAAGGCGCTTGCGTCTGCGAAGGCGTCCGGCCTGCCGGCTCTGTCTGACGATTCCGGTCTGGTGATCGATGCGCTGGATGGCGCGCCGGGCGTTTACACCGCCAATTGGGCGGAAACCGCTGACGGTACGCGCGACTTCGCCATGGCCATGCAGAAGGTCGAGGATGCGCTTGCCGAACGCGGTGCAACGAAGCCGGAAGACCGCACGGGCCGCTTCGTCAGCGTGCTGTGCCTTGCCTGGCCGGACGGGCATGTCGAATATTTTCGCGGCGAGGTGGAAGGCACGGTGGCGTGGCCCCCGCGCGGAACGAGCGGTTTCGGCTATGACCCGATCTTCAAACCGGAAGGTTACGACACCACATTCGGTGAAATGACCGCAGACGAAAAACACGGCTGGAAGCACGGCGATGCGTTTGCGCTCTCCCACCGTGCCCGCGCGTTCAAAAAATTCGTCGAAACCTGTCTGGAGGCATGAACCCGATGACCGGGGAGCACCAACTTTCTGCCCCCGGCGCGTCGCTTCTGCCGGATACGGGCGATCCCGGTTTCGGGATCTATCTGCACTGGCCCTTCTGTGCGGCCAAATGCCCCTATTGCGATTTCAACAGCCATGTCCGCCACCGCCCGGTGGATCAGGAACGGTTCACTGCGGCGTTCCTCAGCGAAATGGCAAAGATGCGGGCGCTCAGCGGTCCGCGTGTCGTTACCAGCATTTTCATGGGCGGCGGCACACCTTCGCTGATGGACCCGCAGACCGTAGGCGCGCTTCTTGATGGCGTTTCGCGCTTCTGGCATGTGCCTGATGGTATCGAGATCACCATGGAGGCCAATCCTTCAAGCGTCGAGGCGGAGCGGTTTCGCGGTTACCGGGCAGCCGGCGTCAATCGCGTCTCGCTCGGCGTCCAGGCGCTGAACGACCGGGACCTGAAGTTCCTTGGCCGTCTGCATGATGTTGCCGATGCGCTTAAAGCCATCCGTCTGGCGCGGGAGATTTTTCCGCGCATGTCCTTCGATCTGATTTACGCCCGCCCGAACCAGACGGTGGCCGAATGGGACGCTGAGCTGAAGGAAGCCGTCTCCTACGCCGTCGACCATCTGTCGCTCTATCAGCTCACTATCGAGGAAGGCACGCCGTTTTACGGGCTGCACAAGGCTGGCAAGCTGATCGTACCGGATGGCGAGCATTCGGCGGTGCTTTATGAAGCGACGCAAGAAATCACCGAGCGTTACGGCATGCCGGCGTACGAGGTTTCCAATCACGCCCGCCCCGGTGCGGAAAGCCGCCATAACCTGACCTATTGGCGTTATGGCGATTATGCCGGTATTGGACCCGGTGCGCATGGACGCCTGACCAATGGCGCCTCCAAGCTCGCCACCGTCACCGAGCGCCATCCCGAAACCTGGCTCGAGACCGTCGAGCGTGAAGGCCACGGCATGGTCGATCAGGAGCTTCTCGGCGTCGACGAACAGGCAGACGAATTGCTGCTGATGGGTCTTCGCCTGCGCGAAGGCATTGATCTTGCTCGCTGGAGCGATCTCTCCGGCCGCGAACTCGACCCGGAGAAAGAGGAATTCCTCCTGCAACACGGCTTCGTGGAACGGATCGGCAATTCCCGCCTACGCTGCACCCCTTCCGGCATGCTTATTCTGGATGCCGTGGTCGCCGATCTCGCCTGCTGACCGGTAGCCTGCCTGGTCCTGAGCCAATCAACAACCGAGAAACCAATAAAAAAGCGGCCCGAAGGCCGCTTTTTTCATGCGTTGTTTTCGTTGATCAGGCGCTTCAGCAGCTCAACCTCGTGGCCGAGCTTGGTGTCGCCGGAAATCAGATCCTCGATCTTGCGCACCGCGTGAAGAACCGTGGTGTGGTCGCGACCGCCGAAACGGCGACCGATCTCGGGAAATGAGCGCGGTGTCAGCATCTTTGCCAGATACATGGCGATCTGGCGCGGCTTGACGATGACGCGGGTGCGACGGTTGGAAACCAGCTCCTGCCGCGACACATTATAATGCCTGGCGACGATGCGCTGAATATCCTCGATACGGACGCGCTTGGCCTCCCCACTGCCGACGAGGTGCGACAGCAGCTCATCGACACGGTCAACCGAGAGGTTCGGCTCGAAAGAGCGTCTGAACATCAGCTGGTTGAAGGCGCCTTCAAGCTCGCGTCCGCTCGCCGTCACGCTTTTGGCCACGTGGGTCAGGATTTCGTCCGAAATCTCGAAAGACGGATCGTCCTGACGCGCAGAACCCATGCGACGGTTGAGCATTTCGTAGCGCATGTCGTAATCGGGACCTTCGATCTCGATAGCCATGCCACCCTGAAGGCGCGAACGGACACGCGGATCAAGCGATTCCAGCTCCCACGGCGCGCGGTCAGCGGCCACGACTACCTGCTTGGCGCTGTCGAGCAGCATGTTCAACAGGTGGCAGAATTCGTGCTGGATCATCTTGCCCTGCAGGAACTGCATGTCGTCGATGACAAGAAGGTCGATATTTCGCAGGGTGTCCTTCAGCGTCAGCGCATCATTGTCGCGGATCGCGGTCGCAAAACGCCACATAAAATATTCGGCCGTCAGATAGACCACACGCGGGTTGCGCGGACTGTCGATGGCGGCATTGGCAATTGCCTGCAGAAGGTGTGTCTTGCCAAGCCCGACACCCGCATGAATGAACAGCGGATTGAAGCGCACAGCACCGGCACCCGCTTCAGCGATCGTCTTTGCCGCCGCAAGCGCGACGCGGTTGGACGAGCCCTCGACAAAAGTGTCAAAGGTGAAACGTGTATCGAGCGGCGAACCGAACAGCGGCCCGGAGCTACCCTGCCGCAGCGTCGCCTGCGCCGCCGCAGGCTGTGCAGAAGGTGCTGTCGCGGGCTGCGACGGAATGAAGGACTTGTTGCGCGCAACAGCGCCCATGTCCTGAACGGGCTGCACCCGTTCCTCGACCTGCGCGGGGCGGGCCGGGCGGCTGGCGGAGCGGACAAGAATTTCCACCTTCAGCACGTCCGGATCCTCGCTTTGGACGAGACTGGTGATCAGATCCATATAACGGTTGTTGATCCAGGACTTCAGAAAGGTCGTCGGAACGGTAAAACGGACGACGCTTTTCGAAACGGTGTGGAGTTTGAGCCGTGCAAACCAGCTTGCATAGACCTCGGGACCAACCTGTGCCTTCAGCCGCGCGCTAAAACGTTCAAACAGCGCATCGTGCTTCATTGCCGATTTATCCCCTGCCGCTTCTGAGCAAGCTGCATCACGAGCCTGTGGTGCGCGGTCCCCATCGGCCACCGCACCCATCGCCAAATTCAATTGCATATTGCCGCCTTTCAAATTGCCAATCATAGCCTGACGATCAAAAAAACGATCGCCAGAGATCCCCCTCGTATTATTTCCCGCCTCCAGCACTCCCCTCGAAAGAGCGTCAAAGACTACTACTTGTTTGCGAGCCGGTTATCCCATTTCCCTCCCCTTCATGGAGAGGCCTGCGACACGCTAAAAACGCTCCTTTCGCTACAACTGTAAGGCGCATTCTTAAGGACAAAAAGCTCCAGCCCGTTCCGAGACCGAAACGGCACAAAAAGCTCAATGACCTGAGAAAACGGACCTCGAAAGGCCCGCCAGCAAGAAGGTGAATATCGTCGATACGATCATCGAGATAATCTGTGGACTGAGATCCGCACCCCTTGTTGAAATGCATTTAGGCAGGATCGTGGGGAGAGATCAATGGCGTTTTTTCTGCAAAAACTCAGATCGACCATTGACTCGCAATGGTCGTTTTGCATCACCGGCAAGGTCCGAAGCAGAATCGCTTATGAATCAATGAGATTCAATTTTGGCATTTTTCGATAGCCCGTTTTGGCAAAAAAATAAAAATCTTCTTGACTCAAAACTGGCTGCGACTTCCGTAGAGAAAGCTTCCCATTTTTCGGGAGACCTCCGGCAATCCATTGTTTTTATTCAGTTTTTCTTGTCGCTCATCTGACACGCGTTTGTCACGTTACGGCAGGAATGATTAACGTAGGGTTAGAATCACAAAAAGCCCGGTCAAAAGACCAGGCTTTTTGAATAGTTAATTGTGATTAGCCGGATTAGGCGGAAAGAGCCTTAACGCGCTGGGCAAGACGCGACACCTTACGGGATGCCGTGTTGCCATGCAGAACGCCACGCGTCGCTGCGCGCTGGATCTCAGGCTGAGCTGCCTTCAGAGCTTCGGTGGCTACTGCCAGATCGCCCGAAGCGATAGCTTCCTCGACCTTGCGGATGAAGCCGCGAACGCGCGAACGGCGAGCCTTGTTGACTGCGGTACGGCGAGCGATCTTGCGGGTCGCCTTTTTCGCCGAAGTTGTATTGGCCATGTATGCCTCTCTTCGAATTCAAACCAAATTCCGCAACCAGAGGATCGGGTCGTTCGAAGACCTCACTTAACCCAAGAATGCGGGAGTAATTTCGGACAAGCCGGATGGCTTTCCTTAACCGTGGGCGGGCATATACCGCTAAAGCGTACGCCCGTCAACACGCAAATGGCGGAAAACGCCGATATTCCGAATCCTTAGCGATTCCGGAAAGCGGGTTTGCGCTTTTCAACGAAGGCCGCCATGCCCTCCTTCTGATCCGCTGTTGCAAAGAGCGACTGAAAGGATCGCCTTTCATATCTCAGCCCTTCCGAAAGAGGAACCTCGAAGGAGCGATTGACGCTTTCCTTGGCCATGAGAACGGAAGCGCGAGACAGCGAGGCGATGCGCGTGGCGGCATCCACCGCCTCATCCATGAGATTTGCCGCGGGGACGATCCGCGAAACGAGGCCGGCGCGCTCTGCCTCGGCCGCATCCATCATGCGGCCGGTCAGAACCAGATCCATCGCCTTCGCCTTGCCCACCGCCCGCGTCAGCCGCTGCGAGCCGCCCATGCCGGGAATGACGCCAAGCGTGATTTCCGGCTGGCCGAATTTCGCCGTGTCCGAAGCGATGATGAAATCGCACATCATTGCCAGCTCACACCCGCCGCCCAGCGCAAAGCCGGAGACTGCGGCAATGACCGGCTTGCGGGTCGATGCGACCTCGTCCCAGCCGCCGAGAAAGTCGCCGACATAGGCATCGACAAAATCCAGCCCCTGCATTTCCTTGATGTCCGCGCCGGCGGCAAATGCCTTTTCCGACCCCGTTATAATGATCGCACCGATGGAGTCGTCGGCAGAGAACGAGGAGAGAATGTGCCGCAGTTCCTTCAGAAGCACCGAATTGAGGGCGTTGAGCGCCTTGGGCCGGTTGAGCGTGATGACGCCCACCTCGTCGCGCTTCTCGACCAGTATCGTTTCATAATCCACGGCAGTCTCCCTCGCCATTATTCCGCCTCAGCTACTTCTGGCAGGCCGCGCAATAAAAGGTCGAACGACCGGCCTGCACTATCCTTTCAACCGTACCCCCGCAGCCGGGTGTACGGCAAGGCTGGCCTTCCTGATCGTAGACTGAAAAGGAATGCTGGAAATAACCGAGCGTTCCGTCCGTCTGTATATGGTCGCGCAGGGAAGAGCCGCCGGCGGCGATTGCGTCCGCGATCACGTCTCGGATCTTCTCCGTGAGGTTGATGAGCTCCGGCTTCGGTTCTCCGGTTTTGGTCACCAGCGTTCCCGCCGCCCGCAAAGGCGAGAGATGGGCACGCCACAGCGCCTCACAGACATAGATATTGCCAAGGCCCGCAATGACCTTCTGGTCCAGCAGCGTGCTTTTTAACGGCTGGCTTTTACCCTGGAACCGGCTCGCGAGATAATCCGCGCTCAGCGCGTTGCCGGTCGGTTCCGGTCCCAGCCCCGCAAAAGCGGGGTAGAGGTCGAGCTTGTTGCGCTCCACCAGATGCATGAAGCCGAAGCGGCGCGGGTCATTATAGATGACGCAGATGCGCTCTTCGCCCTTATCCAGATGAAAGACGACATGATCGTGCTTGCCGTCCTTCGAGCGGGCATAATGAAACGCGCCGGGCGCGTTCCTATTTCCCGCCTCATCCGCCGCCGCCTCGATACGGAACGAGCCGGACATTCCAAGATGGGCAACGATCGTCAGCCCGTCTTCCAGCTCTATCAAGAGATACTTCGCCCTGCGCCCGAGCGATATGATCGTCCTGCCCTCGATCAGGCCCGCGAAGTCCTCCGGGAACGGAAAGCGCAGATCGGGACGGCCAAGATGGAGCTTGCGGATTCTTGCCCCTTCCATGGTGGGCGCGAGGCCGCGTCTAACGGTTTCGACTTCTGGCAATTCTGGCATCTGGCTTATCCGGCAGTTTATCGTTAGGACCATGTGGTCTATACAATGCACGCGAAATGTCGCGCCCAGGCGATGCGGCAACAGATAGCGTCGCCATGGCGTTTCCGCTATGGTCCGCCACGCAATTAATATGGAGACAGACGATGACCGACGCCCGTACCACTGCCCAAGGCGGCATGGAAACGTCCTATGGCTTCCACAAAGTGGACGAAGGCAAAAAGCAGGGGCTGGTCAACGATGTCTTCCACAAGGTGGCCAAGCGCTACGACATTATGAACGACGTGATGTCGGCCGGCCTGCACCGGCTGTGGAAGGACGCCATGGTGTCCTCGCTTTCACCGCGCAAGGACGCCTCTTACAAGGTGCTTGACGTAGCTGGTGGCACCGGCGATATCGCCTTCCGCATCGTGGAAGCCTCCAACCGTCTGGCGCATGCCACCGTTCTCGATATCAACGGCTCGATGCTTGCCGTTGGCGAGGAGCGCGCGGCAAAACGAAAGCTCTCCGACAATCTGACCTTCGTTGAAGCCAATGCCGAGGAGCTGCCCTTCGAGGCGAATACCTTCGACGCCTATACGGTCGCCTTCGGCATTCGCAACGTACCGCGCATCGACGTTGCGCTGAAAGAAGCCTACCGCGTACTGAAACGTGGCGGGCGACTGCTGGTGCTGGAATTTTCCGAGGTGGAAATGCCGCTACTCGACCGCGTCTATGATGCATGGTCGTTCAACGCCATTCCGCAATTTGGCAAGATGATCACCGGGGATGCCGAGCCCTATCAATATCTGGTCGAGTCTATCCGCAAATTCCCCAATCAGGAGGATTTCGCGACGATGATCCGCTCCGCCGGCTTTTCGCGCGTGACCTACACAAATTACACCGGCGGTATCGCCGCCCTGCATTCCGGCTGGAAGCTTTAAGACGATGTCCGGCAAAAGCAGGAGACAAGCATAAGCATGAGCACTTTGGGCGCATATTTCCGCCTCGCAAGGGTTGGCTGGGTTCTCGTGCGCGAAGGCGTCGTGCTGGCCTTGCCATCCGATGACCTTCCTGCCTCCGCGCAAGTGATGAAGGCATTGCTGAAGCCATTCGCCCGCAGCAAGGCCAAGCGGGCGCAGCGTAGCGACCGGCTAGCGGTAGCTGTCGAGCGGCTTGGCCCGTCCTATGTGAAGATGGGACAGTTTCTGGCCACAAGGCCGGATGTGGTCGGCGCCGACTTCGCCGACGATCTTGCGAGCCTGCAGGACCGCATGGCATTTTTCCCCGCAGCCGCGGCCAAGGCCAATATTGAAGGTTCGCTCGGGCGGTCTGTTTCGGAACTCTACAGGGAATTTGGCGATCCGATCGCCGCCGCTTCCATCGCCCAGGTTCACCCGGCGATAGTGGATACGCCGAAAGGGCCGCGCAAGGTCGCCGTCAAGGTCATTCGCCCCGGCGTTCGCCAGCGCTTCCAGAACGATCTGGAGGCGATGTATCTGATCGCCGACCTGCAACAGCGTTTCGTCCGCTCTGCCCGCCGCCTGCGGCCGGTGGAAGTCACTCGCACGCTGGAACAGACAACCAAGATCGAGATGGATCTGCGGCTTGAGGCCGCCGCCCTTTCCGAACTTGCCGAAAATACCAAAGAAGACCCCGGATTCCGCGTTCCGGAGGTAGATTGGGAACGCACCGGCCGCGATGTCGTCACCATGGAATGGATCGACGGCGTCAAGATGTCGGATATTGAGGGACTGAAGGCTGCCGGTCACGATCTGAACAAGCTGGCTGATACCCTCATCCAGTCCTTCCTGCGGCACACCTTGCGCGACGGCTTTTTCCATGCCGACATGCACCCCGGCAATCTCTTTGTCGATCCGCAGGGCATGATCGTAGCCGTGGATATGGGCATTGCCGGGCGGCTGGGCAAAAAAGAACGCAGGTTCCTTGCCGAAATCCTCTACGGCTTCATCACCCGCGATTACATGCGCGTCGCGGAGGTGCATTTCGAGGCCGGTTATGTGCCGGGCCATCACGATAAAGCCAGCTTTGCGCAGGCGATCCGCGCCATCGGCGAACCGATCCACGGCCAGCCGGCCGAGACGATCTCCATGGGCAAATTGCTGACGCTGCTGTTCGAAGTTACCGAGCTCTTCGACATGGAAACGCGCCCGGAACTGGTGATGCTGCAAAAGACCATGGTGGTGGTGGAAGGCGTATCCCGCATGCTCAATCCGCGTTTCAACATGTGGAAAGCGGCCGATCCGGTCGTCAGCGGCTGGATAAGGGACAATCTTGGCCCGAAACGCATTGTCACCGATCTGAAGGACGGCGTGAAGGCGGCTCTCAAGCTTGCGGAAGCGGCCCCCGAGATCGCTGCCAAGACGGAGAAGCTGCATTCCGACCTGGTGTATATGAGCGAGAACGGCCTGCGTTTCGACGCCCAGACCGCGGAAGCGATCGGCAAGGCGGAAGCGCGCCACACCAAATGGGGCCGGGCGGCGCTCTGGGTGATTGCGCTGACGCTTCTCTATATCGCGATCAGGATCAGCTAAACGATATTCAAACTCGGCGCTCACGCCGGTGCGGCACACTTTCGAACCGAAAATCGCCGGTCTTCCAGTTCGATAGATGCGTACCATGCTGCTGCAACATATCGAGGATAGTGACCTGATCTTGATTGAAAGTTAAATGATTGCCGGACGGGAATTGAGATTGATGGCAAAAAATGAAGCCGTAAAACGGATCCTTACCTATTGCTCTTGGCCCATGGTGTTTTTTCTCGGTCTTACCGGGGCTTATTTCGCTTTTTCGAGTGAACATCCGATCACCACATTCCTCGCCGTCTACGCGGGTGCGGTGGCCAGCCTGTTTCTTCTTGAGCGTTACATTCCCTATGAGACGGAATGGCTTCAATCTGATGGTGAAACCGTCAACAATATCGCCCACACGCTCTTGACCAAGGGGCTTGTTCAGCTTGCTGCCACGGCAGCGGTGCTCTTTCCAATGCTGACCGCCATTTTTCTGCAACCTTTGGCGGCCATGAAATTCGACCTGTGGCCTTCTCAGTTGCCGATGGTTGTTCAGGTCACGCTCGCCCTGATGATCGCTGAATTCGGTCTCTACTGGGCGCACCGTATCGCCCATGAAACGGTGTTCTTCTGGCGTTTTCACGCGCTTCATCACAGCGTTGTCCGCCTTTGGGTCGTCAATACGGGCCGTTTTCATGTGGCCGACTCGCTGTTCAAGATCGCGCTCAGCCAGATTCCGCTTTATCTCATGGGCGCGCCGTTGCAGGTGTTCTGGTGGCTCGCGGCTGTGACCGCCTTCATCGGCATTCTGACCCATTGCAATGTGGATATGAAAACCGGGCCGCTGGACTACGTGTTCAGCACGCCCCGGCTGCACCGTTGGCACCACTCCAAAGAGCTGCCTGAGGGAAATACCAATTATGGTGAGAACCTTGTCATTTTCGACCAGTTGTTCGGCAGCTATTTCAATCCCGATCGCCCTTCCTCGACCAACATCGGCATCAAGGGAGAAATTGCAAAGGGCTTTCTGCCACAGCTTTTTCAGCCTTTCACCAAGGAAGGGGTTCGCCAGATCATCGGGCGAAACACGAAAGAAAATTGAAGGGATTGGCGACAATGCCGCCTTCAGGCCGGGAGAATTCCCAGTTCGACCCGCAGCTTCTTCGTCAGCCCTACAGCAACGAGTTCATAGGAGCGGCGGACATAGTGTTCCAGCTCCTCTTGCTCCAGCGGTGAATGATCGGAGATCGATATCCATTTGCGCTTGGCGAAATAAGGTGCCTGATGGATACCTTCCAGCGAGGTGAGGATTTCGAAGCTTTCCTCCGAACATTTCACCACAAGCCGCCAGTCGTCGCGTTCACCCAAAACGGAAAAGACCTTGTCTCCGACCTTGGCAACGTGGGAATCCCACTGATCGACGAAACGGACGCCCGGCCATTCGCCGAGCACCCTGTCGAATGTCTTGCGATCGAAAAGGCTCATGCGAGTTTCTCCGCGATAAGGGCCGCCAGACGTTTGGCGACTTCGGCCTTGTCCATATCAGGCCAGGCCTCGATACCCTCATTCGAAATGATCTTCACGCTGTTGCGGTCTCCGCCCATGATGCCGGTTTCCGCCGACACATCATTGGCAACGATATAATCGGCGCCCTTGCGCTCCAGTTTGGCTCGGCCGTTTTTCTCGACATCCTGCGTCTCGGCGGCGAAACCCACCACCAGCTTCGGGCGCTTTTCGTGGTGGCCGACGGTTTTGAGAATATCGGGGTTTTCCATAAGTTGCAGCGCAGGCGGGGCATCGCCCGGCTGCTTTTTGATCTTCTGCTCCGAAGAACCCGCCACCCGCCAGTCGGCGACAGCGGCGACCATGACGGCGATATCCACCGGCAGCCTTGAAATCACCGCATCGCGCATCTCCTCGGCACGCTCGACATGGACCGTTGCAACGCCCGCCGGATCGGCAATCGTGACGGGACCCGAGACCAGCGTTACCTCCGCACCCAATTCCGCAAGCGCAGCTGCGATGGCATGGCCCTGCTTGCCGGAGGAGCGGTTGGCGATGTAACGCACCGGATCGATCGGCTCATGGGTGGGGCCGGAGGTAACGATCGCCGTTCTGCCTTTTAAAGGCTTTGGCCCGCCATCCAGCAAAGCCTCGACGCCTTGGACGATCTGCAAAGGCTCCGCCATACGACCAAGACCAGCCTCGCCCTTCTCCGCCATTTCGCCTGCCATAGGGCCGATGACAAACACGCCGTCTTTTTTCAGCGTTTCGACATTGCGCACCGTTGGCTTTGCCGACCACATTTTTGGGTTCATGGCAGGTGCGACCAGCACCTTCCGATCGGTCGCCAGAAGGATCGTGGAGGCAAGATCATCAGCCAAACCATTCGCCATCTTCGCCATCAGATCAGCGGTGGCGGGCGCGACCAGCACGAGGTCGCATTCGCGTGCGAGCCGGATATGCCCGACATCCTGCTCGTCCTGCCTCGAAAAAAGCTCGGTGAAGACGTGGGTGGCGGACAGTGCGCCAACAGCAAGCGGAGTGACGAATTCCTGTGCGCCCTTCGTCATGACTGGCGTCACCTTCGCGCCGCGCTCTTTCAGACGGCGGATGAGGTCGAGGCTCTTATAGGCCGCGATGCCGCCGGAGATGATGAGGAGAATATGTTTGCCTGAAAGCGTCATGATGCCGGACCAGTTTCCCGTTTAACCGGGAAACTAAGCCCTTGGCATTCAAAGTGCAATCCGGCTGATATCACGCCGCCTTGGCAACGTGATATTCCTTGATCGCGACCATCTTGATCGCCGGAAACCGCTCGGATTCATACCGCAGCGAGAAGGCATCCTGCGCCAGAAACACCGGATCGCCATCCAGATCGCGAGCGATATCGCCGCGCTTGACGTTGAGGAACTTGTCCATTTCCGCCGGCTGATCGGACGAGATCCAGCGGCAGACGGAAAAGCGAGACATTTCAAACGAGACCGGCAGGCCATATTCGCCCATCAGCCGTTCCTTCAACACATCGAGCTGCAGCGCGCCGACAACGCCGACGATGGCGGGCGAGCCATCTTCTGGCGAAAAGAGCTGCACGACACCTTCTTCCGCCATCTGCTGCAAAGCTTCCTTCAGCTTCTTCGCCTTCATCGCGTCTTCCAAGCGCACGCGGCGCAGGATTTCCGGCGAGAAGTTCGGCACGCCCTGGAATACGAGGTTTTCACCCTCGGTCAGCGTATCACCGATGCGCAGCGTGCCGTGGTTGGGAATGCCGACCACATCGCCCGCAAAGGCGGTATCGGCCAGCTGGCGCTGTGACGCGAAGAAGAATTGCGGTGCGGTCAGCCCCATGAGCTTGCCGGTGCGCGACAGCCGAGCCTTCATGCCGCGCTCCAGCTTGCCGGAGCAGATGCGGGCAAACGCGATGCGGTCGCGATGGTTGGGATCCATATTGGCCTGAATCTTGAACACGAAGGCCGTCATCTTGTCTTCCGCCGCATGCACGGTGCGGGTATCCGCCACCTGATCGCGCGGCGGCGGGGCGAAATCACCCAGCGCATTGATGAGGTCGCGCACACCGAAATTGCGCAGCGCCGAACCGAAGAATACTGGCGTCATGTGACCTTCCAGGAACGCCTGACGGTCGAAGGGGCGGCAGGCTTCCAGAGCCAGTTCCGTTTCCTCGATAAAGACCTTGCGCTCATTTTCCGGCAGACGATCGGCGACAGCCTGAGGGCCGTTGACCGAAAGGCCATCCACCTGCGTGTCGTTGCCACGAAAGGTGTTTTCAGCAAGATTGTAAGCGCCACAGAAGCTCTTCGCCCGGCCGACCGGCCAGGTGATCGGCGCGGTATCGAGCGCCAGCTTTTCCTCGACCTCGTCCAGAATCTCGAAGGGATCGCGGCTTTCGCGGTCCATCTTGTTGATGAAGGTGATGATCGGAATATCGCGCATGCGGCAAACTTCGAAAAGCTTCAGCGTGCGCGGCTCGATACCCTTGGCGGCATCGATGACCATGATCGCCGCATCCACCGCCGTCAGCGTGCGGTAGGTGTCATCGGCAAAGTCTTCGTGGCCGGGCGTATCGAGGATGTTGAAGACGCGGTCGTTATATTCGAAGGTCATGACCGAAGTGACGACCGAAATGCCGCGCTCGCGCTCGATCTTCATCCAGTCCGAACGGGTCTGGATGCGATCCTTCTTCGCCTTCACCTCACCGGCAAGCTGGATCGCTCCGCCGAACAGCAGCAGTTTTTCCGTAAGCGTGGTCTTACCCGCGTCCGGGTGCGCAATAATAGCAAAGGTGCGGCGGCGGGAGACCGCCTCGGCAAGTGTTTCGGCCATCTGACAAATCCTGTGGAATTGCGGGGTATCTAGCGTTTCAGGCCCGCATTTGCAATTGACCTTGCCGCGATCTCGGCAAACTAATGCCGCATGACCGTTCAAAATGATAATCGCCCCCTCCTCCGGCTTGTGCGTCTCGCCAATGGCGCAGACCTCGAATTGCCTTCCTATGAAACCCGTGGCGCCGCCGGAATGGACCTGCGCGCCGCAGTGCCGGCCGATGAACCGCTGACTTTGCAGCCGGGCGAACGGGCGCTGGTGCCGACCGGTTTCGTCTTCGAGGTTCCACAAGGCTATGAGGCGCAAATCCGTCCGCGCTCCGGCCTCGCCATCAAGAACGGCATCACCTGCCTCAATTCCCCCGGCACGGTGGACAGCGACTATCGCGGCGAAGTGAAGGTCATTCTCGCCAATCTGGGGCAGGCCGATTTTGTCATCGAGCGCGGCATGCGCATCGCACAGATGGTGATTGCACCAGTTACGCAGGTGGCAGTCAGCGAAGTGGCCGAAACATCCGAGACGGCACGCGGTGCCGGTGGTTTCGGCTCCACGGGGCTTTGACCAGCCCCCTTTATGGGCGATTGTTTTCACCCCTGATTTTCGCTATTGATCTGGCGGATTTTCGGGGAAAATGACCATGACGCTGACGACCCTTCTTGCCTATGGCACCGCACTCTTCATCGCCGCTGCCATTCCCGGCCCCGGCATGACGGCGATTGTGGCGCGGGCGCTTGGATCGGGGTTTCGGGAAACCTTCTTCATGGGCCTCGGGCTGGTGCTGGGCGACATGATCTACCTGACCGGCGTGATCCTCGGCCTCGCCTTCGTGGCGCAGACTTTTCAGGAGGCCTTCATGGTCCTGAAGTTTGCCGGCGCAGCCTATCTTCTCTATATCGCATGGAAGCTCTGGACCGCCGGCCTCTTGCCACAGGACCTGAAGGCAAAAAAAAGCACCAGCATTCCCATGTCGTTTCTGTCCGGCCTGCTGATCACGCTGGGTAATCCAAAAACCATGCTGTTTTATGTGGCGCTGGTGCCGACGCTGATCGACATCCGCATGATCGGCCCATCGGAATATGCGACACTTCTGGCGCTGACCTTCGTCGTGTTGATGGCCGTTCTCCTGCCTTACATCCTGCTTGCTGCCAAGGCGCGCAACCTCCTGAAACGGCCAAGTGCGTTGACGATCCTCAACCGCACCGCGGCGGGAATTCTGGCGGGAACGGCGACCATGATCGCGATCCGCAGCACCTGAAACGATTTCGTGCATTTGCCTGATTTATCGTGAATTTTTTCCGGTAATCAGACGATATTAGGACGAACGTTCGCTGGCCTGACAAGACTATTGCTCCTATTCTGCCGCTGAAATCTTGCGGCCACACATCGTGTGGCCTTCATACAGGAGAGCATCATGCCCGAAGCCAGAAAGCCCGGACGCGGACGCGTCTATTCCTCCATCACCGAAACAATCGGCGATACGCCGATCGTGCGGCTGGACAAGCTGGCGAGGGAAAAGGGCGTGAAGGCCAATCTTCTCGCCAAGCTGGAGTTCTTCAACCCCATCGCCTCCGTGAAAGACCGCATTGGCGTTGCCATGATCGAAGCGCTGGAAGCCCAGGGCAAGATCACCCCCGGCAAAACGACGCTGGTTGAGCCGACCTCCGGCAACACGGGCATTGCGCTAGCCTTTGCCGCCGCCGCCAAGGGTTACAAGCTGATCTTGACCATGCCGGAAACGATGTCGGTCGAACGCCGGAAAATGCTGGCCTTGCTGGGCGCGGAACTGGTGTTGACCGAAGGCCCGAAGGGCATGAAGGGCGCCATCGCCAAGGCGCAGGAACTGGCCGAAACCCTGCCAGACGCGATTATTCCCCAGCAGTTCGAAAACCCCGCAAACCCGGATATTCATCGCAAGACGACAGCGGAAGAAATCTGGAACGACACCGAGGGTGCTGTCGATATTTTTGTTTCGGGCATCGGTACGGGTGGCACTATCACCGGTACGGGCCAGGTGCTGAAATCCCGCAAGCCGGAGGTGAAGGTCATTGCCGTCGAGCCAGCCGACAGCCCGGTTCTTTCCGGTGGCAACCCCGGTCCGCACAAGATCCAGGGCATCGGCGCCGGTTTTGCACCCGCGATCCTCGACACTGGAATCTATGACGAAATCGTCACCGTGACCAATGACGACGCTTTTGAAATCGCCCGTCTGGTGGCGAAGCTGGAAGGCGTACCCGTCGGCATCTCCTCGGGCGCGGCACTCGCAGCGGCGATCAAGGTCGGCGCACGTGAGGAAAATGCCGGCAAGAATATCGTCGTCATCATTCCCTCCTTCGCGGAACGTTACCTTTCGACCGCCCTTTTCGAAGGGCTTGGGCTTTAAGCCGTTCCTCTTCGGTCAGGCCGCAAACGCGCGCCTGACCGCAATGACCGATTGTGCCGCCGGCCATCCGCCAGCGGCACAATTGTTTTAGCCGATAAAGGGCGAAGGAAGGCCGCTTATGCCGCCGCCGTCAGTCTTTCACCGGCAATGCGGTATGAAATGGCTTCCGCCACATGGATACGTCCGACAGTTTGTTTGCCGTCCAAATCAGCCAATGTGCGGGCGACCTTGAGAATGCGATGATAACCGCGTGCGGAGAACTTCAATTGTTCGGCAGCATCGCGCAGCAATTGCAGCCCGGAAGCATCGGGCTCCGCATATTTTTCGATCAGCGTTGTCGTGCAGCGAGCGTTGGTGCGAATGCCTGAAGAGCCCGCCGCCGCATAACGCTCCTGCTGCGCAAGGCGGGCGCGAGCGACACGGGCGGCCACCACCGAACTCGGTTCGGCAGTCATGGGACGGATGAGGTCAGTGGCGGAGACGGCGGGAACGTCGATGCGGATATCGATGCGATCCATCAGCGGGCCGGAAATGCGGGCCTGATAATCTGTCATGCAACGTGGCCCTCTGGCGCAAGTGAAACCCGGCTCCCCCGCTCTGCCGCACCGGCAGGGGTTCATCGCAGCGACAAGCTGGATTTCCGCCGGATAGGTGACGCGGTGATTGGCACGGGCAACGATGCATTCGCCCGTTTCCAGCGGCTGGCGCAGCGCATCCAGCACCTGTGGCGCAAACTCCGGGAACTCATCGAGGAAAAGAACGCCGTGGTGGGCAAGTGAAGCCTCACCCGGCTTGGCACGCAGCCCTCCGCCGATCAGCGCGGCCATGGTGGCGGAATGGTGTGGCGTGCGAAACGGTCTGCGGTCCGACAGCTTGCCGCCGGATAATTGGCCGGCGATGGAATGGACCATGGACACTTCCAGCAATTCCGCAGCCTCGAGCGGTGGCAGAATTGAGGGCAAGCGCGCGGCGAGCATGGATTTGCCGGAGCCGGGCGGGCCAACCATCAGGAGATTATGGCCACCGGCCGCTGCCACTTCCAACGCGCGCCGGGCCGTCTCCTGCCCCTTGATATCGGCCAGATCCGGCAAATTGACCGGATTGGCGCGGATCGCGGGCATCGGGCGGGAGAGAAGCTGGGTGCCGCGAAAATGGTTGGCAAGCGCAATAAGGCTGCGTGGGGCGAGAATATCGATGCCAGCCCCGGCCCAGGCTGCTTCCGGCCCGCTATCAGCCGGGCAAATCAAACCCTTCCCGAGCGCATTGGCACCGATGGCCGCGGGCAGAGCGCCCGAAACCGTGCCGATGGTGCCATCGAGATTGAGTTCGCCGAGAACTACATATTGCCCGAGCGCTTCCGCCGGGATCGCTCCCAACGCGGCCATGAGACCCAAAGCGATCGGAAGATCGAAATGCGATCCTTCCTTGGGCAAATCCGCAGGCGCCAGATTGACCGTGACTTTTTTTGCCGGCAGCGCCAGACCGGAGGCGTGGAGCGCGGCCTGCACCCGCTCCCGGCTTTCCGCCACCGCCTTGTCTGGCAGGCCGACAATCTGGATGCCGACCTTTCCGGGTGCGACCATCACCTGCACCTCGACCGGCACACCCTCTATTCCCTGAAATGCAACCGTATTGACCCGTGCCACCATGGCCTGCCCCCGCAAACCGGCCACAACATCAAAGCATTATGCCCCGATGGCGGCCACTCTCAAGTAACCTGCCACAGAGCAAAGAATAAAACAAGAACATTAAGCGAACAATTTCGCGCGAACGGTGTATTTCAGTTGTATAGAGTTGTGCACGCGGAACAAACGCAGGTGGCGAGGAAATTGCCTCAGAAATCCTGTGCTTCGCGCTTTTTCTCGATCGCATCCCACAACAGGCTTGCCACATCGGCACCGCCGAATTTCTGCACTTCACGAATGCCTGTCGGTGAGGTGACGTTGATTTCCGTGAGGTAATCGCCGATCACATCGATGCCAACGAACAGGAAACCGCGCTCGCGCAGGGCGGGGCCGATACGGCGGCAGATTTCCTTCTCACGCGCGGTGAGTTCCGTTGGCTCCGGGCGGCCGCCGGCATGCATGTTGGAGCGGGCATCATTTTCCGCCGGCACGCGATTGATCGCGCCCACGGGCTCGCCATCCACCAGAAGGATACGCTTGTCGCCCTTGCGAACATCCGGCAAGTATTCCTGGGCGATATAGGGTTCGCGGAACATCTGGCCGAACATTTCCAGCAGCGATGAGAAATTGCGGTCGTCCCGCGCGGAATGGAAGACGCCTGCACCACCATTGCCATAAAGCGGCTTGAGGATGATATCGCCCATTTCATTGCGGAAGCGGGCGATTTCAGAGACATCCTTGGTGATCAGCGTCTTCGGCATCAGATCGGCAAATTCGGTGACGAAAATCTTTTCCGGCGAGTTGCGGACCCAGGCGGGATCGTTGACAACAAGCGTTTTGGGATGAATGCGCTCGAGCAAATGGGTCGAGGTGATGTAGGCCATGTCGAATGGCGGATCCTGGCGCAGATGAATGACATCCATGGTCGAGAGATCGACCCGCTCCGGCTCCGAGAGCGAAAAATGGTCGCCCTTGATATCGCGCAGTTCCATCTGTTCGACGGTCGCGTAGATCTTGCCATCGCGCATGGAGAGGCGTTCGGGGGTATAGTGAAACAGCCGGTATCCACGTGCCTGCGCCTCAAGGCTCATGGCGAAGGTGGAGTCGCCGGCGATATTGATGCCGGAGACATGATCCATCTGGATCGCGACGTTCTTGATCTTCGCCATGCGCATCTTCCTCTTGCAGCATGCGGACGCTTCGCGGTTCCGCCGTGCCCATTGCCTCGTCTGTTCGCGATTCCCCGCAGGACCGGAAGAGACCCGGAAATGCTTCAGAAAACCCTGAAGATGTAGGGCAGCGACCATTCAAACGCAACTGCTGCGAGGGGTGCTTTTTGTGAGTTTTATTGAACCTTCACAATTCCGCAGGTGGCGCTGCGCAGAGCCCCACCTGCCGGAGTGTTTTACCAGTTCAGGCCGCCAGCTTGTAGGAACGACCGGCAAACAGCTTGTTCTTGACCCGGTAGGCCAGAGCCAGCGCCGTGGGGAAAGGGCGGCGCATGAAGGCAACCTTGCGGACATACTCATCCACGCGCCAGGTGGCCCATGTTCCCGCGCGGAAATAAGCGACGTCACCCACCCGCAGGATACTGACTGTGCCGTCTTCCGCCGTCACATGCACCTCACCCTCAAGGATATAGACGGTCTCGTCCCAACCGAAGAACCATCGGAACTCGCCCGCCGTACAATCCCACATGGCTGTGCTGGAGGCGCGGTCTCCGCTTCTGGAATGATCCGCCGCACGCGCCTGAGGATCACCGGAAATTATCCAGTCGGGGTTGATGGGGGCCGGCTGCAGCCGCAAATCGGTGCAGGACGCGCTAACCACGCTCTCGTCTTTTGCCCGGCGCAAAGAGGCGGACAATATCGGCACCGTGCGGATGGCCATGGTGGCAGCCGCCGCGAACATCATCTTCAAAGGCATATTAGAAAACCCCCGTGAAATATTGGAGATCTTCTATCATCGGGATCGTAACGAAGCGGTTTTGACAATCGGCGCAATTTTAGTCATCGCGCCGATTTCTTATCGTCCACTCAGGCCGTTGCCAACTGCACGGGCTGCGCCACAGCCTGTTCCGCCTTGCCCGCTATGCGCTTACCGGTCTGGCTGGAGAAGAAGTGCAGCTTGTCCGGAGATATGGCGACCGACAAGGTAGCCGGAATCTCGACCTCCGGCGAAAACGCCACAGTCAGGTTCTGGTCGCCGATCATGCCGTGGATAAGACGCTGCGAGCCGAGTTCCTCGATATACTCGACGCGTAGCGAAAAACCGAGCTCACCTGCCGCCGCCAGGCGGAAATCTTCCGCCCGCATGCCCACAGTAACCGGGCCGGAGATGGGGGCGAAACCGTTGAGCGCGATCAGCGACGGCCCGACCGCAAGGCTATCCCCATGCAACTCGCCGTTCAGCAGGTTCATGGCGGGAGAACCGATGAAGCTTGCGACAAAGGTGGAAGCGGGGGCGTGATAGACCTCAAGCGGTGCGCCGATCTGTTCGATGCGGCCGCCGTTCAGCACCACCAGACGATCTGCCAGCGTCATGGCTTCCAGCTGATCGTGCGTGACGTAGATCGAAGTGGTGCCGAGGCGCTTTTGCAGGCGCTTGATCTCGCCGCGCATGGAAACGCGCAGTTTGGCATCAAGGTTGGACAGGGGCTCATCAAACAGGAAGGCGGCCGGTTTGCGCACGATGGCGCGGCCCATGGCGACTCGCTGACGCTGGCCGCCAGAAAGGGCGCGCGGCTTGCGCTCCAGAT
Organism: Rhizobium sp. Root491; assembly: GCF_001427205.1. Classification (NCBI taxonomy): domain Bacteria; kingdom Pseudomonadati; phylum Pseudomonadota; class Alphaproteobacteria; order Hyphomicrobiales; family Rhizobiaceae; genus Rhizobium; species Rhizobium sp. Root491. The sequence goes on from NZ_LMFF01000001.1 coordinate 1,129,377, forward strand.
AGGGTTCGAGCTGGAGCATGCGGGCGGCCTCGGCCACGCGCGCATCGATCTCCGCCTTCGGCGTCCTGCGGTTCTTCAACCCGTATTCCAGGTTCTGGCGCACCGACATATGCGGATAGAGCGCATAGTTCTGGAACACCATGGCGATATCCCGGTCAGCCGGATCTACCTGGTTGACCACCCGGTCACCGATCTTCACCGTGCCTTCGGAAATATCCTCAAGTCCGGCCACCATACGCAGGAGCGTGGACTTGCCGCAGCCGGAGGGACCGACGAGAACAATGAACTCGCCGTCCCTGATGTCGATATCGACGTGATGCACGGCACGCACGCCGCCATGATAATCCTTGCAGACCTGACTGATTTCTATCGCGGCCATTTTCGGTTTCCTTATTTGTCGCTTTCCGTCAGGCCCTTGATGAACCAGCGCTGGAAGATCACGACGATCATCACAGGCGGCAGCATGGCCAGAACGGCAAGCGCGAAAGCTTCGTTGTAATCGGGGATTTGCGAACCGACCCAGACTTGCAGGATCGACTTGATGCCGCGCATCAGGGTGAAGAAACTCTCGTCCGTGGTCATCAGCATGGGCCAGAGGTACTGGTTCCAGCCGTAAACGAACATGATGATGAAGATCGCCGCCATCATGGTACGGGAAAGCGGGATGATCACATCAATGAAGAACTTGACCGGGCCCGCACCGTCGATGCGAGCGGCTTCCAGCAATTCTTCAGGAATGGATTTGAAGAACTGCCGGAAATAGAAGGTGCCCGTCGCAGACGCCAGAAGCGGCACAATCAGACCGGTATAGGAGTTCAAGAGGCCGAGTTTGCTCATCACCTCATAGGACGGCATGATGCGTACTTCGAGCGGCAGAAGCAGGGTGGTGAAGATGATCCAGAAGGCAAGCGTTGCAAACCGGAACCGGAAATAGACGATCGCATAGGCTGCCATCATCGACAGGACGATCTTGCCGACGGCAAAACCGATGCCGAGGATCAGCGAGTTGAGCACCATGTTGAGACCGGTGATCTGCCCGGTGAAGCCGCCCTTCTGCGTCAGGACCTTTTCATAGGTTCCGACGAAATTGTCGCCCGGAATGAGTGTCAGGCCGCTGCGGTGGATCTCCGCCGCCGTATGGGTGGACGTCATGAATGCCACGACGACAGGCAATATCAGGAACAGTGCGCCAATGATCAGCACCAGATGGTCGAGGGGTTTTGTCTTGTACATTGTCTTTTCCCTCAATTGTAATGGATGCGTTTTTCGATGAAGCGGAACTGGATGATGGTCAGAACGAAGACGACCAGCATCAGGATGACGGACTGAGCAGATGAACCGCCGATGTCATTGCCGCGGAAACCGTCGAGAAAGACCTTGTAGACTAGCGTAATCGGATTGTTGGCGGCCTTGTCCTTCACCATCACGTCGATAATGCCGAACGTATCGAACAGCGAATAGGTGATGTTGATGATCAGCAGGAAGAATGCAGTCGGTGCCAGAAGCGGCATGATGACCGTCCAGAACCGGCGCACGCTCGATCGGCAATCGATGGCGGCAGCCTCGCGCACGGCGACGGATACGCCCTGCAATCCGGACAGGAAGAAGATGAAATTATAAGGGATCTGCTTCCAGACCGCGACGGCAATCATGGCGAAGGCTGTATCGAAGTAGTTGAGGCCAACCTTCATATCCCAGCCCAAAAACGCGGCCATCTTGACGAAAGGCCCGATATGCTGGTCGAAAAACATCATGCCGATGAGACCCGCAACCGGCGGCGCGATGGCGTAAACGGAGATCAGCAACGTCTTGTAGGCGGAACTGCCGCGAACGACCGCATCGGCCTTGACCGCAAGCAAAAGACCGAGCGCCAGCGAAAAGAAAGTGACCAGCACGGTGAAGACAACCGTGAATTTGGCGATGTTTAGATATTCCGGATTGAAGATGGCATCGGAATAATTGGCGAATCCCACGAACGTTGCACCGAACCCGAAAGGGTCTTCGATAAAGAACGACGATTGCACGGCCTGGACGGAGGGCCAGTAGAAGAAGATGAAAATCACCGCCAGTTGCGGCGCCAGAAACAGATAGGGCACGTAGGACGAGGAGAACTGCACGCGCTTCATGCTGGCTTCTGCGGCCTTCGCCGTTTTTCCGGTTTTTGCAGACCGGCCGGATAGAAACCGGGCCAGACGCGGTTGAGACGATGTATAGGCCACGCTTGCGCCTCCTTAATCCAAGAGCGAGCCTCCTTTCCGGCGGAAAGGAGGCTCGACAACTATCGTTGTTTCAAAAAGGGCGATCAGCCAGCCGTTTTAGCGAAACGGGCGAGAAGATCGTTGCCTTCCTTTTCGATGATGTCAAAGGCGTCCTTCGGCGTTACTTCGCCGGAGAAGATGCGGTTGTATTCGCGTTCCATGATGGAGCGGATCTGCGGGTAGAAACCGAGGCGGTAGCCCTTGGACCATTCGCCTGAAGGCAGCGACAGCTGCTGGATACCGACTTCGGCGGCAGGCTTTTCCTTGTAGAAGCCTTCAGCCTTGGCCTTTTCGTAAGCAGCCGTGGTGATAGCGACGTAACCGGTTGCCTTGTGGTAGAAGACCTGGATTTCCGGCGAAGTCAGGAACTGGAAGAAGTCAGCCACGCACTTGTTTTCGGCTTCAGACTTGCCCGACATTGCAAAGAGGGCAGCGCCGCCGATGAAGGAGTTGGTGCCAGCGCCCTTGATGGAGCCCCAGTAGGGAAGGAAGGTTGCCGAGAACGGCATGGACGCCGTCTTCTGCAGGCCACCGAACGAACCCGAGGAACCGATCCAGAGGGCAACCTTGCCTTCTTCGAAGGGCTTCTGGTTGTCGTTCCAGCCGGCGCCGTAGTAGGCGAACAGACCCTTGTCTTTCCAGTCCTTCAGCTTGTCGAACATCATGACGAGGTTCGGGTCGGTGACCTTGAGCTTGGTGTCAGTGACGCTGTCGTAACCATTGTTGTTGGTTGCGAACTGGATGTTGTTGCGGGAGAAGAAGTTCTCCGTGAACTGCCAGGTGAGCTGCGACTGGACGAGCGGGATGTAACCGGCTTCCTTCAGCTTCGGTGCGACCTTTTCAAAATCTTCCCAGGTCTTCGGAGCTTCGACGCCGGCCTTCTTCAGGGCTTCGTCGTTGACATACATGATCGGCGCGGAAGTGTTGAAAGGCATGCCGACGAACTTGCCGTCAGCGGCAGCGTAGAAATAGCGGACGCCGTTGATGAAGGCTTCGCGGTCGAACTTGTAACCGGCCTTGTTGATGAGGTCTTCCGCAGGAATGACAGCGCCCTTGGCGTTGATGATGGTGGCAGCGCCAGCATCGAAAACCTGAAGAATGTTCGGCTGTTCGCCCGAACGGAAAGCAGCGATGCCGCTTGCAAGCGCTTCTTCGTATGAGCCCTTGGAAACCGGCGTCAGAGCGCATTCCTTCTGGGCTTCGTTGAACTTCTGCGAAACTTCGTTGATGACTTCGCCGTTACGGCCGCCCATGCCGTGCCACCAGGTGATGTTGGTCGCAGCCATGGAAGACGTTGCCGAAATGCTGACCGCCACTGCGGCCATGGAAATCTTCTTCAACATTACTAAATCCTCTCCACCATTTATTGGGATGAGGATGCGAATAGAGACGTTCCATGACGCCTCTTTAACGGTTTTATGTCAGATTTATTACAGTCCCTGCGATAGGGACTCCATTCTTCCAGAAACGGATGTCTCAAGCGTCCTTGCGCTTTATCGGGCGAGCCGGATTTCCGACCACCGTCGTCCCGGCCAAGACATCCCGCGTCACCACCGAACCGGCCCCGACGATCGCGCCATCGCCAATGGTGATGCCGGCCAGAAGGATCGCGCCGCCGCCGATCCAGACATCGCGACCGATCGTGACCGGCTTTGCGATTTCAATGCCTTGCGAACGCGGAACCGGGTCCAGGTGATGTTCGGCGCAATAGATCTGCACGGCCGGCCCCAACATCGCGCCATCGCCAATCCGCACGGGCGCAGAATCAAGAATGACGCAGCCGGTATTGAGATAGACGTTCGCACCCAACGTAATGTTGAAGCCGTAAGCGCAATGAAACGGTGCTTCGATAAAGGCTCCTTCCGCAACGGAGGCAAAGAGCGCCCGCAGCAAAGGCGACATGGCCTTGCGCTCATCCGGCGGCGCGGTGTTGTGCTGGTGAACGGCACGGCGGGCGCGGGCGCGCAGCACATCCAGTTCGGCATCCATGCAACAGTACCATTCGCCCGCAGCCATTTTTTCCCGCTCAGTGGACATTGCCCCCCCCTCAAAATGCGTCGATGAAATGCTGCGGCAGGCGTCGTGGCAGGACTGCGACGATATCGAAACGCAACGAAAACCGCGCGGCATCCTTGCGTCGGGAGAGCCAAATATCGGCAGCCGCCCGAATGCGCTGTTGCGAACGGAAGCCGACCGCATCGACAGCCCCGGCACCGGAAGGCCGCGCCTTGACCTCGACGATGGCGACGACATCCTTTTTGCGGGCAATGAGATCGATTTCTCCCAGCCGGGTTCGATAACGAATGGCGAGGATGCGGTATCCTCGAAACAGCAGATAGAGTGCTGCCCAGTATTCCGCAGCGTGGCCGCGTCGCTCGGCCTTTCGTCTTTTGTTCGTTTGCCCGTCAGCGGCCATCCGCATCCTTCATATCCAGCAGCCGTTGATAAAGCTCCTTGCGCGGCAGGCCCGTCAGCTTTGCCGCCTCGGCTGCGGCCCTCGCGGCAGGCATGGTTGTGACGAGATCCTTCAGAAGTCTCTCGACATCCTCGATGTCGGGAATTTCGTCATAAGAGGGCGGTTCTATCAGGAGCACGATCTCGCCCTTCACCACACGGTCCTCGTCGTAATATTCCGCAAGCTCGCCCAGCGTGCCACGCCGGAACTCCTCGAAAGTCTTGGTCAGCTCACGGCACACCACAGCACGGCGATCGCGGCCAAGGACTTCCGATGCCACCTTTACGGAGGTGCCAATGCGGCGTGGCGATTCAAAAAACATGAGGGTGGCCGGAATTTTCGCAAGTTCGGCAAAACGGTCGCGCTTGCCGCGATCCTTTACCGGCAGAAAGCCCGCGAACAGAAAGGCGTCACTCGGCATGCCAGAACCGACAAGGGCAGCAAGCGGCGCAGATGCTCCCGGCACCGGCACGACGCGATGACCGGCCTCCAGCGCGAGCTGACCAAGGCGATAACCGGGATCGGAGACGAGTGGCGTTCCGGCATCCGACACCAGCGCCACGGATTTTCCGGCCTCCAAAGCGGCGATCAGTTTTGGTCCCGCTTCCTGCGCATTATGCTCGTGATAGGAGAGCGGACGTGTGCGGATACCGTAACGCTCAAGCAAAATGCGGGTGACGCGGGTATCCTCGCACGCGAGAACATCGGCAGATGCCAGCGTTTCCAGCGCCCGGATGGTGATGTCTCCGAGATTGCCGATGGGAGTGGCCACGAGATAGAGCGCCGGCTCCAACGGCCGCGCCGGAATAGTGGCCGTGCCGATCCTGAAGCTCTTGGTCGCCTGTCCGGCGTCGCTGTTCGATATTTCTTCCGTCACACGGCTTCCAATCATTCTGGCCGATCATTCCCGGCCGGTCGCTCCAGTTTTACCCCTTTATGGGCAATAGAAAACCGGCGAACAAGGTCCACGGGCGGTCACAGGCTGTGGATCATGCTGTATAGCAGCAAAATGACCGGCGGCAGATGCACTCGGCTCTTGCATTTTCTGCAATAACTCTGCCATTTTGCCCGTCCACATTATCCGGCGTTCCGGCCGGTCAAGACTCTTCTTACCGATCCGGCGGTGGCCGGGTCGCAACGGTTGAAAGCGGTAGCGTCCATGCGTATTACTCTTGAGCGGTCGAACCTTCTTAAATCGCTGAACCACGTCCACAGGGTCGTCGAGCGTCGTAACACGATCCCGATCCTGTCCAACGTTCTGCTGCGCGCATCCGGCGCCAATCTGGATATGAAGGCGACCGACCTCGACCTCGAAATCACCGAAGCGACGCCGGCCATGGTGGAGCAGGCGGGCGCGACCACCGTGCCGGCGCATCTGCTTTATGAAATCGTGCGCAAGCTGCCGGATGGTTCCGAAGTGCTTCTGGCCACCAATCCGGATGGCTCCACAATGACGGTTGCTTCCGGCCGTTCGAAATTCTCGCTGCAATGCCTTCCGGAAACCGATTTCCCGGATCTGACCGCCGGTACCTTCAGCCACACCTTCAAACTGAAGGCGACCGACCTGAAGATGCTGATCGACCGGACGCAATTTGCGATTTCGACCGAAGAGACACGCTATTATCTGAACGGCATCTTCTTCCACACCATCGAAAGCAACGGCGACCTCAAGCTGCGCGCAGTCGCGACGGACGGTCACCGCCTTGCGCGCGCCGATGTGGATGCGCCTTCCGGCTCCGAAGGCATGCCGGGCATCATCATTCCGCGCAAGACCGTCGGCGAATTGCAGAAGCTGATGGACAATCCCGAACTTGATGTCACCGTAGAGGTATCGGACGCGAAAATCCGCCTGACCATCGGCTCGGTCGTTTTGACCTCGAAGCTGATCGACGGCACCTTCCCGGATTACCAGCGCGTCATCCCCACCGGCAACGACAAGGAAATGCGCGTCGATTGCCAGACCTTCGCCCGTGCGGTCGATCGCGTGTCGACCATCTCTTCCGAGCGTGGCCGCGCCGTGAAGCTGGCGTTGACCAACGGCCAGCTGACGCTGACCGTCAACAATCCGGATTCAGGCAGTGCGACGGAAGAAGTGGCTGTCGGTTACGACAATGATTCGATGGAAATCGGGTTCAATGCCAAATATCTCCTCGACATCACCTCGCAGCTTTCCGGTGAAGACGCGATTTTCCTTCTGGCGGATGCGGGCTCGCCAACGCTCGTTCGCGACACCGCCGGCGACGATGCGCTTTATGTTCTGATGCCAATGCGCGTTTAAAGTGGACTTTTTGTCTTCAAATCAATCAAAAAACGCCGGTGGATCGCTCCACCGGCGTTTTTTGATTCGGCGCAGACAGATTTCTAACGCTAAACGAATTTTTCCAATTACGACATTTTGCCTTGTTTTAGCGCCAAATGAGATAAACAGTGCGTAACATTTTTTTGACAATGACCAAAATACATCCGAGGGGAATTATGGCACTCAACCTGAAGCAACGCTTTGAAAGAAAATTTGAGGAAGAAATCCGCTTTTTCAAAGGCATGGTCAGCCAGCCGAAAAAGGTCGGAGCCATCGTCCCGACATCCTCCATCACGGCAAGAAAAATGGCGAGTGTCATCGACCCGCATTCCGACCTGCCCGTTCTCGAACTCGGCCCCGGTACCGGTGTCATCACCAAGGCCATTCTGGCACGCGGCATCAAGCCGGAGCGCCTGACGGCCATCGAATATTCGACCGATTTCTACAATCAGCTTCTCAGAAGCTATCCAGGCGTCAACTTCATCAATGGCGATGCCTTCGATCTGAATGCGACACTTGGCGAGCACCAGGGCCAGATGTTCGACAGCGTCATTTCCGCCGTACCGATGCTGAATTTTCCGATGGCCGCCCGCATCAAGCTTCTCGACGAATTGCTGAAACGCGTGCCGCACGGTCGCCCCGTCATACAGATATCCTACGGTCCGATTTCCCCGATCGTTGCGCAGCCGCATCTCTACCACATCCGCCATTTCGATTTCATCGTGCGCAACATTCCTCCGGCGCAATTGTGGACCTATACCCGGGCCTGATCACACGGCAGAGTGGGCAAAGGCCGTCATTTCCCGGTCGTGACAGATGGTTAGGGGCCTGATTTTCCCTTTCCATCGCCATTGAGGACCGTTCCCATGCATGCCCTTTACATTACCCATCCCCAGGTCCGGATCGATCCGGCGGTTCCGGTTCCGGAATGGGGACTTTCGGACGTGGGTGCACAGCGGGCGTTTGAGGCAAGCCGCCTGCCATGGGCACGCGCATTGCGCCGGATCGTGTCGAGCGCGGAAACCAAAGCCATCGAAACCGCCCGAATCCTTGCTGAAACATCCGGCGCGGATATTGAAATCATCGGGGCGATGCATGAGAATGACCGGTCGGCCACAGGCTTCCTGACGCCGCCGGAATTCGAAAAGGCTGCCGACTGGTTTTTTGCCCATCCGCGAGAAAGCTTTCACGGCTGGGAACGGGCAATCGATGCGCAGGCGCGAATTGTTAACGCCGTCAGGGCCGTTCTAGACCGGCACGACCCGCAACAGCCGATTGCCTTTGTCGGCCATGGCGGCGTCGGCACGCTTTTGAAATGCCATATCGAAGGCGTCGGCATCAGTCGCAGCAAGGACCAGCCACCCGGCGGCGGCAATCTTTTCCGGTTCCCAATCGCCGAATTTTCACTTGCAGCTCAGCGCCCCACATGCGACTGGACGGCAATGGAAACATGGCAGGGATAAGACAATGACCGCGCGCGAAAAACTGATCGTCGGGCTCGATGTTCCGACTGTGCAACAAGCTGAAGACATCGTGTCGAAGATCGGCGATGAGGTTCTGTTCTACAAGATCGGCTATCAGCTGGTATTTGCCGGTGGTCTCGAATTCGCCCGCGACCTTGCCCAGAGCGGCAAGAAAGTCTTTCTCGACATGAAACTGCTCGACATCGACAACACCGTCGCCTCCGGCGTCGAAAACATCGCCCGCATGGGCATGTCGATGCTGACCCTGCATGCCTACCCGAAAGCCATGCGCGCCGCAGTCAAGGCAGCCGAAGGCTCTGGCCTCTGCTTGCTTGGTGTCACCGTGCTAACATCGATGGATGATGCCGATCTTGCGGAAGCCGGCTATGCATCGGATGCCCGTTCGCTGGTGCTGCGCCGTGCGGAACAGGCGCGCGAGGCGGGCATGGGCGGCATCGTCTGTTCGGCAGAGGAATCGACGGCGGTGCGTGAAATCTTGGGCCCCGACCTTGCCGTCGTCACCCCTGGTATTCGCCCGGCTGGTGCCGAGGCTGGAGACCAGAAGCGCGTGATGACGCCTTTTGACGCCATCAAGGCCGGTTCGGGCCATCTGGTTGTCGGCCGCCCCATCGTCAGATCAGAAGATCCGAAAGCAGCAGCCCGCGCCATTCTTGACGACATGCTGCGCGCCAGCTTTCCGGCAAATCAATAAGGACCATCGGAGGAGACGAAATGGCAAAGGGTTACTGGATCGCGCGCGTCGATGTACGCGACAACGAACGCTACAAGGACTACGTGTCGACTGCGAAGCCCGCTTTCGAGCGGTTCGGCGCCAACTTTCTCGCCCGCGGCGGTGCGTTGACCGAACTTGAGGGCAAGGCACGCGCACGCAACGTCATCATCGAATTCCCCTCTGTGCAGCACGCGATCGATTGCTACAACTCGCCCGAATACCAGGCGGCGGCCAAAATCCGTCAGGAAGTCGCCGACGCGGAGATGATGATCGTCGAAGGAATTTGACGGTCTTCAACCGCATTTCCAAAACTAGTCCCGGGCCTTGTGACAACGTCTCTTCACGCGCGCACGGCTTTGGGCTAAGAGACTGAAAAACGCTTTATCGACAGCTTCTGAGGAGCCTCCCATGACCTTGGCCAACCTTCCACCCCTCGTCACCGTTTTCGGCGGTTCGGGTTTCGTCGGGCGGCATGTCGTGCGGATGCTCGCCAAGCGCGGTTATCGCATCCGCGTGGCCGTGCGCCGTCCCGATCTTGCTGGTTTCCTGCAGCCGCTCGGCAATGTCGGCCAGATCTCGTTTGCCCAGGCGAACCTGCGGTATCGCGACTCCATCGTCAAAGCCATCGAAGACGCCGACCACGTGGTCAATTGCGTTGGCATTCTGGCCGAAAGCGGCCGCAACACCTTTGACGCCGTGCAGGAATTCGGCGCGAAAGCCATTGCCGAGGCAGCCCGCAACGCCGGTGCAACGCTGACGCACATTTCCGCCATCGGTGCCGATGCCAATTCGTCGACCGGCTACGGCCGCACAAAGGGCCGCGCCGAGGCAGCAATCCATTCCGTTCTGCCCGGCGCCGTGATCCTGCGCCCTTCGATCATCTTTGGACCGGAAGACGACTTCTTCAATAAATTCGCCAAGATGGCCCGCAGCCTGCCGTTCCTGCCGCTGATCGGCGGCGGAAAAACCAAGTTTCAGCCGGTCTATGTCGAAGATGTAGCGGAGGCCGTTGCCCGCAGCGTGGATGGCAAGCTGAAGCCCGGCGCCATCTATGAACTGGGTGGCCAGGACGTCATGACGTTCCGCGACTGTCTTGAGGCGGTTCTTGCCGCAACCTACCGTCAGCGTCCTTTCGTCAACCTGCCTTTTGGCGTCGCCTCAATGATCGGCAAAATCGCTTCGCTGGTGCCGCTGATTACGCCGCCGCTGACTGTCGATCAGGTGACCATGCTGAAAAAGGATAATGTCGTTTCCGCTGACGCGGAAAAGAACGGCCTGACCCTGGAAGGCATCGGCATTACGCCCGTTCGCGTTGCTTCCGTCCTGCCGTCCTACATGGTGCACTATCGCCCGCACGGACAGTTCTCGAACGCCGGAAAAGCAGCATAAACCTACCGTCGCGCATTAACGATCTGAACGAAAGCGGGAACCATTCCCGCTTTTTGTTTTTGCGCAATTCAATCGCAACCAAACCGCTATTGGCGCATTTCCCCCTCAACTGCAGGGGAGGTGCACCATCGACTGAAGCTGTTTTGAACAGCCGGGTAAAAGTTAACGGCAAAGTGGCCTCCACAGCCAAGCGTGGCACAAGCGCAACTGTGGAAAAGACTTCGCATTAACCCGGTATTCAGCAAGCCGCTTTATTGATAATGGCCACATTCCTAACATATCCAGAACCCTCACTTCACACACGGCGGCGTAATCCGCGCGAACGAACGTCTGAAAGGCAATAATAAAATGGGCAGATCTATCGCACTCTTTTTTGCGTGTGCGGCTTTGGTGGTTCTGGCGGGTTCTTTCATGGCGCCGGGCACGGTTGCAGCGGGTAAGAGCGGTTGCGCTCCCGCCTACGGTGTTGACCCTTGCGCAACGGCTTCGATCAGCACGAACTGATCAGCTTTCACAAGTCTCAAATAAAAAGCGCCTCCGGATTCTCCGGGGCGCTTTTTATTTTGTCCGTGCATTGGAAACGAACGGCTATTTTAAAGCTCGGCTCAACGGTAGAGCAGAAGTGCTGCCAGACCCAGCGAGCCGATGACGATGCGCCACCAGGCAAAGGGTGCAAAACCGCGTCGCGAGACGAAGTCCAGCAGCGAGCGCACGACGAACAGGCCGGAGACGAAAGCGGCGATGAAGCCTACGGCAATCAGCGCACTGTCATCGAAGCTCAGCGCATCGCGGTTCTTGTAGAGATCGAGCACAAACGCGCCGAGCATGGTCGGCATCGCCAGGAAAAACGAGAATTCGGCGGCGGAGCGCTTGTCCGTGCCCATCAACAGCGCGCCGACAATGGTGGCGCCGGACCGGGAGGTGCCCGGAACCATCGCAAGGCACTGGAACAGACCGATCTTGAAGGCAAGCGACGGCGGATAATCCATGATGTCGGTATATCTGGGCTTCAGCGGCATCCGGTCGACGGCCAGCAATATGACGCCGCCGATAACCAGTACGATACAGATGAGGATGGGTGTTTCGAACAGCACCGTCTTGATGAAGTCATGCGCCAGAGCGCCGATCACCGCCGCCGGCAGGAAGGCGACAGCGACAGCCAGCACGAAGCGGCGCGCCTTGGCACTTGTTGGCATCGCCATGGCGATCGACACAAGCTTCTGAAAATAAACAAGAAGGATAGCAATGATCGCGCCGAGCTGAATGAGAACGGCAAAGGTGTTGCCCGGCGATTTGAAGCCGAGAAAATGCCCGGCCAGCAGCACATGCGCCGTTGAGGAAACGGGAATGAACTCCGTAAGACCCTCGATAATGCCCAGCAAAAGCGCGCTGATGATCGATTGGTCACCCATGAGGTATCCTTTTTTCAGGGGGAAGCGGGAATGGAAAGCAATTGCGTTAAACTTGTTTTAAAGTAGCCAAGCTCTTATAGCGTCTTGATGAAGCGAAACTGAAAAAGTTTTCCGGCAATTGTCGATCATGACAACCAATCGTAAAAATTGAGTACCGATGCCAACTCTCTATCACTCTCCCATGTCGACCGCATCCCGGTTCGTTCGTCTGATCCTTTCGGAATACGGGTTCCAGACCGATCTCGTGGAGGAGCAGCCGTGGGAAAGAAGGCGGGAGTTTCTGGCGCTGAATCCGGCGGGCACCCTGCCGGTCTATCTCGATGACAATATGCGCTCTCTCAGCGGTCCCTACGTGCTCGCCGAGTTTCTCGACGAAACGCACGGGGTTTTGAAGCGTGACCGGCGATTGCTGGCGGAAGACCCGTTTCAGCGGGCGGAAATCCGCCGCTTGACCGAGTGGTTCCTGCAGAAGATGGAAAACGATGTGACCCGACCGCTGGTGCGGGAGCGGGTCTATAAATTGCAGATGACGGCGGCGCAGGGTGGTGGCCCCCCGGATTCCAAGCTTCTGCGCACCGCGCGTAACAATGTTCGTCAGCACATCAAATATCTGGAATGGCTGGCGGGTTCGCGGACGTGGCTCGCCGGCGACCGATTGAGTTATGCCGATCTGGCCGCGGCTGCTTCTGTTTCGGTGCTGGATTATCTCGGCGAAATCAACTGGCTTGAAGCGCCAATTGCCAAGGAGTGGTATCAGCGGCTGAAATCGCGCCCGTCCTTCCGGCCTTTCCTCAGCGAGCGCATTCCGCGCCTTGCCCCCTCCTCCCACTACGCCGATCTGGATTTCTAAGTTCCGGCCTCCCGGTTATTTGCTGCGGCGTGTAGCTACGCATATATATGTCGCAGAGTAACCCGCAGGAGAAACGACCATCGACGTTGCCAGCGACAAGCAGCGGATACGCGCTCGCAAACTGACGGACTTCGTTCGTCAGGAGGCGCTTTCGCTCGGCTTCGATCTCTGTCGTATCACCGCGCCGGACAGCATTCCGCTGGCACCGGGACGGTTGAGGCAGTTTCTCGATAAGGGCTATCATGGCACGATGGCGTGGATGGAGGAGACCGAAGCCCGTCGCGCCGAGCCGAAAACGCTGTGGGGTGACGTGCGCTCCATTGTCATGTTCGGGCTGAATTACGGGCCTGAGGAAGATCCTCGCGGCGTTCTGTCCAAAGCCGACAAGGCAGCCATTTCGGTCTATGCCCGCAACCGCGACTATCACGACGTCATAAAAGGGCGACTGAAAGAAATCGCCACCCGTTTTGCCGCGCGCGCCGGCGAGGACGTGAAGGTCTTCGTTGACACTGCGCCGGTGATGGAAAAACCACTTGCCGCAGCCGCGGGTCTCGGCTGGCAGGGCAAACATACCAATCTGGTCAGCCGCACCCATGGTTCCTGGCTGTTTCTCGGCAGCATGTTCACCACCGCCGAGCTTTGTCTTGATGAGGCCGAGAAGGACCATTGCGGCTCCTGTCGCGCATGTCTCGATGCCTGTCCGACGGCAGCCTTCCCCGCCCCCTACCAGCTGGACGCCCGCCGCTGCATCTCCTACCTCACCATTGAGCACAAAGGCGTCATCCCGCACGAGTTCCGGCCGATGATAGGCAACCGCATCTATGGCTGCGACGATTGCCTTGCCGCCTGTCCCTGGAACAAATTCGCGGCCAGCGCCTCCGAGATGAAGCTGCAGGCGCGCGAGGATTTGAAGGAACCTTCCATCGCCTTCCTGCTGACGCTGGACGACGCTGCCTTCCGCAGCTTCTTCAGCGGCTCACCGGTCAAGCGCATCGGGCGTAACCGCTTCATCCGCAACGTGCTGATAGCGGCTGGAAACTCGCGCGACCGGCAATTCGTGCAGCAATGCAAGTCTCTCGCCGAAAAAGACCCGGCACCGGAGGTGCGCGGCATGGCCGCATGGGCTTTGTCGCAGCTTATGGACAGCGAGGAATTCCGTGCATACTCTGCCGGCCGCGCCCCGGAGCCTGATCCAGAGGCGGAAATGGAATGGCAACTGGCAGAGGCGTGACCCATGCATGTGATGATTTTCGGCGCAGGATATTCGGGCAAGGCCATTGCAAACGCGCTGAAAACCGAAGCTGCAACGATATCGGGCACCACGCGCAGCACGGACAAGTTCGCAAGCCTTGCTGCAACTGGCATGACACCCTTCCTGTTCGACGGTGCCCATCTTAGTGACGATCTCATCGCCACAATGGCCAATGTCACGCATCTCGTGCAGTCCATCGCGCCGGGCAAGGATGGAGATCCACTGCTTGCGCTTTTGGGCGACGACCTGAAACGGCTTCTGCCCAAGCTTGAATGGATCGCTTATCTTTCCACCGTTGGCGTCTATGGCGACCATGACGGCGCATGGGTGGATGAGGAAACCCCGTGTCGCCCGGTGTCGGCCCGGTCCGTGGAACGCGTTGCTGCCGAAACCGCCTGGGCTGCGGCTGCTGAAAAAGCGGGGGTGCCGCTTGCCATCTTGCGCCTTTCCGGAATTTATGGCCCCGGACGCAATAGTTTCATGAATTTCGAAAAGGGAACGGCGCGCAGGCTGGTGAAGAAAGACCAGGTGTTCAACCGCATCCGCGTTGAAGATATTGGTGCGGCCCACGCCTTTCTGGCGCGGAGAAATGAACGCGGCGTCTTCAATGTGACGGATGACGAACCCGCCCCGCCGCAGGATGTGGTGAGCTTCGCCGCCACGTTGATGGGCCTCGAGCCGCCTCCCGAACAGGCATTCGAGACCGCCGATCTGACGCCGATGGCACGCTCCTTCTACGGCGAGAACAAGCGTGTTTCCAACGTCAGGATACGTGGCCTCGGTTTCGATTTCAGCTTCCCGGAGTACAAAATCTCCCTGACACAATTGTGGGAAAGCGGCCTCTGGCGGGGCTAAAAATCCCCCAGTTAAAAGCGATGAAAAATCCTTCCAAACCCGTTTTTGAGGATGGTTTTGGTGGTTTTTCAGTCAATTAGGCTTTTATTAACCATGCAAAAATCGCTAAAATCGTAGCCATTAGAAAAATATTTCACTCACATTTCGTGAACTGGATTCACGAAGGCGTGACTTGTAACAGCATTTCCATTGAGCATTGATTCTGCGTCATTTTTTCCACTTTTCAACAATAAGGCACCGACGACACCTTTCCGGCTAACGATCACGAATGTTACAGTCTGTAACACTTCGTGATTTGAGATCAGCTTTTTTTCGCCATTTTTCCCTCGCCCTACAATCTCGCATTCAAACGCGTTCAGGCCAGACAATGGCCGTTTAGCAAGGGCACAATCAATCGGCGCGGGGCCGATTTTCAGGGAAGCACAGTTTGTTGAATATCCGTCGTATAACTTTCACCGTCGCAACTATAGCCGCCTGTTCCATCATTGCGCCTCTTCAGGCGAATGCGGCAAATGGTTGTGGAGGGGCATCGTGGTATGCGTTGAGCTCCAAGACTGCTTCGGGCGAGCGTATGAACGCCGCCAACATGACCGCCGCTCACCGCTCGCTGCGGTTCGGCACCAAGGTCAAGGTTACCAATGCCCGTAACGGCAAGGCCGTTGTGGTGCGCATCAATGACCGCGGTCCGTTCATCAAGGGTCGCGTTCTCGATCTTTCCAAGGCCGCTGCGAAAAACATCGGCATGATCAGTTCCGGCACCGCCAAGGTCTGCTACGAGGTCGTCAGCGCCGATTGAGCCTTGCCCTTGCCGCCATTCGCGTCTACCAACCGGGCTAATCAGCAAAATGAGGTAGACAATGCGTTTGGGCGGGCGTTTGGCCGGAGCAATCGAAGTATTGGCGGATATTGAGGGACGCAGGCGTCCCGTTGCCGATGCTCTGAAGGACTGGGGACTTGCCCATCGTTTCGCAGGTTCGGGTGACAGGGCCGCGATCGGCAACATCGTCTATGACGCGCTGCGCATGAAACTGTCACACGCCTGGCTGATGGATGACGACAGCGCCGCCTCGCTTGGTTATGCAGTTCTGCTGCGCCAATGGGGCAAGAGCTTTTCGGAACTTGCGGCGGAATTCGACGGCGACAAATTTGCCCCTGCCGCGCCTGATGAAGAAAAGCAGAAAGCCTTTCTCTCCCGTTCTCTCGCCGATGCACCAGCCCATATTCAGGGCGACATTCCCGAATGGGTTCAAGCATCCTTCGAGACGGCGTTCGGAGAGGGCTGGCTTGCCGAGGCGCAGGCGCTGAACCAGCGCCCGACACTTGATCTGCGGGCCAACACGCTGAAGGCCACTCGCGACAAGGTGCTGAAGGCGCTGGAAGAGAGCGGTGCGGAAGCAACGCATATCGCCCGTCAGGGTGTCCGCATCCCCGCCGGCGAAGGCCCTTCCCGCCTGCCGAATGTGACCGCCGAACTGTCCTTCCAGAAGGGCTGGTTCGAAGTTCAGGACGAGGGATCGCAGATCGTTGCCGATCTTGCCGGCGCGCATGAAGGCGAACAGATACTCGATTATTGCGCCGGTGGCGGCGGCAAGACGCTGGCCATGGCCGCCAGCATGAACAACAAGGGTCAGGTTCACGCCTTCGACGCGGATCGCAAGCGGCTCGCGCCGATTATCGAGCGGCTGAAACGAGCCGGCACGCGCAATGTGCAGGTTCATGACCGCGCAGCCGGACTTGTCCCGTTTCATGAAAAATTCGATCGCGTTCTGGTGGACGCCCCCTGCACTGGCACCGGAACATGGCGCCGGCGGCCTGACACCAAATGGCGGCTGACCACACGCAATCTGGAAGAACGGGTACAGCAGCAGGGCGAGGCCCTTTCGCAGGCCAAGGGTTTTGTACGCCCCGGCGGCGAGCTGCTTTATGTCACCTGCTCGGTTCTGCCCGAGGAAAACGAGCAGCAGGTCACGCGCTTCTGCGAAGAAAATCCGCAATTCTATATCGGTTCGGCACTGGAACGCTGGCAGACGACTTTTGGCGGCAATGCAAACAAACCGCATTCCTCTGACGGCAAGACAGTGACGCTGACGCCTGCAACTACAGATACGGATGGTTTCTTCTTCTGCGTAATGAAACGCAAAGCGTGAAACAGGTTTTGCACGCGCTGATTTTACTTCGAAAAACACCGAGTAGCTTGTTTCAAAGCATTCTAAACTAGAATATTTGACACAAGTTTGCGATTGGGTCAGAACTCGCTTGCCGCAGCGTGAGGTTATTTCACGCCTGCCCAAGGAGAGGGATCATGATCCGCAAAACCATTCTCAGCGCGTCTTTCGCGCTTCTGGCCGCATCCGCGACCTTCACCGCGCTTCCCGCCAGCGCTGCGACCGACGCCGCCGCTGTCGTCAAGCATTACGCCGACGTCGCGCATGCGAAATACGAGGATTCGCTGACCACGGCGAAGGCGCTGGACAAGGCAATCGATGCGCTGATCGCAACACCGAGCGAAGGAACGCTGAAAGCTGCACGTGAAGCGTGGATCAAGGCGCGCGTTCCCTACCAGCAATCGGAAGTCTACCGGTTCGGCAACCCTGTGGTCGACGCCTGGGAAGGCAAGGTAAACGCCTGGCCGCTGGATGAAGGCCTGATCGACTATGTCGACGGTTCCTACGGCACCGAGAGCGACGAGAACGAGCTTTACGTCGCAAACATCATCGCCAATCCGAAGATCAAGATCAGCGGCGAAGATGTCGATACCTCGAAGATCACCCCCGAACTGATCGAAAGCCTGCACGAGGCGGGCGATGTCGAAGCCAATGTGACGACCGGTTACCACGCCATCGAATTCCTGCTCTGGGGCCAGGACCTGAACGGCACCGGACCGGGTGCGGGCAACCGCCCCTATACCGACTACGACAAGAAGAATTGCACGAACGGCAATTGCGACCGCCGCGCCGATTACCTGAAGTCCGCCTCCACCCTGCTGATCAAGGATCTTCAGGAAATGGTGGACGCCTGGGCGCCGGAAGGCGAAGCCACCAAGACAGTGGAAGCCGACCCGAAAGCCGGCCTGACCGCCATTCTCACCGGCATGGGCTCTCTTTCCTATGGCGAGCTGGCAGGGGAGCGCATGAAGCTCGGCCTTCTGCTGCACGATCCGGAAGAGGAGCATGATTGCTTCTCCGACAATACCTATAATTCGCATCTTAACGACGCCATCGGCATCGCATCTGCCTATACCGGCGAATATACCCGTGTGGATGGAACGAAGATGACCGGCGCCTCGCTGTCGGAGCTGGTCGGCGCCAAGGACAAGGCGCTGAACGACGAGATGACGGCGAAGCTGAACAAGACGCTCGACGCCATGCATGCCATGGAAAAGCGTGCCCAGACGGTCGAGGCCTACGACCAGATGATCGGCGAAGGCAACAAGGAAGGCAACGCCGTGGTTCAGGCTGCCATCGACGGCCTTCTCGACCAGACGAAAACCGTCGAACGCGTGATTGCGGCACTCGATCTCGGCAAGATCGAACTTGAAGGTTCCGCCAGCCTCGATAATCCGAACGCCGTCTTCAAATAAGAGCCAATGCGGGCCGCAGATCGCTGCGGCCCGCCATTCCCATGCTTTCCATGAAGTCATCGCTGCCGCGGATCCGCAAGCCGTTCTTCTTCGCCGGGGCAGCCTGCCTTGTGGCATCGATGGTGCTTGCCGCGCCGCTTCGTGACGACCTGACGGAAAAAGATCAAAGCCGCGTTCAGGCTGTCACCGCGCCGACGATGGATTTTACCATGCCGGAGCCCTTCGAGGCCATGTCCGGCGGGGCAACGACCAGCACCCATAAAGCCGATAGCGGCGCGTTTTCGCATCCATCCGCAACAATGCCGTTTGAGAGAAAACAGGATTTCAAGCTCGGCAATGCGCTGTTCCAGAAGCTCTGGGTGTCTTCCCCCTCCTCCACGCAAGCCTCAGACGGGTTGGGGCCGCTCTATAACGCCCGATCCTGCCAGGCCTGCCATGTGAAGGACGGCAGAGGCCGACCGCCACTTGCCGGCGAAGATGCCGTCTCCCTGTTTCTGCGGCTGGCCCGGCCTGCCCGCAACGAGGCGGAACGGGCAGCGATTGCGCGCCACGAGGTGTTGAATTTTCCCGACGAGACCTATGGCCGGCAGCTTCAGAACGTTGCCATTCCCGGCCTCGCTGCAGAGGGCAAACCTGTCGTCACCTATATCGAAAAGCCCGTGCGGCTGGCCGACGGCGAGGTGGTGATGCTTCGCAAGCCAGACTATGCCGTGGCAGGCCTGCACTATGGCCCCCTGGGCGTCGATACGACTTTGTCGGCGCGGATTGCCATGCCAACCCTTGGGCTTGGGCTGATCGAGGCCATTGCCGAGGCCGATATTCTGGCCGGCGCCGATCCGGATGACAAAAATGGCGACGGCATTTCCGGGCGCCCTGCTTTTGTACGGGATCACCGGACCGGCGAAGTGAAGCTCGGCCGATTTGGCTGGAAAGCCCAGAACGCCAGCGTCCGCGACCAGAGCGCTAGCGCTTTCTCCCACGATATCGGTATTTCCACGCCGGATGCACAAAACGCCTATGGTGATTGCACCGACGTTCAAAAAGACTGTCTTGCCATGCCGACCGGCGTGCAGCCACGGCTTGGGCCAGTGGAGGCGCCAGACCCCATTCTCGATCTCGTGACCTTTTACACCGAAAACCTTGCAGTGCCGCAGCGCCGCGATGTGGGTGATCCCACCGTGTTGCGGGGAAAGCAGCTTTTTTACGCATCTGGCTGCACATCCTGCCATACACCGAAATTCGTCACCCGCCGTGACACTGCCGACCCCATGCAGTCTTTCCAGCTGATCTGGCCCTACTCGGATTTTCTGCTGCACGACATGGGAGAGGAGCTTGCCGACGGCCAGCAGGTGGGCGAAGCAAGCGGGCAGGAATGGCGAACCCAGCCGCTCTGGGGTATCGGTCTGACGCGAAGCGTGAATGGCAACGGCTTTTACCTGCATGACGGGCGGGCGCGCAGCCTGACAGAAGCGATATTATGGCACGGCGGCGAAGCGCAAAAAGCGCGCGATGCCTTTGCCGCCTTGCAAAAATCCGACCGGCAGGCTTTGCTGGCTTTTCTGGAGTCCCTTTGATGAAAAATGCCATGCGAAAAATACCCGGTCTCATCTCCGTGCTGCTGCTTTTGGGTATGCGGCCCGCAATGGCGCAGGATGTGGAGCTGATGCCGCCGCCACCGCTCGACGCCGTACAGGTCCGGGGCGTGATGGAAAAAGCGGTGAACGGTTTCATCCGTCCCGGCTATGACCACTTCCGGCAATCGGCAGAGAAGCTGGAAGGCAGCATGAAGGCGTTCTGCGCCGCCCCTTCCAAGACGACGGATGAAGCGGCCAAAGCGGCCTTTGCCGATACGGTCTCCAGTTGGTCAACCATCGAGATCGTTCGGGTCGGTCCGGTGATCGAGCACAACCGCTTCGAACGTGTGCTCTATTACCCAGACAAGAAGGGTCTTGGCCTGAAACAGGTACAGCGTTACCTTGCGGAAAAGGACGAAAGCGTCACCAGCGCCGAGAGCCTGAAGGGCAAGAGTGTCGCAGCGCAGGGCCTCGGCGCGCTGGAATTCGTGCTCTATGGCGCCGGAGCGGGTGACCTGTTCGACAAGAAGGGCGATTTCCGTTGCCGTTATGGCGCGGCGATTGCCGGCAACGTTGCCAATGTGGCGGCGGAGCTTTCCGACAGCTGGAACGCACCTGATGGAGCGCAGAAAAACTGGACGCAGCCCGGCGCGAATAATCCCGTTTTTCGCGATGAGCGTGAGGCGCTGGTTGCCCTGCTTGGCATTCTCGTGCACGGCGCCGAAGCAATCCGCGACCAGCGCATAGAGACGTTCTACAAGGGGCCGGACAAGGCGAAGTTTCCCCGCACGGCGATCTACTGGCGGTCCGGCCTGACGTGGAAAAGCATTGCCGCAAACATCAAGGCCGTTCAGACCCTCCTGCACACGGCCGATATGGTCGAACTCGTGCCACCCGACCAGCGCTCCATCGTCAACTCCATCGATTTCATCGCCAAATCGATGATCCGCATTGCGGGAACGATTGATACCAACGTGGAAAAGGCGCTTGATGACGACCAGCAACGCGCCAAGGTGGATTACCTGCTGCTGAACGGCAAAGACCTGATCTACCGCCTCAACGACCAGTATGGCGGCGCAATCGGTCTCAGCTCCGGCTTTTCCTTCGCCGACGGAGACTGAGGCGGTGATATCAGGCAAAAAGCCGACGCTCATAGACAGGCGCAGCTTTATCAAGGCAGCGGGCATTCCGTTCCTTGCGACGCTCGCTCCCGGCTCGCTGCATGCGCTTGAACGCGCGGACGCTGTCTTCGCTTCCGCTTTTCGCGCCCATGACGGTTCCTACGGCATTGCGACTGTGAGCGAACGCGGCGAGATCATCGACCGTGTTGCGCTCCCAGCCCGCGCCCACGGAATGGCAACGAGCCATGCGACCGGCATGACAGTGGCCTTTGCGCGCCGGCCCGGCACCTTCTTCATGGCCTTTGACCCCGCGCGACGCCGCGAGCCTGTCGTGATGCACACGCCGGAAAACCGCCACTTCTACGGCCACGGACAATTTTCTCCCGACGGTGCGGTCCTCTACGCCAGCGAAAACGACTTCGATGGCAATCGCGGTGTTATCGGGCTTTACGATGCCCGCAACGGATTTGCCCGCATCGGTGAATACGACGCCCACGGCATTGGCACCCATGACATGACCGTGAGCGACGATGGCAGGCTGATCGTGATCGCCAATGGCGGCATCGAGACCCACCCGGATTTCGGCCGAACCAAACTCAATGTCGACAGCATGCAGCCGTCGCTCGTGCTTCTGGACGCCGCCAGCGGCCAGTTGATCCAGAAACATACGATGCCAGATCAGTTACGACAGCTTTCCACCCGCCATGTCGATCTCGGCGATGACGGGCGTGTCTGGTTCGCCTGCCAATATGAGGGACCGCGCAACGATCTTCCGCCGCTTGTTGGCCATTTCTCGAAGGGCGAGGACCTTGCCTTCGTCGATCTACCAGAGCAAACGACGGTGCGCCTTGCCAATTATGTCGGTGCCATCGCCGTCAACCGGCGCGATGGCCTGGTGGGCCTGACCTCACCCAATGGCAACGCGGCCGTGACGCTGGATGCGAAAACCGGGCGTGTTGTATCCGAGACGACCGTGCGGGAGGCTGCGGGCGTTGCCCCCGCCATAAAGGGCATTGCGGTTTCTTCCTATGACGGATTTTTCGAGGCTATTCGCAGCGACGTGGCGTGGGACCAGCATATCGTGCGTATTTCAGGCTAAAATACTGAAAATGCACCGGAACAAAAAAGACCAAAAAGCATTTGAGGCGTCATGAAAAACCTGTCCGTGTATATCATTTTCGTGGTTGTGGTTGTTGCGCTGGGTGCGCTCATCGGCATCAACAACGTGCCGGGCGAATGGTACCAGTCGCTTCAGAAGCCGCCCTTCAACCCGCCCAACTGGATATTCGGCCCGGTTTGGACAACGCTCTACGTGATGATCGGCATTACAGGCGCGCGAACATGGATCGTGAGACCGGCGGGCACGCGCATGCGTCTCTGGTTCACGCAGCTGGTGCTGAATTTCCTGTGGTCGCCAATCTTTTTCGGCATGCAAAGCCCGACAGGCGCGCTCGTCATCATCGTGCCTATGCTGATCTGCATTCTGGCTTTCATTGCGCTCACCTATAGTCGCGACCGCATCTCCATGTGGCTTTTCGTGCCCTACGCCCTTTGGGTCGCCTTTGCCACGCTGCTGAATGCAAGCATCGCCGTGCTGAACTAATTGCTCCTGCGGCACTTGCCTTGCCCGCCGCCACACGCCATGTCAGTTTGCGGTGAGGACAAAAGCAGGCAGGTAAGCCAATGGAGATCACGGATCCCGGCGATTTTCGTCAGCGGATAGAAAGAAGCTTTGCGCGGCAGGGTGTGGTGCAGGCAATCGGTGCGCAGATAAGCCGCATCGAACACCGTCTGGTGGAAATCGAGCTGCCGTTTCATGAAAAGCTGACACAGCAGCACGGCATATTGCATGCCGGTGTCATTGCCGCCGGCCTGGATACCGCCTGCACCTATGCCGCCTATACGATCATAGAGCCGGAAGCCTCGCTGCTGACAATCGAGTTCAAGGTCAACCTCATGTCACCCGGGCGCGGCGAGCGGTTCCTGTTTCGTGGCGAAATCATCAAGCCGGGCAACAACCTGATCGTTGCCGATGGCCGCGCTTACGCCCTTTCCGACGGGCCGGCGAAGCTGATCGCCTCCATGACGGGCACGATGATGGTGGTAAAGGGCCGCGAGGATATTTCCGGATGAGCTACCGGCTTTTGCATGTTGCAGACAAATCCATTCTTTTCGTCATGGCGGCTTCCGCCGAATACGGTCCACACCTGCAGGCGCGCATCGCGCCCTTGATGACCGGCGTCGGCCCGGTCGAGGCAGCGATTTCGGTCACGGCAATTCTTGCCGGTCTCGATGCGGCGGACCATCTGCCTGACCTTGTCGTTTCGCTCGGCTCCGCCGGCTCGCGGACGCTCGACCAGACTGGCATCTATCAGGCGATTTCTGTTGCCTATCGCGACATGGATGCCTCCGCCTTCGGTTTTGAAAAGGGCCGCACGCCGTTTCTCGATCTGCCGGCCGAGGTGGCCTTGCCCCTGCGCATACCCGATATTGCCGAGGCGCGGCTTTCCACGGGCGCCAACGTCGTCTCTGGTGCCGCCTATGGGTCGATCGATGCCGATATGGTGGAAATGGAAACCTATGCCGTGCTCCGGGCCTGCCAGCGCTTCGGCGTGCCGCTCATCGGCCTGCGCGGTATTTCCGACGGCAGGGAAGATGTGAACCATGTGGACGACTGGACGGAATATCTGCATATCATCGATGAAAAGCTCGCAGACGCCGTCGACAGGCTTTGCCGCGCTATCGAAGATGGTGCGATCACCCTTTGAACCTCGCGATTTTAGTAAATTTCCGCTGTTAGACGCCCGCTTCCGGGTTGCCTAAAGCCGCCATTTTCTTTAAAGGCTCGCCATGACCCAGATAGCCCATCCCGACAGCATTCTCATCATCGATTTCGGCAGCCAGGTGACGCAGCTGATTGCGCGCCGCATCCGCGAAGCCGGGGTCTATTGCGAAATCCACCCGTTTCAGAATGCCGCAGAGGCGTTTGAGAAGCTCCAGCCCAAGGGCGTGATCTTCTCCGGCGGCCCCGCATCTGTCACGGCGGAAGGCAGCCCGCGTGCGCCGCAGGCGGTGTTCGACAGCAAGGTTCCGATCCTCGGCATCTGCTACGGCCAGCAGACGCTCTGCACCCAGCTTGGCGGTGTTGTCGAGGGCGGTCACGCGGCGGAATTCGGGCGCGCCGATATCGACATCAAAAAGGCAAGCCCTCTGTTCGACGGTTTCTGGGAACAGGGCAAGAGCTATCCCGTCTGGATGAGCCACGGCGACCGCGTGACGAAACTGCCGGAGGGTTTCGAGGTTATCGCAACCTCCGAGAACGCACCCTTCGCCATAGCTGCCGACGAGACACGCCACTATTACACCACCATGTTCCACCCGGAAGTGGTGCATACGCCAGATGGCGGCAAGCTGCTCTCCAACTTCGTGCACAAGATCGTCGGTCTCAAATCCGATTGGACGATGGCAGCCTATCGCGCCGAGATGATCCGCAAGATCCGCGATCAGGTCGGCACCGGGCGCGTGCTCTGCGCACTCTCCGGCGGCGTCGATTCCTCGGTTGCGGCGATCCTCATCCATGAGGCGATCGGTGACCAGCTGACCTGCGTTTACGTCGACCACGGTCTGATGCGGCTTGGCGAAAGCGAGCAGGTCGTCGGCATGTTCCGCGACCATTACAATATTCCGCTGGTACATGTGGATGCCGCAGACATGTTCCTGGGCCAGCTTTCTGGCGTCTCCGACCCGGAAGTGAAGCGCAAGACTATCGGCCGTTTGTTCATTGAGGTCTTCGAGGCGGAAGCTGCCAAGATCGCAGCAGACGGCAAGGGTGCTCCGAATTTCCTCGCGCAGGGCACGCTTTACCCTGACGTCATCGAGAGCGTTTCCTTCTCCGGCGGTCCTTCCGTCACCATCAAGAGCCACCACAATGTCGGTGGCCTTCCCGAGCGCATGAACATGCAGCTGGTGGAGCCGCTGCGCGAGCTCTTCAAGGACGAGGTGCGTGCGCTTGGCCGTGAACTTGGCCTGCCGGAAAGCTTCATCGGGCGCCATCCCTTCCCCGGCCCGGGTCTGGCGATCCGTTGCCCCGGTGCGGTCACCCGCGAGAAGCTCGATATTCTGCGCAAGGCAGATGCGATCTATCTCGACGAAATCCGCAAGGCGGGTCTTTACGACACCATCTGGCAGGCCTTCGCAGTGCTCCTGCCGGTGCAGACCGTGGGCGTCATGGGTGACTACCGCACCTATGACTTCGTCTGTGCGCTCCGCGCTGTGACCTCCGTGGATGGCATGACGGCGGATTTCTACCCCTACGACATGAATTTCCTCGGCCGCGCCGCGACCCGCATCATCAACGAAGTCCGGGGCATCAACCGTGTCGTCTATGACGTGACGAGCAAGCCGCCCGGCACGATCGAGTGGGAATAAAACGAAGGCGGAGCAATTCCGCCTTTTGTTCCTCTTTTGTTCTTTATTTTATCACCGCGCAATGATAGGTTTCCGGCCTTGGTATAAGGCTGTGGAGCATCGTCATGGAGTGCGAGTTGGCGGACGAAAGAGCCTTAAGGCAGCTTTGTTTTGATGGGCTGGAGCCGCAGAAAATACGGCGCATCAATCCGCGCTTTCGAAACAAGCTCCTGCTACTGCTGAAGCCACCACGGCAATTGGCGGAAAGAATTTTTATCGATGCATCGCATCATGCCAAGGGTCGGACAACCCGCGAGGCATATCCCGCCGAGCTTCTGCACATAACCCTGCTGTGTTTGGGATGTTTCGAGACAATCCCTCACGGACTGACAAGCAGGCTGAAGGCGGCAATGGGTGCGGTAAACGCGCGGCCTGTTCCGGTCACCCTGGACGCAAGCGCGCTTTTCGGCAATCGCAATAGTCTGGTGCTGCGAAACGGTGGTGATCTGCCGGAGATCAACGCTCTGGTGAAGCTGCTGCAACGCGCGCTTCGACAGGCAAACCTTCCCTATATCGCGGCACCATCTTACACGCCGCATATCACGATGATTTATGGCTGCGGGAAGATAGAGCCGATGCCGGCCGGAAAACCCTATAGCTGGCTTGCGGGTAATTTCGAGCTTGTTTTCAGCCATAATGGCGAAACGCGACATGAGTCCCTTGGACGCTTCGCACTTTCCGCAAAAGCAGATCGTTATGAGCCGCTCGAAAGCCAGCTGCATTTACCGGATAAACTGATCGGTCCGAGAAAACGGCCGAACCGAAAGCAGGCGGAACGCTAAGGCCCGCCAACATATACGCACGAGCGAGGCGATGTCGCCTCGCTGCAAACGATAATCAGCTTAGAGCTGAACCTTGTCGAAAGCCTTGCCGTCGATGCCAAGCGCTTCGAGGTCGGCGCGGGCCGGCTTGCGATGCGCGCGAACAGCGGCCGAAACCGAAAGTGCGGCACCGAGAACGGCGAAAGTTTCGCCAAAGAAGTTACGCGATGTCTTTGCAACCTGACGCATTTTTCTCTCCATCTTTGATGCCCAGATAATGGGCATTTTTGGCCTCTGCTACAACTCATGATGTAGCAGGGAAGCCATGCAGCTTTGCTCGCGCTCGTTTGGATGTCAGACACTGCATTTTTGCATGGCTAGAATTCCGTGCTTCAGGCTGCGGGTTGAATACGGCGCATTATTTGTTATGCCGGAAGTTCAAGACAAAGAGGCAGGCAACATGACGGTCACCATTTACGGCATCAAGAACTGCGACACGATGAAAAAGGCCAGAAGCTGGCTGGAGGCCAACGGTGTCGACTATTCTTTCCATGACTACAAGACGGCTGGCATCGACCAGGCCCATCTCGAAACATGGTGCGATGCCGCGGGCTGGGAAACGGTTCTGAACCGGGCCGGCACTACCTTCAAAAAACTGGACGATAGCCAGAAAGCCGATCTTACCCGCGAAAAGGCCATTGGCCTGATGCTGGAGCAGCCCTCCATGATCAAGCGACCGGTGCTGGAGGCAAAGGAGACGATAACCGTCGGCTTCAAGCCGGAAACCTATCAGTCCCTCTTTGCGTGAGCGCAGGCCACCATGTCCAAGACAACCCGCGCTACCCAGATGCTGACCAAGGCCGATGTGAACTTCACCACAGTTACCTATGACTACGACCCGAATGCCGACCGGATCGGCCTGCAGGCGGCCGAAGCTATCGGCGAACCGCCACATCTGGTTCTGAAAACACTGATGGCCGAGCTGGATGGCAAGCCGGTCTGCGTCGTCGTCCCGTCCGACCGGGAAGTGAGCATGAAGAAGCTCGCCGCCGCCTTCGGGGGGAAATCTGCCAGCATGATGAAGCCCGCCGATGCGGAGCGGGCAACCGGTTATCATGTGGGCGGCATCAGCCCTTTTGGACAGAAAAAACAGGTTCCGACCGCCATAGAGACTGGGGCCATGACCCATTCCTATGTCTACATGAATGGTGGCCAGCGCGGTTTGCAGGTAAGGCTTTCCCCCGGCGACGCGCAGGCGGCGCTGAAAGCCGTTGTCGCACCTTTGGTGGCCGATTGACGTCTCGACACAGCTTTGAAAGCATTTGGCTTTCGAAGCGAATGGGCTATGGTCGGCGCCTCCGATTGAAATATACGAAGGCAGATCATGACTGTTTCCCCCATCGATCCCGTCAAACTCGAGAAACTGGCTGAAGTCGCCGTCAAGGTCGGCCTGCAATTGCAGAAGGATCAGGATCTGGTGATCACCGCTCCGCTGGCCGCGTTGCCGCTGGTGCGGTTTTTGACCAAACACGCCTATCTTGCCGGCGGCGGGCTGGTCACCACCTTCTACTCCGACGAGGAAACCACGCTTTCCCGCTACCGCCACGCCAGCGACGCCAATTTCGACCGGGCTTCCGGCTGGCTCTATGACGGCATGGCCAAGGCCTATGCCAATGGCGCGGCGCGGCTTGCGATTGCCGGCGACAACCCCATGCTGCTGGCCGAACAGGATCCCGCCAAGGTGGCGCGCGCCAACAAGGCCAATTCCACGGCCTATAAGCCGGCGCTTGAGAAGATTTCCAACTTCGATATCAACTGGAACATCATCTCCTATCCAAACCCGTCCTGGGCAAAACAGGTCTTTCCCGGTGTGACGGAAGACGAAGCGGTTCGCAAGCTCGCGGACGCCATCTTCGCCGCTTCGCGGGTAGATCTCGCCGATCCGGTCGCGGCATGGGCGGAGCATAACGCCAATCTCGCCAAGCGTTCGGCATGGCTGAACGGTGAACGTTTCTCGTCGCTGCATTTCACCGGTCCCGGCACGGACGTGAAAATCGGCCTGGCGGACGGCCACGAATGGCATGGGGGGGCCTCAACCGCCAAGAACGGTGTCACCTGCAACCCGAACATTCCGACGGAAGAAGTGTTCACCACACCGCATGCGCTGCGGGTGGATGGTTACGTGTCCAGCACCAAGCCGCTTTCACATCAGGGAACGCTGATCGACGATATCCAGGTGAAGTTCGAAGGCGGCCGCATCGTGGAAGCCAAGGCTTCGAAGGGCGAAGCCGTGCTGAACAAGGTGCTCGATACCGACGAGGGTGCGCGGCGTCTGGGTGAAGTGGCACTGGTGCCGCATTCCTCGCCGATTTCGGCAAGTGGCATCCTGTTCTACAACACGCTGTTCGACGAAAACGCCTCCTGCCACATTGCGCTCGGCCAATGCTATTCGAAATGCTTCGTTGATGGTGCTTCGTTGTCGCAGGATCAGATCAAGGCGCAAGGCGGCAATTCCAGCCTGATCCACATCGACTGGATGATCGGTTCCGATAAGGTGGATATCGATGGCGTGAAGCCGGATGGCTCCACAGTTCCGGTGATGCGCAAGGGCGAATGGGCCTGAGCTATTTCGGCAGCTGGCTCCGCTGACTGAGCCAGATGCTGAAAAGCACTGCAACGAAGCCGACGATTTGCGCTGGCGTGAGGCTTTGGCCGAGCGCCAGCCAGCCGAGCAGGGTCGCAACGACGGGGCTTAGGAAACCGAGCGAGGCTGCAGCCGAGGGTTCGATGCGGGCGAGACCGCGGAACCACAGAAAATAGGTCAAGGCGGCACCAATAATGCCGAGATAGGCCATGCCGAGAATATTGGCCGCGGTAGGTGCAGGCAGGGCCGGTTCCAGGAAATATGCGATCGGCAGAAGCAGAATGCCTCCAGCCGTCAATTGCCAGGCCGTAAAGGTGAGGTTCGACACCGGCGGTCGCCATTTGCGGGTGAGCACGGTTCCAAAGGCCATGGATACGGCGCCTGCAAGACCCGCAGCCACGCCGACGGCATCCAGCGCGGCAGCACCCGGCGCCAAAACCAGAAGTGCGACGCCGACAATCCCCAGAAGACCAGCGACAATGGCCAGCGGCCGGACCGGCGCGGCGAGAAACACCCGCGAAAGGCCGATGACGATCAGGGGTTGGATCGCACCCACAGTCGCGGCTACACCACCCGGCAGCCGGTAAGCCGAAACGAAAAGCATCGCCCAGAAAAACGAGAAATTCAGCGCACCTAGAATAAGGCTGCGTGGCCACCAGATGCCCTCCGGTAGTTTTCTGACGAGAAGCAACAGCAATATGCCGGCCGGCAAGGCGCGCAGCATCGCAACATGGAATGGATATCCATGCGGCAGGAATTCGGTGGTGACGAAGTAGGTCGTTCCCCAGATGGCGGGGGCAAGTGCCGTCACCAGCACATCGGCGGCATATGTCGTATTTTTCTTCATTTCAAGAATCTCTATATCAAGATAAATACAACTTAGCCAATTTTATCTTGACGTCAAGATATCAGTTGTTATGCCTTGGTGATGAACAAAGAACCGATTGATCACGTCGATCACATTCTGGCGCAATGGCGCAAGGAGAGGCCCGATCTCGATGTCGAGCCAATGGGGCTGCTTGGGCGCTTGAAACGGCTAACCACGCATCTCGGTCGCGAGGTGGAGGCGGTGCTGCTGAAACACGGCCTCTCCTCTTCCGCTTTTGATGTGCTGGCGACATTACGGCGCGCGGGCGCGCCCTACCGGCTTTCGCCCGGTGATCTGCTGGCCATGACAATGGTAAGCTCCGGCACGATGACCAACCGGATCGACCAGCTGGAAAAAGCGGGTCTGGTGGAGCGCATCCACAACCCGCAGGATCGTCGCAGCGTATTGATATCATTGACGGAGCGGGGATTTGCCATTGTCGAGGACGCGGTCAGCGCCCATGTCGAGAACCAGCAACGGCTGGTCGCACAGCTCAGCGAAGAAGAGCGCACGGCGCTGAACAAGCTTGTGAAGCGATTTCTACAGGGGTTTGAAGCTTAGGTTCCCTAAAAAGCGGACAGGAACCAGCAATCGCGCAGGAGATGGCGCTTGTTTCGGCGATAAAAATCCTATAAGCAATTTTCCGTTAACCTGTCCTACAGGTTGGAGGAACGATTGTATAAGCCCATTTCGCAGGAAACCGATCTCGTCAGCAGCGCGATTGGCGCAATCACGCGCCACATTCGCGAAAACGAACTTGCCCCCGGAGCGAAGCTGCCCAGCGAGCTTTCGCTCTCGCAGCAGCTCGGTGTCTCGCGCACCGTGGTTCGCGAGGCTTTCCGGTCCTTGTCGGCCATGCGGCTGATCGATGTCAGCGTCGGCAAGCGCGCCACGGTGGCGACGCTGGATCATGGCGCGATGTCGCTGATGTTCGAACATGGCATTCACACCGAGCAGATCAACATCCAGCAGATTTACGACGTGCGCCGCACCATCGAAGTCAGAACCGTGACGTTGGCGGCGTTGCGGCGAACGGATGCGGAGGCGCTCACCATTCTCGACCACGCCAACAATATGGAGCGGGACTTTGGCTATAGTGACAGGGTCATGGAACACGACCTTGCCTTTCACCTTGCCGTTGCCAGAGCCTCCAAGAACCCGGTTTTCGAACTCATTCTCGGCGCCTTTCAGAATGTGACGCGCCAGACATGGCCGATCGGCTGGAAGAGCCGCAAATCCGACGCGCAGCGTCATGCCGCGACTGAACTTCATATCGCCATCGGACAGGCCATTGCCGCGGGCGACCCGCAAACGGCCTCGACACTTATGGCGCGGCATTTCGATGAAAGCGTGCATGCGCTTCTGGCCGCCGGCATCGCCTGATTTTTCAAACGCAGTTCCAGACCGAAAACTGCCTGCCTCTGGAGGAGACACTTCATGAAAATTACGAAACTCGAAACCGTCCGCGTGGCGGAACGGGCAAACCTGCTCTGGGTCCTGGTCCACACGGATGAGGGCATTACCGGACTTGGTGAAACCTTCTACGGCGCCGAGACGGTTGAAACCTATGTGCACGAATATATCGCACCCCGCGTGATCGGCCGCGATCCGCTGCAGATCGACCTTCTGGCACAGGACCTCGTCGGTTATCTCGGCTTCCGTTCATCGGGTGCGGAAGTACGCGGTAATTCGGCCTTCGATATCGCGCTTTGGGATATTTTCGGCAAGGCCACCAACCAGCCTATTGCGCAATTGCTTGGCGGCTTCAGCCGCAGGGAAATCCGCACCTACAATACCTGCGCGGGCACGGAATATATCAAGAAGGCGACCGGCCAGCAGACGGCCAATTACGGCCTGTCCGGCGGCAAGGATTATGACGATCTGAACGGCTTCCTGCACCGGGCGGACGAGCTTGCCCATTCGCTGCTGGAAGACGGCATCACGGCCATGAAGATCTGGCCTTTCGATGCGGCGGCGGAAAAGACGCGCGGCCAATATATCTCGATGCCTGACCTGAAAAGCGCGCTCGAGCCGTTCGAGAAAATTCGCAAGGCAGTCGGCGACAAGATGGATATTATGGTGGAGTTTCACTCCATGTGGCAACTTCTGCCCGCCATGCAGATCGCCAAGGCGCTCACCCCTTACCAGACCTTCTGGCACGAAGATCCGATCAAGATGGACAGCCTTTCCAGCCTGACGCGTTATGCCGCCGTTTCACCCGCGCCGATTTCCGCATCGGAGACGCTCGGCTCGCGCTGGGCTTTCCGAGATCTTCTGGAAACTGGCGCTGCCGGCGTGGTGATGCTTGACATCAGCTGGTGTGGTGGACTTTCCGAAGCGCGCAAGATCGCTTCCATGGCCGAAGCCTGGCATCTGCCCGTTGCGCCGCATGATTGCACCGGCCCGGTGGTACTCTGCGCCTCCACGCATCTGTCTCTCAACACACCGAATGCGCTGGTTCAGGAAAGCGTGCGCGCCTTCTACAAAACCTGGTACCGCGATCTCGTTACCGCATTGCCGGAAGTTAAAAACGGCATGATCACCGTGCCGCCGGGTGCCGGCCTTGGCATGGAGCTGCATCCCGATATTGAAAAGACCTTCACCGTCAGCCGTCGTTTTTCAGATGCAGCATCGATCTGATCAGAACAGACTGCCCTGATTTCCCGGGTCGGAAGAGGCCGGTTTCACCGGCTTCTTTTTGGGAGCGGCAGGCGTGGGAACGTCAGATGATGGAGTAGCCTCGCCTGTCGTCAGGGCGGCCACGCGACCGTCGGCGAACTCCATCGACACCACAGCGCCGGACGCGATGGCAGCAGCCCGGGTCAGGGGCCGGTTCTCCTCGTCGCGGATGACAGCATAACCGCGGTTCAACACATTCTTGTAGGACAGCGACTGCAGGATGCGGTCATGGGCAGCAAGGCCCGAGCGGTTCTGCGCCATGCGGTGAAGCACGGCGGTATCGGCACGTCGCGTTGCGGTGACGACCCGTTCCTTCTGCCGCTCCAACTGGCCGAGCAAGCGGGCGGGCAGCGAACGCAGCGCGGAATCGGTCGAGGAAATTCTCGACTGCGCCTGCAACAGGCGGCGCTCCACAAGCGCCTCGGCCCTCTGCATGCGTTCCGTAACACGCTGGCGATGCTGCCGCAGGCCATTCAGCAGGATTTCCGGCCTCAGACCCGAAGCAGAGCGTTCGAACGCGCGGCGCTTGTTCAGCGTCGTCATTTCAAGCCCGCGACCCAAACCGCTTGCGGCCTCGTCGAAACGACGGCGCGGCAGAGCCAGAAGCTGGTCAAGCGATGGCAGCGCACGCACCAGAGCACGCACGCCCTGTCGGCGATTGTCCATTTGGCGTGATACCGAGCCGGAAAGGCGCGCTGCAAGGCCGGAGAGCTGCGCCTCCAGTTCCGCACGCACCGGCACAGCCATTTCGGCGGCACCCGTCGGTGTCGGTGCGCGCACGTCGGCGGCGTAGTCGATCAGGGTCGTATCCGTCTCATGCCCCACAGCGGAAATCAGCGGGATTTCGCTCTCGGCAGCGGCGCGCACGACGATTTCGTCGTTGAAGCTCCAGAGATCTTCCAGACTGCCGCCACCACGGGCGACGATCAGCACGTCGGGGCGTGCAATCTCACCGCCGGGCTGAAGCGCATTGAAACCGCGAATGGCGTTCGCCACTTCCTCACCCGAACCTTCCCCCTGCACCTTGACCGGCCAGACGACGACATGGACCGGAAAACGATCCGAAATGCGGTGGAGGATATCGCGAATGACTGCGCCCGTGGGCGATGTGACAACGCCGATGACACGCGGCATGAAAGGCAGGCGGCGTTTGCGTTCCGCATCGAACAGCCCCTCCGCCGCCAGACGCCGGCGGCGGTCCTCCAGCAAAGCCATCAGCGCGCCCGCGCCGGCCGGCTCCAGGCTTTCTATGACGATCTGATATTTCGAGGAGCCGGGAAAGGTGGTGACCTTGCCGGTGGCGATGACCTCCATGCCCTCTTCCGGGCGGAACTTCAGCCGCGAGAAAGTACCCTTCCAGATAACCGCATCGATGCGGGCGCGATCGTCCTTCAGGGAGAAATAGGCGTGACCCGAAGAATGCGGACCCCGGTAGCCGGAAATCTCGCCGCGCACCCTCACCTGATCGAAAGCCGTCTCCACCGTTCGCTTGATGGAACCCGACAGTTCGGAAACCGAGAACTCGGCAAGATTGCTCAATGCGGCATTGGAGAAAATATCGCTCATGCCCGTTTGTAACCAAAACCCGTCGATTCGGAAATGCCGGTACTGGCCGGGTCTATTTTAACGGCGGTGAAACCATATCCTCAACTAACGAGTTAGGAAAATGGGTGAGGGAGGAGAAAACAAGGGTTCGTTAGGGAAGAGGACGCTACGTCTTATCCCAGACCCGGCAACCAAAGAGGAGGCGGCATTCATGATTTTTCTTACCGCCACATTGCTCGGCGTAACCGCAGTTGCGTTGCGTTCGGTATTCAGCATCATTTTCATCTGCTTGATGGTTATCGGCGCCTATGGTGTCGCGATGGCGATTTCTGCAACCGCCGTGCCGCTGATGTCGCTGCTCCTAGCGCTTGCCGGTTATAATTTCGGCGTTGTGAGTGTGGTCATCGGCCTTCTCGTGCTGCAACGTCCGCGCTCCACCCAGCCGACGCTTTAAAGCACACGGCCTTGCGGCTTCGCCACTTCGCCCTGACCGAGGTTTACGGACTGGCTGTAGACCTTTCCATCTCTTTTCTGCTGATTTTTTATATCGGCATCGACCCGCTTGCCGCCCGTCTTCCGGGCGCTTTGGCAGGGCTTGCGACGAGTTGGAGGCTAAACCATTCGAATGGCGATGACCCCAATGAGCTGAACGGCTTTCTGTTGAACGCCGTTACGCTTATCTCCCGCATGGTTGGCGTCGGGATGTTCGCCCTGCTGCAATGGCGCAATCCACTGGTGCAGCCGCTGGTCCCGCTCGCCTTTTCCGCACTCGCGGCACTGGTGCTGGCGCTTTACGGCTATAGGCGGCTTCAAAAGCAGCGTGCGGATCAGGATTAAACCGTCTCCCAACCGTCCTTTTCCGCCGCACGATAGATGGCATCGATGAAAAGCTGGTTCTTCCTCGAGCTTTCCAGGGTGACGACCTCGCCCTCACCTTTCACCGCGCGGGCAAAGGCCTCCGCCTCCAGCTTGTACTGGCGACTATCCTGAAACCGGAAGACTTGCGACTGGTTATGGCCCTGGTTGGTCAACTCGATTTCCTCCGCACCCCAGCGATTTGCATTGAAGGGAGACTTGATCTCGATGTACCCGTCCGTGCCGTGGAAAACCATCAGCTGGCGGGCGGCAAGCTGGGTTGCGAGATAAAAGCTCAGTTCGAAGCCGCCGAAATCGGCCCTGACGCTGGAATAGATATCGGTGCCGAATTCCTTATCACGCTCGACGCTCGCCTGTACGCGCTTCGGCTCGGCACCCGTGGCAAAACGGGTGACGATGGTCGGGTAGACGCCGATATCCGGCAAGGCCCCGCCGCCCAGTTCGGGAATATTGCGCATATTGCCGGGATCGCGGTTGAAGTAGCTGAAAGCGCCCTGCACATGCTTCAGCGTTCCGATTGCACCTGATGCCAGCAATTCCTTCACCTTGGCCCAAACAGGAGAATAGGTGACCATGAAAGCCTCCGACACGACAACGCCATTGTCATCCCGCGCCGCGATGATGGCGTCGATCTCTTCAGCCTTGAGTGCGATCGGCTTTTCACACAGCACGTGTTTGCCGGCATTGGCAGCTTTTATGGTCCATTCCACATGTTGCGAGGTGGGAAGCGGAATATAGACGGCATCGATGACATCGGACGCAAGCATTTCCTCATAGGAGCCGAAGGCATGCGGGACGGAAAAACGATCTGCAACCGCGCGCGCCTTGGCATGATCGCGGCTGGCGATGGCGCTGACCACACAGTTCCGCGCATCCTGTATCGCCGGAATGACGTGATCCTGAGCGATTTTCGCCGTTGAAATTATTCCGAAGCGCAGCATCTCATTCTCCCACTCTGTAATTCCGGGAAACTTACCATTGTCGCGACGCCTGGCAAGTCGCACGAAACGTAACTGCAAACGCTATGGCCGGATTCGTCCTTCCTTTGTCGGTTTCCATGCTTTTATCCAGCCTTTCAAAGGTGAATTATGCTATGCATGAACCCAATGGAGAATCATGAAATGTCCTCTTCTCACACAGCACTCCTTGTCATCGACGTTCAGGAATCCTTCCGGCACACCCCCTATTTCGAGGAAAGCGAACTTCCCGCCTATCTGGAAAAACAGCAGGCACTGATCGACGGCGCCAAGGCGTCGGGCATTCCCGTCGTGCAAATCTTTCATGTCGATGGCGACCGGGCCTTTGCAGAAGAGAGCGGCTATATTCGCGCGCTGGAAGGTGTGCGCATTACCCCTGACGTCACCTTTCGCAAGAACCGCCACTCTGCTTTCGCCGGCACCGGCCTCGATATCTGGCTGACGCAAAAGGGTATCAACCGGCTGATCGTATCCGGCATCCGCACCGAACAGTGCTGCGAAACGACCACACGGCATGCATCGGACCTCGGTTACACAGTCGATTACGTCACCGAGGCGACGCTGACCTTTCCAATGACGCACGCCTCGGGCACCGTGTTCAGCCCTGATGATATTCGCACCCGAACCGAGCTGGTGCTGGCCGGTCGCTTTGCGCGCATCGCAACCGTCGGCGACGTTCTCGAAACGGTACGAAAGGCCGCCTGATGGACAATGGCGGCACGCGGACCATTCCCTTTTATACGCTTGTGCCGCCACACGCGCTGTTGCTCGATATTGCCGGCCCGCTGGAGGTGATCCGTTATGCCAACGCGGAACAGCGGGACGTCCATTTCGACTGCCGTTACATCGCGGAACATGACCAGCAGCAATCCTCCATCGGCCTTGGGCTTTGCGGGCTGGAGGCCTTGCCCGAGAGCCTGCCGGACAATGCCTTCCTGCTGATTTCCGGCAGCATCTCCCGATTCGACAACGCGCCGGAGATGCGACGGGAGCGGCAGGCGCTGGTGGCATGGTTGCGCCGCGCAGTGCGCGCGGACACCACACTCATTTCCATTTGCTCCGGCGCACTGCTGGCGGGCGAAGCAGGACTTTTCGACGGGCGGAGCTGTACGACACATGCGGATTGCGTCGAAGCGCTGCGCCGCACCGCACCGCTGTCGCAGGTGGCCGAAAACCGTCTTTTCGTGGAGGATGGCAACCGCTTCTCCAGCGCCGGTATTTCCACCGGCACCGACCTCATGCTGCATGTCGTTTCCCGACTGACATCGCCTGCGGTCGCGGCGCGCATTGCCAAAAACATGGTCGTTTATCTCAGGCGCAGCGGCAATGATCCGCAAATCTCCCCCTGGCTCACCGGCCGCAACCACATTCACCCCGCCATTCACCGGGTGCAGGACCGGGTGATGACTGAACCGGCTCAGGACTGGTCGCTGGAACGGCTGGCCGATATTGCCGCACTCAGCGAGAGGCACCTGTCCCGCCTGTTTCGCGAGCATACCGGCATCAGCGTCATCGACTACGTCAACCTGATGCGGGTCAATCTCGCCCGCGACATCCTTGCAAACAGCCGTCTGGATATGGAGACAATCGCGGAGCGGGCGGGCTTTGCCTCCGCCCGGCATTTGCGGCGCGTGTGGCAACAGCACAATCACCTCCCGCCCAGCCATTATCGCGGCTTTCAGGCCTGATCTCACCCGCTTTTGCCCGTTGCCTGATGAATGCCATCAAAGGAATTGAATGGTTATGCCGGCAAGCAGTTGATAACCTTGCCGCCAAAGACAGCAACAGGAGCATTCCCCGTGGAAAAACGAAGCCTTGGCCGCACCGGCCTCTCCATCGCCCCGATCGTCTTCGGCGGCAACGTGTTCGGCTGGACAGCGGACGAGAAGACTTCCTTTGCCCTGCTCGATGCATTTTTCGACGCCGGGTTCAACGCCATCGACACGGCAGACGTCTATTCCGCCTGGGTGGACGGGCATGAGGGCGGCGAGTCGGAAGCCATCATCGGAAAATGGCTGAAACAGTCGAGTGTCAAGCGTGAGGACGCGGTGATCGTTACCAAGGTCGGTTTCGACAATCGCGGTCAGAAGACAGGCCTCAGCGCCAAATGGATCGCGGAGGCTGTCGACGCCTCGCTGAAGCGGCTGCAAACCGACTATATCGATCTCTACCTCGCCCATAAGCCGGACGCGGATGTGCCGCTGGAGGAAACGCTTGCAGCCTTTGCAAAGCTGAAGGAACAGGGAAAGATACGCGCCATCGGCTGCTCCAACTATTCGGTGAGCCAGCTTCAGGAGGCGCTGGACACGGCCGCGAAGAACGATCTGCCCCGTTACGATGTGCTGCAGCCGGAATATAATCTCTACAACCGTGCGGATTTCGAAGGCCCGCTTGCCGATCTTTGCGTCGCCCAGGAAATTGGCGTCATCAATTATTATAGCCTCGCGGCCGGGTTCCTCACCGGGAAATATCGCGCCAAGGCGGATACCGAAGGCGTCGCCCGCAGCTACCGGGTGGGTGAATATGTCAACGCCCGTGGCCTTGCCGTTCTGGGCGCCATGGATGCGGTTGCCGTGGAAACCGGAGCCAGGCTTGCCGATATCGCGCTGGCGTGGCTATTGCGGAAGAAGGCCGTGACGGCACCGATTGCCAGCGCCACCAGCCTGTCGCAACTCGAAAGCTTCAAACGCGCCGTCAATCTCAAGCTGACGGATGAGATGATGACGCTGCTCGACAAGGCGGGCGCGTGACATGGATCTTGTAATTCGCGACGCGGAGCCGGAAGACCGGGCAGAATGGCTGCGCCTGTGGAACGACTATCTCGCCTTCTATAACGTACACCTTGCCGAGGAAGTTACGGACCATACATGGGCGCGTATCGTCGATCCGGCATCACGCGTTTCCATGCGCGCGGCTCTTCTGGGCGACAGGATGGCCGGTTTCGCCATCCATCACTTCCATGATTCCACCTGGGTGAAAACGCCCGACTGCTATCTGGAAGACCTGTTCGTTGACGGTGCGATCCGTGGCAAGGGAACAGGCCGGGCGCTGATGGATGACCTCATTGCCATATGCAAGGAAAAGGGCTGGTCCCGGCTTTACTGGAACACGGACGAGCACAATCACCGTGCCCAGAAGCTTTACGACAGCTACGTCAAAAGCGACGGCCATATCCGCTATCGCATCAAGTTCTGATCACCCTCTGAAGCGGAAGAAATCCACGAAAGCCCTTAGCGCCGGGCGCATCTGCCGGCGCGAGGGGTAATAGATATAAAAACCATCAAAGGGCGCGCACCAGTCCTCCAGCACCCGGACCAGCCTGCCTTCCTTGATGTCGTCTTCTACGCGCTGTTCAAAAACGAAAGCCAGACCCGCGCCGTCAATCGCCGCCCGGCGAATAAGGCTCTGGTCCGACAGGATGAGCGGCCCCTGCACATCGACCACCAAAGGTCTGCCGTCCTTTTCCAGCTCCCAGCGGTAGAGCAGACCACTGGAGAAGCGACGGAGAATACAGCGATGCCGCATCAAATCCCTCGGCTCACGGGGCGGCAGATTTTCTTCGAAATAGGTGGGCGCGCCGACAATCGCGCCACGCCATGGGCCGCTCGCCTTCACGGCAATCATATCCGCTTCAAGATTCTCGCCGAGCCGCAGGCCGGCATCGAAACCTTTCGCGACAATATCCTCGAAGCGGTCATCGGTCGAAATCTCCAGCGAGATATCTGGATATAGCCGCAGGAACTCGCCAAGCCGGGGCATGATCAGGTCCTCCGCCGCAAGTCTTGGCAGGGTTATCCGCAACGGTCCGGCCGGCCTTCCGCCATGCTCGGCAAGCGTATCGATGACAGCATCAATTTCAGCAAGGGCCGGCCCAAGCGTCTCGAGAAGCCGCCTGCCCTCCTCTGTCGGCGAAACGCTGCGGGTGGTACGATGCAGCAGGCGCAGGCCAAGGCTCGCTTCGAGCGACGATACTGCATGGCTGACGGCGGAAGGCGCAATGGCAAGTTCGGCGGCAGCTTTACGAAAGCTGCGGCCTTCGGCAACGGCAGCGAGGACAGCGAGTTGAGAGAGTTGCACACGGTTCATTGTTCTAAATAATAGAACAACCCGCAACGATTTGCAGCGATTATTTTTGCCGTCTTAGGGCGCTATCTTCTCACCACGCCCTGACAACGGGCGGTTCCTCATGGAAGGACGAACAGATGAAAAAAAGAACTCTCGGAAACAACCTTTCCGTTTCGGCGCTTGGCCTCGGCTGCATGGGCATGACCCATGCCTATAGCCCGACCGGCGACGAAAATAGTGCAATAGCGACGCTGCACCGCGCCGTCGAACTCGGTGTCACTTTTTTTGACACGGCAGAGGTCTATGGGCCCTACAACAACGAAATCCTCGTCGGCAAGGGTTTGAAGCCCTATCGCGACAAGGTGGTCATAGCTACCAAGTTCGGTTTCAAAATCGACGCCAGCAAACCCGCAGGCCAGATGATGGTGGGCACCGACAGCCGCCCGGAAAATGTGCGCGCCGTCGCCGAAGCCTCTCTCAAACGCCTAGGCGTCGACACCATCGACTTGTTCTATCAGCATCGCGTCGATCCGGATGTCCCAATCGAAGATACGGTCGGCGCCATGGCGGAACTGGTCCGGCAAGGCAAGGTGAAACATCTAGGCCTTTCAGAAGCGAGTGCCGAAACACTTCGCAAGGCGCATTCCACTCACCCGATCGCTGCCATACAGAGCGAATATTCGTTATGGACCCGCGATGTGGAGGAAAACGGCGTGCTGGAAACCTGCCGCGAACTTGGCATCGGTTTCGTCCCCTTCAGCCCGCTCGGGCGTGGTGCCCTGACGGGCGCGCTGAAGTCGCTCGACGGACTTGCATCCGACGATTTCCGCCGCGGCCTGCCGCGCTTCCAAAGTGAAAACTTCGATGCCAATCTGGCGCTCATCAAGCTTCTGGAAGATATGGCTGCCGAAAAGGGTGTTACCGCCGGGCAACTGGCGCTGGCCTGGGTTCTGGCGCAGGGTGACTTTATCGTTCCGATCCCCGGTACGACAAAAATCGCCAATCTTGAGAAAAACGTGGCGGCAGCGGATGTATCGCTGACGGCAGAAGAAGTCGCCAGCCTTGGCGCGTTGCTTTCTCCAGCAAAGGTTGCCGGCCAACGATATCCCGAGCGTATGTCCCAGATGGCGAACCGCTAAAAACAAAAAAGCCGAGGCGACTGCCTCGGCTTTTTCAATTCATGGAAACAGAGCTTTACGCTCTCAGCACGCCGCCCGTCGATTTCTCGACGTTACCGACGATCTTTGCGGTGAGCGCCTCGAAATCCTCGTCCGTCAGCGTCTTGTCGACCGGCTGGATCTGAACTTCAATGGCGATGGACTTTCGGCTTTCGCCAAGCGATGCACCTTCGAAGACGTCAAAGACATTGACGCCGGTGATCAGCTTGCGATCAGCGCTTGTTGCAGCCTTGATGATGGCACCTGCCTCGACCGACTTGTCGACCACGAAGGCGAAGTCGCGCTTGACCGCCTGGAAGGGCGAAAGCTCAAGGGCCGGCTTTGTGCGGGTCGCCTTCTTCTTCGGCTCCGGCATGGCGTCGAGATAGATCTCGAAACCGCTATAGACACCAGAAACATCCAGCTCTGACAGAGTCTTCGGGTGGAATTCACCGAAATAGCCGAGCACGACCTTCGGACCCATCTTGATGGTGCCGGAGCGGCCAGGGTGATACCAGCCGGGAGCGCCGGCCTCGATCTGCACATTGGCCATCGGCAGGCCACAGGCTTCGAGCACCGAAAGCGCATCGGCCTTGGCGTCATAGACATCCACCGGCTTGCCGCCGCCCTTTGTGGCATTGGACCACATGCGGCCGCTGCCTGCGAGCGAGGCCGTGCCACGGCGTACACCGCCGGCAACACGGCGCTGGGTGTCTGGCGTGTCACCCTCATAGGTGCCGGAGACCTCGAAGATTGCCACATCGCCATGGCCCTTGTCGGCATTTCGCTGTGCTGCGGTCAGAAGGCCCGGCAGAAGCGAAGGACGCATATCCGACATATCGGCCGCGATGGGGTTGGCCAGTTTCAGAGCGGGCGAACCGCCACCGAAAAGCTTCGCGTGAGCTTCCGGGATGAAGGACCACGTGACGGCCTCCAGCATGCCACGGCTGGCAAGCGCACGGCGCGCGGTGCGGGTGCGCACCTGCAGCGTCGTCAAGATGCGGCCGTTGACGGCACCGAAGCTCTCCAGCGGTTCCGGCTTGATGTTGTCGACGCCATGAATGCGCATGACCTCTTCCACCAGATCGGCCTTGCCGTCGACATCCGGGCGCCAGGACGGCACGGTGACGGAAACACTCTCGCCCGTTCCCTCGATGCCGAAACCGAGACCCTTTAGAATGGCCAGGCTTTCTTCCGCCGAAACTTCTAGGCCGGTCAGACGCTTCACTTCCGAGAGCGGAAAATCAACGACCTTGGGCTGATGCCCCTTGTAACCGACGACCTTGGCTTCGCCGGCAACGCCGCCGCAGAGTTCCAGAACCAGTTCGGTGGTGCGTTCCAGACCCGGAACCATATATTCCGGATCGACGCCGCGCTCGAAGCGATAACGGGCATCGGTGATGATGCCGAGCGAACGGCCGGTCTTGGCGATGTTGATCGGATCCCAGAGAGCGGACTCGATCAACACGTCAACGGTGTTTTCATCACAGCCGGAGTGTTCACCGCCCATGACGCCGCCGATGGACTCGAGGCCCTTTTCGTCGGCGATGACGACATTGTTCGGGCCGAGCTTGTATTCGCGCTGATCAAGCGCGAGGATCGTCTCACCCTCCTTCGCACGGCGGACCGTCAGATCGCCTTTGACCTTGGCGGCATCGAAGACGTGCATCGGCCGGCCCTGATCGAAGGTCATGTAGTTGGTGATGTCCACGAGCGCATTGATGGGACGCAGGCCGATCGCCATCAGACGCTGCTGCATCCACTTCGGGCTCGGGCCGTTCTTAACACCGCGCACGATGCGCAGCGAAAAGCCGGGGCAGAGCGCCGCGTCATCCAGCTCCAGCTTCACGTCGAGCGGGGTTGAGCCTTCGACCTTGAAGGACGGCGCTGGCTTGGTCTTGAGCTTGCCGAGACCGGAAGCGGCGAGATCGCGGGCGATGCCATAGATCGAGGTGCAATCCGGGCGGTTTGGCGTCAGATTGATCTCGATGACCGGATCGTCAAGTCCGGCATAGGTCGCGAAAGAAGTGCCGACCGGCGCGTCTTCCGGCAGATCGATGATGCCGTCGTGATCGTCGGAAATGTTCAGCTCTTTTTCGGAGCACATCATGCCGTGGCTTTCGACACCGCGTATCTTGCCGACGGCAAGCGTGACATCGATGCCCGGAACGTAAACGCCAGGACGCGCCAGCGCACCGACGAGGCCGGCGCGCGCATTCGGTGCGCCGCAGACGATCTGCACCGGCTTGCCGTCACCGGCATCCACCATCAACACCTTGAGGCGGTCGGCCTCGGGATGTTTTTCGGCGGAGACGACCTTGGCAATGACGAAAGGCTTATAGGCCGCCTTGTCGTCGACGTCCTCGACCTCAAGCCCGATTGCCGTCAACCGTTCGCAAATCTCGTCCAGCGTCGCATCCGTTTCGAGATGCTCTTTCAGCCAGGAAAGAGTGAATTTCATGTCTTTGCTCCTTGGCTAACCGGATTAAACGCTCAAACCGCCGAACAGCGTCGGTATGTCGAGCGGGCGGAAGCCGTAGTGGTTCATCCAGCGGACATCGGCGTTGAAGAAATCACGCAGGTCCGGCATGCCGTATTTCAGCATGGCGATGCGGTCGAGGCCCATGCCCCAGGCAAAGCCCTGATATTCATCCGGGTCCAGACCGCCGGCGCGCAGCACATTCGGGTGCACCATGCCGCAGCCAAGGATTTCCATCCAGTCGTTGCCTTCGCCGAACTTGACGATCGGGCCGGAGCGGTCGCACTGAATATCCACCTCGAAGCTCGGCTCCGTGAAGGGGAAGAACGACGGGCGGAAGCGCATGACAACGCTATCCACCTCAAAGAAGGTCTTGCAGAACTCTTCAAGTACCCAGCGCAGATTGCCAACATGGGCCTTCTTGTCGATCACCAGACCTTCGACCTGATGGAACATCGGCGAATGGGTGGCATCGGAATCCTGACGATAGGTCTTGCCCGGAATGACGATGCGGATCGGCGGCTTCTGGCTTTCCATGGTGCGGATCTGCACCGGCGAGGTGTGCGTGCGCAGCACCTTGCGCTCGCCGTTTTCATCCGGCTGGAAGAAGAAGGTGTCATGCATTTCGCGGGCCGGATGGCCTTCGGGGAAATTCAGCGCCGTGAAGTTGTAATAGTCCGTTTCGATATCCGGACCTTCGGCGATCGAGAAGCCCATATCCGCAAAGATCGCGGTGATTTCATCGACGATCTGGCTGATCGGATGAATGCGGCCGCGCTCGGTCGGAGACTGGCGGACCGGCAGGCTGACATCAAGTGTTTCCGCCTTCAGGCGGGCGGCAATCGCGGCATCTTTCAGGCCACTCTTGCGTTCACCAATCAGGTCGGTGATTTCAGTCTTGAGCTGGTTGATGGCAGCGCCCCGGGTCTGGCGCTCTTCCGGCGTCATCGACCCCAGCGTCTTCAGAAGCTCCGAAACCGAGCCCTTCTTGCCAAGCGCGGAGACGCGCACGGCTTCGATGGCCGGCTCATCGGCGGCGGCGGCGATCTCCGACATCAGTTGCGATTTCAAGGTATCAAGTTCAGTCATCTTTTCCTGCCTTGCCGGTATTTTTAACAGCGGCTTCGGGGTTCA
This sequence comes from Rhizobium sp. Root491, assembly GCF_001427205.1. Lineage (NCBI taxonomy): Bacteria > Pseudomonadati > Pseudomonadota > Alphaproteobacteria > Hyphomicrobiales > Rhizobiaceae > Rhizobium > Rhizobium sp. Root491. Next base: position 1,174,270 of record NZ_LMFF01000001.1, read on the forward strand.
CAGCATTCATCAGATAGTCGGTCGCCATGATAAAGCGTCGCAGATCACTACCCATCCGCACGCGCCCGATCAACCGGGCAAGCGGTAAAAATCGCCCCAGAATGCCGATCAGACGGCACAATTCTTCAAGCGCCCGCGGCGGGGCGTTTTCACGCCAGCGGGCAAAGGCGGCGTCGCAGGTTTTCGGCGCATCGCAGGCGCGGGTCGCGACCTGCAAAAACAGCAGCCAGATATCGCGCGCCTGCGCCGTCTCCAGCGGCATGACCTCCTGCGGGCGCTCCTCGAAATCCATGAAACCGATACGGTCGTCTTTTAAAAAGAAGTCACGCACATGCGGGCGGCCGTGGCAGAGGCTCGCCGCATGCAGCTCGCCAAGCGCTTCTGCGGATTTCACAAGCAAGGCGTCATGTTGCACCGGATCGGACGCCTTTAACGCATCCATCCGCTCCATGAGCGTCGGACCGACATCTCCCAACACCATTGCTGTGCGCGACGAGTAGATCAGCGGCGGAACCGGGAAACCGCCTTGCTGGAACTGCTGCAACGTTTCCAGCTCTCGCTGCATGAGGCCGGCGCCGTCCAGCGGTTCAGAAGGGCGAAGAAAAGCATAAGGCAGAAGTTTTGACAGCAGCTTCTGCATTTTCATCCACCAGGTCACACGTTCCGTGCCCTGCCGTTTGATCCACACCGTCAATTGCGAGAGCTCGACCTTTTGAATGCGCCGGTCACTTTTCAGGAGGACGCGCATCAGGGTTGCGATGTCGTCATCGTCGAGATGAACGCGAAAGCCTTCTGCTTCCACAACCTCAATTTTATTGACCAGCATTTCCGTCCACCAAGGATTTCGCTTCAAACGGCGTGAATACTCCAACTCTTCTAAATTTCTAAATTAAAAAACGCCGATAGAGCTGTATCAGAAACTGAAAACGAAAAACCCGCGCCGGAGGACCGGCGCGGGTTTCAAATGAACAACAGATTGTCCGCGCCGTAATTACTTTACAGCGGTTTCAAACTCGTTGGTCGTACCAGCTTCCTTGAGGTACTCAAGAGCCTTCTTCGCGGTCTCGACGAGCACGCCGAATGCTGCCGGCTCATGGATAGCCATGTCGGACAGAACCTTGCGGTCAACTTCGATGCCAGCCTTGTTCAGGCCGTCGATGAAGCGGCCGTAGGTCAGGCCGAATTCGCGAACAGCAGCGTTGATACGCTGGATCCACAGAGCGCGGAAGTTGCGCTTGTTGACCTTGCGGTCGCGGTAAGCGTACTGCTTGGAACGATCCACAGCAGCCTTTGCTGCGCGGATGGTGTTCTTGCGGCGGCCGTAGAAGCCCTTGGCTGCCTTGAGTGTCTTGGTGTGCTTGGCGCGGGAAGTTACGCCACGTTTTACGCGTGCCATGTCATGATCTCCTTAAAGTGTCCAAAAGTGCGGAAAAGTCTCAGAGACCGTTCGGCAGGTAGTTCTTGACGACTTTTTTGCCGTCAGCTTCGGCGAGAACCATGGTTCCACGCGCGTCGCGAATGAACTTGTTGGTACGCTTGATCATGCCGTGGCGCTTACCGGCGGCGGCTGCAACAACCTTGCCGGTGGCAGTGATCTTGAACCGCTTTTTTGCAGCGGACTTCGTCTTCATCTTGGGCATTTTGCTACTCCGTGTTTTTGTATCGAAACAGGCAGACGAGGCCTATTTCAAGCTATTCAGGAACGGCCTCGGCATGCCCTGCCGGACCGTTCGGACGCGCGCTTATAACCGCAGTCGGTTAAAAGCGCAACGGGGAATACAAACTTCCCCTTGCGGTGGTGCTTCATGCCGCCCGGGCGGCGTGCGCGAAAGAGTTATTTCGGCGCGAGAACCATCATCATCTGACGGCCTTCCAGCTTCGGCTCGGCTTCAACCTTGGCAATCGCCTGGGTATCTTCCTTCACCTGGAGGAGAAGCTTCATGCCGAGTTCCTGGTGGGCCATTTCGCGGCCGCGGAACTTCAGCGTCACCTTCACCTTGTCACCTTCGTCAAAGAAACGGTTCATCGCCTTCATCTTCACGTCATAGTCATGCGTGTCGATGTTGGGGCGCATCTTGATTTCCTTGACCTCGACGATCTTCTGTTTCTTGCGCGCTTCAGCGGCTTTTTTCTGGGTCGAGTATTTAAGCTTGCCGAGATCGAGGATCTTGCATACCGGCGGTTCAGCGTTCGGCGAAATCTCAACGAGATCGAGACCGGCATCCTCCGCCATTTTCAAAGCCTGGTCCGTCGGCATGCTACCGAGGTTCTGGCCCTCTTCATCAATAAGCTGAACTCTGGGAACCCGGATTTCCCGGTTGGAGCGCGGGCCCTCCTTGACGGGGGCATCGGCTTTGAAAGGTCTGCGAATGGTCGTATTCTCCTGATCTGTTTCTGGATCACATCGGCAAAAAACAGCTTGTTTGGTACAAGCGGCGGAAATGTCGTTATTGCCGTGGCGAAGTCAATAGCATATCTGCCCGAAAAGATCACCTGTTGTCACGGTTTTTGCAAATACGCCGCCTTTGTTGCGCGAAATTCAGGAGAATTGCATATACATGACAGAACAAGCCGCTGAATTCCTGCGTGTAGGCATGGGCGACGACGCCCGCGACATCGCCGTCCTTCATCGCCCGGCAACTTCACGAGAAGATGCATCCACGCTCGTCTGGCTCGGCGGTTACCGTTCCGACATGACGGGAACCAAGGCGGTGGAACTCGACCGCTTTGCGGCGGAAAACGGCATTGCGTGCCTGCGGCTCGATTATTCCGGGCACGGCGCTTCCGGCGGTGACTTCAAAAAGGGCACGATTTCAAGATGGCTGGAAGAGGCACTTGCCGTCGTGCGCGAAAAGGCGCCATCGCGCGTCGTCCTTATCGGTTCGTCGATGGGTGGATGGATCGCGCTGCGCATGGTCGAGGAACTGCGCAAGGCTGGCGGCACGCCGTCCGTCGCTGGTCTGGTCCTCATTGCGCCAGCCCCCGATTTCACGGCGGACCTGATAGAGCCGAGCCTCACGGATGCGGAAAAACGGTCGCTTGAAGACAAGGGTTATTTCGAGGAACATTCGGAATACAGCCCCGAGCCGAACATCTTTACGCGCGCGCTGATGGAAGACGGGCAGCAGAACCGCGTCCTCACCGGCATCATTACCACGGGCTGCCCGGTTCACATCCTGCAGGGAATGCGCGATCCCGATGTTCCCTATCAGCATGCGCTGAAGCTCCTCGAACATCTTCCTGCCGACGACGTCGTCTTGACGCTGATCCGGGATGGCGACCACCGGCTGTCCCGGCCGCAGGATATCGACAGGATGCTGGCTGCCGTCAAAGCCCTTGCAACATAGGCATTTGCGCAACGATCTTAACCATATTTAACGAGTCTTGCGCGCCGCCGATGGCTAGTGATTGACTCCTGCCCCCCAACCCTCTTAACTTTTCATTAAGAATTAAGGGACGGGTTTCATGATGAACGCACCGCTGGCGCGTGCGCTGCTGTTTGCAGTTGCCGCCGGGCTATTGACTGCTGCCTCCGCCGTGGCGGAAACCAAGGGAAGCCCTTCCATGGTGACGGGCGGGATCACATCCCAGCCGATCGGCCATTATGAGTTCTGTCAGAAATACGCGAGCGAGTGCAACATTCGAAGCAAGCTGACGCCGCCACCACGCGTCACCGAGTATGGCTGGGGTGTGGTTCGCGAGATCAACACATCCGTCAACACCTCGATCGTCGCCATGACCGACATGGAAATCTACGGCAAGGAAGAAGTCTGGGAATATCCCACGACCGCTGGCGATTGTGAGGACTTCGTGCTGCTGAAGCGCAAGAAGCTGATCGAGCGTGGGTTTTCCGTTGCTGACCTGCTGATTACTGTCGTGCGCAAGCCTGATGGCGAGGGTCACGCCGTGCTGACGCTCCGCACCACCGATGGCGATTACATTCTCGACAATCTCACCGACGACGTGAAGCTCTGGACCGACACGAACTACACTTATCTGAAGCGGCAGGCGTCCTTCAATTCGGGCCGCTGGGTTTCCATCGAGGATGGGCGCGACGTTCTGGTCGGCGCATTGCGCTGATCGACAGATATTATAGGTTCAATGCAGAAAGCCCGCAGCAAACGCTGCGGGCTTTCTTATTCACTAGGCGTTGCCGATGATGATACCGGCGGCCAGCACCAGCGAACCGCCGAGCACTACCTGAAACACTGCCCGCAGGAACGGCGTTTCCATGAAGCGGTTCTGAATAAAGGCGATGGCCCAGAGTTCCACGAAGACGACGACCGCGGCGATGGCCGTTGCTGTCCAGAAATGCGGAATGAGATAGGGCAGCGCATGGCCAAGGCCACCAACGGCCGTCATGATGCCTGAGGCGAGACCGCGCTTTACCGGAGAGCCACGACCGGAAAGCTTGCCATCATCATGGGCCGCCTCGGTGAAGCCCATGGAAATACCCGCGCCAACGGAGGCCGAAAGGCCGATCAGGAAGGTTTGCCACGTATCCTGCGTGGCGAAGGCGGCTGCGAAGATCGGCGCCAGCGTCGATACGGAACCATCCATCAGTCCCGCAAGACCCGGCTGCACGAAGGTCAGAAGAAATTGCCGCTTTGCGGTTTCCGCCTCTTCTGTCTTGCCGTTTTCGTCGAGATGTTTCTCTTCCAGCATCTGCGCGATGTCTTCGTGACCACGCTCCGCCTCGGCCAGATCGCCGAGCAGCTTGCGGGTCGAGGCATCGCTGGTGCGCTTGACAGCCTCATCGTAAAAACGGATCGCCTGGGCCTCCATCAATTCCGCCTGCGCACGAATTTTGTCGAGCGACAGGTTCTTCACCAGCCAGTCCGGCGTGCGCTCGTAAAAGCCACGCACATGCTCACGGCGGATCAGGGGGATCGTTTCCCCAAATCGCCTGCGGTGCATGTCGATCAGCACGTTTCGATGCTGCTGCTCCACCTCGGCCATATCATCGAAGATTTTTGCGGATTGCGGATATTGCGCGCGCAGATGATCGGCATAGGAGCGGTAGATGCGGGAATCGTCTTCTTCGGACGAGATAGCAAGTGCGAGGATTTCCTGTTCGCCAAGCGAGGAGAACGGGCGTTTGGACAGGGAAAAAAGACTGCGGAACATGGCTGGAACCTCTTTAGAATAATTCTAAATACATCCTGATCACATCACAATCAAGCCTTTTAGAATTATTCTAATATGCCAAAGGGTCGCATTGCGGAGTGTCGAAGAGCCACGTAGGTTCTGCCGCAAAGGAAGCACAATGCAGGACCAGACCGCGGCAAAGGCCGCCCACAACGCGGAAATTCAGAACAGGGCGGAAAAGGCCATGGCGGCTATCGGCATCGACGCCGGTTTCGTCGACCTGCTGGTCGAGACATTTTACGGCCGCGTTCTAGAACATCCCACGCTGGGCCCTGTCTTCGATGCGCGGCTTTCCGGGCGCTGGCCGGAGCATATGGCCAGGATGAAACAGTTCTGGGCCGCCGTCGCCTTCAAGGATGGCGGCTACGGCGGCAAGCCGGTGCAGGCGCATCTTGGCGTAAAAGGCATGTCGGCGGAACTGTTCCCGCAGTGGCTGGCGCTTTTTTCGGCCACCCTTGACGATATCGCGCCGAGCCCACAAGCCCATAGCTGGTTCATGGAAACTGCGGAACGTATCGCAAAAAGCCTGACGCTTTCGCTGTTTTATAATCCTGCAATGGATGATCCGGCGTTAAAACGCATGCATCCATAGCTCCATCCGGGCGATGATAGCAGGCCCGGCAAGTTCAAATATTCCCCTTGATGGCCGCGAGGATAAATGTTTAGTAGCCACTGGGAGGCGTACCGTACGGTTCGCCTGTAATATGCAGACATATCAGGGCTTATCGACATGGATCGCAGATCATTTATTCGCAAGGCGGGCGCTGTTGGTGCCGGTGTTACCGCAACCGTGCTGGCCGCTCCGGCCATTGCGCAGGAAAACCCCAAAATCACCTGGCGCATGACGTCGTCATTCACCAAGGGCCTCGACATTCTATTCGGTGCCGGCCAGATCGTCGCCGATCATGTCAAGGAAGCATCCGGCGGCAACTTCGTCATCCAGCATTTCGCCGGTGGTGAAATCGTGCCGGCGCTGCAGGCAGCGGATGCGGTGACGGCCGGAACCGTCGAAATGGCGCATACCTGCTCATACTACTATGTCGGCAAGGACCCGACCTTCGCGCTCGGGACCTCGGTTCCCTTCGGTCTCAATGCACGCCAGACGAATGCATGGTTCAATCAGGCGGGCGGCAACGAGTTGCTCAATGAGTTTCTTGCCCAGCACAATATCTACTCGATCCTGCTCGGCAACACCGGCGCCCAGATGGGCGGCTGGTTCCGCAAGGAAATCAACACCATCGATGACCTTAAGGGCTTGAAAATGCGCATTGCCGGCCTGACCGGCCAGGTGATGCAGAAGGTTGGCGTGACACCGCAGCAGATCGCCGGCGGCGATGTTTACGCCGCTCTCGAAAAGGGCACCATCGATGCAACCGAATTCGTCGGTCCCTATGACGACCAGAAGCTCGGCTTCTACAAGGTTGCGAAATATTACTACTACCCCGCATGGTGGGAAGGTGGCCCAGCCGTTCATGCTTTCGTGAACCTGCAGAAGTTCAACGAGTTGCCGGAGAACTATAAGCGTATTCTGAAAGACGCCTGCGCCGCTGGCAGCGCCAGCATGCTGGAGCGTTATGACGCGCGCAATCCGAAGGCTCTGAAGGAACTCGTGGCGCAGGGCGCCATCCTGCGGCCGTTCAGCCAGGAAATCCTCGACGTCTGCCACAAGGCGGCGCAGGACACCTATGCCGAGATTTCGGCCAAGAACGAGAGCTTCAAGAAGATCTACGATAGCCAGCAGGCGTTCAAGAAGGACGCCTATCTCTGGGCACAGATCGCCGAATATACCTATGACACCTATATGATGATCCAGCAGCGCAACGGCACGCTCTGATCCTCATTTCAGTATCTTCAAACGGCCATCCGGCATCTGCCGGGTGGCCGTTTTTGTATTCGATACCAGCTTCCACACCTCGCGTTCACGCCAGTCCACCGGGCTCATGCCGGTGACGCGGCGAAATTCCCGGTTGAAGTTGGATTTGGTCTGAAAGCCGGAAGACAGCATGATCGCAGTGACCGACTGATCCGTCTCCTCCAGCAGCCGGCAGGCTTCGCGGATGCGCAGCTGGTTGACATATTGCGAGACGTTAACGCCGAGCGAGCGATTGATGGCGCCCGAGATTTGCCGACTCGGCAGACCGAGACGTTTTGCGAGCCGTGACAGGTTTAGGTTCTCATCGCGGTAGAGCGTGTGGGTCTCCATCAAGCGATCAAGCCTTTCGACAACGTCCCGGTCCTGTTGTGAAGGCGCCGGCAAAGACAACTCCGCAGCAGGCTGGGCAGCCGTTTGCGGCGCTTTGCTTTTGCCGGCAAGTGCAGCCATGAGACCGATCAGCAGAAGCCCGAGAAGATTGGCATTGCTGACAAGTGCGGCGACATTTTCTCCATGCGCCCACTCGAAATCGAAAAACACCAGAAGATCGAAGAACGCGGAAACGCAGAGAGCGACCGCGGCGACAATGAGCGCCTTATGCGCAGATGCGACGCTGGCAAATTGCGCCTCGTCCAGCCCATCCGGCCCTTTTCTTGCCAAAAGAAGCAAGGCAATGGCGTGCCCGACAAAAATCACGATCAGCGCAAAATCGATCGCAACAGGAAGGACGAACTCCAGAAAGACGACGAAGAAAGGTGAAAGCACAAGACTGGCAAACATCGCCCTCCTGCTTTCAACTCCAACGCCCATCAGTCCGCGAAAGGCGATGTAGACGAGAGGCGGCAGGCAGGCAGCCAGAACAGGCAAAACATAACGCGCTTCGCTCACACCATATCCCCAGCGCAAGCCGACAAGAACGGACTGCACGGCGCAAAGCGCGATGAGCGCCAGAAACGCCCGGTTGGTTCGCATATCCTCTACGCCTCGAAAGAAGACGATGAACATGACGACCAGCAGAAGTGCGACGACAAAAGGCAAGGGAATGAAAAGCACGGATAACGATCCCGAAGCGAGGAATTACCACCCATTCATGGACCAGATCGCGTTTCGGCACGACCTTTAACGCGATCAAGGACGCATTTATTCGCCCTAAAAGGAAAACGGGAGCATCCACCTTGTCAAACGGAGAGGCTCTCATGACACTGAAAAACACCCTTGTCGCACTTCTTATGTGCGCGGCTTTTTCCCCGCAGGCATTTGCCGCAGAGGATGTCGGGCTTACAAGCATCCCTGTTCCTTCCAAGGCCCGCAACACAAACCTTGACGTTACGATCTGGTATCCGGCCAAAGGCGGAGACGGCACACCGGCGCTTTCCTCCGAGAACCGTATCTTTCAGGGAACGGCGGTTCGGAAGGACGCGACCATCAAAGACGGCCATTTCCCCCTCGTGTTGATTTCGCACGGGTCCGGCTCGCGCGCTGAAGGCATGGCCTGGATCGCCGCGAAACTCGCCAGCGAAGGTTTCATCGTCGCCGGAACCAATCATCCCGGCACGACCAGTGGTGACTCGACGCCTGCCGATACGCCGAAAATCTGGGAACGGACGAACGATCTATCCACAATCGTCACGGCCTTGACGACGGACGGCACGTGGTCGGGTGCAATCGATGCGCAACGCATCGGTGTTCTCGGCTTTTCGCTGGGCGGTAGCGCGGCGATGGAGATTGCAGGTGCACGCGCCGATCTTGACGCCTATGTGCGCTATTGTGAAGAGAATGCAGCAATGATGGATTGCCAGTGGTTTGCCGGCGGCCGGGCCTATGTCAATAACGAGCCGGTCAGCGTACCGAAGCTCGATCTCAGAACCATCGACAAGACCCGTTTCGAGCAGCAGAACCGCGATCCACGCATCCGTTCCGCCGTGTTGGTCGATCCGGGTCTGGCGCTGGCGTTCCAGCCGGACAGCCTGAGACAAATCGATATTCCGCTGACCTTCATCAATCTTGGCAGCGAAGGTAAAATACCGCCCGCCGTGCTTGCCGACGAGCTTGCAGCACAAGTGCCTGCCTCTACTTACCGACAGGTCGACGAGGCCAACCATTTCAGCTTCCTGCCCCTTTGCAAGCCGGATGCCGACGCGTTTCTCAAATCCGTTGGCGAGCGCGATCCGATCTGCGAACCGGCCGGGCCCCGCGACCGTAAGGATATTCATGCACAGCTGGAAACGATGATCGTCAACGCCTTCAACCGCACGCTGAAGCCGGGTCAATAACAATAAGAACCTAGCCGATCCTTTTGTAAAACAGGGTCGTGCCGCAATAACGCCCGTCAGGAAAAAGCGCATAGTCGGGGATGACGCCGACGCGTTCCCAGCCAAGACGGGGATAAATTGCCTCCGCATCGCTACCCGTGGCCGTATCCAACACCAAAAGGGTACGGCCACGTTTTGCCGCTTCCTGCTCCACCTTTTCCATGAGCTTTCGTGCAAGTCCCAGCCCGCGTGCCGACCGATGCACAAGAAGCTTCATCAGATCACCGCGATGTGGCTGGTTGGGCTTGGAGGTCAGACCGACCTGCACCGTGCCCACCACTTTATCGTTTACTTCCGCCACCACATGAATGGTGCCGCCTGCTTCCACGGCATCGGCTACATCCTGCCAGAACGGCTCGGCATCTTTTGGGGAGAAAGGCAGCATGAAACCGACAGACGCGCCGCCATTAACGCAGTCGGCGATAACGTCACAAAGTTCGGGCAAGGCATTGATCGTCTCTGCCCGGTTCAATACGCGGATGGTGGCCATTAATAACTCCTGTCGGGGAAAATCAGCGCTGTCTTTGATCCAGCACGACGGCATAACGGGCAGGCTTTTCTGAGGGATTGTGGAAGACATGTCCCTCACCCACCGGCATGAAAAGGCAATCGCCGGGTTCCAGCCGGTGCACGTCTCCACCGCTCGTCATCTCCAGCACACCGTCAAAAAGCCAGACATATTGCGTCATTCCGCGGCTTGCCGCATGCGGCGGGAAACCGACCCGTGCGCCCGCCGGGAACTCGACCTCGACAATATCGACATCGGAACCGACGCGTGGCGGGGAGATGGCACGGCGCACATAACCGGTCTCCGGGTCTTTCCAGAGCTGCTGGTCACGCTTTTTCACCAGCGGTGAAACAGCCTCTTCGTCTTCGGCGAAAAAGCCGGAGAGCGACAGGCCTAGCGCTGCGCAGATGCGGGCAAGAAGCGAGGCCGTGGGGCTCGCCTCGCCACGTTCGATGCGGGAAATCATGGCGCGGCTGACGCCGGATTCGGCGGCGAGCCGGTCCAGGGTCAAACCATTTTGAGCGCGCAACGTCTTGATGCGGTCGCCGATAGAGCGTTCGAGAATATGATCTTCGTTTTCCATCATGCGAGAATACATTCTCACATGATGGAGTCAATATCTACCATAATGGAAATTACGATCGCTTTTTTACCGCGGGTTCGGCGTGCGGCAAAGATGCATTAGGCAGCGACCTGGGCGATCCAATCGTTCAGATTATAGTAGTTCGTTACTCGACTAACTTTTCCATCTTTCAGGTCAAAGAATGCACCAGCCGGCAGGACGTATGTCTGGCCATCGGCTTCCGGCAGGCCTTCATCGGTTGCGAGATATTCGCCGTTCACGATGAATTCCGCAGAGGCGCGCTTGCCGTCCTCGCTCGCCATGATGACCATGTCGGTGAGGTTTTCCTTATAGCAGCGGTTCATGTGCTGCATGAAGGATGCAAAAGCAGGCTTTCCGGTCTGACGCTCGCCCTGATTGATGTCATGTACCACCTCGTCGTGAAGAAGCGCCAGAAAGGCATCCATGTCCTGACGGTTGAAGGCATCGTAGTAGGCGCGGATGGTCTCAGTGGCGGTCATTGTCTTCTCCGTTCAATGCTTGCGCAGGGTTTCCATGACGGTATAACCAGTGCAACCGAAAGTGAAAATGCCCATGACCGTCGAAATCAAGTCTCTTTCCGGCATCGAGGCCGCGCCCTATTTCGATGACCTTGCGCGCCTGCGGATCGAAGTGTTTCGCGCCTTTCCCTATCTCTATGACGGATCGCTGGATTACGAGCGCAAATATCTCGCCACCTATGCCGACACGAAAGGCGCGGTTTTTGTGCTGGCGCTGGATGGCGCACACGTGGTGGGCATGTCCACCGGCATGCCGATGGCGGCCGAGACCGACGAGGTGAAGGCGCCCTTCCTGAAGGCGGGTTACGATCCGGACCGGATATTTTACTTCGGCGAAAGCGTGCTTCTACCCAGCTATCGCGGGCATGGCATCGGGGTGCGGTTCTTTGCGGAGCGGGAGGCGCATGCGAGCAAGCTCGGCTTCAACTGCTGCACCTTCTGCGCGGTCGAGCGCCCCGCCGACCACCCGCGCCGGCCATTGGATTACGTGCCGCTGAATACCTTCTGGGAAAAACGCGGCTATCGCCATCACCCGGAATTGCACACCAGCTTCACCTGGCGGGATCTAGACGAGAGCACCGAAAGCCCAAAGCCCCTGTCCTTCTGGATGAAGACCATTGCTGCCGGAGAGGAAAACAGATGACGAAACTCGCCGCCAGCCAATATGCCATCGAACTCATCGAGACATGGGAAGGCTATGCCGCCCATCTTTCCGCCATCGTGCGCGAGGCGAAAGAAAAAGGCGCCGAGCTGCTGCTGTTGCCGGAATATTCGGCCATGACGCTGACCGGGCAGTTGCCGCCCGATGCGCGCTCGGACCTGCACCGCTCCATCGAAGAGATACAGCCGCTCATCCCCTCTTGGGTCGAGCTTTGCGAAGAGCTGGCGCGGCAACATCAAATCCTGTTTCAGCCGGGCAGCGCGCCAGTGAAAGACAAGGACGGCAAGTTCCGCAACCGTGCATGGCTGTTCGGCCCCAACGGACTGATCGGGTATCAGGACAAGCAGATCATGACGCGCTTCGAGCGGGAGCAATGGAACATCCATGCCGGCATCGAGGGCCTGAAAGCCTTCGAGACGCCGATCGGCAGGCTCGGCATCCTCATCTGTTACGACAACGAGTTCCCGATGCTTGGCCGGAAGCTGGCCGAGCTTGGCGTCGAACTGGTTCTCGCTCCCAGTTGCACCGACACGCTGGCCGGCGCCTACCGGGTGCGTATCGGCGCGCAGGCGCGGGCGTTGGAAAACCAATATGCCGTTCTCTCCTCCCCCACGGCGGGTGAGGCTCCATGGTCTCCCGCCGTCGATGAAAATCGTGGCCGCGCAGCACTTTACGTGCCATCCGACTATGGCATGCCGGCATCGGGTATCGTCGCGGAAAGCGAAAGCGATGCGGTGACACACAGCACGTTGCTGATCGCCGATATCGACCTTGCTGCCGTGGCCAAGCTTAGAACCGAAGGACAAGTGGCCACCCGCCGCGACTGGCCGGAGCAGTTTGCGATCTGAAAAGCCCATTTTAAAGGGCTTTTAACCAAATTCCCGCTTTGCGGCATGAGAAGCCCCTGCTATAGCGCGGGGCATGAGCACAAATTCGACCCGCACGCCCCTGGACCATATCCGCAACTTCTCGATCGTTGCCCACATCGATCACGGCAAATCGACGCTGGCCGACCGGTTGATCCAGTCGACAGGCGGCCTTGCCGAGCGCGATATGTCGGAACAGGTTCTCGATTCGATGGATATCGAACGCGAGCGCGGCATCACCATCAAGGCCCAGACCGTGCGCCTGCACTACAAGGCGAATAACGGCGAAACCTATGTGCTGAACCTCATCGACACGCCCGGTCACGTCGACTTTGCCTACGAAGTGTCCCGCTCGCTTTCGGCCTGCGAAGGTTCGCTGCTGGTGGTGGACGCATCTCAGGGTGTGGAAGCCCAGACGCTGGCCAACGTTTATCAGGCGATCGACAATAATCACGAGCTGGTGACGGTCTTGAACAAGATCGACCTGCCGGCCGCCGAACCCGACCGCATCAAGGAACAGATTGAGGAAGTAATCGGCATCGATGCTTCCGAAGCTGTGTTGATTTCGGCCAAGACCGGGCTTGGCATCCCCGATGTTCTCGAAGCCATCGTCAACCGCCTGCCACCGCCGAAGAGCGAAGTCGGCGAGAACGGGCCGCTCAAGGCGCTGCTCGTCGACAGCTGGTACGACACCTATTTGGGCGTCATGGTTCTGGTGCGCGTCATCGACGGCGTACTGACCAAGGGCCAGCAGATCCGCATGATGGGTTCCGGCGCGAAATACGGCGTCGAGCGCGTTGGCGTACTTACCCCGAAGATGGTCAATGTCGACAGCCTCGGCCCCGGCGAGATCGGTTTCATCACCGCCTCGATCAAGGAAGTCGCCGATACGCGTGTTGGCGATACCATTACCGACGACAAGCGCCCGACGGCGCAGGCCCTGCCCGGTTTCAAGCCAGCACAGCCCGTGGTTTTCTGCGGCCTCTTCCCTGTTGATGCAGCCGACTTCGAAGATCTGCGCGCGGCGGTGGGCAAGCTTCGCCTCAACGACGCCTCCTTCTCCTTCGAAATGGAATCGTCTGCCGCTCTCGGCTTTGGTTTCCGTTGCGGCTTCCTCGGTCTGCTGCATCTTGAAATCATTCAGGAACGCCTCGAGCGTGAGTTCAATCTCGATCTCGTCGCCACAGCACCTTCGGTCGTCTATGAAATGACGCTGACGGATGGCACCGAGAAAGAGCTGCACAACCCGGCCGATATGCCTGATGTCGTGAAGATCAAGGAAATCCGCGAACCGTGGATCAAGGCGACGATCCTGACGCCCGACGAATATCTCGGAGGTATCCTGAAACTCTGTCAGGACCGGCGCGGCCTGCAGACGGAGCTGACCTATGTCGGCAACCGCGCGATGATCACCTATGAATTGCCGCTCAACGAAGTGGTGTTCGATTTCTACGACCGCCTGAAATCCATCTCGAAGGGTTACGCCTCGTTCGACTACAACATCATCGACTATCGCGAAGGCGATCTCGTCAAGATGTCGATCCTCGTGAACGGCGACCCGGTGGACGCACTCTCCATGCTGGTCCACCGCTCGGCGGCTGACCGGCGCGGACGCGGCATGTGCGAAAAGCTGAAGGAACTCATTCCGCCGCACATGTTCCAGATCCCGATCCAGGCGGCCATTGGCGGCAAGGTCATCGCCCGCGAAACCGTGCGCGCGCTGCGCAAGGACGTGACGGCGAAGTGCTACGGTGGCGATGCGACGCGTAAACGCAAACTTCTGGACAAGCAGAAGGAAGGCAAAAAGCGCATGCGCCAGTTCGGCAAGGTGGAGATTCCGCAGGAAGCTTTCATCGCTGCGCTGAAGATGAACGACGAATAAGCGGGCGCTAAATCGTCGCTGATTTGACAAGGGAGGCTCACGGCCTCCCTTTTTACATTCACGGCAGCTGCTCAGGCATGCAGCTTCGCGCCCTTGGTAATCTTGTCGACGATTTTCTTGTCCGCCCTAAGCGCCATGCCGACGACCTTTGCATTGTCGGGAGAAAATTCCGAAAACACCTGGCGGTTGGCAACATCATGACCGGTTGCAAACATTTCCTCGATATAGAGCGATGTCGTGACCTCGCGTTCCAGGGATCGCTGATGGATTTTGCGCAGTGCTTCCTGATCCGTGGCCATGACGACTATCGGCTGGACGGACAGGGGATTGTAGACGTTACCCGCCCCGTCGCGGTATGGTTCCCCGATGATCTCTCTGGTCTGGGCGACGATGCCGGACATGAGAAATGCGGTGACGTTCAGTTTTTGCCACACGGCAAGGTCATCACGAAGGATGACGGCGATCTTGGTATCAAACATGCGAACTCAATCTGGCTGTGGTTACGAAAGAGAAGCGACCCTAGTCCCTCAGGGTACGAGCGATCTTGAACGTTCGTGCAAATTCGACGGGATCGTGCAGGCCCCTTCCAGCGAAGGGATCGAGCGCATCGAAGCGCGCTTTCACGGCAACGCCTATGCACCCCATCGCCATGACACCTATGCTCTGGGTGTGACGCTTTCTGGCGTCCAGACGTTTTCCTATCGTGGCACATCGCATTTCAGCACGCCCGGAAAGGTTATCGTGCTGCATCCGGACGAAGTTCACGATGGTGGTGCCGGCACCGACGAAGGCCTGCGCTACCGTATGCTCTACCTTCCGCCGGAAAAAACCATGGAGGTGGCGACCGGATTTCACGCGCTGCCATTTGCAAAAAATCCCGTCATCGAAGACGATGAGTTCCGGCAATGCCTGATAGAGGCTCTCGGCAATCTCGAAGGCGAGCCGGACAATCTGCTCCTGACCGACTGGCAATCGAGACTGTCGGATCTGCTCTGGAAGCATTCGAACGGAAGCGAGAGAACCCTCAGGCGGCTTGACCGGATCGCCGTTTTCCGTTGCCGGGATTACCTGCTGGAGAACAGCGCGCTTGCCGTCACCTCAGAGAAGCTGGAGCAAATAAGCGGGCTTGATCGCTTCACCCTCTTTCGGCACTTCCGCTCCCTGTTTGGCACGAGCCCGCACCGTTATCTCATCATGCGGCGTCTGCAAAAATGCAAGGACATGATGCGGGCGGGTGCGGGTCTTGCGGAAACGGCGTTTGCCTGCGGCTTTGCGGATCAGGCGCATTTTACCCGCCACTTCAAGAATGCCTTCGGAATGCCTCCGGGGCGCTGGCTAAGCCTTGTTTCGCACTGATCATTCCGGAAACATGATCGACCTGTGCGCCGCAGTCCCTGCCATGGCGCCATCGCCCACGGAAAGAGCGACCGAGCCAGCGGGCCTCGCCACATCACCGCATGCGAAGATTCCGCGCACTGTCGTCTGTTTCACGGCATCTGTCACGATGCTTGAACCCATCGGCCCTTCTTCCACGGTGCAGCCGAGCTTTTCGATCCAATCCGAGGCAATCCGCAATTTCGGTTGCGTGAAAAGACCGGCCAAAGCAATGCTACGCCCATCCGCAAGAACGACATCCGCATGCCCTGCGATCTCTCTGATACGCTCTTTTTCCACCCGAACGCCCCGGGCTGACAAAAGCGCATTCTGTTCAGCATCCGGCGCGAATATACCGTTGGTAAAAAAGGTCGTTTCACCCCAGTCCGGAAGCATCAGTGCATGGTGGATGGCCAGCGGTGAGGCCGCGATGACGCCGATCCTGCGCTGATCCAGTTCGTATCCGTGGCAATAGGGGCAATGGAAGACGGCGCTGCCCCAGCGTTCCTTCAGCCCGGCTATATCAGGCAGTTCATCCGTAACGCCTGTGGCAAGGATTAGTCTGGCCGCCCTTTCGCGGCGATTGCCATCGATCTCGATGACGAAGTCATCGAATGATCCTTCGGCATTCGTTACCCTGCCCTTTGCCCAGTGTATCGTCGGGTAGCGCTCGATCTGGCGGCGTGCCTCGGCGATGATGTCGGCCGGCGCCTTGCCGTCCTGTCCGAGAAAACCGTGGGAATGGCTAGCGAAGCGGTTTCTCCGCTCACCCGCATCCACCACCAGGATGTTTTTTCTCGCGCGCCCGAGCTGCAAGGCGGCGGACAGGCCCGCATAGCTGCCGCCGATAATGATGACTTCGTATTTCATGATGCACCTATCGTTCACCGAGCCGGAAGCGCCCGTTCGTTTCACGATACTTATATTGTTACATGAATTTTAGAGTCAACAGTCACGCAACTTATATTGTTACGTCATATGCTAACTGGTAATGTCGCGAAAAACAGGCGGATTTCACCGATGAGACACGACACGCGCCTTTCACGGGTGCTGCATATTCTGATCCATATGGAGAAACACGAGGGTGCGGCGACCTCGGAAAGCATCGCGGCGATGTTGCAGACGAACCCGGTGGTGGTGCGCAGAACCATGGCGGGCTTGCGGGAGCACGGTTACGTGTCGTCGGAAAAAGGCCATGGCGGTGGCTGGGTTCTGGCGCGACCGCTCAGCGAAATCACGCTGCTCGATATTTACCGGGCGCTTGGCGCGCCGGAATTGTTCTCGATTGGGCTGGCAGGAGATAATCCTAACTGCGTCATAGAGCAGGCCGTCAATGCTGCCCTTTTCGACGCCATGAACGAGGCGGAGACCATTCTCCTGTCCCGCTTCGGAAACATTACGCTTTCGGCGCTGGCGGAGGAATCGATGAGCCGCTGGTCCAGATTGTCCAACCACCCCTCCGCGATGGATCAGCTCTAACGCCGCAGAGTTGGCGCAATAAAAAACCGCCTGCCGGAAGGCAGGCGGTTTTATCAGATGATCTAACCCATTACGGCTGCGTCTGGGTGCCGCCGGTATTCGGGCTTGCCGGTGCTGCATTGTTGGCAGGCGGTGTTGCCGGGACGGTCGGAGTCACGGGCGCAGGTGCCTGTTGCGTTGCCGCAGGCGGCATGGTCGAGGATGTCGTGGCCGGATCGGTGTTCGGGCCGCTCATCTGCGACCAGGCGAAAACGCCTACCAATGCGACAACGAGAATCGCCAGCCATGGCATCCAGGACGGAGACTTGCGGGCAAGCGGTTCATTGCTGATATTCAGTTCCGGACGAAGATCACGGTCCGGGCGCGGATTGTTTGGATCGAATGTCATGGTATTTCCTCCTCCTCATTCTGAGAAGAAAACGGCGTTCACGGGATTTTGTTCCGATTCTCCCAGGCCCGCACAATATGGGCGACAATTACGCGCTCTGCCTGAGGGCATCTGCCAGCACCGCCATGACCTGAGGAGCGGCCATTTGCGACACATTGAAACGCATGAAAGCGGATGCGTTCTGCGCGGAGCTGAAAACATTGCCGGGTGCCAGCACCACCTGTTGCACCAGTGCCCGGCGTGCAACATCGGCGGCGTCGACCCCCTCCGGCAGGCGGCACCATAAGAACATGCCCGCCTGCGGTTCGATCCACGGCACACATCCAAGCGCTTTCAAACGCGCCGCCGCCTCAGGCACCGCCGCCGCGAGACGCTGTCGAAGAGCCTCGACATGCTTGCGATAACTACCGTCAGTCAAAAGCGACAGGATCAATGCAGCCGAAAAATTTGCTCCACCAAAAGCAGTGGCAATCTTGAGATCGGTCAGGGCTTCCACCCATGCTGGAGGCGCTGCGATGAAACCGCACCGCACGGAAGCAGACAGGGTTTTTGAAAAACTGCCGATCTGGACGACCCGGTTCAGACCATCGAAAGCAGCCAGCCGTGGTGCCGCCTGCGTTTCAAAATCGGCAAAAATATCATCCTCGATGATGGTGAGGCCCGCCTGTTCGCCCAGCATCAGCAGGCGATGGGCGGAAACGGCAGAAAGCCTTGCGCCTGTCGGATTATGGATCGCGGAATTGGTGATATAAAGACGCGGCTGATGCTCTTTCACTGCCTGCTCGAAAAGCAGCAGGTCCGGTCCAGCCGGCGTATAGGGCACACCAACGATTTTCACCCGATGCGCCCGCAAGAGAGCGCGGAAGTTAAAATAGCAGGGATCATCGACAATCACCGTATCCCCTGGCTGCAGCAGGAAACGACACAGGAGATCGATCGCCTGCGTGCCGGAGTCGGTGAGCATGATCTGGCTGGCGCCCGCCTGTACGCCATGTTCGGCAAGTCTGCGGGACAAAAGCTGGCGTAGCGGCAAGAGCCCCATCGGGCTCGCATAATCCGTCAGCAAGGACGCATCGGCGCGGGCAAGCCCCCTCATCGCCCGCCTTAGCGCTTGCTCCGGCATCCATGACGCTGGAAGCCAGCCGCAGCCGGGCTTGGCAAGTGCCGCCCCCTCGTCCAGCGCCTGGCGCGACACCCAGAGCGGATCCACCGCCCTGTCCAGCCGAGGCTCGATATCGGCCAGAGACAGGGGCGCTAGCGGACCCGCCACATAAAATCCCGAACCCGGTCGCGAGCTTATGGTGCCATCGGCAACCAGCCGGTCATAGGCCTCGACGACGGTTGAAGTGGAGACCTGCATGGCCTTCGCAAGCGCTCGAACGGATGGCAATCTGGCGCCGGGAACGAGGCTTCGCGAAGCGATGCGTTGCCGCATGCTAGCCATCACCTGTTCTATGCGCGTTCCAGTCGCGAGGTGTCCGTCCACATTTTTCTCCAACCGTACCGTCCAAACAACCATAACAGTTTCTTGAAATTGTATATGATTGTCGCTGTTGTCACCAGCCGTTCCGGATCAAGAAAGGGAAATTGCAGGAGACGGTCATGGACAAGACGACAAGCGGTTGGCTAAGCGGCCTTATCGGCGTGGTGATATTCAGCGGCTCGCTGCCCGCCACGCGGGTTGCGGTAACGGGTTTCGATCCGGTGTTCCTGACCCTCGCCCGCGCCAGCATAGCCGGCCTTCTGGCGCTCGCTTTGCTTTTTGTGTTCCGGCAAAAACGCCCGGCGCGCGATGATCTGGCATCCCTTTTCATCGTGTCCTTCGGCGTGGTGGTTGGCTTCCCGCTGTTGACTGCCCTCGCCTTGCGGCACATCACCTCGGCCCACTCCATCGTCTTTGTCGGGCTTTTGCCGCTCGCAACCGCGGTTTTTGCCGTGCTACGTGGGGGAGAACGCCCGCGGCCCGCCTTCTGGTTCTTTTCCTGCCTGGGCAGCATTCTCGTTGCCGGCTTTTCATTGTCGAATTCGCTGGCCTCCGGGCTCGGAGCCTCACTTGCCGGCGATCTCTTGATGCTGGGCGCGATTATCGTCTGTGGGCTGGGATATGCCGAGGGTGCTGCCCTTTCCCGCAAACTGGGGGGCTGGCAGGTCATCTCATGGGCACTGGTCCTCTCCCTGCCTCTGATGCTGCCGCTTGCCTTTTTCACAGGGCCGCAAACCCTCACAGGCATCAACCCGCAGGCCTGGGGCGGCCTCGCCTATGTCTCGCTGTTCAGCATGCTGATCGGCTTCATCTTCTGGTATCGCGGGCTGGCGCTTGGCGGCATTGCCGCGGTGGGCCAGCTGCAATTGCTGCAGCCGTTCTTCGGGCTGGTGCTTGCAGCAACCCTGCTTCACGAGGAGGTCAGCCCTGCGATGATCGCCATCACGCTCGTGGTGGTGCTCTGCGTTGCCGGCGCGCGAAAATTTTCGCGCTGACGCCCGCCCCGTCAACTCGAGCGGCGGTCTACCCAGCGATGCCAGGCATCCTCGCTGCCGTTGAAGACATTGAGATCGATGCGCCCATCGACACCATGCGACAGGCCGGAGCCGGAATATTGCCAGAACAACCACTTGCGGCCGGGATAGACCACGGACGGATGCTGGGCAACGGCGCGCAGCCAGAAGGGATAGTCCTGGAACTCGCCGGTCAGATTGTCCTTATAAAAATCGGGCGCCGTATAGATAATCGGACGCTGGCCGTAATGGCGCTCCAGCTTATCCATGAACACGCGCATCTTTTCCAGAATACGCTCACGGGAATGGCGCATCTTGCAGCTCGATTCGCCGTTGTATTCCACGTCGATCACCGGCGGCAGCGCATCCGGATCGCGCGGTACGTTGCGAATGAACCAATCCGCCTGCTCGCCGGCCGACCGGCACCAGTAGAAGAAATGGTAGGCGCCACGACGGATGCCCGCTTCCTTTGCACGCTGCCAGTTGGTGCGGAACATCGGGTCAAGATGATCGCCGCCATCCGTCGCCTTGATGAAGGCGAAGTTGGCGCCGCGTGTGCGCAGCTGCGGCCAGTCTATATTGGCCTGCCAGCGCGAGACATCCACCCCGTGGACCTGAAAATGGCGCGGCTGGACCCTGCCGAAATTGATGGGTTTGGCATCGCTGAAGCTGGAGCGGAAAATGCGCGAACGAATCTGCGCACCGGCACTGGCCGCCGGGGCTGCAGCCATGGCCAATTGCACCGGACGCTCCATCGGACGCTCTGCCGGTCGTACCATTCCAGCCTGTGACGGTGAGGGCAAACGGGTTTCAAGCGCGTTCTGCGGCACGGGCGCTCGTGGGGTAACGGCTGAAAAGGCCTTTGGCTCTTCGGGCACCGGCCCGCCCCATGCCAGAACTTCCTGTCGCGGCTGGGCCGTGATGGGTTGGCTGCCCACGCTTGCCTGCGGCACCGGCGCGGATGGCGTAACCGAACTCGTGGTTTCCTTCGACGGCAGGCCGGCCATCAGGCTTTCCGGCCCGGAACTGGACGTACAGCCACCAAGCAGAAGGCAACCGAAGAGAAGTGCTGGCACAGCCGATGAACGCATGAGAACCCGTACGCAAAACAATCCAGGGGCACTCTGACGCCGCCCGGGAACCTCGAAATACAATTGCTAACGGAAGATTATCAAAAAAGACTGAATCTTATCTTTACGCCGACACCTTCCAACGCGCCCGTCATTTCTGGCAGGAGAATGCCTCGAGGTTTCGCGAAACGGAGAACTTCAGGCGGTCATCGTGCTCAGATCGACCGTATCGGCGCCGGGGGAATTTTTCTTGATCGATTCGATGGCATGGATGGCCGATGCCTTGGCCTTGTATCCTTCTGACGAAAACATCGTTTCCCCGTTGGATGCTTTGAAGCGGAAACGATATTCCCCGGCCCTGTCCTGATAGATTTCGAATTTATACATGATCTTGGTGCCTCCTTGGCAAACGTCGGTGAAACACACTCAATTCTGAGCGGCCTTGGCCATATTCGCAACCGATAATTGCCAGATCACACAAGCCGTACCCAGGCACGGGCAATTTCCAGACCGGTCGCATCGGCCACATCGGCACGCCCGCCACGGTGATCGCGGTAATTGTTCATCCAGCCGGGCGCCATTTTTTCGACGGAAGCCGGGAATGCCTCACACCATCCGTCGACCACGGCCGTGGATGCCTCAAAATGAAATTGCGTACCATAGGCGGCCCGGCCAACGCGAAAAGCCTGATTTCGCGTTGCACCATTGGTCGCAAGTCTCGTTGCCTCGGGCGGAAGCGTGAATGTGTCGCAATGCCACTGAAAAATGGGAAATGTCTTGTCGAGCCCCGCCAAGAGCGGATCGGACATGCCCTCTTCCGTGAGGGATACGTCTTCCCAGCCGAATTCGGGCGGGCCGGCCAGAATATTCTCTCCGCCATAGGCGCGCGCCAGCAACTGGCTGCCGAGACAGACGCCCATCACGGCCTTGTCCGCATCGCCAAACGCTTTCATCAAAAGTGCGAGGTCTGGAAGATAGGGATAAAGCACGTCGTCAAGAGCGTTCTGCTCCCCGCCCAAAACGACGAGCGCATCGTGTGCAGCTGCATCGGGAGGAAGAGGCTCACCCGCATAGGCGCGGATGACATGCACGTCAGCCCTTGCCTCTTCAAGAGCGATGCCGATCTGTCCATGCGGCGTGCCCGCCATGTTTTCGATAATTGCAACGCGCATGGGGCCTCTTGCCGACAACGGGGAATTCGATCGGCCGGTATCGCCGATCGAATTCAGCTTCACCACGAGAAAAACGGATTTTCAAGAGGCGCAATATCGTCAGCAAGGCAATAAAAGGACAAGCCGGCGTGTGGCACCTTAAAATTCCCGCGACAGCTTCGCGTCGACGGAATGCCGGTTGCCGCCGCGGACAGCGAAGAACAGGAAAATGGCTGCCCAGAGAACTGATTTTTCCGCGCCACCCAGACCTTCCGCCTTTACGATACCGTGAAAATAGACCGTTACTAAAAGCACGATCATTGCGGCAAAGGATGCCGGCCGCGTGAACAGCCCAATGGCCACGAGAATTCCACCGAAAAATTCGGTGGCGGCCAGGAGAGGTGACCAGAATACACCCGGATAAAAGCCGAGGCTCTCCACCATGCCGACAGCCCCGAACGGATTGGCGATCTTGCCGAAGCCGTGGGTGACAAGAAGAAGCCCGGCCACGACGCGCAGAACGGTCTCCACCAGATCATGTGTCGAATTATAAAGAGGTGCGACCGCCGGGACGAAAAGACGCTGACGATTATTGTCGAACTGGGCCATGGGATCTCCGCGTTTTAGCCTTCGATGGCTTATCTGTTCGCAAAGCAGCATGATAAGAACAAGCATGCCGCAGGTAAAAACATGAGTGTCATAGTTGACATTATCGTGAGCATTATTGTCACCGGGCGCTGAAGGAGACGTGATCATGGCCGAGACGAAGCCCCGCATAACCATCCGCTACTGCACACAATGCAACTGGCTGCTTCGTGCGGGATGGATGGCGCAGGAGATTTTGCAAACCTTCGCTTCTGATATCGGCGAAGTCAGCCTCATTCCCTCAAGGGGTGGCCTGTTCGAGATCACCGTAGATGGTGAAACCATATGGGAGCGTAAGCGCGATGGCGGTTTCCCCGGTCCAAAAGAGCTCAAACAGAGAATCCGCGATGTCATCGACCCGGAACGTGACCTCGGTCATGTCGACAGGACGAAGCATGAAGGGCTCGACAATTGACGCGGCAACATGTTTCAACAGTGTCCAACCAAGTTTTTTCCCTTTAAAATCAATGATCGTCATAAAAGTTCAAAAAGTCTGTTGACACCGGGCGGCTGCCCTCGTACATCGCTCTCCGTCGCCCAGATGGCGGAATTGGTAGACGCGCCAGCTTCAGGTGCTGGTACTCGCAAGGGTGTGGAGGTTCGAGTCCTCTTCTGGGCACCATTCCATTTTTGATCTTAGCCAGATCAAACACTTAGACGAAAAAACAGCAACATTCAGTCCTCCTGCAAAACGCAGGGGAACATGTTGCGGTTTTTCGTTTTGCTGGCGATCAACCCCGATTTTTCCCATAAAAATACTGCCCAGGACGAGCACTAAGCCTTTGTCACTTTGACAAAATGCCAGCCATTCCCGCGCGCGGAATTCCGATATATTCAGACCTGGTATTGGGTTGTAGTTCGCTTAAGGCTGGGCGTCTTTGTCGCCACTGTTTTGCGAATGCTGTTCGCAATTCGGCGTACAGGAAAGCACGGTCCGTTCCGTTTGTCGAAAAACGCGAACCGTATTGCCCTCATCGATGGAGACGAGAATGCGCTCATCGACGATTGGATTGCCCTCGGCATCGAGAAGAACAAGATTCGTCGTGCCGAAACTGCGCCCGGTCAGCACGATCGTGGTGGCATCGGCCACCGTCGCATCGGCGACTTTCGAGTTGCCGACAATAACCTTACTCACAGGGCGGTCGAGGCGAAGGACACGGGCGTGGTTCATCGAAACGCGCAATATGTCTTCCTGAGCAAAAACGGGCTGCAACGAACCCGATAGGATGACGGACAAGCCGACCACGATTTTCGCCAGTTTTCCGGATGACACGCGTTTCGCCCCTGCTCACTACCCGCACTTAATGTGCAGCAGAATGCGTGTTTTTAGTGAATGAAGCGTTAAATGATAGAGGCCCCTAATGTGAACGGTAACCATGCCTGACATGGCAATATTTTCGAGGCTCTCGCTGTCCCGCACCAAAACTGAACATCTATGTCTCACCGGAAGGACACTTTGTTGGAAATAAGAAACTGACAGTCTCTGGAATATATTTGTTTATCAGCAACTATAAAAATAGAGACAATACTTTTTTGTTTTGTTTACCAAGATAAACTCATCCTGTCGTTTACTTTGGATTAATCCTCTTCTTTAAGCGCTTGGAAATCGCTCACCTGTAATTTGAACGCAACCGAACAACGGAAAACAGTTGTCGGCGTGCTGAACACAACACAAGAGTTAGGAGAGACCCATGACCAAGATTTTCGCTCGCTTCCTGAAGGATGAGTCCGGCGCCACGGCAATTGAATACGGCCTGATTGCTGCGCTTATTTCTGTTGCCATCATCGGCGGCGCATCGTCGCTGGGTTCCAAAATCGGACTCCAGTTCACGAACCTCGCGACTTACCTCAACTTGACCGCGAAGACATCGTGATTATACGCACCAAAGCATATGCCACCCCGTAAACGGGGTGGCATTTTTATAACAATCTTCCGTCAACTTCGAAGAGATAAAAATGGCAGTTGCGGCAATTTTTCTTATACTGCCTCTCTGCTTGGTGTTCGCTGCCATCAATGACGTAGCGAGCATGACCATACCCAACAGAATACCGCTTATATTGCTGCTTTCCTTCATTGTGGTTGCGCCATTTACGGGTATGGAGTGGCAAACCTTCGCAATGAGCATTGCAGCCGCCGCAGCCGTTTTTTTTGCCTGTTTTGCGCTCTTCGCTGCCAATGTCATGGGCGGTGGGGATGCCAAACTTCTCACAGCTGCCGCTGTCTGGTACGGTTTCAATGCCTCCCTAATAGAGTTTCTGCTTGCGGTCACCTTCATCGGCGGCGTGTTGACGCTTGGAATCCTGCTTTTGCGATCGCGCTCGCAGGAAATCATGGCGGCCGGCATTCCCATTCCGGATTCCTTGCTGGTTGCGAAGAAAATCCCCTATGGCATAGGCATCGCTATTGCCGGACTTTTGACCTATGGCGAAACACCGCTTGTAAAAGCCGCCATCGCAAGTCTTTCCTGAGAAATCTGCGTTCACTGCAGGTTAAAGGCCTGTTAACCAGAAATCCAAGCATAATATTAACCATAATTATACCAATGACCGGCCATCCTGACGGGATAAGAATCTGATTCCCTCAAGGATCGAGCATGAAACCGTCGCGTATCGTCATTCTGTCCGT
Source organism: Rhizobium sp. Root491 (assembly GCF_001427205.1). Classification (NCBI taxonomy): domain Bacteria; kingdom Pseudomonadati; phylum Pseudomonadota; class Alphaproteobacteria; order Hyphomicrobiales; family Rhizobiaceae; genus Rhizobium; species Rhizobium sp. Root491. Next base: position 1,199,871 of record NZ_LMFF01000001.1, read on the forward strand.
TGCCCTGGTCGCCGCCGGTCTTGCCGGCATCGTTGCCATGCAGATTTCCGGCGCGAAGCAGGTCATCGAAAAAGCCGAAACGATCATAGAGAAGGAACCGACGGTTAACGTTCTCGTTTCCTCGGTCAACCTACCCGTTGGCAGCCGCCTGAACGATAGTTCGGTACACTGGACGCCCTGGCCCACTGGTAACGTCATCGACAGCTTCATAACGGAAGCGAAAAACCCCAACGCCATAACCGAACTATCCGGCACTGTCGTGCGGCTGCCTTTGTTTCAGGGCGAGCCGGTACGGCCTGAAAAAGTGGTCGATTCCAGCACCCGCATCATGTCCTCGCTTTTGCCGGCCGGCAAACGCGCCGTCGCCACGGAAATTTCCGTCTCGACAGGTGCTGGCGGTTTCGTGCTGCCGAATGACCGAGTCGATGTCATCATGGTCCGCAAGGGCGATTCAGGTCATTTTTTAACTGAAAATGTTTTGAACAATGTCCGTGTTCTGGCGATCGACCAGCAGATCAAGGAAGGCGAGGACGGCACCTCAGCCGTCGTGGGTGCAACCGCAACGCTCGAACTCACACCCGAACAGGCCAAAATCATCACCGTGGCGCAACAGATGGCGGATCGCCTTACGCTGGCTTTGCGCTCAGTCGCCGATGCGCAGGAAAACGACACGCTTTCAGCAGGTTACCTTCTCAACGGCGGCTCCGGGCAGCCGGAGATTCAGGTGATCAAATCCGGTTCGATCGTCAAAGCCGGACAAGGAGCATCGCAATGACCGGGAGTTCCATGGCAAAGCGCATTAAACAACACCTGCGTTCCTCAATGGCGGGCAGCCTTGCATTTTGCTTGGCTTTTTCAGGTTTTCCGGGTCAGCACTCACCCGCGTTTTTGCGTATCAGCGAAGCCGAGGCTCAAAGCGCGAGCATCGTGCGGATCACCGAAAGCGGTAGTGGCATTCGCAAGCGCCTGAAGCTCGGTCTCAACAAGGCACTGGTCATCGATCTGCCGGAGGATGCCCATGATATTCTCGTCGCCGATCCGAGCCTTGCCGATGCCGTAACCCGTACGTCCAAGCGCATCTATCTGTTCGGAAAAACGGTGGGCCAGACCAATATCTTCATTTTCGGAGATGGCGGGCGCGAAATCGTCAGTCTTGATCTTGAGGTCGAGCGCGATATCTCTGGGCTTGAGGCCAATATCCGCCGTTTCATTCCCGAATCGGACATCAAGGTAGAGATCGTTTCGGACAACATCGTTCTCACTGGATCAGTGCGCACGCCGCAGGATTCTGCACGCGCCGTCCAGCTTGCCGAAGCATTTCTGAAAGGCGGCGAAGCCACCACCCGCAACATATCGCTGACGGGCGGTAACAATGGCGGTGACGCGGCGATATTTGCCGAAAACCGCCAGACATCGCAGATCGTCAATATGCTGACGATTGAGGGCGAAGATCAGGTGACGCTGAAAGTCACCGTTGCTGAAGTTAGCCGGCAGGTGCTGAAACAGCTTGGCTTCAATGGTTCCATCAGCAGCTCGACAAGCAATAACGGTTTCGAATTTTCAAATCCGTCCAATCTCGGAAATGCAATTAGCGGTGCGTCGCGAATAGCCAGTGGCGCGATTGGCTCCGGCTCGCTCAACTTTGCTTCCTATCTCAACGCCATGGAACAGGCGGGTGTCGTGCGCACTCTGGCCGAACCAAGTCTTACCGCCATCTCCGGCGAACAGGCCAAGTTCTACGTGGGGGGCGATTTCCGTCTGCCTGCAGAGCAGGAAGTTACCATCGACAAGGATACGGGCCAGCCAACCATAACGCGTACCACCAACACGGTCGACTACGGCATCACGTTGAACTTCAGGCCCGTCGTGCTTTCACCGGGACGGATCAGCCTTAAAATCGAGACCAATGTTTCCGAGCCGACATATGAAGGCAACGTTGTAACCGGAAATGCGGGCCGCACCATCCCAGGCTCCACCTACATGTCGATCCGCAAACGTGAAACCTCGACAACAGTCGAACTTCCATCCGGCGGCTCGATTGTGATCGCAGGTCTGGTCCAGGACAATATTCGCCAGGCCATGTCTGGACTTCCCGGCATTTCCAAAGTCCCGATCTTCGGCACGCTTTTCCGCAGCAAGGATTTCATCCGCAACGAGACAGAGCTTGTCATCATAGCAACGCCCTATCTGGTACGTCCCGTTGCGCGCAACCAGATCGCCCGGCCGGATGACAACTTCAACCCGGAAAACGATGCCGCCATGTATTTCATGAACCGTGTCAACAAGGTCTATGGCCGAAAGGACCAGGTTCAGGCGGCTCCCTATCAGGGATCAGTGGGGTTCATCTACAAATGACGACACGCGCACGAAATCCCCTTTTCACAGCAAGCCCGGTCCGGGCAGGAAACGCCATGCAGGAAAACCCGTCCTCCTTTTCCTCAAGCCTGCCGGGCAGACGGGCAGGTCTCGTCGCCATGGTAGCGCTTGCCGCCGGCCTGTTGCAGGGTTGCGCACGCGACCCAATGACGACCAACGCCATTCCCGACGACTACCGCACGCGCCATCCGATCACCCTGTCGGAAGCCGAGCATTCGCTGGATATTCCGGTATCAGCAGGCGATAGCCGGCTGACCACGGCAATGGCGGATAATGTCCGTGGTTTCGCCCAGAATTACGCCTCGATGTCGACCGGTATCGTCAATATCCAGATGCCATCGGGATCAGCCAACTCGGCAGCGGCTTCAAAAATGGCGAGACAAATCCGCTCCGCACTTTCCGGCGCTGGTGTGCCTTCTGGCAAGATCATGGAAACACGTTACGCTGCATCCCCGAATGGCGACGCCGCCCCCATTCGACTGAGTTATGTGGCCGTTACCGCCATGACCGGGCAATGCGGCCAATGGCCCGAAGACCTTTCCGACAATACCTTTGCCAACAAGAACTGGTACAATTTCGGATGTGCCTCCCAGAGCAATCTCGCGGCACAGGTTGCCAACCCCATGGATCTGGTTGGCCCGCGTGGCATGAGTCCGATCGACGCGGAGCGCCGAGCGGTGGTGATTGACGCCTATCGCAGCGGCAAAAACACGGCGACGCCAAATTGACGCGGTTCCAACAATTGTCAGGGCAGGAAAGACAATGAGCGCTGTAGAATACGATATCAAGTCAAGCGGCGACGCGGAAGCCGAACAGCCGGCGCCGCGTGCCTCGGATATGGATCGCCTGCGGCCCCTGCCCCGCATATCCGTCCATGCCTTTTGCGTCAGCGAAAACATGCAGCGCGTGATGGATGCCTTGTCCAGTGACAGGCGGATGAGCAAGGTCACCCTGCGGGTAACCAAGGGCGACATCAACGCGGCGGCGACGATGTTTTCCGCCTCACCAACGCCCAACCTCATCGTTCTCGAAACAGCAAGCTCACCGACTTCTCTGCTGGATGATCTCGCTCCTCTGGCGGAGGTCTGCGACCCCACCACCCGTGTCATCATCGTTGGCCGGCACAACGACATAACGCTTTATCGCGATCTCATCCGCAACGGCATTTCCGAATATCTCGTCGCACCGATCAACATGGCCGATCTATTGGCCTCGATCGCGACGATCTTCGTTGACCCGGAAGCGGAGCCGCTCGGTCGCAACATAGCCTTTATCGGTGCCAAAGGCGGGGTGGGCTCGTCGACGATCGCGCATAATTGCGCCTTCGGCATCTCTACCCTCTTCTCCACCGAAACCATTCTGGCGGATATGGATCTTGCCTATGGCACGGCCAACATCGATTTCGATCAGGATCCCGCTCAGGGCATGGCGGAAGCGGTGTTTTCGCCGGAACGGCTGGACGAGGTGTTCCTCGACCGTCTGCTGACGAAATGTTCCGACCACCTCTCACTTTTGGCCGCACCCTCTCTCCTCGACAGGACCTATGATTTCGATCGTCAGGCGTTTCTGCCGATTCTTGAGGTCTTGCAGCGCAGTGCGCCCGTCGCCGTTCTCGACCTTCCCCATCAATGGTGTGACTGGACGCGGGCGGTGCTTGCGGAAGCCGACGAGGTGGTCATTACGGCGGTTCCGGATCTCGCAAACCTGCGCAATACGAAGAACCTGTTCGACGCGCTGATAAAACTGAGACCCAACGACAAGTTACCGCATCTCGTTCTCAATCAGGTCGGCATGCCGAAACGCCCGGAGATCGCCCCTGCGGATTTTCTCGATCCACTGGAAATCGAGCCGGTCGCCATCATTCCGTTCGACACCCAGCTGTTCGGAAATGCCGCCAACAGCGGTCGCATGATCAGCGAGATGGACGAAAAATCCCAGATCGCGGAAACGTTCTCGCAAATTGCCCATACCATTACAGGCCGTACCATTCTGCGCAAAAACAAGCGCGGCGGTCTGGACAAGCTCAAGAATATTCTCAAGCGCAAATAGGCTCCCTTTCTGGGCCTTTAGACGGAAACGCCAATGTTCGGAAAACGCGGGCCAGAAGGCCCAGCCAGAACCATAAAGCCGGATTTTGTCGCGCCTGCCATACAGCAGGTGAAGGCAACACCTGAGCCGCGATCTCTGGCGATCGACACTTTGGAGCCCGGCCAATCGCCTGCAACGCGGCAGGCACAATCTCCCATGCAATCGCCGCAGAAAAAGCGTGCCCGCACGGAAGATTATTACAATACTAAGGGCCAGGTCTTTTCCGCGCTCATCGATACGATCGACCTTTCGCAGCTCGCCAAGCTCGACGCGGAGAGCGCACGCGAGGAAATTCGTGATATCGTCAACGACATCATCACGATAAAGAATTTCGCCATGTCCATCGCCGAGCAGGAAGAGCTGCTCGAAGACATTTGCAACGACGTTCTTGGTTATGGGCCGCTGGAGCCGCTTCTCGCACGCGATGATATTGCCGATATCATGGTCAACGGTTCCGGCCAGACCTTCATCGAAGTCGGCGGCAAGACCATCGAATCCGACATACGGTTCCGTGACAATAGTCAATTGCTTTCCATCTGCCAGCGCATCGTCAGCCAGGTCGGCCGACGCGTGGACGAATCGAGCCCGATATGCGACGCCCGCTTACCCGATGGATCGCGTGTCAACGTCATCGCACCACCGCTCGCCATCGATGGTCCGGCGCTTACGATCCGAAAATTCAAGAAGGACAAGCTCACGCTAGACCAGCTGGTGCGTTTCGGCGCGATCACGCCTGAAGGCGCGACCCTGCTCAAGATCATCGGCCGCGTCCGCTGCAATGTCGTCATCTCTGGTGGTACCGGCTCGGGCAAGACCACGCTTCTCAATTGCCTGACGAGCTTCATCGACAAGGATGAACGCGTCATCACCTGTGAGGACACCGCCGAACTGCAACTGCAGCAACCGCATGTGGTGAGGCTGGAAACGCGCCCGCCGAATATCGAAGGTGAAGGCGAGATCACCATGCGTGATCTGATCAAGAACTGCCTTCGTATGCGGCCTGAACGTATCATCGTCGGCGAAGTGCGTGGACCGGAGGTTTTCGACCTTCTTCAGGCGATGAACACCGGCCATGACGGATCGATGGGGACGCTCCACGCCAATACGCCGCGGGAATGCCTCAGCCGTATCGAATCGATGATCGCCATGGGCGGGTTTACCCTGCCGGCAAAGACGGTACGCGAAATCATCTCGGGCTCTATCGATATCGTCATTCAGGCCCAGCGCCTTCGCGACGGCTCACGCCGAATAACGCAGATCACCGAAGTGATCGGCATGGAAGGCGACGTCATCGTGACCCAGGATCTGATGCGATACGAAATAGACGGCGAAGACGCGCATGGCAAGCTGATCGGCAAGCACGTCTCCACGGGCATCAGCAAACCCCATTTCTGGGATCGCGCGCGCTATTATGGCGAGGAAAAACGCCTGGCCACCGCGCTCGACGAGATGGAAAAGACATCCTAGAGCAAGTCTTGTTTAAACGGAATTGTCTGACGTGCTCTAACTCTTTGTTTCTACGCATTTTCCGGACGGAAAACCACGACGCAATTTTACTGGAAATGCTCTAAGGAAGGCGACTGCCATGGACCCCACAATCCTGTTACTGGCCGCACTTGTCGCTATTTCGGCAGGGGCGCTTGCTTATGCCTTCCTCTTCCAGCAGATCGAGGTCGAGAAAAAGACCACTAGTCGCGTCAAGCGGGTCAAGGCCGCCGAAACGGATCACGCAAACATCAAGGCCGCGCGGGACCGGGTCCAGGAACTTGGCAAACGCCGCAAGTCCATGCAGGACAGCCTGCGGGAAATGGAAAAGAAACAAAGCGAAAAGGCAAAGAAAGCAAAGAATGTCGGTTTGCGCGAAAAGCTGGTTCAGGCGGGACTGCAACTTTCTGTCCGGCAGTTCCACCTTCTGAGCGCAGGCGCGGCTGCTTTCTCCGTCGTCATTGCGCTTCTTTATGGCCTGTCGATGCTTATCGCTCTGCTCATAGGAGCCGTTGTGGCCCTGGGACTGCCGCGATGGGTATTGGGATTTATACTCAAGCGCCGGCAGAAAAAATTCCTCGAGGAATTCCCAAATGCGCTGGATGTCATGTGCCGGTCGATCAAATCCGGATTGCCGCTCAACGACGCCGTGCGACTGATCGCGTCGGACGGACAGGAACCGGTGAAGACGGAGTTCCAGCGCGTCATCGACGCGCTACAGGTCGGCATCGGCATTCCGCAGGGGATCGAGCGCATGATGCTGACCGTGCCGCTTTTCGAAGTGAGCTTCTTCAGCACCGTCATCAACATTCAGGCGCAGGCGGGCGGCAATCTTTCGGAGGCTCTTTCCAACCTTTCGAAAGTTCTGCGTGAACGCAGGAAAATGCGTGCCAAAGTCAACGCGTTATCGATGGAGGCGAAGGCGTCGGCAGTTATTATTGGCGCGCTGCCTTTCATCGTCATGCTGCTGGTGCATTTCACCTCGCCCGACTATCTGTCGGTGCTCTTCACCGACATGCGTGGGCACATCATTCTGGGGGTGTCGGCATTATGGATGCTGATCGGGATTTTCATCATGCGCCAAATGATCAATTTCGACATATGAGGGCACGACCATGACAGGAAGCCTCTTTTCCAGCCTGACGGACCCGCAAACGATCATTGCCATTCTCGTCACCCTTGCGGTTTTCGCGACCCTCTATACGCTCATCATGCCACTCTTTGAGCGAAAAGACTTCGCCAAGCGCATGAAAGCCGTGTCATCGGAGCGCGATCTCATTCGCAGCCGCGAGCGTGAGCGCCTCGCCGCCGCCACTAGGGACGGCAAGGCCTCCCTGCGTGGCAATAATAATAAATCGGCGCGCCGCATCGTCGAAAAATTCAACCTTCAGGAAGCGCTTGCCGACAAGAACACGATGAACAAGCTGCGCGCTGCGGGTTTTCGTTCACAGAATGCGCTCAACACATTTCTTGCCGCCCGGTTCGTGCTGCCATTCGTTTTTCTGGCCCTGGCCTTTACCTGGGTTTTCGTTCTCGGAAACCTCGCCGATAAGGCTTTCGTCGTCCGGCTGATGGCAGTGCTCATTTTCGGTTATCTGGGTTTTTACGCACCCAATATCTATGTTTCCAACGCCATGAACAAGCGGCAGGCCTCCATCAGGCGCGCTTGGCCGGATGCGCTGGATCTGATGCTGATCTGCATCGAATCCGGTGTGTCCATGGAGGCCGCCATGCGTCGTGTTGCGGAAGAAATGGGTGAGCAGTCGCCCGAACTGGCGGAGGAAATGATGCTGACGACAGCGGAGCTTTCCTTCCTTCAGGACCGGCGCATCGCACTTGAGAATTTTGGCATGCGCACGCAGCTGGACGGCGTCAAAAGCGTGGTGCAAGCGCTTATCCAGGCGGAACGATACGGCACGCCATTGGCTCAGGCGTTGCGCGTTCTGGCCCAAGAAGGCCGCGACGAGCGGATGAACGAAGCCGAAAAGAAGGCCGCCGCCCTGCCGCCAAAGCTGACCGTGCCGATGATCATATTTTTCCTGCCGGTGCTCATCGCAGTCGTTCTCGGACCAGCCGGCATTCGCGTCGCCGATACGTTCTGAGACGCTAAACGCGCCCGCCCTATAGGCGGTAGCGCGTGATGAGGCGGAGCTGTGAAATTATCTGCGATCTGGCATTGATGGACGTGCCTGAACCCGCATCAGCCTGCTGGCTTGTTGTCCTTCTTCGCCAGTTGCTGCCAGGAATTCTGCTGCGATAGCATTGCACGCAGATAACCGAGATTTGCCTGCGCCTGCTGTGGCGAAAGTTCCTGAACCGCGATGCGCTCAGCCTCGGCAAACCGTCCCTGAAGACCCACCACGAGCGCGAGGTTCTGGCGAACGCGGCTGTCGGCGCCCGGCTGGGCGATGGCCGATTGCAGATATGTCTCGGCGGTACGGGGATCGCTCGACAGGACATAGGACATGCCAAGGTTCGAGAGCACACTTGGATCGCTCGGTTTGAGATCGAGTGCCTGCCTGTATTTGGTGCGGGCATCGTTCGACCTGCCAAGCTGGTCGAGCACGGCACCTTCGGCAGAATACAGCCGCCAGTCTGGACGATCAGGCGTCTGTGCTCTCTGGATGGTTGAAAGGGCCTGTTCGAGCTGGCCTGATGCTGCCTGCGCCTTGCCATAGGCGGCAAGCACCTCGCGGTCGGCCGGATTGGCGATGGCGATCTGCTGCATGACCGCGAGCGCCTGCGTGTTCTTGCCGGTCATCATCAGCACGTTGGCATAATTCATGCCGACGGACCTGTCCTTGGGGCTGCGTTCATAGGCCTTGCCGGCCGTCTCTTCCGCCTGCCGGAGCTGGTCCATGTTCATGTGGTCATAGGAGCGTGTGGCCGCAGGAATGGAGCCGGTGGACATGCGATCCGGCTTGTTGGTACTCGCGCATCCGGAAACGGCGAAAACCAGCGCTGCGAGACATGCTCCCCGCAGTAAGCCTGTCCGACCTGTCTCGCTCAAAGAAAAAGCAGTCATGGCAGTGCCCCCGCCCAAGAATTATCGATCTTGCGCCCGACATACGACAGACTCACATGACGCAACTTTCGCTTAAGCAATAATCTGTTAACCCTAACAGAGCGTTAATCGCACCGATTCTCGACAGTTACGAAAGCAGACCATGGCGCCCTATCAGTTCATCGAACGCCCGACACCTTTCAGCTCCAAGGCTGGCAGCACCCTGCCGGTTTTCGCCGTGACGCCAGCCCATATCGAACAGGGTGCCATCGATCCTGTTGCTCTGGACTGGGCGAAAAAAGCGGGTTTCAAGGCCGAAGCAGGCGCCGTATTGCTTGTTCCCTCTTCCGATGGTTCGCTGGGTGGCGTTCTTCTCGGCCTTGGCGGCAATCCCTCCGAAATCCCGTTCATAACCGGAAAACTGGCCCGCGAGCTGCCCGAAGGCGAGTGGCATATTGAAACCGCGCCATTGACGGCCAATCGGCTGGCTCTCGGTTTCGGCCTCGGCAGCTACCGCTTCGACAAATACAAGACAACCAAAACCAGCGGGGCAAAGCTTCTCATTCCGCAGGATGCCGAAGATGGTGAGATCAAGCGCGTTCTGGCCGGCGTCTTCCTCGCCCGCGATCTCATCAATGTTCCGGCCAACGATATGGGACCGGACGAGCTTGAGATCGCCTTCCGCAGCCTTGCCGCACACTACAAGGCAAAGGTGGGCGTCATTACCGGCGACGATCTGCTGAAGGAAAACTTCCCGCTCATCCACGCCGTCGGCCGCGCCAGCGAAAGCGCACCGCGCCTTCTGGAAATGAACTGGGGCAAGAAGGGAAATCCCCGCCTGACCCTCGTTGGCAAGGGTGTCTGCTTCGATACTGGTGGTCTCGATATCAAGCCAGCCGCCTCCATGGCGCTGATGAAGAAGGACATGGGTGGTGCGGCCAATGTTCTCGGTCTCGCGCTGATGATCATGGACGCGAAACTGCCGGTCAATCTTCGCGTCCTGGTGCCCGCCGTCGAGAACTCCATTTCCGCCAACGCCTTCCGTCCCGGTGACATCTACAGGAGCCGCAAGGGCCTGACGGTACAGATCGACAATACGGATGCGGAAGGCCGTCTCGTTCTGGCCGATGCGCTGGCCTATGCAGACGAGGATGCGCCGGACCTGATGATTGACATGGCAACGCTCACGGGTGCCGCCCGCGTTGCTCTCGGCCCGGACCTGCCGCCCTTCTATACCGATGACGACGATCTGGCCCACGATATCGCGGAAGCAAGCATCGATACCGACGATCCCCTGTGGCGCATGCCACTCTACATGGGGTACGACAAGGATATCCGCTCACGCGCGGCCGATATCACCAACGCGCCATCAGGCGGCATGGCAGGATCGATCACCGCCGCTTTGTTCCTGAAGCGTTTCGTCACCAATACGAAAAAATGGGCACATTTCGATATTTACGGCTGGTCCTTGAGCGAAAGGCACCATTCATCGATCGGCGGCGAGGCTCAAGGTATCAGAGCACTCTTCCATTACATCACACACCAGTTTGCGAAGTAAATCGGTACCACGGTTGATCTGACTTGCCCACGGGCGCTTCGTTAAGCGGAGCGCCCGGCCTTAATCAAACCAGAACCTTCTGTTCCTTGAGATCTTCCTCACCAAAGAACTTCAGATAACGCTCCACCTCGGATCGTTCGCCTGTCGCTTTTTGCGGATTATCGGAGAGTTTCACGGCTGGCCGACCATTGGCGTCGCTGACCTTGCAGACAATGGAAATCGGCTTCAAGCTGGCGATGGTCTTCGGCGCGCAACCGGCGAAATCATTGGTCAGATTGGTGCCCCAGCCGAAGCTCATGCGCACCCGACCTTCGAAATGCCTGTATGTATCAACGATGGCATCGACATCGAGACCATCTGAGAAAATCAGCATCTTCTTGCGGGGGTCACGGCCCATCTTCTGCCACCACTCGATGATCTTTTCCCCGCCTTCGATCGGCGGCGCGCTGTCGGGACGAAAGCCCGTCCAGTCCGCCACCCATTCCGGCGCATTGCGCAGGAAGGCCGCCGTGCCAAAAGCATCGGGCAGCACGATCAGCAGGTTGCCGCCGTAAAGCCGGTTCCAGTCCTTCAGAACCTGATAGGGCGCTGCGGCCAATTCCTCGTTGGTCTGCGCCAGCGCTGCAACCACCATCGGCAATTCATGCGCATTGGTGCCGACGGCCTCGAGGTCGGAATCCATGGCGAGAAGGACATTGCTCGTGCCGGTGAAGGCAGGGCCAATGCCTTCCTTCAACGCCTCGACGCACCAGCGCTGCCACAGAAAACTGTGGCGGCGGCGGGTGCCGAAATCGGAAATGCGCAGGCCCGGCAGTTCCCGCAACCGTTCGACCTTTTCCCACATCTTGGCCTTTGCACGGGCGTAGAGAACATCCAGCGTGAAATAACCAAGCGAGCGCATTGCGCTGCGCGAGCGTAGCTCATTGATGATCGCCAGCGCCGGGATTTCCCAGAGTGTCGTATCCATCCAGCGGCCGTGGAAATTCAGCTCATATTGCCCGTCTCGCTTGAAAAGCTCGTATTCCGGCAGCTGGTAGCTCGAAAGCCAGGAGAGGAATTCCGGCTCGAAGATTTGCGAGCGGCCGTAGAAGGTGTTACCCGCAAGCCAGATGTTCTCCTTCTTGGAGAGGCGCAGGGTACGCGCGTGATCGAGCTGCTCGCGCAGTTCCATCTCGTCGATCTCTTCCGCCAACCGCACCGTCTTCGTGCGGTTGATGAGCGAAAACGTCGCGTCGACTTCCGGATAGAGTTTCCAGATCATCTGCAACATCAGCAGCTTGTAGAAATCCGTATCGATCAGGCTGCGGACGATCGGATCGAGTTTCCAGGTGTGATTGTGGACACGGGTTGCTATATCGGTCTTCGTCATGCTTGCATTCCCCAGCATCGGCCCAGAACATCGGCAGGGCCGACGTCACCCCGCACCTCGACAGGTATTATCAACCTGTCATGTCAAAGATTTATCTGAAAAAGCAACAACAAGTCCAGAGTGCGGGCGGCGCAAACGCCGCTTTAAGTCATATTACTTCAGAAGGTCGGGTCGACAGGATTGATGCCGGGATACCAGTCCTTTGAGATCGGATTTCTGCCACCGAAGCTGGAGATGCCGTTCTCATCGGTGCAGCGATAGCCTTGAACCGGCAGACCGCGACTACCGAAAACATCCCGGTATGGGCCGCGGGCATATCCAGTTACACCAAGTTCGCTATGGCAATTGTAACGCACCTTGGGCTGTAGCGTTCGCGGGTCCTTGACACCCGGCAGGTTCGCATAGGCATCTGGAGACGGAGCAAAACCATTCTGAAAAACGGTCTGCGCCTGCGCGGAAGCGCTCATTAAAAGCGCTGCCAGGATCGTTGCCAATCGTGTTGCCATTTTTGTGTTCATCGATGCCGGTCCCGTACCATCATTCAACCGATGTAGGCTTTCGGCTGTGGTCGCACAAAGGGCGAGGCAGGCACAATTTCGTGAAGCCGCCGCCTCAGCCTTCCAGACGCCGGAAAGCCGTCGGCTTTTCGTAAAGCCAGCCGATGCGCTCGATGGCCTCATTGAGATTTTCGCGTGCAACATTCATCGTGTGGCCATTGGCATGCAGCAGCGTCTCTTCGTTTTCCATGAGCCCGACATGGCCCTTCCAGAAAACCAGATCGCCGCGGCGCAATTCATCGCGTTCTATTTCCACCCCGAGCGATTTTACCTGCATGTCGGTATCGCGCAGAACCCGTCGGCCCGTCATCGCCATGGACAATTGCACGAGGCCCGAGCAATCGATGCCAAAGCCGGAGCGGCCGCCCCAGAGATAAGGTGTCTCGATAAAGCGCAAGGCCACCGCAACATAGTCCTCTTCGAGAGCGGCATCGACTGGTCGGCAATGGGCGGCGATTATGCCCTCGCCTTTTTCAGTCAGCAGATAGCGGGTGCCGCGTGTCTCGGCCTCACCAACGATCCGGACCATGCTGCCCATGGAAATGGCTGCGACCGGCGGTTTGCGCAATTCGGCGGAAGGATAGAGGAAGGTGCGTGGCGCAACCACCTGGTGGGTAACGGCAACGACATCGCCGATTGCCGTCTCCGGCACGTAACCGGCATAACCATCAGCATCCGCCTGCACCCAGGCCCAGCCATTCGCCCGGTCGAAAATGCGCACGGTTTCACCAAACAGCAGCTCCGTATCGATGCCGGCGGCAAGGTCAGGCGTTGGCCGCAGGCCAATAACCGGCACCGCGATCTGGGCGGGCGAACCGCTGACGAAACGCTCGGCCTGAACCACGCCTTGCAGTTTCTCATCGGCCAGATCGGAGCGGAAGACATTCAGGCGGCGGTCGAGCATCATGGTTTCACATCCAGAGGTTAGATCTTGCGTGCCTGATCAATAATCAGATCGCCGAATTTTTCCAGATAGAGCGCACCTGCCACGGTGCGTTTTATCACGACATTGCGCTTGTCCCGTTCGTCCCGCACCCTGTCAACCAGCCCGAGCGCTCCCAGACTGTCGAGTGCGCGGGTGATGACCGGTTTGGTCACGCCCAGCAAGGCGGCGAGGCCCCGGACGGTATGTGGCGGCGGCACGAGGTATATCTGCAGCAGGATTGTAGTCTGGCGCAAGGTCAAATCCGGCGCATCGGCCGTGACCTGCGCAGCAGATACGCGATGCCAAAGCCCCAAGGCCTCCGTAGGCGAAAGTTCTGCAGGCAAACCGGTAACCTTCCAGTCGTTATCTCACCGTTTTCATTCAACGGAGCGGAAAACTCAAGAAGCATACCGCACAAACAGAACCGCCGCGCCTTCGCAGATCATAAAAGATCGCGCGGCGCGGCGGTGTTGTTTAAACCCGTTTGTCGGGCCTTTAATGTCCCCTCTGGACTTGCAAGATGAGATGCAGGAAGCGTGCCAGTTTTACTGCAGTGCACAAATACGAGCAAAAACAGGTGCTTGGGGTATAATTCCGATGTTATGTTCAAATTTTCCGCAAGGCGGAAACAGCAACAAAAACAGGCAATCAGCAATTCAGTGCTTAAAAACTGCCTTCCGCCGTAACAGCGGAAGGCTGGGATCGGGATGGATCAGATTTCCGCACCACGTGCGGCATCGGTCGCATCTGCATTGTGCCGCCGGTTATGCCGGATGGACGACCAGAGCGAAATGCCGATCAGGGTCGCGCCACCAAGGCCGGTGATGACCTCCGGAATGTGGAACATCGTCTGCACGTACATGATGACGGACAGGATGAGGATCGCGTAGAAAGCGCCGTGTTCCAGATAGCGGTATTCGGCGAGCGTTCCCTTTTCCACCAGCATGATCGTCATCGAGCGCACGTACATGGCGCCGATACCGAGGCCGATGGCGATGATGAACAGGTTCTGCGTCAGCGCAAAAGCACCGATGACGCCATCGAAGGAGAAGCTTGCATCGAGCACCTCGAGATAGAGAAACGCACCGAAGCCGCCTTTTGCAGCGCCTTCGAGCACTTCCTGGCTACGATCGAGAATACCGCCGACGACTTCCACCAGCAGGAAGGTCAAAAGACCCCAGATTGCCGCATGGAAAAAGGTGTTGGCCGCAACCGGACCAAGCTCCGGATTGTCGCTGGCGCCGATGATACGAGAGAAGGCCAGCATGACGACCAGCACGAAGGCGATCTCGATACCCTTGACGGAGGAATAGACCGCAGCTTTTTCCTCGATCCAGCGCACCCAGTGCACGTCCTTTTCATGGTCGAAGAAGAAGTTGAGACCGACCATCATCAGGAAGGTACCGCCGAAAGCAGCGATCGGCAGATGGGCGTCACGCATGATTTCTGCATAACGTTCCGGCTGCGTGGCCGCCATGACGAGCGCCGTCCAGGGACCGACATTGGCGGCAACGACCACGATCAGCAGCGGGAAGACGATACGCATGCCGAAAACGGCAATCAGAATACCCCAGGTCAGGAAGCGATGCTGCCAGACTGGCGTCATCTCTTTCAGCTTGTTGGCGTTGACGATGGCGTTGTCGAAGGAAAGCGAAATTTCCAGCACGGCAAGCACCGCACAAATGAAGAAGATCGTCGCTGTTCCACTGACAGTTCCGGTCATTTCCCAGCCGAGATAGCCGCCAAGGATCAGACCGACGATGGTGACGATAAAAGCCCACTTGAAGTAGGAAAGTGTGGTTTTCTGGGCGGCGCTCATGTCCGGTTACCTCCGGTAACGAGAGCGATTGCGGAACGACGCAGGACGTCGGGCCGCACGCAGAAAGCACGCGCGCGAAGCACATTCAGGTTTTTCATAGTTTTTAATCCGCCGGCCAATTTTTGCAGGCGGTACCGACATCACGAGAGCGCCGTAAAACTCTCGCCAGAGGGGCCCGGCACCTTTGTTTCCTCTGCCCTTGCGAGACATATGATCGCAGGACCTTCTCTTACTCCTCGAAGATCACCTCTTCGTCAAGTCCCGTGATGATTTCGGCGGCAACATCACGGGTAAACAGAGGAAATGTCTAGTCCGCAGCCAGTATATCCACCTTTTCGCGACCGCGTTTGAGCGTATTTTCACGGAAGAAAATATAAAGGCCGGAAAGAACGATCAGGCCCGCACCGACGACGATACTGGTCTGCGGCACATCACCAAAGAACAGCCAGCCAAAGACCACCGCCCAGAGCAGCAATGTGTATTGCAGCGGCGCGACGGTCGCGGCATCCGCGAGCTTCAGAGCGCGGTTGACCAGCACATGCGCTGCCATGGCGACCACGCCGAGCAGGCCGAGGAAAGCGAGATCGAAACCGGACTGGACCGGCAACCAGCCAGACGGCGTGACGAACACCGCAACGAGGCCCGCAAGCCCCGCACCGATGATCTGCCAGAAAGCGAGCACCGTATCGGGCGTGTTGCGTAGCTGGCGTCCGGACAACATCATGAAGGCGAAGGCGGCGCTGCCGAGAATGGAAAACAGTGCGGCCGAGGTAAGGCTTGCCGAGCTTGGCTGCAAGGCAATGAGAACACCGACGAAACCAATGGCGATGGCCGTCCAGCGACGCCAGCCGACCTTTTCTCCCAGGAGAAACGGCGATAGAGCCGCAACATAAATGGGGGCGGCGAGCCAGTAGGTCATCACGTCTGCCAGCGGCAGGGCAGCGACTGCGAAATAGAAACAGAAAAGCTCGGCGGTGGAGAAGAATACGCGCGCCACCTGAAGAGACGGTCGCTCGATTTTCATGAGGCCGGAAAGACCGCCTTTCCACACGATCGGAACCAGGATGACAAGGGCAGCGACGCTGCGGATGAGGATCACCTGCCCCTGGCTGTAGGTCGAAACCAGCCATTTTCCCATAGCGTCGTTCAACGCGAAAAGCAGCATTCCAAGCAGCATGACGGCCACGCCGAGGCCAGTCGGCGAAAGCTTTCGTAATATATTCGGCATGTCAGGTTCCGTTCTCTCCCAATGGCTGCATTGGTCGTTCAGCCAGCCCTCGTTTGTCAAGCCCGAAGCGGGAGGACTCGCGTATTAATAGTACTAATAAATCGGCAATTTCGATGTCACGCGAACATGCGCTTCTCTTCGGCAACGAGTTCCTGGAGAAAATCGACCACCGTGCGCACGCGGACCAACTGACGGGCGGATTCGTGATAGGCCGTCCAATAGGACCGGCTTATGCTCATATGCGGCATGATCCGCAGAAGTTCGGGATATTGTCCGGCAATGTAATTATGCAGGATGCCGATACCGGCGCCCGAGCGCACCGCCTCGGTCTGACCGGTGGCGCTGGATATTTCAAAGGCGGCGTCCCAGTCGCGCATGATCTCGCCGGTATAGTTCAGAGAAGGCGAGAAGATCAGATCCTCGACGTAGCCGATGCGCCGATGGCGCTTGAGTGTTTCCACATCCGCCGGCGTTCCATATTCGGAGAGATAGGACTTTGATGCGTAAAGCCCCAGCGAATAGTCGGTGAGCTTGGAAAACATCAGCCTACCCTGTTCCGGCCGCTCGATGGTGATGGCGATATCGGCCTCTCGCTGCGACAGGGAAAAGGAGCGCGGAACCGGCACGAGCTGGATTTTTAGGTCGGGATAACGCGCGGTCAGCCGGCCAAGCCGTGGCGCAAGAAAAGAAACCCCGAGACCATCGGGCGCGCCGATGCGCACCGTTCCCGCCACTGCCGTATCGACACGACCGAGATTTGCCTGCGCATTCAGCATTTCGGTTTCCATGCGCTCGGCGGCGCCCAAAAACAGCTGACCTTCTTCGGTCAGTTCGCAACCGTTCGTCCGGCGGATGAATAATTGGGTCTTCAGTGCCTGCTCCAGCGACGTCAATCGTCGCGAAAGCGTTGCGTGGTTGAGGCCGAGCCGTTTCGATGCGGCAAGGATCTGCCCGGAGCGGGCAACGGCGAGGAAGATGCGGACGTCATCCCAATTCATGGTTTGCTGCGCAGCATTATGGGTTCGACATCAAGCAAGGTCAGCGACGTCACCATTCCTGCCACACTCTCTTTGTATTTCAGAAAATGCGGCGTTTGCAGATGCGCTTCATATGCCGCCCGGTCCGCGTAGACTTCGAGGATGCGAATCTTTTCCGGGCTGCCTTTAATTGCCACCGCATTTAATGCAAGCACACCAATTTCCAGGCTGACCGAAGCTTCGATCTCTTCTGCAAGCAGTCTGCGATAGGCATCCAGCTGGGTTGGATCGATTTGGATTTCAGCCATCCGCACGACTGGTTCATCGCTCATCAAGCTTCTGACCTTCTGTTGACCGGCGAACGTGTGGGTGTCGGAAATCCGCCGCCACCCTCAAAATACTCGCCTTGCTTTAATTTACGCACAACGGTTTCTTATCTGAGTTCATTGATTTGTACAAATTCAAGTGCAATGCTGCACCCATCAAAAAATCGCGGAGGAAAGCCCCATGAGGGAAATCGGTCATTTCATCAACGGCAAGCATGTGTCCGGCACCAGTGGCCGCACATCTAACGTCTACAACCCGGCAACCGGCGAAGTGCAGGCGACTGTCGCGCTTGCCAGCGACGCCGAGCTGCGCGCTGCCGTGGAAAGCGCAAAAGCGGCACAGCCGAAGTGGGCCGCCACCAACCCGCAGCGCCGCGCCCGCGTTTTCTTCAAGTTCGTCGAACTTCTGAACCGCGACATGAATGAACTGGCGGTGCTGCTCTCCAGCGAGCACGGAAAGACCGTCGAAGATTCCAAGGGCGATATCGTGCGCGGCCTCGAAGTCTGCGAATTCGTCTGCGGCATTCCGCATCTGCAGAAGGGTGAGTTCACCGAGGGCGCAGGTCCCGCCATCGACATGTATTCGATCCGCCAGCCGGTCGGCATCGGTGCGGGCATCACGCCGTTCAACTTTCCGGGGATGATCCCAATGTGGATGTTTGCGCCGGCAATCGCCTGCGGCAACGCCTTTATCCTCAAGCCTTCCGAGCGCGATCCGTCCCTGCCGATCCGCCTTGCCGAACTGATGATCGAGGCAGGTCTTCCGGCTGGCATCCTCAACGTCGTCAATGGTGACAAGGGCGCTGTCGACGCCATCCTGACCGATCCGGATATCGGCGCGGTTTCCTTCGTCGGCTCGACGCCGATTGCCCGCTACGTCTACGGTACTGCCGCCATGAACGGCAAGCGCGCACAGTGCTTCGGCGGCGCGAAGAACCACATGATCATCATGCCTGATGCCGATCTCGATCAGGCCGTGAACGCCTTGATGGGCGCCGGTTACGGTTCGGCCGGCGAACGCTGCATGGCTGTGTCGGTTGCGGTTCCGGTTGGCGAAGAAACGGCCAACCGTCTCGTTGAAAAGCTCATCCCGCAGATCGAAGCACTGAAGATCGGCCCCTACACCGACGACAAGGCCGATATGGGCCCGCTCGTTACCAAGGAAGCGCAAACGCGCGTCAAGGGTCTGATCGACAGCGGTGTCGAGCAGGGCGCGAAACTGCTGGTCGATGGCCGCGACTTCAAGCTCCAGGGTTATGAAGACGGCTATTTCGTCGGTGGCTGCCTGTTCGACCACGTCACCCCTGACATGGACATCTACAAGACGGAAATCTTCGGACCTGTTCTCTCCGTCGTTCGCGCCAAGAACTACGAAGACGCGCTGGAACTGCCGATGAAGCATGAATATGGCAACGGTGTTGCGATCTACACCCGTGACGGCGATGCTGCGCGTGACTTCGCCAGCCGCATCAATATCGGCATGATCGGCATCAACGTTCCGATCCCTGTTCCGCTCGCCTACCACTCCTTCGGCGGCTGGAAGGCCTCGAGCTTCGGCGATCTCAACCAGCATGGAACGGATTCGATCAAGTTCTGGACGAAGACCAAGACGATCACCTCGCGTTGGCCGTCCGGCATCAAATCGGGTGCCGAATTCGTCATGCCGACGATGAAGTAAGCAATGCGTCTCTAAACAATGAACCGGCGGGCGATTGACCCGCCGGTATCCTAACCGGTCACAGGTGTGTAAACGGCATCAATTGGTCGGGCCGTCGTTGAAACCCACTTCGTCCACAAGCTCGGATGCCTGTTTGCGGTGGGCGGCAATATCCGTCAGTGGCAGCTTGTCCGGATTGATGGGGCCGAAGCCCTTCACGACATCGGAAGGCTCCGCGCCGGGTAGCACCGGGTATTCGAAGACCTGCTTGGCATAGATTTCCTGCGCCTCGCGCGATGCCAGGAATTCCATCAGCTTCAGCGCATTGTCCTTGTTGGGTGCGTATTTGGTCAGCGCCATGCCGGAAATATTCACATGCGTTCCGCGATCTCCCGCATTGGGAAAGATCACCCGCACCGATCCCGCCCAAACCTTTTCCTCCGGCTCGCGGTCGTTGGTCAGCATCAGGCCGACATAATAGGTATTGCCGAGCGCGATATCGCATTCGCCGGAAAAGATCGATTTGGCCTGGCTGCGGTCTGTTCCATCAGGCTTGCGGGCAAGATTGTTCTTAAGGCCGGTCAGCCATGTCCGGGTATAATCGACGCCATGATGGGCGATCATCGAGGCGATCAGCGCGATATTGTAGGAATGCTGGCCGTCGCGAATGCAGATCTTGCCCTTCCATTTCGGATCGGCAAGCTCCTCATAGGTGATGTCTTTCTGGGTGACCCGCTCCTTTGAGGCATATACCACGCGGCCACGCGTCGTCAGGCCGAACCATTCGCCTTGCGGATCGCGCAGATTGGCCGGGATATCCTTTTCAATGACGGGATCGTTCAGCACTGGCTGTGTAACGCCGCCTTCTTTCGCCTCGACAAGCCGGGCGATATCGACCGTCAACAGCACGTCGGCCGGCGAATTGACGCCTTCTGCCTGAATACGCTCCACCAGACCCTTGTCGAGGAAGAGAACGTTGGCCTCTATGCCCGTTTCTTTCGTGAAGGCATCGAGCAGCGGCTGGATCAACTCGGGCTGCCGGTAGGAATAGACGTTCACCTCGCCGTCCGCAAAAGCAGCGGGCGCGGCCGAGAGGATCGTCAGACCCGAAAAAACGGCAGCGGAAAAACACGATTTCAAGCTTGCCATTAAGAATGCCTCCATTACATTCAGATTCTTGACTTGTTTGTTCATGAATCATCAAAGCGGTCAACAAGGCTGTCCGAGAAATATCGGATGGCTGCCAGTTTTTTCAGTTTCTGGAATTGTTCTAAACTGAAAAAGAGACTATATAACTCCACATTGAGAGTTAGGAGACCAGCATGCGTTTGACCAAACAGACCAACTATGCCGTTCGCATGTTGATGTATTGCGCCGCAAATGAAGGCAAGTTGAGCCGCATTCCGGAGATCGCCAGGGCTTATGGCGTATCTGAGCTGTTCCTTTTCAAAATTCTGCAGCCGCTCAACAAGGCCGGTCTGGTGGAAACCGTGCGCGGCCGTAACGGCGGCGTGCGTCTTGGTAAACCCGCTGAGAAAATCAGCCTGTTTGACGTGGTGAAGGTGACCGAGGACAGTTTTGCCATGGCGGAATGCTTCGAGGACGGTGCTGTCGAATGTCCGCTTGTGGATAGCTGCGGCCTCAACTCGGCGCTTCGCAAGGCGCTCAATGCCTTCTTCGATGTGCTGGCGGAATATTCCATCGACGATCTCGTCAAGGCGCGGCCGCAGATCAACTTCCTGCTCGGCATCGACACGGAAATGCCGAAGATCGCCGCCTTGCCGGCCGCCTGATCATCCCATTGCCCAAGCAACAATTGCGCTAGCCCGTGTCCGCAGGTCACGGGCTTTTCTTTTATAGAATACTTCGGAAATGCAATATTTTTGGTCGAGCGTGTTGACGCCAGGAGACGAAGCGGCGCATTTGGTCGCGAGCTTTTTTGAAGCAATCAGCCAGCGTCGCAATGATCATCAAGCCTGAATTCCATACATTTGCACTTACCGCGCTCGTCGGCAGCATGGGTGCGCTGCTTGCCAGTCTCCTTAACGTTCCAGCGCCGTTTCTGTCCGGTCCGGCGCTCGCCGTGACAATTACGGGACTGGCGGGCGTGAAGCTTGGGATTCCCGCCTTCATCCGCAATGCCTGTTTCGTTGTGGTCGGCATTTCGATGGGAACAAGCGTAACGCCGTCGGTGATCGATGCCGCGAAGACATGGCCATTGAGCTTCGTCATCGTGCTCGTTGCTGTCGTCATCATGCTGTATGTCGCCTATTGGATCCTGCATTACGGCTTCGGATACGACAGGACGACGGCAATGCTGGGCGCTTCGCCCGGGCACCTCAGCTATATCATCAGCCTCGGCGCCGAGACGAAAAGCGACCTTGCGACCGTCAGCATCGTGCAAAGCGTGCGGGTGCTGGCGCTGACGCTTTCCGTGCCGCTGATTGTTGAATATTTTGATCTCGTCAGCACGGAACCGCTCATCGCCAATCCACCGATGGGTCTGTTCACACTGGCCCTGACCATTGGCGCGTCGCTTGCGATGGGATGGCTGTTCCTTCGCTGGAGATTTCCCGCAGCCCTGCTGCTGGGCGGCGTCGCGGTTTCCATCGGCACCCATATTACCGGCCTTACCGAGGGCGGCGTTCCGAGCTGGCTCAGCCTGCCGGTCTATGTGCTGATCGGCTGTCTCATTGGCACGCGCTTTTCGAATGTGTCGCTGATGGATGTGCGAAAAGGCTTTGTGGCGGGTTTCGTCGTCACCATCGCCGTGATGGTGATCGCCGGAAGTATCGCCTGGATGATTTCCAACATTACAGGCGTTCCGCTCAATGCGGTGATGATCGCCTATTCGCCGGGCGGTCTTGAAACCATGGCGGCGATGGCCGTGATGATGCATGCCGATACCGCCTATGTCGGGTCACATCACGTTCTCAGACTTCTGTTCCTGTCGGTTCTCATGCCGCTCGTCATGGGCAAGGATGCACGCAAGCGGGACGGCGAAATCTAAGCCGGGCCAGCGCCCTCGCCATTCAGGTAAAAAACGCCAATGGCGTTGCAACCATTTGTTCCTCTGGCCGTTCATGTTTCTCCGCAATTGCGGCGGCGATTTTTCGCGTGTTCGACAGGCTGACCCACCGGAGGACTATTCATGAACCGCTTGATGATGTTGACAGGCGCCGGATTTGCGCTTGCCCTTTCTGTTTCCTTTGCTCAGGCGCAGGTGGTGGTGTCGTCTAAGATCGACACGGAGGGTGGCGTTCTCGGCAACATCATCCTCGCTGTGCTGAACAAGAACAATATCGAGACGACGGATCGCATCCAGCTTGGCGCTACCCCGGTCGTCAGAAAAGCGATCACTGCCGGCGAGATCGACATTTATCCGGAATACACAGGCAACGCCGCCTTCTTCTTCTCCAAGGCGGACGACCCGCTCTGGAAAGATGCCGCCAAGGCTTACCAGGAAGCCAAGACACTCGACTATGACGCCAACAAGATCGTCTGGCTGACACCATCGCCCGCAAACAACACCTGGGCGATTGCGCTGCGCAAGGATGTTGCCGACAAGAACAATCTGAAGACGCTTTCGGATTTCGGCAAATACATTGCCGGTGGCGGTGAGGTGGTTCTTGCCGCCTCCTCGGAATTCGTCAATTCCGCAGCCGCCCTGCCGGCATTTCAGACCACCTACGGCTTTACCATGAAGCCGGATCAGTTGATCACGCTTTCCGGTGGCGACACGGCTGCCACTATCGCTGCCGCCGCAAATCAGACGAACAATGCCAATGCGGCCATGGTCTATGGCACAGATGGTGGCATAGCGCCGTCCGGTCTTGTCGTGCTTGAGGACGACAAGCATGTGCAACCCGTCTACCAGCCCGCGCCGATCATTCGCGAGGAAGTTCTGAAAAAGAACCCCAATATCGAGACATTGCTGAAACCTGTTTTCGAAAAACTGGATCTGGCAACCTTGCAGGAGCTGAACGCCCGCGTGCAGGTGGGGGGCGAACAGGCCAAGGCAGTTGCGACCGATTTCCTGACGAAGAACGGTTTCCTCAAGTAATTGCCAGAGAACCGTTGGGGCGGGATATCGGAAACCATGTGAGGTTCACCATCCCGTCCGAACCTATGATCCGGGGGAGCGGAATTTGACGAAATGGCCTGACAAGGTAGGCGTGCTGATTTCGTGCCTGCTTCTCTACGCGCTTGCAGCGTCCCCCTTCATGACATTCCGAGCTAACCGGATCATTCAGGGTGAAACGCGAACGATCTTCGAAGCGCTTCCGGTTGCTGCTGCTACCCTCCTCGTCGCCATCATTATTGTCGCCGCCTTCATCGCCTTTTTCCGGTTTCCGGCGCACCTGAAACTCGCCGCTGCGCTGGTCGGTCTCGCGGCACTGGCGATCTTTGTCGGGCAGGCGGCGTCTGCGCTGACACCTGAGGGCAACAGTTTTGCCCGCGTTTCGCCCGCCAGCGGTTTCTGGTTGATGTTTGCAGGGCTTGCATTGCTTGCCGCCGATTGCATTGCACGTCTCCAGCCGAAACCCACTTTGCGGATTTTGCTGTTGCTGGTGGCAACCGGGACGCTTGCGGCGGTCCTGACAAGCGGCCTCTGGGACGATCTCTCCATCATCAAGGAATATACCGGCCGGGCAGATATCTTCTGGACCGAAGCACTGCGGCATGTGGAACTTGCCATCGGGTCGCTGGTTGCAGCCACCCTCGCCGGTATCCCGCTCGGCATTCTCTGTTACAAGGTCGAGCGTTTGCGCTCCGGTCTACTGAACGCTCTCAATATCGTCCAGACCATTCCCTCCATCGCGCTTTTCGGCCTTTTGATCGCGCCACTCGGATGGATGGCAGCCAATGTGCCGGGTGCGGCGAAGATCGGCATCGCCGGCATCGGCATGGCGCCGGCCTTCGTGGCGCTATTTCTCTATTCGCTGCTGCCCGTTGTCTCCAATACGGTGGTCGGCCTGTCCGGCGTTTCGCAGGCAGTGCGGGAAGCCGCGCGCGGGCTTGGCATGACGCCTCTGCAAAGGCTGCTGCGGGTGGAGTTTCCACTCGCCATGCCCGTCATCCTCACCGGCATCCGTATCGTGCTGGTGCAGAATATCGGACTTGCGACCATCGCAGCACTGATCGGCGGCGGTGGATTTGGCGTTTTCGTGTTTCAGGGCATAGGGCAGACCGCGATGGACCTCGTACTGCTCGGCACCGTGCCGACCGTTCTGCTCGGCTTCGCCGCCGCGATTACGCTCGACGCCCTTATCGACAGCAATCTCTTCAGCGCAGGCGGAAGGCAAAAGGCATGATCGAGATCGACACCATCACGAAACGATATGGCGATACGGTCGTGGTCGACCAGGTCTCCCTGACTGTGGCGCCGCGCACCGTCACAGTCATCGTCGGCACTTCCGGGTCGGGAAAAACCACGCTGCTGCGCATGATAAACCGGCTGGTGGAGCCGACCTCCGGCACTATCCGCATCGACGGAGACGATGTGAGCACCATGCCGGGCTACAAGCTGCGCCGTCAGATCGGCTATGCCATTCAGGGCCATGGGTTGTTCCCGCACCGCACCGTGGCGGAGAATATCGCGACGGTTCCGCAGCTCATCGGCTGGGACCGCAAGCGCATCGATGCGAAAATCGACGCGCTGATGCAGCTCTTCCAGCTGGATCCGGCGCTTTATGCCAACCGCTTTCCGCATGAGCTTTCAGGCGGCCAGCAACAGCGTGTCGGCGTGGCGCGCGCGCTTGCAGCAGAACCGAACATTCTCTTGATGGACGAACCTTTCGGTGCACTGGACCCGGTTATCCGCGCCAAGGCCCAGAACGATCTTCTCGATATCCAGAAGAAGCTCGGTGTCACCATCGTTCTTGTCACGCATGATATGGACGAGGCCTTTCACCTGGCGGATCGTATTGCCGTCATGGACAAGGGCCGTATTGTTCAGGACTGCCCGCCGGCCGAGCTGGTGCTGAAACCGGCAACGAATTTCGTCCGCACCATGATCGGCGAAAACGAGCGCGCCCTGAAACTGTTATCCGTCCTGTCGGTTGCAGACGTCGTGGAGCCGGGAAGCGCTGAAGGCGAACCATTGAATGAACATACCAGCCAGCGCGACGCCCTGTCTGCAATGTTGTGGGCGGGCTGCGATACCTTGCCGGTGCTGAAAGACGATGGCAAACCCGCAGGTATCGTGCGGCGCGATGTTCTGCTCCAGCGGGCTACCGGAACCCCATGAAAAATGCCGCTTCGTTTTTCGCCCCCGGGGTTCTGGTGCTGGCGCTGATGGCCTTTCTCGCGGCGCCGCAGGTTTTCGCACCGATATTCCGCCCTCTTGTGCAGACCAACGCGCCGGCGATCTACACGCAGGCCAATCTGCTTTCCCTGACACTGTCGCATCTGACCATTGTCGCAATCGCAACGGGGCTAGCCACGCTGGTGGCGGGAGCCCTTGCGGTTCTCGTCACCCGCCCTTTCGGCGCGGATTTTCTGCCGCTGTCGCGCAGCATCGTCAATATCGGCCAGACCTTTCCGCCGGTGGCGGTGCTGGCGCTTGCCGTGCCGATGATCGGTTTTGGCGAGAAACCGACGCTCATTGCGCTGTTTCTCTATGCGCTTCTACCGGTTTTCGAAAATACGCTGACAGGGCTGACCACGCTGCCGCCAACCGTCATGGATGCCGCAAAGGGCGCCGGCATGACCGGCTGGCAACGGCTCGTCAAAGTGGAGATGCCACTTGCCCTTCCGGCGATCCTCGCAGGCATCAGGCTTTCGGCAGTGATCAGCCTTTCGACAGCAACCATCGGTTCCACGGTCGCGGCCCGCACGCTCGGAGAGGTGATCATCGCCGGCCTGCAATCCAACAATCTCGCCTTCATCCTTCAGGGCGGATTGATCGTCGCTGTGCTGGCAATCCTGATCCACGCCAGCTTTTCTGCACTGGAAAAGGCAGCGGCCCGCAAAACCGGGCACTGACAAATGCAAGCTCCTCATTTTTATGTTCCCGACATCCGCCGCGCATGTTAGGGGCTGACCGTCGAAACAGAAACATTCGAGGTTCGGGTGACAAAGGCAATCGTCGTGATGGGAGTGAGCGGCTCTGGCAAGTCCACGGTCGCAGAGGAACTGGCGGAAAAACTGGGCATTGCCTTTATTGAGGGCGACAAGCTTCACCCGAAATCCAATGTCGACAAAATGTCAGAAGGCATTCCCCTGACCGACGAAGATCGCTGGCCCTGGCTCGATCTGATTGGCGCAGAACTGCGCAAGGGAAACGAAAATAACGGTGTCGTCGTTTCCTGCTCGGCGCTGAAGAAAATCTATCGCGACCGCCTTCGCGAGGCTACCGGTGGCCCGCTCGCTTTCGTCTATCTGGACGGCAGCCTGGAACTTCTCAGCAGGCGTATGGGCGAACGCAAGGGCCACTTCATGCCGCTCTCGCTGCTCCAGACCCAGCTTGCCACGCTGGAAGTGCCGACCGGCGAACCCGGCGTCGTAACCGTCAGCATCGACGCCACGCCGGAGGAAATTACCGCAAACGCACTTTCGGGCCTGAAAGCGGTGATTTTTTAAAATCCGAGCCTGTCGCGCAGGCCGTACCACCATGCACCAAGCACGGTCAGCGGCACGCGGAACGTCTTACCGCCCGGGAACGGATAATTCGGCAGGGAACTCCAGACATCGAAACGCTCTGCGTGGCCTGCAACGGCCTCGCCCAATATCTTGCCGAGCAGGTGCGTGGTAGTGACACCGTGGCCGCTGTCGCCATGCGAAAAATAGACATTGTCCGACAGTTTGCCCATATGCGGGATGCGCGTTAGCGTCAGCGCGAAATTGCCGCTCCAGGCAAAATCGATCTTCGTCTTTTCCAGTTGCGGGAAAGTCTTCAGCATATTCGGACGGATCACCCCGGTCAGATCCGCCGGATCGCTGCCGCCATAACCGATACCACCGCCATAAAGCAGGCGGTTGTCAGAGGTGCGGCGATAATAATCGAGAATATAATTGGCATCCTCGACGCAATAATTGGCTGGCAGGAGTTGCTCGATCAGATCGGCATCAAGCGGCTCTGTCGCCATGACCTGGCTTGAGACCGGCATCATCCGGTCGCCGATTTCCGGCAGCAGCCTGCCGAGATAGGCATTGCCGCAGACGAGAACATATTTCGCCTTCACGCTGCCCGTCGCCGTGCGCACGACGGGGTTTACGCCCTGCTCCAGCGAAATGACCCTCGAATTTTCGAATATGCGCGCACCGAGACTTTCGGCCGCCGCTGCTTCCCCCTGCACCAGATTGAGCGGATGGATGTGGCCGCCGAAACGGTCGATCATGCCGCCGGCATAACGATCGGTCCGCACGTATTTTCCGACATCGGCTTTGGAGACCATCTCAAGCCCGCCATGGCCGTGTTTTTCCCAATGGGCCTTGTGGGCCTCCATCTCGCGAATCTGTTTCGTCGTGAAGGCCGCAAAGAAACCGCCATCGACGAGATCGCAATCGATAGCGTATTTCGAAATGCGGCTGCGGATGATCTCCCCGCCTTCCAGCGACATTTCGCCGAGTTTCACCGCCTTGTCGTGGCCGTAACGACTGGCGATTGTTTCGAGGTCGCGGCTATAGCCATTGACGATCTGGCCGCCATTGCGCCCCGAGGCGCCGAAGCCGACCCGCACGCCTTCCAGCACGATAACGGAATAGCCGCGTTCGGAAAGTTCGAGTGCTGCGGAAATCCCGGTAAACCCGCCACCGATGACGCAGACATCCGCTTCCATTGCGCCTTTAAGCGTTGGCCGCACGGATTTGACATTGGCGGAGGCCGCATACCAGGAGGATGTGTGGCCGGGATTGGGAATAGTCGTCACCTCAGCCATCTCACACCGTCCTGATATAGGCGTCATATTCGACGTCGGTTACACGCAGGGAAAATTCGGAAAGTTCCTGCTGTTTGCAGGCGGAAAACAGCGTACGATAACGCTGGCCAAGCGTCGCATAGGCGAAACTCGAACGCGTGAAACGCTGCAATGCATAATCCCAGTTGGTGGGCAAAGGTTCGTGATTGATGGCGTGGCTGTCGCCGGAAATCGCGCCGCCCGGCTGGCGTTTTTCCTTCATGCCGGCAAGGGCAGCACTCAGGATCATCGCCACAACAAGATAGGGATTGGTATCGGCGCCGGCGACACGATGTTCGATGCGGGTTGCTGCCTTGCTGGCAGTGATAACGCGCACCGCCGCCGATCGGTTGTCTATGCCCCAAGAGGCATAGGTGGGCGCATGTTCGCTGGGCGTCAGGCGGCGATAGGAATTAGCATGGGGAGCGAAGATCGCCATGCTCTCCCCCATGTTTTCCAGAAGGCCGCCGACCGAATGCATCAGCGCGTCCGATGGGCCGTTTTCCCCGGCGTAGATATTCCTGCCGTCACTATCGAGAACGGAAAAATGCACATGCATGCCATTGCCGGCCTGTAACCCGTACGGCTTCGCCATGAAGGTGGCGTCGAGATCGTGCCGCCGCGCCACACCCTTGACGATACGTTTCAGGAAAACAGCGAAATCGGCGGCCCGCAACGCGTCCGGCACATGATTGAGGTTGATTTCATATTGGCCGGGGCCGTTCTCCCGCAGCGTCGTATCGGCAAGAACACCCTGCGCCCTGCATGCGGTTGCGATATCATGGAAGACATCCTCGAAATCCTGCAATTCGGAAATCGACAGAACCTGTGTCTGGCCCGTGTGCCACCGGCCTTCGCGGCTGTGCGGCGGACGCACCGGATCGAGCGCAGAGCGAACCGGGTCGATCAGGTAAAATTCAAGTTCGGTCGCCACGACCGGCGTGAGGCCAGCCTTTTTGTAGGCTTCCAGCACCCTTGCCAGAACATTGCGCGGATCGCCATAAAACCCGGCTCCATCAGGATTTTTCATCGCGAGCAGGACTTGCGCGGTCGGCCGGCCGAGCCATGTCACCCGAGACAGCGTGCCGGGAACAGGAAAGCAGAACCCGTCCGGATCGCCCGTCCCTTCGGCGAGGCCTGCGGCATGCACATCGCGGCCCCAGATATCCAGCGCATAGACCGAGCGTGGGATCGCCATTCCCTTTTCAAGGACATCGATCGCCCTTTCGCGCGGAATCCATTTGCCGCGCGGCACGCCGTTCGCATCTATGACGAAGGCTTCGAGAATTTCGATATCGGGGTTATCGTCGAAAAATTTCTTTGCTTTTTCAATATCATCCATCATGCACCAGCAGGCCGTTTCTCTTCTGTTTCGCGCGCAGAAGCGCTTCGCTAACGAAAATCGTCCTGCTGTTGATAGATGAGAAACCTCGCCGTCATGATGACGCTTGCCCCTTTTCCCTTTTTATAAGCCCATGTTACGTGGCCCGCCGCGGGAAGGCCAGCGGATTCGGCCATCAGAGCGGGATGGCGAAAAGTGTACACGGTTTTCGCCAGAGATGACTTCAGTTCATCAGGATCTAGGGATTGAACCTTTCGGGTCGATAGGCATCGATGGCGATGACCGGCGTTTCTCCCAGCATGGTTTCCGCCAGCACACGGCCAGTGATGGGCCCGAGTGTCAGGCCGTGATGGGCGTGACCGAACGAGAACCACAATGTCCTGTGGCGCGGCGCCTTGCCGATGATCGGCATCATATCCGGTGTGCAGGGACGCGCGCCCATCCAGGGTTCCGCATCCAGCCTGCCGCCCAGAGGAAAGACGGTGCGGGCGACCCGTTCCGCCCGCTCGATCTGCACGGGAGATTTCGGCGCATCGCGTTCGGCAAATTCCGCGCCGGTCGTCAGGCGGATGCCTTTGCGCATTGGCGCGAGGAAATAACCGCGCTCGGCGTCGATCAACCAGTTGTTGAGCTTGGTGCCCTCCTGCGGAGCATAGTGCATGTGATAGCCGCGTTTCACGCCGAGCGGAAAGCGGTAACCGAGCCGTTCCGTCACCGTATCCGCCCAGGGGCCTAGTGCGACAACGGCATGTTCAGCTTCCACCGCCCCGGTTTCGGTGCGTACCGTCCAACCACTTGTCGTCTGGCTGAGCGTGGATGCATCACCCCGGACAAAGGTTCCGCCAAGGCTCTCGAACAGTTTGACATAGGCGAGCGTCAGCGCATGTGGATCGCGCACCGACCATGGATCGTTCCATTTCAAACCGCCGACGAAATCGCGGCTGAGATGCGGCTCCGCCGCGGCGAGTTCCGCCCCATCGAGTTTCGTGTGGGAGATGCCGTGGTCGCGCGCCAGACGTTCGGCGAAAGCAAAGTCTGCATCCCGCCTTTCGGCGGTCCTGTAGGCCTCCATCCAACCGTTTTTCACGATTAGATCGCCGGCCTTGGCTTCATCGATCAGGATGCTGTGTTCGGAGACCGAGTGCTCGATCAGCGGCGCGTAGGCGCGGGCAATTGCTGCGTGGCGCGTGGCCGCAGAATTATACCAGTAGCGGCCAAGAAAAGGCGCGATCTTCGGCAGGGCCGAGAGATGATAACGGGCATCGATGCTGTTGTTCAGGGAATAGCGGAGAAGCCGGCTAACTTCCTGCGGGAAGGCGTAGGGAACGACACCCTCTCTCTGGATCAGTCCGGCATTGCCGAAGGAGGTTTCCTCACCCGGTCCCCGCCGGTCCACCAGCACCACCGATTTGCCCCTGCGGGCCAGTTGCAAAGCGACGGAGACCCCGATGATCCCCGCCCCCAAAACGATCACATCCGCTGCCATGGCATTCAATCCGTTTGCGTATCTCGTCCCCGCAACATGGGTCGGCATTTTGCGCAAAGCAACAGAAAAATCATC
The DNA here is from genome assembly GCF_001427205.1 of Rhizobium sp. Root491. NCBI lineage: Bacteria > Pseudomonadati > Pseudomonadota > Alphaproteobacteria > Hyphomicrobiales > Rhizobiaceae > Rhizobium > Rhizobium sp. Root491. Next base: position 1,231,043 of record NZ_LMFF01000001.1, read on the forward strand.
GTCTTAATAGAAACAGCAATGCGCCTGCTACTGGCTCACCGCTTTAGTTTCGACTGCCTCGATATTGAAAGCAGCAGCCAGCAGGGCCTTGGTGTATTCCTGTTGCGGATCGGCGAATATCTCCGCTGCCGGGCCGCTCTCCACCACCTTGCCGTTGCGCATGACGATTACGTCGTTGGCAAGCGCTTTAACTACCTTCAGGTCATGACTGATGAAGAGATAGGCGAGTTCGTGGCGGGCCTGAAGATCGCGCAAGAGATCGACCACCTGTGCCTGCACGCTCATGTCGAGCGCCGATGTGGGCTCGTCCAACATGACGAAGCGAGGTTTCAACACCATGGCGCGGGCAATGGCGATACGCTGACGCTGACCACCGGAAAATTCATGCGGATAGCGCCAGCGCGTCGCCGGGTCGAGCCCGACTTCTTCCAGCGCCTGGGCGACACGGGTATCCCGCTCATCGGCGGAAAGTTGCCGCTCGTGCACCTTCAGACCCTCGGCAACGATTTCGCCCACCGACATGCGTGGGCTGAGCGAACCGTAAGGATCCTGAAACACCACCTGAAGCCGATTTCTGAGCGGCTTCATCATTTCATAGGAATAGCTGTCGATCGACTGACCGATGAAACTGATACGCCCCTCAGACGCTATAAGACGCGATAGGGCGAGACCGAGTGTCGTTTTGCCGGAGCCGGATTCGCCTACGACGCCAACCGTCTGTCCTGCGCGCAGGGTAATATCGATACCGTCAACCGCCTTCACGTGGTCGACCACCTTGCGCATCAGCCCCGCCTTTATCGGGAACCAGACTTTTATGTCGTCGCCCTGCATGACGACAGGTTTGCTGGCATCGGAAAGCGGCGGCTCGCCCTTGGGTTCGGCAGCCAGAAGATGGCGGGTATAGGCATGCTGCGGATCGGTAAACACCTGCTCCACCGTGCCGGTCTCGACGATCTTTCCCTTGGTCATCACGCAGACACGATCGGCAAACTTACGGACAATGCCGAGATCGTGGGTGATGAACAGCATGGACATGCCGTGCCGGTTTTTGAGGTCGCTCAGCAGTTCAAGGATCTGCGCCTGAACGGTTACATCGAGTGCGGTCGTGGGTTCATCTGCGATCAGCAGTTTCGGCCGGTTGGCAAGCGCCATGGCGATCATCACGCGCTGCCGCTGGCCGCCGGACAATTCATGCGGATAGGCCTTCAGGCGCTTTTCCGGCTCGCGGATGCCCACCTGCAATAACAGTTCCAGCGTGCGCGCCCGCGCTTCAGCGCCGGTGATTGCCTGATGCAGCTCCAGAATCTCGCCGATCTGCCGCTCGATGGTGTGGAGCGGGTTGAGCGAGGTCATCGGCTCCTGGAAAATCATGGTGATGTCGTTGCCGCGAACAGCGCGCAACGCGCGTTCCGGCAGGGTCAGCATATCCTTGCCGTCGAACAGGATTTTGCCCGAAGGATGGCTCGCCGCCGGATAGGGCAGCAATTTGAGAATGGAGTTCGCCGTGACCGATTTTCCCGAGCCGGATTCCCCGACTAGGGCGACAACTTCGCCCGGCATCAGGTCGAAGGAGACATGATCTACGGCGACGCTGGTCGCGCCACCCTGATGAAAGGCAACGGAGAGATCACGGACGGAGAGAAGCGGCTGGGTCTTTGTTTCCATCATGGCGATCACCGGAACGTCTTGCGTGGGTCGAAGGCGTCTCGCACCGCCTCGCCGACGAAGATCAGCAGCGACAGCATGATGGACATGGTGAAGAAGGCCGTGAGGCCAAGCCAGGGCGCCTGAAGATTGTTCTTGCCCTGCGCGATCATCTCGCCCAGCGACGGCGATCCCGGCGGCATGCCGAAGCCGAGGAAATCGAGCGAGGTCAAAGTGGTGATAGAGCCGGAGAGGATGAACGGCAGGAAGGTCAGTGTTGCCACCATGGCGTTTGGCAGAAGATGCCGGAACATGATTGTCCAGTTTCCGACGCCAAGGGCGCGGGCGGCGCGGACATATTCGAAGTTTCTGGCACGCAGGAATTCCGCCCGCACGATGCCGACGAAGCCGACCCATGAAAACAGCAGCATGATGCCAAGCAGCACGAAGAAACCCGGCGGCAGAATAGCCGCGATGATCAGCAGGATGTAAAGCACCGGCATGGATGACCAGATTTCAATGAAACGCTGCAACAGCAGGTCCGTCCAGCCGCCGAAATAACCCTGGATGGCGCCGGCAGTCACCCCAACGAGGGCGGAAGCGATCGTCAGCGTCAGGCCGAAAAGCACGGAAATACGGAAGCCATAGATCATCCGCGCCGTGACGTCGCGCGCTTGATTGTCGGTTCCGAGCCAATTGAGATTGCCGAGCGTACAGCCGGGATCGGCATTACCCTGCGGATAGGCCGAGCAACGGTCCTTTTCATCCATCAGCCAGAATGGTGCCGTGGGGGCGGAATGCGGAATATTGGAATTGACCGTCTGATAGGAATAGCGGATCGGCGGCCAGATCATCCAGCCATTGGCGTTGATCTCGTCCTGAATGAAGGAGGATTTGTAGTCAGTCTGGGCAAGGAACCCGCCAAACTTTTCCTCCGGATAATCGACCATGACCGGCACCAGAAATTCGCCCTTGTAGGAAGCGAAAATGGGTTTGTCATTGGCGATGAATTCCGCAATCAGGCTCAGGAAAAACAGGATCAGGAACAGCCAGAAGGACCAGTAACCGCGCCGGTTTGCCTTGAAATTCTGCCAGCGGCGCTTGGTGGTTGGTGAAAACCACGGGCGCTTCGGCTTTACCAACGTTTCCGTTGCGGCGGTATGGGCAAGCGTCATCACACGTCCCTCCGCTCGAAATCGATTCGCGGATCGATCCATGTGTAGATAAGGTCGGATAGCAGGCTGACCACGAGGCCCATCAGCGAAAAGATGAAGAGCGTGCCGAACACGATCGGGTAGTCGCGATTGACGACCGAGAGATAACCGAGGCGGCCTAGGCCATCCAGCGAGAAGATGTTCTCGATCAGCAGCGAACCGGTGAAGAATGCCGAGATGAAGGCGCCCGGAAAACCGGCGATCACGATCAGCATCGCATTGCGGAAGACGTGGCCATAAAGAACCTTGCGTTCGCTGAGCCCCTTGGCGCGGGCGGTCACGACATATTGCTTCTTGATCTCGTCGATGAAGGAATTTTTCGTCAGAAGCGTCGTCGTCGCGAAAGCCGAAAGCGATAGCGCGATCAGCGGCAGGGTCAGGTGCCAGAAATAGTCGATGATCTTCTGCCACCAGTTCAGCTGGTCAAAATTGTCCGATACCAGACCGCGCAGCGGGAACCAGTCGAAGAACGATCCGCCGGCGAAAAGCACGATGAGAAGAATGCCGAACAGGAAGCTTGGAACGGCATAACCGATGATGATGATGCCTGATGTCCAGATATCAAAGGTCGAGCCGTCGGAAACTGCTTTCTTGATGCCGAGTGGAATGGAGATCATGTAGGAGATGATCAGGATCCAGAAGCCGAGCGACATCGAGACGGGCAGCTTGTCGATGATGAGATCGATGACCGAGGAATTGCGGAAGAAGCTGTCGCCGAAATCGAAGCGTATGTAATTCCACATCATTTCGAGAAAACGGGTGAGCGGCGGCTTGTCGAAACCGAACTGTTTCTCAAGCTTGGCGATCAGCTCCGGATCAAGGCCCTGCGCACCGCGATATTTCGAGCCGCTTTCATCGAAACCGCCGGACTGGCCCATAAGATCGCCGCCGCCGGAGAGGCGGTCGGAGGCGCTGTCGCCCTGCCCAGTCAGTTGCGCGACGACCTGTTCCACCGGCCCGCCCGGCGCGAACTGGATGACAAGAAACGAAATGCCCATAATGCCGATAATGGTCGGGATCATCAGCGCCAGACGTCTGAGAATATAGGCGCCCATCAGCCTTTGCTCCCGGCTGATACGTCAGCGGTTTTCGTTTCTGTCAAACCCGGTCCTTTCCTGAAAGCGCTGCCTTGCGCGATCCAAGCGATTCGTCTCGCCCTATGTGAATCAAGCCTTCGGCGCGAAAGCAAGCGCGGCGTCAGTTCGCGGCCTGGCTGGACCACCATGCCTCCGGAAAACCGACGCCATATTGCGGCAGGTTTTCCGGACGGATGAGCGTGTTCCAGTAAGCGATGAACATCTCGCCGCGATAAAATTGCGGTATGACGTAGCTGTTTGCCAGAAGCACCCGGTCAAGCGCCCGCGCGGCGGCCACCTGCTCATTCCGGTTGGGCGCAAATATGACCTTCCTGACCAAAGCGTCGACGGCAGGGTTCTTGATGCCGGCGAGATTGTTGGAGCCCTGCCGGTCGGCCGCCGCCGAACCCCAGAAATCCGCCTGTTCGTTTCCGGGATTTGCCGACGTCGCCCAGAGCTTGACCGCAACGTCGAAATCGAAGCTGCGGGTACGGTTGGTATATTGCGAGGCATCGACGGTGCGGATGGTCGCATTGACGCCGATCTTCTTCAGGTTCTGGACATAGGGCAGGATGGTTCTTTCCATGCCGGAGGAATCGATCAGAAACTCCATATCCAGCGGCTGCCCGCTCGCCGCGTTGACCATGCGGTTGCCGCGAAGCTCATAACCGGCCTCCTTCATCAGCTTGACCGCCTCGCGCAGATTGTCACGCTGTTTGGCGGGTTCACCCGCGACGGGATTGCTATATTCGGTGGTGAAGACCTCCGGCGGCACCTGATCCTTCAACTCCTGAAGAATTTCTAGTTCACGACCGGTCGGCAGGCCGGAAGAGGCGAGCTCGCTGCCCATGAAAAAGCTGTTGATGCGCTGAAACTGACCGTAAGCCAGCGTCCTGTTCAGCTCTTCGAAGTCGAAGGCATAGTTGAGCGCCTTGCGCAGTTTCGGGTTCTGGAACTTCTCCCGCCGCATGTTCGGCACGAAGGCCTGCATGATGCCGACGGCGCGATAGATGTTCGGCAATTCTTCCTTTGTGACGCGGCCCTCCTTGACGGCCGGAAAATCATAACCAGTGACCCAGCGGCTGGAAGAAGCTTCCTGCCGGAAATCGACTGTGCCTGATTTGAAAGCCTGGAACTCGACGTCCTGATCGGCAAAGAAGGTATAGGTGATTGTTTTGAAATTGTGCTGGCCGACATTCACATTGATGTCCTTGCCCCAATAGTCGTCACGTCGCTCATAGGTCATCGTCGATCCGGGAGACAGCGACGCTATTTTATAGGGGCCAGACCCCATCACCGGCTCCAGCGTGCCACGCGATATGTCGCGCGGCTTGCCATCCGGACCAACGCCCTCCCACCAGTGTTTGGGAACAATCAGCAACTGCCCGACGATCTGCGGCAATTCGCGATTGTTCTTTTCATCGAAGGTAAAGGTGATGTCCCTTTCACCCGTCACCTCTGCCTTGGTGACATGGGTGTAATAGGTCGCAAGCTGCGGGCTGAGATCTTTGGCTTTTTCAAAGCTGAAGACGACATCTTCCGGCGTCACCGGCTTGCCGTCGGCCCATTTCGCTTCTGCGCGCAGCCTGAAGGTGGCTTTGGAGATATCGTCGGGAAAGCTCACGCCCTCTGCCAGGAGACCATAGGAGGCCGAGAGTTCCTCTTCCGTCGATTTCATCAGAGTGTCGAAAACCAACGAAAGACCTGTAGCCGCCTCACCCTTGGCGAGCAGCGGATTGAGCGTGTCGAAGGTTCCCGACGTCGACAGGCGTAGCGTGCCGCCTTTCGGCGCCTTGGTGTTCACATAGTCAAAATGATCAAAACCATCGGGATGTTTCAATTCACCGACCGTCGAGATTCCCTTTCGCCACACATCCGCAGACTGTGCGGAGGCGGCCGCCGGCATCAGCATGGCGGAGGCCGCAAGAGCGACGAGGAGCCGGGATTTCAACGGTGCCAATTTCATTCGGGACGTTCCCTGTTTTCGTGTTTGTTGAAGAGAGCATAAAACAAACATTGGCAAAAAACAGATGCTCCGGCTCACAAGCTCTTTATTGAGGCCTTTATTCGCATGCCTTGGTGCGGGCGACTTGAAACATGGTTTCAACAAAATCCCGATCCAGTTTATCCTGAGGGGCGAGAGAATCATTTAGTCGGAACGGGCACGAATATATGACGGCGGGATCATCCAGAGTTTTCAAGGCGGCCATGCTGGCGATTTCGGTCGTTTCGGCGCTCCAGTTGCAGACGCAAATCGCATCGGCCGAGGACAGGCCCGCGAAAGAAGTATTCGGCCACATCGACCTGCCATCTGCGAATAGCTCCCAGCCGATCGGCTCCTATGCAAAGGGATGTCAGTCCGGCGCCATCGCAATGCCCGCAGATGGCCCGACGTGGCAAGCCATGCGCCTTTCCCGCAATCGCAACTGGGGCCAACCGCAGCTCATTTCCTTCCTCGAGCGGTTTTCGCAGGATGCACAGAAAATCGGCTGGCCGGGCCTGTTGCTCGGCGATATCTCACAGCCGCGCGGTGGACCGATGCTGACAGGCCATGCCTCGCACCAGATCGGCCTCGATGTCGATGTGTGGTGGCGGCCCATGCCGAACCCGAGGCTGACGGTGCAGCAGCGCGAGACGCTGCCTTTCATTTCCATGCTTGATAAGTCCAAGTTCCTGACGGTCGATGACCGCAAATGGTCGCCGCTCAATGCACGGCTGGTAATGATGGCAGCGAGCTATCCGCAGGTGGAGCGGGTCTTCGTTAACCCGGCAATCAAGCAGAAACTCTGCCAGACATGGACCGGCGACCGCACCTTCATGGGCAAGATCAGGCCAATCTACGGTCACGACGAACATTTCCACATCCGGCTGGAATGCCCGCCCGGCGCGCCCAACTGCAAACCTCAGGCAGAAGTTGGCAAAGGTGACGGTTGCGACAAGTCGCTGGCCTGGTGGTTCACCAAGGAACCATGGGCGCCGCCGAAAAAAGACCCCAATGCCAAGCCGGTGAAACCCCGTCAGGTCATGGTCTCCGATCTGCCCGCAGCCTGTGCCGCCGTGGCCGCCGCCCCATCCGCCAATACGGAAGGTTTTGCTGCCCAGGCATATTCCCCGGCGCAGGCCGTGCGCCAGCAAGGCGTGGAACAGATAATCCAGAACGCTCCGGCCATTCAGCCACCTGCGGATATTCCGCTTCCGACCCAGCGCCCGACATTGAACTGAAACAGAAATGCGGCATTAAACAGCTTCCCTTTTCAAATGGGGACAAGCTGTTATAGAAGGCTTCAAATCGATTTAATTCTTTATGGGAACAGGCTGGGGACATGGCAGGACAACGCTGTATCGCACTCATCGCTCACGACGAGAAAAAAGACGATATGGCGGATTTTGCGCGTCATCACCAAAAGGCGCTTTCCGGCTTCAAGATCGTCGCCACCGGCACCACCGGCGGGCGCGTTCAGGAAGCCTGCCCCGGCCTCAGCGTCATTCGCCTCAAAAGCGGCCCGCTTGGCGGCGACCAGCAGATCGGTGCGATGATCGCCACCGGTGAGGTCGATATGCTTATCTTCTTCACCGACCCGCTGACGGCGATGCCGCATGATGTGGATGTGAAGGCGCTGACGCGGCTTGCCACGGTTTACGATATTCCCATGGCGCTCAATCGCGCCACCGCAGAAAACCTGATCGACTTCAACCTCGCCGAATGACGCGCCAACATGGAACAGGTAATGCCGAAGACGTCCGATACCGAATATCTTTCCTTTCCGATCCTTCTTGGCGACATCGGCGGCACCAATGCCCGCTTTTCCATTCTGATCGATTCCTTTGCGGAACCGGTGCACCTCACCACCGTGAAAACAGCGGAATATCCGACAATTGACGACGCCATCCAGCAGGCGGTTCTGGACAAGACCTCGCTTCAGCCCGTGTCGACCATCCTTGCGATCGCCGGCCCCATCGAAGGCGACGAGATTCCGCTGACCAACTGCCATTGGGTCGTTAAGCCGAAGGATATGCTGGCCAAACTCGGCCTGAAGGACGTCATCGTCATCAACGATTTCGAGGCGCAGGCACTGGCTATTGCCGCGCTCGACGACGACAACCGCGATTCTATCGGCTCCGGCAAAAAAGACATGCTGGCATCGCGCGTCGTTCTCGGACCAGGCACAGGCCTTGGCGTTGCCGGTCTGGTTTACGCCCGGCATATGTGGTTTCCCGTACCCGGCGAAGGCGGCCACATCGATATCGGCCCCAGAAGCGCGCGTGACTATGCGGTCTTTCCGCATATCGAGACCATCGAGGGCCGTATCGCCGGCGAACAGATCCTTTGCGGGCGCGGGCTGGTCAATCTTTACCGGGCCATCTGCACCGCCGATGGCATCGAGCCGATCTTTTCCGATCCGGCCGACATAACCTCGCAGGGGCTTTCGGGCCAGAACCCGCAGGCGAAAGAGACGCTTTCGCTTTTCAGCACCTATCTCGGCCGTGTGGCGGGTGACCTTGCCCTGATCTTCATGGCCAAGGGCGGTGTCTATCTCGCAGGTGGCATTTCGCAGAAAATCGTTCCCGCGCTGAAAAGCCCTGAATTCCGGGCGGCGTTCGAAGACAAGGCGCCGCACAGTGCCCTGATGCGCAGCATTCCCACCTTCGTCGTTACCCATCCACAGGCGGCCCTTTCCGGTCTCGCCACCTACGCGCGCACCCCTTCGGATTTCGGCCTTTCACTCGACGGGCGGCGCTGGAGAGCCTGATCTGCGCTTGGGACAGACTTGCGAAGCGGGCGGGCGGTCTTTAACGTCGGTGAGGTATGGGTCAGTCAATTGAATGGCGACCTTGAACGGCAGCACGTGAAAAGTGAGTGAAGGCATGAGCGGCAGCGATATGAAACTGGTGGTGGTTGGTGCGGCGGGCCGCATGGGACAGGCGCTGATCCGCCTTATTCACCAGACACCGGGTGTAACGCTGCATGCCACCGTCGCACGCGAAGGGTCTGCTTTTGTTGGCCGCGATGCCGGCGAGATTGCCGGTCTCGGACCAATCGGCATCAAGATCACCAGCGATCCCTTGCAGGCATTCCTGCATGCGGAAGGGGTGATCGACTTCACCTCGCCTGCAACCAGCGTCACTTTCGCCGGTCTCGCCGCGCAGGCCCGCATCGTACACGTCATCGGCACCACCGGTTGCTCACTGGGCGACGAGGAAAAATTCAAGGCAGCGTCACGCCATGCCCGCATCGTCAAATCGGGCAATATGAGCCTCGGCGTCAATCTGCTCAGCGTTTTGACGCAGCAGGCCGCCAAGGCACTGGATGCGCAGAACTGGGATATCGAAATCCTTGAAATGCACCACAAACACAAGGTGGACGCGCCCTCCGGAACAGCGCTGCTGCTCGGCGAAGCGGCGGCAGCGGGCCGCAAGGTCGATCTCGCCACCTCCTCCGTTCGCGTGCGTGACGGGCATACGGGTGCCCGCGAAGCGGGCACAATCGGTTTTGCGACCCTGCGCGGCGGCTCGGTGATCGGAGAACATTCGGTGATCTTCGCTGGCGAGGGAGAGCGCGTCGAGCTTTCCCACTACGCCGGCGACCGCTCCATCTTCGCACGCGGCGCGATTGCGGCGGCGGTCTGGGCCTTCGACAAGAAGCCGGGCTTCTACTCGATGCTGGATGTTCTCGGCCTTTCGCAGGCAGAATAACGCTTCAGTCTATGTCTGCGCCTTAATTTTCCACGGTAAACTCAACCGTATCTGCCGAGAACCGGCTGATGGCATATTGCACGGGAATGCCGTCCATATCCGCGTTCAGCGCCTGAGTGACGAGCAGTATTGCGCCCGGCGACAATTCGAGATCGGCCAGATCCTGCGTATCGGCGTGGCTCGCGGAAATGACGGTAGAGATGCGCACATAATCCGCGACGCCCAGCATTTCGAAGGCGGCGGTGATCGACCCACTTTTTTGATAGGCTTCCCCTATCCCTGAAAAACGGTCCGCCGGAAACCACGTGGTCGAGCGCGAAACCGGCCGGCTGTCGGCCTTTCGCAGGGTTTCCAGACGCACAAGCGGTGCACCCGGCTGCAATTGCAGCCGTGCCGCCAGGTCGGCATTTGCCGGCTCGGTGGTGTGGGAAAGAAGCAGCGCCTGCATATCCTTCACCTGATCGCTGATACCGGCCGTGAACCGTGTGCGCAGTGAAATCGGAAAGCTCAGTCGTTCCTTGCGCGCAATCATCGTGCCGCGCCCCTGCCTCGCCTCGAGAATGCCTTCGCTTGCCAGCGCGGCAATGGCGCTCCTGACGGTATGGCGGTTGACACCGAATTTTTCGGCCAGCGTCATTTCTGGCGGCAACATGCCGGTTTCGTCGTGATCGCCCGCTGCGATCTCGCCCCTGATCCTGTCGGCGATCTGTCGCCAGAGCGCCACGCCGTTCTTTCTTTTCATCGCTGCCGAAGGGCTCATGTCACACGCTTGTCATTCATCGACGTTAATTGTAACTTATATTGTATAGTTGTCTATATCAATATACATTAGAGGTCAAGCGATGAATAACGAAGCTGCGAATTCACATGCGGAAAGGAAACGGGTGGTAGCACTTCTTGCCCGCGCCACCGTTCAGGAACTTGAGGCGGTCTGGAGCCGGCAGGATGCCAGCCCGCAGACGGAAAACGTGCGGGGGCCTGAAACCGGCCTCGTGATGGTCAAGGGCCGTATCGGCGGTGGCGGTGCGCCCTTTAATCTGGGCGAAACCACCGTGACCCGGGCAACCGTGAAGCTCGCATCCGGCACCGTCGGCCATGCGCATGTGCTCGGCACCGGTCGCAAGAAGGCCTGGTACGCTGCGGTTTTCGATGCGCTCTGGCAGGAAAACCCGACACGCGGCTTCATCGAGACCGAGCTTCTTTCACCGGTCGAAAAAAGACTGGCCGAGGAGAAAGACCGGAAAACGAAAGAAACAGCCGCAACTCGTGTGGATTTCTTCACCATGGTTCGAGGAGAGGATTGATGGGCGTGAAAGCCGAAGCATTGACGGGCGGTTTTTCCGACGCCGTTTTCGATTCACAGCGAATCTTCAAGAAGCTCATGGACGGCATGGCCCGGCCAGGCACAGCGCAAACGATTGAAACAACAGTTGCCCCGCCGCTGCCGCTTGGTGCGGCCAGCGGCGCCGTTCTTCTTGCACTTTGCGATCATGACACGCCGGTCTGGCTGAGCGGCGCGCTACGCAAAACCACGGTGCCGGGATGGATCGGGTTTCACACCGGGGCGGTTACAACAGAGGAAAAAAGCGCGGCGCATTTCGCCGTCATTGAGGCGGGAAGCGCAATTGCCTCCTTCGGTCTCTTTGCCCAAGGCAGTCAGGAATACCCCGACCGTTCCACGACGGTCATCATTGAATTGCCCGATCTTGACGGCGGACGGGAACTGCTGCTGTCCGGCCCCGGCATCCGCCATATCAACATCATTAGCCCATCCGGCCTGCCGGACATATTCCCGAGGCTATGGGCGGAAAACAACGCCATCTTCCCGCGCGGCATCGACGTCATCCTGACGGCTGGCGACAAATTCGTCTGCCTGCCGCGCACGACGCGCATTCAACCCGTGGAGGCATAAGATGTATGTTGCTGTCAAAGGCGGGGAAACCGCCATCGCCAACGCCCACCGGCTTCTGGCCGACAAGCGGCGCGGAGACCGCGACCTGCCCGCCATGACGGTGGCGCAGATCGTTTCGCAGCTTTCGCTCGCCGTTGACCGGGTGATGGCGGAGGCTTCGCTTTACGACCAGTCGCTGGCCGCCCTTGCCGTCAAGCAGTCTCGCGGCGACATGATAGAAGCGATTTTCCTGCTGCGCGCCTACCGCACGACCCTGCCCCGTTTCGGCTACTCTGTTCCCGTGGATACTGCGAAGATGACGGTCCAACGGCGCGTTTCGGCAACCTACAAGGATTTGCCGGGCGGGCAATTGCTGGGACCGACCTTCGATTACACCCACCGCCTGCTCGATCCCTCGCTGCTGGAGGACGGAGCTGTCGAGATCCCTGCCATCCGTGAAGGCGAGACAGAATACGTCATGCGCGTATCCGACATTCTCGCCGAAGAAGGCTTGATCGAAAGTGACGGCGACATGCCGGACGACCACGTTGCCGGCGATCTGACACGCGAACCAATAGAGTTTCCGATGGCGCGCGACCTGCGCCTGGAATCGCTTGCACGCGGCGACGAGGGCTTTCTTCTGGCGCTCGCCTATTCGACGCAGCGCGGTTACGGCCGCACACACCCGTTCGTCGGTGAAATCCGCATCGGCGAGGTGGAGGTCGAACTGGATGTGCCGGAGCTCGGTTTTGCTGTCTCGCTCGGCGACATCAAGGTCACCGAATGCCAGATGGTCAACCAGTTCAAGGGTTCTGCCAAGGCACCTCCGCAATTCACCCGCGGTTACGGTCTGGTGTTCGGACAGAGCGAGCGCAAGGCGATGGCCATGTCACTGGTCGATCGTGCGCTACGCGCCGCTGAATTCGGTGAGGATGTGGTTGCCCCGGCGCAGGACGAGGAATTCGTCATCTCGCACGCCGACAATGTTCAGGCGACGGGCTTTGTCGAACATCTGAAATTACCGCATTACGTGGATTTTCAGGCCGAACTGGGCTTGGTGCGCAAAATGCGCGCCGATTTCGACGCGACCGACACCCATGCCGGGGAATGGATGAGCGATGCCGCCGAATAAATTAGCGACTGTGCTGCTCGCCGAACCAATAGGCACAAAAGACGGTCAATGCTGCAAAAGCGGCAAAGAACACGGCTGCAAGAATTCCAATCTCCATGAGCTTGTACTCCTTTTTTCGCAAGGTTAACGCGCAATGCTTAAAGAAGTTTCATTCGACGACGGGCTGGCTGCCTACAACTTCGCCTATCTGGACGAACAGACCAAGCGGATGATCCGCCGGGCGATCCTGAAGGCAATTGCCATTCCCGGTTATCAGGTTCCCTTCGCTTCCCGTGAAATGCCCATGCCTTACGGCTGGGGCACCGGCGGCGTGCAGGTGACCGCCGCCATCCTCGGTCCAGACGATGTCCTGAAGGTTATCGACCAGGGCGCCGACGACACCACCAACGCCGTTTCCATCCGCGCCTTCTTCCAGAAAGTCGCTGATGTCGCCGTCACCACACGCACCAAGGATGCAACCATCATCCAGACGCGGCACCGCATTCCCGAAGAAGAACTGCATTCGGGGCAGGTGCTTGTCTATCAGGTTCCCATTCCTGAACCCTTGCGGTTCCTCGAGCCGCGCGAGACCGAAACCCGCGTCATGCATGCGCTGGAGGAATACGGCCTGATGCACGTCAAGCTTTATGAGGACATCGCCCGCAACGGCCGTATCTCCACCACCTATGCCTATCCGGTGAAGGTTGCGGGGCGCTATGTGATGGACCCCTCGCCAACCCCGAAGTTCGACAATCCGAAAATGCACCTGTCGGACGCCCTGCAATTGTTCGGGGCCGGGCGCGAAAAGCGCATCTATGCCGTGCCACCCTACACGGATGTCGTCAGCCTGGATTTCGAGGACCATCCGTTTGAAATCCAGAGCTTCGACAAGCCATGCGCGCTGTGCGGCGGGGAGAATGTCTATCTGGACGAGGTGGTGCTGGACGACAAGGGCGGGCGGATGTTCGTCTGCTCCGATACCGACCATTGCGAAGACCGCCGCGCCCATGGCCACAAGGGCCATTTGCTGGCGGATGTGAAGGAGGCCGCAGAATGAGCGACGCACCGCTTCTGAAAGTCAGGGACGTTTCGAAATATTACGGCGACCGCGCCGGTTGCCGCAACGTCTCCTTCGAGCTTTATCCGGGCGAGGTTCTGGCAATCGTCGGTGAATCCGGCTCCGGCAAGACCACGCTTCTCAACTGCATTTCCACACGGCTCGTGCCGACGGCTGGCAGCGTGGAATATCGCATGCGCGATGGCTCGGTGCGAGACCTCTATCATATGGGCGAGGCCGAACGGCGTTTCCTGATGCGGACAGACTGGGGTTTCGTGCACCAGAACCCAGCGGATGGACTGCGCATGGCGGTTTCGGCCGGCGCCAATGTCGGCGAGCGGCTTATGGCTGTCGGTAACCGGCATTACGGCAATATCCGGCAATCAGCCAGCGAGTGGCTGGAACGGGTGGAAATCGGCACCGACCGCATTGACGACCAGCCTCGCGCCTTTTCCGGCGGCATGCGTCAGCGTCTGCAGATTGCCCGCAACCTGGTGACCTCACCACGACTCGTCTTCATGGACGAACCGACCGGCGGCCTCGATGTTTCGGTGCAGGCACGCCTGCTCGATCTCGTGCGTGGTCTCGTCAACGATCTCGGCCTCGCCGTTATCGTCGTCACCCATGATCTGGCGGTCGCGCGGCTGCTTTCCCATCGCATGATGGTGATGAAGGGTGGTGACGTCATCGAACACGGTCTGACAGACCGGGTGCTGGATGATCCGCGCGAACCCTACACGCAATTGCTTGTTTCCTCCATTTTGCAGGTTTGACGCCATGCCGACACCCCTCATCGTTTCGGAAGTCTTTAAAAGCTTCACCATGCATCTTCGCGATGGCATCGAACTGCCTGTTGTCCGCGATGTCAGTTTCTCCGTGTCCGGCGGAGAATGTGTCGTGCTCGGCGGCCCGTCCGGCATCGGCAAAAGCTCGATCCTGAAAATGCTCTATGGCAATTATGCCATCGACAGCGGCCAAATCCTCATCCGCCACGAGGATCAGGTCATTGACATGGGCAGCGCCTCGCCGCGCACCATCCTCGAGATTCGCCATCGCACCATCGGGTATGTCAGCCAGTTTCTGCGCACCGTGCCGCGCGTTCCGGCGATCGACGTCGTCGCCGAGCCGCTTTTTGCGCGCAAGGTTGCTGCGGACGAGGCCCGCGAGCAGGCAGCCGTTCTGCTTTCGAAACTCAACCTGCCGCGGGAACTGTGGTCGCTGCCGCCAGCAACCTTTTCCGGCGGCGAGCAGCAGCGCGTCAACATCGCACGCGGTTTCATCACCGATCACGCGATCCTGCTTCTCGATGAACCGACCGCATCCCTGGATGCCGCCAACCGACGGGTGGTCGTGGAGATGATCGCGGAAAAGAAGCGCAAAGGGACCGCCTTGCTCGGTATTTTCCATGACGAGGAAGTGCGGGAAGCCGTGGCCGATCGCGTTCTGGATGTCTCGCAATTCTCCCCCCGGAAGGCAGCGGCATGAGTGTGAAGGTCGGTCTCGAACCTGTTGTCCACGAAAGTGCCCGCGTCACCAATTCATCGATCGGCCGCTATACCGAAATTTCGGAACGCTGCCGCATCGAGGAAGTGGAGATGGGCGACTATTCCTATGTCATGCAGGACGGTGCGATCTGGTGCGCCACCATCGGCAAATTCGTCAACATCGCCGCATCCGTCCGCATCAACGCGACCAATCATCCGATGTCGCGCGCCACACTTCACCATTTCACCTACCGTGCCCACAATTATTGGGACGACGCCGATGATGAAAATGACTTCTTCGCCGCCCGCCGCGCCAAGCGCGTGGTGATCGGCCACGATGTCTGGATCGGCCATGGCGCGACCATCCTGCCTGGCGTCACAATCGGAAACGGTGCGGTAATCGGGGCCGGTGCGGTCGTGTCGAAAGACGTTGCGCCCTATACCATCGTCGGCGGCGTACCCGCCCGGCTGATCAGGAACCGCTTCCCGGCGGACCTTGGCCAGCGCATGGACGATCTCAAATGGTGGGACTGGGACCACGCAACGCTGCGCGGCGCACTGGACGATTTCCGCACCCTCGCCGCCGAGGATTTCGTGGCGAAATACGCCCGGTAAAATCGCCCACACCGAAGAAACTGCAGATTCCGGGGTCATGCTCCGGGGTCTCCCTAACCATGTCTGCGAGACACAGCGCGGGCTTCAAGCCCTTGGCACGACTACTAAAAGGTTCGCAGGCGACCACGCGCACGCCTTATCTGCGCATTCTGTAATATTTTCTTCATCAAACTGACATTCACGCTTCACGCACCGCTGTTAGGTCGAACCCCATCAGAAGAAGATTGGACGGGGAAATGAGCTTTCACCTGAAGCAAGTCACGCGCCGTTTCGGCAACCACACTGCGGTCGATTCCGTGAATGTGGAAATTCCGCAAGGCCAGATGGTTGGCGTGATTGGACGTTCTGGCGCAGGAAAGTCAACGCTGCTGCGCATGATCAACCGCCTCGTCGATCCCTCCTCGGGTTCCATTCACTTCAACGACACGGAAGTCTCTTCGCTGAAGGGTGCCGCCCTGCGCAACTGGCAGCGCGACTGCGCGATGATCTTCCAGCAGTTCAATCTGGTGCCGCGTCTCGACGTGCTCACCAATGTCATGCTCGGCCGCCTGAACCACCGTTCGACCGTGCTCAGCCTGTTCAACATCTTCACGGATGAAGAGCGCCTGATGGCGATTGCCGCCCTCGAGCGGCTCGGCATCGAGCACGTGGCCATGCAGGCGGCGGGCACGCTTTCCGGCGGCCAGCAGCAGCGCGTCGCTATTGCCCGGGCACTAATGCAGTCTCCGAAGATGGTTCTCGCCGACGAGCCGATCGCCTCTCTCGATCCCCTGAACGCCAAGATCGTCATGGACGCCCTGCGCGACATCAACGAGCGTGAAGGCATCACCGTCATCACCAATCTGCATACGCTGGATACGGCGCGCAATTATTGCGAACGCATCATCGGCATGTCGCAGGGTCGAGTCGTTTTCGACGGAACACCCGCCGAACTGACGGCGGCGGCGGTCACCGAGATTTACGGCACGGATTCACACGGCGCCGGCATCGACGAGACCATGACCTCGACCAGCATCAATATTCCCGGCGCGCAGCTTGCCGCGCGTCCGGTTCAGCAATCTGCCGGTCCCGAACCGCTGGCTCTCGCCGGGCTCTGAGGAACCGCTCAGCATCGTTTGCGCCCGCGTCAAGGGCCGATACTTCACAACAAACTCCGGCTCGCCGGGAAACAGGAGAAAGTCCATGTTGAAGAAAATCCTTCTTTCGGCAGTCGCCCTTGGCGTTCTGGCCGGTTCGGCCATGGCTCAGGACGTCAAGGTCCTGCGTATCGGCCTCGACGGTTCGGAAAATGAAGCCGACCAGATCCGCAACACGAAGTGCGTTGCCGATGGCCTCAAGGCTGCAACCGGCGTTTCCGAAGTTCAGGTTTTCCCGTCGCCGGACTATAACGGCGTTATCCAGGGCCTGCTCGGCGGCACCATCGACATTGCATCCATGGGCGCTTCTTCCTACGCCAAGATCGCCATTGCCGATCCCAAGGCCGTCGATCCGATCCTGACCTATACCGGCTCTGACGGTTCCAGCGGCTACTACACGATCATGGTTGCCCGCAAGGACAGCGGCATCAAGTCTCTGGCTGACGCCAAGGGCAAGAAGATCGGCTTCGCCGACCCTGACTCCACCTCGGGCTTCCTCGTCCCGAACGTATCGATCCCGAAGGAAACCGGCGTTCCGGTCAAGGAATATTTCTCCGAAACCGGCTTCGGCGGCGGCCATGAGAACCTCGTTCTCGCCGTTCTCGACAAAAAGTTCGACGTCGGCACGACATTCGGTTCGGGCGTCGGCAAGTGGGAAGAAGGCTACTCCGGCGGCAACCTTCACCAGATGGTCAAGAAGGGCAACCTCGACATGGACGATATCGTTCAGGTCTGGAAGTCCCCGCTGATCCCGAACGGTCCGCTTCTCGTTGCCAACAAGATCGGTGACAGCATGAAGCAGAAGGTCGAAGACTTCTTCATGGAACTGCCGAAGAAGGATCTCGCCTGCTTCCAGGGTTACACCCAGGGCAAGAACACTGCCTACATCAAGGTCGACCCGGCTTTCTACCAGACGATCATCGACGCCCGTAAGTCCGTTATCGGCGGCTGATCCTCAGATCATATCCGGAAGCGGCGGTGCCTTGCGGCATCGCCGCTTTTGCCAATAAAGGAAAGCGGCATGGCGACCACACTGCAACATGGTACCCTCACGCCCGAGGGATTGAGCGCATCGTCCCGAACGGTGATGCGTCATTATCAACAGCAGCTTAGGACACGGCGGATTTATACCGTTATGTCGCTCGTTATCTTCCTCATCGTCCTTGCCGCCTCACTGAATTTCGCCAATGAGGCCAATTCGGGCAAGTTCTTCGAGCGCCTGCCATATTTTTTCGACTTCATGAAAACATTCGTGCCGGATAGCCCGCTCGAGGTCTTCCGGGCGATGTTCGACCTTCCGTCGCCCTATGACAACGGCTCGCTGAAATACAACTATGTCGCGGATCGCGTTTACATCACCAACGGTTTCTACATACCGCATTTCATCTATCAGCTGATCATCACGCTCAACATCGCGCTGGTCTCGACGATAATAGGCACGACCTTCGCATTTGTGCTGTGCTTCTTTGCCTCCACCAACCTTATCGGTGCCGGCCTCGTGCGCTGGGTTGTACGCCGGGTAATGGAGATCCTGCGCGCTTTTCCGGAGATCGTCGTCGCGGGATTGTTGACTGCCATCTTATCGATCGGGCCGATCGCGGCGATCATCGCGATTTCCGTGCACACCATCGGGGCTCTGGGGAAGCTATTCTTCGAAGTCGTGGAAAATGCCGACATGAAGGCGGATGAAGGCCTGCGTGCCGCGGGTGCCAACTGGCTGGAGCGAGTGCGCTTTGCCATCGTGCCGCAGGTCCTGCCCAATTTCGTGTCCTATGCATTGCTGCGTGCCGAAATCAACGTACGCGCCTCGACCATCATCGGCGCCGTTGGTGGTGGCGGCATTGGCGAGGTCTTCCGGCTGTCGATCGGTAACGATCACGCCTCCAAGACCTATGCCATCATCATCCTGCTGCTGATCACCATCATCGCCGTAGACCAGTTTTCAAGCTGGTTGCGCCGCA
This sequence comes from Rhizobium sp. Root491, assembly GCF_001427205.1. NCBI lineage: Bacteria > Pseudomonadati > Pseudomonadota > Alphaproteobacteria > Hyphomicrobiales > Rhizobiaceae > Rhizobium > Rhizobium sp. Root491. Next base: position 1,249,926 of record NZ_LMFF01000001.1, read on the forward strand.
GGCTGATCGGCCATCAATCCTTCGAATTCGGACGGGGAGCGGCCTGATGTCGTCCAGCTTCATTCTCAATACCGCAGACCGCGAGAGGCTGACGGCCGCACATCCCGCAATTTTCAATCGCGGCTTCATGCAGCGATACGGCTTGCTGACCGGTATTGTCGCCGTCCTCGTCTATCTCACCGCCTGCTTTTTCTTCTTCAATGTCGGCCCCGCTTTCATGCAGGGCCGATGGGATCGCGCTTCGAGCTACATTCAGGACTGGTATTCCTGGCGGGCCCAGCCACGCCTTCGTTTCGAAGACGGCAAGGTGAACCCGCAGTGGTCAAGCCGGATGCAATATCCCGCCGATGCGCCGATCGACTGGCTGCAACCCTTGCCGGATGGTGGCTACAGCGTCGTTTATGCGGGTACGCAAAACCGTCTGGACGTAACGCCGACCCGGGTGGACGTCTATGTGGACGGCAAGAACTATCCCGTCATCATCAATGGCGACAAGGCTCTGGCGCCTGAGGTCCTGCCGCAAGAGATCACGCAGGACGGCAACAAGGTTCTCGTGCATTACGGTTTTGCCGGACAGGCGGAAATCCGCACCAGCCAGGTTTACGTGCAGCGGCGGTTCCTCGGGTGGGCGAACTTTCTGTTCGATACCAAATCGGAATTCTGGGGCAAGGGCTACGGCGACCTTGCCGCACTGGCGCTGTGGGGGGAAAGGCTCGATCCCACGCGCTCCAATATCAGCCACATGGTCGATGATTTCCTCGACAATGGTGTCTGGCAGCACGCCGATATTCTTTCCAAGCTGATGCAGACGCTGGTGATGGCCTTTGTGGGCACGTTGTTCGGCACGCTCGTTGCCCTGCCGCTCGCTTTTCTCGCCGCACGCAATATCACCGCCAACAGGGCCGCCAACTGGGGCATGAAGCGTCTATTCGACTTCCTGCGCTCGATCGACATGCTGATCTGGGCGCTGTTTTTCACCCGCAGCTTCGGTCCGGGGCCGATCCCCGGCATTGCCGCGATCTTCTTCACCGATACCGGCGCGCTCGGCAAGGTCTATGCCGAGGCGCTGGAGAATGTTGACGACAAGCAGCGCGAGGGCGTCAAATCGGTTGGCGCTTCCCCCATTGCCGTCAATCGTTTCGGCGTGCTTCCGCAGGTCCTGCCGGTCTTCATTTCCCAGTCGCTTTATTTCTGGGAAAGCAACACCCGTTCAGCCACGATCATCGGTGCGGTTGGTGCTGGCGGCATCGGTTTGAAACTGCTGGAAGCGATGGGTACCAATGCCGACTGGGACAAGGTCGCTTATATGGTGCTGCTCATTCTCTTCGTGGTTTTCCTGTTCGACCACATCTCGAATTCCCTGCGGTCGCGCCTGATCGGGAAAACCCAGCATTAATTCATAAAGCAGGAGCGGGGTTTGGCTATCCCGCTTCCCAAGACGTGCGCAAAACCGGAACCTCTTTGCAAAGTCAGATACATCCCGTCAATGCGCCAGCATCCGTCTTGCGGACATTCGAGAGACACGCGGCGTTTCAAGCGCTTTTTTTCCTGGGGCATCATCATTCTGTCACGGAAAGCGATTACCTCGCACTCCTGACCTTGCGGGAAGCGGGCGAGTCACGCCAAATAGCTTTTCATCCAGGTTTTCCATGACACCGAAGAGTGCTTGCCGTGCGCTACGCCATCTATTTTTCTCCGGCTAAAGATCATCCACTGACTGAAGCGGCGTCGCGCTGGCTGGGACGCAATGCCTTTTCCGGCGCGCAACATGATGACCATGGCGCTTATGCGGAGATGACCGAGGAGCCGCGCCGTTACGGTTTCCACGCGACGCTGAAAGCCCCCTTCGAGCTTTCCGAAAAATACAGCGAAGCGGATCTCGTCGCCGCCCTCGAACAGTTTGCGGCCAGCCAGTCCGTCTTCGATATTCCACGTGTTGTCATCGGTGCACTCGGGCCGTTTTTCGCGCTCGTTCCGGATCGCACCTACCAGCCGCTGCAGGATTTTGCCGCTGAGATCGTTGACCATTTCGACCGTTTTCGCGCGCCCCTGTCCGAGACGGACATTGCCCGCCGGCGCCCGCAAAACCTGACCGAAAGCCAGCGGCAAAATCTGTCGCTTTGGGGTTATCCGCATGTCATGGATGACTTCCGCTTTCATATGACGCTGACGGGCCGCATCGACGAAAGCGACGCGCCCGCTATCCAGGATGTGCTTTCGACCAAGTTTTCCGAGTTCGTCGACCGGCCTCTCACCATTTCCGGCCTCGCTTTGTTCGTTGAGGAAACGCGCGGCGCACCATTTACCGTTCATCGCTGGCACCCGCTTGGCCAGCCGCCAAAGAAAGATGCTGACCCATGACCGAGCATGCCCTTTCCAACGCCCGTATCGTTCTGGAAGACGATATTATTCTGGGATCCGTTCTGATCCGTGACGGCAAGATCGCCGATATCAGCGAAGGCGCCTCCAAGACCGGTGAGGATCTCGAAGGCGATTTCCTCATCCCGGGTCTGGTGGAACTGCACACCGACCATCTGGAACAGCACTATTCGCCGCGTCCCGGGGTTATCTGGGATAAGATTGCCGCCATTCAGGCTCACGATGCGCAGGTCGCGTCATCAGGCATTACCACTGTTTTCGACTGCCTGCGGCTGGGCTCCGACGAAGATGGCGGGTTCAAGAAGGGCGAGATGCGGGAAATGGCGGATGCCATTGAAACCGCTGCCGATCAGAACCGCCTGCGGGCAGATCACCTGCTGCACCTGCGCTGTGAAGTCGCCTCCGCCGATGTGCTCGAGCATTTCGAAGATTTTGAGACCGATCCGCGTGTGCGGCTGATTTCGATGATGGACCACTCCCCGGGGCAGCGCCAGTTTCAGTCGATGGACCAATATATCTTCTATTACCAGAAGAAGCGCGGACTGAGCGACGAGGCTTTCGCTGAGTTCGTCAGACGCCGGCAGACGGCATCGGCGGAGTTTTCTGCCAAGCACCGGGATTACCTGGCGGCCCGCTGCGCCGAGCGCGGCATAACCGTTGCAAGCCATGACGACGCTACAGAAGCGCATGTGGGCGAAGCGATCAGGCACGGCGTGAAACTCGCGGAGTTCCCCACCAGCGTCGAGGCCGCAAAGGCTTCGCACAGCGCCGGCATGAGCGTGCTGATGGGCGCACCGAACATCGTTCGCGGCAAGTCCCATTCCGGCAACATCGCCGCCCGTGATCTTGCCGAACTTGGCGTGCTGGATGTTCTCTCTTCCGACTATGTACCGTTCAGCCTGCTTTACGCGCCGTTCCTGCTCGCCGACCAGGTGGAAGCCATCACTCTGCCGGAAGCGTTGCGCATGGTTACCTCCACGCCGGCACGAACGGTGGGCCTTCGCGATCGCGGCAGCATCGCAACGGGATTGCGGGCCGATCTGGTCCGAGTTCACCGTGAGGACGGCGTTCCCGTCGCCCGCTCGGTCTGGCGTCAGGGCAAACGTGTGGCATGACCGGCAACGGACAGGATAGCCGGCTTGACGGCCAGACGCTGGGTACGGTGCCCGGAACCATGATCGTAATTGTCGGCCCGAGTGGGGCCGGCAAGGACACGCTGATGGATTATGCGGCAGCGCAGCTGTCCGGGCGGCCGGGCTTCCATTTCACCCGCCGGGTCATTACCCGCAGCGGCGATGCCGGCGGCGAAAATCACGATGCGGTTTCCATGCACGAGTTCAACCGGCTGGAAGAGGAAGGTGCTTTTGCCGTTTCCTGGCAGGCGCACGGGCTGAAATATGGCATTCCGGCCGCCGTCTATCGTCATCTTAATGCGGGAGACGTGGTCATCGCCAACGGCTCCCGCTCGGCCCTGCCCCAGTTCGGCACCGCCTTTGCGCGCCTCAAGGTCGTGAACATCGTTGCACGGCCGGACGTGCTGGCGAAGCGGCTGGAGCAGCGCGGGCGGGAAAGCCGGGAGGATATTCTCCGGCGGCTGGAACGCAGTTCGCTCACGGTCGTCGGGGATTTTGATGTGACGACCGTGGACAATAGCGGTTCCATGGAAGATGCGGGCAAAACCATCATGGAGGTGCTGGAGCAGAGCGCCTGCCGTCGCCACATTTAAACTCCATAGGCCGAACTGCTCGACAAATGGCTTCCCAACGCTTACCATCAGGCGACAATTTCCAAACATGGTACGCCAAGGCGAGGGATGCCTGAAAAGAGGGTCAGCGACGAGATAACAGTGGTGGCCGGTCTGGCCGCCGGCGTCGCCAATTATGCACGGTCGCGGGGCATCGATATTGCCCCCATCTGCAAGGCTCTCGATATCGATCCCGCCACTTTCGGCAGCGTGACGGAGCGCATCAGCCTCGACCGATTTTGCCGCCTGCTCGAGACATGTGCGTTGATTTCCGGCGACGACGCCTTTGGTTTGCAATGCGCGTCCACCTTTCCCGCCGGCGCATCCGGCGCGTTCGGATATGGCCTGATGAGCGCGCCGACAGTGCGGGCTTTCCTGCGTTTTCTTCAGGATCACGTTTATTACGCGACCAATAACAGCAATTTCACCATGGTCACGGATGCCGCGCACGTAACCCTGTCGTGGTCCTTTGCGCCTGTCATCGCCAAACGCGATCAATATGTGGATTTGTCGCTGACAGCTCTGATCCAGCGCCTTCGCGATATTCTGGGGGAGCGCGTGAACCTGATCGAGATCGGTCTGGAACGGCCGAAACCGGTTAATATTCAGCTATTTAAAGAAAGAATGACCAAGCGCGTCAGCTTTTCGCAACCCATCCACACCATGCGTCTTCCCACATCACTTCTGGACGTGGTCAACCCAAATGCAGATGAGCGGCTGTTCGAGCTGATGAACTTGCAATGCCGGATGCTGCGGCCGGAGACATCGGCAGACGCCACGCATTTCATCGATCAGGTGAAGCGTTACATGCAGGTGCGGCTGTCGGATGCCGAGCTTTCGCTGAGCGAGATCGCCCCCTATTTCAACCTGTCGGAACGCAGTTTTCAAAGACGGCTTGCCGAGCTTGGGACTAATCTCAACGAGATAAAGGACGCCATTCGCAAGAATGCCGGCTTCAAGCTCCTCGTGGAAAGCGATCTTCCGGTTTCCGATATCAGCTACAGGCTCGGCTATTCCACGCCGGGTGCGTTTTCGCGTTCCGTTTCCCGCTGGTTCGGGGCAACGCCCACGGATATTCGCAAGAAACACGCGCATCATTCCGCCGTATAGGGCGAATTCCCAGCATCAATATTCCATATATCCAAAATAAAATTGGGAAATATGTCGGCGTTCATTGGGTTATGTATCGAAACATAACAATAAAAACGCAAAACTTGGCGTGAGATGTTATTCTCTTGAGATGGCGGACCGCCTAATAGAACGCCGCAATGTGCCTTCGGGCATGACGGAAAATATTCCAAGGCTTTGAATTTTACATTGTTCTGGACAAGAACCGATTTCAGGTTTTTGGGAAGGACGATGCAGTCATTCTTTCATCGCCGAGGATATGCCCATGCCGGGACCGGCTGGCTGCAAGATCAGCCGCTTATTGCCTGGTTCCTAAGGCCACATCCCGCTTTGGGAAGGTCAATCTCTTTTGAGGCTGAAAGACTATGTCGTCAAAAACGCAGCATGAACGTCATCAGGCGCGTGAAATCGTCCTTTCGGATCGTGAGCGGCAATATCTGGGGCTCGTTGCGCGGGGCCGACATCCTTCTCACATTGCCTTGATAACGGGAGCGGACGAAGCGGATGTTAAAGATACTCTGGAACGGGTCCGCCTAAGGCTGGGTGCGGCCAATCTGCTGAATGCCGTCAGCATCGCCCTGCTGCGTGGACTGATCGAACAGGATATTTAGAGCTTCCCTCTCGCTCCAAAAGCTTACGCGAAATCGTCCCCTTCCCGTAAGCCAAAACCGGATGTGTTGCTTTCTGCGCCAAAAACCCACCATTTCGATGGCGGGACGGCGGACCAAAAGGCGGGTCGGAAATGACTTCCGGCCTATCGGCGCAACTGCAAGGCAGCCATACACGGTTTACCCGGCGGACTTTCCGGTCCGCCGGGTTTTCATTTTCAGTTCCTCACAGCGACTGAATCTCGGCAAGAATATCGCTTTCGACGATGATACCGCTTTCCAGCGCCTGCCTTCGAATGCCCTGGCTTCGCCGACCGGGCAAACGCACGTTTTCGTGCTTCTCTATCTCTCCGGCGATAAGCGCCAGTCGCTCGCTAAAGGCCGCACCGCCCGACGATACGGGGTCTATGGCGATGATCGTGTGGCCGAGAGAGGGTGGCGCACCCTTGTCGTCCAGAAGGGAAGAGGCCTCGAAGGCGAAGCTTCCACCGGTGAGCGCGGCGGCCATGATCTCCACCATCAGCGCCAAGGCAGCCCCCTTGGCCTCGCCCGCAGGCACCATCGTTCCGGCTAGGGCTTCTTCGGGATCGGTCGTGGGCCGGCCATTCATATCAAGCGCCCAGTCGCCCGGAATGGTTTCGCCCTTCTGGCGGGCCGCCATAATCTTTCCGCGCGCAACCTTGGAAAGCGCCAGATCGATCACCAGCGGATCTGCCTCGCCAACAGGGCTGGCGAACGCAATCGGATTGGTGCCATAGAGCGGTTTGGTGCCACCCCAAGGCGCCATGGATGCTGGCGCATTGGCGAACATCAGCGCCACGAGGCCCATTTCCGCGAAACGCTCGACTGTAAGTGCCATGACGCCTGCATGATGGGAGCGATGGATCGCGGCGAGCGCGATGCCCTGCTGCCGGGCCATGTCCGGCAACTCGTCTACGGCGCAGTCGATCGCGGGATAGGCGTAACCGTTGTTAGCGTCGATTGAAAGCACACCCGGTTTGACACGACTTGCCACCGGCCGCGCATTGCCATCAACTTTGCCAACCCGCGCCTGACGGACATAAACGGGGATACGCCGAAAACCGTGGCCGCCCTGGCCTGCAGCCTCGGATGCCACGAGCGCCTTCGCCACGGAGCGGGCGTTTTGCGGCAGAACGCCGTTACGCTCAAAGATAGAGGATACGAGATCCTCCGCCTCTGCGATTGAGAATTTCATTCCGGAATGCCTCTGCGTGTTAAGTCTACAAGACCTACACCATCGAAAACATTCGCGAAATGCAATTCAGGCCCAAATGGATATCTTATAGAGAATACCGGTCGGGCACGCATTCGCCCTTCGGCAGGGCGTCAAGCCAGGCAAGAGCTTATTCCAGCAGAACCGCGACGTGGCCTTGGAATCGATCTAGCGGATACTGATCGGCAAAGTGATCGTCTTATTTATCTCCGGAGGAGGAGGCGGGACCGGTGAGGCACTCTGTACCCAGGCCGCGATCTGCTGGTCGACAGAGGAATCACCCGTAGACTGCACAATACTCACCCCACTAACGACACCTGCATCGTTGACCCGGAAGCGTACAGTCGCCGTCATATCACCACCACGAAGAGAGCGGGGTTTACGACGTTTGATATGTGCATGAACTTTAGCGCCCCATTTTGCGGGCGAAACGGACGCCGAAGAGAAGAAGCCAGCATTGTTGCGCGATGCCGCCGTCCGGTCGGATTGCTGTGTCTCGGCCTTGGCCGTTTCGCGCAGTTCCGATGCCTGTTGCGGTTTGGGGCGCTGGCGCTCGACCTTCTTCTTGTCGTCCGGTTCTTTCTTCTCCACCTTCTTTTCGACCGGCGGCGGCGGTGGCCGGATGACGGGCAAGGGAACCTCGACATTTTCGAGTTCCGCCATCATCTGTTCCTGCACAGGATCGATCGGCTCCACCGGTTCAGGGATTTCCTGCGGTTCGACAATCTCCTCGACCGGCGGTTCCGGCGGCTGCACGGGTTCCGGCGGCGGCGTTTCCACAACCGGCTCTGGCGGCGGCGGCTCCTCCGGGGTGACTTCCTCTACCGGCTGGCTGTTGTCGCTCTTTACCTCTTCGGCATCTTCAACGTCCTGCGCAGGCGTCGTTTCCTCGGTGTTCACGGCTTCCGGTATGGCTGCCATTTCGATCATGATCGCGGCAGGCGGAGGCCCGCCGGCATCCAGTTCCTCTGGTTCCTGCATCAGGTAATAGGCAAACCCCGCATGAACGCCCAGCATGAGCAGTGCTGCGGCGGACCACAACGCCGCTTCCCCGAGGCGGGAATGTCGGGACTGCGGGTAGCCGTTTTCAGTCATGGCGCGGTTCCTGGCACTGCAGGCGCGGCGGGCGGAACGGCACCGGCTGGCTGCGTTGCCGCAGCGGCATTTTCCAGCCCTACCAGAGCGATTTTCAGATATCCGGCATCGCGAAGCAGGTTCATGATTTCCATGAAGTGGCCATAGTCGACGGCTTTGTCGGCGCGCAGGAAAATTCGCGTATCTTTCTTGCCGCTCGTCTGCCGGTCGATCGCCGCTGCCAGGGCTTCGCGGGCAACCGCATCATTGCCGAGATTGAGCGACAGATCATCCTTGACGGTCAGATAAAGCGGCTCTTCCGGGCGCTCCGCCGGCTTGGCGGTGGATGCGGGCAGATCGACATTCACATCCACGGTCGCCAACGGTGCGGCCACCATGAAGATGATGAGCAGAACCAGCATCACGTCGATGAAAGGCGTGACGTTGATTTCGTGGTTTTCGGAGAGATCGTCTCCGCTATTTTCGCGAATACCGCCAGCCATGACCGATCACCGCCCAACCAACGACACTGCGGGCTTGCTGCTGCTGCCCGGCGGAATGCGGCGGAAATCGAGGTCGCGGCTAACGAGGCGTTCCACGCCGGCTGCGGCATCCGCCAGCAAATGCCGGTATCCCGTGATCGAGCGGGCGAAGACGTTGTAGATCACCACCGCTGGAATAGCAGCAACAAGGCCGATTGCCGTGGCAAGCAGCGCCTCGGCAATGCCGGGTGCCACGACGGCAAGATTGGTGGTCTGCGATTCCGAGATGCTGATGAAGGAATTCATGATGCCCCAGACGGTACCGAACAGACCGACAAAGGGAGCGGTGGAGCCGATGGTCGCCAAGGCGCCCGTTCCGCGCGACATGCGGCGACCGGCGTGGGTTTCAATGCGTGACAGGGCCGAGGATACACGCTCCTTGATCCCGCCGCCGTCGGTGTGTTCGACCACCGCGTCGGAAAGCTGCATTTCGTGAGTTGCCATGCGCAACATGAGCGCTGCCGGCCCGCCCTTCTTTTCGACGGCCTCAGTCGCCTCGTTCAGGGTTTTCGCCCGGCGGATGACCTTGAGCGTCGCACCGGCGCGCACCCGTGCACCGGCAAGTTCGATAGACTTCGCCACCCAGACCGTCCAGGTGACGAGCGATGCAAAAGCGAGACCGATCATCACGCCCTTCACGACCCAGTCTGCCGCCATGAACATGCCCCAGGGAGACAGGTTGTGCGGAATGTCCGCACGATGTCCGGCACTTGCGGGTTCGGCGACTACCGGTTCAACCGGGGTGGAGACCTCGTTCGGCGCTGCCGTACCGTTCGTCGGAGCGGGTTGCTCCGTCTGTGTCGGCTGCGGCGAAACACCTTCGGCTGCCGGCGTGGGATTACTTGCGGCGGGCGCAGGCTGGGCCGGCGCGGGCTGTGTGGGCGCGGCAGCGGAAGGCGGAACAGGCTGGACTGCCGGAGTGCTCGGCGTCTCAGCCGGCGACTGCGCGGGCTGCATCGTTTCCGTTGCCGGTGCAGGTGCTGGTTGGATCGGGGTCTCAGATGCCGACTGAGCAAAAACCGCTCCAGCACTCAAGCCGGCCAGCAAAGTGACCGTCATGGCAAGTGAGATATGCCGTGTTTTGTTTGCTCTGGTGAAGCACGCGGAAGAAGTTGAGGTCTCAGCTGACATAATTTTTATCCCGGATTTCCGTCGATGAACTCATCCGCAGATTGACCGGTTCATTAAAACCGGGGCCATGAACGGATGCCGTCGTGAAAGCTTGACGTTCCGATAATAAACCTGAGTTCTTTTGACAACTATTATATTGCCAAAAGACGACCCGTAAACTCTTCTTTACAAAAAATTGACCGACCTGCGGTCTTCAGGTGTTTTGCGAAGGCGAAAACTGCGCCACCAGCGCGTGTCGGTCGCCGGGATAGGTGACCCGAACACTGGTGACATAATCCGCTCCGTGCCAGGTGCGGCGGTGGATGACCAGACACGCCGCACCGGAAGCAATGCCGAGCGCGGTCGCATTTTTGCGATCAGCGGAAACTGCGCTGATGCGATGTTCCGCGGCACTCCAGGGAACCATTTTCAGCAGCCAAGTGCCCGGCCCGATCTGTGAAAAATCCGCTGCCTCAGCCTCCGGAACGGCGGTGACATTGATGATGCGTTCTTCAAGGCAAAAGGGAACGCCGCCGGCAAAATGCGTGCAGGTGAGTTCCAGAACCGGGGCATCCGCGGCAAGCGCCATGGCCGCGCCGTCTTCTTCCCCCGCAGGGCGCAGTCGCCGTCTGTCGAGACGGTAACCGTAAACGAGGCCAAGGGCCTGCACCTCCCGCTCGATATCGTGGATTTCCAGCACGGCCGATTGCGCATGGGGCTGGCGAACGAAAGTGCCGAGACGACGGCGTCTTTCAATCAGGCCACGCTGCACCAGTTCGCCGAGCGCCTTGTTCACCGTCATGCGCGAGCAGGCATATTGCCGGGTCATCTCGTGTTCGTAGGGAATACGGTACCCCGGCGGCCACTCGCCCGACATGATGTGGCGCTCGACATCGTTGCGGATGCGCTCGTGCAGTGATTTTTCCTGAAGATCGGCGCCTGTACTCCTCATACCGATGCTTCCTTCCTCCCGGTTCTATGGATCAACTATCCATGGGCAGCGGCGGCAATCGCCTCGCTGCGAATTTCCTCCGTCAACTTGGCGCGTAGCTGCGAAAACTCCGGGCTGGCCTTGACGGTGTAGTGACGCGGATGCGGCAGGTCGACCGGCATGATCGACTTGATGCGCCCCGGCCGCGCTGACATCGTCACAACCCGCGACGCCATGAACACCGCCTCCTCGATGTCATGCGTCACAAAAATGACGGTCTTCTGCTCGCGCTCCCATATGCCGAGCAGCAATTCCTGCATCAGCCCGCGCGTCTGGTTGTCGAGTGCGCCGAAAGGCTCGTCGAGCAGCAGGATCTTCGGGCCGTTTGCCAGAGCGCGCGCGATGGCTGTTCTCTGCTGCATGCCGCCGGACAGCTGTTTCGGCCAATGGTTCTCGAAGCCGCGCAGGCCAACCTTGTCGATATAGCTGTCGACGATCTCCCATTTTTCCTTCTCGGCCACACCACGCTCGCGCAGACCGAAGGCGACATTTTCCCGGATCGTTAGCCACGGAAACAGCGTGTAGGACTGGAACACCATGCCGCGATCCGCCCCCGGCCCTGTCACTGCCCGGCCGGACAAAAGGACTTCACCCGTCGTTGGACGGTCAAGACCGGCGATGATGCGCAGCAAGGTCGACTTTCCGCATCCGGACGGGCCGAGAATGGTGACGAAATCGTTGCGGGAGATTTCCAGATCCGTGGGCTGCAAGGCCAGCGTTGGCTGGCCGCCCTGAACGCCGGGGAAAGTGCGGCTGACGCCCTTGATAACGAGTTCGCTCATCAGGCAAGCCTCCAGGCGAAAAGCTTCCGGTTCAGCGATTTGAACGCGAAGTCAGAAATAAGTCCGATGACACCGATGACGATGATGCCGAAGATGATTTGCCCGGTCGCCATCAGCGCCTGGCTGTTGATTATCATATAGCCGATGCCCGACGACGCGCCGATCAACTCGGCAACAATGACATAGGTCCAGGCCCAGCCGAGGACGAGACGGAGAATTTCCGCAATATCGGGCGCATTGGCGGGAATGAGAACGCGGCGGACCACGCCCCGGTCTTTTGCGCCAAGTGTATAGGCAGCCTCCACCAGATCGCGTCTTGTGCCGGCAACCGCCACGGCAACCATGAGAATGATCTGGAAAACTGCGCCGATGAAGATCACCAGCAGCTTCTGCATCTCGCCGATGCCGGCCCAGAGAATAAGCAGCGGCACGAAGGCAGAAGCCGGAAGATAGCGTGCGAAGGAGACGAAGGGCTCAAGCAGCGCCTCGACCGGCTTGTAAGCGCCCATGGCGATGCCGACTGGTACGGCAACGAGCGAGGCCAGCACGAAGCCGCCGACAACACGCCAGATCGTCATTCCGATATCGCTGGCAAATCCCTGATCGGTCAGCAGATAGATGCCGTCCTTCAGCATAGTGATCGGGTCAGCCAGAAAGGTCGGCGATACGAAACCGCCGAGCGTGGCAAAGCCCCAGGCGGAGAAAAAAAGCACGAAGAACAGAATGCCGAGAAAAATCCGCGTGCTGTTCTTTATGGGTTGAAGAGGTTGCATTCTGTCGCCTGTCCGGAAAACGGGCGCGGCACTCTATCGCCGCACCATCTAGGCGCCGTGCGTCGTCCATGACGCACAGGCGCTGTAAGGCTTCTCACTGGCTGCAATAATCCCCGAAGGAAAAGCAGCAGTTTGCTTCTGTTACTTGATGAAGGACGTGTCCGCGAGTGTCGAAAGATCGGGTTTCGATTTTATCACGCCGATTTCCAGAAGCAGATCAGCCGATTTTTCGGAGAATGTCTTGAATTCACCGTCGAAGAACTTCTGGTTGGCGGCCTTGTCCTGCCATTCCAGGAATTTCGCCGAAGCTGCGAATGCCTCGCCGGTCTGTTTTACGTCCGCTCCCATGGTCTCATAGGATTTTGCAGGGTCCGTCTTGATGAGCTCGAGCGCCTGGAAATAGCTGTCCGCAAGGGCTTTTGCCGCCTGCGGATTGGCCTTCAAGAAATCCGGCGTGCAGCCGAACGTGTCCATGACGGCGGGATAATCCAGCGTCGTCGCAAGGATTTTCCCCTTGTCCGGTGCGGCGCGCACTGTTGACAGATAAGGCTCATAGGTCATGGCGGCTTCATTCTGGCCGGCGACGAATGCCTGCGCGGCCGGTCCCGGCTCAAGGTTGACGACCTTCACGTCCTTCAGGGTCAGGCCGTTTTCCTTCAGTATCCAGGCAAGGAAGAAATAGGGGGATGTGCCCGGTGCAGAAGCGGCAACCGTCTTGCCTTTGAGGTCCGACACCTTTGCAACATCACTGCGCACCGCAATGCCGTCGGCGCCGTGCGACTTGTCCATCTGGAAAATCTGGGTGGACTTCACGCCGTTGGCATTCCACGCGATCCATGTTTCGACCGTGGTGGCGGCGCACTGGATGTCACCGGAAGCAAGCGCCAGATGCCGGCTTGCCTGCGGAATCTTCTTGATATCGACCTTGAGGCCATTCTTTTCGAAAATGCCGGCCTGCTTGGCAAGCGTCAGTGGCGCAAAGCCGGTCCAGCCGGACATCCCTATTGTAACCGATGTTTCGGCATAGGCGGAAGCAGATGAAACAAGCGTCGCGATTGCTGCGATAACCCATGTCTTTTTCATGATCGGAACCCCTTTTGATTTATTTTTGTGCGATATTTTTTTCGCTTTATTTGAGGCATGCTAGGCAGGGATTTTACATTTGTCTAGACAAAATAGAGGCGCTCAAACGCTTCCAGAAAGATTGCAAACAAGCCGCCCGGCATTCTAGACATAGGATAGCACAGCCCGGCGCATCGGCCCGCTGTTTTCCATATCGAGCTTTTCCATGACCAGACAGAGACGCCGTAACATCATCAGGGCAAGGCGCACCGGCACCGGCATTGCGCTCGTCGCCGCCATTTCATTCATCGCCGGAATGACAGATGCGGTGGGTCTTCATCTTTCCGGCGATTTCGTTTCCTTCATGACCGGCAACACCACCCGCGCGGCCATTTCTGTGGAAGCTGGCATTTACTCCCATGCGGCGAAACTACTCTTCGCGATCATCGCTTTCGTGGCGGGCAATGCTGGCGGTATCGTGGTCGCGCATAAATTCGACCGGAGCATCTTTGCCGTTCTCGTGGCCGTCGGGTCGCTGGTGGCGATTGCCGCATTGCTGCGCGGCGATGCTTCCGCCCTGGCGCAGTTTTATCTTGTCGTTTTCGCCATGGGGATGGTCAACGCTGCCGTCGAACATATTGAGGGGCTGCCTATTGGCCTCACCTACGTGACCGGCGCCCTTTCCCGTTTTGGCCGTGGCATCGGTCGCTATCTTCTGGGGGAGCGAAGCCTCGATTGGGGCATCCAGATCGTGCCCTGGCTCGGTATGATAAGCGGCGCAATCTGCGGGGCGGTGTTGGGCGCCACGCTGCAGTACGATGCCCTGTGGGTGGTTGCGGCAACCGTTTTTGCGGTCGCCATCGCCACACTCGTCATTCCGCGTTCGCTTCGCCACCGCTATAACCAAAGGGTCCGGATCAGGCGCATCGCGCCCTGACGGACTGCGTCGTCACTTGCGTGAGATGGTGACGAATTTTGTGCCGCGCACCCGCACCGTCATCAGGCAGGCTTCCTTGTCGGTTCGATCGCAATAACGCGGGTGCATCTTCAGTACGAAGACCATGTTGCCGAAACGTTTGATGAAATCGTAGCCGTAAATCCGGGCCGTCGCGATCATCAGATATCCGCCCTCTTTGACCTGGACGTAAAAATTGTAAGGGCAACCTTCGTCATCGCAGCTGCGGCCTTTTTCGCCATCGCAATCCAGCACGCCGTGATTGACGACGGCATCCATCAGGCCATCATTGTTGATATCCAGTCTGGTGATGAAATCATCGCCGAAGCCAGCCGTCTTGCACTCCTTGCGGAAATGATCCTTTTCATAGATCTCGGGATCGTTCACCAGCTGCTGCTGTGCCGCCAGCGCGACCGGAAACACCAAGAGGACCAGCGCCTGAAGAGCGGCAACGATAGCGATTCGCACGGCATTTTCCTTTGCATCCGTTTCGTTTATGGATGTTGCGATCATCCGGGCGGCCAGCCTAGAGTTCCGTGCTTGCGCGACACTGACGCAAACGCATCCAAATTTCCGGGGGGACCTTTTCCATGACACTGCTGGGTTTTCTCGATTATGCCGGCGTTGCCGTGTTTGCCGCAACCGGCGCATTGGCCGCCTCACGCAAGCAGCTCGACCTGATCGGCTTCCTGTTTTTCGCCGCCGCGACCGGGATCGGCGGCGGCACCGTGCGCGATCTCGTGCTGGGCAGGGCGCCCGTGTTCTGGGTGTTGAACCCGACCTATATTCTGGTCTGCGTATCAGTTGCGGTCCTACTTTTCTTCACCGCCTACCTGTTCGAATCCCGGTATCGGGTGCTCATCTGGCTCGATGCCGTCGGCCTCTCAGCCTATTGCGTCATGGGAGCCGCCAAGGGTCTGGCTGCAAGCGGCTCCGCAACCGTGGCGATCGTGACAGGCGTTTTGACAGCGACGTTCGGCGGCGTATTGCGCGATGTTCTCGCGGGAGAACCCTCCGTGCTGCTGCGCCCGGAAATCTACATCACCTGCGCGCTTTTGGGCGCCTCCATCTTCACCGGCGCTTATTTCCTCGGAGCGCCGCTTTATGTCGCGTCGGGCATCGGCGTATTGACGGCTTTCGGTGTCCGGTCCGGAGCGTTGATCTTCGGATGGACCTTTCCGCCCTACAAGGGCAAGCCCGGCAGACGGCCTGAAGATATATTGAAGTGAGGCGGCGAAGGTTGCCTGAAACAAAAATGGCGCCTACAGGCGCCATTTTTTTTGTTTATCAAGCCGAAGCTTCAACCGCGCTTGCGACGCAGGCGAATGACCACGTCCACATGGGCGATTTCCATGCCTTCGGGCGCCTCTGGCAGATTGTCGATCTGGAGATTGTTGACGGGAATGTCGAGAACCTCGTTCTCTCCTTCAACGAAGAAGTGATGGTGGTCGGACACGTTGGTGTCGAAATAGGTGCGGGCACCTTCGACGGCCAGAACGCGGATCAGGCCGGCTTCGGTAAACTGATGCAGCGTGTTGTATACCGTCGCAAGAGAAACGGGCACGCCGGCGGTCACCGCCTCGTCATGCAGCTCCTCGACTGTCAGGTGGCGATCACCCTTTGCGAAAAGAAGATCGCCCAAAGCAACGCGTTGGCGCGTGGGCCGCAGCCCCGAGCGCCGCAGCCTTGTCCCGATATCCAATGTGGCGTCAAATGCCATGCAATCCCATTCCAAACACAGGGGTGAAACCCATCAATTGCAATAGCATATATCTTTTGCGGTGAATGCTTTCAATAGTTTCAGCGTCGCCGAGTGTCGCAAATGGCTGCAAACCGGCCATTCTTGCAAATTTCCTCTGGTTCCTGCCGGATGGTTCCTGTATGCGGACGGCATATTGAGGTAATGACTTCTCTAAAGAAGGTTTGAAGACAAAGAATGGGGGCATAATGGCCTCTGCCCTTGCAGCGCTTCATTTTGAACCTAACTTGCTCTAGTGAAGTCGATAAACACCAGTGATTGAGGAAGTGAAAGCGGTATGGCAACGAGGCAATCAAGTTACAATTACGAGGAGATCCTTTCCTGCGGACGCGGCGAATTGTTCGGCCCGGGAAATGCCCAGCTTCCGTTGCCTCCCATGCTCATGGTTCACCGCATCACCGAAATTTCCGAAACCGGCGGCGCGTTCGACAAGGGTTTCATCCGCGCTGAATACGATGTCAGCCCAGACGACTGGTATTTCCCCTGCCATTTCCAGGGCAACCCGATCATGCCGGGTTGCCTCGGCCTTGACGGCATGTGGCAGCTGACCGGCTTCTTCCTCGGCTGGCTGGGCGAAGAAGGCCGCGGCATGGCGCTCTCCACCGGCGAAGTCAAGTTTAAGGGCATGGTTCGCCCGGAGACGAAGCTCCTCCAGTACGGCATAGACTTCAAGCGTGTGATGCGCGGACGTCTTGTTCTGGGTACCGCAGACGGATGGCTGAAGGCAGACGGCGAAACCATTTATCAAGCGACGGACCTTCGTGTGGGGCTGTCGAAGGAAAAGACCGCCTGAAGCGGACGGAATAGTCCTGGCAAACGCCGGGCGGCTTCGGTCGTCCAGCCGAAATCTTAAGAAAAGGTCCATTTCATGAGACGAGTTGTTGTCACCGGCCTCGGCATTGTTTCTTCCATCGGTGGTGATGCCGCCGAAGTCACCGCATCACTGCGCGACGCCAAATCCGGCATTTCATTTTCACCGGATTTCGCTGAACACGGTTTCAAGTGCCAGGTATGGGGCAAGCCGTCTCTCGATCCGACCGAACTGGTCGACCGTCGCGCCATGCGCTTCCTTTCGCAGGGCGGCGCATGGAACCACGTTGCCATGAAGCAGGCGATTGCCGATTCCGGCCTCGAGGAAAGCGACATCAGCGGCAACGAGCGCACCGGCATCATCATGGGTTCGGGCGGTCCTTCCACCCGCACCATCGTTGAAGCCGCCGATATCACGCTGAAGAACAACAGCCCGAAGCGTATTGGCCCGTTTGCCGTGCCGAAGGCCATGTCCTCGACCGCATCGGCTACACTTGCGACCTGGTTCAAGATCCACGGCGTCAACTATTCGATCTCTTCGGCCTGCTCCACATCGGCGCATTGCATCGGCAACGCCGCCGAGATGATCCAGTGGGGCAAGCAGGACGTGATGTTTGCTGGCGGCCATGAAGACCTCGATTGGTCCATGTCCAACCTCTTCGACGCCATGGGCGCGATGTCGTCGAAATATAATGAGACGCCAAACCTCGCTTCCCGCGCCTATGACGTCAACCGCGACGGTTTCGTGATCGCCGGCGGTGCTGGCGTACTGGTTCTTGAAGAGCTGGAACATGCAAAGGCGCGCGGCGCCAAGATTTACGCCGAGATCGTCGGTTATGGCGCAACCTCGGATGGTTACGACATGGTGGCTCCTTCCGGCGAGGGCGCGATCCGCTGCATGCGTCAGGCCCTTTCCACCGTCAAGGGCGATATCGACTACATCAACACCCACGGCACCTCGACGCCGGTTGGCGACAGCAAGGAAATCGGCGCGATCCGGGAAGTCTTCGGCGACAAGATCCCGCATATCCAGTCGACCAAGTCCCTCACCGGCCACTCGCTGGGCGCAGCAGGCGTTCAGGAATCGATCTACGGCCTGTTGATGATGCAGGAACGCTTCATCGGCGAGAGCGCGCATATTTCCGAACTCGATCCGGAATTTGCGGGCGTCCCGATTGTTCGCAGCCGCATCGACAATGCCAAGATCGACACGATCCTTTCCAATTCCTTCGGCTTCGGCGGCACCAACGCCACGCTGGTCTTCCAGCGTCATAACGGATAATTGCCATGAACGGCATCATGCAGGGTAAACGCGGCCTCATCATGGGCGTCGCAAACAATCACTCTATCGCCTGGGGTATCTCCAAGGCTCTTGCGGCGCAGGGCGCAGAGCTTGCCTTCACCTATCAGGGTGAGGCGCTCGGCAAGCGGGTAAAGCCGCTCGCCGCCGAGCTCGGATCCGACTTTATCGTGCCTTGCGATGTCGAGGATATCGCCTCGGTTGACGCGCTTTTTGCGGCAATCCGAGAAAAATGGGGTACGCTGGATTTCGTCGTGCACGCGATCGGCTTTTCCGACAAGAACGAGCTGAAGGGTCTTTACGCGGATACGACCCGCGAGAATTTCAGCCGCACTATGGTCATCTCCTGTTTCTCGTTCACGGAAATCGCCAAGCGTGCCGCCGAACTGATGACGAATGGCGGATCCATGCTGACGCTGACCTATAACGGTTCGCAGCGGGTCATCCCCAACTACAACGTCATGGGCGTTGCCAAGGCAGCTCTCGAAGCGTCCGTGCGTTATCTCGCTGCCGACTATGGCCCGCGCGATATTCGCGTCAACGCCATCTCGGCCGGACCGGTCCGCACACTGGCGGGCGCCGGCATTTCCGATGCGCGCGCAATCTATGCGTGGAACCAGAAAAACGCACCCCTGCGGCGGACAGCGGATATCGACGATATCGGCGGATCGGCTCTTTATCTGCTGTCCAACATGTCGCGCGGCGTTACCGGCGAGTGCCACTACGTGGATTGCGGCTACAATATCACCTCCACACCCACCCTTGAGGTTCTCTCAAAAGCGGATGCGGAATAAGCTATCGTTTTTCCAGTAAGTAAAAGCCCGGCGATATGCCGGGCTTTTTGCGTTTATAGCCTGTGCCATTTTTGCGAACTGATAAAGTATAACTCGTCGGGGTAACTGAATTTAAACACCGGCTGGTTATGGTCAGCAACAAATTCAACGGTTGCGCTTGCCGCATATTCTAAAGATCGACACCGACATATGCGACTGGCCAAATTGAAGCCATTGCTGGAAAAATTCGGGCTCTCGCGTGACGGGACAGCAGCCATCGAATTCGCGATCCTAGCGCTTCCCTATTTCCTCGTCGTCTTTGCGATCATCGAAACTTTCATCGCCTTGATGGCGGAGCAAGTGGTCGTCAATGCTACCGACACAATGGCGAGGCGTCTGCGCACCGGGCAGATCAGCAGTTCGATTTCCAAAGAGGATTTTCGCAAGAGTTTCTGCAACGAAGTTTCGGTGATTATCACCTGCGATGATGAGATCAAAAAAGAACAGAAGCTTTATATAGACCTTCGCTCCTTCACCGCCTTCAAAGATATTCCAACTACGATACCTTTGAAAGCTAACGGCGAATATTACGATCTCGACACGGCGCAATTCGGCTTCAAGCCGGGTGGACCTGACACGATCAATATGCTGCGCGTCTATTATCGCTGGCGTGTAGTCGCAGATATCATCCGACCATATCTTACCAAAATACGACCAGCCGACGGGTCAATGCCCTCGCATTTCCTCATTGTCGCGACCGACGCTTTCATGAATGAGAAGTACACCACGAGCGGGGGCTCATGATGGCAGGGCTTGTTTCTACCATCACGAACGGCCGACTTCGTTTTATCGCGCTCGTTGCACGCTTCGCAAGGGATCGCCGTGGCGTGGGTGCGGTAGAATTTGCGATCGTCTTCCCGATATTGCTTGCGCTTTATCTGACGTCCTTCGAACTCACCATCGGCTATAATACCTACAAGCGGGCAAGCAGCGCCTCCGCAACGATCAACGACCTGATCTCCAAAACAAATTCCGTCGACAAGGCTTATCTGACGAGCATGCAGGACGTAACGGCTGCCGTCTTTGCGCCTTACAGCACCAAGGGTCTGCAGCTGAAGATCAGCGGCATCAAGATCGACAAGCAGAAACAGGCGACTATCGCCTGGTCCTGGAACGAGAAAAACGCGCGGCCCTATGTGGTGGGATCGCCAGTCTCCGTTCCCACACGTTTGCTTGTAGCGGACAGTTTCCTCATCCACGTCGAGCTTTCCGTGCCGCATGAATTGTTGATGTTCATGCCAGATATTTCTTCGTCCGGCGTAAGATCGATCACGATTGCACGCGATTATTTCTTCAAACAGCGCGACGCTGAGATAACCTGCTCCAATTGCTGATGCGCCTCAGCGCTTTGCTCTAATAAACATCGCGCAGATACCGTTTTTCGCGCTTCAGCCGGTTTACATAGTCGCTTGCCGCTTCCGCAGAGATGCCCGCCTCGTCAATAACGATCCGGTGCAGGGCATCGTCAACATCCTTCGCCATTCGGGTCGCGTCGCCGCAAACATAGAAATGGCCGCCCTCTTCGAGCCATTGATA
Source organism: Rhizobium sp. Root491 (assembly GCF_001427205.1). Classification (NCBI taxonomy): domain Bacteria; kingdom Pseudomonadati; phylum Pseudomonadota; class Alphaproteobacteria; order Hyphomicrobiales; family Rhizobiaceae; genus Rhizobium; species Rhizobium sp. Root491. Next base: position 1,270,546 of record NZ_LMFF01000001.1, read on the forward strand.
GAGTGCCTTGCCGTTTTGGCGCATACGGGTCTGAACATAGATCTTTTCGGCCTGATCCCTCGAGAAAGCGAGATCGAGACGGGTCAGCACGCCATCGCGACTCATCTTTCCAAGTTCGTCTTCGTAGATGAAATCCGACTGCCGGTGTTGATCGCCGAAAAACAGCCAGTTCCGGCCCTTTGCGCCCCGCGCCTGCCGTTCCTGCAAAAATGCCCGGAATGGCGCAATGCCCGTGCCGGGTCCCACCATGATAACAGGTGCGTCATTGTCCTGAGGCACGCGAAACGCCTTGTTCGGAGAGACGAAAATCCCGGCACTCTGCCCCGCTTCTACCCGGTCCGCGAGATAGGTGGAGCACACGCCGCCACGCTCGCGACCTTCGGCGCGATAACGCACGCTGGCGACTGTCAGATGCACGCTGTTGTGCGCGGCCAGAGGGCTGGAAGAGATAGAATAGGCGCGATGCTGTAACGGCTTCAGGAAAGTCACGAATTCAGCAAGCTCGAATACGGGTTTTTCACCGAGACTAAGCAGGTCGAGAATATCCTTGCTCCAGAGAAAGGCGGCAAGCTGTTCCCTGTCTCCATTCGCAAGGATGTGGCTGAGTTCATCGTGCCCTGCGCGCTTGCCGATCTCCGCGACCAGTTCACGCGACGGTGTCGATATCTCGAACATATTGAGAAGCGCATCGCCGACCGGACGGTCGAGTCCGGCGACTTCGCCATCCGCGCTCACTCCGAAGCGTTCGAGCAGCGCGCCCACCAGTTTCGGGTCGTTTAGGGGAACGACGCCCAGAGCATCCCCCGCCTCATAATCGAGACCACTTTCGCCGAGATCAAATTCGTAGTGGCGAATTTCCTTGGACGAAGCAGGCCCGGAAAGAAGGCGATTGACGCTCACCTGCGCAGCATAGGGGTTCTTGCGGCTCCAGCCCTGTTTTGCCCGCGCGGGCGCCTCGGCGATCGCCGGCACAACCGCCACCTTATTGCCACCATCGATGGCGAGCGCGAGTGGCAGGGTCTCGCCGATCCAGTTGGCGGCGACATCTTCGAAATCGATATCGCAATCGATACGCGTCTTCATGCGTTTGCCGCCAAGCTGCTCGAAGCGGGTATCGATGAGCTTGCCCGCCTGGCAGAAGCCATCGTAACCGGTGTCGCCAAGCGCAAGCACGGCAAAGTTCATCTCATCCAGCCGGGGTGCGGCCTCCTTGGAAAGTGCCTCCCAGAAAAGCTGGGCATTGTCAGGCATTTCACCTTCGCCGTAGGTGGAGGTGACTACAATGACGCGCTTCATGGCGCCCAGACTATCCATGGACACATCATCCAAGGCCGTCACCACAGGCTGCATGCCCTGGGCACGGGCGGCGTCGGCTATATCCATCGCCAGCGCCTCGGCATTGCCGGTCTGGGTGCCGAAGAGAATGTTCAACACGCTGGCCGCCGCCTTGGGAGCGGCAGCGGCAACCGATGTGTCCAGACCCATTGCTGCGCGGGAATGAAGCCCGGCCAGGAAGCCGGATAGCCAGGCGCGCTGGTCGCCATTGAAAGGGGCATCTTGAGGAATGTAAGGTATCTTCATCATGCTGCCCTGTTCTGGCTGGATGCGGTGGCAAGGTCGGGAATGGCACGCGCCGCGAAAAGCTCCTCAAAGCCCGGCAAACGACCGATCTTCTCGATGTTTTTGCGGTTCTGCTGAATGATCCAGCCATAGGTGCCGGGACTATCCACCGACCAGATGTTGCGGCGCGCAAGCGCCTGCTTGTAATCGTCGAGCCGCTTGGCGGCGATCATCACCGCAAGCTGCTCGTCATCATGATCGGAAAGCGCCTCGCGCGCATATTTCAGCAGCCGCTGCATCAACGCATAGTCCTCCGTGAGGACGAGATTGCGCACGGCTTTTTCGATGGCGGGATCGGAAGGACTGGATGCCATCGGCAACCGTTGGAGAGCAATGGCCTGCGCCATACTCAAAACCGTGTAGTTGTTGATGAGCGCATACATGTCTTCCGTATCCGTCTCACCATAACCAGGGACGGTTCCGTTCAACACGGCCTTGCGGTCGCGATAGGCCAGCTTGAACTTCCGCACCTGATGGGCGGCAAGCGCGGACGCCAGTTCCTCCAGCAGCTCCTTGCGGGGCTTGGCTTTCAGAATTTCGTCGCTGTCCTGATAAAGCAGCAGGGCGCGCGGCATGCCGTAGACGAAATTGTGCTGTTCGCTTTCCCAGTTTTCCAGAATCCATGCGGCCTTGGCCGACCCTGTTTCGTCGACATGCCAGGTCAAAAGCTGGTGAACGGCCTGATTGTGGATAGATGCCTGTTCGTCCTCGCCGGTGATGGAGCCGAGCAGGATGGAATCATGGCTCACCTTCTTCGGCAGATCGCCGTAAGGGTCATATTGATAGACGAAGCCGCCGCTCATGCCGTTGCCGAAACCCTTGCCGAAACTGCCGAGGTTAAGCACAGCGCCATTGGTCATATATTCGCAGGCGAAGTCGCCCACACCTTCGACAACGGCTGTCGCACCCGAATTGCGCACCGCGAAACGGTCGCCCGCCTGCCCTTCCACGAAAGTGCGACCGCCGGTGGCGCCGAACAATGCAAAATTGCCGACCAGCACATTGCCATCAGCATCTTGCGAACCGCCACCGGGGGAGCGCACTACAATGGTGCCGCCGCAGGCGCTTTTGCCGACGCCATCATTGCAGGTACCGGTATGGACCATGACCATGCCGTCATTGCAGAAAGCGCCGAAGGACTGCCCGGCTGAACCTGATGTGTCGATGCGCACCGAACCCGCCTCCAGAAAACGGCGTCCACGGCTATCCCGCTTCACAGCCGGAAGCGCATCCGCCTCTTCGTCGGAAAGTTCGTGGTTCAGCATGCGCTCGATATCGACGGCGAGCTGGCCGCCAACACTCTTGTTGCAATTGTTGAGGAAGCGGTTGCCGCCAAGCTCGATGTTTTCCCGTCTGCTGTCGATCAGAGCCGAGCGCACCAGTTCAATGAAGGCATCGTCCAGCGCGAAGTCCTTTTCCATATAGACAGGGCTGTCGATCTTCACTTCCTCCACCACCGAAAGCATCGCCCGCAGGTCAAGCTGGCCGACGCTCGCCGGATGATCGAGGAGGTGAAGAAGATCGGAGCGGCCCCGAGCTTCGCGCAGCGAGCGCAGCCCGAGTGCGGCCAAGATCTCGCGGGTTTCATGGGCGATGTTCATTAGGTACTGCGCCAGCGCGCGTGGATCGCCGTTGAAGGCTTCCTGATTGGTGGTGAGGCCGGCGGGGCACTTGATGTTGCAGTTCTTCGCCATGACGCATTTCAGCATCATCAGCGCCGTGGTGCCGAACTCGAAGCTGTCGCCGCCGAGAAGGGCCGATTTCACCACGTCGCTCGCCGTCTGGTGCGCGCCGGAGCAGCGTAGCAGCACCTTGGCACGAAGGCCTGTGGCACAAAGCGCCTGATGCACCTCGGCGATGCCGATTTCCGCCGCGCGGCCGGTATATTTGAGGCTGGTGACAGCGGCCGCACCCGTGCCACCGGTATTGCCGGCAACATTGATGACATCCGCACCCGCTTTCGCAACACCGACTGCAATCGTGCCGATGCCTTCCGACGAAACGAGCTTGACGATGACGCGCACGCGCGCCGCCTTGGCGTCGTGGATAAGCTGGGCCAGATCCTCGATCGAATAGGTATCATGGTGCGGCGGCGGCGAAACCAGCTCGACGCCTGGGGTGCCACCACGGGCCGCGGCTATTTCCACCGTTACCTTTGGAGACGGCAATTGCCCGCCCTCGCCGGGCTTTGCACCCTGGCCGATCTTGATCTCTATTTCCTCCAGCATCGGGTCGGCAAGATAACCCGCCCAGACACCAAAACGGCCAGAGGCGAACTGCTTGATGCGCGAGGCGCGGATGGTGCCGTAACGGGAAATATGCTCGCCGCCCTCCCCCGAATTCGACATGCCGCCAACCATATTGGTGCCATGCGCCACCGCCTCATGGGCGGCTGCGACCAGCGCGCCATGGCTCATCGCACCCGAAGCGAGGGTCTTGGTGATCTCACTCGCCTTTTGCACAGCATCGAGCGCAATGCTGTCAGGTGCGGTGCGGATCAGCGACAGATAGGTGAATGCTTCACCCTTCGCCTGAACCAGAAGCGCGCCGCCCTCCAGCCAATGGCCGGCAATATCCTCACCGAAACGATCGAGCAGCGACTGTCCTAGTGCGGCAAGCCGGGCAAGCTCATGACCGTGCGGCCCGGTCAATTGCAGCCGGAACGCGCCTTCGCCCGCACTTTCGCAGAGCAATCCGCGCACCATGAAGCTGTTGTTGCCACGTCTGGAAAAGCGCCCCATCTCGCGGCGGAATTCTTCGGCCGAACCGGCAAAGGTCACATCAGCCGGCAATTCCAGAACATCACGCAGGGCTGCCGGACGGCGGGCCCTTTCTTCGGCCATCATGCGTGCGAAGGCGCGGTAACCCGGCGTTACCTCGAAAGCGTCGATTGCTTCGGGCGTCAGCCGGTCGAAGCTGTTGTGATAATAGGCCGCATCGTTGAGGCCGAAAGCATCCTCCAGCCGGTTGAGCGGCAGGAGACGCAGCGCCTCTTCGTTGTCGGTTCCCTTGTCGAAACCGATCTTTTCCTCCGTCATATCGACGAAACCGCGAACCGCCGTCGTGCCATAGGAATGGCCCGCACCTTCGGCGCGCTCCTTGAAGAGACCGAGCAGCGGAATGTCGTTTTCACCCTTTACCGACAGCGCCTTTCGATGCCAGTCCGACACCGCCTGCGCGATGACAGCGAAGGTAACGCCACCGACCGGGGTCTTAACATTGGGGAAATAACGCTTCAGCACAGGATCGTTGGTGTCGAGGAAGTTCGGTTCGAAGAACTCGCCGCCAATATAGCTTTCCGCCGTGCACAGCCCGACCTTGCCCATGGTCTTCATCAGCGACTTTTCAGCCGCCTTGGCAAAACGCTTGAAGGCCTTGTCAGCATCGGCACCAAATTTCTCCTCGGCACGGAACTGCACGCCGAGTGGGTAGACAGCCGAAGCCCCGAAACCAAGGCCCGCTGCGATGTGATGCGAGGAAGAAAATTGCCCACTTTCAACGATCAGGGACACGCGCAGCCGCAGCCCCTCCTCGATCAGCCGCTGGTTGATGGCGGAGACGACCATGATCATAGGCAACGCCGCACGACCTGCCGAAACGTGCCGGTCAGTGACGACGGCAATACCGCCCTCCCCGGCCGCGAAAGCCACAACCTCACCGCAGAGGCCATCTATCGCCTGACGCAAGGCCGCTTCGTTGGCACTCGCAGCATCAAAGATCGGCGTATAAAGCATCTCGAAACGACGAACTGGCGTCTCCGACTGCTCGCGAATGCGCAGCATGTCGAGATGGGTCAGGATCGGGGAGCGCACGACAATCTGGCGGGCCGCTTTCGCACCGCTATTCGGCTTTGCGCCAAGCGCCACGCGCAGCGTCATGCCATCGGCCTCACGAATGCTGTCGAGCGGGGGGTTGGTGACCTGCGCAAAGCGTTGCGAGAAATATTTGGCAACCCCGCCTTCCTGATCGGAGAGCGCGTTGATGGCATTGCCATAACCCATGGCCGAGATTTTTTCAGCACCCGACGCCAGCATCGGATCCATCAGGAACTTGAAGCTTTCCTGATTGTGCGAATAGGCGACATAACGCTGATGCCGTTCCAGATCGCCATTGTATCGAAGCGGCGATCCCTGCTTTTCGGCGGGCACCTCCGGCAAATCCGCAAGCATGACGCGCGCTTCAGACAATAGCGACGGGTAGTCCCGCCGCGCCGCCAGAAGCTCCAGCGCCTCGACGGTGGAAAAGGCGCGCCGTTCGGCGTGGTCGTAATAAAGCATGCCGCCGGCCTCGATGCGACCGCGACGAATGACGCTTTCGGCCGGAAAGGCGATCTGCCCCGCCTCCGACATGACGCAGAGATAATCGTCTGTCTCGACGGTCCGCAGCGGGCGCAAGCCGAGGCGATCAAGCCGTGCGCCGATGATGGTGCCGTCGCCGAAAATCAGCGCAGCCGGGCCGTCATTCTTCTCCTCGTAGAGCGAGAAATATTCCAGCATCGCCTTGACGCCAGGCGAGAGCGTGTCGTCGTTTTCCCAGGCGGGCGGCATCATCGAGACGACGGCGGTGACGAGGTCGAGACCGTCTTCCATCACCCGCGCCTGCAATGTCTGGTCCAGACGGCAGCTGTCAGACTGGCCCTTCGGCCGGATGATGCTGGCATTTTTCGCCAGCGCCACGGCCGCTTCCGACAGCCTGTTCTTCTTGTCGGTGTTGAGTTCGCCATTATGCGCCATCAACCGAAAGGGCTGCGCCATGGAGGGGTGCGGATCCGTATTGGTGGAAAACCGCGTGTGGAAATACATCGTATGCACTTCATGGCGCGGATCGGTCAGGTCGCAGAAATAGGGCATGACCTCATGCGAGTTCAAACGCCCTTTCAGAACCTGCGTGCGTGCGCTGAGCGACAGCGGATAAAAACCGGCAAGTTCCGGCGCAGTATAGGCAAGCGCCTCGATAGCGAGCAATGCCTTGTGAATACGCCAGTCGAACTCGGCAAGGGTTGCGCATTCCGCTGGCGCCGAAAAAACCCATTGCCGGATCGGCAATTGATAGGAAATGGCGGCCGCGCGGATGGCCGCGTCATTCACCGGTATATTGCGGACGAGCAGGATCGAGAAGCCCTGTTCCTCCAGAGCACTGCCGATGATGCCGATCGCCTGGTCATGAAAAGCCGGGTTCTGCGGCAGAAAAAAATTGCCGACGCCGAACCGGCCGGCTTGCAAGGAATCGTTGTCAGTCAGCTTTCGGAAAAATGAGAGTGAAAGATCGAGCGACACGCCAGCACCATCACCCACGCCCTCCGCCGACATGCCGCCGCGATGCGGCACGGCACAGAGCGCCTCGTGACCGCGCTTCAGCACATCATGCGTCTGCACACCGTCCTTGCGGGTGATGAAACCGACGCCACAGCTGCTTTTCTCAAAAGCCGCATCGTAAAGGCCGAATTTTTGCTCCGTCACGCTCAAGGTTCTCTCCTCTCGTTGCGCATTCCGCGCGGCATCGCCCTTTTCCCGAAACCCGGCGCGTCAGCCGGCACTCTGCGGGCGGAGCCGCAGGCGACCTGGCTGCTCCTCTTCTTTTCTGCTTATCGGCGTTTAATGGCGCGAACGGTCGTTTTGCGGCCGCCAAACGGCGTGGCGGCATTGGCCGCTTTCTCGCAAATAATGATCGTCATCGTTCGCATTGCGTTCCCTGATGGCCGGCATTTCCGGCAGTGAGACACATTGAATTACGTCAGTATTGCTTACATAATATTTCATGACGGACCGAGTCAAGATTAAAATCGGCCTCACGCAATAAAAAAACAAAAACGCCGCGAAATCCGACAGGATTCCGCGGCGCGATGGCTGCAGAGGTGTTTATATTGCCCTGTTCACTCCGAGGGCATGTCCAGTGTTCGGCTGAACCACAGTGCGACCAGTGTACAGACTGCACCCGACATCAGGTAAATCCCGACGGCAAACAGTCCGAATTTGGACGAAAATCCGAGCGCCACGAGCGGTGCAAAACCAGCGCCGATCAGCCAGGAAATATCCGAGGTGAGCGAAGCGCCGGTATAACGGTATTCGCGGCTGAAGCGGGAGGCGAGCGCACCGCCCGCCTGGCCGAAGGACAGGCCAAGCAATGCAAAGCCGACCAAGACGAAAAGATAGCGCCCTATATCGCCCGAACTCAGCAGGAGCGGCGCCACGAGGCTGAAAAGACCGATCAGCACTGCGGCGAAAGCCAGCAGCTTCCGCCGGCCGATTTTGTCGGCGAGAATACCAGAAACGACGATCATGCCGCCGGCGATGATCGCGCTGACGAATTGCACGAACAGAAAGTCCGAAACCCGCTGGGTGGTATTGAGGGAAACCCAGCTCAGCGGGAAGACCGTGACGAGATGGAAGAGCGCGAAGCTTGCGAGCGGCACGAAAGCGCCCGTCAGCACGACCGGGAACTGCGAGCGCAGCATCTTGAACACGGGGCGCGGCTCCAGCTCATGCTGTGCCAGCATGGACTGGAATTCCGGCGTGACAATCATGCGCAGGCGGGCAAAGAGCGCGAGAACATTGAGCGCCAGTGCAACGAAGAACGGGAAACGCCAGCCCCAGGCCAGGAATTCCGCGCTGGAGAGCTGCGTCACGAACACGATGAAGAATGCGCTGGCAAGACCAAAGCCCATCGCAGCACCAATTTGCGGCATCATGGCGTACCAGCCGCGCTGCTTCGGCGGTGCATTCATGGCGAGGAGCGAGACAAGACCATCCCAGGCGCCGCCGAGACCAAGTCCCTGACCGATACGGAATACCGCCAGAAGACAGGGGGCAAGCATGCCGGCTTCCGCATAGGACGGAAGAAAGCTGATCGCCATGGTGGAACCGCAAAGCGTGAACAGGGCCGCCATCAGCTTGACGGCACGGCCGAACTTTCGGTCGATCTGGAGGAAGATCAATGAACCGATCGGCCTTGCGATGAAGGCCAGCGAGAAGACCGCGAAGGAATAAAGCGTCGCCGTCAGCGGATCGACGAAGGAAAAGAAGACATGCGGAAAAACGAGCGCGGAGGCGATGGCGTAGATGAAAAAGTCGAAAAACTCCGTCATTCTCGCAAGAATGACAGCAATTGTAATGCGATCCGGATCGACCTTGACCGGATCGGTCCCATGTCCCTTCGCTTCCGGCGCCTGCCCAAAAGATGGAGCAGCATCAGTATAACTCATAATATCCCTCCTGCGTCATGGACGAACCATTTCCTGTAACGCGCCGGCTCCTCTTCCTTAGCGTTACGATGCGACGGATTGTCACACGCACCCTACGTAACGTCAATTGAAGTTTGATAAGAAAGGCTTGCCCCGCAAGCTCCCTATGCGATAATGCAGCTGCTCCGCCTTCAAACGCGGCTCCGCTAAGCCTATGGTGCATCGCGAAGGTTTCGCTGCACCGCGACAATATACCTCATTTCAAAAATGATGTTCGGCAATTAATCGCGGCATAATCCAAACTGTACGAGTTCAAAGAACGTGCGCATGATCAAGAAAATCACATCTGCCCTTCTGGCAATCCCCGCACTGCTGCTGCTTAGCGGCTGTAACCTCGTGGTGATGAACCCTTCGGGCGACGTCGCCATCCAGCAGCGCGACCTCATCATCACGTCCACGGTTCTGATGCTGCTCATCATCGTCCCGGTTATCGCCCTGACGCTGTTCTTCGCATGGAAGTATCGCGAATCGGCGAAGGCCGAGGATTACGATCCCGAATGGCATCACTCGACGCGCCTTGAAATGGTGATCTGGTCCGCCCCGGTCGCCATCATCCTGATGCTAGGCACGGTGACCTGGATTTCCACCCACCGTCTCGACCCCTACCGCCCGCTGGAGCGTATCGACGAAAACCGTCAGGTTACCGCCGAAACCAAGCCGCTTACGGTGGAAGTGGTGGCCATGGACTGGAAGTGGCTGTTCTTCTACCCCGAGCTCGGCATTGGCAGCGTCAATGAATTCGCAGCTCCGGTCGATGTTCCGATCAACTTCAAGATCACCGGCACGACCGCTATGAATTCGTTCTTCGTTCCGGCACTCGCCGGCCAGATCTACGCCATGGGTGGCATGCAGACCAAGCTGCACGCGGTCATCAACAAGGAAGGCGTTTATGACGGCTTCTCGGCCAACTTCTCCGGCCCTGGCTTCTCGCATATGCGCTTCAAGTTCCATGGTCTCAGCCAGCAGGGCTTCGATCAGTGGGTTGCGAAGATCAAGGATGGCGGCAAAGGCTTCGGTCGCCAGGAATATCTCGACTTTGCCAAGCCTTCGGAACGTGAGCCGGTGCAATATTTCGCCTCCGTCGATCCGCAGCTTTACGATGCCATCCTCAACCGCTGTGTCGAGCCCAACAAGCTCTGCATGCGTGACATGATGCATATCGACGCCAAGGGCGGCGGCGGCAAGGAAGGCATCGATATCGCCAAGGCGCTGAACTCCGTCGTCTGTACACCGCTTTCACCTTACGGTGTCGCCAGCGGACCCCAATCCACTCCGGCTGCGATCGAAGGACAGACTTTCGAACCCGCGGCGCTGCCGGAAACGAAACAAGTCGCTGGCTGACGGATAAGTCCCGGCATTATGCGGCGCGGCCAATGGCTGCGCCGATCTTATGTCTTAGAATCGCAAGAGGCTAAAAATGATCGTCAATTCCGATCAAACGTCATTCCTGTTCGGGAAGCTGACATGGGAGTCCATCCCGCTTCACGAGCCCATTCTCGTCGCGACCTTCGCGGCAGTGGCTCTGGGCGGCATCGCCGTCGTCGGCGCCCTCACCTATTTCCGGCTGTGGGGTTATCTCTGGAATGAATGGTTCACGAGCATCGATCACAAGAAGATCGGTATCATGTACATCATTCTGGCACTCGTCATGCTGCTGCGCGGTTTCGCAGATGCCATCATGATGCGCGTCCAGCAGGCGATCGCCTCGGGCGGATCGGAAGGCTATCTTCCGCCGCACCATTACGACCAGATTTTCACGGCCCATGGCGTCATCATGATCTTCTTCATGGCCATGCCGATGATCACCGGTCTCATGAACTTCGTCGTGCCGCTGCAAATCGGCGCCCGCGACGTTTCGTTCCCCTTCCTCAACAACTTCTCGTTCTGGATGACCACGGCCGGCGCCGTCATCACCATGATCTCGCTGTTCATCGGTGAATATGCGCAGACTGGCTGGCTTGCCTATCCGCCGCTTTCCGGCATTGATGGAAGTCCGGGCGTGGGTGTGGATTATTACATCTGGGGTCTGCAGATCGCCGGTGTGGGCACGACGCTCTCGGGTATCAACCTGATCGTCACGATCATCAAGATGCGCGCACCTGGCATGACCATGATGCGCCTGCCGATCTTCGTCTGGACGTCGCTGTGTTCGAACATCCTGATCGTGGCATCCTTCCCGATCCTCACCGGCACGCTCGCCCTTCTGACCCTTGACCGTTATGTTGGTACGAATTTCTTCACCAACGATCTCGGCGGCAACCCGATGATGTATGTCAACCTCATCTGGATCTGGGGCCATCCCGAAGTTTACATCCTGGTGCTGCCGGCCTTCGGCGTCTTCTCGGAAATCGTATCGACCTTCTCCAACAAGCGTCTTTTCGGTTATGCCTCGATGGTCTATGCGACGGGTGTCATCACCATCCTCGCCTACATCGTTTGGCTGCACCACTTCTTCACCATGGGTTCCGGCGCAAGCGTCAACGCTTTCTTCGGCATCACCACGATGATCATATCGATCCCGACCGGTGCGAAGATCTTCAACTGGCTCTTCACCATGTACAAGGGCCGCATCAAGTTCGACGTTCCGATGCTGTGGACGATCGGTTTCATGATCACCTTCGTCATCGGCGGCATGACCGGCGTTCTTCTCGCTGTTCCGCCGGCGGACTTTGTGCTCCACAACTCGCTGTTCCTCATCGCCCACTTCCACAACACCATCATCGGTGGCGTGGTGTTCGGTGTGCTTGCGGGTATCGTTTACTGGTTCCCGAAGGCCTTCGGCTACCGCCTCGATCCGTTCTGGGGCAAGCTGTCCTTCTGGTTCTGGTTCATCGGCTTCTACTTCGCCTTCATGCCGCTCTACATTCTCGGCCTGATGGGTGTGACCCGCCGTATCAGCCAGTTCGAAGACAATTCGCTCCAGATCTGGTTCCTGATCGCAGCCTTCGGCGCCTTCCTGATCGCGCTCGGCATCGCTTCCTTCGTCATCCAGCTCATCGTCAGCTTCTTGAAGCGCGATCAGCTCCGTGACGTGACCGGCGATCCCTATCATGGGCGTACGCTGGAGTGGTCGACCTCGTCGCCTCCGCCTGCCTACAACTTCGCTTTCACGCCGGTTGTGCATGACGTCGACGCCTGGGCGGATATGAAGAAGCGCGGTTACGACCGTCCCAAGGAAGGCTTCATACCGATCCATATGCCGAAGAACACCGGTGCGGGCGTAATCATCAGCGCCATCAGCGTCGTGCTTGGCTTTGCCTTGGTGTGGCACATCTGGTGGCTGGCGGCTCTGTCCATGCTCGCAATCATCGCGGTCTCGATCGCCCATACCTTCAACTACAACCGCGAATACTACATTCCTGCCTCCGATGTTTCGACAGTCGAGGCGGAACGTACGAAGCTGCTTGCGGAACAGGCGTAACGAATATGGCTCATACACCTGCACAAAGCGCCGCGGGCGCGGAAACACCGGTCTTCTACCTCAAGGAAGACCACCATCCGGAGAACGGCACCTCGCTGGGCTTCTGGCTCTATCTGATGAGCGACTGCCTCATCTTCGCAACGCTGTTTGCCACCTATGCCGTTGTCGGCCGCAACTACGCGGCCGGCCCTTCGGGCGCAGATCTGTTCGATCTGAAGCTTGTGGCGATCAACACGGCCTTCCTGCTTTTCTCTTCCATCACCTATGGCTTCGCCATGCTGGAAATGGAAAAGCAGAAGGTGAAGACGACGCTGATCTGGCTCGGCATCACCGGTCTCTTCGGTCTCGCCTTCCTCGCCGTGGAACTTTACGAGTTCCATCACCTGATCGAAGAAGGTGCAGGTCCACAGCGTTCGGCGTTCCTTTCCGCCTTCTTCGCGCTGGTTGGAACGCACGGTCTGCACGTCACCTTCGGCGTAATCTGGCTCGTCACACTGATGTTCCAGGTCGCAAAACATGGTCTGATCGCCGCAAACAAGCGTCGCCTGATGTGCCTGTCGATGTTCTGGCACTTCCTTGACGTCATCTGGATCGGCGTCTTCTCCTTCGTTTATCTCATGGGAGTTCTTTGATGAGTTCCGAAGCACACGCACACCACGACGCGCATGGCGACGACCATCATCACCATGATGGCGCCAGCCACGGCACGTTCAAAAGCTACATGATCGGCTTCGTCCTGTCGGTCATCCTGACGGCGATCCCGTTCTGGCTGGTCATGGGCGACGTTCTTGAAAACAAGACGCTGCTGGTCATCGCGATCATGGGTCTCGGCGTCATCCAGATCTTCGTGCACATGATCTACTTCCTGCACATGGACACCAAGTCCGAAGGCGGCTGGACCTTCATGGCGCTGATCTTCACCGTCGTGGTGCTGCTGATCACGCTCTCCGGCTCACTCTGGGTCATGTACAACATGAACAAGAACATGATGCCGCTGCACATCGAGGATGTGAAAAACCTGCCCTGAGCAGCCATAGATCAACGGCCTGCCGGATTTCCGGCGGGCCGCTTTCTGCGCCAGCACACGACCCCCGCAGCGCATAACCCCATGAATCGTCGGCGCGATTTATGGGGTTATTTGCTGGAAGACCCGGATGCCGACAGCCGACAGCCGACAGCCGACAGTGTTGCCGCAGCAAACCGCATGGCCTTGCAAGGACTGTGAAACCATGACCGATCCGTCGACAACCGCCCCGCACACGCGACGCATCCGCCCCGCAGCAATCGTCGTCCTGCTTCTGACTATTGTACTGACAGGCTTCCTGCTGGCGCTTGGAACATGGCAGGTTCAACGCCTCTTCTGGAAGCTCGATCTCATCGAACGCGTCGAAGCTCGCGCCCATGCCGCACCTGTGGATGCACCGGCAGCCAGCGAATGGCCGGCCCTTGCCGATCCCGCAGAGTATGAATATCGCCGCGTGAAACTGTCCGGCACCTTCCTCAACGACAAGGAGGTCCAGGTCTATACGGTCAGTGATCTCGGGCCCGGCTACTGGGTGATGACGCCGCTGAGACGCGATGACGGATCGAATATCATCGTCAATCGCGGCTTCGTGCCTTCCGACAAACGCGATCCATCCTCGCGCCGGGAAGGCGAGCCAACCGGGCAGGTCGAGATCGTCGGGCTGATGCGCGCGTCAGAAACCGGCGGGCTTTTCCTTCGAACCAACGATCCGGCAAATCGGCGCTGGTACTCCCGCAATATCCCGCAGATATCGCAGGCATCCGGCCTTTCCGGCGTGGCGCCCTTTTATGTCGATGCCGATGCGACGCCCAATCCGGGTGGCCTACCGGTCGGCGGCAAGACCATGCTCACCTTCCCCAACAACCACCTGTCCTACGCCATCACATGGTACATTCTGGCGGCCATGGTAATTGCCGCTGGATGGTACGTGCTGCGCAATCTCAACGCGCCGAAATCGAAACGGGAAGAGGATTGAACAGCCGGTTTTACCGGATGGTTCATAAAATCACTTCCTTCTTCACGTTTTGCTGATCTATAACGACAGTTCGGCCTGACATTGCCCGTCGGCGCATTTTCGTTTCGGTGAGTTATGGCAAGAGCATTTCTTCTCGTTCTGGATTCCTTCGGTGTCGGCGGTGCGCCTGACGCGGAGCATTATGGCGACCTCGGCGCCAATACGCTCGGTCATATCGCCGAATTCTGCGCGGCAGGTGCTGCCGACAGGCCGGGCCTTCGGGCGGGTCCGCTGAAGCTGCCCAACATGTCTTCGCTTGGTCTTCTGGAGATTGCACGACAATCAAGCGGCGACATTCCCGCCGGCATGGAGCCGCCGGAGCGTATTTTCGGCCTGCATGGCTCTGCCAGCGAAATATCGAAGGGCAAGGATACGCCCTCAGGCCATTGGGAGATCGCGGGCACGCCCGTCACCTTCGACTGGGGCTACTTCCCGACAGAGGGCGACGCCTTTTCTCCCGAACTGGTGGAAGCCATCTGCACGCAAGCGGATATTCCAGGCATTCTCGGCAATTGCCACGCTTCCGGCACCGAGATCATCGCGACGTTTGGCGAAGAGCATATCAGGAGCGGCAAGCCGATCTGCTACACCTCATCCGATTCCGTGTTCCAGATCGCCGCGCACGAGACCCATTTCGGATTGCAGCGGCTCGTCACGCTCTGCGAGACGGTGCGCAAGCTGCTCGATCCGCTGAATATCGGCCGTGTCATTGCCCGTCCCTTCATCGGCGAGACGGTCGCAACCTTCGAACGCACCGGCAACCGCCGCGATTTCTCCGTTCCGCCGCCCGAACCGACGTTGCTCGACCGCCTTGTGGAGGCTGGCAGGAAAGTGCACGCGATCGGCAAGATCGGCGATATCTATGCCCACAAGGGTGTCTCGCGCGTCATCAAGGCAAATGGCAACAGCGCCCTGATGGATGCAACGCTGCACGCTATTGACGAAGCCGAAAACGGCGATCTTGTCTTCACCAATTTCGTCGATTTCGACATGCTCTACGGCCATCGACGCGATGTTGCCGGTTATGCGGCGGCGCTTGAAGCCTTCGATGCGCGCATTCCGGAAATCCATCGCAAAATGGCGCCCGGCGACATCGCCATTCTTACCGCCGACCATGGTTGCGATCCCACATGGCGGGGCACGGACCATACACGGGAAAGAGTGCCGATCATGGCATTCGGGCCGGGCATCCGCTCCCGCGATGTCGGCATTCGTTCAAGCTACGCCGACATCGGCGAGAGCATCGCCCACCATCTAGGTATCGAGGCCGGTTCGCACGGCAGGAGCTTCATTTGACATCGCATTTGCTGAAAGCGGAAATTCACTGCCACCTGGAAGGTGCGGCACCCCCTGCCCTCGTCGCAAAACAGGCTGAGAAATACGGCATAGACACCAGTAGCTTTCTGCGCGACGGCCAGTACGTCTGGTCGGATTTTGCGCAATTCATCCAGTGCTACGATGCGGTGGCGCAGGTGTTCAAGACCGATGAGGACTATGCGGTTCTGACGCAAACCTATCTGACCGAACTTGCCGAGGCCAATACGATCTATAGCGAGCTCATCATCTCGCCCGATCATGGCGACCGCATCGGGCTCGGCGCTGACGCCTATCTCTCCGGTATCGCCGAGGGCATCCGGATCGCGAAAGAAAAGACCGGTATCGAAACCCGCATCATCGTGACCGGCGAGCGGCATTTCGGTCCTGAACGGGTCATCGCGGCGGCTGAATATGCAGCACGGACGAAACACCCGCTGGTGACCGGTTTCAACATGGCTGGCGAGGAGCGCATGGGCCGCGTCGCCGATTATGCACGCGCCTTCGACATTGCCCGCGATGCCGGCCTTGGGCTGACCATCCACGCGGGTGAGGTCTGCGGACCGGAAAGCGTCGTCGATGCGCTCGACCTCGTAAAGCCGTCGCGCATCGGTCATGGCGTGCGCGCCATCGAAGACGCCGCTCTCGTCGATCGGCTGGTTGAGGCGGGAACAGTGCTTGAGGTCTGCCCCGGATCAAATATCGCGCTCAACGTTTATCCCGATTTCGGCAGCCATCCGCTGAGGGCGTTGCGCGATGCCGGGGTGCGCGTCTGCATCAATTCCGACGATCCGCCATTCTTCTTTACCTCGCTTGCCCGGGAATATGCGCTGGCTGCGGATGCTTTCAGTTTCAGCGATGCCGAGATCAACCGTATGACCCGAACCGCACTGGAAAGCGCCTTTATGGATGAAGTCACACGCGCCCGGCTGCTTGCGAAACTCGATAGCCACTAGGCATCGGTTGGCGGGGTAAAACCGCGAAGAAGGCTTGCGAAAAGCCTGCTTTCGGTGAATTACAGGGGCACAGGATAAAAAAGGAAGGCCAGTTTCATGGACGGCGTCACAGTCATCGAACATCCGCTGGTGCGGCACAAACTTACCATCATGCGCAAGAAGGAAACCTCGACAGCCGGCTTCCGCCGCCTGCTCAGGGAAATCTCGACGCTGCTCTGCTATGAAGTGACGCGCGACCTTGAAATGACGATGGAAACCATCGATACGCCGCTCGAAACCATCGAGGCTCCGGTGCTGGAGGGCAAGAAGCTGGTTTTCGCCTCCATCCTGCGTGCCGGCAACGGCCTTCTGGAAGGCATGCTCGAGCTCGTGCCTTCGGCGCGTGTTGCGCATATCGGCGTGTATCGCGATCACGATACGCTGGAGGCGGTCGAATATTACTTCAAGGCTCCTGAAAGCCTCGATGCCCGCCTTATCATCGTCGTCGATCCAATGCTGGCGACCGGCAACTCCTCCATCGCTGCGGTTGAAAAGCTGAAAGAGCGGGGCGCGAAGAACATCCGCTTCCTGTGTCTGCTGGCTGCACCCGAAGGCATCAAGAATTTCCGTGAAGCGCATCCCGATGTGCCGATCTATACTGCCGCAATCGACAAGCAGCTGAATGAAAAGGGTTATATCGTTCCCGGCCTCGGCGATGCGGGCGACCGCATGTACGGCACGAAATAACACCGTTCATCATCGCTTAACCGTTTGAGCCATTCGCCGACCAACAAGCGGCGAATGGCTTTTTTCTTTTAAGATTTCAGCATGTTTTGCGTCTATTCTGCATAGGGATAACCCTGCCTTCTCAGGAGCGACGACTTGCTGGCGCGTACGATTTTTCTGCTTATCGGTCTTTCGGTCAGCGCCACGCAGATTCCGGCGCTGGTGGAAAAATTTCAGCCGCGCCCGGAAGCCAAGGTAAAAAAAGCCGAAGTCAAATCGGAAGCCGTCAAACCGGAACCCGTTTCGCTTGGTGGCGTCAATCTGAAAGCGGACGCACGCGGCCACTTCAACGCCGCCTTCCGTATCAACGGTAAATCTTTCGACGGGCTTGTCGATACCGGCGCCTCCATGGTTGCCATCAATGAGACGATCGCCCGGCGGCTCGGTTTCGGCGTCAACAGCCTCGATTTCAAATATCCGATATCAACCGCCAACGGCCAGACCATGGCGGCCTATCTGAAGCTCGACCGGGTGGAAATCGGCACGATCCGGGTCCAGAATGTCGACGCCATGGTGCTGAAAGATAATGCGTTGAGCAACATGCTTGTTGGCATGAGCTTCCTGAAACAACTATCGTCATTCAAGGTATCGGGTGGCGAAATGAGGCTGGTCAGGTAATTCGCTCGAGGACCACAGTGCTGGTTTCCATCGCAGTGTCAGCAACCCCATAGCAGGCCGTAATCCTTTTGACGGCAAGTTCCGCTTCTTGCTTAGAGGCCGCATGGACGCAGGCGATTGGTTCGCCTTTTTCCACTTTTGTGCCGAGCGGCAGGATATCGGAAATCCCGACCGAAGGGTCGATCTTGTCTGACGGCATTCTTCTGCCGCCGCCAAGCTCGACAACGACCATGCCGAGATCGCGCGTCGCACAGGATGCCAGCCAGCCGCTGCGCTCAGCCGAAACCGGGAGAATGACCGGCGCCGATGGCAGGTAACGCGATGGATGATCGACAAAGTCCGCAGGCCCGCCAAGTGCTGCGACCATTTTCGCAAAGACTTCCATGGCACGCCCGGAGGAAAGGGCGGCCTCAGCCAGCGCCTCGCCTTCATCCAGAGTGGCCGCGCTGCCCGCTTGCACCAGCATTTCCGCAGCAAAGGCAAGAACCACCTTTTCGAGACGTTTTCCCGCCTTGCGGCCAGCCAGAAAGTCCAGGCAATTGACGATTTCGACCGCATTGCCTGCGGCATCGCCAAGCGGCTGGTTCATGTCGGTTATAAGAGCCGTCGTCGGCAGGCCTGCGCCATTTGCCACATCGACCAGCGCGACGGCGAGATTACGGGCATCCTCCACACTCTGCATGAAAGCGCCGTTGCCGACCTTCACATCCAGAACCAGCGTCTGAAGTCCGGCCGCAAGCTTCTTAGACAGAATGGAGGCGGTGATCAACGGGATGGAATCCACCGTCGCAGTCACGTCCCTGATAGCATAGAGGCGCTTGTCTGCGGGGGCGAGATCGCCCGTCTGGCCGATGATGGCACAGCCGACCGTCTTGACCGTCCGGCGGAACAGGGCTTCGTCCGGCATCACATCGTAACCGGGGATCGCTTCCAGCTTGTCGAGCGTGCCGCCGGTATGGCCAAGACCCCTGCCGGAAATCATCGGCACCGCAAGACCGCAGGCGGCAACGATCGGGGCGAGCATCAGGGAGACATTGTCGCCGACGCCGCCGGTCGAGTGCTTGTCCGCCACCGGCCTGCCAATATCGTTCCAGGACAGGACATCACCGCTGTCGCGCATGGCGAGTGTCAGCGCCACCATCTCGTCGCGGTTCATACCCCGGAAAAACACCGCCATGGCAAAAGCAGCGGCCTGGCCTTCCGATATGCCGTCCTTGGACAGCGCCTCGATAAAAGCGGCAATCTCCTGCGGCGCAAGCGGCAGGCCATCACGTTTGCGGCGGATGATTTCCTGCGGGATCAAGCTCAATACCCGCTGGCGGCCTTGGCCGGTTCGCCACCGGCCAGCACGTTCAGGACATCATCGAGAACGCCGGAAGCGCCGAAGCGGAACGTGGACGGCATGGCCCAGTCGGGCGCCATGATTGTTTCCGCCAGCCGCAGATAAAGCGTGGCGTCTTCCACCGTGCCGACACCGCCGGCAGGCTTGAAGCCCACCTTCTGCCTGCTGTCGCGGATCGCCTGCAACATGATATCGGCGGCTTCCAGCGTGGCGTTGATGGCGACCTTACCTGTTGAGGTCTTGATGAAATCGGCCCCTTCGGCAATGGCGAGTTCGGAAGCACGACGAATGAGAGCCTTGTCCTTCAGCTCGCCGGTTTCGAGAATGACCTTGAGAAGAACGGGTGGGACGCAGACCTTGCGTACGGCAGCCACCATCTCGGAAACGGCCGTTTCATCGCCTGCTATGAACTTACGATAGGGGATGACCAGATCGATTTCGTCGGCACCGTCGCGGATAGCTGCCTCGGTCTCCGCCACCACGGTCGCAACATCCAGATCGCCCGAAGGAAAATTGACGACCGTGGCGATACGGATCGCATGGTCTTTTCCGAAAGCGGCACGCGCCTGGGCGACGAAACGCGGCCAGATGCAGATCGCGGCGGTATTGCCGTATTCGGTATGAGCCCTCTGGCACAAAGCAGCAATCTGCTCGGGCGTGCAGTCTTCCTTGAGGTTGGTCAGGTCCAGCAAGGATAGTGTCAGGGCAGCCGCTTCGCGCGGACGCTGGAGTTCCATGGTCACGCTCCTCCTGCGATCATTTCTTTCAAGATGGCGGCAAGCCTCTTGCCGCCTACCGGAGCCATGTCCTTGGTTTCCTCATGGCTCAGTTCAGCGCCAGTCATGCCGGCACCGTAATTGGTAATAACCGATGCGGCGGCAACGCGCATCCCGAAAAAGCGGGCGAGGATGACTTCCGGCACGGTGGACATGCCGACGGCATCCGCACCCAGCAGCCGCGCCATGCGGATTTCCGCCGGCGTTTCGAAGCTCGGGCCGGAAAACCACATGTAGACGCCGCCGAACAAGGGCACCGTCGCGCGGATCGCGGCATTACGCATGGCGAGCATCAGGTCCGGATCATAAGCCGTTGTCATGCCGACGAAGCGGTTGTCGCTCTCTTCGCCAATCAGCGGGTTCATGCCGGAATAATTAATATGATCGGTGATCTGCATGACCGAGCCGGGCGGTATGTCCTGCCTGACCGAGCCTGCGGAATTGGTGAGGATGAGCGACTGCACGCCAAGACCGGCGAGCGCCTCAATGACCGCGCGCATGGCGGCCGGATCGCCTTTTTCGTAATAGTGCACCCGGCCGGACAGCATCATTACCGGCTCGCCACCGAGATATCCGGCCACCAACTCGCCCGCATGGCCAGAAACGCCGCTTGCAGGGAAACCGGGAAGTTCGGCATAAGGCACGCGGATCGCATCGCTGACCTCGTCCACCAGCGACCCCAGGCCTGAGCCCAGCACGATGGCGATGCGCGGCATCAGGCCATTCAGACGCTCCACCAGAATATCGATCAGCGTATCCGGCATCAGGGCAGCTCGGTCTTGAAGCTGAAGGGCAAAAGTTCATCCATGGTCATGACCTTCTGAACACCGGTTTCGTCACAGAGATAGACCTTGGTGTCTGGCGAGGCGAATTCGGCGATCTTCTGCCGGCAGCCGCCGCAGGGCGGGCAAAGAGCAAGCTTTTCCGCGACGACGGCGATCTCGCTTATCTTCTTTGCTCCACCCATGATCATGGCGCTGATGGCCGAAGGCTCGGCGCACCAGCCTTGAGGGAAGGAGAGGTTCTCGATATTGGCGCCCTTGTAGATTTTGCCGTCTTCAGCGCGGATTGCCGCACCGACAGGGAATTTCGAATAGGGCGCATGGGCAAAGGCCATGGCCTCCACCGCTGCCTCGAACAACTGATGGGACATTGGTTCACGGGACATGGATTTAACGCTCCTTCGCATAGGCAACGCCACCGGCCTTGGGGGGCTTGGCGACGCCGATGAAACCGGCAAGCAGGATGCAGGTCAGAATATAGGGCATGGCCTGGAAAATCTGCACCGGCACTTCACCGATACCCGGCACGGATTTGCCCTGCATGAAGTTGGCGAAAGCATCCAGGAAACCGAAGAGGAGGCATGCGAACATGACCGGCACCGGCTTCCATTTCGCGAAGATCAGCGCGGCGAGTGCGATATAGCCCTTACCGGCCGACATGTTGGCGATGAAGGCCGCCGATTGCGCAACGGCTAGATAGGCGCCCGAAAAACCGCAGAGGAAGCCGGCAACGATGACGGCGCGGTAACGCATCCATGTCACCGAAATGCCCGCCGTATCGACCGCGCCCGGATTTTCACCCACCGCGCGCAGGCGAAGGCCGAAACGGGTGCGGTAAAGCACCCACCAGGACAGCGGCACCGCCAGAAAGGCGAGATAGGTCAGGATGTTGTTGCCGGAAATGACATTGGCGTAGAGCGGGCCGATGAAAGGCACTTCGCGCATCGCATCCGCACCAGGCAGGATGATCGGTGCGAAACGGCCTTCGCCAGGCAATTGCGGCGTGCGCCCGCCCTGCCCGAACCACGCCTGCCCCAGAACCACCGTCAGACCGGCGGCAATGAAGTTGAGCGCCACGCCCGACACGATCTGGTTGCCGCGATTTGTGATGACGGCAAAGCCGTGGATCAGCGAAAACAAGATGGAGACGGCAATGCCCGCAAGCAGGCCGGCCCAGGGATTTGCGGTGAGATAGGCGACACAAGCCGAAGCAAAGGCTGCCGCCAGCATCTTGCCTTCAAGTCCGATATCGAACACGCCCGCGCGTTCGGAAAACAGCCCGGCAAGCGCCGTAAACAGAAGCGGGATGGTGAGACGGACGGTCGAGCCGAGAATGCTGACCAGCATATCGAAGAAATCCATATCAGCTCACCCCTTTGCCAAGCGCTGGTAGATGCGGACGATCGCCGGCCGGTACATGTATTCGAGCGCGCCGGCAAACAGGATAACCAGACCCTGGATGACGACGATCATCTCACGGGTAATATTCGGCATCTCGAAGGAGAGGTCTGCACCACCCTGATAGAGAATGCCGAACAGCAGCGCCGAAAACAGGATGCCGAGCGGGTGGCTTCGCCCCATCAGCGACACGGCGATGCCGACGAAACCCGCACCGCCGACAAATTCCACCTGCAAGCGGGCGGACGCGCCCATGACCGGGTTCAGCGCCATCATACCTGCGAGACCGCCGGAAATGAGCATGGCAATGATGACGGTGCGCGCATAGGGAATGCCGGCATAGACGGCGGCCGAGGGGCTGACGCCGAGCGTGCGCATCTCATAACCGAGCTTGGTGCGCCAGATCAGCACCCAGACGAGAAAACACATGACCAGTGCGATGATGAAGGAGACGTTGAACGGCGCCGGCCCGAGCTTCAGGCCGAACAGCGCCATCAGCCAGTCGAGCTTCGGCAATTGCCCACCCGGCAGAAAGGTGCGCGTTTCCGGCGCCATCTTGCCCGGCACGATCAGCACGTTCACCAGCAGATAGACCATCAACGCCGCAGCGATGAAGTTGAACATGATGGTGGTTATGACGACGTGGCTACCGCGTTTTGCCTGCAGCCATGCCGGAATAAACGCCCAGGCCGCGCCGAAAACCGCAGCGCCGATGACGGCGAAGGGCATAGTCACATACCACGGCACATAACGGTCGAGCGCCAGCGCCACCAGCGCCGCGCCCAGTCCGCCAATATAGGCCTGGCCTTCAGAACCGATGTTGAACAGACCGGCATGGAAGGCGACCGCCACAGAGAGGCCGGTGAAGATGAAACTCGTCGTATAGAACAGCGTGAAGCCGATGGCATCGCCACGACCTAGCGCCCCTTCGATGAGCAGGCGAAGCGCCGCGAGCGGATTTTCACCGATCGACCAGACGACGAGGCCTGAAATCAGAAATGCGGTAACTACATTTAAAAACGGCAGGAGGCCGTAGGTGATCCAGTTTGGCAGGGGTACGGAAGCGGTGCTCATTCATGCCTCATGCGGCGATGCCGGCCATCATCAGGCCCAGCGTCTGTTCTTCGGCTTCCGCCGTTTTTTCTCCAACGACACGCCCGGCGAACATGACCATGATCCGGTCCGAAAGGGAACGGATTTCATCGAGTTCAACCGAAACCAGCAAGATCGCCTTGCCGGCATCGCGCATTTCGATGATGCGGCGATGGATGAATTCGATGGCGCCGATATCCACACCGCGGGTCGGCTGGCCGATGATCAGCATCTTGGGGTCACGCTCGATTTCGCGGGCGACGACGATCTTCTGCTGGTTGCCGCCGGAAAAATTGGCGGTCTTCAGCTGCGGGTTCGGCGGGCGGATATCGTATTTCTCGATCTTTTCGACCGCATCCTTGCGGATGGCCTCGGGGTTGAGGAAAGGGCCTTTGCCGTAACGCTCGTCATGGTGATAGCCGAGGATGGAATTTTCATATTCCTCGAATTTCAGCACCAGCCCCATATGGTGCCGGTCTTCCGGAATATGTGCGAGACCGAGTTCGCGCAGAATGGACGGATCGGGCCGGTCAACCTTCTGCCCGGCCACCCATATCTCGCCCGAGTAAGGCTTGCGGATGCCTGCGATCGCTTCGAGAAGTTCGGACTGGCCATTGCCGGCCACACCGGCGATGCCGACGATTTCACCGGCGCGGACATCCAGCGAGACATCGTCCACCATGGTGACGCCCCGGCTGTCCTTGACGGTCAGATTACGGATGGAAAGGAGAACCTCGCCCGGCGTCGTCTCGCCTTTTTCCACCCGCAGCAGCACGCGACGGCCGACCATCAGTTCGGCCAGTTCCTCAACGCTGGTTTCGGAGGTTTTGCGGGTCGCCACCATTTCGCCGCGGCGCATGACGGAGACGGAATCCGTGATCGCCATGATCTCGCGCAGCTTGTGGGTGATGAGGATGACGGTTTTGCCCTGCTCACGCAGGACACCGAGGATCTTGAAAAGATGATCGGCTTCCGCAGGCGTGAGAACGCCGGTTGGCTCGTCGAGGATCAGGATTTCGGCGCCACGATACATGGCTTTCAGGATTTCGACGCGCTGTTGCAGGCCGACCGGCAGTTCTTCGATCACAGCATCCGGATCGACTTCCAGCCCGTAGTCGTCTTCAAGGCGCTTCAACTCCTTGCGCGCAGCCGCCCTGCCCTTGGCAAGCGATGCGCCGCCTTCCGCGCCCAGCATGACGTTTTCCAGCACGGTGAAATTTTCCACCAGCATGAAATGCTGATGCACCATGCCGATGCCCGCACTGATCGCAGCCTGGCTGTCGCGGATCGATACCGGCGCACCGTTTACCCGGATTTCACCGGCATCTGCCTGGTAAAAACCGTAGAGGATCGACATCAGGGTCGATTTTCCGGCACCGTTTTCCCCGATGATGCCGTGGATCGTACCCTTGGCAACGGTCAGGTTGATATTCTTATTGGCGTGAACGGCACCGAATTTTTTATCGATGCCCACGAGTTCGATTGCTGGGTCCATACTCAAACCGAAACCTCTCCGAAGGCTGGATATGAAAAGGGCGCAAGGTGAAAAATCACCATGCGCCCCAGACACATATCATATCATTTCGGGCAGGAATTGTCCGCCATATAGTCATGAACCTTGATGGTGCCGGCAATGATGTCGGCCTTCGCCTTGTCCACGGCGGCGGTCATTTCCGGCGTGATCAGGGCCTTGTTGTTGTCGTCGAGAGCATAGGCAACGCCGTCTTCCTTGACGCCGAGAGCAACGATGCCGGGGGTGAACTTGTCGTCCTTGGCATCCTTGTAGGCGTTGTAGACGGCCAGATCGACGCGCTTGACCATCGAGGTCAGAACCGAGCCGGGGTGCAGGTGGTTCTGGTTGGAATCGACGCCGATCGAGAATTTCTTGTTGTCGGCAGCGGTCTGCAACACGCCGATACCGGTCGCACCGGCTGCCGCGTAGATCACGTCAGCGCCCTGGTCGATCTGGTTCTTGGTCAGTTCGCCACCGCGCACCGGATCGTTCCAAGCCGCACCCGTGGTGCCGGTCATGTTCTGGAAGACTTCGATCTTGTCGTTGGCAGCCTTGGCGCCCTGCGCATAACCACAGGCGAATTTACGGATCAGCGGAATATCCATGCCGCCGATGAAGCCGACCTTACCGGTCTTGGAGGCCATGCCTGCCAGAAGACCGACGAGATAAGAGCCTTCGTGCTCCTTGTAGACGACCGAGCGGACATTCGGCAGCTCGACGACGGAATCGACGATGACGAACTTGGTGTCAGGGAATTCGGCTGCAACCTTTTCCATGGCCGACGTCCAGGCGAAGGACACGGCAACAACCGGGTTAAAGCCCTTGCTGGCGAAGTTGCGGATAGCCTGCTCACCCTGCGTATCGCTGGTCGGTTCAAAATCGCGGAACTCGATGCCCGTTTCTGCCTTGAACTTTTCAGCGCCAGCCGCGGCGGCTTCGTTGAACGACTTGTCGAACTTGCCGCCCGTACCATAAACCAATGCCGGCTTGATATCGGCAGCAAGCGCGGAAGCCGACATGGCGGCGAGCGCAAAAAGCGTCAGAAGGGATTTTTTCATTGTGCAGCCCTGTTGTTGCAATTGATATTTTAAGGGTCCTCCCGCAAACCCGTTGACCGGGAATGTCTGCGGAACCGCCAGCCGTTATCCCGGCTGTGCTTGGCTCATATCCTTGCATGGCTCAATGAAAAATTCATCCGGTTTTTTTGACCCGGTGGAAAAACTTTATTCTGGCGTTTTTTTGGTCTTTCCACCTGGGCAACGTGCAAAAAATCTAGTCGATATTGCAGCTTACGCCGGTTCCCCTGAGCCCGCAGTAACCGCCCGGATTCTTGGCAAGATATTGCTGGTGATAGTCTTCCGCGTAATAAAATGTTTCAAGCGGTCCAATTTCGGTGGTGATGGCGCGGCCATGCCCCGCCTCGTCCAAAGCCTGCTGAAAAGCGTCGTGCGCCTTCTGCGCCTGCTGCAACTGGCCTTCGGTATTGGCATAGATGGCGGAACGATAGGTCGTGCCGACGTCGTTGCCCTGCCGCATGCCTTGCGTCGGATCATGCTCCTCGAAGAATATCTTGAGCAGGCCTGACAGCGAGATGACGGCCGGATCGTAGACGACCTTGACAACTTCGGCGTGGCCCGTCTGGCCCGTCGTCGTCTCCTGATAGGTGGGATTGCGGGTAAAACCGCCGGCATAACCCACCGCCGTCACCCACACACCTGGCGTCTGCCAGAACAGGCGCTCCGCACCCCAGAAGCAACCCATACCCAGATAGATGATTTCCAAACCATCGGGATAAGGCCCCTTCAAGGGCCGGCCATTGACGAAATGGGGCTCGGGCACGGCAAGCGCCTCTTCACGGCCGGGCAAAGCCGTCTCTTCGGTCGGCATCGTCGTCTTTTTTGAAAGCGTATCGAACAGGAACATTCGGTCCTCCGTGCGGCCGATTATGCCGCTTCTCAGGGTTCACATCTGCGGGGCGCGCGCTGTTAGTTGATAAATTCAGACTGACGAACGCCTCATCACTTTGCGCTTCCTGTAACCGGCCATCCAGCAAAGCAGGGATAGCGCGAGGAAAAAAGCAAATGCCGGCAGTCCCGACAGGGCATTTTCAATGAAGCGCCACGCTTCAGGGTGAATATAGTGAGCCAAGGCCGTTTCCACCATGGTGCGCGAGGCAGGAAGAAGATAGTTCCAGACGGACAGGATGCCGGTGATATTGACCGAGGATGTGGAAACCGAGCGGATCGAATCGAGTACGCCAAGAAAAACAGCTGCAATGAGAAGAAGAAAGCTCAAAAACCGCAAAAAAGCTTTCATCAGGATACCTCGGTTGCGGCCCGTCGTTTCGACAGCCATGTTTTGAAAGATATATATTGCATCGATAAAGGCGGGAAAACCGGTTTGCAATCGCATCGGAAGGCAGGAAATTGCCGACAATTCAAAAAACTGTCAGATTCGTGTTGATCCCAGCGAATTCATCGGTATATATCGCGCCGTTCCAGTGATTTGCATTCCTCAAAACATGCAGATTTGAAAAAAGGACAGGTGGCCGAGTGGTTTAAGGCGCACGCCTGGAACGCGTGTGTGCGTGAAAGCGTACCGTGGGTTCGAATCCCACCCTGTCCGCCATTTCACCTCACCTCAATGACTTTATAAACGCGCCTCCGCATCGCCATGACCGTGGCAGTCAAAGTCACGTTTTTGCCCTTCTGCATGCCTTGATGGCTATGCTTCTGCACAGACAGGGGTTTCATCCGCTTTTTTGCAGCGCTTCACCCTCTCTTGCGCCTTGCAGCAGGAAAAATCGCTCCTTATATACGCCGCATAACAGCAGCGAATACTGCAAATCCAAGTCAAGGAGTTGTCCATGGAATGCCTCACGGGGTTCCGACAGCTCGCTTCAAGGAGAGAAGAGCATGGCAAAAGTAATCGGTATCGACCTTGGCACAACCAATTCCTGCGTTGCAGTGATGGACGGCAAGGACACGAAAGTTATTGAAAACGCGGAAGGCGCGCGCACTACGCCATCCATGGTGGCATTTTCCGACGATGGCGAACGCCTTGTCGGCCAGCCGGCCAAGCGCCAGGCGGTCACCAACCCGACCAACACCCTGTTTGCGGTCAAGCGCCTCATCGGTCGCCGTTATGAAGACCCGACCGTCGAAAAGGACAAGGCTCTCGTTCCCTTTGAAATCGTCAAGGGCGACAATGGCGACGCATGGGTGAAGGCTCAGGACAAGAACTATTCCCCTTCGCAGATTTCCGCGATGATCCTTCAGAAGATGAAGGAAACGGCTGAATCCTATCTCGGCGAAAAGGTCGAGAAGGCCGTCATCACCGTTCCGGCATACTTCAACGACGCCCAGCGCCAGGCCACCAAGGATGCCGGCCGCATCGCCGGTCTGGACGTCCTGCGCATCATCAACGAGCCGACCGCGGCAGCCCTCGCTTACGGCCTCGACAAGAAGGACGGCAAGACCATCGCCGTTTACGACCTTGGCGGCGGCACCTTCGATATTTCCGTTCTGGAAATCGGCGACGGCGTTTTCGAAGTGAAGTCCACCAACGGCGATACCTTCCTCGGCGGTGAAGACTTCGACATGCGTCTGGTCGAATATCTGGCCGGCGAGTTCAAGAAGGATCAGGGCATCGACCTGAAGAACGACAAGCTCGCTCTGCAGCGCCTCAAGGAAGCTGCCGAAAAGGCCAAGATCGAACTTTCGTCCTCGCAGCAGACCGAAATCAACCTGCCGTTCATCACGGCTGATGCTTCCGGTCCGAAGCACCTGACGCTGAAGCTGACCCGCGCCAAGTTCGAAAGCCTGGTGGACGATCTGGTGCAGCGCACCGTCGCCCCTTGTAAGGCTGCCCTCAAGGATGCCGGCGTTACCGCTGCCGAGATCGACGAAGTCGTTCTCGTTGGTGGCATGAGCCGCATGCCGAAGGTGCAGGAAGTCGTCAAGCAGCTGTTCGGCAAGGAGCCGCACAAGGGCGTGAACCCTGATGAAGTGGTTGCCATGGGCGCCGCCATTCAGGCCGGCGTTCTGCAGGGCGACGTCAAGGACGTTCTGCTTCTCGACGTGACGCCGCTGTCGCTCGGCATCGAAACGCTGGGTGGCGTCTTCACCCGTCTGATCGATCGCAACACGACGATCCCGACGAAGAAGAGCCAGACCTTCTCGACCGCCGAAGACAGCCAGTCGGCCGTGACGATCCGCGTCTCGCAGGGCGAGCGCGAAATGGCACAGGATAACAAGCTGCTCGGCCAGTTCGACCTCGTCGGCCTGCCGCCGGCACCCCGCGGCGTTCCGCAGATCGAAGTGACCTTCGATATCGACGCCAACGGCATCGTGCAGGTTTCGGCGAAAGACAAGGGCACCGGCAAGGAACAGCAGATCCGTATCCAGGCTTCCGGTGGTCTTTCCGACGCCGACATCGAGAAGATGGTCAAGGACGCTGAAGCCAATGCCGAAGCCGACAAGAAGCGTCGTGCGGGTGTCGAAGCCAAGAACCAGGCCGAAAGCCTCGTTCACTCCACCGAGAAATCGGTGAAGGAATATGGCGACAAGGTTTCCGAAACCGACCGCAAGGCTATCGAAGACGCCATTGCCAGCCTGAAGACGGCCGTTGAGGCTTCCGAACCGGATGCCGACGACATTCAGGCAAAGACCCAGACCCTCATGGAAGTTTCCATGAAGCTCGGTCAGGCCATCTACGAAGCGCAGCAGGCTGAAGCAGGCGCTAACGGAGAAGGCGGCAAGGACGACGTCGTCGACGCCGACTATGAGGAAATCAAGGACGACAAGAAGTCCGCATAATCGCGTGACTTCCCGTCTCCTGTCGATACATGCAAGACATCCGGCTGCCGAAGTGCAGCCGGAAATCCATTTGCGAGGCTTGTTATCTTAATGGCGAAAGCAGACTTTTACGAAACACTCGGCGTCAGCAAGACCGCGGACGAAAAAGAGCTGAAAAGCGCCTTCCGCAAACTCGCGATGAAATTCCATCCGGACAAGAACCCGGATGATGCTGATTCCGAACGGAAGTTCAAGGAAATCAACGAAGCCTATGAAACGCTGAAGGACCCGCAAAAACGCGCGGCCTATGACCGTTTTGGCCACGCCGCCTTTGAAAATGGCGGCATGGGCGGCGGTGGTATGGGCGGCGGCGGTTTCGCCAATGGCGGCTTCTCGGATATCTTCGAAGACATCTTCGGCGAGATGATGGGCGGCGGACGCGCACGCCGCTCTTCCGGCGGTCGCGAGCGCGGCGCCGACCTTCGCTACAACATGGAAATCACGCTGGAAGAAGCCTTTGCCGGCAAGACGGCGCAGATCAGGGTTCCAACCTCGATAACCTGCGATGTCTGTTCCGGTTCCGGCGCAAAACCCGGCACGCAACCCAAAACCTGCGGCACCTGTCAGGGTTCCGGCCGCGTGCGCGCAGCCCAGGGCTTCTTCTCGGTAGAACGCACCTGCCCCACCTGCCACGGGCGTGGACAGACGATTTCCGATCCGTGCAGCAAGTGCCACGGCCAGGGCCGCGTGACGGAAGAGCGTTCGCTTTCGGTCAACATTCCCTCGGGTATCGAGGATGGCACCCGCATTCGCCTGCAGGGCGAAGGCGAAGCCGGCATGCGTGGCGGCCCGGCGGGCGATCTCTACATCTTCCTGTCCGTGCGTCCGCATGAGTTCTTCCAGCGCGACGGCGCCGATCTCTATTGCACCGTGCCGATCTCCATGACGACGGCCGCTCTTGGCGGCACCTTCGATGTGACGACGCTCGACGGCACGAAGTCTCGCGTCACGGTTCCGGAAGGCACCCAGCCAGGCAAGCAGTTCCGCCTGAAGGGTAAGGGCATGCCGGTGCTGCGTTCGGCGCAGACTGGCGATCTCTACATCCAGATCCAGATCGAGACACCGCAGAAGCTCAGCAAGCGCCAGCGCGAGCTGTTGCAGGAGTTCGAGCAACTCTCGTCCCAGGAGAATAATCCGGAATCGACCGGCTTCTTTGCCCGGATGAAGGAATTCTTCGACGGCTGATCTGCGGCCGTTACCCACCCAAAAAAAGCGCCGCCGTCTTTCGGGACTGGCGGCGTTTTTCGTTGATATCAGCCAGTAAAACCGCCCGCATCAAGATATTGCCGTTCCTCCGGCGTCGTTTCCCGCAGCAATATGTCGTTGCGATGCGGAAAGCGGCCAAAACGCGCGACGATATCGCGATGCTCTTCGGCATGGTGGAGATAAAGCCCGCCAAGCGGCCGGTTGAGCGTGCAGGCACGCTCCTGATCCTCGATGCTTTCCGAATGGGAAAAGGGCAGATAGAAAAAGACCCGCAAATCCTCGGTCACCGCCTGATCGTGGCCGCGATGGATGGCCTCGCTGGCGAACATGCGTGCCAGCGGATCGGTCGCATACATATGCGCTGTCTCGCGAAAGCAGTTACGCGGGAACTGATCCAGCAGAAGCATCAGCGCGAGGCTGCTTTCCGCACCGTCCAGCCAGCCATCCAATTCGCGCCTTGCAGCAGCAAAATGGGCATCGCGGAAACGGTCATGAAAGTGATCGTCGAAGGCGGCGTCCTTGTCGAACCATTTGTCCGGTCCTGCCTTCGTCCAGAAATCCACAATTTCGGCGGCAAGTGCGGCTGTATCGCTCCTCATCGGGTCTCCCTCAATCAATAATGCGGCGGCCGGGTGATTGCGGGTGCGTCCAGCGACTGCTCCTCAAGGCTCAGGAACCTTTCCGTCAACCGGTCGAGCTTGGCGCGGGTCTGTTCCACCACCTTCCACTGTTCCGTCAGCTGGTCGGACAGTTCCTCTATAGTCTTGGCCTGATGCGCGATCGTTTCCTCAAGCGCAATGATCCGTTTTTCGGTTTCCGACGTCATATCGACCTCTCTTTCCCGCCCTTCCTTGGCCCTAAAAAGCTTCAAGTCAACCATATGCCGCTTCGGTGAACCGGATTCCTCACAGCGATCCCATCAACGCAGAAACGCCGGCGACATTTCCATCACCGGCGTTCCGAATATTTCGAGACCTGCTCAGTCTTCTTCTACGAAAACCTCTTCGCGCTTTTTCTTCACGCTGGGCAGGAAGACGATGATCAGCACTGCCAGAGCAATAAACAGCAGGGTAGCGCTGATCGGTCGGGTGACGAAGGTCGTCGGATCGCCACGCGACAGGATCATGGCGCGTCGCAGGTTTTCCTCCAGCAGCGGCCCAAGCACGAAGCCCAGCAGCAGCGGCGCCGGCTCGCAGCGCAGCTTCACGAGCACATAACCAATGAAGCCGAAGAAGGCGACGGCGTAGAGATCGAAGACGTTGGAATTAACGCTGTAAACCCCGATGGCGCAGAAGGCCATGATGATGGGGAAAAGCACGTAATAAGGCACCGTCAGCAGCTTCACCCAAAGCCCGATCAAGGGCAGGTTGAGGATGACGAGCATCAGATTGCCAATCCACATCGAGGCGATGATGCCCCAGAACAGCGCCGGCTGCTCGGTCGCAACGTTCGGACCGGGCACGATGCCCTGAATGATCATCGCACCGATCATCAGCGCCATCACCGGGTTTGCGGGAATACCGAGCGTCAGAAGCGGGATGAACGATGTCTGGGCACCGGCATTATTGGCGGATTCCGGACCGGCAACACCGGCGACGGCACCGTGTCCAAACTCCTCAGGATGCTTGGAGACGCGTTTTTCGACGGTGTAGGATGCGAAGGCAGCGAGAATTGCACCGCCGCCCGGCAGGATGCCCAGTGCCGAACCGATGACCGTACCGCGCAGCACCGGGCCGACCATGGCCTTGAAGTCTTCCTTCGACGGCATCAGGCTGCTGACCTTGGCGATCAGCACCGAGCGCGTGCGCTCGTTTTCGAGATTGCGCAGGATTTCGGCGATACCGAATACGCCCACCGCCACCGCAACGAAATTCAGCCCATCGGCATATTCACGGATGCCGAGAGTGAAGCGTGGCGCACCGCTGTAGATATCCGTACCGACAAGACCGAGCAGCAGGCCAAGCACGACCATGGCCAGCGCCTTGACGATGGAACCATGGGCAAGCGCGATGGATGAGACAAGGCCGACGACCATCAGCGAGAAATATTCCGCCGCGCCGAATTCCAGCGCAATCGCCGTCAACGGCGGTGCAAAGACTGCCACGAGAAAGGTGGAAACCGTGCCGGCGAAAAACGAGCCGATGGCGGCAATCGCAAGTGCGGCACCCGCCTTGCCCTTGCGCGCCATCTGGTAGCCGTCAATGGCGGTAACGGCGGATGAGGATTCCCCCGGCATGTTGATGAGGATCGCCGTGGTGGAGCCGCCATATTGCGCGCCGTAATAGATGCCTGCGAGCATGATGAGCGATGAGACGGGCTCAAGCTGAAAGGTGATCGGCAACAGCATGGCGATGGTTGCGGTTGCGCCGATGCCCGGCAGCACGCCAATCAGCGTGCCGAGCAGCACGCCAATCAGGCAGAAAAACAGGTTTGCCAGCGACGTGGCCGTGACGAAACCGAGAGCAAGATTATCAAGCAATTCCATTACGGCACCTCAAAATTTAAGCCAGGGGCCGAAGCGCTGGAATGGCAGGCCGAGACCATAATTGAACACAGCAACGGAAAAGACCGTGATGGCGGCGGAAATAATGACGGCCATGAGCGGACTCATCTTGTGCGAGGCGAAGGCTGCGATAAGGGCGCTGAAAAAAAGCGCCGGTACGAAACCAAGCCCCCGGACCGTGAAACCGAAAAAGATCGGCGCGGGCAGGATGAAAAAAATCCCCCGCCAGGCGATTGCACCGAGGGCATCGCCCTGCACACGGGTGGCGCGAATGAATATTACCGCGCCAAGCAGGATCAGCACGATTGCCAGAACAAGCGGAAAATAACCCGGCCCCATGCGGAAGGCGGTTCCGATATCCAGCCCGAAAGACTGCAACGCAAAAAAAGCGCCAAAACCGATGAAAATTGCCCCACAGGCTGCCTCGGCAGGGTCAATGAAAAACGACTTCATGAAAGATGCCCCTCCACTGCGGCCGGCCACACACCGTTCCGCGCGTTAAATTGACGGCAAGAAGCCGGCGGCAGGGTGCCGCCGGCAATTGCTTCAACCATCAGTCGGCATATTGGCCGGCGCCCTCGATCACAGGCTTCCAGCGGGCGATTTCGCTTTCAAGCTTGGTCTTGAGCGCTGCGGGCGTCGCATCGGCCTCCGGGGAAGGCGTGGTGCCGAGTTCGGCAAAACGGGCCGCCACGTTCTTGTCCTTCAGCGCGACCTGCAGCGACTTGGAGAGCTTTTCGTTGATCTCGGCCGGTGTACCCTTCGGCGTGTAGATACCGTGCCAGATACCCACCTCAAGCTTCGGCAGGCCCGATTCGGCAACTGTCGGTACGTCCGGCAGCACGTCGAGCCGTTTGGCCGAGGTTACGGCATAGGCTTTAACGGTCCCGCCCTGGATTTGCTTGGTGGTGTTGGTAGTCTGGTCGCACATGATATCGACCTGTCCGCCCAGCAGGTCGGTCATGGCCGGGCCTGTGCCCTTGTAGGGAACAGTGACCAGCGGTGTCTCGATCGCGCTCATGAACAACATGCCGCACAGATGCGAAGCAGCACCGATGCCGGCATTGGCAACGGTGACCTTGTCCTTGTTCGCCTTGGCGTAGTCGATCAGACCCTTGAGATCCTTGGTCTCGAGCGTCTTGCGCGACAGAATGGTCATCGGCACTTCCGTGACCAGACCGACATATTCGAAAGCGTTCAGGGTATCATAGGCGAGCTTGCGATAAAGCGTGGCGCTCGTCGCCATGCCGATGTGATGCAGCAGAACGGTGTAACCGTCCGGATCCGACGCCGCCACGCGGCCAGCGCCCAGCGTGCCACCAGCGCCGCCGACATTTTC
Source organism: Rhizobium sp. Root491 (assembly GCF_001427205.1). Lineage (NCBI taxonomy): Bacteria > Pseudomonadati > Pseudomonadota > Alphaproteobacteria > Hyphomicrobiales > Rhizobiaceae > Rhizobium > Rhizobium sp. Root491. Next base: position 1,305,326 of record NZ_LMFF01000001.1, read on the forward strand.
GACGATGATCTGCTGGCCGAGATCCTTCGACATGGATTCAGCGACAAGACGCGCGACCGTATCTGTCGGGCCACCGGCGGCAAAGGGCACGACCATGGTGATGTTGCGCTCGGGGTAGTTCTGAGCGGATGCAGAAAGCGCAAAAAGGGAAACGGCAGCGGCAGCAGCAAGGCCGGTAGCTGTCTTCAGTATTTTCATCGATTCCTCCCGGATGAAAATGTTCGCCACTTCAGCCGCGCATGCTCCTCCATGGCGACCGGGGTGAAGCCATTTGCGATCCGGGATTGCCGTTCAGCAACGGCGGTCTTGCGGCAAGGCGCGCTTTTATCGCCATCATGGGGAGCAATGGGTGGATTTCTACCCATACGGGCTCATCCATGGGTGGAAATCCACCCATTACACTTCGGTCATGTGCCGGTGCAGCTCGTATTTCTGCATTTTTTCGTAAAGCGTTTTGCGTGAAATGCCGAGGCTCTCATAGACGGATTTCAGATTTCCGCCGTGGGCGGCGATCGCGCGCGCAATAAGGCTTTTTTCATAAGCGGCGACCCTTGCGGCAAGCGCCGCCTTGCCATCGCCCTCAAACGGCAGCGAGGTTTCGGAGACATCGCTTTCCAGACCGAGAACGAAACGGTCCGCCGCATTGCGCAATTCCCGGACATTGCCCGGCCACTCACGCAGGGAAATGACTGAGAGCAGATGCTGCGGAACGTCCATATCTTCCCGACCGTAACGGGCAGCAGCCTCCCGCACCAGATGCAGGAAAAGCAGCGGTATGTCGGCACTGCGCTGCGAGAGGGACGGCACGAGAATCGTCGCCACGTTCAGGCGGTATAGAAGATCGGGACGGAACCGCCCTGCCGCGACTTCCTGCTCCAGATCGACCTTGCTGGTGGCGATGAAGCGGACGTCGAGCTCGACTGTTTCATTGGAGCCAAGACGGGTGATCACCCGTTCCTGCAACACGCGCAGGAACCGGCCCTGCAATTCAAAGGGCATGGAGCCGATCTCGTCCAGCAATATGGTGCCGCCGCGGGCATGCTCGAACTTGCCGTAGCGCGGGCGCAGTGCGCCGGGAAAAGCGCCAGCCTCGTGGCCGAACAGCTCGCTTTCGATCAGCGTTTGCGGAAGGGCGGCACAATTGATGGCGACAAAGGGCCGGTTGGCTCTGGCGCTGATGTCGTGAAGTGCGCGCGCCACCACTTCCTTGCCCGCACCGGTGTCGCCGACAATGAGCGTATCGGCATCGGTCGCACCAATGGCGCGAATGCGGTAGCGCAGATCGACCATGACCTGGGTTCTGCCGGGCAGACGCGTTTCGAGATCGTCATGCTTGCCCGCCACCGCCTTCAGGCGGCGGTTTTCCAGCACCAGTGCCCGCCGGTCGTTGGCTCTTTTTATGATGCCGGCGAGATATTGCGGGGTGAAGGGCTTTTCGATGAAATCATAAGCACCGTTGCGCATGGCATTGACGGCAAGCTGCACATCGCCATGGCCCGTCATCAGGATGACAGGTATTTCCGGGTCAAGCTCCCGCACCTTCTGCAGCAGCGTCATGCCATCCATGCCGGGCATCCTGATATCGCTGACCACGACGCCATCGAAGCTGTAGCCGATGAGTTCGAGCGCATGTTCGGCGCTTGCCAGCATGGTGACCGCAAAACCGGAAAGTTCCAGCGCCTGCGCGGTGGAAAAGCGCAGTTCCTCCTCGTCATCAATCAACAGAACCCGCGACATGGTCATTCCGCCGCCACCTCCACACGATAGGCTGCTGCCGGTAATTCGATCTCGAATTCCGCGCCGCCGTCTTCATGGTTTCTGACACGCAGCTGGCCGCCAAAATCCTTGATGATGTTGTAGGTGATGGAAAGGCCGAGACCCAGGCCACGGCCCACGCCCTTGGTGGTGAAGAAGGGATCGAAGATGCGCTCCGAAATCGCCGGAGGAACGCCCGGACCTCGGTCACGAATGAAAATCGACACCGTCTGACCGTGCAGCACGGCTTTCAAAGCGATGCGACGATCCTCGCGCCCTTCCACCGCATCGGCGGCATTGGAGATGATGTTGACCAGCACCTGCTGCAGCCGCACCGGCCCGGCCTTCACCGCAAGCGGCACCGGACCAAGATCAACATCCAGCACCGCATCGGCGGCCTTCAGCCGTGCTCCAACAATTTCCAGCGTATCGCGAAGGACAGCATCGAGCGCGACCGCAGCCATTTTCTCATTGGGTTTGCGGGCAAAATTTCTCAGATGCCTGCTGATAGAAGCCATGCGATCGATAAGGCCCGAAATACGCCTGAGGTTTTCCGTCACCTCTTCTAGACGTCCACGTTCCACGAGAAGAGAGGCGTTTTCCGCATAATTCTTGGCGGCTGCGAGCGGCTGGTTGAACTCGTGCGAAAGTGCTGCCGACATTTGTCCGAGCGCTGCAAGCTTGCCCGCCTGAACCAGGTCATTCTGCATCTTGCGCAATTGTTTCTCCGTCTGGCGACGCTCGGCGATTTCGTGTTCGATCTCACGGTTCACCCGCGCGAGATCGGCTGTGCGCTCCTCCACACGCCGCTCCAGCTCCGCCTGAGCTTCGGCCTGGTGGGTCAGGCGTTCACGCAGGCGCCGCCGTCTTTGCAGCATGGCGGCGACCACGGCAGCGGCAAGACACAGGCAGAGGATGATCGCGATCATCGCCGTCTTGACCTGCGTCCTGAGTGAGCCGGTATCCATCAGCACGCTGACCGTCCAGCCCGCGTCGGGCATCGGCTGCGACAGGACGAGATATTCCCTGTCACCGTCGTTCTGACTGATCGTCATCAACTGATGAGAGCCGAAATTGCCGTTTTTCAGCGGCAGTTCCTTCAGGTCGGCATTGGCGTAACGGCGGGATGCCGCCGTGCGCGCAAGCCTTTCCGGTGTCAGCGGCATCAGGCCGGAATAAAGCCACTGCGGCGTTCCGGTCATGAAGATGATGCCTTCCGGGTCCGATACGAGAATGCGGTTTTCACCATCGCCGAACGACGCCTCTATGCCTTCAATATCGACCTTGAAGACGATGACGCCCTTTATCTCCTCGTTGAAGAGAATAGGCGCGGAAAAATAATAACCGCGCTTGTGGGAGGTGGTGCCTAGCGCAAAGAAACGCGACGGGAAGCCCTTGGCGGCATCCTGAAAATAGGGACGGTAGCTGAAATTCTCACCGACGAAGCTCGTGGGTCCATCATAGTTGCTAGCGGCGATGGTCACTCCGTCCAGCGTGATGATGTAGATGTCGGAGGATTCCAGCAATGTATTGATGGATTTGAGATAGATATTGGCCCGCTGGCGCATCGCCTCATCCTGCGGATGCGCGACAAGCTCCTCAATGTCGTCGTGATCGGCGATCAGGGCGGGCAGCGGCTCGAAACGGCTCAAAAGCCCGCCAAGAGCCGAGACGGCCAGCCTGAGGGTGGTGCGGCCCTGATCGGAGACTTCGCCGAAATAGCTTTCCGCAATGATGCCGCTGCCCTTGGTCACGGCGCCGTAACCGAGGCCGAGGCTGAGCAGCGTCAAGAAAATCCAGCGATATTTCACCGAAGCCCCTCCCCGTTGCAGGCACCAGACCTGCTCTCCCGAACAGAGTGTAGGAGGAGTGATCGGATTTTCCAAGTAACCGAAAAAAGCAGCTAAACGGCCTGAAAACAAAAAACCGGCCACGAGGGCCGGTTTTCCGTAAAGATTATTTCAGAAAGCTTATGCGCTTTCCTTCGGCGTCAGAACCTGACGACCGCGATACATACCGGTCTTCAGATCGATATGGTGCGGACGGCGCAGTTCGCCGGAGTTCTTGTCTTCAACGTAGGTCGAAGCCTTGAGACCGTCAGCCGAGCGGCGCATGCCGCGCTTGGACGGGCTTGTTTTTCTTTTTGGTACAGCCATTTTTGTTACTCCACTTTAGCGGCGAAACAACGTAACCGGCCATAACCAAAGGCCGAATGTCGGGTGTCTCGATATCGGAAATTTGGCGCGCTTATACATGCCCAAACGGGCTTTGACCAGCCCTGACGCGCATTTTTTCCGATTAAGCCGGTTTGTTGCGACGGGCGGGCGGCAGGCCTTTGCAAATCATGCTTCACTTCCTATCAAAAACCATGAGTTCCCTAAAGTGGTTCATATCCCTGAATTCACAGAAAGCTGGCGCGCGCATCTCGATTAGCGGCGCTGCCGCACGCAGTTTTTCCAGCTCTTCATCCAGCATCGCCTGCCATCGCGGCAGGCACTCCGGATCGAACCAGCGCGTGACATAGGCCAGCGTAATATGGAATTGATAGGTGTTGTGATCGGGATGCCGATAACCGAAAGCTTCGGCAAATGTATCTCGCCACAGCGCAATGATCCGGTCGTCTTCGGCGGTGGCCCCCTTCAGCACGAGCCCCGTCGGCTTGAGACCAGTCACCTGCATATTGAAACCAGGCAGGCCCGGAAAATCCGCCAGACGATCGCAATAATACTCCGTCATCGTGTCGATCGGAGTATCGAGTGGCATGTCTTCCGGCCAGTAGGGAAATGCACGGCGATATTCGATAATGCCCTGAAATACCGTCATATGCAGGCTGGAAACCGGTGTGAAGGCCAGCTGCGATGCCTCGGGCATATCCAGAAAACGCTGGCGTGTCCCGATGATTGCGCTTTCGGCTTTCGACCCTTCAACGAGATGGCAGACCACGGTATTGCCCGGCTCGAGCAGGAATTCACCATCCGTATTATAGCGGCGACCCAGATGGCGCGGCGGCTGATCGTGGCTGGCAGCGGAAAAAGATTCCAGATCTTTTGAAATGAGCGGGGCGTGCATGGGGAACTCCTTTTGAGACGTTTCCCCTAATCTGCGCACGCAACAAACCAATGACACCAATCGGTCAATGGCCGGTCAATTCCCGTCAATGCGCCTCGTCCCAGTTGTCGGCCGCGCGGGCATCCACCTTGAGCGGAACCCTCATGGAAATAGCCGGCATGGCTGCATTTTCCATCACCGAGACGACGATGGGCAGGGTCTTTTCGATTTCCCCTTCCTCGACTTCGAAGATGAGTTCGTCATGTACCTGCAGCAGCATGCGGGCAGAAAGCTTTTCCGTCTCCAGCACCGGCTCGATACGGACCATCGCACGGCGAATGATATCGGCTGCAGACCCCTGGATCGGTGCGTTGATGGCCGCACGCTCGTTGAAGGCCTTCATGGAAGGGTTGGAGGAGCGGATTTCCGGATAATGCGCACGGCGGCCGAAAATCGTCTCGACATAGCCGTTATCGCGGGCGAAAGCCTTGGTCGCTTCCATGTAATCGCGAATGCCAGGAAAACGCTCGAAATATTTCTTGATATATTCGCCCGCTTCGGAGCGCGCGATGCTGAGCTGGTTGGCAAGGCCGAAAGCGGAAATACCGTAGATGATGCCGAAGTTGATGGCCTTGGCACGTCGGCGCACTTCAGACGGCATGCCTTCCACCGGCACCCCGAACATTTCCGATGCGGTCATCGCATGAATGTCGATGCCGTTTTCGAATGCGCTGCGAAGCTGCGGAATGTCGGCGACATGGGCAAGCACACGTAGCTCGATCTGGCTGTAATCGGCGGAAAGAAGCTTGTGTCCGGGTGTGGAGATGAAGGCCGTGCGAATCTTGCGGCCTTCCGCCGTGCGCACCGGAATGTTCTGAAGGTTCGGCTCCGAGGACGACAGGCGCCCCGTGGTGGTGGAGGCCAGCGCGTAGGACGTGTGCACCCGTTTCGTCTGCGGATGGACATATCCGGGAAGCGCATCCGTATAGGTCGATTTCAGCTTGGTCAGCTGCCGCCAATCGACGATCTTTCGCGGTAATTCGGCACCTTCCGCCGCCAGATCTTCGAGAACCTGCGCCGATGTGGACCATTGGCCCGTCTTGGTCTTGGAGCCGCCAGGCAGGCCCATCCGGCCGAACAGGATATCGCCGAGCTGCTTTGGCGATCCGATGTTGAAACGCTCGCCTGCCAGTTGGTAGACTTCCTCTTCGAAAGCAGCCGCCTTCTGGGCGAGTTCACCGGAGAGACGCGACAGGATCTGTCGGTCCACGGTGATGCCACGCTCCTCCATATGCGCCAGTACAGGCACCAGAGGGCGCTCCAGCCGCTCATACACACTGGTCAGCCGCTCTGCGGCAAGCCGGGGCTTCAGCACCATCCAAAGCCGCAGAGTGACATCCGCGTCTTCGGCGGCGTAAGCGGTCGCCTTGTCAATATCGACGAAATCGAAGGTGATGCTCGACTTGCCCGATCCCGCCACGTCCTTGTAGGCGATCGGCGTGTGGCTGAGCCAGCGTTCGGAAAGCGTATCCATGCCATGCGTGGTTTTTCCCGCCTCAAGAACGTAGGAAATCAGCATGGTATCGTCGAAACTCTGCATGACGACGCCGTGGCGCTTCATCAGCAGGTAGTCATATTTGAGGTTCTGCGCGATTTTCAGAACGGCTTCGTCCTCAAGAAGATCCTTTAAACGTGCCAGCGCCTCGGCAAACGGCACCTGTCCTTCAGCAAGCCTGATGCCATCGCTGAAAAGATCGCCACCGGAGCCGGTCTTGTGCGTCAATGGCACATAGGCAGCGCGGATATCGGTGCCTGAGGCATCCTTGCCGTTATCGGCAATCGCCAGCGAGAAACCGACGAGTTCCGCCTGCATGGGGTCGAGCGAGGTCGTCTCCGTGTCGAAGGCGACGACACCTGTTTCGCGGGCAGCGGCAACCCAACGATCCAGCTCCGCCAAATCCCTGATCGTCGTATAGGCGGTCGTGTCGATCTTGGCGGCGGAGAAAACCGTCTGCCGTGCCGTGGCGAGATCGGTGGGCGCACTGCCCTCCCCTGTCACCTTCCGTGCCGGAGCGGTGGTTGACGCCGGCGCAGCGGTCTTGTCATCAGCTGCGGCAACTGCAGGCGCGGCATCGAGGTCTGGTCCATGGGCATCAGCGCCCCATTGCACCGGCACATTGGCGGCTTCGATGGCCGAGGCATCGCTATCGGTGGCTTCAGCTACCCGGCGCGTCAGCGTCGTGAACTCCATCGCCTTGAGGAAAGCGATGAGTTTCGGGCCGTTCTGCGGTTCGAGCACCAGTTCTTCCAGAGACTGCTCCAGCGGCACATCGGTTCTGAGCGCCACGAGCTGTCTGGAAAGGCGGGCAAGATCGGCATTGGCGATGATGTTTTCGCGGCGTTTCTGCTGCTTGATTTCTCCTGCCCGCGCCAGCAGCGTGTCGAGATCGCCGTATTCTTCCAGCAATTGCGCGGCCGTCTTCGGCCCGATACCAGGAATACCCGGAACATTATCGGTGGAATCGCCGGTCATCGCCTGAAGGTCGATCATCTTTTCCGGGGCTACACCCCATTTTTCGACGACATCGGGAACGCCGATCTGCTTGTCCTTCATGGCGTCGTACATATGCACATTGGCCGTGACGAGCTGCATCAGATCCTTGTCGGAAGAAATGATGGTGACATCGGCGCCAATCGCCTCCGCCTGACGGGCGTAAGTGGCGATGATGTCATCCGCCTCGAAGCCTTCCGTCTCGATGCAGGGAAGGTTGAAGGCCCGTGTCGCCTCGCGGATCAGGCCAAACTGCGGCACCAGATCTTCCGGCGGTGCGGTGCGGTTGGCCTTGTATAGATCGTACAGCTCGTTGCGGAAGGTTTTCGACGAATAGTCGAAAATCACGGCGAAATGCGTGGGCGTGACGCCGACATCGGTATTGCGCGCATCCTTCAGGAGCTTCCACAACATGTTGCAGAAGCCGGAAACGGCGTTGACCGGCAGCCCATCCGACTTGCGGTTCAGCGGGGGAATGGCATGGAACGCCCGGAAAATGAAACCGGAGCCGTCAACGAGGAAGAGATGATCGCCTTTTTTCATGGCGATATGGATAGCGCGGGGCCGTTTTGACGTCCACAGAAAGTTCAAACAACGCACCGCAAAGCGCACGGGGCTAAGCCGCTGGAGGCACCGGCGAAATTCGCGTGAACCTTACGAATTTGTAATAGATTTTCCCTTGAAAAGCCGCATTTGCACACACATTTCTTAGGGGACGGCGCCTGATCACGCCGTAGTCTGATTGTAGGCTCGTCCCCCGCCGCATCAGACCGGACAAAGGCCTTTCCCCCCTCTCCGGGCCTTTGTCCTCTTATATGACCGCCATGGCCGTCCCCTCCCGGCCATGGCGGTTTTTATTTGTGCCGGGTTTCTGACTGGCATAAACATATCATGCGATATATATCCCACTATCGAAATTGCGCGATTGCGCCGACCAGATGCCAGACGGATTGATGAATGGGTTTTTCCCGGGACGAATCGGCGATCTATCTCGCCGCAAAAATGGCGAGGGAATTCACCATGGCGCTCCAGAAGAGAGCTGCCGCGCTGGGGTTTTCTCCTGGACAATTCCCCATCCTCATAGAACTGTGGCATGAGGAGGGACTGACGCAACGGCAATTGCTGGATAGAATCGACGTGGAGCAGGCGACGCTTGCCAATACGCTGTCCCGCATGGAGCGCGACGGGCTGATCGTGCGCAAATCCCACCCAAGCGACCGCCGCGCGCAGATCATCGAACTTACCCAGCGCGGCAGGGATCTCGAGGCGAACGCCATTGCCGCTTCCGAAGCCACGGAAGATGCGCTGCTGGCGGATTTCCGCCGTTTCGAAAAGCAGCTTCTGCTGGAATATATGCGCCGGGCGATCGACCGCGCCAAAAAAGCGAAATAGGATTTACAACTCGAAACGCTTTCTTTGCTCCTGGCCTTCTATCGCCTGCAGCCTCCAAGGTTTTGTTTCCGCGCAGTTTAGGCGGAAAACCACTTCGCACTTTTCATGAACTGCTCTATCGTTCCGGCGGCTGCGCGCTTGCCGATTCAACGACACGTCAGCCCCTTGTTCCCACGCGATGCGCGATACCAGGATGTTTCGTCCATCGCCGGGTTGCGACAGACATGACAGGATCAGCGATGACAGACGTTTCCCCCATTCTTTCCACGGCCGACGATAACCTCACCTCCAGCCTCGAGCGATTGTTCGAACTGGTGCGCATCCCGTCCATTTCCACGGACCCCGCCTATAAGGCGGAGTGCCGCAAGGCGGCAGAATGGCTGGTCAGAACGCTTGAATCACTGGGCTTTGCGGCTTCCGTTCGCGATACGGCCGGTCATCCAATGGTGGTGGCGCATCATGACGCCGCGACAAAAGACGCGCCGCATGTGCTTTTCTACGGCCATTACGACGTGCAGCCGGTCGATCCGCTCAATCTTTGGGAAAACGATCCGTTCGAACCGGCCGTGAAAGATATCGGCGGCGGCCGGCAGGTGATCACCGGGCGTGGAACGGCTGATGACAAGGGTCAGCTGATGACCTTTGTGGAAGCCTGCCGGGCCTATAAGGCAGTCAATGGCAGTCTGCCAGTGCGCGTCACCATTCTTTTCGAGGGCGAGGAAGAATCCGGTTCGCCCTCGCTGAAGCCGTTCCTCGATGCCAATGCCGATGAGCTGAAAGCCGATTATGCACTGGTATGCGATACCAGCATGTGGGACCGCGATACGCCCGCCATCGCCGCCGCCCTTCGCGGCCTGGTCGGCGAGGAAATCACAATCACGGCGGCCGACCGCGACCTGCATTCGGGCCTTTTCGGTGGTGCGGCCGCAAATCCCATTCACATCCTGACCGATATTCTCGCCGGCCTGCATGACGAGACCGGCCGCGTGACACTTGCCGGCTTCTATGACGGCGTGGAAGAAACCCCCGCCAACATCAAGGCTTCCTGGGAAACGCTGGGCCGCACCGCTGAGGCCTTCCTCGGCGAAGTCGGCCTTTCGATTCCATCGGGCGAAAAGGGCCGCTCCGTGCTGGAGCAGACCTGGGCTCGTCCAACGGCGGAAGTCAACGGCATCATCGGCGGCTATACCGGCGACGGCTTCAAGACGGTTATCGCCGCAAAGGCCTCTGCTAAAGTGTCCTTCCGTCTCGTCGGAGAGCAAGACCCGAAAGCGGTTCGCGAGAGCTTCCGGAACTATGTCCGCTCCAAAATTCCAGCCGATTGCTCGGTGGAATTTCACGAGCATGGTGCATCGCCGGCTATCCAGCTTTCCTATGATTCGCCAGTGCTGACGAAGGCGAAAAACGCGCTTTCGGAAGAGTGGCCCAAACCTGCGGTCGTGATCGGCATGGGGGGCTCGATCCCCATCGTCGGCGATTTCCAGAAGATGCTGGGCATGGATTCGCTGCTCGTCGGTTTCGGCCTTACCGATGACCGCATTCATTCGCCGAATGAAAAATATGACCTGCAGTCGTTCCACAAGGGCATCCGCTCCTGGATCCGCATTCTCGACGCCTTGGCCGCGAAGTAGCCAAAAAGAAAGGAGGCGCCGGTTACCCGATGCCTCCCCGTTCTCTTATATTTTGGTGGTTCAAAACAAAAAGGCCGGGCAAGCCCGACCTTTCCATCCGTTTTTCGTCAGTGCCAGTACATCCGTGGTCAAAGCGTTCAAACGGTCCGATGCTCCAGAGCGCGCCAACAAAGTCGACGCTGCTTTTCACGATCAGGATCGGCTGCTTTGGTTAATCTTTGGTTAACGCAACAACAGCGGCACTTTAAAAGCACCAGCCTGACAATTCCGTGCGGAGCACTGTTGAACCCTATATTGGTATGCACTCCAGCTTTTTCAAGAGCGGCCGGACCCGGTACACCTTCCAAAAGAAAAAGGCCGGAAAAATCCAGCCTTTCATATTCATGCGAATGACCCGTTCAGGCCAAGCCGCTTATCAGGAAGCGACGAGCTCGCCTGCAGACATCTTGCCCGAGCGACGGTCCTGCGTCAGCTCGTAGGAGAGCTTCTGACCGTCGTTGAGGGAGGTCATACCAGCGCGCTCAACGGCGGAGATGTGAACGAATACGTCCTGCGAACCGTCGTCAGGCTGAATGAAGCCGTAGCCCTTGGTTGCGTTGAACCACTTTACTGTACCAGTCGCCATAACGATTTCCTTCCGTTGGCAAATTGTATTTGCACTGCGCGCAGTGCGGTCTTGGGTCGAATTTGAAGGAAAGATCGTCGTGTGCACCTAAAAAAGGCGCCGAAGCTCTGGTCGTCAAACAAATATCGATGCGCGAACACCTAGGTTGGAAGGGCCTGAAAGTCAAGTTTCTTTGAAAAAGCCCGGCGATTTTTGTGAAGCGTCGGCAAATGAAAGTCGCGGCAAACAAGGCGTTAAACAGCAAAAACCCGGCGCGGGAGGAGGTGCGCCGGGTTCTTGAAACTGACTGACAATTGGGAGGAGGAGTATTGTCAGTCCAATCGGGCGACGCTGGGAGGAGGAGTGCGTCGCTTCGATGATTTGAAGATACAGGATCTCCGCTCAAAAAACAGACGTTTCATCGCAGCGCAGCATTGCATAAAACGCATAGCTATTTCGCGACACCTTGAAGCCTCTTGGCATACCGCCTAATAAATACGCATGACCATCGAATCCGTCAGAGCCTTTTTTACCGAGAATTCCCCCGAAGTGACCGTTATCGAAACGGAAACGAGTTCGGCGACAGTCGCTTTGGCTGCCGAAGCGCACGGCGTCGATCCCGACCAGATTGCCAAAACGATCTGCCTGAAGGCGGGCGACACAATTCTTCTCGTCGTTGCCGCCGGCACGAAGCGGCTAGACAATCGTAAATTCCGCGATCATTTCGGCGCCAAGCCGCGCATGCTGGGGGCGGAAGAAGTCGTTACGGTAACCAGCCATCCCGTCGGCGGCGTGTGTCCTTTCGGATTGCCTTCGCCCCTTCCGGTGTTTTGCGACATATCCCTGAAAAACTATCCCGAGGTGGTTCCGGCAGCGGGTGCCACCAATGCGGCGGTAAGGATTTCGCCTGACAAGATGGCGCGACTGACGGGAGCGGAATGGGTCGACGTCTGCCAATGACGCCGATTTGATCCGGCGAGGACTTAACCCCGCCTTAAATTGCCGCATTTAAACTCTTCATCCTGGATTAAGGATCGCGCAGGCATAGAAGCCTGAAGTGCGAACGGTTTCGCGAATATAAGGAGCGACTTCGGCTGGATGGCAGGCAAGGGTAAATCACGCGATCGGGTAGAGCCTTCCTTCGGGGATTTCCACGAATCCGGTGACGATCTGCGTCTTGATGCCAGCGAGCGCATTGGCGGAACCGCAAAGCAGCCCGCCAGAAAACCTAAGTCCACATCCGGCCGCGCCAAACCGCAAAAAAAGGAAAAGCGCACACGCAGTTCCGGCGGTGGCGCAACAGGCTTTATCCGGTCCCTCGTTTACTGGTGCATCGTGCTCGGCATCTGGGGCGGTATCGGCGTTGCCGGTCTTGTCCTTTATTACGGCGCGCGCATGCCGAGCGCCAGCAGTTGGACCATTCCCGAACGCCCTCCGAATGTGAAGATCGTTTCGGTGAACGGCAGCGTGCTTGCCAATCGCGGCACCACGGGTGGCGAGGCTCTCGCGCTTGAAGACATGTCGCCCTACCTTCCACAAGCGGTCATGGCGATCGAAGACCGGCGGTTCTATTCCCATTTCGGTGTGGATCCGCTCGGCCTGGCCCGCGCCATCGTGACCAATGTGATGACGGGACGAACAGTGCAGGGCGGCTCGACGCTGACGCAGCAGCTGGCAAAAAACCTGTTCCTCTCACAGGACCGGACGCTGGAGCGCAAGGTACAGGAAGTGCTGCTGGCCTTCTGGCTGGAGCATAAATACACCAAGGACCAGATCCTCGCGATGTATCTCAACCGCGTTTATTTCGGTTCCAACGCCTTTGGCGTCGAAGCCGCTTCCAGACGCTACTTCAACAAATCCGCGCGCGACGTCAATCTTGGCGAGGCGGCAACGCTTGCCGGACTTCTCAAGGCCCCCTCGCGCCTTTCACCGGCGCGCGACCCGCAGGCAGCGGAGGAGCGGGCGCAGGTCGTTCTGAGATCCATGCGCGATGTCGGGTTCATCACCGATGACGAGATCAAGACCGCGATGTCGCAGCCGCCGACCAAGGCCAAACGTTTCTGGTCCGGTGCCGAACATTACGCTGCCGATATGGTGATGGAGGAAGTTCGTGGCCTGATTGGCGACGTCAAGCAGGACATCGTCGTCGATACGACCATCGACCCCAATCTTGAACGCGACGCAGAAAAAGCACTGACCCATGTTCTCCAGGGTGATGGTAAAAAGCAGGGCGCTTCGCAAGCGGCTCTCGTTTCCATCGATGGCACAGGCGCAATCCGGGCCGTGGTCGGCGGGGCGGATTATGCCGAAAGCCAGTTCAACCGGGCCGCCAAGGCGAAACGGCAACCCGGATCGGCGTTCAAACCCTTCGTATACGTCGCGGCGCTCGAATCGGGTCTGACCCCCAGTACCATTCGCAATGACGGGCCGGTCCGCATCGGAAACTGGACACCGGAAAATTACGAGAAGAAATATCGCGGCGAAGTGACGCTTGCCACTGCGCTTGCCAATTCTCTGAACACGATCGCCGCGCAGCTGGTGATGGAAGTCGGTCCTGAGCGGGTGACGCAGGTGGCGCATCGCATGGGCATCGAATCGGAGCTGCAGAACAACGCCTCCATCGCACTCGGCACCTCGGAAGTGTCGCTGATGGAGCTGACCGCCTCCTACGCTCCCTTCATGAATGGCGGCTACAAGGCGACGCCGCATATCGTCAAACGCATCTCCGATGCCGACGGCAAGGTGCTTTATGAAAACAGATACGACAACCCGCCGCGCGTGCTGAGCGAGGAGATCGCCGCGACGATGAACGGCATGTTGTCGCGCGTCATCACCGAAGGAACAGGGAAAGCCGCTCGCCTTCAGGGTTGGCAGGCAGCGGGAAAATCCGGCACCACACAGTCTTTCCGCGACGCGCTTTTTGTCGGCTACACAAGCAACCTGACAACGGGCGTCTGGTTCGGCAATGACGACGGCACATCGATGAAAAAGGTCACCGGCGGCGGCTTGCCTGCGAAGGCCTGGAAAGATTTCATGACCGCCGCCCATTCCGGGCTCTCGCCCTCGCCGCTCTTCGGTCTCGGCGCAGGCGGCGTGCCGCCGCTTGGGGAAATACAGCAACCGGCGCCCGAGAGCGCGCCTTCCTCCATCGGCGACATCATTTCCAATGCTCTCGGCGGCGGCGGAACGACAAACACTCGAGCCTATCCCGAAGCGCCCGTCTCGCCAAACGCTGGTCAGCCGGGCGTCCCCATGCCGCCTGGAAACATCCCTTCCCGCGATATCGAACCCGGCTATTCAGCCGACAATGGACCTGTGCCGCCAGCCGATATCGGCGGCCGGGCGCCGGCAACTTCCGGGCCGAAGCAGACGACCCTTCTTGATATTCTGATGGGAAATTAATTGCCTTTTGGGTAATCGGCTCGCCGGTTACCCGGCAAGCGATGGGCAGGCAACGATCCTGTCGCCTTTCCCGCAAATACTCAATTTTCCAAAGACTTGATTACACCGAATGGGCAACCAACGCAGCCAAGAGCGGAGACCGCACTTGTGTTTGCAACATATGCGTGCATCCACGTTAACCGTAGATTGCTATTTGCGCAAAAACGATTACATTTCGGATGACTTTTTACGGTAAATGAATTATTAATCGTTCATATAAATTAATTTTCTTGTTTCAAAATAACTTTTCAGGGCTTCATATTATGCTGGGTACTAAAAGCTCATCGCATGCCGTGTTTTACGGCGCCCCTTATCCTGCGGCTGTCACTTTCGACGCGGCGGAAACACAACCTTCCATTTCAGAAACCAACACATCGGTGTTCCTGCGCAGCCAGTTTGTGCTTAAGAGAACGATCGACATTGCAGGGGCGTCCATCGCCCTTGTCGCACTCGCTCCCGTATTGTTGACCGTCGCGGCGCTGGTCAAACTCGACAGCAAAGGGCCGGTCCTGTTCTCACAAGTTCGTTGGGGCATGAACGGGCGAAAGATAAGGGTCTATAAATTTCGCTCGATGCGGACCGAACTGGGCGATGCCACCGGCGTGGCGCAAACGGTAAAGAACGATCCGAGGATAACCCGGATCGGCGCCGTGCTTCGCCGCACAAATGTCGACGAGCTGCCACAGCTCATCAACGTCTTGAAAGGCGACATGTCGCTGGTGGGTCCGCGCTGCCATGCCATCGGCATGCTGGCCGCCGGCCGTCTTTATGAGGAACTTGTTCCCCACTACCACCTGCGGCACCGGATGCGGCCAGGCATTACCGGTCTTGCCCAGATGCGGGGTTTGCGCGGCCCGACGGATCGCAGTGACAAGGCGCGTGCCCGCATCGTGTCCGATCTTTATTACGTCGACAATTTTTCCGTCTGGCTGGATATCAAGATCATGATCGGAACGGTCATTTCCGAATTGCGCGGCGGCAAGGGTTTCTGATCTTTCAGAAATCAGACAGATAGAATCAAAAAAGCCCGGCAGCGATGCCGGGCTTTTCTTATGAAATCACCATATTCCGTCAGTTTATCGGCACGGGAGCCGCAGCCGGATCCGGCAGCGGCGCCGGGTTTGCCGACAGCGTGCGCAGATAAGCGATGAGATCGGCGCGTTCCGTCTCCTTCTTCACACCCGCAAAGCCCATGGCCGTGCCGGGAACGTGTTTCTTGGGAGCTTCGATGAAGTAGCTGAGATGATCGTAATCCCAGTGCACGGAACCGCCCTTGGAGAAATCCTTCATTGCTGCGGAGTAGCTGAAACCCGCATGGCTGGCGATCGGCCGGTTGACGATATCGAAGAGATTGGGGCCGACCTTGTTTGCACCACCACTCTCTCCGGTATGACAGCTCGTACACTTCTTGAAGACCGCCTCACCCTTGGCAGCATCCGCGCTGGCGAGCAATTTCGCGATCGGGGTTGCGGCTGCAGCGGGTTCGCCTGCAGCCTCGCCGCCGCTCGCTTCCGCGACGATGGCGTAACCTTCCTTTTCCGGGGTGGGCGCATGAAAAATGCCCTCAGACGCAATTGACACCGACATCAGAACGAAAACCGTGCCCAGCAACGCCCCAACGCCCATATTTACATAAGAATTCATCTATATGCGCTCCCTCGCATCCGCTCCATATAACCGGGCATCTTGAAATTATTCAAAAGCTATGGCTTTTGCACAGCCTGCGCAACTTGAATAATATTCCCCACTCCGTGACGTTTTGACACTTTTCGGTTGGGATTTGAAGGGTGTCGGATGAAGAATCGGGAATTCGAGAAAGCTGTCGTCCTTATACCGGCGCGGATGGCATCGACACGGCTTCCGGGCAAGCCTCTCGCGGATATTGGCGGCAAACCGATGATTGTGCAGGTTGCACTCAGGGCGCGTGAAGCTGGCGCGACGCGCATCGTCGTTGCAGTCGATGACGAACAGGTATTTTCAGCCGTAAAAAATGCCGGTTTCGACGTAATGATGACGCGAGATGATCACCAATCCGGTTCGGACCGCATTTTCGAGGCGCTGCAGAAGGCTGACCCCTATGGCAACGCCGAATATATCATCAATGTTCAGGGCGACCTTCCGACCATCGAAGCGGAAACGATCCGCGCCTCGTTGCGTCCGTTGGAAAATGCCGCCGTCGACATTGCCACACTGACGGTGGAGATCACCGACGAGGAAGAAAGGACCAATCCGAACGTGGTGAAAGTGGTTGGCAGCCCGCTTTCCGAGACGCGATTGCGCGCGCTTTATTTTACCCGCGCGACTGCGCCCTATGGCGACGGACCGCTTTATCATCACATCGGCCTTTATACCTATCGCCGCGCCGCCCTCGAAACGTTCGTGAGGCTTCAGCCTTCGCCACTCGAGAAGCGCGAAAGGCTGGAACAATTGCGCGCGCTGGAAGCGGGCATGCGTATTGATGCCGAAATCGTTCACTCCGTGCCGCTTGGCGTTGATACGCCGCACGATCTCGAAAAAGCCCGCACTATTCTCGCAAACCGAACCCTCTGATGGATAATTCCATGACCTTGAGCACAAACCGCATTGCCTTTCAGGGCGAATTTGGCGCGAATTCCGACATGGCATGCCGCGACATGTTCCCGGATATGGAGCCTTTGCCGTGCCCGACATTCGAGGATGCTTTCAATGCCGTCGAAAACGGAGAGGCCGATCTCGGCATGATCCCGATCGAGAACACGCTGGCCGGTCGCGTTGCCGATATCCATCATCTGCTGCCGGAATCACGCCTTCACATCATCGGTGAATATTTCATGCCGATCCGCTTCCAGCTGATGGTTATACCGGGCGTGAAGAAAGACGAGATCCGCACCGTTCACAGCCACATCCACGCGCTTGGCCAGTGCCGCAAGATCATCCGTTCCAACGGCTGGAAGCCCGTCGTTGCCGGCGATACGGCCGGAGCGGCGAGACTGGTTTCTGAAAAGGGTGATCGCAGCATGGCAGCGCTTGCACCGCGTCTTGCCGCCGGTCTCTACGGCCTTGATATCATGGCTGAAAATGTCGAGGATTCAGAAAACAACATCACCCGTTTCGTAATTCTTTCGCGCGATGAGAACTGGGCCAAACGCCAGTCCCAAGGCGAAGCACCGGATGAAACCATCGTCACGACCTTCGTGTTCAATGTCCGCAACATTCCGGCGGCGCTTTACAAGGCAATGGGCGGTTTCGCGACGAATGGCATCAACATGACGAAGCTGGAAAGCTACCAGCTCGGCGGAAGGTTCGTGGCAACGCAGTTCTATGCCGATATCGAAGGCCATCCGGATGACGAGCCGGTGCGGCACGCGCTGGACGAGCTGCGCTTCTTTTCAGAGAAGGTCCGAATTCTCGGCGTCTACAAGGGTCATGCGATGCGCGGCAAGCTCAACCAGAGCTGAGCCTGCCGCAAATCTTCATTTCGTCCATTCCACCCAGTCGCGCATCAGCCGGTGCGCGATGGCACCGCCCGGAGGCGCGGAAAAGCCCTCGCCCGCAGCAGCCTCCAGCATCGTGGCCACCTCCGCCCGCGTGAACCAGCGGCAATCCTCCAGCTCGATCTCATCGCGGGAAATATCGAACGAGAGAGCCTCGGCATAACAGCCGATCATCAGCGTGTGCGGCATCGGCCAGGGCTGGGAAGCGTGATAGCGTACGCGGCCGATTTCGACGCCGGATTCTTCATGCGTCTCGCGGCGCACGGCCTGCTCGATCGTTTCGCCCGGCTCCACGAAACCGGCGAGGCAGGAATACATGCCCGGCGCAAAATGCGCGCCGCGTCCGAGCAGGCAAAGATCGCGCTCGATATCGATCGTCATCATGATGACAACGGGATCGGTTCGGGGAAAAATGGTGTGATTGCAGGCGGCGCATATGCGCTTGTAGCCGCCGATACGCAATTCCATCGTGCCGCCGCACCGTCCGCAGAAGCGGTTGTCGGCATTCCAGTGCGTAAGGCTGACGGCCTGGGCAACCTCGCTCAGCAACTCCTCATCGAGAAGATGATCGCGATAAAGGGTGCGGGCATCGGCCAGCTTGTAGTGGCTCGCCAGCGTGTCTTCCGTGACGGCCACCGGCACCGCAATTCTCGGTTCGCCGGTTTCACGGTATCCAAGCAGAACGGCATTGTCGAAATCCGGCTGCAATTCGGCCAGCTCATAGGCCGAAAACAGGGGATCTATGACCTGTTCGTCATGTTTCAGGACAAGCCGGTTGCCGGAGAAGGCAAAAATATGGGTGCCATCGACTTTCAGCGCATCGGCAACGCAGTCTTCCGTCCGCTTTTCGGCGAATCGGTTGAGGGCGTTCTTGGAAAAGGCTGTCAGCAGGCTTGCTTCGGGATGGGGAGCAGTGGTTTCGAAAATAGTCATTGATATCATCAGAGCGCGCCGGATATTTTTTTCATCAAGGATTCCTTTTCGCCCGGGCCATAGGGCACTGGCGTCCCGTGACCCCAGATTGGGCCGGGCCAGCAGGTGTCGCCTTCGTTGCGGGCGATAATATGGACGTGAAGTTGCCGGACGATATTGCCCAGCGCGCCGACATTGATCTTGGTGGCCCCGGTAACGTCCTTCAACGCGGAGGCGACGAGATTGGTCTCGAACGTCAGCACGGCCTGATCGAGCGGAGTAAGATCGAACAGCTCGCTGGCGCCGCCTCTCTGTGGCACCAGCACCAGCCAGGGCCAGCGGCTGTCGTTCTGTAAACGCAGCTCGCATAGTCCCAAACGCATTACAAGCGCACTGTCGCGCGCCAGCCTGTCGTCCAGCCGGAATGTCTCCAAGGCGTCCTCCATGTTTGTTTTCATTGTGATAGCAGTTTTTTGAAGGCTTGGCTTGCATTTGCTTTCGATATTGCCGATATGTGGCCCCGGGAGGTTGGTGGTGGACGAGCCACTCGCCAACCGGGTCAGGTCCGGAAGGAAGCAGCCCTAACGAGCCAGGCACGGGTCGCCGTGCCAGCCTCCCACCCTTTTTAAATTCCGCTCAGCTTTCGCCGGGCCGGTTCAGCCTGAAAGCGGCCCCTGCGTATCGGCATGATGTGCAGACTTTAGAGGAATAGAGCGTGCCTGATGCGTCCAATGGGACGCACGGCGCTCTAGGACAAACTGGCAAAATAAACTGGCGAGGCGATGAGCGACACCTTACCCACCACATCAAGCGAATCCCAGGGCGGGACCGGCTACCGGGTACTGGCACGCAAATATCGTCCGAAGGATTTTTCCGATCTGATGGTCGGCCAGGAGCCGATGGTCCGCACGCTGACGAATGCGTTCGAGACCGGCCGCATCGCGCAGGCCTATATGCTGACCGGTGTTCGCGGTGTGGGCAAGACGACCACCGCGCGTATTCTTGCCCGTGCGCTGAACTACAAGACCGACACCATCGACAAACCGACCATCGACCTGCGTATCCCCGGCGAACATTGTCAGGCGATCATGGAAGGCCGTCATGTCGACGTGATCGAGATGGACGCCGCCTCCCATACCGGTATTGACGACATTCGCGAGATCATCGAGCAGGTGCGTTACC
Source organism: Rhizobium sp. Root491 (assembly GCF_001427205.1). Classification (NCBI taxonomy): domain Bacteria; kingdom Pseudomonadati; phylum Pseudomonadota; class Alphaproteobacteria; order Hyphomicrobiales; family Rhizobiaceae; genus Rhizobium; species Rhizobium sp. Root491. Next base: position 1,325,315 of record NZ_LMFF01000001.1, read on the forward strand.
GCCCGGTTTCGGCGCGCTATAAAGTCTATATCATCGACGAAGTGCACATGCTCTCGACGCAGGCCTTCAACGGTCTTCTTAAGACGTTGGAAGAGCCGCCGGAGCATGTGAAATTCATCTTCGCAACCACTGAAATCCGCAAGGTTCCGATCACCGTGCTGTCGCGGTGCCAGCGCTTCGACCTGCGCCGCATCAGCGCCGCCGATCTCGTCGGCCTGTTCACTGCCATTGCCGGCAAGGAAGGTTTCGAGGCCGAACCGCAGGCGCTCTCAATGATTGCCCGCGCGGCTGAGGGTTCCGCCCGTGACGGGCTTTCCCTTCTCGATCAGGCGATCGCCCATGGCGGCGGACGCGTGGAAGCCGAGGCGGTGCGCGGCATGCTGGGTCTTGCCGACCGGGCGCGCATCGTCGATCTTTTCCAGCACATCATCAAAGGTGATGTCGCGGCGGCACTTTCGGAATTCAACGGTCAATACGAGGCAGGCGCCAACCCCGTCGTCGTGCTGAACGACCTTGCCGATTTCACTCACCTCGTCACCCGCATGAAATATGTGCCGGATGCGGCGGAAGATCCCTCGCTGTCCGAGATCGAACGCTTGCGTGGCGCGGAATTTGCCGAGACAATCGCCGTGACTGCGCTGTCGCGTATCTGGCAGATGCTGCTCAAGGGTATTCCGGAAACTGAAAATGCCTCACGTCCTGCGGGTGCGGCCGAAATGGTGTTGATCCGCCTTTCGCACGCCGCCAATCTTCCGGCACCGGAAGACGCGGCGCGACGCCTGCTCGAACTTTCCAACAGCGATGGCGGCTATTCCAATGGCGCGCCTTCGGGTGGCGGCAATGGCGGAGGTGCGCGGGCCTATTCCTCAGGACAGACAGTGGCCGCAGGAAGACCTGTGGAGCTTTCCGCCCAGAGGCCGGCAAGCTCGCAGCCTTCGACCATGCTGCGCGCAGTGCCTGACAGCCGCCCGCAGGAAATGCAGGTCGCGGCACCAAAAACCGAAGAACGGCCGGAGCCGAAGGTTCCCGTCAACTCTCTTCAGGACATTGCCGACCTGTGCCAGAAAAATCGCGATCCCGTCATGCGGGCGAAGGTTCGCAACTTCGTGCGGCTGGTGCGGCTGGAGCCGGGCCGGCTTGACATGCGCCTCGGCGATGGCGCACCCGGATCGCTCCCCGGCGAGCTTGGTGTGAAGCTGAAAGAGTGGACCGGTATCCACTGGATCGTCAGCCTTAGCAAGGAACAGGGTCAGCCGACGCTGGTTGAAGCCGAGGGTAGTGCGCGCGACGCCCGCCTCGTGGATGCGAGGCAGGACCCTGACGTGGCAGCCATTCTTCAACAGTTTCCAGGTGCAAAAATCACCGACGTGCGCATTCGCGTCACCCAGCAGGACGAGCCGGACGAGATCGCCCCGCCGCCTTCGGTTGCCGAATCGAGCGAGGGCGACATCCTTCCCGGCGACGATATCGAATTTTAATACATAACAAAAACAGGAGTTTGGCACATGCGCGACATCATGGGCATGATGGGCAAGGTCAAGGAAATGCAGGCCAAGATGGAAAAGATGCAGGCGGATATCGCCGCGCTTGAAGTCGAAGGCAAGTCCGGTGGCGGTCTCGTCACCGTGAAGCTGAATGGCAAGGGCAGCCTGCTGGGCCTGAAGATCGATCCGTCTCTCTTCAAGGAAGACGACGTCGAAATTCTCGAAGACCTGATCGTCGCCGCCCACAATGATGCCAAGGAGCGCGCCGAGGCCATCACCGCTGAAAAGACCAAGGAAATCACGGCTGGCCTGCCGATCCCGCCCGGCATGAAGCTGCCGTTCTGATATTCTTACGAATTCAGACTTCCAGCATGGCGCGGAACCGGCTCGCAAGCGGGGTGCCGAGATATGCGGCACGTTCGTCCCTGGTAAGCTGCATGGGGCGGAAGCGCTGGAGAATGACCGGTATGGGCAGTTTCGTTCCCTGATAGGGTTCGAAAGCGATGCCTTCGCCGGCGCTGAGCATTCCACCTTTCAGAACCCGGCAATAAAAGCCCGGCTGCCCCGCCTGCCGAAAACGCGGCGCGAAGCCGGGATCGCCGAGCCGGGTTGACAGGGTGGCGCAGGGAATGCGGGCGGCGGTCACTTCCAGCACCACTTCCTCGGCTGAAAACCTGTCGCCGACATGCAGTTTTGCACTATCGACACCTTCCAGAACCAGATTTTCGCCGAAAAATCCGGGCTCAACCACAAAACCCAGCGTACGCGACCAGAAATCGAGATCGGCAGAGCCCATGGCGTAGATCGCCTGATCCGGCCCGCCGTGATGTTTACGATTGCAGACAGCGTCGCTGACGATGCCTTGCGCATCGACCATCACCGCGCCCTGCACGGCATGTTTGAAAATACCCGTCTTTGCCGTCTTTCCCGGCAAGGCCTTCGCCTCGCCCCGGCACACTGCCCGTATTTTCATGGACTGCCCTTCGCGCTTCATGATTCCCGTTTCCCGATTTATGCAGTAGAAAGCGCTCATGGCAAAACGAGTCACCGGTCCCGAAATCGAAAAACTGATCCAGCTGCTTGCAAAAGTGCCGGGGCTTGGGCCTCGCTCGGCGCGGCGGGCGGCGCTGCATCTCATCAAGAAGAAGGAACAGCTTCTTGGACCGCTGGGCCACGCGATGGGTGAAGCCTATGACAAGGTGAAGATCTGCTCGTGCTGCGGCAATGTCGATACCATCGATCCCTGCACGGTCTGCGCCGATGATAGACGTGACCAGTCGGTCATCATCGTGGTGGAAGACGTGTCGGATCTGTGGGCGCTGGAGCGAGCAGGCGCCATGAATACCGCCTATCATGTGCTTGGAGGCACGCTGTCGCCGCTCGATGGCGTCGGGCCGGAAGATCTGAACATCAAGGGACTGATCGATCGCGTCAGCGCCGGCGGTATTCGCGAGCTCATCATCGCCGTCAATGCGACGGTGGAGGGACAGGCAACAGCCCACTACATCACCGACCGCCTGGCCGATCTCGGCATCAAGATCACCCGGCTTGCGCATGGCGTGCCTGTTGGCGGCGAGCTGGACTATCTCGACGAGGGCACATTGACGGCGGCGCTGCGCGCTCGCACAACGATCTGACGCCTTCTATCCCTGTCCGTCACTCGAAGAGGAGACCGAATGCGAAACCGATTTGATTCTTTGTTTTGGCGCATTTCCAGACGGAAAACCGGCCTCCACTTTTCCTGGAAAAGCCTCAAGGCATTGGCCGCCATTCTTTCCGTTTTTTCAGCAACGGACGCTCTGGCGCAATCCGCGCCGACAGGTGCCGCTGCTGCCCGGTACGATGCCGATTTCAATGCATGGCTGAAAAAGGAAATCTGGCCGGAAGCGCGCAAGGCGGGAATTTCGCAAAAGACGCTGGAGGCTGCGCTGAGCGGCCTTTCCATCAACTGGAGTCTGCCTGATCTCGTCATCCCCGGCCAGAAGCCGCCGAAGGAACAGAGCCAGAGCCAGGCCGAATTTTCATCGCCCGGCGCTTATTTCTCCGAAAAACGATTGCAGGGGCTTGCCGCCACCGGCCGCTCTCTGGCCGCGACGCATGCCGCCACCCTTCGCAGGATCGAAGCCAAATATGGCGTGCCCGGCGATGTCGTGGTGGCGATCTGGGGCCGCGAATCCGGTTTCGGCCGTGCGAAACTGCCGCATTCGGTTGTCGATGTGCTGGCGACGAAAGCCTATATGTCGACCCGCAAGGAGATGTTCCGCACCGAGCTGATCGATGCGCTGAAGATCGTCGAAGGCGGCGATATTGCGGCCTCGCGCATGATGGGGTCGTGGGCAGGCGCGCTCGGTCAGCCGCAATTCATGCCGTCGAGCTATCTCAAATATGCCGTTGATTTCGATGGCGACGGCCACCGCGATATCTGGAACTCCGTGCCGGACGCATTGGCATCCATAGCGAACTATCTTTCGCAGAGAGGCTGGCAAAGGGATCGCGACTGGGGCTTCGAAGTGTCTATACCCGGCAACGTCTCCTGCGCCCAGGAAGGCCCGGATCTTGCCCGGCCGGTGAGTGCGTGGGCGAAGATGGGGATCACCCGCATTTCCGGAAAGGCCTTTCCATCCAATGACCTCTCCGCCGACGGCATGATGCTTGTGCCGGCCGGGCGGCACGGGCCAGAATTCGTGGTGACGCCGAATTTCTACGTCATCAAGGAATACAATAATTCCGATCTCTACGCGCTGTTCATCGGCAATCTCGCCGACCGCATCTCCCATGGGGCGGGGCCGTTCAAGGGCGAATGGGGCAATGTCGGATCGATGTTGCGCTCCGACGTTCTTGCCATGCAGAAGGCACTGGTCGCCAAGGGCTATGATGTCGGCAAGGCGGACGGGCTGGCCGGCTTCAAGACACGCCGGTCACTGGGCGACTGGCAGGCGAAAAACGGAATGTCACCGACCTGCTTTCCCGATGCTACGCTGAAAGCGAAGCTGAAATAGCAGCTTACTGGCGGCGTGTGAAACCACTCCTCCGTCATGCGCGGGCTTGTCCCGAGCATGACATCACCACTACTTAGCCCTATCGTCTCTCAATGCTGGTCCGTATGTGGCTTATGGAAGATATCGTCGGTCGGCGGAATGGTCTGCCGCTCGATCATCCGGTGCACGCGGGGCCGTGTCTTGCCGCGATGAAGGGCCAGCAGCCGGTCCCAGGCTTCCGCATCCGCCTGGGTGCGGCGGTGGTTGTGGCGGACATATTCCACCCATGTCAGTACATGGTAGCTTTCCGTCCAGATATCTGGATTTTCCAGATCACGCATCAGGTTCCAGTTGCGCGCGCCGTCGCGCAGACGGATGCGGCGACGCTCGGCCATCAAAGGCAGGAATTCGCCGAGATCCTCGTCATGAATTTCATAGTCTATAAGAATGGCAATCGGCCCGCTGCGCGGCTTGATATCGAGCCTTAGCGGCGGTTCAACGAAACGGTTGAGCGGATCGAGGTTGAGTGAAGCAAAAGCGGGCATGGCTAGTTTGAGGCCGACGACGACGCCCAGCAGCATCAGCACGCACGAACCGAGAAGCGAATAGGAAATACCGTAATCTTCCGCCAGCTCGCCCCACAGCCAACTGCCGACGGCGATGCCGCCGAAGGTCAGCGTCTGGTAAAGCGACAGCGCCCGGCCCACCACCCAGCGCGGGGCAGAAAGCTGGACGATGGTATTGAACAGGGAAAGCGCCAGAACCCAGCAGGCACCGGCAATAGTCAAAACAAGCGAGGTTACGATCGCGTTCGTGCTGACCGCCGTCACGCCGGAACTGAAGGCGAAGCCCAAAAAGGCGACACGCACGATCCATTCGCTGGACAGAACCTCGCGAAGTCTGGCGCTGACGAGCGCGCCGCCGATAGCGCCGACGCCGAACGCACCGAGCATGACGCCGTAGGTCAGCGGGCCACCCTCGACCAGATCGCGGGCAACGATCGGCATCAGCGCCAGGATGGCGCTGGCGGAAAGGCCGAAGAGAAAGCCACGCACCAGAACCTTGCCGATATTCGGCGACATCGCCACATAACGCATCCCGGCCGATATGGCGGCAAGAAGCTGCTCGCGCGGCAAGGTCGAGGCATATTTGGGTGGCTGCCAGCGAACCAGCGCGTAGATCAGGGCAAAATAGCTCAGCGCGTTCACGAAAAACGCGGCCGCGGCGCCGGCGGCAGCGACGATGATGCCGCCGATGGCAGGACCGACGCTGCGGGTGATATTAAACCCGACGCTGTTCAGCGTCACGGCAGCGGGCAGATCCTCACGCGGCACCATTTCGCCGACGGACGCCTGCCAGGACGGATTGTTGAGCGCCGTGCCACAGCCGATCATGAACGTGAAAAAGAGCAGCAACCACGGAGTGAGCCAGCCGGACCAGGCAAAAACCGTCAGCAGCACGGAAGCCGTCAGCATCAGGATCTGAGCGGAAATCATGATGCGGCGGCGGTCGAAACTATCGGCCAGTGCGCCTGAAATCAGCGAAAACATCATGATCGGCAGCGAGGTGGAGGCCTGCACCAGCGCGATCATGTTTTCGGAACTCGACAGCGAGGTCATCATCCACGCGGCGCCAACCGCCTGGATCAGACCGCCGAAATTCGAGGCAAGGCTCGCGATCCAGATTCGTCTGTAAGTCAAATGCCTTAAAGGCGCGAGTGGCGATTTACGGTCAGGCACGATCAGTCCACTTGATGCAACTGCGATTTGTCAAACGGCAACTATAGACAGTGCCGGAAATCATGCCACCCTTTCCGACACGGTGAAGGTGAAAATGTGGCCGCAGCCGTGACTGAAGCGCCCTGCCCGCGAAAACCTTGCAATCCTGCCCTGATGGGTCTATATGACCTTTGAAATTCTTGATCGCTTGATGAAGAGTGGGGCCGCAAGGCTCCGCTCTTTTTCGTTAGGCGAACCGGAAACCACGGGCTGAGCGCCCGGTGAAAATCTAAAGACCGGAAGGCCAGATGGCAGACACCGTACATGAACCGCGACTGATAACCGAAACGGGAATCGACCAGCGCATCGCCGAAATCATCGAGCCTGTTTTGACGGGCATGGGATATCTTCTGGTGCGCGTGCGGCTCTCCAACCAGAACGGCATGACCCTGCAGGTGATGGCCGAGCGGGAAGACGGCACCATGACCGTCGAGGGCTGCGAAGCCGTGTCAATGGCGATTTCACCGGTTCTTGATGTGGAAGATCCGGTCGATAAGGCGTATCATCTCGAAGTTTCCTCGCCCGGCATCGACCGGCCGATGGTTCGCAAGTCGGATTTCACCCGTTGGCAGGGCCATCTGGTGAAGGCCGAAACCTCCATTTTGGTCGAAAACCGCAAGCGGTTTCGCGGCAAGATCGTCGAGGTGGATGCGGACGGCTTCAAGCTGGAACGCGACCAGATCGCCTATGGCGACGAACCGACAGTCACCATTCCGTTCAGCGCGCTTTCCGACGCGAAGCTCATTCTGACGGACGACCTTATTCGTGATGCGCTGCGGGCAGACAAGGCGGCAAAGGCCGCCGCCGCAAACCAGAACGACGAAAACGAAGCAGACGAAGACTAATTCCAACGTAAAAGCCCGGAAAACGGGTGATCCCCGCAATTATGCGACTTACGGAGACAAAAAAATGGCAGTGAGTGCTAACCGGCTTGAGCTTCTGCAGATCGCCGATGCTGTGGCGCGCGAAAAGGTCATCGACCGCGAAATCGTGCTTGCCGCAATGGCCGACGCTATCCAGAAAGCCGCCCGCTCGCGCTATGGTTCGGAAACCAACATTCGCGCCGACATCAACTCCAAGACCGGCGAAATCCGCCTGCAGCGTCTTCTGGAAGTGGTAGAGACGGCCGAAGACTATTCGACCCAGATTCCGCTCGAACTTGCCCGCGACCGCAACCCGGACGCCAAGCTCGGCGATTTCATCGCCGATCCGCTGCCGCCGATGGATTTCGGCCGTATCGCCGCACAGTCCGCCAAGCAGGTCATCGTTCAGAAGGTGCGCGAAGCAGAACGCGACCGTCAGTATGACGAGTTCAAGGATCGCATCGGCGAAATCGTCAACGGCACCGTCAAGCGCGTCGAGTACGGCAATGTCATCGTCGATCTGGGCCGTGGCGAAGGCATCATCCGTCGCGACGAGATGATTCCGCGGGAAAACATGCGTTATGGCGACCGTGTACGCGCTTACGTCTACGACGTTCGCCGCGAGCAGCGTGGCCCGCAGATTTTCCTGTCGCGTACCCATCCGCAGTTCATGGTGAAGCTGTTCACCATGGAAGTTCCTGAAATCTACGACGGCATCATCCAGATCAAGTCGGTTGCCCGTGACCCCGGTTCGCGCGCCAAGATCGCCGTCATCTCGAACGACTCGTCGATCGATCCGGTCGGCGCCTGCGTCGGTATGCGCGGTTCGCGCGTTCAGGCCGTTGTCGGCGAATTGCAGGGCGAAAAGATCGACATCATTCCGTGGAGCCAGGAGCCGGCATCCTTTATCGTCAATGCCCTGCAGCCCGCTGAAGTGGCCAAGGTCGTTCTGGATGAAGAATCCGAGCGCATCGAAGTTGTGGTTCCCGACGAGCAGCTTTCGCTCGCCATCGGCCGCCGCGGCCAGAACGTACGTCTGGCATCGCAGCTGACCGGCTGGGATATCGACATCATGACGGAGCAGGAAGAATCCGAGCGTCGCCAGAAGGAATTCAACGAGCGCACGGCACTCTTCATGGACGCCCTCGATGTTGACGAGATGGTTGGTCAGGTTCTGGCTTCCGAAGGCTTCGCGCAGGTTGAAGAACTTGCCTATGTCGATCTTGGCGAAATTTCCTCGATCGACGGCTTCGACGATGACACCGCCGATGAAATCCAGACCCGCGCCCGCGAATATCTGGAACGCCTGGAAGCCGAAATGGACGCCAAGCGCAAGGAACTCGGCGTTGCCGACGAGCTGCGCCAGATCGAAGGCCTGACCTCGCAGATGATGGTCGCCCTTGGTGAAGACGGTATCAAGACCATCGAGGACTTTGCCGGTTGCGCCGCAGACGATCTGGTCGGCTGGAGCGAACGCAAGGACGGCGAGACGAAGAAGTTCGAAGGCATCTTCTCCAAGCTCGACGTATCGCGCGTCGAAGCTGAGAACATGGTTGTGCAGGCCCGTCTTCTGGCAGGCTGGATCACGGCCGAGGATCTGGCTTCCGAAGAGGAAGTCGATGCGGAAGCTACTGAGGAGGCGGATACCGCCGGACAGGAATGACATCGCAGGTGCATGAGCCGGACGAGCTGCCCGAAACCGATGAGGACGGGCGGCTGGAAGGCAACGTCAATGGACGTATGTGCATTGTAACAAGGCAGAGCGGATCTCCAGACGAGTTGATCCGCTTCGTCGCAGGGCCGGACGGCAACGTCGTTCCGGACCTGAAACGCCAATTGCCGGGGCGCGGATGCTGGGTAAAGCCGGAGCGCGCCCTGATAGAGAAAGCCATCGCGAAGAAGATCTTCGCACGGGCACTCAAACGCGACGTCAAGGCCGGGCCGGAGCTTCTCGCTCTTCTCGACCGCCTGATGTCGCAGCAGCTTGCCGGAATGATGAACATGGCGCGCAAGGCGGGTCAGTTCATCAGCGGCGCGACGAAAGTCGATGCCGCCGTCCGTTCGGGGAATGCGATTGCCGTGTTCCACGCAACTGATGCCGCAGCAGACGGCGTGCGAAAACTGGACCAGGCCCGCAAGGCCTGGGAGCTCGGCAGCGATGCCGGCAATGAAATTCCGTCCTTCCGGCTCTTTAGCGAAGCCGAAATGGACGAGTTGATGGGCCAGAATGCTTTTATCCATGCTTGCGCGCTTGCGGGGCAGGCGGGTGAGGGTGTAGTGAAGCGCGCAAAGATGCTTAAGCAGTACCGCCTTGGCGGTCAGCCTGAGGCGGAACGCGACGCTGCCCGGACAGTACAATGACGCGGTTGCCAAACATGAACGGCCGCCGCGTTCCGATGCAGCAATTGAACGACGAGACCTGATGGATGTCATCCGGTTCTCGTCCGTAGGAACGGGAACGGAATGACCGACAACAACGACGACAAGACACTCAATGCGCCGGCCAAGAAGACTCTTACCCTGAAACCGGGCGGGATGAATCAGGGCACCGTGCGGCAGGACATGGGTCGAGGTCGCACCAACGCGGTTGTCGTGGAAACACGCAAGCGCCGCCCCCTGCGTCCCGAAGACGAGAAGCCGGTTCAGCCTGTCGTGGCGGCAGCACCGGCGCCGAAGCCGGCAGCGCCTGCCCCTTCGGCACCGCGTCCGCAGGCCCCACAGCAACGCATTCAACAGCCGAGCAACCAACAGCAGCGTCCGGGTTCTTCCCATTCGCAGCAGCGCCCCGGCTCGTCCGCACCGCAGCAGCGTCAGCCTGACCGTCCGCGCGGCAACGTTCTGCACGACCTGTCCGCAGGCGAGATGGAAGCCCGCCGCCGTGCGCTGATAGAAGCGCAGGCTCGCGATGTTATCGAAGCCAAGCAGCGCGCCGAAGACGAAGCTCGCCGCAAGGTGGAAGAAGAACAACGCATCGCCGCTGAAAAAATCGAAGCCGAAAACCGCGCTGCCGAAGAGGCTGCGGCGGCAAAGATCGCTGCGAGCCAGCCTGTTACGGAAGCGAAATCCGATCTGTCCGGCGAAAAGCCGGCCGCGGCCGCTGCGCCGGCGCCACGCGCTGACGCCCGTCCCCAGCCTGTTGCTCCCCGTTCCGCTCCCGCCACGCCCGACGCCGCCGCTCCCCGCGGACGCCGCACCGGTGGCGACGACGAGGACGATCGCGGCGCAGTCCGTCGTGGCAGCAGCCTTCCGGCTCGTGGCAAGGTCGTGGCTCCGGTTCCGGCCAAGCCTGCAGCCCGCCTGAAGACCGAAGAAGAGCGCCGTCGTGGCAAGCTGACCGTGACCGCCGCCAATCTGGAAGAAGATGGTACGCCGCGTGGCCGCTCGATGGCATCCATGCGCCGCCGCCAGGAGAAATTCCGTCGCAGCCAGATGCAGGAAACCCGCGAAAAGGTTCTGCGCGAAGTCATCCTGCCGGAAACCATCACCATTCAGGAACTGTCGCAGCGCATGTCCGAGCGCGCCGTTGACGTCATCAAGTTCCTGATGAAGGAAGGCCAGATGCTGAAGCCGGGCGACGTGATCGACGCCGATCTGGCGGAACTGATCGCGGTCGAATTCGGCCATACGGTCAAGCGCGTTTCCGAATCCGACGTTGAAGAGGGTCTCTTCAACAAGGCTGACGATGAAGGCGAGATGGTTTCCCGTCCGCCGGTCGTGACCATCATGGGCCACGTCGACCACGGCAAGACCTCGCTGCTCGACGCTATCCGTCAGGCGAATGTTGTTGCTGGCGAGGCCGGTGGCATCACCCAGCATATCGGCGCCTATCAGGTCGAAAAGAACGGTCAGAAGATCACCTTCATCGACACCCCCGGCCACGCCGCCTTTACGGCAATGCGTGCCCGTGGTGCGCAGGCAACCGACATCGCCGTGCTGGTTGTTGCAGCCGACGACAGCGTGATGCCGCAGACGATCGAGTCAATCAACCATGCGAAGGCGGCCGGTGTTCCGATCGTCGTTGCGATCAACAAGATCGACAAGCACGAGGCAAACCCTGAAAAGGTTCGCCAGCAGCTGCTGCAGCACGAAGTGTTCGTGGAATCGATGGGTGGTGAAGTTCTTGATGTCGAAGTGTCGGCCAAGAACAAGCTCAACCTCGACAAGCTGCTCGAAGCGATCCTGCTTCAGGCAGAAATCCTCGATCTCAAGGCGGATCCAAGCCGCACTGCGGAAGGTACGGTCATCGAAGCCGAGCTGGACCGTGGACGTGGTGCCGTCGCGACCGTTCTCGTGCAGAAGGGTACACTGAAGCCCGGCCAGATCATCGTTGCCGGCGATCAGTGGGGCCGTGTGCGCGCGCTCGTCAACGACAAGGGCGACCATGTCAAGGAAGCCGGTCCGGCCATGCCGGTCGAAATCCTCGGCCTTTCCGGTACGCCGTCGGCCGGTGACCGTTTTGCGGTTGTCGAAAACGAAGGTCGTGCTCGCGAGATCTCCGAATACCGCCAGCGTCTGGCTCGCGACAAGGCTGTCGCCCGTCAAACCGGTCAGCGCGGCTCGCTGGAACAGATGATGAGCCAGTTGCAGACTTCGGGATTGAAGGAATTCCCGCTGGTCATCAAGGCGGACGTGCAAGGTTCGGTCGAAGCCATTATCGCTTCGCTCGACAAGCTCGGCACAGACGAAGTCCGCGCTCGTGTCGTTCACTCTGGTGCTGGTGCCATCACGGAATCGGATATCTCGCTTGCCGAGGCATCGAACGCCGCGATCATCGGCTTCAACGTTCGCGCCAACGCACAGGCACGTACGGCGTCCGAACGCGCCGGTATCGAAATCCGCTACTACAACATCATCTACGATCTGGTGGATGACGTGAAGGCGGCGATGTCGGGTCTGCTTTCGCCGGAACGTCGTGAGACCTTCCTCGGCAATGCCGAAATTCTCGAGGTGTTCAACATCACCAAGGTCGGTAAGGTCGCGGGTTGCCGCGTCGTTGAGGGCAAGGTGGAACGTGGTGCGGGTGTGCGTCTGGTGCGCGACAACGTCGTTATCCACGAAGGCAAGCTCAAGACCCTCAAGCGCTTCAAGGACGAAGTCAACGAAGTGCCTGTTGGTCAGGAGTGCGGTATGGCCTTCGAGAATTACGAAGACATTCGCGCCGGCGACACCATCGAGTGCTTCCGCGTCGAACACATCACGAGAACGCTCTAAGCGTCTCGCCGCAAAACAGGACTTTTCTGTCGGGCGCCGGCTTCACCGGCGCTCGCTCCGTTTGAGGCATTACCCATGGCAAAAGCAACATCATCGGCCCCTTCGCAACGCATGCTGCGTGTTGGCGAACAGGTGCGCGCCGCACTGACCCAAATTCTCCAGCGCGGCGAAGTCCGCGACGATCTGATCGAAGGCACCGTCATTTCCATCTCGGAAGTGCGCATGTCTCCCGATCTGAAGATCGCGACCGCCTATGTGACGCCGCTTGGCGTTGCGGATCATACCGACATCATCACGGCGCTCAACCGCCATGCCAAGTTCATGCGCGGCCGCCTCGGCCCGCAGCTGCGGCAGATGAAGTATATGCCGGAACTGCGTTTCCGCGACGATACGAGTTTCGACAACTACCAGAAGATCGACGCACTCCTGCGGTCACCGGAGGTGCAGCGCGATCTGGGACCTTCGAACGAAAAAGACGACGAACAGAACTGAAGCATGTCCAAACCACGCAAACAGCAGAACCGCAAACCCAAGGGCCGCCCGATTTCGGGCTGGCTCATTCTCGACAAGCCGCTCGATTTCGGCTCAACCGAAGCCGTTTCCAAGATCAAATGGCTGTTCAACGCCCAGAAGGCAGGTCACGCCGGAACGCTCGACCCCTTGGCGTCCGGCATGTTGCCGATTGCACTCGGTGACGCCACCAAGACCGTTCCTTACGTCATGGACGGCCGGAAAATCTACGAGTTTACCGTCACCTGGGGTGAAGAACGCGCAACCGACGATCTGGAAGGCGAGGTTGTCAACTCCTCCGACCAGCGCCCGGACGAACAGGCGATCCGCGATATTCTGCCCAATTATACCGGCGTGATCATGCAGACGCCGCCGCAGTTTTCCGCCATCAAGATTGCCGGTGAGCGGGCCTATGATCTGGCGCGTGAAGGCGAAACGGTGGAGATTCCCGCGCGCGAGGTGGAAATTCACCGTCTGACGCTGCTCGCCTGCCCCGACGCTGACACCGCTCATTTCGAAGTGGAATGCGGCAAGGGTACCTATGTGCGGGCGCTTGCGCGCGACATGGGCCGGGATCTCGGCTGTTTCGGTCATATTTCGCAATTGCGCCGTACCATGGTCGCGCCATTCGGCGAGGACATGATGGTACCGCTCGAAACCTTGACGGCGCTCGAAGCCATCGAAGACCGCGACGAGCGGCTTGAAGCGCTCGATGCTTTTCTGATCGACACGGCGGAAGCGCTTTCATCCCTTCCCCACCTCATCATCAATGATGATCAGGCACACCGGCTGAAGATGGGCAATCCGATCCTGCTGCGCGGGCGTGATGCGCCGGCCAATCACCCGGAGGCCTATGCCACTGCGCATGGCAAGCTCATTGCCATCGGAGAGATCGGCGAGGGCGAATTCCGGCCGAAGCGCGTTTTCGGTTGAGACGAGCCTTGAGGGGCGCCGTCAATCGCCTCTTTCAATTGTACCCGGAATAGTTTATAGGCAGCGCCAGCTTGGGCTTTGCCTATGCTGCCGAATGGCCAGAGCTGGACGACATCCCGGCTCTAGGCGTCCCATTTTTCCTTAAAATAGAAAGGATCGTCCGATGTCGATTACTGCAGAGCGCAAAGCCGCCCTCATCAAGGAATATGCAACGAACGAAGGCGACACCGGTTCTCCGGAAGTTCAGGTCGCTATTCTGACCGAGCGGATCAACAACCTGACCGGTCACTTCAAGGACCACAAGAAGGACAACCACTCCCGTCGTGGCCTTCTGACGCTGGTTTCGAGCCGCCGTTCGCTTCTCGACTATCTGAAGAAGAAGGACGAAGCCCGTTACAGCAAGCTGATCGGTGCTCTCGGCATTCGCCGCTAAAACCTTATCCGGCGGGTTTCGCAACGATACCCGCCGGTTTTTATATCTGGCCTTTTGAAGGTCATCTTCAATTTCCGGGCGTTCGCCATAGATGTGGCCCCCGGACGATAAGGCAGCCCCGGATGGGCCGGTGCAGCCTTTTCAACCGCAGACCTGTCATGGGGCAGGATTGCCGGATGCTTGCACCTTGAAAGCCTCCGGCTGTCTTGCCCGTGATTGCGTCGTTCGTTGCCCCCTCGCAAGGCGGGCATACACAAACAAGGACAAGATATGTTCAATAAACACTCCGTGGAAATCGAATGGGCTGGCCGCCCGCTGAAGCTCGAGACAGGCAAGGTTGCCCGTCAGGCTGACGGCGCCGTCATCGCAACCTACGGCGAGACGATGGTTCTTGCGACGGTGGTTTCCGCAAAGTCTCCGAAGCCTGGACAGGACTTCTTCCCGCTCACCGTGAACTACCAGGAAAAGACCTACGCAGCCGGCAAGATCCCCGGCGGCTATTTCAAGCGCGAAGGCCGTCCGTCGGAAAAGGAAACGCTGGTTTCCCGCCTGATCGACCGTCCGATCCGCCCGCTGTTTCCTGAAGGCTACAAGAACGACACGCAGGTTGTCGTAACGGTCATTCAGCACGACCTCGAAAATGACCCGGACGTTCTGTCGATGGTTGCCGCATCCGCTGCGCTCACACTGTCTGGCATTCCTTTCATGGGCCCGGTCGGCGGCGCGCGCGTTGGTTACATCAACGGCGAATATGTTCTGAACCCGCATCTTGATGAGATGGATGAATCGGTTCTGGATCTGGTTGTTGCCGGCACGCAGGACGCCGTCCTGATGGTGGAGTCGGAAGCCAAGGAACTCAACGAAGACGTCATGCTCGGCGCCGTCATGTTCGGCCATCGCGGCTTCCAGCCGGTTATCGACGCGATCATCAAGCTCGCTGAAGTTGCCGCCAAGGAACCGCGCGAATTCGAACCGGAAGATTTCTCCGCACTCGAAAACGAAATGCTCGGCCTTGCCGAAACCGAACTGCGCACCGCCTACAAGATCACCGAAAAGGCTGCCCGTTACGCCGCCGTCGACGCCGTAAAGGCGAAGGTCAAGGCTCACTTCCTGCCGGAAGAAGGCGAAGCAAAGTATAGCCCTGAAGAAATCGGCGCTGTCTTCAAGCACCTTCAGGCGAAGATCGTTCGCTGGAACGTTCTCGACACCAAGAGCCGCATCGATGGCCGCGACCTGTCGACCGTTCGTCCGATTGTTTCGGAAGTTGGCATCCTGCCGCGTACGCACGGCTCGGCGCTGTTCACCCGTGGTGAAACCCAGGCGATCGTTGTTGCGACGCTCGGCACCGGCGAAGACGAACAGTATGTCGACAGCCTGACCGGCATGTACAAGGAACGTTTCCTTCTGCATTACAACTTCCCGCCCTACTCGGTCGGTGAAACGGGCCGTATGGGTTCCCCGGGCCGTCGCGAAATCGGTCACGGCAAGCTCGCATGGCGCGCTATCCGTCCGATGCTGCCGACTGCGGAACAGTTCCCCTACACGCTGCGCGTCGTTTCCGAAATCACCGAGTCCAACGGCTCTTCGTCGATGGCAACGGTTTGCGGCACCTCGCTTGCACTGATGGACGCTGGCGTACCGCTGGCCAAGCCAGTTGCCGGTATCGCCATGGGCCTTATCCTCGAAGGCGAGCGCTTTGCGGTTCTCTCCGACATCCTGGGTGACGAAGATCACCTCGGCGATATGGACTTCAAGGTTGCAGGTACTGCCGACGGCATCACCTCGCTGCAGATGGACATCAAGATCGCCGGTATCACCGAAGAGATCATGAAGATCGCTCTGGAGCAGGCACAGGGTGGCCGCAAGCACATCCTCGGCGAAATGGCGAATGCCATCACCGAGAGCCGCGGCCAGCTTGGCGAATTCGCACCGCGCATCGAAGTGATGAACATTCCGGTCGACAAGATCCGTGAAGTCATCGGTTCGGGCGGCAAGGTCATCCGCGAAATCGTCGAAAAGACCGGCGCCAAGATCAACATCGAAGACGACGGCACCGTCAAGATCGCTTCTGCTTCCGGCAAGGAAATCGAAGCGGCCCGCAAGTGGATCCATTCGATCGTTGCAGAACCGGAAGTCGGCCAGATCTACGAAGGTACGGTCGTCAAGACCGCTGACTTCGGCGCTTTCGTCAACTTCTTCGGCGCCCGCGACGGCCTCGTTCACATCTCGCAGCTCGCTTCCGAGCGTGTCGCCAAGACCTCCGACGTCGTCAAGGAAGGCGACAAGGTCTGGGTCAAGCTGATGGGCTTCGACGAGCGTGGCAAGGTTCGCCTGTCCATGAAGGTTGTCGACCAGGCAACCGGCAAGGAAGTTGCCGCAGACAAGAAGAAGGAAGATGGCGAAGCCGCTGCCGAGTAAGGCAGCCTCGCCAGAACCTATCGAGGCGCGGGTTTTGCCCGCGCCTTTTTTCTATTCCATCTTGAGGACGCTCCAATGAGCCGTGATGCTGTTAAAACCCTTTTCCATCCCTTTGCCGCAGAGATGCTCGACTTGCCGAAAGAGGGCGAGCGCGTTCTGTTTCTGGGAGCGGAAGCCGGCCCGCGGCTAGACGGTTTTAACGCTGACATCGTCTCGGTTCAGAATTTTCGACCGCTTTACCGGGCTCTTCAGGCGCAGAACGCAGAGGTCACGCCGGATATTTCCGGCGAGGACTACGATGCGGCGTTGCTGCTTTGCGGCAAACATCGCGGCGAAAACGAAAACCGCGTCGCTGAAGCGCTCTCGCGCGTCAAGGCGGGTGGGTTGATCGTGGCGGCGGGATCGAAGGAAGACGGCATTCTGACGCTGCGCAAGACGCTGGCAAAGCTTGGCATCGAGGCGGAATCGACGCCGAAGTACCACGGCGTCGCCCTCTGGTTCAAACGGCCGGAAGACGTTGCATCTGCCGTGTCGAAACTCGCGCAACATTCCGTTACGGTTGCTGGCCGTTTCACCGCCATGCCCGGCATGTTCTCTCATGACCGCGTGGACGATGGTTCGGAGCTGCTCGCGTCGCGCCTGCCGACCGACTTCGACGGCAACGCCGCCGATTTCGGCGCAGGCTGGGGTTATCTCTCGGTCATGCTGGCGGAAAAATCGCCGCGCACGGCGCGTATCGATCTTTTCGAAGCGGACTGGAACGCGCTCGAATTCGCCAAGACCAATCTTCTTGAAAACAATCCGCGACTGACGGCGCGCTTCTTCTGGCAGGACCTTGCAAACGAGCCGCCGAAAGAAAAATACGACCTCATCATCATGAACCCGCCTTTCCACGCGGCAGGACAGGCGGCAGAACCCGCTCTCGGTCAGGCCTTTATCAAGACGGCTGCCGGCGCGCTTCGCAACGGTGGAAAGCTGCTGATGGTCGCCAATCGCGGCATGCCCTATGAGCCGGTTCTGGCGGCGGAATTCCGCACCAGCGCCGAGGTATGCCGCAACGCGCGCTTCAAGATCCTGAGCGCCCAGAAGTAAGCAATTCGAGCATCATCAGCTCAACAGCCATGCCCACAGCGACACGGAAAGAACACCGGTCGCCGTGGAAATGCTGATGGTGGAAGCCGCAACGCTGTGGCCGATGCCGAAGCGGTTGGCGATCAGCCATGCATTCACCCCTGTCGGCACCGACGAGGTGAGCACGAGGGCAGCTGTCCATTCCCGGCTGAGGCCGAGAGCATGGCCCATGGCCCACACGCAGGCGGGCAGAAGCAGCAGTTTGAAAACCGTCATGGTGACGGCAATCCCCAGATTACCGCGAATGGTGTATTTCGTCAGCGCCATACCGAGCGAGATGAGCGCTGCCGGTCCCGCCATGGACGCGATCTGATCAACCACGGTCTTGAGGATGGGCGTGAGCGTCACGCCTGAAACATTGGTCGAAAGCCCGATGAAAAGTCCGATCACCAGCGGATTTGTGATGAGGTTGCGGCCGACCTGCCTGAAGACAGAAGCCATGCTGCGCTTTTCGCCGCCCACCGCCTTATGAGTGGCGTTCTCCATCAGGATGGTACCGGCAATCATCATGACCGGTAGATGGATGGCCAGCAGAATGGAGAGGGCGACCAGCCCCTCATCCCCGATGGACCGCCCGACGAGCGGCAGGCCGATGAAGATATTGTTGGCAAAGGCCGAGGATATGCCGGCTATGACGGCGATGCGACTATCCTGCTTGAAGATGTACCGCGTGACGATATGCCCAACCGTCCAGGTTACGGCCACGCCGGCGAAATAGGTCAGCCACAGCCGGAAGGGCGATGCGCCATGAAAATTCGCCTCCGCAAGAGTGCGGAAGATCAAAGTCGGCACGGCGATCTTGAACACGAAATCGCTGAGAATCTCACCGGCATCAGCTCTGAACAAGCCGGCCTTGACGGTGAGCCAGCCGATCAGGATAAGAATGAAAATCGGAGCGACGTTCGCGGCAACGGCAGACATGGAGGGAGAGCTTTCGCGGCTTTTGCGGGAGATACTCCGCTTTAGAGCCTTTTCCAAGGGAATGGAATCGCGAAAACGCTGCACCCAGATGTTTCATTCAATACGCGACGTAGCTCCGTCAGGTATTTTTGCAGAAAGCCCCTCAAAACCGGTCACTGGATCAAGTGGCGCTGCGGTCGGTTTTTCGAGTACCGTCTATAATGAAAACCCGCTTGCGGCGCTCTAGAAAGGGGCGCAGCAAAGGTGGACCAAAAGAAAAAGCGGGGTTTCCCCCGCCTTTTGTCATATCCGTTATACGCCGTCAGTACATCCGTGACGGAGATAACGGGTGAGCCAGAAGACCTCATGTCTTCTATTCTGGTCCGTATTCACGCACCGTTTGCTCTGATCGGAGTGATAGCTTAACCACATTACAGGCACATGACGCGTTTCTGTCTCTGGTGGAGAACCGCATATTTTCCCTTTGGGCTTTTCTTGCCGCCAGAATTGTTTAAGACCGTTCGAAAATGTGCACCCTGCAAACCGGATAGGGCCTATGACGAAATTCGACGTACTGACTGTCGGCAATGCCATCGTCGACATCATTTCCCGTTGTGATGATCGCTTCCTCAATGATAACGCCATCACCAAGGGCGCGATGAACCTCATCGACGCGGAGCGGGCCGAACTGCTCTATTCGCTGATGGGACCCGCGCTCGAGGCCTCCGGCGGAAGTGCGGGCAACACGGCGGCGGGCGTGGCGAATTTCGGTGGCAGGGCGGCTTATTTCGGCAAGGTGGCCGAAGATCAGCTCGGCGAAATCTTCCAGCACGATATCCGCGCGCAGGGCGTCTATTTCGAAACGAAGCCGGAAGGCACGTTTCCGCCGACTGCCCGCTCGATGATCTTCGTCACGGAAGACGGTGAGCGCTCTATGAACACCTATCTCGGCGCCTGCGTCGATCTCGGTCCGGAAGATGTAGAAGAAGACGTCGTGGCGAACACGAAGGTCACCTATTTCGAAGGTTACCTGTGGGATCCGCCGCGCGCCAAGGATGCCATTCGCGATTGCGCCCGCATTGCGCATGAGAACGGCCGTGAAGTCTCCATGACGCTTTCAGACAGTTTCTGCGTAGGCCGATACCGCGAAGAATTTCTCGACCTGATGCGTTCCGGCACCGTGGACATCGTTTTCGCCAACAAGCAGGAAGCTCTCTCGCTCTATGAAACCGACGATTTCGAGCTGGCGCTGACGAAAATCGCTGCCGATTGCAAGATCGCAGCGGTAACGATGAGCGAAGAAGGCGCCGTTATCCTGCGCGGCACGGAACGCGTGAAGGTAGAAGCCTATCCGGTGTATGACGTGGTCGACACAACGGGTGCCGGCGATCTTTTCGCCGCCGGCTTCCTGTTCGGTTACACGCAGGATCGGTCTCTGGAAGATTGCGGCAAACTCGGCTGCCTTGCTGCTGCCGCCGTCATTCAGCAGGTCGGGCCGCGTCCGATGTCATCGCTCAAGGCGCTGGGCGAGAAAAACGGCCTTATTTAAAGGCCTCGCCGGGATAAGCACCCCAGATTTCACCCTGCGACACCCAGCCTGAGGCCTGACCGGCCTCGGCGCGGCACCAGTCGCCGTTGCATTCACCGATCCTGAAGACGACACCCGGCTCCAGCCGGGCGATGACGGAGGCGCCCGATTGTGCGTCGCGGCGCATGTTCACGTAGACATCCTTGCCCTTGCCGCGCATCCACGGCGCGGCGACTGCCGTGCGCTCACCGGAAAGCAGCGCCTGGTTAACCCAGCCTTCCGTGCCATCGGCATCGCGGATGCGCCGCCAGTTCTCATATTCCTGAATGATTTCAACCGGCATTCCCGATTTCATATACATCCAGGAAACGGCATAATCCGTGCTGGGTCCGATGCGCATGTTGACGCGCTTGGATTTCAGGCTGACAAAACGCGGCAAAGGCAGGCCGCTTGCGCCTTTGGCAGCGCCTTGCGCCATGGCCTCGTTCGCCACACCAAAGAGGCCCAGAGACAATGCAATGCAAACCATAGAAACCACACTGCGCATGCCCATTTCCGTTTCCTGCCTTCTGCAAACCGGATTAAATTCGAGGAGGCTCGTTTCCACACGCCTCAAGCTTCGGCGAGTTTTATTTGTCTTCGCCGGTGGGTCTGGTAGAAACGCCCTGATTGAAAGAAATTATCGCTCTTTCTGGTTAATGACTTCTGAACAAGGCAGCGGCAAACGATGACCCACAAGAAGAGACCGACAGTCTATATCACCCGCAAATTGCCTGACGTCGTCGAAACCAGAATGCGGGAACTCTTCGATGCCGAACTGAATATCGACGATACGCAGCGCCGCGAGGAAGAGCTTGTGGCCGCCATGCAGCGGGTCGACGTTCTGGTGCCGACGGTCACGGACCGCATCACCGCTGCCATGATCGAGAAAGCAGGGCCGCAACTGAAGCTGATCGCCAGCTTCTCCAACGGCATAGACCATGTGGATGTGGACGCGGCCGCCCGAAAGGGCATCACCGTGACCAACACGCCCAATGTGCTGACCGAAGACAGCGCCGATATCACCATGGCGCTGGTGCTGGCCGTGCCGCGCCGTCTGATCGAAGGCACGCGTGTGCTTGCCAATGGCGCCGACGAATGGCTGGGCTGGTCGCCGACCTGGATGCTGGGACGGCGCATTTCCGGCAAACGCATCGGCATTGTCGGCATGGGCCGCATCGGTACGGCAGTTGCGCGGCGCGCCAAGGCTTTCGGCCTCTCCATACACTATCACAACCGCAAGCGCGTCAACCCGGCGACGGAAGCGGAGCTTGAGGCAACCTATTGGGATAGCCTCGACCAGATGCTGGCGCGGGTGGATATTGTTTCCGTCAATTGCCCCTCCACACCTGCGACCTATCACCTGATCTCGGCACGACGGCTCGCGCTGATGCAGCCGACAAGCTACATCGTCAACACGGCGCGCGGCGATATCATCGATGAGGCGGCAATGATCCAGTGCCTGCGCGACGGAAAGATCGCCGGAGCCGGTCTTGATGTCTACGAGAACGAGCCGGCAATCAATCCCAAGCTCATCAAGCTCGCGAGAGAAGGGAAGGTCGTGCTGCTTCCCCATATGGGCTCGGCAACGATCGAGGGACGCATCGAGATGGGTGACAAGGTTATCATCAACATCCGCACGCTTTTCGACGGACACCGACCGCCGAACCGGGTGCTGCCGGGGCGGAACTGAACCGGTTCAGACAAGCCGTGTCTGCTCGTGACGTGGGAGGGAGAAGCAGGCTTTTAAGCGGATCAAAAATTGAGCCGTCTCAGCCGAGGAATTTCGTCATTTCAATCGAAGTCGTGCGGTCGTAACCCGGATGGGCGTTTTCAGCGGTTTTGATGAAACCCCAGGCGGCGAATTTCGCGTGATTGCCGACAAGCTCGATGCGCGTTTCCAGCCGCAGCGCCGGTAACGCCGATTCGCGGGCCAATGCTTCGGCCCGTTCCAGAAGCATTTTGCCGATGCCTTTGCCCTGCGCTTTCAGGGAGACGCACAGCTTGCCGACGTAAAGGCAGGCCGGTGGTTCCTGCCGGCAAAACAGGCAGCCAACAATCTCATCACCATCCAGCGCCACGAAAGCGGTCTCCGCTCTCGCCTTCTCCGCGAGATTTTCGAGCGTCAAACGGTGAGCGGACGATGGTGGGTCGATGACACCGTCCATATAGGCGAAGGACGACATGATAAGGGCAAGCAGCTCCTGCCAGCGCTCGAATTCTTCGCCAATCCTTGTGATCTCGGTCATGTTTTTTTTCCAGCAGGGCGGCGCTTGTAACGCACGGTTTCGAAGCGGGCCGACAGGGCGTCATAGAGAAGCAGGCGGCCGACCAATGGCTCGCCGGCAGCGGTGATCACCTTGATGGCCTCCATGGCCATGATCGTGCCGATCACGCCGGTCAAAGCGCCGACGATGCCCGTTTCCGCGCAATTCGGAATAAGCCCCTGCGGCGGTGGCTCGGGAAACAGATCGCGATATCCCGGCAGCAGATTACCATCGGCACCCGCCTCATAGGGTTTCAGCACCGTTACCGAACCATCGAAACGGCCGACAGCGCCCGTTACCAGCGGCCTTTTAGCAGCCTCTGCGGCATCGGCAGCGGCATAACGTGTGTCGAAATTATCAGAACCGTCGATAAGGAGATCGAAGGATGGCAGATGGGTGTGCGCCCAGACCTGCGAAAAACGCTCCTCAAAAACAAGGGTACGCACATGCGGGTTGAGCCGGGCGATGGCTGCGCGGGCGCTTGCCGTTTTCAGCTCACCGATCGTGCCGGTATCGTGGATCACCTGCCGCTGGAGATTGGACAGGGAGACCACGTCGTCATCGATGAGGCCAAGCGTGCCAACACCGGCTGCAGCAAGATAATGAAGGACAGGCGCGCCGAGGCCACCAGCCCCGATTACCAGCACCCGCGCGGCCTTCAGACGCTGCTGCCCGGAACCGCCGATTTCCGGCAAGAGAATATGGCGCTTGTAGCGTTCGATTTCGTCAGGGCTCAGCGGGTCCATGTCGCACTCCATTTTTTCGCTGTCATGCCGTGATGCCCCCGTGGGAAACATTGAAGAATTGCGCCCTGTTGCCAAGGGCGGAGAACATTGCCGCATCCGTTCCGGTCATGAAACTCTGACCACCGAGCGCGTGAATGAGATCGAACAGAGCCGCCCGCCTGCCCTCATCCAGATGCGCGGCAATTTCGTCGAGCAGCAGAACCGGCGCATGGCCGGTCATGTTGGCGGTGAGCTGGGCATGCGCAAGCACCAATCCCACCAGCAGCGCCTTCTGTTCTCCAGTCGAGCAACGCTCTGCCTCCATGTTCTTTTCCGCATGGCGCACGAACAGATCGACACGGTGCGGTCCATCAAGCGTGCGGCCTGCCGCCGCGTCTCGATACCGGCCTTCGCGCAGCATAAGCCTATACTCGTCTTCCAGATCGACAGCCGGCCGGTTGAGCGTGTCGTCCATGAAACCCGAGAGCGCCAGCGCTGCAGAGGGGAAGGCAGCATTGCCGGAACGGCCTTCGATGAGGCTCTTCAAAAGACCCAACATTTCATAGCGCGCGAGCGCCATGGAAATGCCGAGTTCCGCCATCTGCTTCTCGATACCGTCCAGCCAGACCGGATCGAAGCGGCCTTCCGAAAGCAGACGGTTGCGGCCGCGCATGGCCTTTTCGAAGTCGCTTGCCCGCCGTCCATGCGCGGGATCGAGCGAGAGCACCAACCGATCGAGAAAACGCCGGCGATCCGAGGATGAACCGGTAAAAAGCCCATCCATGGCAGGCGTCAGCCACAGCACCCGCAGATGATCCGTCAATTCATCGACAGACTTCACCGATGTCCCGTTCAGCCTCAGGCGGCGCGACACTACCTCGCCGTCACCCTCGATCCCGGTTCCGATGGCGACCTCGCCGTCCATGCCGTCGACATCCGCAAAAATCGAAAAACCGGCGGCCTCCGCCCCCACTCGCGTCACATCGGACAGGGTGGCGCGGCGCAGGCCCCTTCCGGGCGACAGAAACGAAACGGCCTCCAGGAGATTGGTCTTGCCGGAACCGTTGTCACCCGTCAGCACCACGTGGCGGTCATCCAGCGCGAGCGACGCCGCCGCATAGTTGCGGAAGTCCGTGAGTTTCAGCCGTAAAAGCGACACCTTATTCGTCATCTGTACGGCCTAAAACGAACATAGCTGGATAGCAAGGTGGGGAATGCGTCGTCCGCATTGAACATAATGCAACCACACCGCAATCCAGTCTCCAGTAGCAACTTTTTGAGCGGCCGGTTATTTATGCGTGGTCCCTCATTATCGGTAACCCCATCCATGCGCCTGATTTTTTCGCTCCTCCTCGCTCTCAGCCTTCTTTCATCCTGCGCGGGCAGGCCGGGGGCGGATGTGTTGCAGGCCATAAACACCAAGACCACCGATACGAAAATCGTGACAGCCTATGTGGCGAGCACGCGGGAGAAAAACAACGAGGCCAAAAAGGGCTTTAGCGCAGGGCGGGCAGCTGAGCTGAATTATGCGCGCTTCGACATTTCCATTCCTCCCAGCCATAAAAGCGGAAATATCGAATGGTCCAAAGGCAAGCCGAACCCGAGCAAGGATTTTGTCGTCACCAAAGCCGATATGCTGACGAAAACGCGTTTCAATTCCGATCTTGGCGACGTCACCCGCTCCGGCAAGCAGATCGCGCTTTTTGTGCATGGCTATAATTACAGCTATCAGGAAGCCTTGTTCCGTGCGGCACAAATGGCAGCCGATGCCAATATGGATGGTGTGCCGCTGGTCTTTTCCTGGCCGTCCCAGGCGAGCGTCACCGGTTACGTGGCCGACAAGGAATCAGCGACCTATTCGCGAGACGCGCTGGCCATGGTGCTGACCGACCTTACCAGGCAAACACCGAAAAAAAGCATTGTCGTGTTCGGTCACAGCATGGGCGGCTGGCTGGTCATGGAAGCGCTGCGACAATTGCGCTTCGAAGGCAGGAACGATGTGCTTTCCAAACTACAGGTAGTGCTGGCCGCGCCGGATATCGACGCCGATGTTTTCCGCAAGCAGATCGAGGTGGTGGGAAGGCTCAATCCGCCGCTCACCATTCTCGTCTCCAAGGACGACCGCGCCCTGAAGGCGTCCTCCATCCTCGGGGCCGACGTCACCCGCATCGGCGCGCTGGATGTGACCGATCCTCAAGTGCAGGAAGCCGCCCTGAAAGAGGGCGTTCAGTTCGTTGACATCTCCAAGCTCAAGGCATCGGATCCGCTCAACCACGACCGCTATGCGGCACTCGCGTCGCTGGTGCCACAACTGGAGGCGAGCCGGAACGGCAACGGCGAAAACGGCATAGGTCGCGCGGGTGCCTTTGTGTTCGATGCTATCGGGGCAACAGTATCCAGCCCTTTCCGGCTTGCGAGCCAGGTCGTGAACCCGCAATAACTTTTGCGGGTTCTTGGCGACAAGCGGTTCAGAAATCCCAGTCTTCGTCTTCTGTGGCGACCGCCTTGCCGATGACATAAGAAGAGCCGGAGCCGGAGAAGAAGTCGTGGTTCTCGTCGGCATTGGGAGACAGCGCCGAGAGGATCGCAGGATTGACCCGGCAAGCCTCGGGTGGAAACAGCGCCTCGTAACCCAGATTCATCAAGGCCTTGTTGGCGTTGTAATGCAGGAACTGCTTGACGTCTTCCGTCAGGCCAACGCCGTCATAGAGGTCTTGGGTATATTTGGCCTCGTTGTCGTAAAGCTCGAGCAAAAGATCGAAGGCGAAATCCTTGATCTCCTGTTTTTCCGCTTCGCCCAGACGTTCGAGCGCGCGCTGGAACTTGTAGCCGATGTAATATCCATGCACGGCCTCATCGCGAATGATGAGACGGATCAAATCGGCCGTGTTGGTAAGCTTGGCGCGACTTGACCAGAACATTGGCAGGTAGAAGCCGGAATAGAACAGGAAGCTCTCCAGAAACACGCTGGCGACCTTCATTTTCAACGGATTTCCGCTATCATATTCGCGCATGATGAGCGCGGATTTGCGTTGCAGGAATTCGTTCTCCTCCGACCAGCGATAGGCGTCATCGACGTCAGGCGTGGAGCAGAGCGTCGAGAAGATCGAGGAATAGGAGCGGGCGTGGACCGCCTCCATGAAGGAGATGTTGGAAAGCACCGCCTCCTCGTGCGGCGTCGCCGAATCCGCCATCAGGCGCACGGAACCGACGCCGTTCTGGATCGTGTCCAGCAATGTCAGCCCGGTGAAGACGCGGATCGTCAGGGTCTGCTCTTCCGGCTTCAGCGTTCCCCAGGACGGGATATCGTTGGAGAGCGGCACCTTTTCCGGTAGCCAGAAATTCGATGTCAGGCGATTCCAGACTTCGAGATCCTTGTCATCCTCGATGCGGTTCCAGTTGACCGCGCGAATACGGGACGCGGGTTTTACGGCAATGTTCATTGTCTTGTCCCTCAATTCAGAGCGTGCAGGATACGCAGCCCTGAACCTGCGTGCCTTCCAGCGCCATCTGGCGCAAACGGATGTAGTAGATGGTCTTGATGCCTTTTTTCCAGGCGTAGATCTGCGCCCGGTTGATATCGCGCGTCGTTGCCGTATCGCGGAAGAACAGTGTCAGCGACAGGCCCTGATCGACATGCTGAGTGGCCGCCGCATAGGTATCTATGATCTTTTCCGGACCGATTTCGTAGGCATCCTGATAATATTCGAGATTGTCGTTCGAAAGGTAGGAAGCCGGATAATAAACACGGCCGATCTTGCCTTCCTTGCGAATTTCAATCTTCGAGACGATGGGATGGATCGAGGAGGTCGAGTGGTTGATATAGGAGATCGAGCCTGTGGGCGGCACGGCCTGAAGGTTCTGGTTATAGAGGCCGGTCTCCATGACGGCCTGCTTCAACGCTTTCCAGTCCTCCTGTGTCGGAATGGAAATGCCGGCTTTCTCAAAAAGGTCGCGGACCTTTTCCGTCGCGGGCAGCCATTCCCGGTCGGTATATTTATCGAAGTAGTCGCCCGAGGCATATTTGGAGTTTTCAAAGCCCTTGAAGCTCTGGCCCCTTTCAGTGGCAAGGCGATTGCTGGCGCGGATGGCGTGATAGGTCACCGTGTAGAAATAGATATTGGTGAAATCGATGCCCTCTACGGAGCCGTAGAAGATGCGCTCGCGCGCCAGATAGCCATGCAGGTTCATCTGACCAAGCCCGATGGCGTGGCTCGCATCATTGCCCTTTTCCACGGAAGGGACAGACGAGATGTGGCTCATGTCAGAAACGGCCGTCAGCGCCCGGATGGAGGTTTCGATCGTCTTGCCGAAATCAGCCGAATCCATTGCTGAAGCAATGTTGAGCGAGCCGAGATTGCAGGAAATATCCTTGCCCATATGGCTGTAAGAGAGATCGTCGTTGAATTCGCTCGCCTCGCTGACCTGTAGGATTTCCGAGCAGAGATTGCTCATGCTGATACGGCCGGCGATCGGATTGGCGCGGTTAACCGTATCCTCGAACATGATATAGGGGTAACCGCTTTCGAACTGGATTTCTGCGATGACTTGGAAGAACTCGCGTGCCTTTATCTTCTTCTTGCGGATGCGGCTGTCGGCGACCATTTCCTGATATTTTTCGCTGACGGAAATCTCGGTAAACGGCACGCCATAGACCCGCTCAACATCATACGGCGAGAACAGGTACATATCCTCGTTGTTTCTCGCGAGTTCGAAGGTGATATCAGGGATCACCACGCCGAGCGAAAGGGTTTTGATGCGGATTTTTTCGTCGGCGTTTTCGCGCTTGGTATCGAGGAAACGCATGATGTCGGGGTGATGGGCATGCAGATAGACCGCGCCAGCGCCCTGGCGCGCGCCAAGCTGGTTGGCGTAAGAGAACGAATCTTCCAGCAGCTTCATGACGGGAATGACGCCGGAGGACTGGTTTTCGATCTGTTTGATCGGCGCGCCGGCTTCGCGAATATTGGTCAGGGACAGTGCTACGCCACCGCCACGCTTGGAAAGCTGCAATGCTGAATTGATGGACCGGCCGATGCTTTCCATATTGTCTTCCACACGCAGCAGAAAACAAGAAACCAGTTCACCGCGGCTTTTCTTGCCCGCGTTGAGAAAGGTCGGGGTTGCCGGCTGGAAGCGGCCGGAAATGATTTCATCCATCAGATCGCGGGCAAGCTGCTCGTCGCCACGCGCCAGAGCCAGCGCCACCATGCAGACGCGGTCCTCATAACGCTCCAGGTAACGCTTTCCGTCGAAGGTCTTCAGCGTATAGGACGTATAATATTTGAAGGCGCCGAGAAATGTCGGAAAACGGAACTTTCTGGCATAGGCCTCGTCGTAGAGGTCACGGACGAAATTGAAGGAATAGTGGTCCAGCACCTCCTGTTCGTAATATCCCTCGGTCACGAGATAATCGAGCTTTTCCCTGAGATTATGGAAAAACACCGTGTTCTGATTGACGTGCTGAAGGAAATATTGCCGTGCCGCAAGGCGGTCCTTGTCGAGCTGGATCTTCCCGTTTTCATCGTAGAGGTTCAGCATCGCGTTCAGCGCGTGATAGTCCAGTCCCGCGTCCAGGTGTTTCGGCGCGCCGGTTACTTGTTGTTTGGCATCCGTGTTGCGCACCGCGCTCGAGGTCAGCGTGTCCAAAATCGTTCCAATCCATGATTGACGTTGGCGACATCTTCCTCCGTGCCGAGAAGCTCGAAGCGGTAGAGAAACGGCACCGCGCATTTACGCGACACGATATCTCCGGCGGATGCGAAAGCTGCGCCAAAATTCGTATTTCCCGCCGCGATGACGCCGCGAATGAGATTTCGGTTTGAGGGCTCGTTCAAAAACCGGATAACCGGTTTCGGTACCGCTCCTTTCATGCCGCCGCCCCCATAGGTGGGGGTGACGAGAACATAGGGCTCCGACACGTGAGTAACGTCTTCCTCGGCGCCGAGCGGCAGGCGAAGCAATCGTCGCCCCAGTTTCTGAAGGAAGCGATGAGTGTTCTCAGACCGGCTGGAATAATAGACAATCAGCCCCATCGCATCGCCTCCTCAGCTGATCGAGCCAATCATGTCCGGACGGAAACCCGCCCAATGGCGTTCGCCCGCAACGACCACGGGAACCTGCATGTAACCAAGGCCGCGAACGCGATCGAGGGCATCCGCATCTTCGGAGATATCGACGATCTCGTAGCTGACACCGATGCGGTCAAGCGCACGATAGGTGGCAGTGCACTGGACGCAGGCGGGTTTGCTGTAAACGGTGACGGTCATTGTTTCCTCTTTCGAAGCCGCTTTTACGCACGGCTCAACATTGCCCGCCTGCAATCACAAGCGGGTGGCGATGGTTCTGTCATTCTGGCGAGGCGCGCGGCTCAGGCCGCGTAAGATCTCTGTCTACACCGACGAGCGTAGAAACTTATAAAAATGCACTGGCATGACTTCACCCCGAAGCTTGTTCTGGAGGGGGCAGAAAAGGGCGCACGCAATTCATTTGCGTCATACACCTTCCTTCCGGACACCCCGCCCGTGGACGTTTTCGCTCAAGGCAGGTCTCCTGACTTGCGGGTCAAAACATCCATTCCCACCTTCCCGGAGCTTTTAGCGCCAGTGGCTCAAATCGGAACGATGCTCACCGCTTACAGTTGCGGGGGCAGTTTCGGCATTGCTTCACCATAATGGTGTTGCGCACCGAATTCCCGTCTTAGCTCCCGACGCTTGCGAATCGAAAGAACCTTGAACACCACATATAGTATATGAGGAATTTTTTTCGTCAATAATTAGACATGCGAAAGCCCCACCCTGTGGATCAAAAAGATTCAACACATGGTCAACAAAGGCTTAACGGTGAATGTTCGATGCCGCCTACGGACGGAAGCGGCGGGTTATTTCCAGATATCGATGCGAATATCGGCGGGGCGTGAGTTTTCAATCACCCGCTTTCCGTTGGGAAGATCATTTTCGAACAGTTTGGCGTGAATCTCGGTCGCATCGAGACCATAGCCCTGCCATCTATCCCGCAGGCGTTCCTCGAGCACCGCAACGGATGGGCCTACGAAGACGGTAAGATCGAAGCTGCCGGAAAGCTTCGTCCACGGCGCCTCGTTCAACAGCAGATAGTTGCCTTCGGCAAGAATGAAGCGTGTTTCTGGCGCGATGGCGCGAGCGGAGGCAATGGCAATTTCGCGGGAGCGGTCAAAAACCGGGACAAGAACTTCCTGCCCGCCCTGACGAACTGCGGAGACGATATCAAGAAAGCCGCGCACGTCGAAGGTCTCCGGTGCGCCTTTTCGCGGCAAGAGCCCCCGTTCTTCGAGAATACCGTTATCCATATGGAAGCCGTCCATGGGCAGGACAGCCGCAGCCTCGCCGCGCGCCACGAGGGCACCGCACAGGGCATCCGCCAGCGTGGATTTGCCGGCCCCAGGGGGACCGGCAATGGCAATGATAAAACGAGATTTATCCTCAGCCCGCCGAAGAACGTCTTCGACGATCGTTTCAAGCTTCAACGTCATGCGGCCAGCGTTTCCTTTGGCGCTTCCTTGGCGCCCGTCATGAAGGCGACGGCGTCGGACATGGTATAGTCCTTCGGATTGATGACGCACAAACGCTTGCCCAGCCGATGAATATGAATCCGGTCAGCAACCTCGAAAACATGCGGCATGTTGTGCGAGATGAGAACGATCGGTAGCCCTCGCGCGCGTACATCCAGAATAAGCTCGAGAACGCGGCGGCTTTCCTTGACGCCGAGCGCCGCTGTCGGTTCGTCAAGGATGACGACCTTGGAGCCGAAGGCGGCTGCACGCGCCACCGCAACACCCTGGCGCTGGCCGCCGGAGAGGGTTTCCACCGCCTGATTGATGTTCTGGATCGTCATCAGGCCGAGTTCAGAGAGTTTCTCGCGGGCAAACTTTTCCATCGCCGGACGGTCCAGTGCCCTGAACAGGCTTCCCTGAATACCGGGTTTGCGGATTTCACGGCCGAGAAACATATTGTCGGCTATGGACAATGCGGGAGACAGCGCAAGGTTCTGATAAACGGTTTCGATACCAGCCTTGCGCGCCTCGATCGGCGAGCGGAACTGTACCGGCTTGCCTTCCAGCCTGATCTCCCCTTCATCGGGTGTCACCGCACCGGAAATCGCCTTGATGAGAGAGGATTTTCCAGCACCGTTATCACCAATGACGGCGAGGATTTCGCCCGGATAAAGGTCAAAATCGGCATTGTCGAGCGCAGTCACACGACCGTAGCGTTTAACGAGATTGCGTGCTGTGAGGATAGGTTCTTTTGCCATCAGCCTGCTACCTTTCTGATCCACTGGTCGATTGCGACAGCCAAGATGATAAGGACGCCGATCAACAGATAGGTCCATTGTGGGTCTGTTCCGATAAGTCGCAGGCCGAGAGAGAAGACACCGACGATCAGCGCGCCGAAGATCATGCCCATGATTGAGCCGCGTCCGCCAAACAGCGATATGCCGCCGATGACCACTGCGGTGATGGATTCGATGTTGGCGAACTGACCGGCGGTAGGCGATACCGAACCGATGCGGCCGATGAGAGCCCAGCCCGCGAAGGCGCAGATAAGCCCGGAAAGTGTGTAGACGGTCGTCAGCATGCGCTTGACGTTAACGCCGGCAAGTTCGGCTGCGTCAGGATCATCACCCACTGCATAGAGATGTCGACCCCAGGCGGTGCGGTTCAGCACATACCAGAGCAGGGCAACCAGCAGAACCATCGCAATGACGCCATAGGTGAAGACGGCGCTGCCGATGCGGACATTGTTGCCGAAAAACTGGAGAATGGGCGCCTGTTGGACGATATCCTGTGAGCGGATCGTTTCGTTGGCCGAATAGAGGAAATTGGTGGCCAACACGATCTGCCACATGCCCAGTGTAACGATGAAGGGTGGTAGCCGCATGCGCGAAACCAGCACGCCATTGATAAAGCCACAAAATGCGCCGACTGCGAGACCGCAGATAATCGAGAGTTCGGCAGGCAAACCATAGCGGAACGTAAACTGTCCCATGACGACGGAGGACAGGACCATGATCGCACCGACCGAAAGATCGATGCCCGCAGTCAGAATGACCAGCGACTGTGCCGCGCCGACGATGCCGACGATTGCCACCTGCTGAAGGATAAGGGTCAGCGAAAAGGCCGAGAAAAACTTGCCGCCCAGGGTCATGCCGAAGACAGCCAGCGACAACACCAGAACGATCAGCGGTACGGCCGCCGGGCTGGAATGCAGAAAGTGCTGGAATTTTTCAAGCAAACTCTTGTTGTGCGTATCGAAAGCAGCGACCTGGGTCGAACTTCCCGACAGCACTTTTTCAAATTCATTATGCGGTTGAGCCCGCACTGGCTGATCGCTCATGGATTTTCCTCCCGATCGCTCCATCGCATCAGCCCCGAACCCGGGATTATTTTCCAGAGGGGACAATGCGTAGATTCAAACTGTTGAGAAGCGTGCCTCAGTTACGTCCACGGACGCCGGGCGCGCTCGTTTGTTCCTGTCCGATCACCCAGATCGTTCTTTTTAACCATTCCGGTTCAAGGGCGGGGGCAAATTGCCCCCGCTGATTTCAACGGTGAAGTATCAGCCCCAGCACTTCTTCAGGCCTTCCTTGGTGTCGATCGAATCGAGACCCTTGACCGGCTTGTCGGTTACCAGCGTTACGCCGGTGTCGAAGAAGTTCTTGCCTGCGGTCGGCTTCGGCTTTTCACCGGTGTCGGCAAACTTCTTGACGGCTTCCACGCCGAGTGCCGCCATCAGCAGCGGGTATTGCTGAGACGTTGCGCCGATCACGCCTTCCGCAACGTTCTTGACACCAGGGCAACCGCCATCGACGGAAACGATCAGAACATCCTTTTCGCGGCCGACGGCTTTCAGCGCTTCGTAAGCACCGGCAGCTGCAGGTTCGTTGATGGTGTGAACGACGTTGATGGTCGGATCCTTCTGCAGCAGATTTTCCATCGCAGAGCGGCCGCCTTCTTCGTTACCGTTGGTAACATCATTACCAACGATACGCTTGTCGTCTTCATCACCAATCTTGTTGATGTCCTTCACGTCGATGCCGAAGCCCTTCATGAAGCCCTGGTTGCGCAAAACATCAACGGTTGGCTGGGAAGGCGTGAGGTTGAGGAAGGCGATTTTCGCGTCCTTGGCCTTGTCGCCGAGGGTGCCAGCAGCCCATTTGCCGATCAGCTCGCCGGCCAGAAGATTGTCGGTAGCGAAAGTGGAGTCAGCGGCATCAACGGGTTCGAGAGGTGTATCGAGGGCGATGACCAGAAGACCGGCATCGCGCGCCTTCTGCACGGCCGGAACGATGCCCTTGGTGTCCGATGCGGTAATCAGGATACCCTTGGAGCCATCGGCAATGCATGTCTCGATCGCGGCAACCTGGCTTTCGGAATCGCCATCGATCTTGCCGGCATAGGACTTCAGCGTCACGCCAAGTTCTTTAGCCTTGGCGGTGGCGCCTTCCTTCATCTTGACGAAAAAGGGATTGGTGTCGGTTTTGGTAATCAGGCAAACCGAAGTATCGGCGGCGGACGCGACGGACGCGAAAGAAACGCCGAGCGCTAGCGCGCCCAGAAGAGCGGAAACAGTCGTCTTCATTGTAATCCTCCCATTGAATGTTTGAGTACCGTGACGGTTACCCGACGATCTCGTCTCCTCCGAGAACAGCGACCGTTGACACAGATGGAACCACCAAAGGAAACGGCTGTCAATAAATAAATCCGATTGAATTATTAATTCCGTATGGCATTCTAACAAGCGGCAGGGAGGAATATCGCCGCGTCGTTTAACGTTGCGATAGCAAGATTGCCATAAAGCCTGCATGTATCGGTCGCGGCGGATATGGCGGGCGGGAGGATGAAACTATGAGACAATCTGTCGAGACGGCGCCGCCCGCGCCGTCCACCAACATGGATATGAGCGGCGGCGCCAACCAGATCGGGGTGCGTGCCTATAACGAGCGGCTTGTGCTGTCGCTGGTTCGCCGCCACGGCGGCTTGTCGAAAGCCGAAATATCCAGGCTTTGCGGTCTCTCGGCGCAGACCGTCTCGGTCATCATGCGCTCGCTCGAAAGTGACGGTCTTCTTATTCGTGGCGAAAGACTGCGCGGCAAAGTCGGGCAGCCTTCGACGCCGATGCGCCTCAATCCCGATGCCGTCTTCTCGTTTGGCGTGAAAATCGGCCGTCGCAGCGTCGATCTGGTGCTGATGGATTTCGTCGGCCGGATCAAGCTGAAGCTCCGCAGAACTTACCCCTATCCTATGCCGGAATGGATTTTGCCATTCGTCATCGAGGGTATCACGGAACTCGAATCCAAGCTCTCTCCGGCCGAACGGCAGAAAATTGCCGGTGTCGGCATTGCCGCGCCGTTCGAATTGTGGAACTGGGCGCAGGAGGTGGGCGCGCCGCAGAATGAGATGGAGCGCTGGCGCGACGTCGATATCCGCTCCGAAATTGCGAATGGCGTCAGCTATCCGGTTTTCCTGCAGAACGATGCGACCAGTGCCTGCGGTGCAGAACTGGTTTTTGGTGCAGGCCAGAACTACCCCGATTTTCTCTATATCTTCATCGGATCCTTCATCGGTGGCGGTGTCGTTTTAAATTCCGCACTGTTTTCCGGAAAGACGGGCACCGCCGGTGCAATCGGCCCCCTTCCGGTTCAGGGGCAGGACGGCAACACGGTCCAGCTTCTGAAAATCGCCTCCATCTTCGTTCTGGAAAACATGTTGCGCGAACGCGGCATCGATCCCCGTCCCCTGTGGTTCTCGCCGGATGAATGGATCGATTTCGGCGAGCCGCTGGAAAGCTGGATCGGAAAAACGGCCGCGGCCCTTGCGCAAGCCGTCATCGCTGCAGCCTCCATCATCGATTTTTCCAGCGTCATCATCGATGGCGGTTTTCCGGATTGGGTCAGAGCAAGAATAGTCTCCGCCACCCGCCTTGCCCTCAAACATCACGATCTTCAGGGTGTTACGCTGCCAGAAATCATCGAGGGAGCGGTAGGCAGCCAGGCCCGGGCTATCGGGGGAGCGAGCCTGCCCCTGTTTTCCCGTTATCTCATCGACCAGAATGTTCTCTTCAAGGACACAACAGGCTGAGGTTTCAGGCCCTGCCGAAATTTCCTGGCGGGACTCTTTGCCGGATTCAAATGGTCACTCGCTGGCGGCATGTTCCATGATAGCCGCCAGAAAAGCAGGGCCGTATCGTTCCAGCTTTGTGTCTCCCACTCCAGGTATCTGCGCCATTTCCCCCACAGAGGCCGGTCTTGCTGCCGCAAGCTCAATGAGTGTCTTGTCGTGAAAAATCACATAGGGCGGAACGTTCTGTGCGCGGGCAATTTCCATGCGCTTCGCACGCAGCGCCTCAAAGAGGCTGCGATCGGCATCCGGTAGAACAATGGCGGTGGGCTTGCGATTCGTCTGTTGTCGCGCCGAACGGGGAGCGGTCGGTATCCTCAACATCAGGGACGGCTTTTCGCGCAGGAACCGCCTCCCTTCTTCGGAAATGGACAATCCCCCGTGACCGGCCAGATCAACCTCGATCAGGCGCAGCGCAACCATCTGGCGCAGGATGGCCCGCCAGGTGCGATTGTCGTGCTCTTTGCCGATGCCGTAGGTCGTGATCCGATCGTGACCAAAGCTCGATATCCGTTCATCTTCCATGCCCAGCAATACGCGGATGACATAGGCCTGGCCGAAACGTTCTCCCGTGCGGTAAATGCAGGACAGCAACTTCTGCGCGGCAATGGCACCATCAAACAGGTCCGGCGGTTCCGCACAGGTGTCGCAATTGCCGCAGGGCTCGCAACGATCGCCGAAATAAGACAAAAGCACCCGCCGACGGCAACCGGCTGTTTCCGCGAGACCAAGCAACGCATCGAGCTTCCGGCGCTCCATGTTTTTGCGCTGGTCGCCCGCATCCGACTCTTCGATAAAGCGGTTGCGCAATGCGATGTCTTCATAACCGTAAAGCATAAGCACGTCGGACGGCAGACCATCACGGCCGGCACGGCCGGTTTCCTGATAATACGCTTCGATGCTGCTGGGCAGATCGATATGCACGACGAAGCGCACATCCGGTTTGTCGATGCCCATGCCAAAAGCCACGGTTGCAACCATGATGACAGCTTCACCATGCTGGAAGTGGGTCTGGTTCGCCTCGCGGGCGGCCTTGTCCATGCCGGCGTGATAGGGAAGCGCATCGCGCCCCTCCTCACGCAGCCAGGCTGCCGTCTCATCGACCTTGCGTTTGGAAAGGCAATAGACGATGCCGCTTTCGTCCTCGCGACCCGTCAGGAAGCGCTTCAGCTGCGTACGTGGATTATCCTTTTCCATGATCGCATAGCGGATATTTGGCCGGTCGAATCCGGCTATGAAGGCGTCGCTTCCGTTGATTCCGAGATGACCCAGAATTTCGGCGCGGGTTGGCTCGTCCGCAGTCGCCGTCAGCGCCATGCGTGGCGTATCCGGAAAGCGCTCGATCAACGTGTCTAGCTGGCGGTAAGGGGGACGAAAATCGTGCCCCCACTGCGATAGACAATGGGCTTCGTCGATCGCGATCAGCGACAGGCTGATAGGTTGAAGCGCATCCAGAACATCCGGCTTGAGAAGGGTCTCAGGCGCGGCATAGAGAATATCGACCTTGCCAGCCCGCATATCCTGCCAGAGTAGCCGCCGCTCTTCTGGGGAAAGATCGGAGTTGAGAGCTTCTGCCCGCACACCTGCCTGACGCAAGGCGGCGACCTGATCAACCATCAGCGCGATCAGGGGCGAAACAACCAGCCCCATTCCCTTACGGGCGAGCGCCGGAATCTGGTAACAAAGCGACTTCCCGCCCCCTGTTGGCATCAATACAAATGCATTGTTGCCTGCCATCACATGCCGGATGATTTCGGCCTGCTGTCCACGAAACGTATCGTAGCCATAGACGGTCTTGAGAATCTGCAAGGGGTCGGTGATCACGTTGGCTTTCTTATGAGCTGGGCAGTGTGTACATCATGGCCAAATCAGGGGCTATCGCAACGCAGAAAGGCTGAATCAGTCCCATAAAAAAGAGCGCCAATTGTGGACGATGCGAACTTATATTGGTTTGGATGTTATTTGAGGTATTTTGCAAAAGGAAAACCCCGCAGCTTAAGCTACGGGGTTTTTGTGAAGATGGTTGCGGGGGCAGGATTTGAACCTGCGGCCTTCAGGTTATGAGCCTGACGAGCTACCGGGCTGCTCCACCCCGCGTTACCAGCGTAAATCCCTATGCCTGCGGCCTTCAGGTTATGAGCCTGACGAGCTACCGGGCTGCTCCACCCCGCGTTACCAGCGTAAATCCCTATKGGATTTATCGCGACCAGCGTAAATCCCTATKGGATTTATCGCGACTGCATCACAGGGACGCTGTGATGTATAGTTCCGGAGCAAATTGCCGAAGGCGATTTGTCTCCTTTAAGGGACGCACGTTGCGTTTTCCTTATGTTTTCATGTTCCGCAATGCAAAAAGGCCGCTTTGAGCGGCCCTTTGTATCGGCTGGGCCGAAGAGTTTGCTTGAGAAGATATTTGTTGCGTTTTGCAGACCTGGCAGCGACCTACTCTCCCGCGTCTTGAGACGGAGTACCATTGGCGCTGGGGCGTTTCACGGCCGTGTNTGAGAAGATATTTGTTGCGTTTTGCAGACCTGGCAGCGACCTACTCTCCCGCGTCTTGAGACGGAGTACCATTGGCGCTGGGGCGTTTCACGGCCGTGTTCGGAATGGGAACGGGTGCAGCCGCCCCGCGATAACCACCAGGTCGGCAAAACGCAACACAGTTCATGTTTTCACATGAGTGTTGTTTCGAGAAGCTGGGAAGCTTGCGCTTCATTTAATTTAACACGTCTTTCTGCGACCCWTCCCGTATGTTTGCCATACAGACCAGAGGTCGTCGCGCCCTGTGGCGCGGCCCGTCCGGAGCGCTATGCGCGTCAGGACAGAACAGATGATGYTCATCTTTGATGAGCATGAACAATGGGAACGAAGAAGTCGATCGAGCTATTAGTAACGGTAAGCTTCACATGTTGCCATGCTTCCACACCCGTCCTATCAACGTGGTCGTCTTCCACGGCTCTGATAGGGAACACTCGTTTTCAGGTTGGTTTCCCGCTTAGATGCCTTCAGCGGTTATCCATTCCGTATATAGCTACTCTGCTATGCCCTTGGCAGGACAACAGATCCACCAGAGATACGTCCATCCCGGTCCTCTCGTACTAGGGACAGATCCTGTCAATATTCCTACACCCACGGCAGATAGGGACCGAACTGTCTCACGACGTTCTGAACCCAACTCACGTACCGCTTTAAATGGCGAACAGCCATACCCTTGGGACCTGCTCCAGCCCCAGGATGCGATGAGTCGACATCGAGGTGCCAAACAACCCCGTCGATATGGACTCTTGGGGGTCATCAGCCTGTTATCCCCGGCGTACCTTTTATCCGTTGAGCGATGGCCCTTCCACACGGGACCACCGGATCACTATGACCGACTTTCGTCTCTGCTCGACTTGTCAGTCTCGCAGTCAGGCGGGCTTATGCCATTGCACTCGACGACCGATTTCCGACCGGTCTGAGCCCACCATCGCGCGCCTCCGTTACTCTTTCGGAGGCGACCGCCCCAGTCAAACTACCCACCATACACTGTCCCGGATCCGGATAACGGACCGCGGTTAGACATCCACGAAGATAAGGGTGGTATTTCAAGGATGGCTCCACAAGAACTGGCGTCCCTGCTTCAAAGCCTACCACCTATCCTACACATGCCTTGGCGAATGCCAGTGTAAAGCTATAGTAAAGGTGCACGGGGTCTTTCCGTCTGACCGCAGGAACCCCGCATCTTCACGGGGAATTCAATTTCACTGAGTCTATGTTGGAGACAGCGGGGAAGTCGTTACGCCATTCGTGCAGGTCGGAACTTACCCGACAAGGAATTTCGCTACCTTAGGACCGTTATAGTTACGGCCGCCGTTTACTGGGGCTTCAGTTCAGAGCTTGCACCCCTCCCTTTAACCTTCCAGCACCGGGCAGGCGTCAGACCCTATACGTCGTATTGCTACTTCGCAGAGCCCTGTGTTTTTGATAAACAGTCGCTACCCCCTGGTCTGTGCCACCCCATCATACTTGCGTAAAATGGGGTCACGCTTCTTCCGAAGTTACGCGTGCAATTTGCCGAGTTCCTTCAACATAGTTCTCTCAAGCGCCTTGGTATACTCTACCTGACCACCTGTGTCGGTTTCGGGTACGGTCTATACGGTGGAGCTATTTCCTGGAACCTCTTCGCCGCACATTCAATCCAGTAAGAATGTACAACACACGAGATCCGTCACTACCACCAGGCCCACGAATATTAACGTGGTTCCCATCGACTACGCGTGTCCGCCTCGTCTTAGGGGCCGGCTAACCCTGCTCAGATTAACTTTAAGCAGGAACCCTTGGTCTTTCGGCGAGGG